>NZ_JAESDH010000010.1 GCF_019249295.1 Alteromonas antoniana
CCCCCGGGTTGTGAGGAAGAGACCGACTAAATATCCCACAAAGAAAAATGCCAGTCAGCTTAACTGACTGGCATTAGGACCCATGTCCGG
The DNA here is from genome assembly GCF_019249295.1 of Alteromonas antoniana. GTDB lineage: Bacteria > Pseudomonadota > Gammaproteobacteria > Enterobacterales > Alteromonadaceae > Alteromonas > Alteromonas antoniana. The sequence continues at coordinate 91 of NZ_JAESDH010000010.1, forward strand.
CTTTTTTATGTCCGCAATTTACCGATATAGCAGGATAAATTATCGTTAATTAATTGTTAAAAGGTCTGACCTGTGTTACACCTTGTTGTAGACGTCACACGTCTTAACGTGTTGACTACCATCATAAAATAGCAACAAGGAAGGATGTCGCGTGGACAATAATTTTCGACTTCGTACCCTCACCAAAACCGCTCTTGCAGTCGGTGTCGCTTTTGCACTTTCAGCCTGCGGCGATAATGACAATGATTTTAGTGGTGTGTCACCAACGACACCTCCGCCTCCACCTCCGGTGACAGAGCCACCAGCGCCAATTCCGGCATTCGATGCTGACGGTGAACTGACCGCAGATATTACCTGGACCACTTATGGTGTGCCTCATGTTACAGGCGACAACCTGGAAAGTATGGCCTATGGGGTAGGTTATGCGTTTGCGAAGGATAACTTGTGTATTCTTGCCGACCAGATCGTGAAATATAACTCTGAGCGTTCAAAATATTTTGGGCCGGACATGAACCCGGGCAGTGGGGATTCTGAAAACCTGATTAACGACTTTGGCTTCCTTACGGTTGGCATTCGTGAACTGGCAGAAGAAAATTTACCGAGGATGTCAGCCAATAGCCGCGCTATGTTCCAGGGGTATACCGCTGGCTACAATAAATATCTGGCAGATACGCCGGTTTCTGAACAGGATCCGCAGTGTGCAGGACAACCCTGGGTAACAGAAATCGACAGTGTCGATTTGCTGACATATTCATTGGGTGTTGCACTGCTGCCAGGCGCAGCAAATTTCCTTGGCCCCATGTTCCTTGCCGCGCCCCCGGGAGAGTCTTATTTGCCGGTACCGGCCGCAAGCACACCGGCGGCAACCTCATTAAAGATCGAACCGAAAGTAGAACTGCCTGAAAAGAACCCGCAGGAAATGGGGTCAAATGGCTGGGGACTTGGCAGCGATAAAACAACAAATGGCATGGGAATGGTATTGGCCAATCCACATTTCCCGCATACCGGTAATCTGCGTTTCTGGCAGTTCCAGGCGACCGTACCTGAGTATATGAATGTCACCGGGGCCTCTCTGATGGGCTTGCCCGGTGCGGTTAATATCGGTTTCAACGATGATGTAGCGTGGACCCATACTTTTTCTACAGCAGAACATTTTGTTGTATATCAGTTAACGGTTGACGACGATGACGCTTCAGCAATGACGCATATGGTAGACGGGTCAAAACGGACTATTTACGAAAAACCTCTACAAATTGAAGTTGCAGTAGGGCCGGGGCAGACAATTATGCTTAATAAAACGGCGTACTACACCAACTATGGTCCGATGATTGAAGTACCGGGTAACTTTGACTGGACTGACACCAACGCCTTCGCAATCAAAGATGCCAACCTGCCAAATCTGGATATTGTTGATCACTGGCTGGCGATGAATATGGCTACCAGCATGGACGAGTTCAAGCAGGCCTTTAAAGATTACGACGGGGTTATTTTTAATAACACCATGGCGGCCTCAAAAGAAGGAGAAGTCTTTTATATCGATGACTCCACGGTCCCTTACTTAACAGACACTGCGATTAATGAGCTGACGACGAATCCGTTATTGATTCAAACCAAACAGGTCGCGGGCTTCACGGTACTACCAGGCTTTTTATCAGCATTTGATTTTGAGCGTCCGGTACCTTATGAAGAAGCGCCTAAATATGAAGGCACGGATAGCGTTCAGAACTCAAATGACAGTTTCTGGCTGACCAATCTGGATAGTCCTATTACCGGCGTTTCGCCGCTGTATGGCAGAACAGAGAATCAACAGTCTTTACGTTCGCGCATGGGGCAGGTCTTTATCGAAGACAGCGCAGGCAGTGACGGTACCTTTACGCCTGAGGAAGTTGAAGGGCTATTAATGAGTAACCGCAGCTATCTGGCTGAAAATATTTTGCCTTCATTGATTCAGACCTGTGAACGACAAGGCGATACGCCTGTCAGTGTTGATGGCGCAAGTGTAGACATCAGCGCAGCCTGTGATGCGCTGGCTGACTGGGATGGCACCATGAACAAAGAGAGCACTGGTGCCCATGTGTTCAGAGAATTTGCGTTCCAGTTTAACCGGGATCCGCAATGGGAAGTGCCTTTTGATGTGGCCTCTCCGGTCACCACGCCTTCGGGTCTGCTTCAGAACGTCACGACGTTGCAGCAATTTGCCCGCGCGGTGCAGGTGATCGATACGGCAGGTGTCGCGCCGGACGCAGCGCTGGGAGACGTTCAGTTTGTTGAACGAAGCCTGCCTGATGGTTCTCCAAGCGGAGAGCGGTTACCCTGGGGGGGTGCGAACAATATTGAGGGCGGTTTCAACGTGTTTAATATTGTACCCGGCAATAACGGTACCTTGTTGCCACGCCATACCTATCAGCCGCTTCCGGGTACCATTATGAGTGCTGAAGCGCAGGGCTATCATATCAATTACGGTAGTAGCTGGATGGTAGTGGTTAACTTTACTGAAGACGGCCCGGTAGGACGTGGTTTGTTAAGCTACTCGCAATCCAGAGTGTATGGCAGTGAGCATAACCTTGATCAAACACGGCTTTATTCAGAACAACCGCAGCTACGTGACATGTACTTTACTGCGGAAGAGATTGAAGCAAATGCGATTGAGACCATGACACTATCGTCACAGTAGGTGAAGCCTGATAAACTTGCCTAAACTAAATTGTCAGTGATAATAAAGGACCTTAAGTAAGGTCCTTTATTTTTGTGTTAGGAGAGTCACTTGGAGTTTTTGTACGAATACGGATTGTTTCTGGCGAAAGCCGTCACGCTTGTGGTTGCGTTTATTCTGGTGGTGTCCACGATTGTCGGCGTTGCTAATAAACAAAAGCAGGGGCGAGGGCATCTTGAAATCCAGTCTCTGACCGATCAGTTAAAAGACATTACCAACTACGCCCGTCAGGTGTTGCTGGATAAAGGAACACTGAAAAAGTTAGCCAAGCAGCAAAAGAAAGAAGAAAAAGCGAAACTCAAAGCTAAAGAAAGCGAGCGGGAAGACGGTCCGAGGCTTTTTGTTATCGACTTTAAGGGTTCTATGGACGCGCACGAGGTCGACCGGTTACGTGAAGAGATCACTGCTATTCTCTGTGTCGCTGAAGAGAAAGACGAAGTACTAATTCGTCTTGAAAGTGGCGGCGGCGTTGTGCACGGATACGGCCTGGCTGCATCACAGCTGCAACGTATCAAGGACAAAGGTCTCACGCTTACTGTAGCGGTAGATAAAGTCGCTGCCAGCGGCGGTTACATGATGGCCTGTGTTGCCGATAAATTGTTGGCGTCTCGCTTTGCCTATATTGGTTCTATCGGCGTACTGGCGCAGTTGCCTAACTTCCACAAGCTGCTAAAGAAGAACGATATTGACTTTGAGCAGCATACTGCCGGCGAATATAAACGGACGTTGACCGTGTTTGGTGAGAACAACGACGAGGGCCGCAAGAAGTTTCAGGAAGAAATTGAAGAGATCCATACGCTGTTTAAGGACTTTGTGCACAGTCAGCGTAAAGACATGGATATCGAAAAGGTTGCGACCGGTGAATACTGGGCGGGTATTAAAGCGAAGGAACTGGGGTTGGTTGATGAGATCATGACATCTGATGATTACATCTTGTCTCACTATCCTGAACGTGAAATATATGCCGTGAAATACAGCATCAAAAAGAACGTGGCTGAAAAACTGGGTCTGTCATTTGCAGAAGCGGCAGAACGCAGTGTGATGCGGCTCTGGAATCAGTCAAGAACCTGGTTTCATTAATCGCGCTATTACATGTCTCAGAAAACTAAAAAGGCGATATTACAAGCCGCGGAAGTCCTGTTTGCAGAACAGGGCTACGCGCAGACTTCTATGCGGTCGATTACTGCCCGTGCAGGGGTAAATCTCGCCTCGGTTAATTATCATTTCGGAAGTAAAAAGAACCTGATCCAGGCCGTGCTCAAACAATATTTTGACGTACTAATGCCTCAGATCGACAGTACACTGGATCATATGGAACCAGCATATGGTGAAACCGGCGTGCAGACCGTGCTCAGTGCGTTAATTGACCCTATGTTGACGTTAAGAAAAGTACAGGAAAACGGTACAGAGCTTTTCGTTCAGCTACTTGGGCGCGGCTATAATGAGTCGCAGGGGCACTTACGTCGTTTCATCATGCAGGACTATGGTGTCACCGTCAGAAAGTTAACCAAAACCATAAAGCAATGTCTGCCAGAGGTGAGTGACGAGCAACTTTTCTGGCGCTTGCACTTTGCAATTGGCAGTTTTGTTTTTTCAATGGCGTCAAGCAAAGCGTTAAGAGAAATTGCTGAATCTGATTTTAAACAAAAGGTCGATATCTCGGACGTAATAGTTCAGCTGGTTCCTTTTGTTGCCAGTGGCGTATCCAGCAGTGAACACGAAACCCCGACAACGACTCATCAATAAGCAACGTTACTTTAACCGTTAGTATGCTTAATTATCTCTCAATTCAATATTGTTTCAGCTTCAGATCTTAGTGATACTTTTGTGTCCGATGTTTCAGGCCAAAAAGTAAGGCTAGGTAGAAAAACAGGCACAAAAAAAGCGACCCTGTGTCGCTTTTCCAAAGTGCCATCATAATTTAGCGTGGCAATATGGCACCGCTGTTTTCATCTTTAATTTGATCAGACCAGAACGCTTTAACAGAAAAGCCTTTGGTTGACGCTTTCTTTGCTGTGCTCTTTTTAGGAGCCATTTTCTTAGGTGCCGCTTTTTTCTCTTTTTTAGCAGAAGAGGCGCCAGCGTCACCGAAACTGTCACCCATTTCTTTTAACTGCGCCAGGCGCATGTTCTTACCGCCATCAACGCTATACCAGCCACCCTTCGCTTCGATATCAGGCGACTTGCCATTGGCTTTTTCATAGGCAGCAGTGAAGTCGGCAATAACCTTATCTTTATCTAGTTTGCTCATTATTCAATTGGACTCTTTGACTTAGGTTAGTGTTACAATATCGACACTTTTATAACGTTTTTTGTACAAAAAGTCTAATTTAGGCGGAGGATGCGTGGCGATTACGAATGTTGCACTTCAGGATTTGCTGAATAATTTACTGAATACCGGCCAGATTTCGGATTATTGTCCCAATGGTTTGCAGGTTGAGGGTAAGCGGGATATTCAAAAAGTCGTGACGGGTGTGACGGCTTCGCAAGCACTGATAGAACAAGCCATAGCACATCAGGCTGATGCGATTCTCGTTCATCACGGTTACTTCTGGAAAGGCGAGGATGCCACCATCACAGGGATGAAGTATCGTCGTATTAAGGCGCTGTTGGAACACGATATCAACGTATTCGCTTATCATCTTCCTTTGGATGTGCATCCTGTTTTAGGCAATAACGCGCAACTTGCTGCGTTACTCGGCATTACCAATGTCAAGCCGCTTATTGGCGTGAAACCTGAAGGAGTGGTGATGACCGGAGAGTTCGACAGTGACGTTACTGTTGAAAGTTTGAAGCAACGCCTGTCCGATACACTCGACCGTAAGCCACTGGTCGCAGGCCCGGAGAATAAAATGATAGGTTCCGTTGCCTGGTGTACCGGTGGTGGGCAAGGCTTTATTGAACAGGCCGCAGCGAGAGGTGTTGATGCGTTTATTACCGGAGAAGTCTCGGAGCAAACGGTACATACTGCAAGAGAGTGTGATGTTGCTTTTTTTGCCGCGGGACATCACGCGACCGAGCGCTACGGCGTGAAGGCGCTGGGGGAATATCTGGAAAAAGAGTGTCAGTTGCAGGTTACGTTTATCGATGTACCTAATCCGGCCTGAATATGAAAAACGATCATTCATTTGACGGTCTGGCCGGGAAGTTCAGCAAAAACATTTACGGGACCACAAAAGGCAGACTTCGTCATGCACTGCTGTTAAACGCCATGAATGACTGGCTGCCTGCAACTGACAGCCCAATTATCGAGCTGGGCAGTGGCACGGGCGAGATGGCGCTAAGCTTAAGTGAGCGTGGCTATGCGATGACACTTACTGACCCCTCCACTGATGTACTGAGCCAGGCTGCCAGTCTGCTTTCGGCGTATCCTGCTACGCAATTTATACAAAAACCATTGCAACAGCTGTCATCCATTGGCGATTACTCCTTCATCGTGTGCCATGCTGTATTGGAGTGGCTGGTCGCACCGATGGAGGCATTGTCTTACATTTATGAAAAAATGCAGAGTGGCAGTACGCTGTCTCTGAGCTTTTTCAATCGGGATGCGGCCTTGTTTAATAATGCGGTGTATGGCAATTTTGATTACATTGCGCGCGATATGAAGGTCAAAAAGCAGGTTCGGTTAAATCCGAAACAGCCGTTATCACCGCCGATGGTGATTGAACACTGCAAGCAGACAGGTTTTACGATATGCGCAATGACGGGGATCCGCTGTTTTCACGACTATATTCGCGATCGTGAAATGCAGAACTCGCACTTTGAAGACATTCTGGCGCTTGAAAAACAATACGGTAGTCAGGAGCCGTTTTGTCGGTTAGGTCGGTACTTCCACCTGATCCTGAAAAAATAACCGAATGCACTATCGTTAACCGGACAGAAAGCGGGAAGGATCTGGCTTGCCCTTGTTAAAATCGCGCAGGTTTTCAAGTGTGGTAGTCGCGATTTGTGATAGCGCTTCCTGTGTAAAGAAACCCTGATGGCCGGTAATAATCACATTGTGAAACGTTGCCAGTCTCTCAAAAACGTCATCATCAATGATTTGCTCAGAGTGATCTTTAAAGAACAGCTCTGACTCCATTTCATATACATCCAGGCCGAGATAGCCGATTTTTCGGCTCTTCAATCCCTGAATCACCGCTGAGGTGTCAATCAGCCCGCCACGAGATGTATTTATCAGCATAACGCCGTCGCGCATCTGCGCAATAGTATCGTGATTAATCAAATGGTAGGTGTCTTCGCTGAGTGGACAATGCAGGCTGATAATGTGACTGGTTTCCAACAGGGTGTCCAGAGGAACGTAGCCAATGCCTGCCTGTATCAGCTCGTCGTCAGGGTAGGGGTCGTAACACATAACCTTACAACCAAAACCGGACAAGATTCTGGCAGTAGCAGCACCAATTCTTCCTGTGCCGATTATACCAGCGGTCTTGTTGTGAAGGGTAAAGCCCATTAGTCCGGAAAGCTCAAAATTACCTTCTTTCACCCGGTTATAGGCTTTGTGTATTTTACGGTTTAAGGTAAGCATTAGCGCGATGGCGTGCTCTGCGACAGCCTCGGGCCCATACGCGGGCACTCTTGAAACAGCAATGCCATGGTCTTTAGCTGCCTGGAGATCAATATTGTTGAAACCGGCGCAGCGCAATGCAATGTGCCTGACACCGCATTGGTGCAGGGCGTCGATGATGGGCCGGGATATATCATCATTCACAAATACGCAGACGGCATCGTAATCCGAACACAAGTGCGCCGTTTGCGCGTCAAGCGCCATCGGCAGGAAGCGAAAGCTGACATCATAGTGTTCAGACATGGGTGCGAAAATGCTTTCGTCATAACTTTTTGCGCTGAATACACCAACACGTATTGTCATCTCGCTTCCTCAGGGTGAATTATTTCAGGCAGGACTCAATATCACTGGCAATGGCTTCAGGCTTTGTTGTCGGTCCATAGCGTTTTACTACGTGACCTTGTGTATCTACCAGAAACTTAGTGAAGTTCCATTTAATCTTTTTCGTGCCAAGAATGCCGGGCGCCTCACTTTTCAGTGTTACATATAAAGGGTGGGCGCTGTCACCATTAACGTCCGTTTTTTTAAATAACGGAAAGGTGACGCCAAACGAGCCACTGCAAAAGCCTGCGATCTGCTCATCATCCCCCGGCTCCTGATGGCCAAACTGATCGCATGGGAAAGCCAGCACAGCAAAACCCCGGTCTTTGTATTGTTTATATAACGTTTCCAGTCCCTCGTACTGGTAGGTAAAGCCACATTTGCTGGCTGTGTTAACGATAAGTAATACTTTACCCTTATAGGCGTCAAGTGACTCTGTTTCACCGTTATTGCGAACGGCTGTGTGTGAGTAAATCGTTGTGCTCATAATCCCTCTTGTTATTTTGTAAATGTCGGGCGCAGAGTCTCCAACAACCCTGCCGGACAGTAGGTAGCAAACGGATAATTTGCTACACTTCGCGCACACTTACAGTATAAACATAAATCAGCGAAGAGAATCAGTTATGAGCGATAAAAGGGTTAGCTTTTTAGGCTTAGGTGTTATGGGTTACCCCATGGCAGGACATCTCGCAACCCACGGATACGCGGTCACTGTGTATAACCGTACAGCGGCTAAGGCGCAGAAATGGCAGCAGACTTTCAAAAATCAGGTTGCCGATACGCCAGCCCAAGCCGCCAGAGACGCTGATATCGTGATGATGTGTGTTGGCGACGACAATGATGTTCGCCAGGTTGCTGAACAGGCTCTGACAGTAATGAAACCCGGAAGTGTACTGATTGATCACACTACCGCGTCGGCGTCAATCGCCCGTGAGCTTGCACAAATCTGTCAGGAAAAACAGGTCGATTTTCTTGATGCTCCTGTGTCTGGTGGACAGGCAGGCGCAGAGAATGGGCAACTTACCGTGATGGTTGGTGGGGATGCTGCTGTTTTTGAGAAAGTGAAACCTGTGATTGATGTCTACGCCCGCCATAGCCAGTGTCTGGGGGAAAGTGGAAGCGGTCAACTCGCTAAAATGATGAATCAGATCTGCATTGCCGGGATTGTACAGGGGCTGGCTGAAGCGCTTCATTTCGGTGAACGCGCCGGTCTTGATTGTCAGCAGGTGATTGACGTGATCAGTAAAGGTGCTGCGCAGTCGTGGCAGATGGAAAACCGCGCGGGTACCATGATAGCGGGGAAATATGATTTTGGTTTTGCGGTTGACTGGATGCGTAAAGATTTGTCTATTGCCCTGGATGAAGCCAGGCGAAACGGCTCTACACTGGCGTTAACGGCGCTGGTTGATCAATACTATGCCGACGTCCAAAAGTCGGGTGGCGGTCGCTGGGATACGTCAAGTTTGCTGACGCGTTTGCGCTAGGGCATGCTGACTTTCAGTGCTCATTCTTAAAGCGACTTTTTCGTGATTCAGGCAAAATAGCGTCCACTTGTACAAATCGACTACACAAGTGGACGGATAGGGTAACAATGGCTGAAAAGCGCTGTTATGCAGGTGTGTCTTTGGCGCTTTTAACGCTGCGTCCCTCGTAACTCATTTCGTAATAGTGAGTCACATAGCTTGCGCTTTGCTCAAAATGCAGTAACGCGAAATATATACACGACTTAGGAAGATGGCGATGATGAGCCTGAAACTGTCACCGGTTCTACGGTTTCAGCACTGGCGTCTTCAGCACTGATTTCTTCAGCAGGGGTAAGTATCGGATCGGGAGGGAGGAGCGTGTCGGTAGCGTCATCAGCCTGTTTCCTGAGTTGCGTCAGGCGCGAGCGGTTTGTCGGGTTCATCTGGGTACTTTCCAGTTCCGCTAACAGTTTTCGAATAGTGTAGCGTTTGTACTGCACGGTCTGACTTTCAACCATACACTGCAACAGGTTTAGCGTGAATGCGCCAATAGCAGGCAATAACCGGTGTGCATCATAAAAAAACGGCATGGCTTCCGCAAACCGACGTTTCAGAAACCATTGGGTACCTTTGTCATTGAGCTCGAATGCTTTGTCGCCAGCAAGCCCGAGCTTTTGTTCTGATGCAAGAATTTCCCCCGCATTTACCGTTTGCTCGCTCAGGTCTTCAATCGTGGCATTGCGCTGGGTTGCCATTTCCATTAACAGTCGGGCTTTCTCTTTCCTGCCAAGAGCGCCGTTCACTTTCGCTGCAACCAGCAGAGTCGGTGTTTCAGCGCGAGTGACGGCATTCATGCTGTCGTTATCAAGCATCAGCGCGGCTTTTTTATTATCCCCGTCGAGTACTGCTGCAAAGGCTAACAGGTAATCCCGCTTTTGCGTCAGTTGTATATCATGCTGGCTTCTTCCTGCAATACCCACCAGTTTGCGGGCCTGCGAGAGACTTTCCTGGCGGTTGGTTTCCGGGCTTTCTTCAGCCAGTTGCAGATAAAATTCTGCCAGCGTAAACGTGAAGTCGTTGAAAGCCTCTTTTGCACTGCGGTTCATAGCCCGTTTTTTTTGTAACAGCTCAATACCTTCGAGTACCCGGTTTTGCTTATGGTACGTGAGTGTTTTAAGACGGGTTGCCGGTACGCTTAAATCACTGGGTTTTATATTGTCGAGGTAATGCTCCGCCTGGGAATAGGCCTCCTGTTCGTAACACAGGCAGGCTAACCATTCGAACGCCTGGTCCTTTGCAAGGTTCACGTTCAATAAGGCTGACAATTGCTCACTGCAGGCGCCGTAATTGCCGGCGGCGTACTGACATTTTATCCGGCCCCATTGCGCCCACAAGACCTGATCGGACTGAGTCAGCACGGCCTCGTAAAGCTGCTGGGCCCGTAAAAACTGCCTGTCTTCGTAAAGTAGACGCGCCTGCAATTTAGTGACATCGGACTGAAGCCGCCTGGGAACATTCTCCTGTGCAAGCCGGGCGAGCTGGCTTAACGCATGTTTTGTATCGCCTTTATCCAGGCTGGCCAGAACATTCGATACGAATCCACGATAAGTCATGTAATGTTCCAGCTGGCGGGTAAGCGTGCCAATGCTGTAAGGTTTAATGATAAGCAAATCAGGGTGGACATCGATGATCTGACCAATGGTCTGAGGTAATCGGTCTGACGTGATGAAGATAATACCGGTGCTCGGCTTTATGAAACGACTCTGTCGCAACTCCTGTACCCATGCAACGCCATTCTTACCGGTACCAAGATGAAAATCCAACAAGATCACTTCAAAGTGCTGCGTGCGCAAAGCGGCCTTTAACTCTGCACCGCTACCAAAACTACTGACTTCAAATAGCCCTGTAGGAAGGATATGGCTTCGCAGGCTGGCGCGTGCCGTAGCGTTATCTTCAACAATGGCGAGTCGATATTGCAAGGTATCAGGCCCGTGTGTAGAGAAAAATGGTTGTATTTATTAAGCTTATCAGTGACGCCGAAAATGTACATGTTATCTGTCTGCTTCGGGGTATTCGTCGGAATACCTTTAGTTTCTTTATCTTGCCTGTTACAAGTGTCACAAAAAATTTACATGTAACTTGTATTACCAGATAGGTTTACGTTTACGTCAAGGGTAGTTATTGGTTACTGTTGCAGAACTTACAGGAAAAACATCAGAGGCAGCCATGCACAAGGTACCCTTACTTATCAACGGTGAATTCGTTGAGTCTTCTACTTCTTCTTACATCGACGTGACTAATCCGGCAAATAACGAGGTGATTGCCAAGGCGCCCTGTGCCACAGAGCAGGAAATGGAACAGGCTATTGCGTCTGCAGAAGCGGCGTTCGAAACCTGGAAAAACGTGCCGGTAACTGAGCGCGCACGCGTCATGATGCGTTATCAGGCGTTGTTGAAAGAACATCAGGAAGACATCGCCAAAATTCTGGCATCTGAAACCGGTAAAACCTTTGATGACGCGAAAGGAGACGTCTGGCGGGGAATCGAGGTGGTTGAACAAGCCATGAATGTTCCTTCAATGATGATGGGCGAGACAGTGGAAAATGTGGCCCGTGGTATCGATACCTACAGCTACATTCAACCATTAGGGGTATGTGCTGGGATCACGCCATTCAACTTTCCTGCAATGATTCCGTTATGGATGTTCCCAATGGCAATTGCTTGCGGCAACACCTTCGTCTTAAAGCCTTCTGAGCAGGATCCGCAGACGCCTATGAAGCTCGCTGAGCTGTTTATGGAAGCTGGCGCACCGGCAGGGGTATTGAATATTGTTCACGGCGGAAAAGATCAGGTTGAGCCTCTGTTAACCGATCCACGGATCAAAGCGGTCTCTTTTGTTGGCTCAGTACCCGTTGGTCAGCACATTTATCGTACGGCGACTGCCAATATGAAGCGTGCTCAGTGTTTTGCCGGTGCAAAAAACCACAGCGTCATTATGCCCGATGCCAACAAAGAGCACGTGCTGAACAATCTGGTGGGGTCTTCGGTCGGTGCTGCCGGTCAGCGCTGCATGGCGATTTCGGTCGCTGTATTTGTTGGTGAAGCGCAAAAGTGGATCCCGGAACTGGCTGAGCGTATCAGTAAAGTGAAACCCGGACTTTGGGACGACAAAGACGCAGGCTATGGCCCGGTTATCAGCCCGCAGGCAAAACAGCGTGTGCTGGGCCTTATCCAAAAAGGCAAAGATGAAGGCGCAGAATGCTTGCTGGATGGCAGTGACTTTACTGTACCCGGTTATGAGAACGGGAACTGGATTGGACCAACGGTATTTTCCGGTGTCACCCCCGATATGACCATCTATAAAGAAGAGATTTTCGGTCCGGTATTAAGCTGCATGGGTTTGGATTCTCTGGAAGATGCGCTGGAAGTGGTGAACAACAATCCGTACGGAAATGGCACGTCTATCTTTACTAACAGCGGCTCTGCTGCCAGAAAGTATCAGCGAAATGTGGAAGTGGGGCAGGTCGGTATCAATGTTCCGATTCCTGTGCCGTTGCCGTTTTTCTCGTTTACTGGCTGGAAAAACTCGTTCTATGGTGACTTACATGCATACGGGAAGCAGGCGATCCGCTTCTACTCGGAAACCAAAACCATTACCTCCCGCTGGCTGGAGGATGACATTCCGGGCGGCCCTAACCTGACTATCTCAATTGACTAGGGAGGCAGGAATATGAATTTTGACATGACAGAAGATCAGCAGGCTTTTGCTGAAACGGCACGTCAGTTTGCAGACCAGGAGCTGGCACCCTATGCGGCGCAGTGGGATCGCGATCACACGTTCCCTGTAGAAGCGCTAAGAAAAGCGGGTGAACTTGGATTTTGCGGTTTATACACACCGGAAGATGAAGGTGGTCTGGGTCTTAGTCGCCTTGACGCTTCTATTATCTTCGAGCAGCTCGCGATGGGGTGTACTACCACAACAGCGATGCTGACGATTCACAATATGGCTACCTGGATGATAGCCACCTGGGGCCAGCAGGACGTTAAATCACGTTGGTGCCCGGAGCTGGTGACCGGTGAGAAACTGGCTTCTTATTGCTTAACAGAGCCTGGTGCAGGCTCAGATGCAGCATCACTTAAAACGTCTGCCAAGGAGCAGGATGGTGGATATGTCTTAAATGGCTCGAAGGTGTTTATCTCAGGTGCCGGAAGCACCCATGTACTTGTGGTAATGGCGCGTACCGGTGGACCCGGCCCGAAAGGCGTGTCTGCGTTTGCAGTCCCGGCCGATGCAGAGGGGATCATCTACGGCAAACCAGAAGAGAAAATGGGCTGGAATGCTCAGCCAACCCGTATGATTACATTTGAAAATGTGAAGCTGGAAAAGTCCTGGCGTCTGGGTGAAGAGGGTGAAGGCTTTAAAATGGCCATGAAGGGACTGGACGGTGGTCGTATTAACATCGCGACCTGTTCTATCGGCACCGCGCAACAGGCGCTGAATACTGCACGCAACTACATGCTGGAGCGCGAGCAGTTTGGTTCGCCTATTGCCAGTTTTCAGGCATTGCAGTTCAAATTGGCGGATATGGCGACCGAGCTGGTTGCAGCCAGGCAGCTGGTGCGATTGGCTGCGAGCAAGCTGGATAATGACCACGCAGACAAAACCACTTATTGCGCTATGGCGAAACGGTTCGCCACAGATGTGGGCTTTAACGTTTGTAACGAGGCGCTGCAACTTCACGGCGGCTACGGGTACATTAAAGAATATCCACTCGAGCGTCACGTGCGTGATGTTCGTGTACATCAGATACTCGAAGGCACGAATGAGATCATGCGCGTGATCATTGGTCGTCGTCTGATAATGGATGAGAGAGAAGTTCTCTGATAGGGAGTAAAACAATGAGTGAAGATGCTGGAGCGTTACCGGTACTTGTAAGTGAAGCTGATGCGGGTAACGGCAAAAAAGTCGGAATTCTGACGTTAAATAAACCCAAAGCACTTAATGCTCTTGATTTGGCGATGGCTGAGCTAATGCTGGATGCGTTACAAACATTTTCAGCGCGCTCCGATATCGCGTGCGTGTTGATTGATGCCGAAGGGGAAAAAGCGTTTTGTGCCGGTGGCGACGTGGTGTCGATGCATCAGGCGATGGCAAACAATACCAATGCGATCCCTGCTTTTCTGGAAACCTTCTTTACCGTTGAGTACACCCTCGACTACACCATTCGCACGTTCAACAAGCCCGTTGTCATCTGGGGAACGGGCATTGTCATGGGCGGCGGCATGGGGCTGATGAGTGGCGCAAGTCACCGCATCGTTACTGAAACGTCGCGTCTGGCAATGCCGGAGATCACGATTGGTCTGTATCCCGATGTAGGCGGCAGTTACTTTCTGCCGCGACTGCCGGGAAAGTCCGGGTTATTTCTCGGACTGACTGGCGCTAGCATGAATGCAGGCGATGCCAGATACCTGGGGCTGGCAGATCATTTCGTTAGCAGTGATAAACGTCAGCAACTGTTAGAGGCGTTATGTGAACATGCGTGGCAGGATGACAGTGTTGACGAACAGGTAGCAGAAGTCATCAACTCGCTCTCAGACAGTGATGCGATGCCTGCATCCGTGGTGAAAACACATCAGTCGCTAATTGATGAGGTGTGCAGTCACGACTCACTGCCTGCGATTGTCGAGGCGATTAATGCGTTAGACAGCGCTGATGATAAATGGCTGGCACGGGCGCAAAAAACACTGAGCGCGGGCTCACCGATTACCGCACACCTGGTGTATCAGCAGTGCCAGCGAGGCGCGCAGATGAGTCTGGCTGATTGCTTCAGGATGGAACTAATCATGTCCTGTCGCTGCGGCGAAGCGGGCGAGTTTCAGGAAGGCGTTCGGGCGTTATTAATTGATAAAGACAATGCGCCAGACTGGAAATATGCGTCTGTTGCTGAAGTACCAGATGGTGTCATCGACACGTTCTTTACTTCCCCCTGGGACGATGCGTCTCATCCGTTAATTACACTGGGAGAATAATAATGACAAATATTGCGTTTATCGGGCTGGGTAACATGGGTGGGCCTATGGCGGCTAACCTGTTGAAAAGCGGTATGCAGGTTACCGTTTTTGACTTGGTCGAAGCCAGCGTGAACGCGCTGGTAGAGCAGGGCGCGAAGGCCGCGACGTCAGCGGTTGATGCCGTCGCTGACGCTGAAGTGGTTGTGACTATGTTGCCGGCCGCCGCGCACGTGAAGTCGTTGTATCTTGGCGATAACGGTATCATTGAGGCGAGTCGCGACGATGTACTGTTTATTGATTCCAGTACCATCGATGCTGACTCAGCAAGAGTGGTTGGCAAAGCCGTAGAACAAGCCGGTCGGTTGTTTGTCGACGCGCCGGTTTCCGGTGGTGTAGCGGGTGCCAAAGCCGGTACGCTGACATTTATCATGGGCGGCTCCGTCGATGGTGTTGCCAAGGCTACGCCGGTACTGCAATGTATGGGCAAAAATCTGTTTCATGCTGGCGATACGGGAGCTGGCCAGATTGCCAAAATCTGCAACAATATGTTGCTGGCGGTGTTGATGAGTGGTACCTCTGAAGCGTTGCAGCTGGCTATCGATAATGGTTTGGATCCCAAAGTGATGTCTGACATCATGCTGCAGAGCTCAGGTTGTAACTGGACACTGCAAAAATACAATCCATGTCCCGGCGTGATGGAAGATGTCCCGTCTTCCAATGACTATCAGGGTGGCTTTATGGTGAAGCTGATGAATAAAGATTTGAATCTGGCGATGAATGCGGCAGCGAATTCGGAATCATCTACACCCATGGCAGCCGCAGCACAGGGACTGTATAAACTGCATCAGCGTAACGGTAACGGAGATAAAGATTTTTCCAGCATCTTTACCTTGTTTGCAAAAGACTAGCACCCGTACAAGCGCAGTTGAGCCGGACTTCCCAGTCCGGCTTCGCTTATTGAGGCTTGTCTGCTAGCATTGCGGCATTCTGAACCAACAGGCATGACATCATGTGGCGATGTCCACTCTGCAAACATCCCTTAACCATCCACGATAAAACCTGGCAATGCGACAATGGCCATGCATTTGATAAAGCGAAAGCGGGCTATGTAAATTTGCTGCCGGTCCAGTTTAAAAAATCGCTTCAGCCCGGTGATGACAAAATCATGTTGCGGGCGCGTCGTGGGTTCCACCAACGTCAGAGCTATCAACCGCTCATGACCGCATTGACCGATTTAGTCAGCCAGGCTCATCCAGAAACGCAAATCAGATTATACGACGCCGGCTGTGGCGAAGGTGCCTACTTGCGTAATATCGCTGAGAGTCTGGCACTACAGGGAAAAAGCACCACTGCGGCTGGCAGCGATATCGCCAAACTGGCTGTAGAGATGGCAGCAAAGCAGGCAAAGACACATCAGTATGTGGTTGCCAGCAGCCATCAGTTGCCACTGGAAGATGAATCAGTGGATACCATCATGCAGATATTCGCACCTGGCGACGCCGGCGAATATGCCAGGGTATTGTCTTCACGAGGCACATTGCTAACCGTTTCGCCTGGTCCGGAACATCTGTATGAGCTTAAACAGCATATTTACGATTCGCCCGAACGCCATGTTCTGCCTGATGCGGCGTTATCGCATTTTTCTCTTCAGGAGAGCCGCCAAATCACGTTTACGCTTAATTTTGAAAACCCGGAGCACGTGTCTGAACTGATTGCCATGACGCCCTTTTCCTGGAAGCTGGATGAAGGACGCAAAGCTACGCTAGGGAAGACACTCGAGTATGTGACTGCAGATTTCATATGCCAGGTCTGGCGCAAACAGGCACCAGAAGAGGACCACTGTGAAAAATAAAGCGTTATTTCTCGATCGGGATGGGATCATTAATGAAGACAAAGCGTATGTCTATCGTAAAGAGGATATCGACTTTGTTGAGGGTATTTTTGACGTTATCCGGACGTTTGTCTCTAAAGGCTTTATGCCGGTTATCGTCACCAATCAGTCCGGGATTGGCCGGGGGTTGTACAGTGAAGCCGATTTTGCTGCACTGAGCCGATGGATGCAGTCGCAATTTGACAGCGCAGGGCTACCAGCGATCCCGGTTTATTATTGTCCGCACCACCCCACAGAAGGTATTGGTCAGTATCGTCAGCAGTGTGATTGCCGCAAGCCTGAGCCTGGCATGTTGCTTACTGCCATTGCTGAACATCACATTGATGCCTCACGGTCTTTCATGATTGGTGACAGCTGGCGGGATATTCAGGCAGCGGATGCGGCTGGTGTCGGACACAAGATTTTTGTCAGCCCCGGCGACAATGAGAATTCACAGCCCATTGACAATGTGACTCATGTGAACACGGTAAGCCACATCCTTTCAACTGACGTAATTGCTTAACGTAAATGATAAAAGGGCCGTTACGGCCCTTATCGTTAGTTCTGCTGTGAGAAGCGCGTCAGGTGCTTTATCGCCTGACTTAACAAATCAACATTCAAGGTATCGTTACTGCGCTTATTGTCGGTGGTATTGGTGATCTCATAACTGCCATTACTCAACACCTCCGTGCGCTGAAGATTATGTACCACCACAATGCGCTCGCCAGACGTGCTGACCAGCCAGTTACGCTTTGCATCCAGCAGGTTCTGCCCGGTAGAGTAGAAATTGGCAGGAGCCTGACACCCAAGCGCATTTAAGATTGTGGGAGCCAGATCTTCAGTGCTTGCGATCGTCGTGTTCACATCCAGTGTGGTGTACAAGGTACCCTTTGCATTCGCGCTGTCAGCGCTATAGCCGGTGGCAATGATTACATCACCGCGTTCGAACAACGACGGTTCAAGATAGCTCTGCATTTTGGCTGCAGGTAAAAATGCGATATGTAAGCCATCATGCTCATTGCTCAACGGCTGACGGTAATTATCAAGAAACTGTGTCGGCAGGGTGTCGTCGATGTGTATTGATACCGGCATGCCTAAACCCACCGGTAACGCCAGCAGCACTGGCTTTTTACCCTCGAGGCTTTCCTGGTAGATCTCTGGGACACCAAACAGTGACGTCATAATTAACGCGTCCAGTGAAGATGCTGTAGTGAAATAATTTTCCACTTTTTGCATGGCGAAGGTATCCAGTCCTGCCAGCGGTTGTGAGTCTGTCTGCACAATTACAGTCAGGTTGCGGCTGCTATCGATGGAGCAATACACCGGCTCGGTGGGATAGGTGATATTGTGAATGTCAGGATCGAACTGTAACTGTTTGCGCTCTTCATAGGCCTGCAGGTCCAGCAAACCATAACGGGACATGGTGGTTTTCGCTGTTGCAGGGTAAGACAGCGGAAACATATTGTCCTGTTTGATAATTGGCTGGTACAGCTGAGCATCTGCCCACACATGCACCGCATGACTGCTGACAAAGCACACGACAAAGAAACTGGTGACCGGTATGCCGATTTTGTAGTGAACCAGACGTTCAATACGTTGCCAGATGGCATTGGCGAGAATGAGCTGGAACCCCAGCCACACGACGAATAACATTAACAGAAAGCCCCATTCCTGCCAGCCAAAATGGCTGGCCTGGGTTTGTGCTTCTGTGCGCAGCAAGTCTGCAGAGTTACCGCTGATATGAAAGCCAGTTCGGTTATAAAGCAGTGCGTCGAAGGCGAGCAACGCCAGCCCGATAGCAGCTATCGCAGAGGCTGACGCTTTGATAACGTTAGCATTACTGACCAGATAGCACAGTGGAAGGACAAAAATTACAAAACCAAAAAAGGTCATAAAACCAATATGACCGAACCAGTTTGCAAACAGGTAGACCGAGCCGATAAACGTACCGGGCAGGGGTGATGAAAAGACAAAAACCGAGGCAATAATGATAGCGATAGCGATATTCGCCAGAGCAAACCAGTGTCCCCAGTTCACCAGCTTCGTCACGCGTTGACGGCGCGGAGATTCGGCTAAAATCATAGGTTATCGCTTACCCTTTAACGCTTTTCTTCAGAACGTCGGCAAATTGATTTACCATCGCTTCCCGGTTTTCCGGTGCTACCTGTGTATTAAATATATGGGTGACGACATTGCCCAGCACCATCAGAGACAAGTCTCTGTTTGCCTGATTTTCTTCCAGTGTCATGATCACTTTATTCATTAGCGCTTCGAAATCTGCATCGGTGTAACGGCTTTTCTGGGGCATTAGCACGCCTCTTTTAGAGTTTTCTTTAATAAAAAGAATGGATTTAAAAATAAAATGATTATAATCGTTGTTTGAGTGATAACAATCATTCATTCTAAAATCCCGCAATTCCCCAGCTAATTCTTAACGACAGGACACCACATTACCTATGAGTGCACTGATTCATCATTTTGTTGTTCATCGTCTGGTTCTTAACCAGGATGATAAAATTGAAGCGATCCCCCGCAATAGCTGTTTAACGGTGACGCCTGAAATTGAACAGCTGGCGCATCAGATAAATCACAGCTTTAACGGCAAGCCCGGAAAAGGGGTAGGCCATTTTGTCGACAGTGCGCCGGCAGACAGTGATAACGCCGAACCTGCCGATGTCAGTGAGTTTGCTCAGGGACTATCAGCATACTGGAAACAGCGCAACGAAGGCGATGGCGACCTGGAATCGACGTTCCATGCCTTTTCCCTGTCCGCAGCTTCCCGACTGGTAAAAGCCCTGGCTGATACCGGCACCGTAGAAACCGGGTTTCTCATCTTTTGTCAGTATGAGTATCTGGCCACACAATATCTGATGGTGGCGCTGTTAAATACCCGTGCGCACGTAGAAGTGAATCAGGAACTGGAATTGTCTTCTCGCGAGCATCTGGATTTAGCTCGTATGCAGTTAGCCGTACGTATTGATTTAACGCAATGGTCGGTGCAGCCAGAGCAGCAACGCTATATCAGCTTTATTAAAGGGCGTATGGGTCGCAAGGTCTCTGACTTTTTCATGCAGTTTATCGGGTGTGAAGAGCTGGTTGATGTGAAACAGCAAAACAAACACCTGATTTCATCTGTAGATGCCTATCTGGCGAGTGAGTCTCTTGATCCGCAAGAGCAGCATCAACACAGGGAAGAAGTAAAAAGTTATTTCAAGGAGAAGATTGATAGCGGTGAAAGTCTGTCGGTAAAAGAGCTATCCGGTCGTTTACCAGCAGATGAAAGCTCTCAGTCAGATTTCGCAAAATTTACGGAGTCGCTGGAAACGCCACTGGAAAAAGAGATCCAGCCGGATCCGGCGGCGCTGAAGCAACTGGCCAAATTTACCGGTCAGGGTGGCGGAATATCGGTGAGCTTCGAGCGTAAGTTAATGGGGGAGCGGGTGTTTTATGACCCGGCAACCGATACGCTGACGATCCGCGGAATACCGCCAAATTTAAAAGATCAGTTAAAACGACAGTCAGGTATGGACTAATTACCTGTAACTCCGTTTTTTCCGCCGTATAATAGCGGCAACAAATTCACGATTAGGGTGTTATGCAATTATTTGTTAATGACCTTACTGTTATGGATTTCTCTTACCTCTGTCCTAAGCGCGGCATGGTGGGAGAAAGCTGGATTGTCGATGTGGTACTCGACGGTGACCTGAATGAAGAAAGTATGGTTCAGGACTTCGGTAAGGTGAAAAAGAACTTAAAACGATTGATTGACGACTATGTCGATCACAAGCTGCTCGTGCCTGCTGAGCATGCCAACGCTATGATCCGACACGATGATGATGGCGATCAGGTTGAGGTGCAGTTTTGTTGTGAAGACGCACGTCAAATCATGCTGTACTGTCCATCTGATGCGTATGCTTTTATTTATTCTGATGAAGTGAATATGGCAAGCGTGGGTGAATATCTACGGGAAGTTATTGCCACACATCTGCCTGACAATGTTGATGATATTGCACTGCATTTACGCACGGAAGTCATCACCACGCCGTACTACCACTATACGCACGGCCTGAAAAAGCACGATGGAAACTGCCAACGGATTGCGCACGGCCACCGTTCACGAATTGATATATTTGTTGATGGAGAGGCTTCTCAGGCGAGTCAGGCATACTGGGCAGAGCGCTGGGCAGATATCTACATTGCGACGCAGGAAGATGCCATTGCTTATTCCGATCGTAAGATCACGGGCACGGTGGACAATCCGGAAGATTATCTGTGTTTTGCTTATGAAGCGAACCAGGGATATTTTGAAATTATGCTACCTGCAGCTAACTGTGAAGTGATTGATACAGACTCGACAGTCGAATGCCTGGCGCAATTTCTGCTAACGGAGCAGCAACAGCGCTACCCAGGTAAAGCTAATAAAGTAGTGGCTTATGAAGGTGTGGGTAAAGGCGCAATGGTGACCGGATAAATGAAATTGTCTGTACTGAGCGCCCCGATAGCCACAATGGCGCTGCTTTTTGGTTTATTGTTGTTACCTTCGGTGGATGCTGCAGATCCATCGCTGGTGATCAATGGCAAACTCACTCAGGGGAGCCTGATCCGGGGGCAAGTGCCAAAAGGCAGTGAGGTTCGCCTAAATGGCCAGAAACTCACAGTTAACCGGCAGGGGAAGTTTGTGATGGGCTTTGAGCGCGAGGCCGAAACGAGTCACACCCTGACCATCGTGACCCCGGATGGGGAAACACATACCCGCACGCTGAATATCAGTAAGCGCGATTATGATATTCAGCGCATCGATGGCCTGGATCAGAATATGGTATCGCCACCTAAAGCGGTACTTGAGCGTATTCGTAATGACAGTGCCAGAGTAGCCAGAGCGCGCAGTGGCACGCGGAATTACGATGCTGTGTTTACGCGTTTCTCATGGCCTGCAGAAGGGCCAATTACCGGTGTTTACGGTAGTCAGCGTATTTTGAATGGTGAGCCTAAACGCCCACATTACGGGGTAGATGTAGGTGGGCCTGTTGGCACTCCGATTGTTGCACCGACAAGCGGCATTGTGACGCTGGCAGAGGATTTGTATTATTCTGGCAATACGGTGATCCTTGATCACGGTATGGGCGTCTTTTCTACCTTTCTGCATCTGGATACGATGACGGTAACCGTGGGTGATAAGCTGGAAAAAGGGGAGCAATTGGGAACCCTTGGCGCGACAGGCAGAGCTACCGGCCCGCATCTGGACTGGCGACTCAATTTAGGTCCGATGCGTCTTGATCCCCAATTACTGGTTACTGACGGTGAATAAAACCGTCAGTAATCGACTTGCAGCCAGTTCAACAGTTTTTGTTTGTCATTAATTTCCAGGTAGCAGACTTCTTCTGCGGCAGGCCTGACTGGCATAGTCATCGTCAGGGTGCGACCTTCACGTATGACCAATAACTCAAGCGTATCCTCATTGCTGTTATCCAGCAGACGCTGAAGCAATGGCGGGGTTACGACATAACCATTTACCGCAATCAGCTTGTCGTTAACCTGCAAACCAGCCTCACAAGCGGGCGTTTTTTCACGCACTACCTGTATAAGCACACCGGTCTCAAGTGCTTTGGTTACCGCGCCAAAAGCGCGGTGCAGGCGCTTGGGTGAACGCGCAATGCCACCTTTATCGTCAGGCGCCGTTTTTACGCGGGTCTTGAGCGATACGCCGATATCGTTAAGCCAGGTCTGTAATGGCACATCTTCTACACCATACACGGTTTTATTCAAAAATAGCTGAATATCAATGTTGAAGTGCTTTTCAGTAATGCTGGCGATGACATCATTGGGCGTACCTTTGATATCACGCCCATAGTCGTTCCATAATATCTGCATCACGTCGTCAAGATTGTACTGACCTTGTGACTCCTTTCGAAGCAGCAAATCCAGGCCCATGGCGATGATGCCGCCTTTTGTGTAATAACTGACGATATGATTAGGTGCACTCGCGTCCTGTTTATAAAAACGGGTCCATGCATCAAAGCTGCTTTGCGCCGCAGATTGCTTGTAGCGGCCAGCATTAACCTGTAATCGGCTTAGGTTTTGCGCCACAATGTCCAGATACTTCTCTGGTTCAATCAGGCCGGTTCTGGCAAGTGTAAGGTCATCATAGAAACTGGTAAATCCCTCATAGATCCACAACTGCTCTGTGTAAGTTTCTGTTTGCAGATCCGGTTTTACCATGACATCGGGTTTAATGCGCTTGACGTGCCAGGTGTGGAACAGTTCATGACTGCATAAGCTAAGAAACGTAATATAGCCGTCGGTTTTTTCTTCAGGTTCCTGTTGTAAAGGCAGATCAAAGCGCGGGTAGAGCAGGGCGGTAGAGCTGCGGTGTTCAAGACCGCCAAAGCCCGAATCGCTTAACAGCGTCATAAACACATAGCGTGACACGGGCTGTGGATCGCCAAACAGCGTCATGTGATGCTGGCACACAGGCACAAGGTCGCTTGCGATGCGGTCAATATCAATTGGCGTGTTGCCTGAGAAAAGCAATACAAACTGAACACCGTTGACATCAAATGACTTCAGCTGACAGCGTCCGATGAAAATTGGATGATCGATAAGCTCATCATAATTTTCGCAGAAAAAACGCATGCCATCTTCATTTTGCTGGCGGGCGGGCATACTGGTCTCAATCTGCCAGTCAGCGTAACCGGGAAGCTGGTTAATTTGCAGTGAACAGGGAAGTGATTCTGCATTTTTTACCTGTAAAAAGACACTGGTGCCATTACAAAACGCATACTCATCATTAATGTATGCTGAGCGTACCGACAAGTCATATGCATAAATGTCGTAGGTGATTGTGACAGGCGCGCCCCCCGTCTGCAGCAGCCAGGTTTGTTTGTCTGTTTTCGCCACATCCAAAAGCTTACCTTGATGGTCTTCTGCGCGCAGGCGGACAATATTCCGGGCAAAATCGCGGATCATGTAACTGCCCGGGATCCAGGCTGGTAATGTCAGAGTCAGCGAGTCTGTAGTGTGAGCAGGAAGCGCAAGCGACACGCGGAAAAGATGCTCCTGAACGGAATGAACATCCAGCGTATACTGCAGAACTGAATTATCTTGAAACATGGTGGATCCGATATTAGTAATGATGCTGATATGATGCCGCACACGGAAGTCTTTGTCAGCCCGGGATAAATTGGTTACATTGAGATGAGTTAAAAATAACCTGTCATGCTTCGTCGTATAGTATGCCGCAAAGACAGTGCTAAACAATAATTGCCAATAAACATGCCAAACAAAAATAAAGTAACGCTGAGCAGGGATGACATTCAGTCACTGAAAGATTTGGTGCCGGGCACGACAATTGATCTGCAAATTACCACACCGACATCGCCCAAACGCGTCAAAACTTACTATGTAGGAATGGATATTCCAAATTGCATGATATTTCAGATGCCGACTACGGCTAAATGGACGTTTGTGAGGGATTTACTGCTGCCCGATAATTCTATTGTGGTGCGTTATATACTGGAAGGTGACACGGGTCAGGTAATAGCTTTCAGAGTGAAGGTGCTGAAGTTACTGTCCCATCCAACCGGGCTACTGTTAACCACCTTCCCGTCAACGATTCAAACTCTGGGTTTACGTGCGGTAAAACGTGCTCAGCCGGGTATTGCGGTCGCTGTCGATGCCGAAGGCATTGAGTCTCTGAGTGATGTCACCGGAATCATCGTAGATGTATCAACGAATGGCTGTCGCATTGCGATGCCAGTAAAGCCGGATTGGCCGGTATTAGCCAGTAATCAGCAGGTGAGCATTGGCTACAAGCTTGATGGCGAAAAGGTATTGATTAAAGGCCAGATAAAAAACAACAGTCTTGAACAGGAATATGTCTACTATGGTATACAGTTTGACAAAGACCAGAAGTCAGTGGAAAAACTGCTGCAGCGGCATATTCTTATAGGATAGCGCGAAACGCTACCAACAATAATAACAACACCACCTCAGAGGGGGAGACTATGCGGGATATTGAACGATTACTCATGCGGTATGACGAGAGTCATCAAAACAAAACTAACGTGCTGATACACGCTATCGCAGTGCCGAGCATCTATTTTGTTACGCTGGGACTGCTCTGGGCGATCCCGGTTCCTGACTGGATTGCGCAGTTTGATGTCACCTGGGCGCATATTATCGCGGTACCGGTGCTTTACTATTATTTTCTGTTGTCAGGCCCTATTGGCGCAGCGATGACATTGCTTACTATAGCCTGTTTCGGCGGTGTCTATTTGCTCGAGGCTGCCGGCATTTCTGTCTGGCAGTTTTGTCTGGCGCTTTTTGTAATCATGTGGATTTTGCAATTTGTGGGACACAAAATTGAAGGGAAAAAACCGTCATTTCTGGAAGATCTTCGCTTTTTGCTGGTAGGCCCGGCATGGTGGTGGGTGCACTGGCTTAAACGTATGAAAATCGGCTATTAATGTGTTATTTAGCATGTGAGTCTTTAGGGTTTAAAAGCAATGGCGTCTTTTAACAACGCTGAAAGACAGAGGCTTTTGTTTAGACAAATGCGATGGAAAGGCAGCCTGTGTGCGACCAGCCGACAGAGAGTTACGACTAAGTCCGGTCAGCCTGTTGCTCACATGCGTATAATGTTTTTATCATTCAAATAACCGGTAGTCGTGTGAGTCGTTGGCAACGCCTGTTTGAAAGCAACGAACGCCTTTTCTGGACGCTGCACAGCGCAGGCTGGACGGGCTTCGCGATAATTTATTATGTAGGGTCGTTTCTGCATGATGTCAGACCCATCTGGGTGTTTATCATTCTGCTTAACGCGTATGCCGGCTGGTTGCTGACCATTCCTCTTCGGTATCTTTATCGTTGGGCAAGAAAACAATCTCCTCTCAAAATGATTCTGACCGTGATATCGGCCTGCTACGGTGTGGCCCTATTGTGGGCGGTGGTAAAAAATATCAATTACTGGGAAATCTATAAACACGGCTATCGCCCGGATGATTGGTATATGTATTTCACCAACACCATCAACTCGCTGATCATGGTTGGGTGTTGGAGCGGCGTCTATTTCGGCATTAAGAACTTTCAAATGCTGCAAAAAGAAAAACAGAATGCGTTGAAAGCAAGCACTATGGCGCATCAGGCGCACATTAAAATGCTCAGATACCAGCTGAATCCCCATTTTCTGTTCAATACGTTAAATGCGATTTCAACTCTTATTCTGCTTAAAGAAAACGACACCGCCGAAGCCATGGTGTCCCGCTTAAGCGATTTTCTCCGTTACTCGCTGGATAATGATCCGATCAAAAAGGTGCCGCTGGGACAGGAAATTAAGGCCCTGAGACTCTATCTGGAGATTGAACGTGTTCGGTTTGACGACCGTCTCGAAGTGACCTGGGACATTGATGACAGTTGTGAGAGTGCGCTGGTTCCCAGTATGATACTGCAACCGATAATTGAAAACGCGATTAAACACGCCATATCAAAGATGGAGCAGGGCGGCAAAATCGACATTTCTGCCCGTACTTTTGGCAATGATTTACTCATGGACGTGGCAGATAACGGCCCTGGGGCTGATATTAAAAACGGGCAGCTAAGCCGTGAAAATGGTGTTGGGCTGGTCAATATAAAAGAACGCCTGCAATCTTTATATCAGCGTAATTTTGCATTCTCTATTGAGCACAATAAACCCTCTGGTGTCAGGGTCAGAATTCGGATCCCCTACGAGGTAAAGGACGCGTGAAATGACGAACAAAGTAATTAAAACCATTGTAGTTGATGACGAACCGCTCGCTCGCAAAGGGTTGCGCGTTCGCTTGGAGCGCCATCAGGATATTGAGGTGGTGGCTGAGTGTCAGAATGGCCTTGACGCAGTGAGTGCGATTTCACAGCACCGTCCTGATCTGGTGTTTCTCGATATACAAATGCCGGGCTTGAACGGATTTCAGGTTATTCATAAGCTGCGAGAGTTAAAGCAGCCAATTCCAATGATTGTTTTTGTCACAGCATACGACAGTTATGCCATAAAGGCGTTTGATGTTCACGCGCTCGACTACCTTTTGAAACCGGCTGATGATGAACGCTTATCAGCGGCGTTGAACAAAGTACGCGAATACTTCACTACCCAACACTATGACGAGCAATCAAGAAAGCTGGTGAATCTGGTTGCCGAACTTACCGGTGACGATTGCGAGGAAATACTTCGTAAACTGGCCAGTGGTGAACCAGTAGAAACCAATCCTTACCCGGAAGTTCTTGCGATTAAAGATGGTTCTGAAGTGACGCGGGTTAATGTGCAGGATATCCAGTGGATTGACGCGGCTGGGGACTATATGTGTGTACATGCACTGGATGGAATGCACATTATGCGCAAAACCATGAAAGAATTAGAGCAAGAGCTCAACCCCCAGTGGTTTGTGCGGGTCCATCGTTCTGCCATTGCCAACATTCGTTTTGTAAAGAAACTGGTGAGTCACATCAGCGGCGAGTATCACCTGATTTTGCAAAATGATACTGAACTTAAAGTCAGTCGTAGTCATCGGGATAAAGTCAAAGCCGCAATGAAGATGTAAACTCAATCATCGCTGGAGTAAGCTTACGTCAGTGACGGTGGGTATGAAAAGCCACAAAAAAGCACGCATATTGCGTGCTTTTTTGTATTTATCTGCAGAGAATTTGATTGCAATTATTATCATCAGCCTGTTTTATCTCGCTTGTCACTGAAGGCGTCAATTAAAGCATCGATTTTCTGTTATTTTGATATTTCTAAATAAAAACAATGCGTTGCTTATTATTTTCTCACGCCTTATTGGTTATGCGTAACGGTTATTCATGAGTCGCTGCATCGTTTTTACATCAGATTCCGACAACGGTTTCGCTTCCCAGGTTTTTTCCAGCGGGACTTCACAAGGTTTGTCGTGATACTCACCAACCATCACGTTGGATACCGGTGTGCCCACCAGCGACACGGCGTGTGCACCCAGTTTCATGGCAAGGATCCTGTCCTGACTGACGGGAGAGCCGCCACGTTGAACATGCCCCAGTATGACCGGTCGAACTTCAGAGTGAGTTCTCTCTGTCAGCTGAGATGCCAGTGAGTTGATCCCCCCGGGCCAGACATTTTCAGCGAGCACGATGATGTAACTGATATTGCCCCGTTGCTCTCGCCGCTCTGTTAACTGTTCAACAATCTGGCGTAGCGTGGCATCTTCAGAGTCAAACAACTCGGGTAAAATAACAAAGTCAGCCGCTGAGGCGATGGCCGCACTCAGGCCGAGAAAACCAGCATGGCGACCCATGACCTCCACCAGAAATATTCTTTCAAAGGCATCTGCGGTATCTCTGACCTTATCGATAGAGTCTACTGCGGTTTCAATGGCAGTGTAGTAGCCAATAGTGGCATCTGTGCCGCTAATGTCATTATCTATTGTTCCGGGCAAGCCAATAATCTGTCCATCCCAATGCTCACTTAAATGCATTGCGCCGCGAAACGAACCGTCACCGCCAATGACAAGTAAAGTGTCAACGTCCAGTGCATCCAGATTCTCCGCAGCGCGCTGTGCAGCATGTTGGGTTTTGAATTCCAGGCATCTGGCACTGTGTAAAATCGTGCCGCCTTGCTGAATGAGGTTGTGTACGCGCGGCGCATGCAGATGTGTATATTCCTGATTCAGAAGCCCGTTATACCCGTGCAGGTAGCCAATAATAGTATGTCCTTCTCGTTCGCAAGCCAAAACGATTGCACGGATACAGGCATTCATTCCAGGCGCATCACCACCTGAAGTTAGCACGGCTACAGTCTTACTCACGTTAATAATCCTTCACGGTAAGTTACTGCGTATAGGAAGTATACTGTGACTTCTATCGCAGAGAATAACGGTAATGATGGTGTTAAGCATGGCAGATGCACCGTTTGATGCCAAGTGTCTCATACGCCACAGTGATAGTTTGTTGATTAGACACAACTATTTACATTCTCACATGCAACCTTTGCCGGTAACGGCAGACTAAAACCTCGTTATCTGAATTCTCTTAAGGAAGAGTAATGAAAAAAAGTGTCATTTTCGCGTTATTGGTTCTGTTAGGTGGTTGCTCATCTAAGCTGGCGTATAACAACCTCGACTGGCTTATTTACTGGTATATGGACGACTATATCGAGCTTACCGATAAACAGGAAAATGTGTTCGATCATCACCTTGAATCGTGGATTGACTGGCACCGGGATACTGAACTTACCCGCTATATTGCACAGCTGAAATCGCTCAAATCCGATATTGCTAACGACCAGTTAACTCAGCAAGTCATCAATAAACACTTAGAACAAGCCACCTCGCACTGGATAAGAGTACGTGAAAAGCTCAGTCCGGAAATCGCATCTATGGCGACAACGCTTACCGATGAACAGGTGGTCAGATTCTTTGCTGCGCTTGAGAAGGACAACAAGGAAGAGGAAGAGGAGTATTTAGAAGACAGCGATAAGTCAGCGCAGGAGAAAGCGGAAGAGCGTCTGGAAGATATCACCGAAGATATGGAAGACCGAATTGGCTCGCTAACCGACCAGCAGGAAAAAATCATTGCACGTTATGCGCCCCGGTTTGCGTCTACTTATCAGGACTGGATTGCCTATCAGCGTGCGATCCAGGATGCGGCCAGAAAAGTGTTTATTACCCGTGATACGAACCCCGACTTCACGCAGGACCTGATGCGTATTATGAATAATCCGGATGTTTACAGAAGTGAATCATATATGCAGAAACGAGAGCAAAACCGCCAGCTTTACGCCAGCATGGCTGCCGAGCTTTCACAGACACTGACATCCGACCAAAAACGCAAGCTATTGAATAAGATACAGGATATTATTGACGATCTGAATGATCTTGTGGATGACTAAATGTGAGTGATCCGGTTCGACCGGGCCTGGGATTCGCCCTGGCACTAGTTACTGCGTTTTTATGGGGAATATTGCCAATCTTCCTGGCGATATGCCTGCAGGTGATGGACAGCCCGACCATTACGGTTTATCGCTTTCTCACTGCTGCCGCCGTTGTCGGACTGTTATTGTGGAAAAGGCAACAGTTACCGCGTTTTTTCCGGCTACCGATGCTGATCAAATTGATGGCAGTCTCCGCCACACTGATGCTGGTTACCAATTACGTCACCAATGTCATGGGGTTGCTTTATCTGAGTCCGGCGAGTGCGCAGGTTCTGATGCAAATTGCACCGTTTGCACTGATGATTGGTGGGATCCTGCTTTATAAGGAACATTTCACCCGTTTACAGTTTATTGGGGCAATCAGTCTGTTAAGCGGACTGCTGCTGTTTTTCAATCATCGCCTTCCACAGATTATTGCCTCTGAAAGCGAAGATGTCGCGGGGATCTTTTTCATTGTTGTTGCGGCGCTGACATGGGCAGCATATGCGTTATGTCAGAAGTCGCTGATGCGGCACATGACGGCAATGCAGCTAACACTGGTTTTGTATATCGTTGGCAGCATCATGTTGTTGCCCTTTTCTGAGCTATACCATGTGTTGGAAATGAATCGCTTACAGTTTTTCGCACTGTTATTTTGTTGTTTGAACACCCTGTTTGGATATGGTGCATTCACTGAAGCGATGCGGGTCTGGCATGCCTCACGGGTCAGTGCTGTTCTCGCGCTTGCGCCACTTTTCACTTTTATCAGCATGCTGATTGCCGAGCGACTTCTGCCGTCGATGTTTACCCAGCCAGCACTCAATACCACCGCTTACGTCGGGGCCTGTATGGTTATTACCGGCTCGGTTCTGGCCTCTCTTGGCAGAGAGCGACTACGAGCTATAGGGTAGGGAGCTTTTTCATTTATTTGGTGTGATAAACACGCTGTTTACTTAGAAGTTGTGAGCCACCTGTGCGATGCTAAGCTTCCCTGTGTAGCGCATAAAACGCGGTAGTCTCGCGTATAGTAAGAGTTATTCTGGCTATTGACTCGCAGCATTTTGCCTGTGGTGTTTTGAGCGTTGCTTTGCAGGGCACAGCATATGTGGCAGGCAGAAGGCGGATACGCAATACGTAACGAGTCGCCGACATAAAGAATGAGGAAAAGAGTCACCTTATGGCAGGATGGCATGGCGTAAGTCCTGCTACAAAGCTCGCCGGTATCAATCAGTCCGGGTCTGTCTGACGATTTCCGATGGGTTGTTGGTTACGTTTACAGATAGTGTCATAGTCGTCACGATAGTAGCGCAGATCTTCACATTCGACTTCATAGCGCTTTCTTGCTGCCATCGCCTGTTGTGGGTACTGATTATTTTTCATAACGCTTGCCAGCTCAAGGCATTGGTGCTCCTGCTTTTTAACTTCCATTATGTCTTCGCAAGGGCGTGTAGTGCTGCATGCACTGACCACCAGAGTAAGACAAAACAAAGTCGTGCCAGCGCGAACTGAGGTCATGATTATTATCCTATGTAGGTAAGCAGGTCGCCTTTCAGTGCGTCCAGCTTTTGCTGGTGCTGATGATTTAGCGGCATATCCTCAAGTAACTTATAGACCCGTCGACATTCTTTGACCAGCGTAGGCTCTGCTTTTTCGTTTTTATCCAGTATTTTTATCAGGCACTGCAGCAGGTTCAGTGCAACCCCTGTGTTTACCGGCGCAAATGTCTGCGCAGCTGCGAATGCTTCTTTTGCTTTTTCGTACTGGCCTTGCTGATAAAGGTTGATTCCTTTGCGGTTGAACTGCTGATAATTTGACTGTTTGTCGGAAGCGCTTCGTTCTTCCCGTCTGAGTAATTCCTGGCTATTGGCATCCAGTACAATCGATCTGCGGTTCAGACTGGTCAACAGAGATTGTGCATCGTCAAACTCACCCAGATCAAACATGACCTTCACGCTGTCCGGAGCAAAGCCGACGGGATATTCATCATATTTGTTCTCGATGGCGATTTGCGATGCTGCTAGATGTTTGCGTGCATCCAGCATTTTGCCGTCAATTGCATTCACCCTGGCCGTCATCACCTGTTCATAAATGTCGATATCAAAGTCTTCAGCCATCCGCATCAATGCTTCGTCAAACTTACCTCGTTGCAAGGCCAGAAGCGCCTCCTGTTGATAGCGATTTTTTGTACGCTTTTCTTCAGAATGCTCAGCAACATCCAGGATGCTCCTGATATAACCACACCAATGTGCGATGTCCTGATGCACCGTGCGTTTAGACAAATCCCAGATGGACTTCGACGACTCTGCTGCCAGCACATAGTCATTACTGTTCCAGGCGATCTGACAGGCAGCAAAATGCCGGGGCAGAGAGAAAGGGGAGATTTTAAGTGCTGACTTAATGGAAGCTACAGCTTCTTCATGGTTATTCTGCAAGTCATGTGCTTCAGCGAGAATGTCGTGAGCCTCAGGAGAGAAGCGATTCGATTGCAGGATAGCCTCGGCCGTATCAATGGCTTTGTCAGGATCCTTAAGTCGCAGATACGTTTTTCCTAAAGCAACCTGTGCCCATAGTAATGGCTTTCCGTTGATATAGGGCGTCAATACATCAAGCGCTTTTTCCGGCTCTTTAATCTCCCAGTACAGTTCCACCAACAACTGCTCGCAAGAGCGCTGATACGGTGATGTCATGGACGCGAGATGTTCAGCATTATCTATCGCTTTATTCCAGTCTTCTTCGAAAATAGCGGAATAAACAGGCTGTAAGAACTGGCGTTTTTGCCAGCTTCGTGTAATTCGGGTTTTCAGTTGTGCCTGAGAAAATGGTTTGATCAGATAATCGTCGGGCCGACGTTCTATTGACCCCAAAACAACCGGCCTGGCGCTGTCTGCACTGATCAGCAGAAAAACCGTCGAAGGTTTGATGAGTTTGCGAACGCGCAACTCCTCTATTAATTCGAAACCGTTTTTTTTGTCTGCGCCAAGATGAAGATCTGCGACGATGATGTCGTACTTCTGCTTACGACAGAGTGCGATGGCTTGCTCAGCTGAGGGCTTGGTAACAATATTTGTTGCGCCCATGGTGTTGAGAAGACCGCGTAAAAGTAACAAAAACGGCCGTTGATCTTCCACGATCAACACCTGTTTATCAGCATAGTTCATTCAAATACCAGCTTGATTTCGCTTTGGTTTTTGTCGTTGCCTGCAATCATCAATGAATTTTACACTCAGGGCAAGTGTCAGAAGCTAAAGTCTTATTGTTGAATACCGATATAGGTATAACATCAGCCAAGTAGGACATAGCGCAAAGGTGACAGCTCAAGCCCAGGTATCGCAAGTTCATCCTGTTAATCAGGCAGAATGGCGCGGTCAGCTCTCGTCTGCCGCGGGCCGTGGTGCTGATTTTGCGCTGCTTCTGGCTTTACAGCTGGGCAGTGGGGTACCTGCCACTTCCATCCATTCACTATCAGATGAAAATAAAGCTGACGATGCCGTCTTGATGCGGCTGAACCATTACCGCCGCCCGGCACTTGACTGCAGCCGCGTCCAGCCTGATACGCTTAGTAAAACGGCAACCATTCTCAATCAGCAGGGGATCGCAGATGCCAGGTTGTGGCAGTGCATGCACCCGGACCCTCATGCGCTCATCAATGACAGTAAAAAGCTCTCCGCTGACATTATTGCTAATTGCGCATTAGCAACACAGCAGGCTCGCGCATCTTCGAAGCCGGCGCCGCTTGAGGAAGATCCCACACAACTGGATGATATTATTGAGGGCTCCAGAACACTCCTGGCGTCGTAGAATCTGGTAATTCGAAAAGCGCTCTGGTATAGTCGCGCCCGCATTTTTGCACTGGTCTTACGTTCCAATCAGCAAAGAGAATTATTATGTCAAAATACATTGTTTGCGCGATGTATAAATTCGTCGCGCTTGAAGATTTCGAAGCCATGCGTCAGCCGTTGCATGACACTATGGTTGCTAACGGTATCAAAGGTACCCTGCTGCTCGCCAGCGAAGGAATAAACGGGACAATCTCTGGTCCGCGTGAAGGTATAGATGCGCTGCTGGCGTACCTGAACAGCGATCCCCGTATTAATCCGATTTCCTGCAAAGAGTCACTCCACGAAGAACAGCCGTTCTACCGCACCAAAGTGAAACTGAAAAAAGAGATTGTCACGATGGGGGTGGAAGGTATCGATCCACGTCAGACTGTCGGCACTTACGTAAAGCCAAAAGACTGGAACGCCCTGATTAGCGACCCCGATGTACTGGTAATAGATACCCGTAACGGTTATGAAATTGAAATCGGTACGTTCAAAAACGCGGTAGATCCCAAAACAGAAACATTTCGTGAATTTCCTGACTATGTAAAGCGCGAAATGGACCCGGGTAAACACAAGAAAGTGGCTATGTTCTGTACCGGCGGGATCCGTTGTGAGAAATCCACAGCTTACCTGAAAGAGCAGGGATTTAATGAGGTATATCACCTTGAAGGGGGCATTCTCCAGTATCTGGAAGATGTACCTAAAGAGGAGTCGCTGTGGGAAGGCGACTGCTTTGTTTTCGATAACCGTGTAGCGGTGGATCACGATTTACAAAAGAGCAAATACGATCAGTGTTACGCGTGCCGTCTTCCGATTACAGAGGAAGATAAGCAAAGCGAAAAGTATGAATCTGGTGTTAGCTGTCCACATTGTTACGGAACCCACAGTGACGAGCAGATTGCTCGCTTCAGAGAGCGTGAAAAGCAGGTAAATCTGGCTAAAGCGAGACAGCAGGAACATGTGGGTACAGAGGCTCGTCTGGTGATGGAACAGAAGCGCGAAGAAAAGGCGAAAGCGCAACGGATGCGAGCCATGAAAGCAAAGGAAAAACAGGCATAGACACTGCCTGACAAGGGCGTTACACTGCTTTTCCTACGAAGTAAGTAAATAGGGAACCTACGTGAACGCGCAGCTTTCAGAAGAAAAAATTGAAGAAATCAGAAGCGATTTTAATTTCTTCGACCGGGATGGAAATGGTCAAATTGATCTGCCCGAGTTCATTGAATTATTAACCGTATTGTCACCGAAAACGAAAGCCAGTCACGTTGAAGAAGGCTTTAAGCTTATCGACAGCAATAATGATGGCTACATCGATTTCGAAGAATTTCTGTCGTGGTGGCAGGAAGGCTGGTGGGAATACTGATTTCCAATATCAGGGGGGTAGCCGCTACCCCCTCGATTACTCATCCTCTGAAGGCGTCGACCGGGGCTTTCGTTTTAACGGTGTAAAACCAACGTCTTTTCCTTCCATCGTATCGACCCGTTGTGTCTTTTTCCTGTTGTCTTGCGTACTCTGCGAGGCGTCTTTCTGATTCGCTTTACGCTTGTCCTTCACGGCAGGTTTTCTTGCCTGTTTGCCTTTAAATGTTGCAGGGTGAATCTCATGTGAAACAGGCTCCAGCGGATACTGAACATGAGCCTGTATTGTTGTGAAACTTTGCCAGTCGCGTGGCCCCACAAAGGAAATCGCAGTGCCTTTTTCTCCTGCACGGCCGGTTCGTCCGATACGATGAATGTACTCGTCGGCTTGCTTTGGCAGATCAAAGTTAATCACCAGACCCACTTTTCGCAGATCTAAACCACGCGACGCCACGTCTGTCGTGACCAGAACACTGTACTGTCCGCGACTAAATTCACTCATGATCTGGGCGCGCTGGTTTTGCGGTAAATCACCGCGCAGGGCGATGGCGTGAAGGTTGTCTTTATTCAAAGCGGCTGTCAGCCGGTCAGTATCTTCACGGGTCGCGCTGAATACAACCGCCTGATTATAGTCAAGTTCGCTCAGGCAATGTGCCAGCAGAGTGTCTTTATGGCTGACATTATCAACAAAATAGCAGTGCTGCGTAATATCACCATGGGCAGCGGTGGCCTCGCCAACTGCCACCCGAACGGGGGCACGTAAAAAATCGCCCGACAGGTGATTAAGTTCGATATTATCCAGTGTTGCTGAAAACAACATGGTCTGACGCTTTCGATGATCGGCGAAGCGATTTATCATCGCAAGCTCGCTGGCGAATCCCAAATCGAGCATACGATCGGCTTCATCATAAATCAGAAGCTCAAGGCCATTAAGGAAAAAGGTTTTGTCTTTCAGGTGGTCAGCAATACGACCCGCCGTACCCACGATGATGTGTGGGTTGCGACGCAGGACTTTCACCTGATCGTTATAATTCTCACCGCCAACCACTAATGCACACTGCACCGGCAGCCCGTTACTCAGCTGTTTGGCTTCAATGAAGACTTGTTTTGCCAGCTCACGGGTGGGCGCAAGGATCAGTACCCGGGGATCCTGGCGGCTGAGTGCTTTGGCTGTCAGCAAACGGTTAATCGCAGGCACGAGAAACGCGAATGTTTTGCCCGAGCCGGTTTTAGAAGACGCAATAATGTCCTTGCCTTGAAGCGCCGGGAGTAATGTCCGCTCCTGAATTTCAGTAAGCGTGACAATACCTTTGTCGCTTAACCGGGAAACGATTTTGTGATGTACGGGAAGTTCGCTGACTTGCAATGGGTAACCTCATGAACTGATTCGGCGGTATTATCCATTAAAGCATGTCAGAGTAAAAGGGTAAGGGGCTTTTCTCTGCGGCTTAACCAGAATTGTTACTGAAATACATGTCTTCATGGGCAAAAGACAAAAAAGGCACCAGTTAGGTGCCCTAATTGATGTCGCTTAAGGATCAGAACTGCATTTCCGGAATATCACCTTCAGCAACCATCTTACCGGCAGTCTTTTCTCGTATCTCTTCAACAGACACACCCGGAGCCCGTTCCCGGAGATAGAAGGCACCGTCTTTCACCTCCATGACAGCCAGATCAGTGATGATACGGGTAATGCAATTCACACCGGTTAACGGTAATTTGCACTCTGACAGGAGTTTTGAGTTGCCGTGTTTGTCCGCATGGGTCATGGTAACGATGATGTTTTTCGCACCGGCAACCAGGTCCATGGCGCCGCCCATACC
Source organism: Alteromonas antoniana (assembly GCF_019249295.1). Taxonomy (GTDB): domain Bacteria; phylum Pseudomonadota; class Gammaproteobacteria; order Enterobacterales; family Alteromonadaceae; genus Alteromonas; species Alteromonas antoniana. The sequence goes on from NZ_JAESDH010000010.1 coordinate 36,949, forward strand.
TTTCACCAGCTTCCCTGGGATCATCCATGACGCAATGTTGCCGTTAACGTCCACTTCAAAGGCGCCCAGTACCGTGAAATCGACATGACCACCGCGGATCATGGCAAAGCTTTCTGCAGAGCTGAAAATTGACGCGCCTACGCTGGCGGTTACGGTTTCTTTCCCGGCGTTGATCATGTCGGCATCGACTTCTGCCTCGGTCGGATAGCGCCCCATTCCCAGCAGGCCGTTTTCAGACTGCAGCATGACATCCACACCCTCTGGCACATAATTGGCTGCCAGCGTCGGGATACCAATCCCCAGATTTACGTAACTGCCGTCCTGGAATTCTTTGGCAACGCGCATTGCTATTTGATCTCTTGAAAGTGCCATATTAACGCTCCTCCTTTGCCAGTACTTTGCGCTCGATACGTTTTTCAAATGTACCTTTAATGACGCGATCGACATAAATGCCCGGGGTATGAATGTGCGCCGGATCCAGTTCTCCGGGCTCTACAATCTCTTCTACCTCTACCACGGTAATTTTACCGGCCGTGGCTGCCATGGGGTTAAAATTCTGAGCGGTGTGGCGATAGATACAATTACCATACCGGTCGGCTTTCCAGGCTTTCACAATAGCGAAGTCTCCGGTAATGGATTCTTCGAGAATGTAAGGGCGGCCATCAAATTCTTTGACTTCCTTACCTTCACCCACCGGCGTGCCGTAGCCAGTTGCGGTATAAAATGCCGGGATGCCTGCACCACCTGCACGCATTTTCTCTGCCAGGGTGCCTTGCGGGGTTAACTCGACTTCCAGTTCGCCGTTCAGCAGCTGCTTTTCAAACAGTGCATTTTCACCCACGTAGGAAGAGACCATTTTTTTGATCTGTTTATCTTCCAGTAAGATACCCAGGCCGAAGCCATCCACACCACAGTTATTGGATACGACAGTCAGCCCTTTGGCCCCCATCGTTTTTATTTGTGCAATCAGACCTTCGGGGATCCCGCAAAGGCCGAAACCACCGGCAATAATGGTCATGTCATCTTTCAGACCTTCCATTGCCGCATCGTAACTGGTCACGACTTTATCGAAACCTGACATATGTCTCTCCTGTATTCAGTGTAGGGAACAGAAAAAAGTATCTGTGAGTAAGTAAATTTTGTAAAATTGATTTTATAACATTATTAATAAGTTTTTTTTACGAATGTCTGTTTCTTATCGAAATATGTTGGCGTTTATTCGCGTGGCTGAATCTGCCACCTTTGCGGAAGCCGCAGAAAAACTGCATCTGACACAACCTGCGCTGTCTTCAGCGATAAAAAAAATGGAAGCGCAGATGGGAGGAAAACTGTTTTCGCGGAGCACCCGTCGCATTCATTTGACGCCGGAAGGGGAAACCTTATTGCCTACAGCGAAGCGCTTAATTGACGAATGGGATGAGACGTTTCAGGATATGCAGAACCTTTTTGCTGTCCGCCAGGGTAAACTGACACTGGCAGCGATGCCCTCTTTTGCGGAGTCCCGGTTACCCGATATCCTCAGTCAATATCATTCTCAATACCCGAACATTCGCCTGCGTATAGTTGACGTAGTGATGGAAGAAGTGATTGAGAGTGTGTTGTCGGGTCGGGCCGAACTGGGTTTTACCTTCGAACCAGAATTAATGGACGGGCTGGTCTTTTCCCCCATGTTTGATGACTGTTTCGTAGCGGTGGTTCATCAGGACCATCCACTGGCAGGTGAAAAAAGCATCGAACTACAGCACTGTTTTTCCTACCCGTTTATTGCGATGAATCGCGGTTCGGCAGTTCGCAAATGGACTGAGCAGGCAGCGGCTCAACATGGCAATCTCAATATTATTGCAGAAACCGGGCAGCTTGGCTCGTTGGGGCAGCTTATTGCGCAGGGATTGGGGATGTCTGTGGTGCCGGCGCTGTGCAAAGCGCAGATGCAGGTTCGGGGACTGTATTGTATCGACATCAACAATAATCCGCTGGTAAAGCGGGTAGGGCTCATTCGCCAGGCTAGGGGCGGGATGTCGGTTGCGGCTCAGGCGCTATGGAAGCAATGCGCAGATGACGAGATTGCTTCGATCTGAGACTAGAGGTAATGCTTAGGCATTACCACTTTTTCTTCGGCGCAAACAATTCATCAAGCTCATCACGCTCTTCTTCTTTTTTACGAGCCCGGTCTTGTGCGTTGGCGTTTTTCAGGTTGCTCTGAATATCCTGCAGCCACTCTTTTAAAGTAGCAATACGGGACACGATGTAATCGTCCTGTTGCGTCTGGTTTTCCAGTGCCGCCACTGCTTTTTCAAAGTACTGTCGGGCCGACCCGAGCATGTTCGATTGCATTGCCGCACGTCCGCGACGTGTTAGCGTTTCCACGTTTACTTTAAGCTGAAGTCTCTCAAGTTGTTTATCTTCTTCAATGAAGGTTTTGGTATCGACTTTCCCTTTTGAGTGTTCAGAACGCAGCAATACACGAAGCTTCTTCACCGCCTGGATGTACTGAATGATCAATTTATCGTTTTCAGGCAAAGCAAACTCAGCCGTTGAGCCTCCAGTATCGTCTTCCTGGGTTCTCTGCTCAGCGTCTTTAATTCGCTGTGCTACTTCCGTGGACGGGTTAAGTTCGTTCAGTACCTTCAGCGCGTTCAGCACACGGGTATGCAAAACCTGCATCATTCTGGGTGAAATAGGCATGGTGTTGCATGCCATGATGACGTTTTCGGTCTCGTCAATGACAGCACGCTGCTTTGCCACCTCGGCGCGGCGTTCAGCCTCAAGTTTAGCGCGATGTTGCTGAAAGGCGTTGATAAAAATCGCGGCGATGATCAGCACCACTATCAGAATTATTATTGTCGTGAATACCATGCGTGTTTCCGTATACCTGTCATCCCACGCGAGCGTGAAACACTCAAACTTATTATTATGTCGGCAAAGTTTACGGTAATTTTACCTCAAATACACTCCCGCCTAGCGTACCACCGTTAAAAAGGGAAATCTCTCCACAATTTTCACCCTGAGCGTGCGCCGAGGCAATCAGTCTGGCAAAGAATAATCCCAGTCCGGTACGGCCCTGACTTACGTGAAAATCTGAAAGGCGTGTACTGCTGTTAAGCAGCATAGCCTCAGGGTACCCGGGACCGTCATCTTCAAGCCGGATAACCAACCAGTTATCTTCAGTAAATGCACTCAGGCGAATTTTGGAATTACCGTATCGCAGAGAATTTACCAGCATGTCATTAATCAGCAGGTAAATCAGTTCGCTATCGAGATACCAGCTTAGATCATCAGTCAGTGCGACCTCAATATCGATATTCTTTTGCTTTATATAAATATGATTAGAACCCACCACATCACTGAACAAGTCATCAATAAAACATTCGTCTACTGTGATGGGAAGCCTTTCGAGTTCAGCGCGATATAGCGACAGTATCTGTACCAGACTAGTATTGAGTCTTGATGCTTCATAATGCACGTTGGCAACCTGCTCACGGGATGCCGCGTCTTGCTCTGGCAGCGCGTCAGCCAGATTTTCAATGGACTGCAGCAACAGAAAAAGTGAGTTTTTCATGTCATGAACGGCAGCGGCCAGCACGGAAGAAAAATCTATAGATGATGGCGAGGTGGTAATTTCTGGCATAGTTACTCTTTGTTTGCGCTGACGTTCTTTGCTGCTTGCGGTTGTTCAGCGGTCAGCTGCAGGAAAGCAGATATATCAGCACTGCATAGGTTACGGTTACCTTATTTATAGTTGTCACATTACACTTTTTATAGGTGTGTTGGCTACTTTCTTCATATCTGCCATAAGCGGCGAGAAGGCTATGCGCGTTGTTTTGCTTATCAATGCAGGAGCCTACATAGCCTTATTAAAAATCGCCCGGAAGAGGTGAAAAGGGCTGGTTGATCGTCGTGTCTTTACGGTAGTCACTTGCCTGAGTTATTCGGGGGCGATGAAAAAGGCGGTAGCAATAAAGCGCATATTTAGTTATAACGTAAAAGCATATAAATCGTTTTCAGACGTAAGGCCCGGTCGCTATGAAATTACAGCAACTTCGCTATATTGTTGAGGTGCTTAACAATAATCTTAATGTTTCAGCTACAGCAGAAAGTCTCTATACGTCTCAGCCTGGCATTAGTAAGCAGGTGCGAATGCTGGAAGATGAGCTTGGTGTGCAGATTTTTGGTCGAAGTGGCAAACATCTCACGCATGTCACAGATGCCGGCCATGACGTCATTAATATTTCCCGCGAAATTCTTGCCAAGGTGGAAAGTATAAAAGCGGTTGCGCGCGAACATACCTTACCAGACCAGGGCAAACTCAACATTGCTACCACGCATACGCAAGCGCGATACGCATTGCCTGATGTGATTCAGGGGTTCATGCACAAGTATCCAAAAGTGTCACTTCACATGCATCAGGGCACGCCCTCACAGATTAGCGATCTGGCGGCTAAGGGCGAGGCGGATTTTGCCATTGCCACAGAAGCCCTTCATTTATACAACGATCTGGTTATGCTGCCGTGTTACCACTGGAACCGTAGTGTCATAGTGAATAAAGATCATCCGTTATCGAAAAAGACGTCCATTGAAATCAGTGACATTGCTAAATATCCGCTGGTGACGTATGTCTTTGGCTTTACTGGTCGGTCTGAGCTTGACCATGCGTTTGAGAGAGCTGGGCTGACGCCGAAAATTGTATTTACGGCCACCGACGCAGACGTAATTAAAACCTATGTGCGACTGGGTGTGGGTATTGGTGTAATAGCGTCGATGGCGGTGAACGAGGAGCTGGATTCAGATCTGGTAAAAATTGATGCCAGCCATCTTTTCGACTACAGCACAACCAAGATTGGATTCCGCAAGGGATCTTTCTTACGCAGCTACATGTTTGACTTCATTGAGCGTTTCGCACCGCACCTGACAAAAGACAAGGTTGAGAAAGCCATGATGCTAAAAAATAATGATGAAGTGGAGAAAATGTTTAAAGGCGTAACCTTGCCGGTGAAATAGCCTTATCTTGCCTTCGGTAGATGTAAAAACGCCCACATGATGTGGGCGTTTGTGTATGGTCAGTGCATCAGTGGTGTGGGATCAACACTCAATGATGTTGACTGCCAGACCACCCCGGGCAGTCTCTTTATATTTGGTTTTCATGTCATTGCCGGTATCGCGCATCGTCTTGATGACTTTGTCCAGTGATACCTTGTGTTCTCCGCTGCCACGTAAAGCCAGACGCGATGCGTTGATGGCTTTAATCGCGCCCATTGCATTGCGTTCAATACACGGAACCTGCACCAGGCCGCCAACTGGATCGCAAGTCAGACCCAGATTATGCTCCATACCGATTTCTGCTGCGTTTTCTACAGCCAAAACCGTACCGCCCATAATTTCCGTCAGTGCGCCGGCAGCCATAGAACAAGCCACACCCACTTCACCCTGACAGCCCACTTCAGCGCCGCTTATGGATGCGTTCTCTTTATACAGGATACCAATCGCACCAGCAGTCAGCAGAAACCGGCATGCTGTGTCAGCGTCTACGGGACGAATAAACTTGTCAAAATACTGCAACACGGCAGGGATAATACCTGCAGCACCGTTAGTGGGTGCGGTAACAACACGGCCGCCTGCGGCGTTCTCTTCATTCACAGCCAGTGCAAACAAGTTTACCCAGTCCATGGTTTGCATCGGATCGGTGGTATGCTCAGTTTGCAGACGGCGATAGAGGGCTGGCGCTCTGCGGACAACTTTCAGGCCGCCGGGAAGAATTCCCTCGCTTTCGATACCGCGCTGAATACAGGCTTTCATGGTCTGCCAGATTTCATGAAGCTTATCTTTCACTTCATGTTTAGGACGGTGTACAGACTCATTTTTCAACATAAGTGAGCTGATACAAAGTCCGTTATTGCGGCATTGCTCCAGAAGCTCGGCTGCTGTTTTAAACGGGTAGGGGACTTTAGCCTGTTTACCTATTGCCAGGTTCTTGGCGTGTTCAAACTCTTCATCTTTGATGATAAAGCCGCCGCCAATGCTGTAATAGGTTTGTGAGCGGATTTTTTCTTCGCCACAAAACGCATGCATGGTGAGTGCGTTCGCATGGCGTGGCAAGGTTTTCCTACGATGGAAAACGATAGCGTTTTTACGAGGAAATTTAATCTCTATATTGCCATTGAGTATAAGCTTCTGACCGCTGTCTATATCTTCCAGCAGGCTGTCGATTTTGTCCACATCAATGGTTTCAGGAACTTCGCCAAGTAAGCCCAGGATCACGGCTTTGCCGGTGCCATGGCCTTTACCGGTTTGTCCAAGTGAGCCGAATAGTTCGGTGGTCACGGCGGTAATATCATCGGCGCGATCACTGCTGGTGACTTCTTTGGCAAATTCAGCAGCGGCTCGCATTGGGCCGACAGTATGTGAACTGGAGGGGCCAATGCCGATGCTGAACATATCAAAAACACTTATCATAGGGTACGTCGTCCTTTCATTCTTATGACACAGATCATGCACGCAGACCCGCAGGACTACAATACAGAAAACCTAATAATCAGATTAGCTAAGCTAATTACATGTAAAGAATAGTTGCTACTTGATGGCAGATACTCAAAGTCATGTGCTCTGTATGGTTGGAAGTGTACGTAAAATGCGAACCAGAGGCGTAATACCTTTTTTGTCTTCGGGGCGGTGTTATTGTTCAGGATAGCAGGCTGTGTTGTTGACACCGTCTGGAATGAAAAGGGCAATGTCATTGACAGGCCCTCCTCAATCTCCTAATTCTGGCATTTACTTTACTGTCGTCATTATCAGATGCTTTTCAGAAGGCCGGAGAGGTTGTGGCGTTAAGGATGTATATGGTGAGACAGATTTCTGATAATGGCGGCCGTGGCTCCCCAGATCATTCTGTCCTGCCAGGGAATGAAGTAAATGGGAAAGGTTTGATTGTTTCGGTGTGTGTGGTGAATTAGATGATTTTTTCTGTCAAGCACGTGTTTAAGAGGCACCTCAAATACACTTTCCACTTCATTTGGGTCCCTGACTACCGTGAAACCAGGCTTGATGAATGCGACTACTGGGGTGATGGTATATCCGCTGATGGTTCGATAATCGGGGAGTGAACCGACAATCGTTGCATGATCGCCAGGCAGACCGACTTCTTCTTCGGCTTCTCGCAATGCCGCATCTATCACACCGGCGTCCTGGCTTTCCACTCCGCCGCCAGGGAAGCTGATTTGACCTGGATGGTGTTTTAAGTGATGGGCTCTTTCCGTTAACAGCACACTCAGACTGTCGCCGTAATCAATCAGCGGGATCAACACTGCCGCGGGGCGCCCTTTTACGCGCAAGGGGTAGTCCTGCTCCTGCCAGACGGTGCGGGCATGATGAAATTGTCTGAGAAATTCCTCTTTAGTCACGTAATTTATCCAGCTCCGGTAATATGCGGGCAACTTTATCCAGGGTTTCCTGATACTCTTCTTGTGCATCAGAATCCAGAACGATACCACCACCAGCCCAACAGTAAATGTGGCCGTTCTCTGCCAGCAGCGTCCGAATGCAGATGCTGGAATCCATATCCTGCCTGAACCCCATATATAGCATACTGCCGCAGTAGATGTTCCGACAATGTGGCTCCAGTTCATCAATGATTTCCATTGCCCGGACCTTTGGCGCACCCGTTATCGACCCACCCGGGAAAGCGCCCGCCAGCAAATCCAGCGGCGATGCATCATCATTCAGGTTTCCTACGACGGTACTTACCATGTGGTGCACGGCGGCGTAGGACTCAAGGGCGAATAAATGCGGCACATCAACAGAGCCTGGCTGACAATGCTTACTCAGATCGTTTCTGAGTAAGTCTACGATCATCAGGTTCTCTGCCCGATCTTTTTCCGAAGCCAGCAACGCGTCGGCACTTGCATTATCTACCTCAGTGTCAGGACTGCGAGGGCGTGTACCCTTAATCGGCTTTGTCTCAACGTGACCGTCTTTAACCGATAAAAAGCGCTCAGGTGAAATACTGATAATGGCGCTTTTCTCAAGCTTCATATACGCAGAAAATGGCGCCTGGTTCTGATTGCGTAAATGCAAAAAAGCATTCCATTCACTGCCACAGTAATCAGCACTAAAACGCTGCGCCATGTTGACCTGATAACAGTCGCCGGCACACAAATACTTATGAATTTTGTCCAGTGCGTGTGTGTATTGTTCTTGGGACAGGTTAGATTGCCAGTCTGATGTCAGGTTGAAAGGTGTGTGCGACTGCTGTTCGAAACCTGAAAATTCAGGGATGCCGGAGAGTCTGCAGTGATAGATAATACCAGAATGCGTGTCTTCGATTAACGACTGCGGATAGATGCCAATTGCCATATCCGGGCAGGCGTAATCGTTAATGGCATTGTCAGGAAGTGGCTCATAACTTCGTCCGAGGTCATAGCCAGCGAGACCTGCAACGCCCGTAATAAAAGGTAGGTGTGAATACGGTTTGCTCTGCTCAGTAAGTTGCGCGTTGGCAAATACCGCTTCAAATTGTTGTTTAACACACTCAAAAGGCAAGTCATGATGTAATTTACTTGTCCCGCGCTGGTGATCGATGACAGAAACCACCCCTTTTTCAGACACGCAGCTAAACAGAGGGGACCACATCATTAAATTGTAGCGACCATTGCTTGCGCTGCTGCCCGCGGTGTCAAATAGCAACGACCATGGTGCATCGGCAATATTATCGAACAGATCAACTAATGTTGTCGGGCGATCAAAAGATACCGGTGAAATAATAATTGTGGGCGAGACGGACATTGTGTTTCTTTCTGACATGACGTTACTACAAATACTCTTTTCAGGACGACCGGCCCGGGTCGTGACTTTGTGTGCGCCACCAAAGTCTTATCGGATTTCCTTGGTGCGTATCGTTCAGTTGCGCTAGTATACGCTTTTTTATCCAGGGTGTGTCGACCTTTGCCGTGCGTTTTGAAGCGAATACCCCGGGGTTCGGGAAGCAACGTAAACGTGTTGCTATGTAATCATTAAAACAGCACGATGATGTTGTATTGATACCTGAATCGCGGTGTGTAAGCTTCATCCGAGAGATAGCTATGCAGCGTTTTAGCCGCATAAGTGGGATAGCGAAATCAGTGCCTGGTGCGCTGCTTTACATCTCTGAAAATGACACAAGTGCGCGGTAAAGAGCGATAAACCCAGCCAAGACCACGATAAGCCTATTAAAAGAGGATGCTATGACCGTTATCCGTCAACAGGACTTCATTGACAGCATAGAAGATGCCCTGCAGTTTATTTCATACTACCACCCCTTAGACTATGTAAAAGCCGTAGAAAAAGCTTACGAGAAAGAACAAAGTCAGGCTGCAAAAGACGCCATGGCACAAATTCTTATCAATTCCCGGATGTCAGCTGAAGGCAAACGCCCTTTGTGTCAGGATACCGGCATAGTCACTTGCTTTGTCAAAGTGGGTATGGGCGTGAGCTGGGACAAAACCGATATGACGGTTCAGGAAATGGTAGATGAAGGTACACGTCGTGCCTATACCAACAGCGATAACCCGCTGCGGGCATCTATTGTTGCTGATCCTGCCGGTTCGCGCACCAACACTAAAGACAATACGCCTGCGGTTGTGCATCTGGATATGGTTGCTGGTGATAAAATCGAAGTGATGATTGCGGCCAAAGGCGGCGGTTCTGAAAACAAATCTAAGATGGTGATGCTCAACCCCAGCGACGATATCGCAGAGTGGGTGGTGAAAACCTTGCCTACGATGGGCGCCGGTTGGTGTCCGCCGGGCATGCTGGGAATTGGAATTGGCGGCACGGCTGAAAAAGCCGCCGTGCTGGCGAAAGAATCCCTGATGGATCCGGTTGATATTCAGGAGCTGATGGACCGTGGCGCTGAAACTACCGATGAAAAGCTGCGCCTGGACATATTCGATCGCGTAAACAAACTTGGGATTGGCGCTCAGGGCTTAGGCGGCCTGACCACGGTTGTCGATGTGAAGATTAAATCCATGCCGACGCATGCGGCATCTAAGCCGGTGGCTATGATCCCTAACTGTGCGGCGACACGACATGCTCACTTTTTCCTCGACGGTTCAGGCCCGGCAGAATTAAAAGCTCCTAAGCTGGAAGAATGGCCGGAAGTGACCTGGGAAGTGGGTGAGAGCACGCGCCGTGTCAACCTGGACGACGTCACGAAAGAAGACATTCAGGAATGGAAAGTCGGCGAAACCGTATTGCTCTCAGGTAAAATGCTTACCGGGCGCGATGCAGCGCACAAGCGCATTCAAACCATGATGGAAAACGGTGAAGGTTTGCCGGACGGCGTTGATTTAACGAATCGCTTTATTTATTACGTTGGGCCGGTAGATGCCGTCGGTGATGAAGTTGTGGGTCCTGCTGGCCCGACTACCGCCACTCGCATGGACAAATTTACCGATATGATGCTGGAAAAAACCGGCCTCATTGGCATGATTGGTAAAGCGGAGCGTGGCCCTGCAACGGTAAAATCTATTGCAAAGCACCAGTCTGTCTACCTGATGGCAGTCGGTGGTGCCGCGTATCTGGTATCTAAGGCGATTAAGAAATCGCGGGTAGTGGCGTTTGAAGATCTGGGTATGGAAGCCATCTACGAGTTTGAAGTGGAAGATATGCCGGTGACGGTTGCAGTCGACAGCACCGGGGCGAACGCGCATGAAACCGGACCTGCAGTCTGGAAAGCAAAAATCGCCGAACTGGATAGCGAACTGTCTAAGTAATTCAAAGTTCGAACGACCTCAACGGGTACCAGTGTGTACCCGTTTTTTGTTTTTCCGTGAATAGCAATTGCCGGAATAACGGACATTACTATTCCCGTTTGACGGGTTGTAACGGTATTCTTTAACAGCCTCTACAAATTAATAAAGGACAATCACTAAACATGCTGCAGTTTGATGAGATTCAGATAGCCCTGGCTGCTGCCGGTCTGGTAGTGGGTGCGGTTGCCAGCTACGTTGCAGTTTCATCGTCAATGAAGAAAAAGCATCAGGCGCTTGAAGCTGAACTGGCGGAGACCACTGAAGAACTCGGGCGTATGGTTGCGCGAACTGAAACGCAGGAAAATCAGCTGGCGTTAAAGGGCGAGGAAATCTCTCAGCAACATCGCGAGCTGATGTCGATGCAAAACCAGTTGGGTGAACTGACGCAGAAGGCGAATCAGCTACGGGAATTACAGCAGGATTATCGCGATCAACTGGATGAGTACAAGACCTTACAGTCTTCTTTTTCCGACTTGCGTGCTCGCTATGACGCCCAGTCTGCGAGTATGGCCGAGGTACAAAAGTCGCATGACGAAAAGCTGGCATTAATGGAAGCGGCCGAGCAGCGGCTGCAAACCCAGTTCGAAAATCTTGCCAATAAGATCTTCGAGACCAAAAGTGAAAACTTCTCGAAACAGAGCAAGACCGGGCTCGAATCCATATTGACGCCGCTGAAAGAACAGATAGAGACGTTTAAAAGACAAATCAGCGATCAGTATGTGAAAGAAGGTCAGGAACGTGCTTCGCTAAAAACCGAGATCCTGGGACTTAAAGAACTCAATCAACGGATCACAGAGGAAGCGAATGCGCTTACTATGGCGCTGAAAGGGGATAATAAGAAGCAGGGCAACTGGGGCGAAGTGGTTCTTGAGCGGATCTTGAAAGAGTCGGGTTTGCGTGAAGGGCATGAGTTTGACACGCAGGTGTCGCTGCGCTCCGATGAAGGCAAGCTACAGCAGCCGGACATTGTTGTTCACCTTCCCAATGACAAAGACGTTATCATCGACAGTAAAGTAAGTCTGGCAGCCTATGAGCGCTTTTTTAACACTGATGATGAAGACCAGCGAAGACAGCATCTGAAAGAACATGTCGCGTCTCTGCGAGGGCACATTAAAGGGTTAGGCGCAAAGGACTATCAGGAGCTGAAAGGTCTCAAAACACTCGATTATGTCCTGATGTTCATTCCGGTTGAGCCTGCATTTCTGCTGGCGATAGAGGAGGATCCTGATTTGGTAACGCTGGCGCTGAATCACAACATTATGCTGGTTAGCCCGACCAATTTGCTGGTCGCTCTGCGCACCATTAATAATATCTGGCAGTACGAATATCAGAACCAGAATGCACAGAAAATCGCACAACATGCTGCCAAGCTATACGACAAATTCACCGGCTTTGTTGGCGACATGGAAAAAATAGGTAAGTCGCTGGACACCACCCAAAAGCACTATGAGGGGGCGTTCAATAAGCTCAGCCAGGGACGTGGAAATCTTGTTCGTCAGATTGAGCAGTTCAGAACACTGGGTGTGCAACCAAGCAAGTCTCTGCCTGATTCGGTAGCGGGTCAGTTAGAAGATGAAGATGCCAGTGAATAGTCAGAATGCTGGCTATAAGCGATAGCACAGTTACGCCCTTCCGATTTCGCCTGATACAGGGCGCGGTCGGCTAGGGTTACCAGCTTATCGCAAGAGGTTGCCTGAGTGGCGGCGGCGGCTCCCGCGCTGATCGTGAGTTGTTCTTTGCCTTCGCTCCATGAACTGCGGGAGCATGCCGCAAGAAGCTTTTCGGCAACCTGTCTGCCGGTTTCAAGTGTGGTATCGGGCAGGGCGATGAGAAATTCTTCTCCGCCAAAACGGCTACACAAGTCGCTTTCACGGGTGTGGCTTCTGAGTTGTCTGGCAATGTGCATAATGGCAAGGTCGCCGGTATGGTGACCGTACTTGTCATTCACTTGCTTAAAGAAATCTATGTCAATCATCAGTAAACAGAATGCTTTTCCACCTTTAACGTAGTCTTCCCATAAATCATCAATCGCCAGTTGCATTGCCCGTCGGTTTAGCAATTCGGTAAGCTGATCACGGTGTGCCAGAAACTTCATTTTAAGGATAAGACGGGTCAGTGTGGTGGCCATTGCGGTAATGTTTAAAAGCAGCGTAAGACACAGATAGGCCCAGAGAAATGGCTCACTGCTGTATTGTTCCGTAAAAAGATAGTCAGCGACGACATGCGGCGCAAAGGCAAAGGAAACTACTTTTACGTACAGCAAACCAGAAAGGACGATATCCGGAATGCAAAAGAGCCTGGCAATGACAGACGAAAACTCCTGATATAATGCCTCGTACTTTATTTTTGCAGTGCTGAACAATGATACTGCCGCCAGTGCATAAATAACTGCACTGAAGTAGAGCGCGTCTGCCTTTACGAAAAAGCTAATCAGTAACGTAAATAACGCAAAGATCATCATTGTGGCAGTGAGTCTGGGGTGATAACTGGTTCGGAATAACTGAGCAATTGCGAATTTGTAGGCGATCAGCGCTGCCAGAAAAGCCATATCAGTTAACAGCCACAAGCTGACGGGAGTAGAATCCGTTCTCCAGGAACTGAGAAGCAGCGCAACTACCAGTAAAATGTTGGTCACGGAAAACCGCTGGCTGGCACGGCGATATAGCTGCAACGGATGAGCCATCAGCGCCCAGGTACAGGCTGCAAGACCTGCAATGAATGCGATTATGGTTACCAGTTCTACTTCAGATGAGCTCACAAAATGTCCCTGACATTACCTACACTTTGGTGCGAACACCGTTTCCCTGATTTCACCTTGCCATGTAACGATGTAAAATTCATTAACTATTGCTTAATATCTTGTAATAAGTGACAGATGTTTTTGCTATCCGGCTTTTGAACAATGTGACGAGGGGCTGTTGATCTTTGTTGGACACTTTTGTAGTGAATTGTTAGTGATTCAGGCATGGCAGTACCAGATATCGAGACTGAGGAGAAAAGCCAATGTGCGGCAGACTCAACGTAACCGACTCTCCGGGTGTAAGAGCGCTTTGTGAACAGCTTGATATCTGTTTATGGCCAGAAGAGGGAATGATAAATAAACGCTTTATCCGAGCCACAGATCGCGTAAGTGTGGTGCTAAAGCGTGATGGTATGGCACAGATGCATAACGCCCTCTGGTGGTTGTTGCTCGATAAGCAAGAGAGTGAACAGGGTAGTGTATTCAAGCCATCCAGATATACGTCGTTTAATACGCGGTATGACAAAGTGAACCAAAGAGGAAGCGCGGGGTATCAGGCTTTTCGACAACAGCGCTGCATCATTCCTGCTGCTGGCTTTGGTGAAACACTGGGGAGCGGTAGCAATGCTAAATACCACGATCTGATTGCCGCTGATGATGCTAACCCATTGGCGATGGGCGGACTTTACCGATGGTGGAAAGGTACGCGTCCGGATGGTTCGGTGTTTTATGAGATTTCCTGTTCAGTGGTGACGGTTCCGCCGCACTCAAAACTGGAGGCAATTCACCGAAAAGCCAGTCCGCTAATGCTCTCTTTTAATGATGGCAGTATCGATAAATGGCTGGATGATTCATTGACAAATACTGATGATTTACTGCCGTTGCTTGAACCCAGGCTTCGACACAACTTTCTGGTGCTACCTGTTGATAAACCCTCTACGCACAAGCAGACCGGTGCCATTTTCACCATTGCAGCTGATGAGTAGGTTAACAAAAAAATGAGAAGCGCAGAAAATAAAAAGCCCCCTTCGATGGATGCCATCGGGGGGCGATTTACAAAAATATAATTCAGACTGTGCGAGTGGCGATTGCCGGCGGTACGCGGGATGCCCGCAACGCCGGTCCCAGAACCGCTAGCTGCCCGACAACCCAAAGTACGACAACGCCGATGGGTATATAAAACCAATCCAGGGCCGTTATTGAAAACCACTCTATGAGTGCCATATTCAGTGCAATGGTCAGCACTACACCCAGCAACAGTCCGCCTGCGCTAATCAACAGGTTTTCCAGCATAAAGTAACGAATGATCGCGCCCTGGGTGGCGCCAAGCGCTCTGCGGGTGCCAATTTGTTTTTTACGTCGGTTCACATTGAAGCTGGTCAGACCCACTATGCCGACAGCCGTTACCAGCGTCAGTAAAAACATGACCGTCGTTAGGATCGTAATCATCGCACTATGCTGGCGATAGCTGCGTTCCCTTGTGTCGGTAAGCGTAGTGACATCTCTGATGATCCGGTTAGGATATTTATCTGCCAGCGTAGATTCCAGCTCTGCCATCAGTCGGTCGCGCTGACCAGGCTCGGTGCGAATGAAATAGCGGGTGGACTCACTGACCAGATACTCCGGCGTGATCATAGCGTGTTCTAAATTACTCCAGCCAATCCAGGGGGCCTGCAGTTTATCAATTATGCCGGTGATAATGACGGGCTCATCTTCTGCTATGTAAACTGTTTTACCGACCGATTCTTGCCACGGGCTTTCAGGAAAAAGGCTTTCAGCCAGTGCCTTGGTAACTAATGCTTTATCGGGCCAGTCAGTCTGGTTCCGCTCACGCCAGCGAACGTCACTGGCGACAAAATCACTGCCTGCAATAATGTTGAAATCAAGCGCGTTACTTCCGTGTTCATCGGTCATGTAATTTGCGGTGTTGACGTCATCGGCATCATCTCCGGTTTCCGTTGTGAGACTCATTGACCAGCCACCTCCGGATATCGGGATCGCGTTAATCTGAATCGCATCTACGACGCCAGGCGTTCTTCTTATCAAATCCAGATCTTCAGTGATAACACGTTTTGGTTCAAAATCAGCCCCAAAACCCGTAGTGGTGAGGTAAAAGCTGTTTTGTTCGTCCAGGCCACTATCGCGCTGCATCATAGTGTGGCGTTCAACGATAATGTAAGCCGCGTTTACAATGATAGTCATCGTAACCGCAATCTGCAGTGCAATAAGAATTGCACCTACTTTGTTTCTTGTCATGGCCCGCAGAATCGGACCCAGTTCCCAGCGACTCATAATAGGTATCCTTATTGTGTTTTCAGGTTGCTGGCAGGTGGAACACTGCAAGCACGCCATGCCGGATAGCAGCCGGCGAGAATCGACGCGACTATCGACAGCGCTATTGCCAGCATAACCATGGTCAGGTCAAGCTCGACAAGATCGCTGACAAAGCTGCCATAGAGCTGTTTGATGCCCTGCAGTCCAAGAAGGGCAAGGCCAAGGCCGAGTAAACCACCGATAACGCCGATAAGCGCAGACTCCATGACGTACTGAGAGAAAATGGCGGAGCGCGGTGAACCGATGGCGCGACGAAGGGCAATATCCCCCGTTCTGGTTGCAAATTTTGATAGCAGCAGGCCGATAGTGTTTAACAAGCAAACCAATAGAAACAGAAAGGCCATCCACATCATCATTTGCGCGTCATCGGCCACCACTTCCTGGTTTTCCATCCAGGTCATCACATCTGATAACCGGTTATTAAGCGGGCGTGGAAAGCGGCCCAGCGCCTTTTGTTCTTCGGCGTACGCGTTAAGAAATGCCATGTATGCGTTTTTGTCTGCCTGGGTAGGGAGTTCTACCCACATCTGATAGTTAACGCATTCAGACTGCAAAAACGCCTCAAAGCCTTCTCCTTCAGGGGATTTCCAGCAATTGGTATTACCGCCGTTTGGAAGCTGCATAAGTTCTTTCATCGCAAAAGGAATATACACATCCTCAGTACCTTTGAACGCACCGGTTGTCACATCATAAAAGCGGGGAACCAGCACCCAGTCGTCCAGCACGCCAGTGACAGTAAACTGTTGTCCGCCAATGGTAATAGGGCGTCCCACTGAGTTTTCACCGCCAAACACGCGATCGTTGGTTTCCTTGCTGATAACGGCGACATAGTTACCCGCCTTATCATCGGCGTATTCCCACGCCCGGCCATATAAAAATGGCGCATCAAACATCGGGAAAAAGTCTGCAAAGTTCAGTCGCAGCGATGCCATAAACGGTTTGTTATCACGGTCAGGTGGTTCGATAACCGCGCCTGAGCTTGCCATTGCTGTCTGTCGGAAAGCTTGTTGGGCGTCCATGAGGTTGTTGGCATCACGCCAGGTCATCTGATCCGGCGGCTCGTTAGGCTCTTGTGCTGGAAAATGAGGGCTCCAGCTATCCAGTTGCACGTAGTAAAGCTGTTCACTTTTGTGCGGGATCGGATTGGATGACATCAGATAGTTAACTGTAATTGTTGTCATACTGGCGCCGATCCCCAGCGCAATCGCAATCATCATCAGGCCGCTAAGGTAGGGATTTTTGCGAATACTTTTGAGCGATAATTTCAGGTAATAGGAGAACATGGTCAGAGTTCCTATTGGTTAGATGCCAGTGGCATGGTGTGAACGTCTGCGGCATCACAGATTTTTCCGTCTTTCACAAAAACATTGCGTGAGGTCTGCATGGCCAGTTCAGGATCGTGAGTCACCATAATGATGGTGGTACCCTGTAAATTAATTTCTTTTAGCAGCGTCATGACAGATTTTGCCATCTGGCTGTCGAGATTGCCCGTTGGTTCATCTGCCAGCAGGAAACGCGGCTCTCCTGCCAGAGCGCGCGCAATAGCAACACGTTGTTGCTGACCGCCTGACAGTTGCGAGGGAAGGTGTTTCATCCGATTCCCCAGCCCGACTTTTTCAAGGCTTTCAGTAATACGTTTTTTGCGCTCAGCGCTTCCCAGCCCGCGATAGCGAAGGGGGACATCAACATTGTCGAATAAATTCAGATCCGGGATCAGATTGAAGCTTTGGAAGATAAATCCAATTTTTTCATTGCGAAGACGACTGCGCTGCTTATCGTTAAGTGTGGCAACATTGTAGTCATCCAGCATATAGGTACCGCCGGTGTATGACTCCAGTAATCCGGCAATGTTAAGAAATGTGGTTTTTCCTGAACCCGATGGACCGGTAACCGAGACAAAATCTCCTTCTTTCACTTCAAGATTAAAATCCCGCAATGCGTGGGTTTCTACAAGATCGGTGCGAAATGTCTTTTCCAGATTGGTCATAATGAGCATGAGCGTTCCTTTTTATTGTGTAATAAGCACGGTTTCTGCACCGGCAAATTGATCGATGCCTGACACGATAATCTGATCGTGCTGATTCAGGCCTGAGAGTATTTCAACGGAAGCGAGACTGCGTGCACCGGTATCAATGGCGACCCGGCGCGCAACATTGTCTTCAATTTTGTAGGCGATTCGACCACCGCCACTTTCCAGAAACTGACCGCGTTGAACGAGCAGGACATCTTCTTTGTTTTCCATCAGGATCCTGGTGGTCAGCCGTTGATTCTGGCGCAGACCTTCCGGGATACTGGAAGCGGCTTCGGTATTGGTAGACGAGACAAACCTGACACGGCCAGTAACCTGGTTATTTTCAATTTCTGGGGAAATGGTTATAAGTTCAGCAGGGTAGGGATGGCCGTTTACACTGACCTCAGCGAGCATGCCTATGGCCATATCGTCGGCGTAACTTTCAGGGATCCCAATTTCGAGTTCAAATTCAGTAAGATCAACCACGCTTAATATTGCCTGATTTCGGGCCACCTGATTTTTCTGGTCAACACCGAGGTTACCGACGATCCCGCTTACCGGTGAACGCAGGGTTAACTCTTCAACCTGACGCGCAAGCTCCTCTACTTTCAGGGACTGGCGGTTACGCTGAAGTGTTTTACTCTGGATTTCAAACTCCAGGCTCTCAGCGTTGAGGCTCGCGTCTTCAACCGCATGCTGATGAACCAGGCGGGCGTTGTGCAGGTCATCCTGCGCTTTTTCAAAATCGATCATGCTGATAGAGCGGGTTTCGTACGCTTTGTCTGCGCGGCGTTTTTCCCGGTCAGCTGCGGTAAGCGCAACGGCTGCCATATCAATGGCTTTTTGATCTTCCAGCATTTGCTTTTTGGCCTGGATTTTCTGACGCTCTATTTCCGTAGATAGCTCATCTAAAACGGCTTGCTCCTGCTCAAACTCATTTTGTAGTTCCGGGCTGTCTATGGTGGCCAGGCTTTGACCTGCAGTGACTTCATCACCAGCGTCTACCAAAAAGGTGATTGTGCCTTGGGCAGGGCTATACAACCGGGGACTGACTGCTGCAACAACACGCCCTTGAACAGAAAGGTCGCGAGTGAGATTGCCACGCTCAACAGTCGCAATGCGAAGTCTGTCGAAAGGGACGCTGGCTTCGGAGCTTCCCCACTGAGTAATGAGTGGGAAAAGATAAAAAGCGCAAATAAAAACGCTCACCACCACCGCAGCAATTAGCCAGCGTTTGGGTGAGCGTTTGGGTGACAGCAGGGTATCCTGGCCGCTGGTGTCAGCAATAGTCATAGCAAGTTCCTTGTTATTGGTTTCTTGCTATGTCGAGCCTGATATTAAAAAAGTTTAAACCGGGGTAAAAAAATACTTATTTATTTCTTCCATATTTATCGTGGCTGGACACCCAGTGTCCGGTAATCACCGCGCACGCCAGCGAAATGTCACCAGCTAATACGGTAGCTGCAACAATTTCAGCCAGCTTGTTGGCTTTGCCTTTACCATAGCAGCCGAGCAAGTCTAAACACTCTTTCTGTGTAGGGAGTCCGGTACCACCACCGTAGGTCGCGACGATCAGTGAGGGAAGGGTAACTGACAGGTACAGATCACCATTAGGCAGAAGCTCGTGGGAAAGTAAGCCTGCATGTGATTCTACGACATTGGCCTCATCCTGACCGGTTGCTATGAACAAAGAGGCAATGCCATTCGCAGAGTGGGGACCATTGTACGCAGCGCCTGCTAGCATCGCCCCCATATTTGCCAATACCGATGACCGAGCCATCATCCAGGTATCGACCTTCATAAGCTTTTTCATGATGTCCTTTTTTAGGACTACCTCTGCGATCACGCGCTTGCCTCGCGAATGCAGCATATTAAGATGTGAATGCTTTTTGTCAGTGTCCATGTTGCCTGATAGCAAGAACTCGCAGTCATGGGGATAGTTTGCTTTGATCCATTCGCACGCGGCGAGAGTGGCTTTCCCAACCATATTCTGACCAGCGGCATCACCGGTGGTGTAGTTAAAACGCACATAACGTGTTTTAGATACAGACCACTGCTCTAAATGAATGAGCTTTCCTATGGATGTAGTGGTTTCTGCGGCCTGTTTGACCGCATCAAAATTCGCATCCAGCCATTCACCAAAGTCTCTTGCGGCTCTGGCATCATCAAAGATAAATGCCGGTGCACGCTGCATGAACTGTTCAACGACAGTCGTTTTCACACCGCCACACTCATTTATGACACGCATACCACGGCTGTAGCTTGCCACCAGCGTTCCTTCAGTAGTTGCCAACGGCACATAGAAGCGACCTTTAGCGTGCTCGCCGTCTATCTCAATGGGCCCGGCTACGCCTACAGGCATTTGCACGATACCGATAAAGTTTTCTATGTTGCCAGGCAATGCCTCAGGATCGATGGAAAAGTTGCCGGTGTGCGTCAACTCTGCTCCTGTGTGATCTTTTAGAAAAGTACGTCGGGTTTCAGCCTGCTCACGACTGTAGTCATTTTGCCCGTCGCGGGGGATGCGATAGCGCCCGTTACCCATAAATAATTGTCTCCCTGTTAGTCTTTCTTCACTATACACAAGGCAGATGACGGGTAAATGTAAGTAGTACTGGTAGGAGCAATAGAAAGTAATGAATATTGAAAGCAGCCAAGTGTAACCATAAGTAAAAACTAGCCACTTCGTCAGTTGCGATATCTGGTTAGGAGAATTACCATCTTTACTTATGATACGGCTATCAAAGTAAAATGATAATGACTATATTTGAACTACAAACGCTGTCTAAGCTAAATAAAAACCTACCTCCCAATGTTTATTTCTCGTACAAGTCTCACGAAATCCTTGAATTTAATACTCTTTATACAATCTCTATAGAATTAAAAAATGGTGATTTAATTTCAGTTGAGAATATTGATATAAATGACATTAAAATCTCATTTGATTGAAAATTAACCTCTATTTTTTATAAACTATATTAGCGGCTCTTATAAACGTTGAGGATTTTAATCAAAAGTGGTTCATGCCAGCGTTAAGCGTTTAATAAAGTTAAAAAGGCCGCAGAAGCGGCCTTTTGATTATGTTACTTAAGGTAACTGATTAGTGCATTTTACGACGACGCAGGAATGCTACAGGAACCAGCAATAGTGCCAGCCATCCCATAGAACCACCGCTCTTGTCTGTTACTGTCACAGACACAGTTTCTGTCGTTGTATTAAGACCATCATTTGCAACCACTTCGAAGCTAACCGTAGTGTCACTATTAGTGCCAGGTGCCGTCATAGAGTACGTGCTGCCCGGAACGCCATTAATAGTGAAGCTGACATCGTCACCTTCAGGGTCAGTTGCAGAAGCGCTTACCGTAATTGTCTCACCTTCACCTACGCTTGTAGGCGCATTGATAGTGATTTCTGGTGGAAGGTTATTTTTCACCATTACGTTAGCAGTTGCAGTAGTGCTATTGCCGTATTCGTCGACAGCCGTAAGTTCAAGAACAACCAAGGTATCTTCTTCAACTTCTGGTGCCATCAAAATGGCTTCGCGTAGTCCGTTACCAGCGATAACAGCAGGTGGTCCACCAACCTGTTTCCAGGTAATGTCGACCGCGTCGCCGTTAGGCTCTTCTACCGACCCAGGCAGTGCCAACTCGTTAAGCTCAACAACTTCCAGACTAGCCTCAGCCATACCGTCAATCAGTACCTGCGGAGCGCCTTCAACCTGAAGACCTTCATAGGTTGGAGAAACCGCAGAGCCAGCACCAGGGATGTTAGTCAGTTCAGACATTGCTACCATCTGAATTGGGCCACCCATGTTGTCAGCGTCAACAGTCACATCGAATGTAAGCTGACGTGGTGCATCAGATACATCGTCAAGGTACATACAAATGTGTGTTCCATCAGTGATTGTCGTAGCTAAATTGCCTGTAGTGCTGGTTTGGTCATAAGAAGTATAAATTGGCGTGCTACCAGAGGTACCAGCCATATTCTCGTAACCAACAGATATAGGCAGATTTCCACCCAAATCATGTTCTACATTGGCATAGGAGTAAATGATATTTGGTTGATCAGCTGTTGCATTATTTACAAACACAACCTGATAATCCGCGATATCTGCGTATTGCTCTTCAAGTCCCCAGAATCTCATGTTATCCCATTCAATAATGGTATAGGCTGCACCCGCAGTCGCAACAGAGATTCCTGAACCATTGGCAACATCAAACTCTTGGTCCCGCCAGTACGGCGCAAGAACGCCGTTAGGCATATCAGCATCAGGCATCGCCTGGTTTGCCCAAGGATTTGCCCCTGTACCGTTACCAAGAGTGATAAAACCATCATCAGTAACAGTCATAGAACTATATAGCTGTCCCAGGAAGTATCCTGGCACACTAAAGGTCCCATTAACCGTATCACCGTCAAGGTTTGCGAAGCCGACACCAAAAGATGCAAGGTCTATGTAGGCACCGCCACCCTGACCAAGCTCTGGGTTTCTACACATTGCATCGGTTGCATTGGTAGTAATAGCGTAGGTAGGTTCCGCACCAAGCAGAGATTCCTGCTCAATATCAGTCCAGCTTATGGTTTCACCTTCAACCATACCACCATCAGAAATGGAGCCTTCAACCAGGGTTACGCCTTCAGGTAACGTTAGCGAAATATCGTAAATGCGATCTTCCGGCATAAAGTTAGCCATAAGGTTAACAGCAAAAGTAGCTGTTTCTCCTGGATTCACCCGTTCTTCACTTAACGCCGTAACGTAAACATCATCCATACCACGCATGATATCCACTGGAATAACGCCAAGATTAGTTGGATTCTCTTCATCCGTACCTAAAGCAATTGCACCGATGTAGATATCACCTTCCTGAGCACCTTCAAGGTCCCAAGTTAGACGCATATCAAACTCAGTTAGCTGCGGGATTGACGAAGGTGCTTCAACCATCAGGTTGTCGCCCGTTTCACTGTCAACCATTGCATGAGCTAGCGTGAACGTATCTGTTGCACCTTCCGAGGAAGCAGCCCAGTTCTGTACGATGATCCAGTACATACCTGCGGCAGGCATTTCTACGTTAACGTATTCGTCAGCGGTAGCAGTTGCGCTAGCACCTACAACTTCTTCTTCCTGAGGTATACCGTCTTCATTCACATCGTGAACGATAAACAGATCCAGGTCCGGAGAAGTGGAGTCCATGGTCGCAGCTGCAAGGCGGATAGTGCCTTCAGGTACTTCGACAGTAGTAATGCTGAGGCCGTCTTCAAGGTCATCCAGGAAGTCTGAGTTATCAGAATCCTGCATTACAGAGCCTGATACCTTCGTCGCTTTAGTCAAACCGTAAGACACAGACTGGAAGTTAGTAATTTCAACAGCCATTACATCTTCAATCAAATAGGAATCTTGATTACGATGTGCTGTGAAATCAAACTCATCAGGGATGTTACCGTTTGAAGCTACAATGGATACTGGCAAATGCAAGTCCGGTGAAGATGCAGATGTCAGATTGATAGCACCAAACGACCACACATCACTTTCAGCACCAAAAGCGTCAATTTCAACTGTCAATTCCTGAGACTGACCTGCAGTAAGGTCGAATGTTTCCGGAGTAACAGTGATATTCAGCCCTTCAGACATGCTTGCTGAACTTACTGTCCAAGAGCCGTCCTTAGTCGCGGTAACGGTACGAGTCCAGCTACAGCGGCCAACACAGTTGTTATCCGTAATAGATGGAATGTTCAATGAACGAGGTTCACCACCAAGCGCAGGATCTGCAGCTGCGTAGTTATCGTCAGTTTCATCCATAACTAAACCTGACTGAACAGCTAAATCTACCTGGATACGGCCTGCACCCATGTCGAACCAGTCTGCAGCGGTAACGCCATCTTCCTTACGAACATCTGTACTGGCAGTCATCATTAATGCTGACCGGATGTTGTCCGGCGTCCATGATGGCTTTTCATGCTTAACCAGTGCGGCAGCACCAGCAACATGAGGGCCTGACATAGAGGTACCTGAAAGGTAAGCATAGTCAGCTGGCGCTGTACCAGTTTGATCGTGCCCATACTGTTCGTCAGAATAAGCAGCATAGATATTCACGCCAGGTGCGGTTACAGAAGGTGTAAGCGTGCTAATTGACGCGTTTGGACCACGTGACGAGAAGTCAGCTGTATTATCAACACCATTCGGGTCGATATAGAGCTCGCCTTCTGCACCCGTAATCGTGGCAGTGTGGCCTTCACCAGACGCTAACCATGTTTTTAATGCATCGCCATCTTCAGCTGATATGTGAATGCCTGGAACAACGTAGGCGTCATTGGCAAGTGTATCTGCGCCACCCTGAACGTTGGCTAGTACAAATCCTCCAGCGCCACCAGCAGCAGCGTTGACCGCTTTGTCTACACGAGCGATATCACCACGATCACACACCACAATCTCACCGCTGAACGTATTGTCCGGGAAAGGTTGTAGACACTGCGCGGGATCATTATCCGGATCATTAGCATTTTCATAATCACCAGCATAAACAATTGATGCTGTAATGCTGCCTGAGTTACTGGTACCGGTAATTGGATCTAGTTCAGTGTCACCGCCCTCAAAATCAGTGATCTCTTTCTCATAAAGAACAGAACGACCGTGTGTAGCAGCAGCGACTGCAGTTACCCATGGTGCATGTTTTGAAGTAGTGAATGGATCCGGACCATCGTTACCTGCAGACTGCGCAAGGAAAATACCAGAGTTGCGAGCAGATAACCATGCGGCGTTCAGAGCGCCAGACCACGGATAACCACCACCTGAAATTGAAAAGTTAATTACATCAACTGCACCTGAGGCAATTGCGTCCTCAACTGCTGAAACCATCGGAGCACCGAAACAGCCTGCATAGGTATCGCCGTTATCACCTGGCTGACAAACAGCATAGGCGATAATGTTAGCATGCGGAGCAACGCCAGAGATGCGTTCAAATTCGAAACCCGATGGAATACCATCACTTTGATTTGCATCAAACTCAACAGAAACCTCGGGTACATCGAATAGAACGTTACCCGCTGCAGTACCTGCGGTGTGCGATCCGTGGCCGTTATAATCTTCACCATTTAAAGGAAGGCCTTCAGGGAAAATGTCCGTATCTGAGTAGGCAGCAACAATATCAGGGTAGCTATAGACCCCAATCAATTTATCGTTACACATTTCCTCGAAATCACCGGCGCAGTCACCAAGATAGTTGCCTGAACCAAGTGGGTTCGTATGGTCATAACCGTCACCACCAATATCTTGGAAAGACGGATGGTCGCTATTGATACCAGTATCAAGAACACCAACTACGATGCCTTCACCCTGGCGACCTACACCACTATCAGTGGCTGTGCCATCCCAAACTGCTGGTGCGCCAATTAATCCAGGACCTGTATCTGTATCAAGCTTATAAACCTGGTCTCGTTCAACCACCTTAACACCAGGCAGCTTTGAAATACGCTCTGCTTCCTGGGGTGTTGCTTTGACGGCAACGGCGTTAAGAGCGTATTTATATTCAGCAACTTTTTCAATTGAACCAATAGTCTGGGCCTTAGTGAAAAAGTCAGACTGTTTCTTCTCCAGATAGCTGGAATACGCTTTTACCTGAGGAGAGTTAACGTCAAGTTTGTGTTTTTGTTTGAAGCTTTTATCTGACGCCGTAACACGATAAGAGCGTTGTGGGTTTGTCGCTTCAAGCCCTTGAACGCCGCCGTCATACATGGCTACAGGGTCATCAGAAAGTTGGACTATAAACACATAGTCTTTATTTTCGAGCCCTTTCTCTGCTTTGTATAGTGTTTTGCGTTGGGTAGGAGCGAGTGTGTTTTTATACTTATTTATCGATGTCGGAGCAATTGCTTTAAAGGTCTCAAGTCCTTCATTTGGATTTGAGCTCAATTCTGCCGCGGAGTGCATAGACATCGACATTAGTGCCGCAGAGACAGCTAATGTCACTTTATTATTCACAGGTAACCTCCGTCTTCCTGTTATGGGATTATTCCCTGGATGGGTATTTTTATTTTGTTATTGGCTTTTGGCATCACGAAGTGGATAGCCTCCAAGCCAAGTTTTAGTTCTAGCACAAAAGTTGAGTAGTGAGAATTGATTTGCGCATTAAATTTCAATCAATGTGTTCATTTAACCTCACACGTTGATTTTTATTTATACTAAACAAATCATTAAGTTAAGCTTGCTAGGCCTTTTTCAGTTATCAGAATAAGTTAAACCTAGTCAGCGCATTATTATTCTGTGTTCGTTACATTTTTGTAAAATAAAGTGGGTTGGCTTTGGGCCATTTTGTAAATAATAGGATGGGTATCCGCATTGGGTCGTTAATTGTGGGATGATTATTCCGCTGCACGTGTTAATTGAAAGTAAATAGCAAGGTGTTTCGTTTGGTTCTGGTCTAGCATAGTCTCATTCGGGTACATAGGTGTACTCATCACCAATAAGAGGGATGGATTGTGAAAGATCGAAATCACCTTGCCGGCGTGTCGACAACGCATCAGGTACATATTATCGAAAATGGCCTGATCGACATTCCCATGCTACAAATCCTACAGCCAGACGGCAGTCTTCATGACGAGGCGGTAGAGCCGGAAATAGACCGCGAAACCGCCACACGTATTTATGACACCATGGAGTATATCCGCGTTCTTGACGAGCGAATGATTGGTGCTCAGCGTCAGGGGCGGATCAGTTTTTATCTTGCCAGCACCGGTGAGGAAGCCGCTTCAGTTGCCAGTGCGGCCGCGCTTTCTGATAAAGACATGATTATGTCGCAGTATCGTGAGCAGGGGGCGCTTGCCTACCGTGGTTACACTACCACACAGTTTATGAATCAAATGTTCAGCAATCAGGAAGACCCGAACAAAGGCAGACAAATGCCTATCCATTACGGTGACAAGCCGCTGAATTTTATGACCATATCTTCACCGCTGGGTACGCAAATTCCGCAGGCGTCAGGTTATGCTTACGGCCAAAAGATGGCAGGGAATGAAGCAATCACGATTTGCTATTTTGGTGAAGGTGCGGCATCTGAAGGTGACTTTCACGCGGGTCTGAATATGGCTGCGGTGCTGAATTGTCCGGTTATCTTTTTTTGCCGCAACAACGGCTACGCTATTTCAACACCCGCCGATGAACAGTTTGCCGGAGACGGAATTGCTTCTCGCGGGATTGGCTATGGGGTAAAAACCATTCGCGTTGACGGTAACGATCCTCTGGCGGTGTATGCTGCCACAAAACAGGCTCGAGAGATCGCGCTTAAAGAAAACTGTCCTGTTTTGATAGAAGCAATGACCTATCGCCTTGCGGCACACTCCACCTCCGACGATCCAACTGGCTATCGCTCCCGTGAAGAGGAAGATAAATGGCGGGCGAAAGATCCTATTCAGCGCATGGCAAAGTGGTTAACGTCTAAAGGCTGGTATGACGAAGAGGCCAATAAGAAGCTGATAGAAAAGTCCCGTCAGGATGTCCTTGCAGCGCTTAAAACGTCAGAAAAAGTGGATATTTGTCCTATCGAAGATATCGTCACTGACGTCTATGATGACGTGCCCTGGCATCTTAAAGAGCAGCTTGACGCATTGAAATCACACATCAAAAAGTACCCGGATGCCTATCCCAAAACCTCAGGGAGAGTGAAGTAATGGCTAAAATGAATCTTCTGCAAGCAATTAATAATGCGCTTATCACGGTGATGGAGCAGGATGAACGCGTTATGGTGTTCGGCGAAGACGTCGGCCATTTTGGTGGCGTATTTCGCGCTACCAGCCACCTTCAGGAAAAATTCGGCAAAGGGCGCTGTTTTAACACGCCACTGACAGAGCAGGGCATTATCGGATTTGCAAATGGAATGGCGTCGCAAGGTTCTGTGCCCGTTGCTGAAATTCAGTTTGGTGACTACATATTTCCGGCGTTCGATCAAATCGTTAATGAAACCGCGAAGTTCCGCTATCGCTCTGGTGGTCAATTCAGTGTTGGTACATTAACCATTCGTACCCCGTATGGCGGCGGCATTGCGGGCGGGCACTATCATAGTCAGTCTCCTGAAGCTTTCTTTGCTCACTGTCCGGGGTTGAAAATCGTGATCCCCAGAAACCCTTATCAGGCCAAAGGTTTGCTACTGGCCTCTATTCGCGATGACAACCCAGTGCTTTTCATGGAGCCAAAGCGCCTTTATCGAGCCTCGGTATCGGATGTGCCGGAAGACGATTATGAATTGCCACTGGGTAAAGCCGACACGGTACAGGAAGGAAGCGACATCACACTTTTGGGTTGGGGTGCGCAAATTGAAATTCTACAAAAAGCAGCAGAAATGGCGCTGGATGATGGTGTTTCCTGTGAAATTATCGACTTGCGCAGCATTCTTCCGTGGGATGTAGACGCTGTTTGTGAATCGGTTATGAAAACAGGGCGTTTACTGATCAATCATGAAGCGCCGCAAACAGGTGGTTTCGCCAGCGAAATTGCCGCGACTGTCCAGGACAAATGTTTTCTGTATTTAGAAG
The DNA here is from genome assembly GCF_019249295.1 of Alteromonas antoniana. Lineage (GTDB taxonomy): Bacteria > Pseudomonadota > Gammaproteobacteria > Enterobacterales > Alteromonadaceae > Alteromonas > Alteromonas antoniana. Next base: position 65,333 of record NZ_JAESDH010000010.1, read on the forward strand.
CGCCGATTGCCCGGGTGTGTGGACTGGATACGCCATATCCGCTTGCGCATGAAAAAGAGTACATGCCGGATCAGTTCAAAACCTACGAAGCCATCAAGCGCACACTAAATTACTAAGGGGGTAGCATAATGACAACTGAATTTATTCTGCCCGACATCGGTGAGGGCATTGTTGAATGCGAGTTGCTGGAGTGGCTGATAGAAGAAGGCGACGTGATTGAGGAAGATCAGCCTGTTGCAGAGGTCATGACCGATAAAGCGACAGTACAGATCCCTGCAATGCACTCCGGCACGGTAAAAAAGCTTCATTATAAAGTGGGTGAGATTGCCAAAGTTCACGAGCCATTGTTCGCAATGGAGATTGATGGCGACTCGGCATCAAATACGGAAGCTACGCCTGTATCCAAGTCGGAATCAGGTGCAGAAAACACAGAATCACAGCCAGATGCAATTCCATCTATTCCGCAAAGCAGTGCCACTACCGAAGACTTTATTTTGCCTGATATCGGTGAGGGTATCGTTGAATGTGAGATTGTGAAATGGCACGTTGCTGAAGGCGACAGTATTGAAGAAGATCAACCTGTTGTTGAAGTGATGACTGATAAAGCGGTGGTCGAAATACCCGCTAAGCATGCCGGTACGGTGCATAAACTGTATTATCAGCAGGGCGATATCGCGCGTGTGCATGAGCCACTGTTCGCTCTGGCGACTGAAGGCTCAGCAGAATCTTCCACTCAGGTGACATCAACCCCAGAGTCAGCAAAACCGGACGCTGGTAAAAAATCAACGTTAAGTACCGCGGATGCCAACGCAAAGTGGCCTGACGGGGCATATGAACCGCCCGTAGCGATCCCCGGGAAAGTATTAGCCAGCCCGGCCGTGCGCCGTATTGCCCGTGAAAAATCACTGGATCTCACTGAGGTTGAAGGTTCAGGCAAAAAAGGCCGCATTCTGAAAAAGGATGTTATGACGCTATCAACAGGCGCATCAGAATCGCCACAGGGCGCTAGAAGTGCGAAACCTGAGACGAAGGCGGTAACAGCGGCGGCTGGCGGTACACGTACTGAAAAAGTGCGCGGCGTACAGGCAGCAATGGCGAAACAGATGTCGGCGTCGGTTCAGACCATTCCGCATTTTACTATCAGTGATGAGCTGCGAATGGATGCGCTAATTGCATTGCGCCAGGAGCTCAAACCCGTGTTTGCCGAGAAGGGCGTAAAACTGAGCTTCATGCCGTTTTTCGTAAAAGCCATGTCCCTTGCGCTGCTAGAGTTTCCGAACATCAATAGCCAGCTTAATGACGATGGAACCGAGCAAACGTTCTTCGATGATCATAATATCGGATTTGCGGTTGACTCAAAAGTGGGCCTGCTGGTTCCGAATATCAAACGTGTGCAGGGTTTGAGTCTGTTTGAAATTGCCGAGCAAATGCAACTCATCATCGACAAAGCCCGTGAAGGAAAGCTAGGTGGTGATTTCCTCAAAGGGGGTACCATCAGTATTTCGAACATCGGTGCGATAGGTGGCATGACAGCAACTCCTGTTATCAATAAACCAGAAGCAGCCATTGTCGCGTTAGGGAAAACGCAGTCACTACCACGTTTCAGTGAAAGCGGCGACGTAGAAGCGCACAACATTATGATGGTTAACTGGTCTGGGGATCACAGGATCATTGATGGGGCCACCATGGTGAGATTTAATAACCTGTGGTGCGACTACCTTTCGTCACCTACCAAAATGCTGATGCATCTGAAATAACATCAAGCGCCCTGTAAATCATAGCAGGGCGCACCTTCCTGATTGTGACCTGATGCCGGTAACGATACACTACGCTTTTATGTTTACCGATTTGTAGGGCGCTTTTGTTAAGTTACAAACATGCTTTTCACGCTGGCAATCATGCAGATGTTATTAAACATCTTGGCTGGATTGCTGTCATTGATTACCTTTGCAAAAAAAACAAACCCTTTACGCTGTTTGATACGCATGCGGGAGCAGGGCAGTATTCACTTGATGACGAACAGGCAAGTAAAAACAGTGAGTACGAGTCTGGTATCGCCAGGCTTGTCGATACTGCAATGGCGGAACCATTAGTAGAAAAATACCTGACGCTTTGTGGCGAGTTTTATCAACAGCATTATTATCCGGGATCGCCGGTAATCGCCGCAACATTATTGCGCGACAACGACCAGCTACACGTGATGGAACTGCACCCCGCGGAAATACCTAAATTGCAAGCCTCGTTAAAGGGACTGGCACGTGGACAAGTTCATATTCATCACAGAGATGGCCTTGAAGGATTAAATGCATTAGCACCTCCGTCGCCAGTACGTGGTGCAGTGTTAATCGATCCCCCATACGAGTTATTGTCAGAATATCAATCGGTTACGGATACTGTAAACGCCATACTCAAAAAATGGGCACAGGCGCAAATTGTGATCTGGTATCCCTTATTATCTGCGCGGGCTGGCCAGAAGAGTGGTTGCAGTGAGCGTATGGTTGAAGCACTTACCGAGTCTGGCAAAACCGCGTTTACTGCAGAGTTGCATGTAGCCGATAATTCATCGGATACCGGTATGTATGGTTCAGGGTTACTGTTTATTAATCCATCCTGGCAGCTCGATACGCAATTAACGGATGCCTTAAATGCCATTGCTCCCGCTTTGGGAGACAATATTAAGGTGTCAGTCACATGGCGTAAGCGGGAGTCAGCATAGCGATGAACCAGCCCAAGGCGCTGAAGCATTTCTATATTCCTGAAGAGCAGTCCGTGTATCTGCTCTCTCATGCGGATGCGAAAAAGCTGAAAGACTGGGTGAACCTGTGTAAAGAACAATTGGAATGGCTGGGTTACCGGCATATAGAAATGATAGGAAAAGGCGCATTTGGGTTCGCGTTTTCCGGTATAGCGCCAGATGCCAGGGAGCGGGTATTTAAATTTTCCAGAGTGAATTTGCCACAGCATATTCAGGACAGGCTGGAAGAAGAAGCGTTCATGCTCGGACATGTCAATCATCATAACGTGCCATCCCTGGTTGAGTTTCAGCAAATTGGCAAACAGGCCATTCTTGTGATGGAAAGAGCCATCGGCGATGATCTGGAGAAAGTCAGCCTGAATCGCGGGCCGCTATCGCCAAGACTAATTGTAAAACTGGCGGTGCAAATCGGTGATATGCTGCTATACCTTCGCCAATATCGTGAAAAAGGCGAGGCGAAGCCCCTGGTTCACGGCGACATCAAACCGTCTAATCTTGTGTGGGATGAGAACACGGAAACCGTTGGCCTCATCGATTGGGGCTCATCGGTATTCGCGCAAACGGATGAAACCGGACAGTATGTTGGTAACAACGTGATGGATCTCATGTCCGGCGAACTGCACCAGACCAATGCGCGACTGGGCGACGTATATTTTATCGGTGAAGATCAGCTAAACGGCGCCTTGTCATCGCCACGCTTCGATGAGCAGGGCATGGCCAGTACGCTTTACGCACTGGCCTCCGGTCAGTCCAGCCGGTACGGCAGAAAAGTCATCACGCCGCTTTCGCTTGGCTTACCAAAAATGCTGGCCAATATCCTGGATTATATGCTCAGCGATGACGACACCAAGCGCCGTCAGGGCGGTGACTATTTCTTCAAAAATCTTCATGTACTGCGTCAACTTGTGTTTGCTCAAGATAAACCAGCGCAATACCAGGCGTTAATACCTACCTGGATTGGCGACACCGATCATGAAATAGAAACGGTGGTGTATTCTTCACGGAAGTCCTTCTTGCGTCAGGAAAATGTAGATGCGGAGAATGAGCTGCGGTACGTCGATGATGCCCAGTTTGACCGCTACTATAAAAACTACCTTCAGGGAATGGGAGAAACTGAAAAAGGGTTTATTGCCGCAGTTAGCCGGCTTGGCCGGTATCCTGTAGTGGGCGGACTAGCGATACGCTGGGAACCCGATGGAATTTATGTCGACTCAAGCCTTAATTTGTACGATGAGGGGTTAAAGCCAGCATTTGAGATGGCTGTTAATAATGTCATCACGCTGGCCAGGGCCATTCACCGCAGCGGTATATTTAAGTGCTGTATGTTTAATGCAAAAGATACGCTGCATATTGAGCGCGTGAGTGAGGAGGTTCCCTTTGTGCCAGATAGTAACTGCCATATCCCCTTTGAACTTTCCCGGGTGTCAGTAGTAAAAGACGACAGCAGAACCCACTCTTATTTTGAGGATGGGGATGATCCTGATGAGTTGTTAAAGCTCCCGCCTACACTGATGTCGTTACTGGAAGAACTTAACACCATTCACCATACTGGCTGTATTATTTTTGAGGCATTGCCAACCCATTTGAAAATACACAGTTATTATATGTTGCTGGATCACAGTCAGGCAGAAAGGTTTACGCAAATACTGAATGCGATTGTCGACCAGGTGCCAACTATCAATGGCGTGGGGATTTCAGGGTTTATGAAATTACCCTATAAAGATACGCGTTACTTTGAGCATAAAGCACAATTGCCGGAAAAGTATTACCCGAGAAACCCGAAAAGCGAACTAACAGGAGAAAACAACGCGCATGTCAGAGGTTAAACTCGCATCATTATTTGAGATGGAAAGAATCGAATCTGGTTTGTTTCGAGGCCAGAGCTGGGACCTTGGATTTCGGGCGTTATTTGGCGGCCAGGTACTCGGACAAGCGCTGGCGGCAGCATACCGCACGGTAGACGATGACAGAGTTGCCCATTCTTTTCATTCTTACTTTCTGCTTCCCGGGGATGCACAAAAGCCGGTTATTTACGATGTCGAAGTCGTCAGGGATGGACGCAGCTTTTCTGCCCGGCGTATTAAAGCCATTCAGGATGGTCGCAATATTTTTTATATGACGGCGTCTTTTCAACAAATAGAAAAGGGGATGGAGCACCAGAAAGCGGATATGCCTAACGTACCGCCCCCAGAAAACGTTGAGCCGGATATTGCTTTTTATGAGAAAAACTTTGAAAAAATGGCCAGACCCATGCAGGAAGCGCTTAGCTATCACAAACCTGTAGACATCCGTACGGTAGACGCTGCTAATTCTTACCAGGCCACTGTCAGAGAACCAGTGCGATATATATGGATGCGCTCACGAGACATTCTGGCTGATAACCAGGCGTTGCATCAGGCTGCACTGGCCTATGCGTCTGACTACCACTTCTTAAGCACGTCTTTACAGCCACATGGTATAGCCGTCACAGATAAGAGTTTGCGGATTGCCACAATTGACCATGCGATGTGGTTTCATCGTCCGGTTAATATGAACGAATGGTTACTCTACGCGATGGAAAGCCCATTTAGCGGCAACGCTCGCGGAATTGTAAAGGGACAGCTGTTTAATCAGCAAGGTGAACTGATAGCATCCACCATGCAGGAAGGATTGATGCGAAAAATTGATAACTAGGAGACGCCATGATTTATGAACTGGATGGACACAAACCCGAGGTAGGGAAAGATGTTTATATTGCCCCCGGCGCGCATGTAATTGGTGATGTGAAACTGGAAGATAACGTCAGTGTCTGGTTCAACGCGGTGATCCGCGGGGATATGGATACCATCACTATTGGGGAAGATACCAATATTCAGGATGGCAGTGTGCTGCACACCGATTCGGGTATATCACTGACGTTAGGAAAAGGCGTTACGGTGGGTCATAAAGTGATGCTTCATGGTTGCCGCATTGGCGATTACAGCCTTATTGGTATTAATGCTGTTGTTCTAAATGGCGCAAAGATCGGTAAGGGGTGCATCATCGGTGCAAATGCACTCATCACGGAGAATATGGAAGTTCCGGACTTCTCACTGGTGGTAGGCTCGCCGGGTAAAGTGGTGAAAACTCTGGATAGCGCGGTTCTGGACAAACTAAAAGCGTCAGCCGATCACTATGTTGAAAATGGCAGGCGATTTGCCAGTGGACTTAGCACTGTGAGTGATCCTGCAGCCTACGTTTGAATTTACTTTCCCCTGAATAAAAAATGCCCAGAACATAAGTTCCGGGCCTAGGGGAATGGCTCATTGCTGAGCCGTGCGCTAACTATTGCAAGGGAGAAGTTCATGCAAATTGGTTACAACGGACAGTAATCATAGATCACTTTTGTTTACTTTATAAACAATTTTTTGTGAAAATTTAGTGAAAGCGTATCAGACACTTATCGTATTTTCCAATATTCCTGTTAAAACAAGGGCTTCAAATCTGGTCTGAGCATTGATGGGGTGATTAAAAATTATCCACACAATGCTCACAATTTAGTCACTTACTTTTGCACAACCTCATTCCAACACGTGACTATTCATCAAAGTTATCTTCATGACAGTCTGTTGTTGTTCGGCTGAATCATTGTAACAATGGCTACACTAATAGAGTACTGGCCACAGTTGCAGATTACAGGAGAGGTTATGAAAGATTTCGGTACATTTTTGCCCCCAGAGCGCACGTTGATGGGACCTGGTCCTTCTGACGTCCATCCCCGGGTGTTAAATGCCATGGCACGTTCTACAGTTGGTCACCTTGACCCACTGTTTATCGAACTGATGGATGACACCAAGCAACTTCTGCAGTATGCCTTTAAGACTACCAATGCACTCACTATGCCTGTTTCTGCGCCCGGCTCAGCAGGGATGGAAGCATGCTTTGCAAATCTGGTTGAAGCCGGTGATACCGTTCTGGTTTGTGTAAATGGCGTATTTGGTACGCGGATGGTAGAGAACGTAAAACGTATGGGAGCGACACCCGTTATTGTTGAAGATACCTGGGGAGAACAAACATCGTTGCAGAAAGTGGAGGATGCGTTAAAGCAGCATCCAGATATTAAGGTCGTTGCCTTTGTTCATGCGGAGACATCCACTGGTGTGAGAAATGACGCTAAGACTCTCTGTGAGCTTGCCAGACAATATGACTGCCTGACAATCGTCGATGCGGTGACATCGCTGGGAGGCATAGAGGTTGATGTGGATGGGTGGCAAATTGATGCTATCTACTCAGGATCGCAAAAATGTTTGAGCTGTGTACCAGGTCTTTCCCCTGTGTCTTTCAGCGATAAAGCCGTAGAGGTTATAAAATCCAGAAAAACGCCGGTACAAAGCTGGTTTTTGGATATGAATCTCATTGTTGGCTACTGGGGGCAGGGCGGTAAGCGTGCGTATCACCACACCGCGCCGGTAAACAGTATCTACGCACTTTACGAATCGTTAGTGATGTTAAAAGAAGAAGGACTGGAAAATGCCTGGCAGCGTCACGCTAATGGCCATCAGAAGCTGGTCGAAGGCCTGGCAGGTATTGGTATCGATATGGTCGTGGATGAGAGCTATCGCTTGCCTCAGCTAAATGTGGTCAGGATCCCTGATGGTGTTGATGATGCACAAGTTCGAAAGCAGTTACTCGATACCTATAATCTCGAGATTGGTGCCGGGCTTGGAGACCTGGCTGGCAAAGTCTGGAGAATTGGTCTGATGGGCTATGCGTGCAAAGACCGTAACATCGATCACTGCGTAGCCGCACTAACACGCGTACTTTCCTGAAAAAAAACTGATAGATCAGCGTGATAACACGCTGATTTTAAGAGCAGTTGTTGTACACTGGATACAAAGAAAGTGCGGATATGTCGGAAACTACCCTGCGTACATTAAACCTGCCATTGTGCGGCGAAGGTGGCAGGGAATGGAAATGGTCATCGATAAGAACACGGAAGAAAGTCATATTCATCACCCTGGTGGCAGCATATTTTGCCGGGAGCGGCCAAGGGGCGTTGACTGTGGTCTTTTCTGACTGACTCTGCGGTAACAGGTAATTTATCGTTTACCCGTTCCTCGGTGTAAGCTCTGTATATCCTCAGACCTGTTCGCACTTCATATTGTGTAGATGTGATAGGTTCTTATGTTATCCAGACTCTGGCTTTTCTTTATTCTTTCGGCTTTCATTGCTGCTTGCTATCAGGCGTTATTCAATCAACAGGCCGGCACATTTCAGGATGTCATGGATGCCGTCACGGCAATGGCTACCCTGAGTGTTGACATTGCTATAGGGTTGATTGGCGTGCTGGCGTTCTGGCTCGGTATTTTCCGGGTAGCGGAACAATCTGGCATCGTGGACAAAATGGCCAGTGTGCTGTCTCCATTTCTGCGCCGGGTCATGCCCGAGATCCCTGCACATCATCCTGCACTGGGCAGCATCACCATGAACATGTCCGCGAATATTCTCGGACTGGACAATGCCGCAACACCCTTTGGCATAAAAGCGATGCAGGATATGCAAACGCTGTCGCCGAAAAAAGATACGCTGAGCAACAGCCAGATTCTGTTTTTAGTTTTGAATACGTCCTCCGTTACGTTATTTCCTATCGCGGTATTTCTGTATCGCGCAGAGCAGGGGGCTGCTCAGCCCACCGATGTGTTTATTCCCATTTTACTGGCAACCAGTGCCTCAACGCTGGCAGGGCTGATCGTCACCTGCCTGGTGCAGCGCGTGAACCTGTTAAACAAAGTTGTACTGTTGTACCTGGGCACGGGCTTTGCTTTTCTTGCCGCCGTGGTTCTTTATTTTGGCAGCCTCGCCTCTGACGTTCTGGCTGCGCAATCCGCGGTAATAGCGAATGTGTTGTTGTTTACATTTATTGTGGTTGTGCTCATCGCAGGCTGGAGACGACAGGTAAACTGCTATGAGGAGTTTGTTGAAGGGGCGAAGAAAGGGTTTGAGGTGGCGATTTCACTGATCCCTTATTTAATTGCGATGTTAATTGCGATTGGGATGCTTCGCGCAAGCGGAGTGATGGAATTAATGACGCAGTCTATAGCCAGCATGGTGGCGTTTATCGGTGCAGATACCCGTTTTGTTGATGCGCTGCCAACGGCAATGATGAAACCACTCAGTGGTAGTGGCGCGCGTGCCATGATGATTGAAACTATGCAGTTTCATGGCGCAGATTCTTTCGCCGGGCGCCTGGCATCGGTATTACAGGGATCTACCGAGACCACTTTTTACGTACTAGCTGTATATCTTGGCGCCGTAGGCGTGCGACACGCCCGCCATGCCGTAGCATGTTGCCTGGCTGCCGATGCGGCCGGAATTACCGCGGCTATCGCCGTCAGTTACTGGTTCTTCGGGTAACAAATTCAGACAGTATTCATTATTGATTCATGTCTAGAATGTCATGGTAATGATGAATCATAATTTTAGGAGTTTGTATGTTTTCGATGAAGTCTGCGTTATCTGGTTTCGCCCTGGTTGGCTGTCTGTTTGTCTCTTCTGGAGCCATCGCTCAGCAATCAGCTTCAATTAATGTACAGGGGCAAGGGGCCGTCGCCGTCACGCCTGACGCGTATTCCGTGACGTTTATCCTTGAAGAGCAAGGTGAAACAGTATCTAAGTTAAATCAGCACCTGTCAGGCGAACTCGAAGAAGTGGTAAAATTTCTGCTAAAACAGGGCGTAAAAGAGGAAAATATACAGTCGATGCAAGTACGACTAAATCCTCGTTATGAAAATACGCAAACGGGCCGTGAACAAAACGGGTTTGTGTTAAGTCGCGAGGTGCAAATCACCCATTCCGAAATCAGCAGCTATGATAAAATCATCGACGGCGTTTTGGGGCGTGGCGTTGATCGCATTCAGCAGTTTGAATTTGTCGCAAGTGGTCAGACTAATGCATATGAGCAAGCGTTAGTAGCGGCAGTAGGCGATGCAAAAGCAAGAGCAGCGCTGTTAGCGAAAGAGTTAGGCGTGAAAGTGGGTGATGTGGTTGCAATATCCGAGTCTGGTGGCAATATGCCGGTTCCGGTGATGCGAGCAAAAGCCTTTGCAGAGGACATGAGTGCCTCTATGCCTGGCCAACAGCAAATCAACGCTCGGGTTAACGTGACATTTTCTATAGAGCAGTAACAGGAAACAAGAATTGGAAACAAATTATGAACAATTAATCCATCAGGCTCGCAGCCTGGTGGATGGCGAACATGATCTTATCGCCAATATGGCAAATATCAGTGCACTGCTGTTTAATAACATGAACAGTGTAAACTGGGCTGGCTTCTACCTTTTCAAAGAATCACAGTTAGTGCTGGGCCCTTTTCAGGGCCAGCCGGCCTGTATTCGTATTCCAATGGGTAAGGGCGTGTGTGGTACGGCAGCCGAAATGAAAACAACACAGCGTGTTGATGATGTGCATGCTTTTGCGGGGCACATTGCCTGTGATGCCGCATCCAATTCAGAAATCGTCATACCACTTATCGTAAATGATACCTTGATTGGCGTGCTGGATATTGACAGTCCAGAGTTCAGCCGCTTTGATGAACAGGATCAGGCCGGACTTGAGGCGATTGCCCAGGCATTGGTAGTCAGCCAGCAATCATGAAGTACAGCGTAGATATTCAGGTGGTGTTATCGACACCCGAAGACATGGTTGATGTGCATGATGACCCAAGTGAGGCGTCTGAACGTTTAAATTTTATACTTCACGCAGTTTTTGATCGTGCCGAAGAAGAGATTGAAACGGACAGACTTGAGCGAATTTTACACTATTGCTGGGAATCCTGGCAGCAAGATAGCAATTTAATGGATATAGATGACGATGAATTGCTTGATTGGGTTGACCACACGCTGGCAACTTGGGATGATTCGGATAATAACGAATTGTATTGACCACATTTAGATATCATTAATGGAATCACCAGAGAAGTTTAAAAGCAGTAAGGAAGTCATTGCCTTTCTTGCAGAGTCATTTCCGAACTGTTTCTCCGTTGAGGGTGAAGCGCGTCCACTGAAAATTGGTATTTTTCAGGATTTAGCATCACGACTCGAGGAAGAAGAGCGCGTAAGTAAAACTATGCTTCGGTCCACGCTGAGGCATTACACGAATAGCTGGCGGTATTTGCATAGCATCAAAGAGGGTGAACATCGGGTAGATCTTGATGGAAACCCAGGCGATGTCATCGAGAAAGAGCATGCTGATCATGCTCGTCAACAGCTCGATGAAAGTAAAGCGAAAGCTGCTGAGAAGCGAAAGGCCAAGCAAAAGGCGGCTCCCAAAGGGCAACCCAAGCGCCAGCCTGGCCGGTCGGGAAGCGATACTGCCACAGCCAATCGTAAAAACGACGGTAAGCAGGGAACTAAACCGAAATTAAACAGACCAAATAAGACACCGCCTGCAAAATTGACGGACGACGATCTTAAGCAAGGTACTCAGGTAACAGTAAAATTAGGCAAAGCGCCTATGCCTGCTGTTATTACTGAAGTTGCGAAAGATGGTGTACACGTTCAGCTTGATTCGGGCATGGTAGTCAAAGTCACTTCTGAGGCTTTACGTTTGGCACGTTCCAAGAGGTCGTAATATGAAAGATATCCTTCGAATTTCCATAGCCAGTGCATTCCTGACCGTAGGAGTGGGCGCTGGTGCTGTGACCAACTCTCCTGAGGTTGAAGATCTTCCTCTTTTACAACAGGAAACACAGCACAGCGTCGCAGCTAAGCGCGTAAGCGCGCTTTTCACACGTGCGCATTACAAGGAAATTTCGTTGGATGATACGCTCTCGCAGTTAATCTATGAGCGCTATCTGGAATCTCTTGATCACAACAAGCAAGTATTGTTGAAATCGGACGTAGCCAGTTTCAACAAATTTGAAAACGAATTTGATGATGCGTTGAGTCGTGGCAATCTGAGTATTGCTTACGACATGTACAATAAAAGTGCAGAACGTCGCATCGAGCGTTTCGAGTTTGCCCTGTCATTGTTGGATGAACCTTTCGACTTTGAAAAGAAAGACGATAAGTTTTATTACGACCGGGAAGATGCATCGTGGCCTGAAACCAAAGCCGAGCTTGATGAATTATGGCGTCAGCGTGTTAAGTATGATGCCTTAAATCTAATTCTGGCTGATAAAACCTGGGACGAAGCCAAAGAGTTATTGGAAAAACGCTACACTCGGGCAATCAAGCGTCTTAAACAGGCAAAAAGCGAAGATGTTTTCCAAACTGTTATGAACTCGTTTGCCAGAAGCATTGAAGCGCATACCAGTTATTTGTCTCCTCGTAATGCCGACCGTTTCCAAATGGAAATGAACCTGTCTTTTGAAGGGATAGGTGCGGTATTGCAAAGTGAAGAAGATTACACCGTTATCAAAAGTATTGTCCCTGGTGGGCCGGCTGATAAATCTGGTGCATTAAAACCGGAAGATAAAATCATCGGTGTAGCGCAAGACGATGAAGAATTTGTTGATGTAGTTGGCTGGCGCCTGGATGAGGTGGTTGATTTAATCAAAGGACCTAAAGGCAGTACGGTTCGCCTGCAAATTCAAAAGGGCGCGACAGAATCGAAAAGCATGTCTGTTGTCAGCATGACACGTGACAAAATCAAGTTAGAAGATCGCGCAGCAAAGTCTGAAGTGTATGTACCAGACTCTGGCCCGCATGAAGGTGAAAAGCTTGGCGTAATTACTATTCCTAGTTTTTACAATAACCTGCATGCAGACGTGAAAAAAGAACTGGATTCCCTGAAAGCGCAAGACGTACGTGGTGTTATCGTCGATTTGCGTGGTAACGGGGGCGGTTCGCTAACTGAAGCGACCCTGTTAACCGGTTTATTTATTGAAAAAGGGCCGGTTGTACAGATTCGGTACGGCGAAGGTAAAGTCAGCGTCAACCGTGATACTGATGGACTGGTATCTTATGATGGTCCGCTTACCGTATTGGTCGACCGCTACAGTGCCTCGGCTTCTGAGATTTTTGCGGCGGCGATGCAGGACTACAACCGTGCACTTATCATTGGTGAGCAAACCTTTGGTAAGGGGACCGTGCAACAGCACAGAGGTCTTGGCAGAATTTACGATCTTTACGATAATCCGTTAGGCAGCGTGCAATTTACCATTGCTAAATTCTATCGTATTGATGGTGGCAGTACACAGCATAAGGGCGTAGTGCCTGACATTCTGTACCCATCCGCTATTGAACCAGCTGATTGGGGAGAAAGTCAGGAAGAGACGGCGCTACCGTGGGACAGTATCAATCGTGCGAATTACACAACCTTTGGCGACAGCCAGAATGCGCTGGACGTACTTACCGCCAAGCATAACAAGCGTATTATGCAGGATCCTGAGTTCTCATACATTTATGAGGACATTGAGGAATATAATAAACACAAAGATCGTGATTATATTTCGTTAGTGAAGTCAGAGCGCATTGCTGAGAAAGAGGAAGCGCAAGACAAAGAGCTGGCTCGTACCAATGAACGCCTTAAGCGTATGAATCGTGAACCGATTGCGAAAATGGACGACCTGCCAGAGGATCTTGATGAGATTGAAGAATTAGATCCATTCCTGGATGAGGCCGCGAATATTACTTACGACCTCATCGAAACCGGAAAGTACGCAATTACGCACAACTAAGACCTGAACAAAGAGGGCTGGTGTATCGCCAGCCCTTTTTTTGTGTCTGATAATAAAATATACCAATAAAAAAATAATAAAGGGACGACATCATGGCTATCCGAGGTGAATTTTCCTCTCGAATCGGTTTTGTCCTGGCAGCCGCAGGTTCTGCGGTGGGGCTGGGTAATATCTGGGGCTTTCCTACAAAAGTAGCCAGTAACGGGGGAGCAGCTTTCGTACTGGTTTATCTGCTTTTGGCTTTCGTGCTGGCTTATCCTGTTCTCATGGCCGAGTTAATTATTGGCCGGGCAACCCGGTCGAACATGGTTGATGCCTTAGGTAAAATCTCAAACAGCTGGATAGGACGTGCTACTGGTATATGGGGCGGGATCACCGTTGCGTTGATACTGTCATTTTACGCCATCGTCGGTGGCTGGATGCTCGTCTACTTTGCCGATTCTGCGGTAAATATTGTCGGCATGGGGAGTGCTTCAGACTGGCTACTTACCGGTTCAGGGTTACGCGATACCCTGTTTTGCGCATTATTCCTTATCCTCACATCACTTATCGTGCTGGGGGGCGTTAAATCAGGCATTGAAAAATGGTCGGTTCGCTTAATGCCAACCCTGGTGATTATCATTCTGGCGCTTATCATTTATGTCAGTTTTCAGCCGGGCGCAGTCGAAGGCTGGAGCGCGTACCTCGTTCCAGATTTCAGCCAGATAATGAACCCGGATCTACTAATATCTGCCATGGGCCAGGCATTCTTCTCTATGTCACTGGGTGTGGGCACTATGCTGGTGTATGGTTCGTACGTCAGTAAACACGAAAACTTACCGACGCTCGGAGCATCCGTTGCCCTCGTGGATATTGGTGTTGCCGTGATAGCGGGGATGTTGATTATTCCTGCGATGTACGTGGCTTTGAACAACGGCGTAGAAATTTTCACATCTGATGGTGCATTGATAGAGGGTGATACCCTTATCTTTACGGTTTTGCCTGCACTTTTTGATACTATTGGAACGGTGGGGTTGTTAGTGGCATTTGCCTTTTTTGCATTAATGGTAATTGCGGCAGTCACATCGTCTATTTCCATGCTGGAAGTGCCAGTTGCATACCTGGTTGAAAGTAAAGGTATTGCACGCAAGCGTGCTGTCTGGCTGGTAACCGCGGTTATTTTTGCCGCCAGTACAACCATCATCTTTAATTTCGAACAACTGTTTGGACTTGTTATTTCTGTCACAACTCAATACAGTCAGCCGCTTCTTGGCCTCGCGCTGTGTATCTTTGCTGGCTGGGTGTGGCGTCGGGACGCTATTCTCAAAGAACTTAGAGCAGGAAATGACGAGATTGAAAGCGGGCTGTTTTGGAAGATCTGGCCATGGTATGTGCGCTTCGTTTGTCCGGTCATCATTTTCGTGATGTTCTTTCGGTCTGTGGCCTGATCACTGCGTTTAACAGGATAGAATAATAACAATGAGTAAAACCATTAAAACGCCAACGTTAACTGATGCGCTGATTCCGATTATTGCGCTTATCGTCATGATGGGCGGCGCCGTCTATTTATTTGGCGACAACTCTTCTTACGGCCCCAATCAGATAGCGCTGCTACTGGGTATGGGAATGGCTGCCATTATTGGCATGAAGAACGGCCATAGCTGGAAAGCGATTGAAAAAGGTATCGTTAGTGGTATTTCAATGGCGCTTGGCGCATGTCTTATCTTGCTGGCGGTGGGCTCACTAATTGGTACCTGGATGTTGTCAGGCACCGTGCCTACACTGATTTATTACGGTCTCGAATTACTTAATCCGTCCTTTTTCTACGCAGCAACCTGTCTTATTTGTGCCGTCGTAGCGATGAGTATTGGCAGTTCATGGACCACGGCTGCAACAGTCGGTGTCGCGTTGATGGGCGTAGCATCCGGTATGGAGATGTCTGCGGCGATAACCGCAGGTGCGGTTATTTCGGGCTCTTACTTCGGTGATAAAATCTCGCCGTTGTCTGAGACCACAAACCTGGCTCCGGCAGTAGCAGGCACGGATTTATTTGAACATATTCGCTACATGCTCTGGACAACAGTGCCGAGTTTTATCATTGCCTTAATTTTGTTCACCATCCTGGGATTCAGTGAAGACGCTTCTGTGTCAGCCGGGCGTATCGAGCAGATGCAGACATTGCTTAATGATTCGTTTGATTTGGGATGGTATCTGTTGGTGCCTTTAGCTGTGCTGCTAACGCTGGCAGTAAAAAAGATGCCGGCGTTTCCGGCAGTATCCATTGGCGCAATGCTGGGTGGTGTCTGGGCACTGGTGTTCCAGCCGGAAGTGATTTCAGATATGGCGAATCCGGACGACTCTGCAGCAATAGGCAGTATCAAGGTTGTCTGGAAAGCGCTTTATGATGGTGTGAGTTTCTCTACCCCGGACGCCAATTTGAATGACTTGTTATCCCGCGGTGGTATGTCATCGATGCTTAACACAATCTGGCTGATCTTCTGCGCTATGTCTTTCGGGGCGGTTCTGGAAAAGGTGGGCCTGTTGAAGCGTGCAGTCAGTGCGATATTGCATGGCGCGAAATCAGCCGGCGATATGATAAGCCGTACCATTCTGACCTGCATTGGCACGAACCTGGTAACTGCCGACCAGTACATGGCGATAGTCATGCCTGGCCGGATGTATAAGGAAGAGTTTGCCAAGCGCGGGCTGGACCAGCTTAACCTGTCTCGAAGCCTTGAAGATGGCGGGACAATAACCTCGCCATTGATCCCATGGAACACATGTGGCGCTTACATGCACGGTGTATTAATGGTGCATCCATTTGAATACATCTTCTATGCGTTTTTCAACGTAATTAATCCTATTCTTGCTGTGATATACGCGTATCTGGGCGTTAAGATCCTCAGAATTGAGCCTCCTTATCAGAAAAATGAAGAGGAACGCGCGTAGTTTTCGTTTACAGGAGCAACTATGTCAGTTCAAATAAAACGTCGGGCGGATTATCTTCCGCCCGACTTCACAATTTCCTCGGTATCGTTATCAATCTACCTCCACCCAACCAAAACCCGGGTAGTCAGCGACTTAACAATTGAAAGAAAAGGTGACAAGAAAGCACCTTTAGTTCTGGATGGCGAAAAGCTTAACCTTATCTCGGTTGCCATTGATGGAAAAGTCGTTCCTTCTCCTATTGTCGAAGACACTTCTCTGACGCTGGAATCTGTTCCTGATAATTTCAGCCTGCATATCGAAACTGAAATCGACCCGGATAACAATCAGGCGCTGGAAGGGCTGTATCGCTCAAACGGCGTATACTGCACGCAGTGCGAGGCAGAAGGGTTCAGACGTATTACGTATTTTCTCGACAGGCCCGATGTACTTGCCACCTATCGGGTTACCCTTCACGGTGACAAATCAACATTGCCTACCATGCTGGCCAACGGCAACTTAATTGAGCAGGGTGACAATAGCGACGGCACACACTGGGTAACCTGGGAAGATCCTTTCCCAAAACCGAGTTATTTGTTTGCGGTCGTGGCCGGCGATTTTGATCAGCTGACAGATTCTTACACCACGACAAGCGGCAGGGACGTGGCACTGGAATTGTATGTGGATAAAGGAAAGCGGGAGCGTGGGCATTTCGCTCTGGAATCGCTCAAGCGCGCGATGAAATGGGATGAAGATACATTCGGTCTTGAATATGATCTTGATGTATACATGATTGTTGCCGTCGACTTTTTCAATATGGGGGCAATGGAGAACAAAGGCCTGAACATCTTTAACAGCAAGTTTGTTCTTGCTGATCAGCAGACTGCAACCGACGATGACTTTTTCAATGTCGAGTCTGTCATTGCTCATGAGTATTTTCATAACTGGACGGGCAATCGGGTTACTTGTCGGGACTGGTTTCAGCTTAGCCTGAAAGAGGGGCTGACGGTGTTCCGCGACCAACAGTTTAGTGCCGATATGACCTCAGAATTAAGCAACCGGATTAAACACGTCCGGGTGATGCGTGAACACCAGTTTGCAGAAGATGCCAGTGCGATGAGTCATCCCATCCGTCCGGATGAAGTGATGGAAATGAATAACTTCTACACCGTCACCGTTTATGACAAAGGCGCTGAAGTCATTCGCATGTTCCATACGCTGCTGGGGCCTGAGGGGTTTCGCAAGGGTATGGATGAATATTTCCGACGTCATGATGGTCAGGCGGTTACCTGTGACGATTTTGTTGCGTCCATGCAGTTCGCGACCGACCGCGATCTTACTCAGTTCTCGCGCTGGTATAGCCAGTCGGGTACGCCTGTACTGAGTATTAAATCTGATTTTGATGAGAATTCACACACGCATACTTTTACGTTGAGTCAACATACGCCGCCAACTGCCGATCAGAAGGATAAGTTGCCGTTGGTGCTGCCGGTTGCCATCGAAATACTTGATAGTGAAGGGCATCAATATTCTGACGAGGAAGGCATGATTCAGAATAATATGCTGGTACTGGAGGATGAGAGTATACAGTTTACTGTAAAAGCATCTGCATCTTCACTCACTCCCGCGCTACTGGGTAATTTTTCTGCGCCTGCAAAAGTCCATAATTCACTTTCGCCCGACGACTATCTGACCATATTCCGCTTTGCTAATGACGATTTTAATCGCTGGGATGCGCTGCAACAGTTATATGACTGGTGTATTACGCAATATCAGGAAGGAAAAGCCGAATTGGTCAGCGAAACAATCTGGCAGGGATTACAACAGGTAATCGATGCTGAGAATGACAACTATGAGTTGCTGGGCGAGTGTCTCGTTATCCCCAGTTTTGAGACGCTTTGTCAGACACGTACCGATATTGATGTTGCGTCGCTGGTTTCAGCCCGTGAGGCTTTCTGTCAGGATTTCGCCAACAAACTGTCTTCGCCATTGCTGGCCTTATTAGAGAGCACAGCGACTGGCGGTTATCGTTATGATCAGCAGGCAGTGAATGCTCGTCGTTGTAAAAATGTTGTTCTCTCACACCTTGCAAGAGTAGAAGAGCATGATGCGTTGTGCGAAGACCATTTTCATCAGGCGGATAATATGACAGACACGTTGGGTGCTCTGAAAGCCGCACAGTATGGCAGCCCAACGCAATTTTCATCATTGATGGAAGCGTTTGAAAGCACCTGGAAGCATGATCCACTGGTTCTGGACAAATGGTTTGCGCTGCATGCAACTCAGCCCAGAGAAGATATTCTGGCTCATATCAGCATGTTAAAGGAGCATCCCCAGTTCAGTATGGGAAATCCAAACCGGGTGAGAGCGCTTATCGGCAGCTTTGCTTTTTACAACAGCACAGGCTTTCATGCTGCTGATGGTAGTGGGTACAAGTTCGTTACCGATTATCTGTTAGCGCTTGATAAAACAAATCCGCAGGTAGCGGCGCGCATTGTGACACCGCTCACTCAGTGGCAACAGTTCGCCAGCAGCCATCAGGTTCAGATGAAGCAGCAATTATCCCGCTTGTTAAATCATAAGGGGCTTAGCCGGGATCTGTTTGAGAAGGTGAGTAAAAGTCTCGCTTATGACAAACATAACACCGACTGATACGGTCTATCATTTTAACATTTCAGTGCCTTACCGGATGTGTGAGGCACTGTACCAAAACAATACGCCCGCGGTGGTTCTCACCGCGGATAATGGTTTGCGCGTTCAGGTTCCTACCTCAAGACTGCGCCATTTCGTTGGCTCCGACGGGGTAAAGGGCAGCTTTCGAATGATAGTAGACCAAAAAAATAAAATTAAATCCCTTGAGCGTATTCGTTAAGTTCCTGTTCAAATTTTATTCATGTTAAGAATTGTATGATTAACTCTCTGAAAGAAAAGATTTTCTTTTAATTGTTAACTGGTACGATTAGTTCTTGCGATCCCGACAAAATGATGTAATCATTTTGTTAATCAATATGGTTGGTCTTTATGTCTGCGCAACCATTGCGCTGACTTGGGAGAATAAAAATTATGACAAACAGGCCTCGCGCGTTTAAAAAGTCGCCTATCGCTGCCGGAATTATTGCCTTATTCGGTGCAGCTTCACTGCCAGCAACTGCTGCCAGCTGGGACTTCGGAGATGTGAGTGTCACACTTGACTCAAACATCACTCTGGCGACAAGTATTCGAACAGAAGACAGGGATTTCGACCTGATCGGTAACAGTAACCATTTCCAGTTTGACTGGACAGGTTACAACGCCGCTACCAATGTCATTTATCCCAGTGCTGATGTATGGGCACTTTCCGATGGTGGTTATTCTACCAATGGTGACCTGGGTAACCTTGCGCACGATCCGGGTGACCCTTTCTCTACGCAAATATCGGGTAACCATGAGTTAGACATTAACTTTGGCGATTATGGATTCTTCGCGCGTGGCTTCTGGTTCTATGACTTTGAACAGATGAACAACGAGCGCGATTACGCTAACCCAATTACCGGCCAGCGTTACGACCTTTGTTCTGATCCAGAAGCAAAAGATTTACTTTGCCAGGATGTGCGCCTGCTTGACGCATTCTTCTATGGTGACTGGTGGATTGGTGACAAGCCACTTACCGTTCGCGTAGGTCAGCAGGTTATCAGCTGGGGTGAAAGTACCTTTATCCAGCACGGTATCAATACCACAAACCCGGTTGATGTTACCCGTGCCCGTGCACCGGGGGCAGAGTTAAAAGAAGTCTTCATCCCGGTAGGTATGGTGTTCGCTTCTTTGGGCCTAACCGATACTGTCAGTATTTCTGGTTACTATCAGTATGAATGGGAGCGCAGCTGGCTGCCAGTGGGCGGAAGCTACTTTGCCACGAACGATTTCGCAGGCGAGGGTGGTCAGTCTAATAACGTACAACTAGGCTTCTCCGGTAACCCGGATATTGATCTGGACCACTTGTTAGCATCACTGAATGGTCTTGGCGACGCGCTGAGAGCCGGTGCCGACAGTTCACAGATTTCTCAGGCCTATCTGGCTTATCCTACTAAGGTTGCTATTCGCGGCTATTCAGATGATGCGCACGTAGATGCGGATGATCAGGGGCAGTATGGTATTCGCCTGACGTGGTTTGCGGAAATGCTGAATCAATCTGAGCTGAGCTTCTACCATATTAATTATCACAGTCAGCGTCCGCTGATTTCTGGTCAAACGTCTGACTTTACTCCGCAGGGAATTGGTCAGGATCTGGCTTTCATCGCGCAAAACGAAGTGACAAAAAATAACATCACGCAGTTAGGCGCATTTACTGAAGCCAAGTTTTACTACCCTGAAGATATCAAGCTTTACGGCTTCAGCTTCAATACCAACGTTGGAACAACGGCCGTATCCGGTGAGTTTGCTTACCGTGTGGATGAGCCATTACAAATTGACGACGTAGAATTATTGTATATGGGTATGCCGGAACAGCTGGCGAACGCGGGTTTACGTCCTGATCTGGAAGGTATTTCACAGCTCAACAACATCGGCCGTGCGGTTGGTCCTGGTGAGACAGCTGAAGGGTATTTGTTCTCGGATACCTGGCAGGCACAGTTCACTGCATCCCACGTATTTGGTCCGGCGTTCGGTTCAGATAACTTCATCCTGCTGGGTGAGGCGGGTTACGTAAATATCGTTGATTTCCCGGATCCTGATGTAATCCGGTTGAATGCACCAGGCACGTCACGTACGCCTTCGCTCGAACCTACTGCCGATGGCAATCCGCGTCCTGGGCTTCATGTAGGTCTGTCTGATGGTCCGGAAACGAATCCGTTTGCAACCGATGACGCTTGGGGTTACCGCGTACTGGCAGTTGCAGATTTTAACAATATCTATTCGGGCATTAACTTGCGCACGCGAGCAACGTTCTCGCACGATGTGAGTGGTACAACACCTGATCCGTTGTTCCTGTTCACCGAAGATACGAAGTCGGCAAGCATTGCCTTTACCTTTGATTACTTGAGCAAGTGGTCTGCGACGGCGTCTTACAGCGCGTTCTGGGGTGGTATCGGTACAACGAATGCGCTTGCAGACCGAGACTTCGTATCATTCAATATCAAGTATTCAATCTAATAGAGTGGTGTTTATGATTAGAAAAGTAGGAATTATCGCAGCCGCGTTGTCACTGGCACTGTCAGGTGCCAGCGCAATGGCGAAGGTCTCAGACGCTGAGGCAAATAAGCTTGGAAACGAACTGACACCGCTGGGTGCCGAAAAGGCAGGAAACGCAGACGGCAGTATTCCGGCATGGACCGGTGGTATCACTGAAGCGCCTTCAGGTTACTCCGTGGGCGATCACCATCCTGATCCGTATCCAAATGATAAAGTGCTGTTTGAAATTACCGCACAAAACTATAAAGAATATGCTGACATGCTGTCAGAAGGGCAGAAGAAGCTGTTTGAAGCGTATCCGGAAACATTCCGTATGCCGGTATACGAAACACGTCGCTCAGCCTCTAACCCGCAGGATATTTACGACGCAACCAAAGCCAATGCGACGCGCGCCGAACTGCTTGATGGCGGTAATGGCATAAAAGGCGCTGCTGTTGGTATTCCATTCCCAATTCCACAAAACGGTTTGGAAGCGATTTGGAACCACATCCTTCGCTATCGTGGTGAAGCGGTGCAACGTAATGGTGGCCAGGCAGCGGTAACGTCATCGGGTGACTACAACGTTATTGGTTTTGATGAGCAGCTTCTTATTCAGTACGCGAAAGAAGGTGTGACGCCAGAGAAGCTGGTTGAAGACAATATTCTGTTCATGTTCAAGCAAAAGGTAACGGAGCCTGCACGTCTTGCTGGTACTGCACTGTTGGTACATGAAACGGTAGACCAGATAAAAGAGCCGCGTAAGGCTTGGACATACAACACTGGTCAGCGTCGTGTGCGTCTAGCGCCAAATATTGCTTATGATACACCGGGAACTGCGGCTGACGGCCTGCGTACCACGGATGATTTCGATATGTTCAACGGCTCGCCTAACCGCTACAACTGGGAGCTGAAAGGCAAGAAGGAAATGTTTATTGCTTACAATAATTATGCACTGCATAGTGATAATGTAAGTTATTCAGACATTCTTCAGCCTAATCATATCAATCCAGATTTGACGCGTTGGGAAAAGCACCGTGTTTGGGTTGTTGAAGCCACGTTGAAAGAAGGTTTCCGTCACGTTTACCAGAAGCGCGTATTCTTCATTGATGAAGACAGCTGGCAGATCCAGGTCGCTGATATGTACGACAATCGCGGTGAGCTGTATCGGGTTGGTGTAGCATACGGTATAAACTACTACGAAGTTCCTACACAATGGTCTACGCTTGACGTATATCACGACCTGAACTCTCGTCGCTATCTGGCGATTGGTCTGGACAATGAAGAAGGCATGTATGACTTCACCATCCGTCCTCAGGACCGCGAGTTTACGCCACAGGCATTAAGACGAGAAGGTATGCGTTAATTTGCCTGAGAGTAAGAAAACGGTTGGCAATGCCAACCGTTTTTGTATTAACTTCATAGTTTTAAGGAAGTTGTGAGATATGAATAAAGCCTTTGCGGCATGTATTGCAGCATCAGTATTAAGCGTTAACGCCATGGCTGAACAAGCGTTTATGGCGCCGCTGGTCAAAGAGTCAGTGTTGCTGGACGTTGATGCCAGTGAATACGTTGTGATTGTAGGGGAGCGAGGGCATATTCTTATTTCGTCGGATGGTGAAACATTCGAGCAAGTTGAGGTTCCTACGAAATCTACTCTCACTGCAACCACTATTCAGGGCGATAACGTGTGGGCGGTAGGACACGATGCGGTTATTC
This sequence comes from Alteromonas antoniana, assembly GCF_019249295.1. Classification (GTDB taxonomy): domain Bacteria; phylum Pseudomonadota; class Gammaproteobacteria; order Enterobacterales; family Alteromonadaceae; genus Alteromonas; species Alteromonas antoniana. The sequence goes on from NZ_JAESDH010000010.1 coordinate 88,489, forward strand.
TTCATTCCGCTGATCGTGGTAAAACCTGGGAAATACAGAATTTTGAGCCTGACCTTCAGCGACCTTTTCTTGATGTTGTTTTTTTCTCAGCACATGAAGGAATTGCTGTAGGCGCATACGGTCTTTTTTACCGAACCGCTGACGGCGGCGCGACTTGGCAGTCAGAGCGTCATGCAAGTTTGCTTGCACCTATGGATCGTGAATATCTCGAAGATATTAAAGAGCAGGATCCTGACTTCTATCAGCAAGAACTAAACTCTATTCTTCCACACATAAACCGTGTGACTCCTCAGGACGGTATTCTTTATTTAGCGGGTGAAGCTGGCTTGCTGGCCTACAGCGAAAATGGCGGCCGTGAGTGGGAGCGCTATGAGGTAGATTACACCGGCTCATTCTTTGACATTCGGCCACTTGACGCAGACACACTCCTTGCCGTTGGGTTACGGGGTAATATGTTTGTTATGCGTGATGGCGTGTGGGAGTACGTGAATACCTGTTCAACCAGTACACTTAATTCCGTTTTTGTTGCCAGTGATGAGCGCGTAGTCGCTATGGGTAACAATGGCATGCTGGTTTCGGCACAACGCCCGCTACCGGTCAGTGAGCATGATCCTTACGCATCGACGTCACGCTGTGAGCCTGCTAAAGGGATCAAAACACGTCAGGTTGATGATAAAGCCGCGCTACTAAATGCTGTTCAGTTTAAGGGCAATACCATCGCGGTATCCGCCAACGGCATTAAAATAATGAATTTGAAGTAAGAGAATTATGTCGAGAATCACTCAGGTTATCGAAAAGATAGTATTTTCCAACCGGAAGCTGGTTGTGGCCGTGTTCGCAATTGCCACTCTGTTTCTCGGTTATCAGGCTTCTCAGATGCGTCTTGACGCAGGGTTTGAGAAAAATATTCCGCTGAATCACGAATACATGCAGACCTATATGGAGCATCGTAAAGATTTCGGCGGCGCCAATAATATCCTGGTGTCTGTGTGTGATAAGAATGGCAACATATACAACCAGAACTTCTTTGACACCTTGAAGAATGTGCACGATCAGTTGTTCTTCATTAACGGTGTAGACCGTTCACTGGTTGTATCACTATTTTCACCATCAACCCGCTTCACTGAGATTGTTGAAGGCGGTTTTGCCGGTGGTCCGGTCATTCCCGCAGATTTTGACTCCTCTAACCAGCGTGCGCTGGATTTAGTGGCTGCCAATGTCGAGAAAGCGAATATTGTAGGCCGTCAGGTATCCAGTGATTATTCCTGTGCGATGGTGACGGCTCAGTTATTAGAGTTAGACCCACAAACCGGTGAGCCACTGGACACACTGGCATTTGCGGCTGAACTCGAAGAACAACTTCGCGGCCAGTATGAAAACGATGATATTTCTATTCATATCATCGGCTTTGCAAAAATGATTGGTGATGTTGCTGATGGCGCGAAAGATGTCGTTTTCTTCTTTGCCATTGCTATCGCGATAACCGCCATCATGGTGTTCTTCTTCTGTCGCAGCATCATGCTCACAGTACTGCCGCTGTTATGTTCCGTCATCGCTGTGGTGTGGCAGCTTGGCTTGCTGACGTCGCTTGGATTTGGCATGGATCCTATGTCAATACTGGTACCGTTTCTGGTATTTGCAATTGGGGTGAGCCACGGCGTACAGATGATCAATGCTGTGGAGAAACAGGCCGTCAAAGGCATTGGTGCCAAACGCGCTGCAATGGGCGCATTCCGCAACTTACTGGTTCCCGGCGGCATAGCGCTGCTATCAGATACAGTCGGCTTCATGACGCTACTGGTCATCGACATCGGTATCATCAGAGAGCTTGCCATTACTGCAAGTTTAGGTGTGGCGGTGATCATCCTCACCAACCTGTTGTTGTTACCGGTGCTGATGAGCTTCCTGAAGCTTGATGAAGACTACGTAAACAAATTTGATGGTAAAGAGCGTAAATCTGAGGCGTTCTGGAACGTCATTGCTGCCTGCTCACGCAAAGGCCCGGCATCGATAATTTTGGTCGTTACAGCGATTTTGTTTGTGTTTGGCTATTATCAGTCGCACCAAATGAAAATCGGCGACTTACATGCCGGGGCTCCGGCGCTGCATGAGTCGTCAAGATACAACCAGGATACGTTTCTGATAACCGACAAGTACGAGGTGACAGTCGATTATATTTCAGTATTGGTAGAGACCACGCCTGAGGCCTGTACATCATATAGTGTTATGAATGCTATGGACGATTTCCAATGGAAAATGGAAAACGTTAAGGGCGTGCAGTCATCGGTATCGCTGGCTTCTGTCGCGAAGGTGGTTAACGCCGGTTATAACGAAGGTAATGTCAAATGGCAGGTGCTTCCTCGTAATCAGCAAACGCTGGTTCAGGCCATTTCACGTGTTCCAACATCATCGGGACTGCTTAACGGTAACTGCTCTGTGATGCCTATCATTCTGTTTATGGAAGATCACAAAGCAGAAACTATCTCGCGGGTAGTTGACGCGGTGAAAGCGTATCGTACCGATTATGAAACCGATGATATGAAATTCAGTCTGGCATCAGGCCCGGTTGGCGTTATGGCGGCAACCAATGAAGCCGTGAAAGCTGCGCAAACACCTATGATGATGTATGTGTTTGGTGCTGTCATCGCGCTTTGCTTGATCAGCTTCCGTTCTATAAGAGCAACGCTGGTTGTGGTGATACCGCTTTACGTTGTTTCGGTACTGGCGCAGGCGCTGATGACATACTTGCAGATTGGACTGACCGTATCTACGTTACCGGTAATCGCATTAGGCGTGGGTATTGGTGTGGATTATGGTATTTATATCCTGTCCACGAAGAGCCTTGAGCTCAAGCAGGGCGCCACCGTTCAGCAAGCCTACCTCTGCGCGTTACGCGAGCGTGGTAGTGCCGTGTTGTTTACCGGAATAACCTTAGCGATTGGGGTCAGTACCTGGGTATTCTCGTCGCTGAAATTCCAGATGGATATGGGCATCCTGCTGACCTTTATGTTCGTCGTGAACATGTTAGGTGCCATTATTGTCCTGCCTGCATTAGCTAGATTCCTCTGGTGGAAGCGAAACGACCAGGGTGCATAAAATTATTTTTGCATAGCTAATCAGAAAAAAGGGCCGTAAGGCCCTTTTTTTTGGGTGTTTTCTGCATACTTATCTATCCTGTTAATAATCCGTTAAAAAGGGGCTTTATAAGTCCCGCCAAATTAGCGAAAATACTCAGCGATACTCTGCACTTACGACAATTATAAGGTTTATACATGACAGTCACCTCACAGCGACACTCCGTTTTGCTAGAGAATGTATATTCACTCATCGACAAGAAGGTCGATGCCAATAAAAAATCTCTGGTTCAGCAATTTGGTCGCTTGTTATACAAAAATATTTCCAGTGACGACCTTGAGCACCGCAACGACAGCGACCTCTACGGCGCAACACTGAGTCTGTGGAACGCGCTGGACAAATTCGACAGCCAATCACCCTATATCCGGGTTTTTAATCCTGAGATTGCCAAGCACGGCTGGCATTCAAGTCACACCATCGTTGAGATTATTGTCAACGACGTTCCTTTTCTGGTTGACTCCGTGCGAATGACACTAAACAGACTGGGCATTACTGCGCACCTGTTTCTTCACAGTCCGATTTGGTTGAAGCGGGACAAGGCAGGGCAGATCAGTGATTTTGTTGATCCCAGTGAAAAAGATAAAGACACCGTAAAGCAAACTGTGTTGTTTATTGAAATTGATCGCCAGACCACGAAAAAAGATCTCGACAGCCTGAAAAAAGAGCTGTTCTCAGTTGTTGATGAAGTCAGTCTTGCCGTGCAGGACTGGCAACAAATGACAGATAAGTTGCATGCCGTTGTAAAAGACGCCAGTAAACTTAACTGGCCAGTCGACAGCAGTGAAACGAAACAAACCAAACAATTTCTGGATTGGTTGGCAGACCACAATTTTACCTTGATGGGATACCGTTACTACGACGTGAAAGCCATCGAAGGGGACCATCGCTGGATACCGGCGAATGATAGCAGCCTCGGCCTGATGAAAAACTCTATCAGCGATCGAGAGCGCCTGATTTCAAAACTGCCGGCGTCAGCCCGGGCTGAAGCCTTGAGTGAAAACCCACTTATTCTGACGAAGACAAACAGCCGCTCACGTGTGCATCGTCCTGCCTACATGGACTATGTCGGAGTGAAAGTGTTTAACAACGACGGACAGGTCATCGGTGAGCATCGCTTCCTGGGCCTGTATTCTGCTTCGTTTTACAATCAAAGCGCCACCCAGTTACCTATTCTGCGGGAAAAAATTCAGCGCATCACAGATTTATCCGGGTTTGAGCCAGGCACACATGCGTATAAAGCGTTTGTAAATATTGTTGAAACCTACCCGCGGGATGAGCTGTTGCAAACTCCGGCGGCAGAGCTTGCCCAAATTGTCATGGGTATTTTCCAGATGCAGGAGCGTGGCATTTCACGGCTGTTTATCCGCAAAGACACCTTTGGCCGTTTCTTCTCTTGTATGGTGTTTGTTCCACGGGAGCGTTACAACACCCAGCTTCGTAAAGAAACCCAGGAGTTGCTCAAGAAGTCCCTCAACGCAGACGGTGAAGTAGAATTTACTACGTTCTTTTCTGAGTCTGTGTATGCCCGCACGCACTACATTGCGAGGGTAAAAGACAATAACGCGGAATATGATGTGAAAGAAATCGAAAAGAATATTATTGAGCTCACCAAGACGTGGAATGACCGCCTCGCTGCGGCGATTACCGCAGCCCATGGTGAAGCGAATGGCAAGTCGGTTGAGCGTAAGTATACCAATGCATTTTCGCGCAGCTACATGGACCATAACCTGCCAAGCGCGGCGCTGGTTGATATTGGTAAACTGGAGTTGCTTAGCGACGAGCATACGCTGGATATGTTGTTCTATCGTCCTCAGGAAGAGCAGGCAGATAGCCAGGTAGTGAAACTGAAGCTGTTCCACCGAGCTGAGCCTATCCATTTGTCTGATGTGCTGCCGATGCTGGAGAACTTCGGGTTACGCGTAATCGACGAGAGCCCATACAAAGTGACGTGTGCAGAGGGTGAGCGTAACTGGATCATGGATTTCTCCATGCTGCACAAAAGTGGTCAGCATTTTGATATGGAAACAGCGCAGGTGCTGTTTCAGGATGCGTTTGCCAAGGTTTGGTATAACGCCCTGGAAGATGATGCCTTTAACCGGTTGATTCTGGGTGCAGGTCTGACTGGCCGTAAAGTCACAATATTGCGAGCATACGCGAAATACATGCGTCAGACGGGAAGTTCATTCAGTCGTGACTACATTGCCAATACCCTGGCGAATTATCCAGACATCGCACGTTTACTGGTGGATTTCTTCGAGCAGCGTTTCAACCCGTTTAAGAAGCGTACGCAGAAAAAGCAGGATGCTATTTTAGAAGACATAAAGGTGCAGCTGGATAGCGTATCCAATCTGGATGATGACAGGATTATCCGCCGTTATCTGGATATGATGAGTGCGACGTTGCGTACTAACTTCTATCAGACTGACAGCGAGAATAACGAGAAGAGCTATGTCTCGTTCAAAATGATGCCGGAACTTATCCCGGATATGCCGTTGCCTCTGCCGAAGTTTGAAATCTTTGTGTACTCACCAAAAGTCGAAGGTGTCCACCTTCGCGGCGGTAAAGTGGCGCGCGGCGGACTGCGCTGGTCTGACCGTCAGGAAGATTTCCGTACTGAAGTGCTGGGATTGGTGAAAGCACAGCAGGTTAAAAATACCGTGATCGTTCCGGTCGGTGCAAAAGGCGGATTCGTCTGTAAACGCCTGCCGGTAGGTGAAGGGCGCGAAGCGATTCAGGCCGAAGGTCAGGCTTGTTACCGCACCTTTATCCGCAGCTTGCTGGATATTACCGACAACATCGTTGATGGCGAAATTGTGCCACCAAAAGACGTAGTGCGTCTGGATGAAGACGATCCGTATCTGGTTGTTGCTGCCGATAAGGGAACGGCAACGTTCTCTGATATTGCTAACAGTATCTCTGATGAATACAACTTCTGGTTGGGTGATGCGTTTGCTTCCGGCGGCAGTATTGGCTATGACCATAAAAAAATGGGGATCACTGCACGTGGTGCCTGGGAATCTGTTAAACGCCATTTCCGCGAAATAGGTATCGATTGCCAGACTACAGATTTCACCGGTGTGGGCATTGGTGACATGGCAGGGGATGTATTCGGTAATGGTATGTTGCTGTCTAAACACACCCGCCTGGTTGCCGCATTTAACCATTTGCATATTTTCTTTGACCCGAATCCGGATGCCGAGTCCAGTTACAAAGAGCGTCAGCGCTTGTTCGAAAACCCACGACTGAGTTGGGAAGATTACGACAGCTCGCTGATCTCTAAAGGCGGCGGTATTTTCAACCGCTCGGCTAAGTCAATCAAACTGACGCCTGAGATGAAAAAGTGGCTGGGCACTCGTCAGGTGACCATGACGCCGAATGAGCTGATCCACAACATTCTGAAAATGCCGGTAGATCTGATTTGGAATGGCGGCATCGGTACCTACATTAAGAGCAAGAAAGAGAGCCACTCGGAAGTGGGCGACCGCGCGAATGACGATTTGCGTGTGAACGGCAAAGACGTTCAGGCGAAGATCGTGGGCGAGGGCGGTAACCTCGGACTTACCCAATTAGGACGAGTCGAGTATGCCTCTGTTGGTGGTCGTGTTAACACCGACTTTATTGACAACGTAGGCGGTGTAGATTGCTCTGATAACGAAGTTAACATTAAGATCCTGCTTAACAGCCTGGTAAATAAAGGCGACCTTACGGTCAAGCAGCGAAATAACCTGCTATACGATATGACAGATGATGTATCTCGTATCGTGTTGCATGACTGTTATCGCCAGACGCAGTCTATTTCTATTACTGAAATGGCGGGGGTAAAACAGCTCAAGGAGCAGCTTCGTTTCATCCACGGTCTTGAACGTGAAGGGTTCTTAAACCGTGAGCTTGAATTTATTCCCAGCGATGATGAAATTTCCGATCGCGTAGCATCAAACCGCGGCCTGACACGTCCGGAACTGAGTGTGCTGATTGCCTATGGCAAGATGGTGATGAAAGATGCACTGAACATTCCTGAAATCACGCAGAATCCATTCCATGGAAAGCTGTTAGTTGAAGCTTTCCCGCCGGTATTGCGTGAGAAGTTCGCCGCGCAGATGGAAGAGCATCCACTGCGCGGAGAAATCATCGCCACCAAGTTAACCAATAACATGGTTAACGATATGGGTCTTAACTTTGTGTTCCGCATGCAGGAAGAGACGGGCGCGACGGTAGATGAGATAGCCAATGCTTATGCGATAGTGAAAGGGATCTTCAACATCAACTCGTTGTGGAAACGCATCGAAGAACTGGATAATGTGATCCCGGCAAAACTGCAACTGGAAATGTTGGAGGCAGCCCGTCGCACGATGCGCCGCTCTGCTCGCTGGTATATTCGTCATGGGAATAAATCTCTGGGTGTGGAAGAGGCAATCGCAAGCTATCGCGATACGTTTGATAATCTCTCGCGCAACCTTGAGCATTATCTGGTTGAGGGTGAGTACGCGCAGCTGGAAGAAAAAACCAGTCGCTTTGTGAAAGCCGGTGTACCTGCGGACATTGCGTACCAGGTCGCCAGCTTCTCAAATATGTTCTCCAGCCTTGATTTGGCGCAGATTAATGAAAGTGATGCGCATGATACGTCAGTGATCGCCAAATTGTACTTCCAGTTGGGCTCGAAACTGGAACTGCACTGGTTCCTGGATCAAATTACCAACCAGGCGGTAAGCAACCACTGGCAGGCGCTTGCACGGGCATCCTATCGCGAGGAATTGGACTGGCAACAGCGTTCTATCACAGCAAACCTGTTGCATTCACGTCCAGATGCAACTGACGCTGACGAAATTCTCGACACCTGGATTGACAGCAATGAAACGCTGTTGAAGCGCTGGTATCACATGATGTCAGAGTTCAAAACCAGTTCTACTCACGAATTTGCGAAGTTTTCTGTGGCTTTGCGTGAATTGATGCTTTTAAGCGTTAAGTCGAACCATTAGAATACGCACATTCAACAGATTAAGAAGCCCTGTTTAACAGGGCTTTTTTATAGCTACCTGACGCGTGATGTATGCAATCAATAGCACAGAAAATTCTACTCGCTTGTGAGCCTGAAAAAAGCCACGACTTTACCATCAACTGGCTACATAAAACTCAGCACACTCCGCTGAAATGGCTGTATTCGACACCAACTATTAAAAAGCCGGTGACGGTTTCCGGGATCACGTTTGATAATCCGGTAGGGTTGGCCGCAGGACTGGACAAGAATGGTGAATGCATCGATGCGTTTGCGGCGATGGGCTTCGGGTTTGTCGAAGTTGGCACTGTCACTCCGCGTCCCCAGCCAGGAAACCCCAAGCCAAGGCTTTTCCGGATAAGCGAAAAAGAAGCCATCATTAATCGCATGGGCTTTAACAATAAGGGCGTGGATCACCTTATTGAGCAAGTGAAACGAAGCCAGTTTAAAGGGCCTATCGGAATCAATATCGGCAAAAATAAAGACACGGAAGAGTCCAAAGCGCTGGACGATTATCTGATATGTCTGAATAAGGTTTACCCGTACGCCAGTTATGTCACGGTGAACATCTCGTCACCAAACACCCCGGGTCTGCGGAATCTCCAGTATGGTGAGGCACTGGATTCGTTATTAAACGGGTTAAAGGCAGCGCAGGAGACACTTTGCCAGACGCATGGTAAGTATGTTCCGCTGTTTATTAAAATTGCGCCGGATTTAAACGACAGTGAAATTCAGAGTATTGCGGCGTCTTTACTTAAGACCAAAATGGACGGCGTGATTGCCACCAACACTACCCTTAGCAGGGAGGCCGTGAAAGGGCTGCCACATGCTGATGAAGCCGGCGGTTTAAGCGGCTCTGTTATGACGCAGATGAGCCTTGACGTTACCCGCAAACTTTCCGATGCGCTGGACAGAGAAATTCCGATCATTGGTGTGGGCGGCATTGATAGCCCTCAGGCAGCTAAGGACCGTCTGCAGGCCGGGGCATCTCTTGTACAGGTGTATTCCGCCTTTATTTATCAGGGCCCGGCACTCGTTCGCAGCATTGTGAAAGCAATATGATGTCTGCTGCAATACAAAACCGTAATTTAGGAACGCTATGAACAGTATTCTTGTCACGTCAAGCCGCGGACTCGATGAACTGGTAAAACAGGAAATTGAAACGCTTTGCCCTGGAGTTGAGGTGAAACTGTCACCCGGTGCTCTGCAGTTCGAAGGCACGCTAGAGCAAGCTTATACATTGTGCCTGTGGTCACGACTCGCCAATCGGGTAGTGTGGGTGCTTAATAGCGGGAAAGCAGACTCGGAAGAGGCACTTTATCAAACCGCCAGCGACATCGACTGGCAAATGCATATGGATCCCCGTGATACATTGTCGGTGAACTTTACCGGTACTAACCGCGCAATCAGAAATACCCAGTTCGGCGCGGTGAAAATCAAGGATGCGATTGTCGATCATTTCCTGGAAAGTGGTTCACAGCGCCCTAACGTCGAGCGCAGGATGCCTGACTTTCCGGTATACGCAAAATGCCACAGAGACAATGTGATCATCGGGCTGGACTTGTCCGGCACCAGTTTACACCAGCGGGCCTACCGTCAGGACGCCGGTGAAGCCCCCCTGAAGGAACATATTGCGTGTGCCATGCTCATTAGAAGTGGCTGGACGCAGGACTCCGACAAACCCTTAGTAGATCTGATGTGTGGCTCTGGAACCATTGCTATTGAAGCGGCCTATATAGCCAGAAATATTGCGCCAGGTATAAAACGTGACTATTGGGGCTTTAACCGTTGGCTGGGTCACAATGCAACCATGTGGAACAGTCTGATTGAGCAGGCACTTGCAGGACAAACCGAGGCGAGCTGCAGCATTAATGCGAGCGACGTCAGCCGTAAATTGATTGCGGTAGCGCGAAAGAATGCGGACGTAGCCGGGGTATTTAATGATATTCAGTTCCATGTTCAGGATGCCACCAAAGCGTCACCACCAGAGAAAACGCCCGGATATGTGGTAACGAACCCGCCATATGGCGAGCGTCTTGGTGAGCTTACCGACCTCATCCCACTTTTTTCGCACTGGGGTAAGCGTTTTAAAGAAGCGTGGAAAGACTGGCATGTTTCTTTGCTTAGCAGTAATCGCGACCTTCTCAGAGTCATGAAGTTGCGCGCAGCGAAAGATTACGCCATGAATAATGGCAAGCTGGAATGTCGTTTCGTGAACTATGTTATGGACAGCGACAACTGCCAGCAGTTTACCGGTGATGCAGAAGACCATGAGTTTGCTAACCGGCTACGTAAGAATCTGAAAAAGCGCAAGAGCTGGCTGAAGTCGCAGGATACAAATTGTTACCGTCTTTACGATGCAGATTTGCCAGACTATAACGTCGCCATTGACTGCTACGGCGACTGGCTGGTTGTGCAGGAGTATGCGCCGCCCAAGACAGTATCTGAAGATAAGGCACGTCGCAGACTACAGGATGTACTATTGCATCTGCCAGCCGTGACAGGTGTGTCTCCACAAAAGATTGCCCTTAAAGTCCGCAGTCAGCAAAAGGGCCAGAAGCAATATGAAAAAATGAGCGAAAAGGGGAATACTCTCGAAGTCTGGGAAAACGGTGCCCGCTTTATAGTGAATCCGACTGACTATCTGGATACCGGCCTGTTTTTAGATCACAGGGACACGCGACAGATAGTAAAAGCGCGTTCGAAAGGCAAGGACGTGCTGAATCTGTTTTCCTACACCGGCAGTGTATCTGTGTTCGCAGCCATGGGAGAAGCGCGCTCGGTCACAACGGTAGATATGTCAAAGACCTATCTGGACTGGGCTAAGCAGAATTTCGCACTGAATAGCCTGAAAGGTGCCAATGCATTTATACAGGCCGACTGCACTACCTGGCTTGATCAACACGACGGGAAATACGGTTTGATTTTTATTGATCCACCGTCGTTTTCCAATTCAAAACGTATGCAGTCAACCTGGGATGTACAGCGCGATCATGTCGCGATGCTAAAAAGCGCAGTGAAGTGCCTTGCACCGGGCGGGACGATAATATTTTCCAATAACCGTAAAGGGTTTAAGCTCGATAATAACGCCGTTGAGGCGCTCGGTTTACAGATAGAAGATATTACGCATGACACCATACCTGAAGATTTCAAAAAGGCGTCGCCGATTCATAAGTGCTGGATCCTGCAGTCATGAAGATACTGTTTTACACCGGTCCGCACTGCGAGCTTTGCGACCTGGCTCAACAGGAGCTAGAAAAAACCACACGTTATTCATCGCTTGAAATAGAGATGCGCAACGTGAGAGACAATACCCAGTGGTATCACTATTACGGTGTCCGTATTCCGGTGCTTAAACGCGTCGATAACGATAATGAAATAGGCTGGCCATTTGACAGCCAGATGCTGGAGGCATTTCTACAGTGAGCATTCTGCAGTTAAAGAATATAACTGTTATTTACGGCAACCCCCCGCTACTTGACGGGGTAGAGTTGGTTGTACAGCCTGGCGAACGGGTTTGCCTGGTAGGGCGTAACGGAAGCGGTAAGTCTACTCTGATGAAAGTGATCGCTGGCGATATTATCGCGGATGACGGCCAGCGTATCATTGAAGGGAATACCATCATCGCCCGCCTGGAGCAGGATCCCCCGCAAACGACCGACATCAGCCTGTTCGATTATGTAGCGGAAGGATTGGCGGATGTCGGTCAGATCTTAAAAGATTATTTCAAACAAACACGACTGGTGGCAGAGGATCCCTCTGAAGCAAACCTTAATCGCTTGCAACAATTGCAGGAAGCACTGGAGAGCCGCGATGCCTGGCAGTTTGAGCAACAGATTGAACAAACCCTGACCATGTTGAAACTGGATGCAGAAGCATCACTGTCTACGTTGTCGGGCGGATGGCGGCGTAAAGCGGCGCTGGCCAGAGCGCTGGTGCGTCAACCTGACCTGTTATTACTGGACGAGCCGACCAACCATCTCGATATTGAAATGATTCGCTGGCTTGAACAAAGCTTGCTGTTTTTTAAAGGGGCCATCGTTTTTGTCAGCCACGATCGTGCTTTTATTCGCAATATGGCTACCCGCATTGTCGATCTGGACCGAGGCACGCTTACCAGCTACCCAGGAAACTACCAGACCTACCTTGACAAAAAACAACAGGATCTGGAAGTTGAAGCCTCACAGAATGCAGAGTTTGATCGCAAACTCGCGCAGGAAGAGGTATGGATCCGCCAGGGTATTAAAGCACGGCGAACCCGCAATGAAGGCCGGGTAAGGGCGCTCAAAAAATTACGCGAAGCCCGCAAAGCCCGCCGCGATTTAATGGGGTCGGCTGTTGTTTCGCAGCATCAGGCATCGCGTTCCGGTAAGCGCGTGTTTGAAGTGAATGACCTGAGCTATGCGATAGAAGATAAAAACATTGTCAGTCACCTCAACCTGAATGTTCTGAGAGGTGATAAGCTGGCGCTTGTGGGACCAAACGGTGTCGGGAAAAGTACGCTTATCAAGCTGTTATTAGGTCAGTTAACGCCTGATAGTGGTGAATCAAAACCGGGTACTAATCTGGAGGTCGCATACTTCGATCAGCACCGCCAGGGCCTGGATCCGGAAAAGACGGTGATTGATGCCGTAGCTGATGGCAAACGTGATTTAACCGTTAACGGGCATCCACGTCATGTAATCAGCTATTTGCAGGACTATCTGTTCAGTCCTGAGCGGGTTAACTCGCCAGTGAAATCGTTATCTGGCGGGGAGAAAAACCGACTGATGCTAGCCAGGCTGATGCTTAAGCCCAGCAACGTGCTAGTGCTCGACGAGCCAACCAACGATCTTGACGTCGAAACGCTGGAGATGCTGGAAACGCTTCTCAATGACTACGAGGGAACCGTACTTCTGGTAAGCCACGACAGAGAATTTGTTGATAATGTTGCTAACAGCTGTCTGGTTTTCGAAGGGAACGGAGTCTTACGTGAATTCGTAGGCGGATTTACTGATATCGAACAATGGTATCAGGCCCGAGATAAAGCACGAGACGTGCAGAAAAAAGAAGCACAGTCTGCGTTAAAGAATGAAACTAATAGCGCGGATGGAAGTCCTAGTGCTAAGTCTTCTCCCCGCAAGACGAAAAAGTTATCATACAAAGATCAACGGGAACTGGATACACTGCCTGCAGATATTGAAAAACTCGAAGCGCGCGTAAGCGACTTGCAGGATAATGTAAACGACCCGGACTTTTTTAAACAGGACGCAGCTGCTACCGCACCCTTGCTGGAGCAGTTGGCCGACACAGAAAATGAGCTATCCCGGAAATATGCGCGCTGGGATGAATTAGAAAGCATGCTGGAAGATAATCAGCAGTAAATAGGATTTTAAATGAAACGAACTCAGCTTGCCGCTGCCGTATTGCTGGCATCAGGTAGCTTTTCAGCAGCTGCCGCAACGTATTCGGTAACGCCGTTACCCGTTAATGATAAAGCCAAATATACATTTGGCTATTCCATCGATAACAGTGGCTTTGTATTGGCCACAACACAGTTAGAATACAATCCACCAGTGAATATTGAACTGGTGGAAGCAGGCGGTTTTTTCGATCGCTCTGACGTTAGCCTGGAAAACCGCGAAGATACCATGGAAGGCGTATTCACTGATTCCGATTACACGACCGTAGTAAATTTCCTACTCAACAACCGCGGAAGCGGAAGAACCCAGCAATTAGCAAGCTACCGCAGCTATATCATGGACACCGCTGATGTCGAGCTGGTGCCTGGGTATGATGAAGTTACTGACATGTTTGACGGCTACACCCATTCTGTGGTGACAGTTGCCCGGGACAGTCTCGCAGGCGATTATCTGGTGGGGACATCGGAAGGTTTGTTCAAGACACTGGAGTACACCAACGAATCTGACACTACCGTACTCTACACTTACAGTGATATGGTTCAGCAGGCGTTTGTTCAGGTTAACGGAGAAACAAAGCGGCTGGCCCCAACAGATACCTTGCTCGGGGGAACCAGCCACGCCTATGCGATTAACCAAAATCTTCAGGTTGCAGGCTACGGCTCCGCATCCTATTCAGAAAATCTGCAGCCTTTGATTGACGACTGTTATGATGATGAAGAGCGCGCTGACGAGCCTGTTGAATATTGCCTGAGAAGAGTCAAGGCCACGCGTAATTTTCTGTTTCCTATCCTGAATACGCATATCTGGCAGCTGGACGCAGCTGGCGAGGTTATCTCAACGCAAGTCTACCCGCTGCTTTTCGAACCAGAAGAAGATGATGACGTAGGGTATTTCACCCGGGCTTTTGATATTAACGCACAAGGTATTGCTGTAGGAGATGCGGCTACTGGAGAGCGCGTCAGGGTTCAGCGTCCTAACTCGACAGGAGCTTCAAATGAAGACGAAGTGGTTGCAGTTACCTTCTTTGATGGCGAAACTACCGAGTTCCTTCCTCGCGAGGAAAACTTAAAAAGTAATGCCGTTGCAATTAATGATAACAACTGGGTAACGGGTAGCGTACTGCGCGCTGTATCAACGGTAGCCCGCGATCGTTTATTTGTTTACAACCTTGATACAGAAGAAGCTCGTTACCCACAAGGGTTCTTCAATAACGCTGCGGTGTTCCCATCGGCTATTAATAACAACAATATCGTTGTAGGCCGTTCAGAGTTTGAGGCTACGACCGATGGTGTGCGTGAAACCCGTGCCTTTATGTATGACCTTGAAACCGATACGCTAACCAACCTGAATACGCTTATTGGGTGTGATAGCCCCTATACGTTAGTGGATGCTGTTGCTATCAATGATGACAACGAAATTGTTGTAAATGCGCGCGTCAGCCAAAACGCCACTTACATTACAGGCAATGAGATCGTAAATGACGAAGGGGAAGCATCTGAAGTGGATAATATTGTTGCACTTCGCATGACCCCCATTGCCAATGGTGAAATTGAAGACTGTGCAGTAGAAAGCCAGGAAGAAGAAAAGTATGAACGAAAGGGAGCTGCAATCAATGTATTGTGGTTGGGATTGCTGGGTTTAGCTATTGGTTTCAGACGTCGTCTGCGCTAAAAGTTTTCCCGTCTTATAAAGAAAAATCCTTTTTCATGGGCCGCTTATATTAAGCGGCCTTTTTTATGTGTTTTTATTTTAACCAGCGTCATAATTATGAAAAAAAAATGTAACGTAAAAAGCGTATTGACCTCATTAGGTTAGAGGTTGTCAAGTAAGAAGTTTTTTAATTGCTCTTGAACCAATTCTGACTCTGCACTATCTAAGTAATGTGCACGATAAACATTCACGGCACTTCCACTAAATGATTTGTTGCCAGCGCCTGTGGTTTTATCGGTGTACGTTAACCAAGAAAAGAGGCTAATCAATGAAAAGACAAAAAAGAGATAAATTGACCCGCGCCCATGCAAAAGGGTATCAGGCAGGAATCACTGGTCGCTCCAAGGAGCTTTGTCCCTTTCAGCAATTTGATGCGAGATCGCAATGGTTAGGAGGATGGCGCGAGGCGGTTGAAGACAGACAACTGGGATTCAACGTCAGGTAAAGGTCATCTCTTTCGAGTTAACTTTCAACAAAGCCCCTTTACGGGGCTTTTTTTGTATTTATTGATAAAGCAGCTGATTCAGAACTTAGAGGTGTCCTGAAACAAGCCCACTTTTAAATCTTTCGCTGTGTAGATAACGCGGCCGTCGACTTCTACCGTTCCGTCAGCAAGTCCCATAAAGAGTTTTCTTTTCACTACACGCTTCATAGTGATGCGATAGGTCACTTTTTTCGCTGTAGGAAGAATTTGTCCGGTAAACTTCACCTCACCAACACCTAACGCCCGGCCTTTACCCGGACCACCGCTCCAACCCAGAAAAAAGCCAACGAGTTGCCACATGGCATCCAGGCCCAGGCAGCCAGGCATAACCGGATCGCCGGGGAAGTGGCAATCGAAAAACCACAGGTCGGGAGTGATGTCCAGTTCCGCCACGATCTCGCCTTTACCATGCTCACCGCCATCTTCGGTAATGCTCGCCACCCGGTCCATCATAAGCATATTGGGTGCGGGTAGCTGGCTGTTTCCCGGTCCGAACATTTCGCCGCGACTACAGGCTAATAAATCTTCACGATCAAAACTGTTTTGTTTGTCTGACATTCGCTTCTCAATTGATTGATAAAAAACTTACGCGGGTAATTTAGCGAACACTTGTACGCTAAACAACTCCGAACAGTAATTTTTATGATAAATCGGCCGTGTTACACTGCGTTTTCAATTTAGGAAAAGCACACAATGGCAGAAAATAAAAAGTCTAACTCATCTGCAAATGCAGAAAAACAGCGTCGTTTCCGGGAGCGTCAGAAAGCTGCTGGTAAAAAGCTGGTGAGGGGGTATGTGACCTCTGACGCAATGAAATGCTATGACGAAATTCGTGATAAAACAGGCTGGAGCGATTCAGACGTGCTGTCTAACTCTCTGAGACTGATGTATGCCGCATACAAGTGCGGGCAGATTAAATTACTTAATGAATGGTTAAAAGACCACGGCAGATAACCAGCAAATGCGCTGTTGACCCATTTCAATACAGATAGCGCTTCTCTTTTTCCAGTGGTTATCAGTATCAAGTGCGCATAGCTCACTCGAACATACTCTGCGTGGTTGTTCGACGTTATAAACGCTAGCGGTGGCCAGCGGCCTGCCTGCGACTGGGGCTGTCAGGAAGTGTATGTCGTCTGAGGATCCGTTTTGCTTCTTTTTTCACATCGTCACGTTCGCGATATGACCACAGGCGCTCCCGGGCATCGCTGTAAGCTTTCTGTACATCAATAACAGGGCATTCATAGCGGTCGGGAATTGTGGTTCCCAACATGGCTTTTTCTAACGGCGGCATTAGCCAGGGGGCGGCAATATAGTGTGCCGGTACCTGAGATAATTCAGGAACCCATTTGCGGATAAATTCGCCATTGGGATCTAATTTCTCAGCCTGACTTACCGGGTTGTAAAGACGGATAGTATTGGTACCGGTAATGCCTGCCTGCATCTGAATTTGCGGATAGTGAATACCAGGTTCAAAATCCAGAAATACCGATGCCAGATATTCTGCTGCATGCGCCCAATGAACATTCAGGTGATGACACAGAAAGCTGGTTACCATCGCCCGCATTCTGAAATTACTGTATCCGGTGGCATTCAGCGCGCGCATGCACGCATCGACTAACGGCACACCGGTTTCTCCTTTCGCCCACAACGTAAACCGGCGATGCGCCTCAGGGCCATCTATATAAGGAAATTTCTGGTAGGCACGATTCAGCGAAACATGTTGCATCAGGTGTTCGCTCTCAAATTTCTGAACAAAATGATCATGCCAGGCCAGTCGTGATGTAAAGGCCTGTACCGGACGTTTCCAGCTTGCGTCTTTCAGATTTTGGTTGTTTCTGATGTAGGTCAGCACCTGTCTTATTGAGAGGTTTCCCCACGCCAGATATGGACTTAGTCTGCTACAACTGATGCGCGATTGAATAGGGGACGAAATATGACGATGGTAGTGCTTACCGCGTTCTGCAAAGAAATGCTTCATCGCGTGCCATGCACGGCGCTCACCGCCTGTTTGCATATCAGGATGGCCAGAGGGAAAAACATACCTTCCGGCTTGCAGGTGAATTATCTGCGAATCGTTTACCCAATACACTTCCGACAGTCTGGGATCGCGGGTTGGTTGGGCATTGACTGAATGCCAGTGTCGTTGCCAGTTATTTCTGTGGGGCAGGGCACGTATTACCGCTCCATAGGGTAACTCGTCCCAGGTTATTTGTTTTTCCCGGCACCAGTCAGCCATTGCTTTATCGCGAGCAAAGGTCCACGCCAGACCAACCTCTTCATGACTTACTATGTACTGTATTTCTATTTGCGTTCGCAGATAGTCAAACGCCTCTGTTGCGCTGGCATGTAACACCAGCACTGAAGTAGAGAATGACGATAATTGCGCATTGAGGCAGGCAATACTCTCACCGATAAACGCCATGTGTCTGTCGCTGTAATGCGGATCGCGTTCATATTCAGGCTCGACGATAAACAGCAGCAATACCGGGAGTCCTGTCAGCGAGGCCTGCGCCAGAGGTGCATGGTCGCGTAATCTGAAGTCACGTTTAAGCCAGACGACAGTGACTGGTTCGTTTATTTCAGCCATGTTGCTCTGAAACTGCCGTCCTTGTCGTAAAAGTCGGCCTGTTTTTTGAGATCAAATCGCCGGTGACCACGGGGATCGCTACCTACACCAGCCAGATAAAGCCAGTTTCCCCAGTTGCTGGCAACATCATAATCTATCAGTTGCTTTTCAAAGTAAGCCGCCCCTGAACGCCAGTCATGATCCAACTCGTGCACCAGACAACTGGCAACAAGCTGGCGTCCGCGGTTAGACATATAGCCGGTCTGGTTCAGCTGTCGCATACAAGCGTCAACGATGTCATAGCCTGTATTGCCGTCGCACCAGCGCTTAAGTGTTTGTTTATCAAAACGGGTGTCAGGTGTGTTGTCCTGAAAACCTGAATAAGCAAACCAGTCGGCACCATGTTTCATTTGTAACCAGTGAAAGAACTCACGCCACAGCAACTCAAAAAAGATCCAATAAGTAGATTCATTTTGCTCTACGTCTTCTTCATAGCGGCGTAGACGCTGATAAACCGTTCTGGGCGACAGCGAACCGTTTGCCAGCCAGGGCGAGAACTTGGTAGAGGGAAGCCAGCCATCCATGTCGTTACGGGTCTTTTTGTATTCGGATGCTGCACGGGTTTCGCCAAAATAATATTGCAGATGCGTTGTGCCCGCAGACTCTCCTCCTTTGAAATTCCCGTTATTACCTTCCGGGTCTAATGATAGTGACTCACACTGAGTATCTAAAGCCGGTGGCAATGCGGTAACGGTTTCAGCAGGGGACGACACGTCTGCGTATTTTTCGACTTTCTTTCTGAACGCCGTAAATACGTTCGGCATATCGTTAATCTCAAAAGGCAGTGCCTCCTCATTAAACAACGTACCTGACTGTTCAGAAGCGATTTTCAGGCTCGTTACCGACGCTCTTATTTGCGCCACAGACTGACGTTCATAAAAGCCACCATCAGCGGTGACACCGAGCACATCAACTTTCAACTGCTCACACAACGACGCAATTTGTCTGGCTTCACAGCTCTCATCACGCTCAACAATCAGTAAATCAGAACCGATAGCTTGCAGCGCATCGCGAAGCGCCAACAATGACTGATCACGAAACAGCTTCTGACACTGGCCGTCACCAAACTCGTCGGGCACATGAGAAGAAGTATAGGGCTTAGGATAGAGATAGACGCAGGTCATAGCGTCGACTTGCTCTGACAATGCCGATAACGCCGGGTTGTCATGCAAACGCAGGTCGTGACGAAACCAGAAAAGTCCGTGGATTTTTTTCATAATTTAAGGCTTATAATTTGGTTTTTTACAGATCTCCTGTGCAAAAGTTACGTAATAGAAGGGCAAGAAGACTAATAATAAGGACAAAAATGTCAGTACCAGTAAGCCTCATGTGGTTCCGGCAGGATTTACGGGTTAAAGACAACCCCGCTCTTAACGCTGCGTGCGATCACGGCAAAATCATTCCGATTTACATCTACGATACCAGTGTGCCCAATGGCAGAGAGCCTGGTGGCGCGTCTGCGTGGTGGTTACATCACTCTCTTGCGCAATTGAATGAGCGACTCAACGGGCACTTGCAGATTTTTAAGGGTGACCCGGAAGACATTATTCCTAAACTCATGGATGAATTTGGTACAACAAGCATATTCTGGAACCGTTGTTACGCACCCTGGCAGATAAAACGGGACAAGAATCTGAAATCGTCGCTTAAAGACGCCGGGTATCAGGTGACCAGTTGTAACGGCAGTTTACTGTGGGAGCCGATGGAAATCAGTAAGCAGGACGGCGGAGCTTACAAGGTGTTTACGCCCTATTATCGCAAGGGATGCCTGAATGCATCGCCACCGCGCTACCCGAAAGCGCCGCCCGCACGCATTACCTACGATGATGCGCCAGTGAAAGGCATTACGCTGGATAAATTACAACTTCTCCCTGCCATCAGCTGGGACGAGGGGATTGCAAAAGAATGGAAGCCAGGGGAAGAAGGAGCAGCTGATAGGTTGGCTACGTTTATCGATGAGTCAGCCAAACGATATAAAGAAGATCGCGACCATCCGGCTATTCAGGGTACGTCCCGACTGTCTCCGCATTTACATTTTGGAGAAATTTCCCCAAATCAGGTCTGGTATGCCATCAAGGACAAGTTTGGTGATACGGACGATAAAAACATTGATACCTTCCTTAGCGAACTGGGCTGGCGGGAATTTAGTTACTACCTGCTTTATCATTTTCCTACATTACCGAACCGAAATTTTAACGACAAATTCGACAAATTCCCGTGGCGAAAAAGCGCCTCGAATTTACGTGACTGGCAAAAGGGTCAGACCGGCATCCCGATTGTTGACGCTGGAATGCGCGAGCTGTGGCAAACGGGTTATATGCATAACCGTGTCCGGATGGTTGTGGGCTCGTTTTTGGTAAAAAATCTTCTGATTGACTGGCACGAAGGTGAACGCTGGTTCTGGGACTGCCTGGTAGATGCCGACATCGCCAGCAATACCGCAAGCTGGCAGTGGGTTGCGGGCTCTGGCGCAGACGCTGCACCCTATTTCCGAATTTTCAATCCGGTGTTACAGGGTGAAAAATTCGACAAGCAGGGCGAATATGTCAGAACTTACTGTCCCGAGCTTTCCGGCTTACCAAATAAGTACATCCATAAACCCTGGGATGCTCCGGAAAAAATAATGAAAGAAGCGGGGATTAACCTGGGTAAGGACTACCCGGAACCGTTAGTCGACTTAAAAGCCAGTCGACAGCGCGCGCTGGATGCATTCTCTGAAATCAAAGGAGGCTGAATGAGCGCGAGTTTGCGGTTGATACTTGGCGATCAGCTTACCCTGTCGTTACCCGTTGTTGAGGATGCAACGAAAACTCGTGATATTTTTTTGCTTGCCGAAGTGCGGGAAGAGGCAACTTACGTAAAGCACCATAAACTAAAAATAGCGTTTCTGTTTAGTGCTATGCGTCATTTTGCTGAAGAATTAAAGGACAGAGGATATCAGGTTGAGTACTGCCGTTACGATGATGATGATAATCAGGGATCGTTGCTAAAACAGCTAAAACATACGCTGGAAAAACACCCGTCGCTGGACTCAGTTATTGTTACTGAGCCTGGCGAATACCGACTTCAGCAAAGCATGCAGCAGTGGTCAAATCAATTGGGCGTACCGGTAAATGTGCTCGATGATCCCCGCTTTTTATCCAGTCCTGAAGATTTCTCACAATGGGCAGAGGGACGGAAGCAGCTGCGCATGGAATTCTTTTATCGAGAAATGCGCAAGCGCTACAAAATCCTCATGGATGATGACTCACCGGTAGGTGGTAAATGGAATTATGACTCACAAAACCGCGAGCCCATGCCTGCTGATCAGAAGGTGCCTGAGCCAAAAACATTTGCGCCTGATGACATAACAAATTCGGTCATAGCGCTGGTGAAAAAGGAATTTGATGATCATTTTGGTGACATCGATAATTTTTATTTTGCGGTAACACGAGAACAAGCACTGCATGTTCTTGATACGTTCATTGATGAGCGCCTACCCACCTTCGGTAAATATCAGGATGCCATGGTGGAGGGGAAGCCCTGGCTATATCATTCCCATCTCTCGTTTTATATTAATTGCGGTCTACTCACCCCGAAAGAAGTAATTCAACGCGCCGAGACGGCATACTACGAAGAAAAAGCACCATTAAATTCGGCAGAAGGGTTTATCCGCCAGATCTTGGGGTGGCGCGAATTCGTGCGGGGCTTTTACTGGCATTTCATGCCAGATCTGTCAAAAGACAATTATTTTTCAAACAACCGTAGCTTGCCGTCATTTTTCTGGGACGGCTATACCAACATGAATTGCATGCGGCAATGTATTACTGAAACAAAGAATAATGCTTATGCCCATCATATACAGCGATTAATGGTTATCGGAAATTTCTGTCTGCTTACCGGCCTAAATCCTCAGGAAGTGCAGGAGTGGTATCTGCTGGTGTATGCAGATGCCTATGAATGGGTAGAGCTGCCAAATGTTGCCGGTATGATTTTATATGCTGATGGCGGTAACCTTGCCAGCAAGCCCTATATAGCGAGCGGTAGTTACATCAATAAAATGTCCAACTACTGCAAAAACTGTGGTTATAAAGTGAGTAAAAAATCCGGTGACGATGCCTGTCCGTTCAATTATCTCTACTGGCGTTTCATCGACGAACACGAAGATAAGTTGCGCGACAATCATCGGATGGCGATGATTTATCGCACTTACGAGAAAATGAGTCAGGATAAACTGGATGCTGCAAGACAGTCTGCTGCCATCTTTCTTCAGAGACTAAGTAAAGATGAAGAAGTCTGACTTACCTCAGAAAGTTTGCCCGGTATGTCAGCGCCCCTTTAGCTGGCGTAAGAAATGGGAAAAGAATTGGGAGCAGGTAAAATATTGTTCCCGACGCTGCGCCGGGAACAGAAACACAGGTGGGAGTATCGAGAGTTGATTCATCTGACTTATTTATCGCCGACTCGATGGGATATGACGTTACAACTGTGATAGCTTAAGAAACTAAGAGTGTTACTGGCGATAAACGGAAGATATCGATGGATTTGCAGCGCATAATACCGATCCTCATTGTATGGATACTTAGTGGCGCGGCTCATAGCGAGCCGCTGAAAAGTGCGGTTTCACCCGATTTTCCTAAAGGGCTGCATTTTCATTACCTAAAATACATTGAAGAAAAGCTGGCTACGCCTGTTGAGATTTCGCAAATGCCGTTTGCCCGGCGCATTTACTCGCTGGAGTCCGGTGATATCGACATGATGGTGGGTCTTCAGGCTGGCAGGGAAGGAAATTTTATCTATGTTTTTCCCGCCTACGAATCGTTAACACATACATTATTTGTGCGTCGTGAAAATGTCAGTAAGATTGACTCGAAAGAAGCCTTATACCATGCCGTGATCGCATTTACCCGGCAAGGACGATATTCAGACACGTTGCTCTCGATGCCGCAGGCCTTTCAAATCAACGTGGAGTCGCTGGATCAGAAAATCGCAATGCTGATGCATCATCGAATAGATGGGTTTGTACATTTTAGTGATAGCGCCAGGTCTCGCATTCAAGTGCAGGGGGTGCAAAATGACATCGTCGAATCCGCTTATCAGCCTGAACAGGCACACAACTTTCATCTGGCAATTCGTCGCGGGTTGCCAGTCAGATTACAGGCAAGACTAACTCGTATTGTCAGTGAGGGGATAGCCGCGGGTAACTTTGCGGATATCCGGGAGGCATACTACAGTGATAATCAACCTGTCCTGAATGTGCCATCTCAGTAATTTATGATGCGTACCATTGTCATCAAATAACAGTGAGCGAATGTGAGAAACTTTACCTGCCAGTGTGGTAATACGGTGTACTTTGCCAACACGCAATGCCTTTCCTGCAACCGGCCACTGGGCTTCATCAGTGAGATGGGGGTTATGGCGTCGTTTAACGTCAGCGACAATGGAGACTGGGTGACGCCATTGTCAGATAAGCGTTACCGGCCGTGTGTTAATTATGCGTCTAACCATATTTGCAACTGGATGGTTGAGAACACATCAGACAAGAGCTTGTGTCACTCGTGTGAGTTGACCAAGATCATTCCCGATCAATCCAAAGAGTTAAATGCGAAACGCTGGTATCGAATGGAGCATGCAAAAAGACGTTTACTTTTTACGCTGATATCGCTGGGACTGCCCATCTGGAGTCAACGGCCAGGCAAGCCACAGCTTCAGTTTCAGTTTTTAGAAGATGTTGAGGAAGATGAATATGGTCAGGAGCTCACTGTAAAATCTACGGTTATTACCGGCCATAGCAACGGAATGATCACGCTGAACCTGAAAGAAGCCGAAGACAGCTCACGTATCATGATGCGGGAGAGAATGAACGAACGATATCGCACATTGGTAGGCCATTTTCGACATGAATCAGGTCATTTTTACTGGGACTGGTTTATTCGCGACAGCGAAAAGCTGGACGAGTTTCGCGCTATTTTCGGGGATGAACGTCAGGATTATACCCAATCTTTGCAAACCTATTATAAAAATGGCCCCGTTTCAGACTGGCAGGAACGTTATATCAGCGCCTACGCCAGTGCGCACCCGTGGGAAGATTGGGCTGAATCCTGGGCTCACTATCTGCATATCGTTGATACGCTGGAAACTGCCGATGAATATGATGTGGCGGTAGGGCATCAACAGGTAAACGCGCCGGTTAATCAGCATAAGGGAGTGGATTTCGACCGCCTTTTTGATGATTGGGGCAGACTGACAACCGTGCTTAACGCCTTAAACAGAAGTATGGGACTTGATGACGCATACCCCTTCCTTATTCCTGCGGCGGCCTCAGAAAAGCTCAGGTATATTCACAATCTGATACAAGGTGAGTAACTCCTTCTTTGCAGATTTCCTATATGCGAAAGCAGGGGCAAGCGCAGCTCGTCCCTGACCTGATTACCGCATGATCAGCTTTTTTCCCACTCAAACCGCGGAAGACGGTTGAATGTGCGCTTTAAGCCCTGAGTCCATTGCTTTTGCATGGATTTATACATTGGGCTATTCATTGTAAAAGTCTGATGGTAAGGCGCTTCCATTGTCCCCGCCGTCATAATAGACAGTTCAATAGGGGGCCCTACAGAGATATTACTGCGGATTGTTGAGTCGAGCGATACCATCGCGCAGCGCGCGGCATCCTCGAGACTGGTAGTCGGTGTGATTATTCTGTCGAGAATTGGTTTGCCATATTTGTTCTCACCAATCTGAAGATAAGGTGTATCCGTTGACGTAGAAACGAAGTTACCCTGTGGGTATATCATAAAAATTTCGTGAGACTTGCCGTTAATCTGACCACCAAGTATAAAACTTGACTCGGCGCTGTTACCGCTTTTCTCCATTGCTTTTTCATGACGTCTTTGCTCTTTCTGGCTCAATTCGCCTATGTATTGTGCGACCTCATGAAGATAATTACCACTACGCAGTGTGAACTCAGCCTCAGGATCCTCAAGATCACGTTTTATGGCATTCACTACAGCTTGTGAGGTGGCAAGACTGCCTGAGGTAAGCAAAACCAGAACGCGCTCACCTGGCCACACAAAACGCGTCATTTTGCTGTAAGTGGCGATATAATCGACGCCTGCGTTCGTTCGTGAGTCCGATGCAAACACCACACCTTTATTGACTTTAATAGCAAGACAATAGGTCACGTTAATCCTCTGAAAAATAACGAATCATAATGCCCATAGCATGGCGTGTGTTGTTTGTTTTCGCAATTAAAACTTGCGGAATTTAATGTAAGGCAACTGCCAGACGATTTATTTGAGTCAACCTTAACTCTGGCTGGAAAATAACAGCGCTCGTTTACAAGTAAAAACAGTTGGCGGTCAGTACCTTATTGATTTTTCGAACCAAACACGATTAGATGAGTATAAATTCTGAACAGAGTGGAAAAGGGAACGAATATGGCGATCAGGTGGGGAAACTATAAAACCGGACCGTTCTTTGATGAACTCATTGAAGGGCGAAATAAACCGCGGCCGGCAGCAAAAGATTTATGTCAGTACCTGCGGTCCCTGTCAGATGCAGAATTGCTGGATTACAAGACCGCAGCGTCTTCAGCCATCCACGTAATGGGGATTACCTTTACCGTTTATTCAGAAGAGGAGGGGTCAATCGACCGGGCCTGGCCTTTTGACATTATCCCAAGAATTATCGATAAATCTGAATGGAAGGAAGTGGAAAAGGGACTAAAACAGCGCGTGAAAGCGCTGAATATGTTTATCGACGATATTTACAATGACCAGAATGTCATCAAGGACAATATCGTACCGGAATCCATTTTAACCCAGTCAAAAAATTTCCTGCCAGAGTGCATGGGAGTGTCGCCGCCTCTTGGGGTGTGGGCACATATCTGCGGCTCTGATTTGGTTCGCGACCAGCATGGCACTATTTATGTGCTGGAAGATAACCTGCGCGTTCCATCAGGCGTTTCTTACATGCTTGAAAACCGCCATGTTATGAAGCGCGTTTTTCCTGAGCTTTTTGAAAAGTACAATATTCTTCCTGTCGATGATTATCCGTCTCAGTTGTACAACATGCTGTGTGAACTCTCACCACGCGATATTGAGCAACCAGAGATCGTTGTATTGACCCCGGGTATTTTTAACTCAGCCTATTTTGAGCATGCGTATCTTGCGCAACAAATGGGGGCTGAACTGGTTGTCGGCAGTGATCTGGTCGTGGATGATGATGACATTGTTTACATGCGAACCGTGGAAGGATTATCTCGGGTTGATGTCATCTACCGGCGCATTGACGATGCATTTCTGGATCCGGAAGCCTTTCGTGAAGATTCCATGCTAGGGGTAAAAGGCCTCATGCGTGCATGGAAAGCGGGCAATATCGCCCTCGCAAATGCACCCGGGGCAGGGGTAGCGGATGATAAAGTTGTTTATGCTTTTGTTCCCGACATTATTCGATACTACCTGAAAGAGGAGCCGCTGCTTGAAAACGTTCCGACCTACAAATGCATCAATAAAGATGAACGCGATTATGTTATTGAACATATTGATGAGATGGTGGTTAAACCGGCCAATGAGTCTGGCGGCTACGGCATGTTAATAGGTCCGCATGCGACAAAAGCGGAGCGGGAAAAATTTGTCCGCCTCATTCGTCGCGATCCACGAAACTATGTGGCGCAACCCATGCTACTGTTATCAACGGCCCCTACACTTATCGATACAAAAGCGGAGGGAAGGCATTTAGACTTGCGGCCCTTTATTTTGTCTGGCAGCAGCGTGTCTGTAACAACCGGGGGACTAACCCGTGTTGCCATGCGCAAAGGATCGACCGTCGTCAACTCTTCGCAGGGTGGCGGGAGTAAAGACACCTGGATTGTGGATATGGAGGCCTAATCAGATGCTATCACGTGTTGCTAATCATATTTACTGGATGGCCAGATACCTTGAGCGAGCCGAAAATACGGCAAGATTGATACAGGTAAATACCCACTTGTTACTGGACTTACCCAAAAACGTTACCCTCGGCTGGGAACCTATCATCGATATGTTATCGTTTCGCGATACGTTCTATGAACGCTACAGCGAACCCGACGAAAAAAGCGTGATCCGGTTTATGGTAATGGATACCTCAAATCCAGGCTCTATTATTAATTCACTGGCAAGCGCACGGGAAAACGCGCGCATCGTCCGGGAAATCATTCCTTCTGAGGCGTGGGAGCTGATTAACCAGCTTCATCTTCAGGCTAAAGAAGATGGTCAGAGTGTGTTAACCCGCCGGCACCGCTTTAATTGCCTGAATCGGGTTATAACGGGAAACCAGACCATTACCGGACTGGTGGGCGGTACCATGAACCGCGATAACGCCTACGCTTTTTTACGTCTTGGACGTCACCTGGAGCGCGCAGATATGACAACCCGAATCATCGATGTGCGGTCTGCGTCGCTGTTACCGGGACTTGCGGACGACAATGCTGCATTTGAGAACATACAGTGGATGGGCGTGTTGAAATCGTTAACGGCCTATCAAATGTACAGACAAGAGATGCGCTTGCGGATCCAGCGTGCTGATATACTGGAATTTCTGTTACAACGAGATACGTTTCCGCGTTCGCTCAGCCATTCCTTGGGCCAAATTGTTAAGTGTGTATCTGAATTACCGAAGCCAGAAAAAGTCATTGAGTCTGTCAACAATGTGAAAAAAGAACTGCAGTCTCTGGATACCAAGACGCTTAAGCAGGCAAAGCTTCATGATGTCATGGATGAGATACAGGTTCATTTGCTGGACGTTCATAACACAATTGATCAGACCTATTTCTGATTAACAACAGGAAGCATTATCTACAAAAGCCAGTAGGGTATGAAATTAAGACAGATATAGTTGACTATATCTGGCTACTTAATTTCTGCCCTTCTGTCCTGTGTTTTAAAAGACCCTATTCAGGAGGATTACACCTTAAATGTGCTGACGTTTTTGTTTAGCGCATTTGCAATCTCACTGACTTCTTTGCTAACGCTTCCTGCCTCACTAACTTGTTTCAGGTTATGCTGACTTAAGGACTGAAGCGATGAAGTATTGTTATTAATTTCGTCGACCACAGTGCTTTGCTCTTCGGTTGCAGTTGCAATCTGATAAATCATCTCATTCGCTTTTTCTACGCAACTCTTAACCTCTGTCAGCGCTTTGGACAGTTCGTTAGATGATTCCAGTACAACCGTGACTTCAGTATTCCCTCGTTCAATAGCAGATACTGCCTCCGACACGCGGTTTTCCAGTCCTGCGAGCATACTGTTAATG
The DNA here is from genome assembly GCF_019249295.1 of Alteromonas antoniana. Taxonomy (GTDB): domain Bacteria; phylum Pseudomonadota; class Gammaproteobacteria; order Enterobacterales; family Alteromonadaceae; genus Alteromonas; species Alteromonas antoniana. The sequence goes on from NZ_JAESDH010000010.1 coordinate 117,105, forward strand.
TCTTCGGTCGATTTTTGCGTGCGACTGGCCAGTGTTCGAACCTCGTCAGCAACCACCGCAAAACCGCGGCCCTGTTCGCCCGCTCTGGCCGCTTCAATTGCAGCATTAAGTGCCAGTAAATTTGTCTGCTCAGCAATATCGCGTATCACATCCAGCACTGCGACAATATTTTTAGAGTCATTTGCAAGTTCCATGATGACGCTATTTGCGTGCTGAACAGATGTGTTTAGCTGCGTAATACTTTTTGACGAATGTGTTACCACGTCTGTTGCTTTGTTGCTGGAATCAGACGCCGCCTGGGTATTGCCAAGGGCTGACTGGCTGTTTTCTGCAACTTCATGAACGGCGTGATTGAGTTCGTTTACTGCGGTGGCTATATGGTCAAGATTACTGTCTTGCTCGCTGGTGTTAAGTTCTACTGTGTCTGTACTGTTCTTAAGTGTACCAACGGTATTTCCCAACTGGTCTGCCTGTTTTTTAATATCGATTATCAGTGACTGAAGGTTTTGCATCAGTCTATTGAACGTTCTTGCCAGGATGGTAATTTCATCTTTACCAGACTCGTCGAGCCGACTTCTGAGATCGCCTTCACCTTCACTGATGTTATCCATGACGCTGATAAGATTATTCAGACGCGTGGTCACAAGTTTAGGCCCCACCACAATAGAAATGATAGAGGCCACAAGAACAATAAGAATCACTAAAAACAGGATATTGCGTTGCCGTTCACCGGCAGACTTTGCTTCTGCAGTGACCTCGTCGGCCTTCGCTTTGATACTTTCTCCTACCTTGTCATAGTGTGTTCTGACTGAGTCGAAACGATCTATCAGCTCCCCATTCAGCAGGTTTATAGCTTGCGCTGTATTGTTATTCTGAAGTGCTGAAATTACCTCTTCGGCAGAACGCTTCCAGGCATTAAAATCTTTATCGAAACCGGTTATTGATGTGACCAAATCAGGGTATTTCTGGACAATATCCGAAACCTCATACATGCGATCCTGAGGTACGGCCACGATTCGTGATAAATCGACCAAAAAATAGTTTAACCATATGAAATATATTGAATATCTCAACGAACTAACAGCAGACTTTGCGCTATTGATACACTGTTTGTTATATTCGTACTTTCAACTTAGAATTTTACTACCCACTTCAGTACCGACAATACGGTTAAATTATGTATGTAATTGGTCAACTTGCCAAATTGGCAAGCGTAAACGTTGAGACCGTTAGATATTATGAACGGTGCGGCTTAATTGAACAGCCCCAAAAACCCGTTAAAGGTTATCGTCGTTATCCTGAGACGACTTTGAATCGCATTCGGTTTATCAAACGTGCTCAAGAGTTAGGGTTTTCCTTGGATGAGATCGCTAACTTGCTGATGCTGGAAGAGACTTCTTGCCAAGAAGTACAAAGTATAGCAAACCACAAACTTGCCAGTGTTCGTGCAAAAATGGCTGATCTACGCCGCTTAGAAACCAGTCTTAATGATTTACTGAAACAATGTGCAAGCAACACTGAACAGGCACATTGCCCGATTATTACTTCCCTTCTCCCAGAAAACAACTAATAACAATCGCTAAACCCCTTGACTCCGTACTTGGATACGGAGTTTATACTGTTTTCTATCAGAACATTTGAAGTGGAGTAAGCCATGGCAAAAAACGATACCAGTTTACCGCTAGTTGGTGGTATTGCTGCTGCTATTGGTGCTGGGCTTTGTTGTGCTGGGCCCTTAGTCTTGTTACTACTAGGCGTTAGTGGTTCTTGGATTGGCAATCTGACCGTATTGGAGCCATACCGCCCTATTTTTATCTTGCTGGTACTGGTTTTATTTAGTTTTGCCGGTTGGAAAGTTTATCGACCTATAGAAGAGTGTGAGCCTGGAACCGCTTGTGCAATGCCACAAGTACGTAAGCGCCGGCAGATCATTTTCTGGGTAACCGCCTTCATTGCATTAATATTAGTCACTAGCAATTACTGGATTATCTGGTTTGCTTAATTATATCGTTGAGAAATAACCCTTGGAGAAGAAGATGAAAAAAATTGCACTATTATCCCTACTATCAATACTTAGCTTGGGTGCGTTTGCCAAGCAGCAAACAGTCATGCTTGAAGTTCCCACGATGACCTGCGTAACTTGTCCGATTACGGTGGAAAAAGCATTGCAACAGGTTGAGGGAGTTACCAAAGCTGAAGTGACCTTCGAAGATAAGTTAGCCGTGGTCACTTTTGATGATGAAAAAACTACGGTGGAAAAGCTGACCGAGGCCACAAAAAATGCCGGCTATCCATCTGTGGTAAAGCAATAAAGGACGAATACTAATGAAGAACCTGCTGAGTCTTTTTACCCGCATTGGCGACAAAGCCAGCTCATTAGGTGCCGTGGTGTCTGCCATGGGTTGTGCCATGTGCTTTCCGGCCATCGCCAGCTTGGGGGCAGCCATCGGGCAGGGTTCCTCAGTCAGTGGTAGTGGTTCTTTATCAATACACTCTTGCCTATATTGGCTTGGGTTAGCCTAATAGTTAACGGACTTGGCTGGATTGGTCACAAGCAGTGGCATCGTAACCTGCTTGGTATGCTAGGGCCTATTCTGTTGTTGCTATCACTTTATCCGTTCTTTCAATATGCCTGGAGCACTTATGTGACGTACTCAGCCTTGGCACTGATGGTAGCGGTATCAATCTGGGATATTTTTTCGCCAGCGAATAAACGCTGTGACAATGAAAGTTGTGTGCTTCCTGCCGACAACACTCACTCAAATCCATAAGGAGGTCTTTATGCGTAAATTCTCCATCTCTGGAATGACTTGTGAAAGATGCCCTCAGCAGATCGAAGATGCCTTGATCGTCATGCCTGGCGTCAGAAATGCCACCGTTTTTTATACGAAATCCAGTGCAGTCGTCGAAGCAGAATCTGATGTCAATGAACAGACGCTAATCAATACCATCAAAGCTCTTGGCTACACGGCTCAACCTGTCGCGTTAGATGGCTGCGATAGTGAAGATGTGACTGACAAAAAGTCGCTGCATGTCGCTATCATCGGTACTGGCTCGGCTGCTTTTGCTTGTGCTATCAAGGCAGTGGAAAATGGAGCACAAGTCACACTCGTTGAAGCTGGAGATGTGATCGGAGGTTGTTGTGTTAATGTCGGTTGTGTACCTTCGAAAATTCTGCTCCGGGCTGCCCAGCTGGCTGAACAGCAGCGTAACAATCCTTTCGACGGTCTAGAAAATCATGAACCTTCTTTGGATCGTAGCTTGTTAGCGAAACAACAAACTGCACGCGTGGAAGAGTTACGTGCCGCCAAATATCAGCATATTCTGGATACCAATCCAGCATTGTCATTGGTACAAGGTTATGCATCTTTTAAAGATACTCATACCTTAACTATTCGCAACAAAGATGGTTACGAGCAAGAGCTGGTTGCAGATCGCTTTTTGATTGCCAGCGGCAGTCAGCCATCTATTCCTCCTATTCCAGGCCTGGTTGATACCCCTTATTGGACTTCGACGGAAGCTTTATTCGAAACTGAGCTACCTGAGCACTTGTTAGTGATAGGCTCTTCAGTTGTGGCTGTCGAACTTGCTCAAGCTTATCGTCGGCTGGGTGCAGAGGTCACTATCTTGGCTCGCAGTACTTTATTGCTCCGTGAAGACCCACTGTTGGGAGAAGGCTTAACCGTAGCTTTTGAACAGGAAGGCATTCGCGTACTGGAACATACCCAAGCCAGTCAGGTGTCTTATGAAGATAATAAGTTTATCCTTGATACCGAGCAAGGAGAAATTCGTGGCGATAAATTGCTGGTCGCCACCGGCCGTGCACCTAATACCGGTAAGCTTAATCTTGCCGCTGCCGGTGTAGAAAAAGAGGCCAATGGAGCGGTCACTGTAGGTGATCAGATGCGCACATCACAGTCACATATTTACGCAGCAGGTGATTGTAGTAACATGCCGCAACTGGTTTATGTCGCGGCAGCGGCAGGCAGTCGTGCAGGGATTAACATGACAGGGGGTGAAGCTCGGTTGAATCTATCCGCGATGCCAGCCGTGATCTTTACCGAACCGCAGGTAGCAACGGTAGGGTTGTCAGAACAAGAAGCTCATGCACAGAATATTGAGACCGAAAGTCGAGTATTGCCACTGGAAAACGTGCCTCGAGCACTGGCTAACTTCGACTCTCAGGGTTTCATCAAACTGGTGGTTGAAGCTGGCTCCCAACGCCTGATCGGAGCCCAAGTATTAGCTCATGATGGCGGCGAGATTATCCAGAGCGCGGCACTGGCGATTCACAACCACATGACAGTGGATGACTTAGCGGATCAATTGTTTCCTTATTTAACTATGGTGGAAGGCCTGAAGCTTTGTGCACAAACTTTCAGTAAAGATATTAAAGAACTGTCTTGCTGTGCTGGGTAAGCTTTATCTTTCGTCAGAAAAGATATTTATGAGTCTGCTTTTGGTTTCCAGTGATACGGTACTACCAATTTACTGCATATTTCTTCGTGGAAAGTTTCTTCAGTAACTGTTTGAGAGCTAGCCTCAAGCAAGATATTTGGCCACAATAGGAGATGTGATCATCTGAATTACTGCAAAGAATGTGGCTGGTATTACTATTTCTGATGGCAACCGGGATGCAGCCACAAAAGCCGCTGCAATGCTAAATTCTTTTTTGCTGACAGTAAATAGGTATGCGATGACTTCCGGTCGGTCTGTCGTTATAAACCGTGAAGCCATTCCAATTAAGTAGCCACAAAGATTTAGACTTAAAGCTGCTCCAGCAATTACAAAAGCATACTATCCATAACCAATGATGGTTTCTGCATTGGAAGCCACTACCGCAAGTAATATTACAAGATAGAAGACTGACCCAATTCCTGCGTAAGTCGAATCATGCTTTGAAATAATCGTCGGAAAGTTGGTGCGTAAGGTTACACCGAGAATTGTAGGCACTAAAACAACTAGAGCTAACTCCAGGATGATGGAAACGAGAGGGACTTCTAGCTGTATCCCTGTCAGCCATAGAAAAAGGAGCGGAACTACGAAAGGAGAAAAGGCTGTATTGACCGCATTGAAAAAGGCGACCAGTCAAGAAGCCTGCAATTGAATCGGGCCATAGACGAGCCCCATTGCCAAAAACTGTCTTGACGGTTTGCGAAAGACTATTCGTACGGCATGTGCATCAAATGTAAGGCTGATCACAAACATCAGAATCACAAGTAAAGGGGCTATTGAGGAGTCGAGGTACTTCCCGGATTCGGGCAATATCAGGCCAACTCCAGCTACAATAATCACAAACCAAACAAGATTTGATTCAACGAAATAAATTAATCGACGCATAGGTCAAGGGTACCAGTTACAGTGCGGCCACAATATAAATTATAGCTGTACACTCCCAATTACAGAGCTTGAGAATCATCGCGACATTGCTCATTTGTCATTTCAAGCTCAATGGTCGTATGCTCTAAATTAAATTTACTCAATCGTTCTGCTATGGACTTTTTTAACTCCAGTTGCTGTTGAGTAGACAGTGCCTCTTGTAGAGCTAGATGAGCAGTAAGTACATGATGCTCTCCATCCAATGACCACAAGTGCAGGTGATGGATACTATCCACTTCTTTGAGTTCTATTAAGGTTTTATAAACTGATTTTGACAGTTCTTTGTCAGGGATTGCCTGTAAAAATAACCTTATAGTGTGCCAAAGGTTTTTAGCAACATTAATTAAAATATAGAGAGTGAAAAGAATTGATAAAGCTGGGTCAAGAATGGGCCAGTCAACAAAAAGAAGTACGATGGAAACGATTAAAACTGCAACCCAACCCAGTACATCTTCCAATAAATGCCAATTGAGTACACGCTCATTAAGAGTTTTGCCTTTACTTAATTTATAAGCCGCAAACCCATTAACTAGCACCCCAAACACGGCTAAGGCGATCATGCCCTCAACTATAGGCATTTCTGGTTGCAGGAGTTTAGGGATAGCTTCTGTCAGAACCCAGACGGAACCAATAATGAGGACTAGACCATTAATAAGTGCACCGAACAATGATAACCGGCGGTAACCATAGGTGAACTCTGAATTTGAACCTTTTTCACTAACTTTACTGAGAAACCAAGCAAATCCGATGGATAAACTGTCGCCAAGATCATGAACGGCGTCGGCCATGATGGCGGTACTATTGGTTAAGATACCTCCTATAAATTCGATAATGGTAAAGGTGACATTCAGAAAAAATGCCCAACCTATACGATTATTTGAACCATGTGAGTGCGAATGATCATGCATTTAAGATTACCTCTTGTGGAGCTCTATTCCTACCTTAGGATTTGATCTTCAATATACGAATACCGCCAACTAAAACAATTAATCCAATGATAAACCCAATGATTAAGTCTGGATATTGTGAGCCCGTCCATGCCACTAATCCTCCGGCAATAATAACGCCTGCGTTAGCGATGACATCGTTAGCAGAAAAAATCCAACTTGCTCTCATGTGAGCGCCGCCATTTCGCTTTTTGGCAATTAAGATTAAGCACCAGACATTTGCTACCAAGGCAATTAAGCCAAACACCATCATAAGGTTTGACTCAGGCTCACTCCCTTGAACCAGTCTCCTCACAACTTCTGTTAATACACCCAGAGCTAATATAATCTGTAACCATCCTGATATATGCGCTGCACGGAGTTTTTTTCGGACGCCATGCCCAACGGCGTATAGTGCCACCCCATACACTGCTGCATCGGCAAACATATCCAATGAATCAGCTATCAATCCGGTCGATTGTGCCCACCAGCCGATAACAAGTTCTGTAATAAACATCACTGCATTAATAGCTAATAGCATTTTAAGTATCCCAGCTTCCTCTGCTTCTTCATTTTGTGCCGTCAACCTTGCTTTATGGATAATCTCGCTGTCCACAGCGTTAGTTGATTCCAATCTAGCCCCAAGCCCAAGAGACGTTATCCGGTCTTCTACCATGTCCCTGAGTTCAAGGTGATGAAGCACTCTAACTATGCGTTTATGTGTATCAAACTCGAGGATTACACTTGGCTCAAGACTGTCCAGTGCCATTCGGATCATGCTTTCCTCTGATGGGCAGTCCATTTTAGGAACGTGGTATTCGCTTACATGTGCCCCTTCAAATAACTTGTCGTCGTTAGTAATATCTTGTGTTTCATCTGTAGCATCTGCTTTGCAGTCACGGTTACATTTCTGGCTCATAGGTATACCTTGCATTTTTTGATATTGGCTTTCCCCCTCCCCGATCACTATAGTCTAAAGCGGAGAGTCCTCGATACGAAAATGGGCGAGCTTTCAGCATTAATGGGGTGTTGGTTCAAACCATCTTGCTATTATAAAGTATTGCCGACTCCAAAATAGAGCCGGCAGATTGCTAGTTAGTGTTTCTCCTTCAACTTACCTTTTGAAAACCAGGCAAACAGAACGGGCAACACAAACAGTGTTAAAAATGTGGCTGTTATCAGCCCGCCTACGATAACACTGGCAAGCGGTTTTTGTATCTCTGCGCCAACGCCATTTGATAGCAACATCGGTATTAAACCTAACGCAGATGTCACTGCTGTCATCAATACCGGTCTAAGCCTGGATACGGCACCATCAAAAGCGGCTTCACTGACAGGTAGGCCATCCTTGATACGCTGATTGATACTTTCAACCATCACTACACCGTTAAGTACCGCGACGCCAAACAGGGTAATAAATCCGACCGAGCTGGGCACTGATAAATACTGCCCTGACAGCCAGAGTGAGAACACCCCACCAATAACGGCTAGAGGTACATTTACCAGGATCAGCATAGCCTGACCAACCGAAGCAAAGGCAAAGTAAAGCAACAAGGCAATAAGCGCCAGCGATAATGGCACGACCAGCGACAGACGCTTTTGTGCTCGCTGTTGATTTTCGAATTGTCCACCTATATCCACGGAGTAACCCGTTGGCAAATCAACTTGTTCAGCAATCGCTGCGCGAATATCTGCTACCACACTGCCCATATCACGCCCTTGCACATTGGCCTGAACGACTACTCTGCGCTGAACATCATCGCGGCGAACCTGCGGCGGGCCGGAAGCAATATTTACAGAGGCTACATCACCAAGGCGAACCCAGGCTCCTGAAGGTGCCTGCAAACGAAGGTCAGCAATAGTTTCGCGATCTTGGCGAAAACGTTCATCCAACCGAACATAGATATCATAACGTTCGTTACCATTGATGATTTGTCCAGCGCTGGCACCGCCAAGCCCATTTCGAACCACTTCCATGACATCCGCTACGTCGAGTCCATAACGAGACAATGCGCGGCGATTGGGCTTTACGACCAATTGAGCTTCACCGACAATTTGCTCCATGGCAACATCACGCGTACCGTCGATCTTTTTGACCACTGCCTCAATTGCCTGCCCTTTTTCAGCCAGCACATCAAGATCTTTACCAAAGAGTTTTATCGCTAGTTGCGCTTTAACCCCCGATAACAGCTCATCCACACGGGTGGCAATTGGTTGTGAAAAATTGAACAGCAATCCGGGATGTTGTTCCAGCTTTTGCTCCATCAGGGATTGAAGTTCATAACGATTATCGGCGCTGGTCCATTCTGGCACTGGCTTAAGACCAATATAGATCTCAATGTTATTCACTGGCTCTGGATCACCGCCAATTTCGGCACGTCCAATGCGTGATAACGCATAGGTGACTTCCGGGAATTCCATCAGCATTGCTTCGAGTTTTGGAGCGACTTCAAGCGCAGTATCCAGGCTGGAGGACGGAGCGAGAGTTACCCGGAGGTTGACCGTTCCTTCTTCGAGTTCAGGCACAAACTCGGTACCCAGACGCGGTATTACTAAAGCTGCCGCAACCACGAGCGTTACAGCAATACCAACGACGACCTTACTGTGGCTCATAGCCCACGACAAACCCTTGCGGTAGAGTTTATCAAGTGGTTTCAAGACGAAACTCTCCCGCGGGCGTATCCCTTTGCGAAACAGGTAGGTGGCTAATGCTGGGACTATGATTAAAGCTACAACCAGCGCGGACAGCATAGACAGCATGATACTGATAGCCATCGGCTGGAACAGTTTGGCTTCGACCCCTTCGAAACTGAATAGCGGCATGAAGACAACTAAAATAATTGCTGTCGCAAAAAATATAGGTCTTGCTACCTCTCTGCCAGCTTCTTGCAAGCGTAAAGCAATCCCATGGCTATCATGAGCTGCATCAACAGGATCTGGATCATCCTGAACCATTGTCTGTCTATCTTTGTCATGGGTGGCATCGGGATGGGTCAAATGTTTGAACATGTTTTCGACCATCACTACAGAGCCATCCACGAGCATGCCAATGGCCACGGCAATACCGCCTAGAGACATTAAGTTTGCCGAAAGACCAAACCACGCCATCACCATCAAAGCAATACCGATGGAAATTGGAATTGAGATCAGTACCAGTAAGGTAGCACGCAAATTCATTAGGAACAGCGCCAAAATGACCACAATGAAGACAAACGCCAGTAACAGAGCATTGACAACGGTATCAACCGCTTGCGTCACCAGATCGGCCTGATCATAGTAAGCCTCGAACTTAACTCCTTCCGGTAACGCCTGATTAATACGCTCGATACGGGCATTAACCCCATCAATGGTGCTTTTGGTATTGGCGCCTAAACGTTTTAATACAATGCCTGAGACGACTTCGCCTAGTGTCTCAACTTTCCCATCCGAAGTTCGGCGTGTCATGGTCACTGCGCCCTGGCGGATTTCGCTACCCAGATTCACTTTGGCTACATCCGATACGGTGATAGTGGTGCCATCCACCGTTTTCAGGGGAACTTGACGGATCTGCTCCAGCCCTTGCTTGCCATGATCGAGCCAGCCGGTACCTCGGATCACCAATTGCTCCTGACCACGGTTCATATACCAGCCGCCAACATTGGTGTTGTTACGCTCCAGAGCCGCCATGATATCGTCCTGGGTCAGATCGTAAGATAACAGCTTTGACGGATTCAGATCGACCTGATACTGACGCACCTCACCGCCGAAAGACAGCACATCAGTCACGCCTTCGGCCGGGATAAGCAACAACTTGACCACCCAGTCATTTAAGCTGCGTAGCTCCATGGCATCGAAACCCGAACCGGGTTCGGCAACCAGTAAATACTGATAGACTTGCCCCAGCCCAGAAGTGTTTGGCCCCATTTCGGGTGTACCAACGCCCTCTGGAATCAGCTCTTTGGCAGCCTGAAGTCGCTCGAATACCAGTTGCCGGGCAAAGTAAATATCAGTGCCTTCCTTAAACACAACAGTAACGCCAGACAAGCCAGTCTTTGAAATAGACCTTACTTCTTCTACATCAGGCAGAGCGTACATGACAGCTTCAATCGGATAGGTTATCAGCTGCTCGACTTCCTCAGCAGCCAAGCCAGGAGCTTCAGTATTGACCGAGACCTGAACGTTGGTAACATCCGGAAATGCATCAAGATTCAGCCTTGGAATAATAAAAAAGGCGCTGACCGTTAGTGTAATGAGCGCAATCGCCACCAGCAAACGGTTAGTGACCGCCCAATCGACAATTCGATTAAACATAGAGTCTCCTTAATGCTTAGTGGTTATGCGGATCAAAACCGCCTTTGGCGATTTGTGAAGCAACAAAAAAGGCACCGTCGGTAACAATACGTGTTCCGGGAACAATGCCGTTAATTTCACGCAACGAACCTAGTGCTCGCTTTAGTTCAACTTCTTGAGAGCGAAACTGCCCTGGACTCTCTTCTACAAAAATTGCCCAGTCTCCATCGGGATTTCGCATCAGTGCTGACTCTGGCACAGCCAATACCGGCTCTTCTGTACGAAAACGGAAGAAGACCTCTGCAAACTGTCCCGGATGCAGCCTATGCTCCAGGTTGTCCACCAATAAGCGCACTGTTCGGGTTCGTGTAACGGGGTTTATGGTATGTGCTTCTTGGGATACCTTGCCTTGAATTCGGATATCACCAGCCACAATGTCAGCCAATGTACCGAGCGGAAGTGATATAGACTGATCTGCTGGAAGGTGTGCTTCGACCCAGAGCTGCTTCTCATTGGCCAGCTTGATCAGAGGAGAACCAGCTTCGACGCGCTGCCCCTGCTCGAAGTCGTCAGATAACACAGAACCATCGGTTTCGGCACGTAGGGTATATTCGCCCAATGCCTTAATATCTTGCGATGCCAGAGACTGCAAATCTGACTCAGCTAACCCATAGGCCTGCAACGTTGCCCGAGCAGCCTCCCAGCTGGTTTTGGCCTGGATATAACGCTGCTCTCCAACGGTTTTGCGACCGAGCTTGCGGACTCTTTCCCATTCAGGCCAAGCGGTGCGATAGTCTGCCTGGGCCTGCGCCACATCCTCACTGAACAGGGTTACCAGTGGCTGACCTTGTTCGACATGAGCGCCCAATGCTACGTGACGACGTAATACAACGGAAGCTACTCGCGGTGACACTATGTAGCTAGTGTATCCATTAGAAAGAACTTCCCCTGGTGCGTAGAACTCATAATCAACGCGCTCGGCAGTGAGAGGAGCAACCTGGATATCAGCAATCGTCATTTGAGTAGCATTTAGTGCCGTAGTGGCAGAAGCTTCTTCTTGATGCCCATGTCCATCTTCTTCAGTATTACTTTCGCTGTGTCCCGCATCATCATGACTTTCATTGTGGGAACTATCGCTAGACCCATGTTTTGTATCACCATGACGCTCATGTTCATCCGTGGCATTTGATGGGTGCTCCTTGTGAGACGCATCATCCTTATGCTCAATAACCTCTTGAGCAGGCTTGCTCTTATCATGTTCGTGCGCCTCACCACTCATCGTTTCTGCAAGCCCTATGCTTGGTGCAGTCATTGCGGCGCTTAGCATCGCTATCAATAATCTATTCATGTTCATTATCCTATCTTTAATTCAGTGGCTTAGTCGCAGTTGGTGCAACAGCTCTGAGCTGGCCGGAGTGCAGCAACACTTCGGTTAACGCAAGTTGTGTGTGCTTTTCGAGTGAGATTCCTGCCAGCAGGCTCTCCGAACGCTGGTTGAGAGCGAGCAGGTAGTCAGTTGTTGATAGGTCGCCGCTTCGCCACTGGCGTTCCAACAAGTCAGCACTATTTTCAACTCTGCCACGAGCTAGCTCGAGCCAGCGTCGGTATTGCTCGTCATAACGTTTCCAGGCAGCTTGTGCAGCCTGCCAGTCAAACCGTAGATTGCGATAAACGGCCAAGAATCGGGCCTCTGCTTCTAGTGCTGCACGATTAGCCACACGAGTTTCGGCACTGTAGTCATTACGTACATTCAAAGGAATCGAGAAGGTCAGGCCGACAGTATTTTCTCCACCGTCGCGACCAGCATTGACTCCAAAGGTCGGCTCTGCTTTGGCTGCGCGGCGGGTTGCTACGGCCTCTTCCTTGATGGACTTCCAGCGAGCCTGAGCGCTGGCAACATAGGGATGTTGTAACAACTCCTGGTCAGTAATGGACACTGGCTCCGAAGGCCAGAAATCTTCGGGAATGCCTCCTTTTTCAGGAGTCCACTGTGGCAAAAGTTCGCGCACTCTGCTTTCTGCTTTTTGCAAAGCGACTTCAAGCTCAGCGACCTGTGCCAGCTGTTTTGATAAAGATAGAAAGGTGAGTTCAGCATCAATAGTGCCTATATCCCCTGCTTTTTGGCGCTTTTCAGCCACTTGCAATAATGCATTAAGCTGCTCTTTTTGTGCCTGAGCAATAATGGCGGCTTCATTACTGGCACGCCACTCAACCAATGCTGATAGAGCCTCAGCAGTCTTACTCATAACCTGTTGCTGATACTGGGCTTTGGCTGCTTGTCGGATAAAAGCCGCTTGCTGCTGTTTAGCACCTCGTCTATCCCACCAGTCAACCGTTTGAGAAACACCTACACGGTAGTTATTTTCTTCACCAACCTGTTCCAGCTCAGAAGATAACTCCGGGTTGTAAAGTGGCTGTTCCGCTGCGTCCGCAGTAGCTTCCGAGCCTTGCAGTTGCTCGCGGGCCGCGATGATGTCTGGGTGCTGCTTTATCTGTGATGCCAGCCAGCGCTCCCAATCAACGGGTTGCGCTTGCGCCGAAGCCGACAGCAAATAAATAACGGCACACATCGCATAAGAAACGGATAGTTTCTTCATGAAATTTCCTCACAATTAAAATCAAAGTACATCAGGTACAGCTGGGTTGGCATTTGCACAACGCTATACCTCAGAATAAAAGTTTATTTGTACTGTATTTAACTGATCGGAGGGGGATTATCAGGGAAGGCTATATGGGAACGGTAATGGGAAGGGTTGCCTAAAATAGCACCCTTTTGATAAAGAGAAGCAGAGATATCTTGGCGACCCAGAAAGAAAGGGTGTGATGAGCCATGACAGTGACAACAATGGTGGCAATCAAGCTGGTAGCTTTTGCTCTTTTCTGATTCTAACCAACGCTTGTCATCATCTGGTATTGGAGAAGAGTGAGCTTTTTGATGCTCGTGATCAAAAGTAAGATGCTCAGAACCGGATTGATGAAACTGATGAACGTCCGCCACAGCAACTACCGATTGCAGGGCAATCAATATGGCTAGAGCGAAAGTTAAAAGTTGACGGTTCACGGTAAAAAAGAGTCTCTACTCGTTCTCATAAATGCAGGGCAGTAGACTAGCAGATTATCAGTTAGTTCACAAAAGATAAGTGGATACTAACCAACTATTACACAGCTTTGTGCTTAAAGGCTAGCTTTTAGACTTGGCTACTTCCTGTTTTTTTGCGAGTTTCTCGGGCGATTTCAATTCCTCAACCTCATGCTCTAGCTGAACAACGGAAGTGTTTAGCTCATTGTTTTCTTTGGTTATAGCATCAAGTTGCGCTAGTAGCTCCTCTCTGTCAGTACTGGCTGACTGCACCTGTTCAGTTAACGCTTTTAATGAGTTTTGAAGTTCGCGCTGTGACTTGGCCAACAACCGCTTTTCGGTGATTAGCTCAGCGTTCTGACGGTTCAACTGCGTGAGTTCTGACTGTTGAGAGGCAATGGTTTGCCCCAGCTTTCGCTGCTCTGCTCGCAATCCCGACACTTCTTCAGCGTGCTTGCGCTCTTGTTGATCACGCTGTTCTTTAGCGGATTCGCGGAAGTGGCTCAAGTTGTCATAACTGTGTTGCAGACTCTTCTCCAGATCGATAATTCGTTCATCTTTTTGTCCACAAACAGCTGTAAGTTCTTTCAAGTCACTTTGAATACCTTGCAACTCAGTGTTCAGTTGCTCACTCTCACGGCTGGCAGTATTGAGCTTCGCCTGTAGTGAGTGAATGTTATCACTTAGAGCTTTATTTTGCTCTGTGGCTTGGCTTAACGACTCCTCAAGTCCTGACTTTTCTTGATTCCAAGACTTACGCTCTTTATCAAAGGCTTGCTCCATGTCTTCAATGGTTTTATTCGCTTCAGCGTTGAGCCTGGCAGCAAGCTGGCTTACCAGGTGCCCAATGGCGTCGGAGACTTTGACCTCGGTGAGTGTACCGTTAGTACGGGTCTTTTTAATGTCTTTGAGGTATTTTGAGATGGTGGTTTTGGAGCCAGTGTTACCCAGCTCAGCTCGTATTGCATCAATTGATGGGTTATTTACACCCTGTGAAGTCAATGATTTATATGCTTTTTCAACGTCAAATTGAGAGATGCCTGTGCGCGCCATTTTTTAAGTCTCTGATTATTTTGCAATGTAATACATAATATGTATATACATATTATTACTGTGTCATCTACGTGTCTATAGCTTTCGAAAATTCATTTTAGATAATAGTAGATTATCTATTGTGATAGACATTTTTGGACGATATGATGAGATAAAGTCGTACATAACACGCATATATGCCCGATTCTAAAAATATTGATTTAGTGAGTTTTTACGTCAACGCAGCCACTCGCGAAAATACGGTACGCAGTTACCGTACCGCCATTGAACACTATGAGCGTCACTGGGGGGGACTCTTACCTGCCACTCCAACTGCGATTGCACAGTATCTCAGTCACTACGCTGATAAGCTGACTTCAAGCACCTTAGCACACCGGTTGGCCGTACTTGCAAAATGGCATCATGAATACGGTTTTCCAGATCCTACGAAAGCACCATTAGTAAAAAAAGTAATGAAAGGTATCCGAGCAACGCATGCATACCAAACCAAGCAGGCTCGGCCTCTCCAATTAGAAGAATTGAAAATCATTATTCAGTGGCTTGAGGAGTCGATAAAGGAGTCAAAGGATTATAGGAAAGGCTTGAGACTCATTCGAAATAAAGCCATTCTGCTACTCGGGTTCTGGCGTGCTTTTCGAGCAGATGAGCTCACTAATATCCATGTTGAGTACGTGACCATGATCCCCAACAAGGGAATGTCACTGTATTTTCCTACTACGAAAGGCGATAGGGATAATAAAGGGGTGACCTATAAAGTTCCAGCTTTGCAAAAACTCTGCCCTGTCACTGCTTATCAGGACTGGGTTACGGCCGCTGAATTAAGCAAAGGACCGCTATTTGTAGGGATCGACCGCTGGGGACATTTTAATCATAAGAGCATGACATCCAATACAATCATTAATATTGTTCGAGAGTGTGCAAGTGGTGCTGGACTATTACACCCTGATGCCTTTAGTAGTCATTCGTTACGACGGGGGTTCGCATCCTGGGCCGACAGTAATGGCTGGAGCCTTAAAGAGCTTATGGAATATGTAGGTTGGAAAGATCCAAAAACGGCGCTTCGTTACATTGGTTCATCGCATAAGATTCAGCAACACTTTATTGAACAGCTAAAATAATGCAGTACAGTGACTGGGCCACTTCATCATGAGTTTTAAGCATGAATTCAGTATAGATTGAACTTGGACACTAAACGTCTTGCGCAAGTTTAATAAACTTCTCAGCACTAAAATTACTTTAGATAAACTGCAAGGTGATTGTGGCTGAGCTAAACAGTCGAACATTTTGTAATGTAACCAAATAATCAGACCTCCTAGCTGGCCTCGAGATCCGTCGCTGGTATTTATATCTCTATGACAACAATCAATGAAACCGCTTACCCGCGCATTAAACCTAACATGAGTCAGTCTGAATTACAGTCTGTATATACACCCACCCCCGAGGATATTGCCTATGTTCGCCAGCAGCGCCGGCGCAAATTGGATCAGCTTGCCCTGTTAGTCCATATTAAATTAACTCAGCGTTTGGGGTATTTTCTCAAGTCTCCTGACATCCCTAACAAGATTATTAGTCATATTTCTGAGCAGATGAAAATGAGGAGCGCTCCGAGAAAGTACTTATCACGGTTCGATAGAGGTGGAAGTCGAACCCGGTTAAAGGCTTTAGTGAGAAGGTATCTAGACATTAAGCTAATTGAAAGCAATGATAAAACAACATTATTGCTTCATAAGCTGTCATCCGAAGCATCTGAGAAAAAGCATGAAATCGCTGATATTATCAATATAGTCATTGAAGGGTTGGTTAAACAGCGCTATGAATTACCCGGCTTCTCAACTCTGGTAAAATACGCTAAATCAGCTAAAAAGCAAGTCAACGATGCCTATTTCAAGCAAACGCATAGAAAGCTGAATCATGAGCTGACAGCTGAGTTGGATAGAATGCTTAATAGCTCTGGAAGTAAAACACGCTGGGACTCGATTAAACGAGAAGTTAAAAAACCCACGAATAAAGAAGTCAAAAGCTACCTTCAACATTTACAATGGTTACAAGGCCTAGTCGAACGCTTACCAAATATGGAGTTCCTACCGTTAACGAAGAAACATCATTTCACTTTAGAGGCTCGTTCATTGGATGCTTTTCACTTAAAAGAAATGAAGCAGGCCAAACGTTACACACTGATGGTGTTGATGATCCAATCAAAATTAAGTCAATCCTTAGACGACGTGGCGGGTATCTTTAAACGAAAATTGAATAAGTTGCACCAATCTGCGGAGACCCGACTGATGGAATACCATCAGGAGCATACACAGCGAACGGAAAAACTTATCAGCCAGTTTCGTAATGTCTTAAAAACTTATGGTGATAATGAAGCTGGCGTACCGCCATCACTGTCGGATATTCGAAACGCCATGAGCGAAGAGCCAGCGATACTATTAGCTGAGTGTGAAGAGCACTTAGCCTATGCTGGAAATAATTATTATCCCTTTATGCTTAAATTGTATAAACCGCAACGTGCCCAGCTTCTGAACTGTTTGGAGCTTTTAGAGTTAGGGTCATCATCTGAAGATAGCTCGATTCTACTGGCGCTAGAAACCATTCTGGAGTATCGAAATACCCACAAGCAGGAACTGGGTCACTATGAGGAGTTTGTCGCGCAGCCCTGGGTGAACGATAAATGGAAGAAGCTGATATTCAACGCAGACACGAAAACGGTCAACCGTAAATACTTTGAGTTGTGTGTTCTGTCTCGGATCAAGAATGAACTCAGCTCAGGTGATTTATTCATTCGTTACAGCCTGGAACATTCAGATTATCGCAAAGAACTAATCAGTTGGGATGAATACGAGCAAGGTTTATCTGAATATACTGACATGCTAGGTTTTTCAAAGGATAGCAAAACCTTTGCAACTGAATTAAAGAAAACTCTCAGCGAATTATCAACTCAGGTGGACGAGCAATTTCAATCCAATGAGTTTCTTGATTTCAATAATGATCAGCTTGTGATTAGAAGACATCAGAATATCCCTGAGCCCCAACAACTCAAGAAGCTTGATGAAGCCTTACGGGACTCTCTTGAGGAAAAGAGCATTGTCGATATTCTGGTAGAATCCGAGCAATGGCTGGACGCCCACAAATTGTTTAAGCCTGTATCTGGATTTGAAAGCAAACTTGATAATCCTCGTAAACGCTTTATATCGACCCTTTTTTGTTATGGCTGCAATCTTGGGCCAACTCAAACAGCTCGCTCAATCAAGACCTTAAGCCGTAAGCAAGTTGCTTGGCTGAATTTAAAGTATGTCACTGAAGAGAAACTTGAAAAAGCTATTGTAAAAACCGTGAATGCTTATAACAAGTTTGAGCTGCCATCCTTCTGGGGATCAGGTAAATCAGCATCAGCTGATGGTACCAAGTGGAACGTGTACGAACAGAACCTATTATCAGAGTATCATATCCGTTATGGGGGGTATGGCGGTATAGGTTATTATCACGTCTCGGACACTTACATAGCTTTATTCAGCCACTTCATTCCGTGTGGCGTTTATGAAGCTATCTACATCCTTGATGGCCTCATTAAGAATGAATCGGACATACAGCCGGATGTGATCCATGGAGACACTCAAGCTCAAAGCACAACCGTTTTTGGCCTGGCTCATTTGCTAGGTATTGACTTGATGCCCCGAATACGAAACATCAAGAAGCTGGTATTTTACAAAGCTGACGGTCGAACCAAGTACAAGCATATAAACCGTTTGTTCCGAGGTAATATCAATTGGTCATTGATTGAACGACACCTGCCCGATATGTTACGTGTGGCACTGTCTATTCAGGCAGGAAAAATATCACCGTCTACAATTTTAAAACGTTTGGGAACTTACAGCCGTAAAAACCGACTGTATTTTGCCTTTCGTGAGTTGGGTAGAGCGATACGAACTATATTCTTACTGAAGTACATTAGCGATGTGGAGCTCAGGCGCACCATTCATTCTGCTACCAATAAAAGTGAAGAGTTCAATAACTTCACCAAGTGGTTGTTCTTTGGGGGTGACGGTATTATTGCGGAAAATGTGCGACATGAACAGCGGAAGGTCATTAAGTATAATCAGCTTGTGGCTAATCTGGTTATTTTGCATAACGTTCAATCCATGACAGAAGTTCTGTCGCAATTGAAACAACGTCAAATGCCAATTTCAGAAGAGGTGTTGAAGTTTCTTTCGCCATATCGAACTGAGCATATTAATCGCTTCGGCGATTACCATCTCGATTTAAGTAAAAAGCGAAAGCCCCTAAACTACAAACTTGACATCATAAAAAGCCAAAGCCCGCAGTAATACGGTTGGACGAGATTTTACATTTTGTTGTATACAGCGTCGGTAAATATATTAAATGGAAAACTTCAAATAGACTTATCTGATAACTTCGCAAAGCAAAATCAACAGTTTGACTTGAATTTTTCTTTTAATTCAAGTGGTTAATTATTTTATTGGTCGATTTGTTACGAATCGTGGCCGTACCTCATCCTGTGCTTGCTGGGCGTTCTCACGAAAATCAGCAAGCAGTTGTGCATTATTTGAACTTCCGCTTTGAGATGCATTATTAATTACAAGGCTCTGAATAGCAGTAAGTGACTGATATAAATCACGATCTGCATTTAGCGTAAGATTGACTGAATCGATGAACGTGGTTGAAAGTTCATGCGCATCTTTTGACAACCTCGCACCACCAGTAATGCTGAGAATACTCACTACAATGACTAAGAGGCTTACGAACACGAGCGGAATAGCAAATTTCGTACGAATGGTTAGCTGACTCGAATCCATCATAAAATCCTCGAAGTAACTGCTAAAAAAGTAAAGTCTCTAAAAAATTAGTTAAAATTGGCGAATATGCAAGGTGACTTGATATTTTCAGCGTGAATGTCATTGGTCTATAGCTTATATACCTTTCACCAATAAGTTGAAGATTATGAAAGTCAGGTTGGTAGCTGTTGTGATGGCGGTAGCTTTTTCACACACACCGATAGTCCACGCGGATGGTCTGGGAGAGTTTTACAGCCGAATAAACGTAAATGCACAGTCATCAGAAGAAGGCGAGGGCAGGTTTACTGAAATCCGAAGTAACAACTCCTGGCTAGGCGTACGCGGAGATGTTGCTATTGATGACGATTTATCAGTGATTTATCGCCTTGAATGGAAAGTCGATATTATGCAGGAAAAAGGCCAGGACAATCTTACTGAAAGACCCCAATATATTGGTATCCGTTCAGAAAATTTTGGTGAAGTTACCATAGGCAGAAACTTCACTCCAACCTGGGCAATAGGAAGAGCAGGGGACTTATATAATCACTATGAAGGCGATGTTAATGCTCTGTGGAAAGGAGATAATCGCCTGGCTGACGTTGTTAGTTACACCAGCCCTTCTTTCAATAATTTTCATGTAGAAGCGCTTTATCAGGCTGAAAAAACAGCCGATGGAGACGCCGCTTATTCTGGCGGTATTTTTTATGGGGATAGAAAGCTCAAAAAAACAAAAATCTATGCGAGTATTTCCCACGATTGGGATGTGAAAGATTACAATGTGACCCGTGCAATCACGAGGTTTAACCTGGCCGGCGCCAAAATTACCGGTATTTATCACACTCAGGAGCCTGATGGTGGTGGCGAAAGCCGGGATGGCTATTTAGTTAATTTGAGTTATCTCCTCGGCAAAATAGACTACCGCCTACAATATCAAACCCTGGAAGATGATATGACCTATAGCATTGGGGCCGATTATCGATTTACTGACCGCTTTAAGCTATACACCTGGTATACGAAGATTGACAAGGAAGACGTTGAAGACAACAGCTATCTGGCAGTCGGTTTCCAGTATGACTTCGTTGTGGCCTATTAGAGCAATGTCACTGTGAGAGCTGCTTTATCCTTAATCTTACTAATAACTGCTTCCATGGCGTACGGTAGCCAATCGTCCAATCAGATAACATTAGCTACACAGATACACCAGGATATTGACAGTGAAAGGCCTCGACTTGCTGAGCAGCAAAAAGTGACTTCGGTGCTGAAGTGCATTTTCGACAAACTAAATATGACCATGCACGTACTTGAAATGCCGTGGGCTCGCGCTAAACGTGAACTGCGGACAGGAAAAGTAGATGGCTTATTTCTGACGAGTGAAAATAATATTTCACTCGGGCAGCCAACCAATCCAATCTACCTTGAGAAGTGGCACGCGTACTCATCAAAACCTGTAAAAGCGCTCGGAGACTCTCCTCGGTTAGGCGTGATCAGGGGAAGTGATGAACAACAATGGCTGCAATCTCATGGTGTAGATTTTTTCATGGAAGCGGTTAGTTATTCGCAACTTATTAAACAGCTATACGCTGATCGCGTCCAGGCTTTTATTGCTGATAGTAAGACATTAGAACCAGACAGGTTTGGAAACACAGACAGTGATAAACTTTACAGTACCTTTTTACGGTATGCCGCCAAAACGCTTACATTTTCAAAGCATTATGTTGCAGCTAACCCTGGGTTAGTGCACCGATTTAATGCAAGTATTAGTGCATGCAACACAGAAGTCACACAATTAAGCGCATTGGAAAGAAACAAAATTCTCGATTACGTAAAAACAACCGTATTGCCACAGTTCGATAGCAAAATGCTGGAGAAGATTTCTGAAAAATTAGTGACAACGCAACCAGTTCAAGCGCTGATTACATCTGAAGACGAGGAGTGGCAAAAAGCGTTTGCAGAAGGGAAACAAACAGACACTGCAAAAAGAATTTTAACGAACCAGATTTCATTGAGATTGCGAGAGGTAAAGAAAAACAACCCCGTGATAGGTGAAATCATGTTGACCAATTCAGATGGTTTGCTAATTGCTGCTTCTGACTATACGTCAGATTACTGGCAAGGTGACGAACAGAAAATCATATCTTTAGAAGGTGCTGATTACTCGTTGAGTGACATTCAGTATGATGAATCTACGCGTAAGTTTATTGCACACTTTACGTGTCGATTAACCAAAAGTATTCGGGATAACGATTCTGGGAATGCTGCAATTTTAATAGTAGGTGTACTGTTAGAAGATTTGCTTATTGAATCATTCTTATTCTGACCGCCAAGACGAGAACACGATTACTCGTGCAAACAACTCACACCACAAAGCAAAAAGTCATGTCGTGGCAAAATAACTCCAACAGCATGTACGAATTGGATATCGCCGACGCACATTCTGAGCAAATCTGCGAGCGATAGCGCACGTTAGTGCGTCAGATTTCACGTAGCGCACGCCGTAGTATAAACCGCAGCAACAACCATAGAGCACAGGCCAACGCTGGCCATAGCCGCCCTCATCCATCCCAATAGTCAATTGCGCATAATGTATATTATGTTAAATAAGGCATTAAAACGCACTGACTTGTAACGAGTGTGGCAATTTAAAAAAAATTCGGGAAATTTAAAGATTTCAGGAAATGTGTTCAGCCGTATTTGCTCGAGAGCTTATAAGCTATTCTGCAGTTATGTGGACAGAGCGTAAAAGGAGTGAAAGTTTCTAAAGGTATCGGTAGATGCTTAATAAGCTGTTAGCTTTTTAGGTTACCTGTGTAATTACGTTAAAAGGCAAACTAGCAGGCATTTTCCCTGAACTAGCACCACTCTTTCGATGAGATTTTTCATATTATGGCTGAACTACCGTTTAGGTCACTGAAATTCGATATTTTAACGTAAGCACCTGTTATTTATATATTATTTTTTTAAAGGTTTCACTTAATGCTTTTCTTAAACAAAAAACCAAAATAATGCATAGCGAATGAGAAATATTTGCATAAATAACATCCTGAATAGGTTTTCAGTTACTAACCTGCGCAACAAGACAGCTCACTGACATCCTTACTGAAAGTTTGCGCACACAGTTTCAGTCCTTCGACCATTGTAAGATAAGGAAAGAGTTGGTTTGCTAAGTCATCGATTGTCATTTTATTGTAAATCGCAAGGGCAGCACTTTGGATTAGCTCACCACCTTCGTGTGCTAGAATTTGTGCTCCGATAAGCTTATTAGATTGCTTGTCTACTACAAGCTTGATAAAACCGTCTGTCTCAAAGTTGGCTAAGGCTCTTGGAACATTGTCCATCTCTAAAACTCGGCTAATAACGCTTATACCTTGTTTTTCGGCTTCAACTTCTGTCAAACCAACAGTGGCAACTTGAGGATCGGTAAAAATAACGGCAGGCATTGTTGATAAGTCTAGTTTCACGTTAGCACCTGTCATATTCGAACCAACACGGCTGCCAGCAGCCGCAGCAACATACACATATTGAGGTATGGTTGAGCAATCACCTGCGGCGTATAGATGAGAGATATTTGTCTCTAGTTTTTCATTAACAATGATTGCACCTTTATTGTCTGTCACAACACCTGCGACATCTAAGTGAAGCCTTGAAGTGTTTGCGTGACGACCTGTAGATATCAATAACTTCTCACAGAGCAAATTCTCATCTTGGGTCTGTATTAAAAAACCGTTTTTATCATGGGTGATTCGAGTAACTTGAGAATTATTTCTAATTTCAATACCCTCTTTTTCAAAACACTGACTTAATCTATCGCCCAACAGTGGATCCTCACTTTTCAACAAGGTATTGCGCGCTAAAATAGTAACTTTGCAACCTAATCGAGCATATGCCTGAGCAATTTCTACAGCGACAACAGATGAGCCAATTACTGCAAGGCTCTTAGGTAGCTTTTTTTCGAACAACGCTTCTGTTGAAGTCCAATAGGGGGTGTTTTGTAGTCCTTCTATTTTAGGGATGGTGGGTGTTGAGCCTGTTGCAATAAGAAACTTGTCTGCAAGTAGTGTTACTTCGGTACCGTCAGTATGGGTAATATTCAGCTCATTTTGACTAATAAACCGGGCATACCCCTTAATCAAGGTTAATGCAGGATTGTTTTCCAATATATTTTGGTATTTTGTAGTTCTCAATTCTTCTACGCGACTGATTTGCTGATGCGATAAAAGCGTGCGGTCTATTTTAGGTTCGTGGTCTTCAATGCCTTCAAAAGGGTTGCTTCGTTGTTGATGCGCTAATTGAGCGGCGCGGATGAGAATTTTTGATGGAACGCAGCCGACATTAACACAACACCCGCCTATTACGTCGGCTCCTTCTATTATGGTGACCCTTGCACCATTTTCTGCCGCCTTAATGGCGCATGAGAATGCCGCAGACCCACTGCCAATAATAGCAACATGAAGTTGCTTCGCCTTGCTTGCACAACAATTAGAGCTGCCTTGTGCGTTCATAGATTAATCGCTACTTTTTACGTTAGACGGATAGCCTGCATTCTCGGTGGCTACCATTAACTCTTTTGTATTGGTTTTCGTATCGTCGAAGGTAACAATGGCTTCATTTGGTTCATATGTAGCCTCGACTGTTTTTACGCCTTTCACTTTTTTCAGTGCTAATTTGACCGTAACGGGACAAGTAACACAATTCATGCTAGGTACTTCTAGCGTGACTGTTTTTAACTCTGCCCACGCCGTGGTGCTTGAAAGTAAAGCCATCGTAAGTAATAGTTTTTTCATAATATTTTCCTGTTTTAAAATGTTTTAGGGATTGTGTAAGGTTCTTGAAATCAGATTAACCAAACTAGCCAATAGTTACTTGTGATCAAAACAAGTGCTATTAATGACGTTATCCAAAAGGCAATTTGACGACGACGCCTTGTTTGCGGAATTGCGCAGACACTTCCTGGTTGGCATTTTTCAATCGGCCGATGGATTTTATAACCTGCATAGCCAAGGAAGAGCATGACGGTCACTACAAAAACTGGACGGTACGGTTCAAAAGCGGTTAGGCTACTAATCCATGAGCCACTTATTCCAAGCAACAATAGGACTAACGGACCTACACAACAAATGCCTGCCCCGATCGCCGCGATAATACCTCCCACCATCGGCATTTTAGAGTCGTCGTTGATCATATTTAATCTCGATATTGGATAAGATAGCACCGAGTATAAAGTATGTACCTTCGTACAGAGTCAAGCTTGATTAGTTATTTCATTGTGATTTTTTAGCGGGATGCTCTAGATAGTTAAATACATTTACTTTGGTGACAGGGCATTAATAATGGGGCAATGGCTATCATCATCATTCGTCTGACACTTAGTGATGCTCTCCAATAGCGCATGCTCTAATCGTTTTAGGTCTTCCAGCTTAGATTGCACAGATGCAAGTCTCTGTTTTGCTAGCGCTTCTACCTTGCTACAGCACTCGCTATTTAAGGACAGCAGAGAATCTATTTCTTTAAGCGTAAATCCTAATTCTTGAGCGCGTTTTATGAATCGGATCCTATCAACCGTTTCCTTAGGATATACTCGATAACCCTCAGAGGGCTTTTGTGGCTGACTGATTAAGCCATTGCGCTCATAAAAGCGAATGGTTTCTTTATTCACACCGATTAGTTTTGCAATCTTTCCGATTGTCCCTGACATAAGCGAATCACCTCTACAATATAATTATAAGACACAAGTTGTTATATCAAGGGCTTAAACCGAGATATTGTCTATCTAAATGTCAAATGTAGCTATTGAACTTTTCTGTCTTTACCTGATGCCGCTCGGCGTTTTCGCTCCACTTGCACATAAACCGTGTCAGTGGTCGCACTACTTGAATGACCTAGATCCTCAGATAAATCTTTCAAAGGCCTGTCACGTTCAATCTCCATGCTGGCACCGGTGTGACGCAAGTAATGTGTCGTTGCTTCATTTAATTTCTGTGCGGCTTCTACTCCATGTTCAGACTTCATTTTATCGAAAGCTGCATCAAATACTTGCTGCACGAGCCTGGATATTTGACGGCTTGTTAAACCTCCACGACCTCGTATTTTTTCAACCAACACGGTTTGCTCGCCTTTTGATGGTAACGATGACAATCCACGCCATTCTCTATAGCGTTTTAAAAACGTAAGATAACCCGGTGGTACCGTGATATCTCTAATCTTTTTGCCTTTTCCATAGGCCTTAAACCACCAGTTGTTGTCCTCATCTGTCCAAAAATGACTCATCAATGGTGTCCAGTCTTGGCGCTCCGAGAGCTCTGAAAGCCTTAGGAATAGGGTTTTCATGGTAGCAATAACGAATAAATTGCGTTCCACAAGTGGATCGTTATCAGCCATCTCAACTGCGGTATCTAAGAGATATTGCCATTGCTGCTCCGTTAATCGACTGATCGTCTTCACCTGACTGTCTTTTATCAAATATTTACAATCACGTTTCGCCAATGGAATGGGATTGCCGAAACAAATTTCTTCATCGATGAGATGGCGGTAAAAAGAGCTTAATGCCACAAAAGTAGATTCGAGGGTCTGCAATGATGGTTGGTACTTTTTCGGATCGAGCACTCTATCCTTATCGTATTTGGGCGGCGTTTGCCTGAACGGCGTCCACTTAAGGTTTGAAGCAAAGTATCCGTTTTTGAGGCTAAATCGGTCATGGAGCTGCGTACTTATCCATTTAACCGGTGGCGCCACGCAAAAATCGATGTATCGTAAAATATCTGCTTTGCGCAAATCGTCCACTGGCTGTTTATCCACCATAAAGACCCACAGTAGAAACTTTTCGATGTCATTTCGAAAACGCACATACGTGTGCTGTGATTTGTTGCGACCTATATATAAAAGGTATTCTTTCGCCCAGTCCCAGTGCTGTCTCATCCATGTCGGTTGCTTTTCTAAGAATGAACTTAGCTGCGGATAGTCAGACAAACTGAGCTCTGCCAGCTCAGCATACGTGGGAAACAAAGGTGTGGGTTTAGTGATGGCCAAGTGAGTTTTTATTGTAGGTTAAGATGGCAACACTATAACTTACCCTTATACACTATGTCTAATACTAAACCGTATTAGACATAGGGGGTTAAAGATAGGATATTCGACGGTGATAATAAACCTTTCCTCTTTGGCGAACAAAGGTAAATTTAATTTGAAATGGCAAGGCGAATATTGTTTTGGTGAAACATGGATTGCGTTTCGAGGTATGAGCGCAGAAAATAATTTGCATGCCCATGCCGCTCTGCAGTTGGTTGCAGGCGCAGGCATTACTGTTACCGATGACAACACATTTGAAAAACAAGGTAATGGGTGGTTAATTCCCTCAGGTGTTAAACATAGAATTACTACATCATCACCCATTGTCATTCTACTTATTGAACCCGATTCTTTTTTTGCCAACGCTCTGCAACCCTCTCAGCAAAAAGGTTCAGTAGTACAAAGCCTCTCTCTGGAAATTTTAGACACGTTGTTAGCGGATATTCCTTTGCGTGACATGATGAATAAGCTGGAAACACTTTATCATCAAAATAACAGTGTCATTGACGCACGATTAATCTCGGCGATGACTTATCTCAACAGTATCGATAAACGCCCAACTGTCGAGCTTATCGGGAAACATGTAGGTCTTTCAGTCTCTAGACTTCGCGCCTTATCGACACACTACTTTGGCGTCCCATTTTCAAAAATCATTGTATGGAAACAGGTAAACTTGGCATTTCAATCATTAGCAAAAGGCGCTTCCTTAGCGGATGCCGCTTATGATGCAGGGTTTGCCGATCAAGCTCATTTTACACGAATTCTGCGCGACACTATTGGCGTAACACCAGGACAAACCCAACATATGGATAAACGATAGACGCTTTTGCTTAATACAGGCGATTTGTTCAATACCCTTCGACTAAAACCATGAATAATTCCGGTACATAGACAGTTTGAAGGCAGCAAAATTATGAAACCACTTCTAAAACGTGAATATGAACGCTCAAAGACTTTGGCTCGGGAACTTGAAGCAACAGGAGGTTTATCATCTGCCTTCATTGCGTTAGAGCGTGCACATATTCTGGGTCAACGTTATCTTATTCCTCATCGTGTTTTTTAAATTCTTATTTGACGCTGAATTGGTTAGGCGTAACCATGTCTCTGATGCGAAGAAAAACTGTAAGTACCTGGTTAAAGGCAAGATATACCAACCACCACACACATTTGATGATGATACTTGGGATCTATTTATTGAGAGTTTAACCAAAGCTGCTGATGAAAACCCAAAATACGAATTGCATCGCTTTGTAGTGCTAACACTCAAAGTGCTATTTTTACGTATTTCTGAGTTGTCACACCGTGATTACTATACACCGTTTTTTAATCATTTCAGACTAGACTCAAGTGGCGAAGGTTGGGTTCTAAACGTGATTGGCAAAGGTAAAAAAGAGCGATTAGTTACAGTGCCGGATTCATACATCGACAATGTTTTGTCGCGCTATAGGAGTTCTCTAGGGTTAACTCCCCTGCCCCGAATTGATGAAGATTCACCAATGCTTCCCTCTCGCAAAACAGGTGCACCTTTGCATCAAGATAGCTTGAATAATGTTGTTGAAGAGGCATTTGATTTGGTAATAAAAGAACTAGTTAAGACTAATAGGAAGCAGCAAGCACTTTTTATTGCGGGTGCCTCTTCACATTGGTTGCGTCATACGGGCGCTACTCAGGCATTGGACGAATCAAATGAAACCATGCTAGCTGAAGAGCTTGGACATGCTAGCGTAAAGACTACTGTTGAAGTTTATGTGGCGCCTGCGCACAGAGATAGAGTTCGAAAAGGTTCGACGAGAAAGCTTTAGCCTCGGACTGAAATCGACCATCTTCTTTCTCCGGCTAAGGTTTGATTTAACCCTAATTGAACTAGTCACTTCAATTAAACCACGTGAAAACGGACCAAATGACTTAGCAGGCCGAATGGCAAAAATACTGAGACTTCTAAATCACCCTTAAATAATTTGGAAGTCTAGTTCTCAAAAACTTTCTAACCTGCTGTTTGAATCTCTATTTTACTAAACCCGAATTCAGATAATAAGTGCACCACTCATGGTTAAACGGTGAGGAGAGATCAACTGCCTGTTGGTGGTACTCTGTAGTCGCCAAACAAACATGAGTAGTTACCATGAGTTACAAGCAGTTGATCGAAGGGCAACGATACCAGATCGAAGCCTACTTACGCGAGGGTTTCAGTTACCGAGATATTGGAAAGCGGCTGAAAGTGAGTCACAGCACGATTAGCCGTGAAGTCCGGCGCAACAGAATTCGTGATAATCACTACCTGCCGGAAGTGGCTCATGCTAAGACAATTAAACGACGATGTCTGGCAGCCAAATACGGCATACCAGCACTTACAATTACGTTTGTTGAGTTCGGGCTTAACCAGAAATGGAGCCCTGAGCAAATTGCAGGTGTAGGTAAAATCATTGGACATTCGGTAAGCCATGAATGGATTTACGGCTACGTCCAGAGAGACAAACTGCGTGGTGGTAAGCTGTATAAGCAATTGCGACATGGTCGCCGGAAGTACCGACAAGGCAGCAGAGCGAAACGTGTCATTATCCCGAATCGCGTAGGGATTGAACGTCGCCCAGCTATTGTAGATAAGAAGAAACGGTTTGGGGACTGGGAAGCCGATACCGTTTTAGGGAAGCAAGGAACAGGCGCGATAGTCAGCTTAGTCGAGCGCAAGAGTAAGCTGTACCTGATACGTAAAGTCCCCGCGAAAAGTGCGGCGGAGGTGAGCAGAGCCATGGTTGGCATGTTGTGGCGATATCGCCGCCATGTTCGCACTATTACGGCGGACAACGGCAGTGAATTCTGTGACCATGGACTGGTTGCAGAGAAGTTGAAGACGGACATTTACTTCGCTAACCCTTATTCGTCTTGGGAGCGCGGATTGAACGAAAACTTTAACGGATTGTTACGACAAATACATCCGTAAAGGCACCGATTTACGAACAGTAACAAACGAACAGATAGCGAACATTGAAAAGGCACTGAATGCCAGACCGCGAAAGTGTCTGGGATTTAAACAGCCAGTCGCGGTATTCAAAGAATTACGCAACGTGGCTTAATTTAGCGAGTGGTGCACTTCGGGGTTGAATCCGCGAATAGAGCATATGTACCCCCCATTTAAAGCAGCAGTTAATTGTAGGAATTCTTTAAGCCGCTATCAATAGTTGTTTGGGTGTGTGAGGTTTCCCCGATAAATATTTCATAATATACGTCATCACCCAAACAACTTTTCACTGGTAAACTATAAAAATGGAAGCACAGCCACACCAATTGCAAGCCATCCATACGCGACAATCGAAAGCGACAGCAGTATCCAGTCGCCTAGGCTTCGATTAGCTGACATCGATTTTTCTTTTTTGTAGAACTGCCAAACGATGAATGCAGCGGTTAGCGCGAGAAAGAGCAAATTCAAGAAAAACGTGTAGTCTATGTTAAAAAACTCACGATCTGTCATTGACTGAAATCCTGAAGCATCAGGCAAGTGCCCCAAGAGATCGAGTCCATAGTGCATGACGAGCGAGACGCCCACAAGCGCACATAGAAATACAATCAGTATATAAATGGCCATTTTCCAGCCATAGTACTGCGCCTGAATCCGCAACACTGGAAATACCACCAGATCACTAAAGATAAACGCCATTACTCCAGCGAAACTTACCCCCTGCCCGAATAACACGGCCGCTAGCGGAATGTTGCCCATGGAGCCGATAAAAGTAAAAAAGGCCGCAACGGGGCCAACGATGGTTTGTGCAAGAATCTGCAAAAAGGAGTTCGATTCTTGCCCGGCTCCGATGAAAAGTGATTGAAAAAATTCAGTGGGGACAAATACCGCGATGATACCGGCGACCGTAAACCCAATGGTCACATCTTTCCATACCATCTTCCATTCCATCGTGTAGCGGCTAGCAACTTGGTGCCATCCCGCTTTACTCGCTATTTTATCTTTCCAGCTTTTTTCCTTGCTACTCGCTTGGTTATCGCCACCTTCTGCTTTTTTTGCATGCTCTCGCGATTTTTCCTCAAACTCTTTTTTACACGTCAGTTTGACCAACAGCCAAACGGCTAGGATAAGTAGAATACCACCGACATATTCTCCTACAACAAACTGCCACCCAAGAAAAATAGAAATGATTATGCCTAATTCCACCACCAAATTGGTGGACGCCAACATGAAAGCAAGCGAAGGGATTAAGCCTGCACCTTTTACAAATAGAGCACGCGTTGTAGATAAAGCTGCGAAGGAACAGGAACTGGAAATAAAGCCAAAGAAAGTGCCCAATGCGACACTTTTGGGTCCAGTTTTTCCCATGGATTTTTGCATTCTCTCTTTGGTGACAAAAACTTGGATCATTGAGCTTATTAGGTAACCAAGCGCGAAGGCCCAAAAAGCCATCCAAAATAGGCCCAAAGTAGTGTGGGCGGCCTCTTGCCATTGCGTTAAAAACTCACTCATGTTTCCCCTCCTTTCGCACGATGTAAATCTAACCCTGATTCAGTTAAAAGCGCTATGGCTTCCTGTGTATTTGTATTTTAATCATTGGACGCATGGATCATTGCCTTATGTGCCGTACTACGATCACCGAAGTATAGAACTGCTCCGCTAACAGCATTACCTGATAAAAATCTAAGTAATTAAGAAACTATTATAGTTTTTACAAAATGAATAACGTCAGTTTTGAGCGAATGTATTGTAAACGTCTAGAGGTCTGTTACTTCTTATCAACGTTGATTTCTCTTGCTTTAGTGTAGGCCTCCCAACCTTCTTTTGCTGCATAAGGTACAATGAGCAACGCCGCCACAGGATCTGTCCACCACCAGCCAAACCAATTTACCAATAGCAAACCAGCAAGAACAACGATAGTTTGGTATAAACAGATAAAGGTATCTTTGGCATCGGCAAGTAACGCTGGACTGTCCAGCTTACGGCCATATTTTCTTTTGAAATAAATAAAAATAGGGTTGATAAGCAAAGAAGTTACTAAAATGATTAACCCCATAGTGCTCCAGCTTGAAGTTTGCTGACTAAGAAGTTTTGTAACTGCATCATAAGATATAAATATGCAGACCAAAGCAAATGATACTGCGATCACGTAAAGAGTTATTTTTTTCCGTCTGTTCACCTGATCTTTATCAATTCCTTTAAGCTCACCGTGTAGACGCCAGCCAAGGGTGGCAGCACTTACCACCTCTATTGTGCTGTCCAATGCCCATCCTATGAGCGCTGAACTATTGGCAGTTATCCCTGCTATTAAAGCGACTATTACTTCAATTGCATCATAGATGACATTTAATATTTGAAGCTTTCTCGCCTTTTTTAAATCACTTTTTCTTGTTGGTTCCATACTTTTTCCTGCAACGTCAAAAAATGAATGACACGACAATATACTAGTTTCGCCGTTCTGGATAATTCGAAATAAGGGCTTTCGTCATTAATCTGAAAGCCGTTAACATTAGATTGCAGTTTTGCTGTGAACGAGTCTATAGAGTACAGGTAGTACAACCACAGTTAACAAGGTAGAGGATATGATCCCACCAATGACCACGGTTGCCAGAGGTCGCTGCACCTCTGCGCCAGTACCTACGTTAAGCGCCATGGGCACAAAAACAAGGTTCGCCACTAGCGCGGTCATGAGTACTGGCCGCAAGCGAGTCATTGCACCATCAATAATCGAGTTTACTAACTCGCCAGTTTCTTCCATCCTCTGCCTGATAAAAGACAGCCATAAAATGTGCCACCCCACATCATTCTATGATCACAATAATGTCTAGATTGCTGAGCCCAAGTGTTGCGTGGCGTTAACCCAATTATTTACGTTCCTTTATTTAGCTGTTAACGATACAACTCATATGGCACGTCATTCACTTTCTGAGAGCTGCTCCTTCAACTGATAAATAGGCTGTCACGGATTTCTTTGACTATGAAAAAAGGAAGCGATCGTTTATCGGCAACGAATGCTTCCTCGACTTAGCGCTAACGAAGTGCAACTTCCTGTTTTGCATATACGATGCGATAAAGAACCGGAAGAACGACAAGCGTGAGGAGCGTCGAAGATACAATTCCGCCAATCACAACGGTAGCCAACGGTCTTTGTACTTCTGCACCAATACCTGTATTCAGCGCCATGGGCACAAACCCTAAGCTTGCCACTAATGCCGTCATTAGCACTGGACGTAATCGAATCAGTGCTCCTTCAACAATGCTATTCACTAATTCTCCGGTTTCTAGCAAACGTTGCTTTATAAAGGACAGCATTACCAATCCGTTTAGCACGGCAATTCCCGATAATGCGATAAACCCTACCGATGCGGATATGGATAAAGGCATATCCCTTAACCAAAGAGACATTACACCGCCTGTTAATGCCAAAGGGATACCTGTGAAGATAATTAACGCATCGCGTATAGAGCCAAACGCAATCACCAGCATAGTCAATATCACAAACAACGTAACGGGTACCACAATAGTCAATCGTTGACTCGCACTCTCGAGCTGCTCAAAGGTTCCACCATAGTCGAGCCAATAACCAGCAGGTAAATCTACTTCATCATTGATTCTCGCCTGAGCTTCTTCAACAAAAGTGCCAATATCTCTGTCACGCACATTTGCTGTGACAACAATACTACGTTTGCCATTTTCCCGGCTTATTTGGCTAGGTACTTCTTTAAATGCCAGTGTGGCTAATTCGCTTATCGGTACATGCTCACCAGAGGGCGTGACGATGGGAACGCTCTCAAGCTGAGTGAGTTCATTTCGAATGTCGTCGCCATATCGCACGACAATCTCAAAGCGTCTGTCGCCGTCAAAAATCATTCCAGCGGTTTCTCCACCTGTCGCAGCATTGAGCCATAACTGCAAGTCGGCTATATCCAAACCAAAGCGTGCCAATTGATCAGGCTTTGGTGTGACGGTGAAGATTGGAATGCCTTCTACCTGCTCAAGCCTCGCGTCATCAGCTCCTTCAATCGTTGAAATAACGGTCAAAATGTCAGAAGCAGATGCAAAGAGCGTATCTAAGTCATCCCCAAATAGCTTTATCCCCAAATCTGCCCTTACGCCACTAATCAATTCGTTAAAACGCATTTGTATAGGTTGCGTAAATTCATAATTATTGCCGGGCAAAGTAAACAAGTCCTCTTCAAACGTTTCCACTAACTCAGCTTTTGTCATTGATGGATCGGGCCATTGCTCCCGAGGCTTTAAAATAACAAACGTATCAGTAATGTTTGGTGGCATAGGGTCGGTGGCGACCTCACCCGTACCCGTGCGACCGAATACCGTCTGTACTTGCTCATACTGCATAAGTTTCGCTTCAAGAGTTTTTTGCATTTCAACTGCTTGTTCTACCCCTGTCCCAGGGATCCGTATTGCCTGTACTAAGATATCACCTTCATTGAGCTGGGGAATAAACTCGGAGCCTAATTTACTGCCCATCCATAAACTGCCGACAACCAAAGCACTCGCTGCTACTACCACTAGCCATCTAAAACGCAGCGCTCCGGTTAAAACAGGACGATAGACTGCCTTTGCACCTTTAATAATTGGGCTTTCTTTTTCGCTAATTTTACCTCTCATGAAAATTGCTATCGCCGCAGGCACTACGGTAAAACAAAATACCATTGCGGCAAGCAAAGCCATTATCACGGTCGCTGCCATGGGGTGGAACATTTTACCTTCGACGCCAGTGAGCGTGAACAAGGGGATATAAACAATGGTAATGATCAATACACCAAACAAACTGGGACGTATGACTTCATTAGTGGCTTCATATACAACATTCAGTCTTTCTTTGAGCGGTAGAGTTGCGCCGTTTTGCTTCTGGGATTCGGATAATCGCCTGATACAGTTTTCAACAATGATAACTGCGCCATCGACAATCAAGCCAAAATCCAGTGCGCCTAAACTCATTAAGTTAGCAGACACATCGGTTTTGACCATACCGGATATCGTGGCAAGCATTGCCAGGGGTATTACAGCGGCTGTAATAAGTGCAGCTCGCACATTCCCAAGCAAAACGAATAGCACAACGATGACAAGTAAAGCGCCCTCGACGAGGTTTTTCTGTACTGTGTCGATGGTTTTGTCAACGAGGCTTGTTCTATCGTAAACCGCTTCAAGGATAACGCCCTCGGGTAAGCTTGTTTTAATGGTTTCGAGCTTACTGTCCACAGCTTTGGCGACCGTACGAGAGTTTTCTCCCACTAACATCATTGTCGTGCCAATCACTGTTTCTTGGCCATTTAACGTGCCGGCTCCAGAGCGCAGCTCTTTACCGAGGTTGATTTGGGCGATGTCTTGAATTTTTACCGGTACGCCATCAATGATCTTAACAACCACTTGGCCGATATCGTCGATGCCCTTCAGTTGGGCTTCCGATCTGATCAGTACTTGTTGCCCATTTTGTTCTACAAAACCAGCGCCTTGATTCGCATTGTTGCGTTCTAGCGCACTGAGAAGGTCACCTGTACTTATCCCAAAGTTTATCATTGCGACTGGATTAGGATTCACATGATATTGCTTTTCAAATCCGCCTACCGCATAAACCTCGGTTACCCCCTCAACAAGCGACAATTGGGGCTTAACTACCCAATCATGGATCTCCCTTAATGCCATAGCATCATAGGGTTGACCGTTGTCCTGTCGCGCCTGAGGCTCAGCACTTAACGAGTACATGTAAATTTCACCCAAGCCTGTGGCGATAGGGCCCATTTCAGGGGTTAACCCTGTTGGCAATTGCGCCGCGATGGCGGTGAGACGCTCGTTGACGAGATTTCGTGCGAAATATAAATCGGTGCCCTCTTTAAACACGACTGTGACTTGCGACAAGCCATAGCGTGATATCGAGCGGGTATACGATAAATTAGGCAAACCGGCCAGCGAGGTTTCAACTATAAACGTTATGCGTTGCTCAGTCTCCAAAGGCGAGTAACCTGGGGTTGCGGTATTTATCTGCACTTGCACGTTGGTGATATCAGGCACAGCATCAATCGGCAGTTGTTTGTAACTGTACATACCAAAAAAGGCGACAAACAAGGCGAACAACATCATGACACCACGGCGCTCAATCGACAGACGGAGTATTCGTGCAATCATGCTCTCACCTCACCGTTTTTATGGACTTGGCTTTGCTTTTGACAATAAATGCGCAGGTAATTAGTCATCATCGCCCGCCTCCATTTTTAATAAATCAGCTTTTAGTAGATAGCTATTTTCTACAACGACTTGCTGGCCTATTTGAACGCCCTTCACAATCTCTACTAAACGGTTGTCCGTGTTCCCAAGTTTTACTTGGCGGGGGTAAAATCGTTCCCCTTCTTTGACAAAAACAATGGTTTGCCCATCTAACTCTTGTATTGAACTTTTGGGGAGTGCCAGATTGACTTCTTGGAAACCAATCTGAATATAACCCTCTACCATAGCGCCTAAAGGCCAATAACCACTGCCATTATCAACGTTCACAAACGCGATAGAATAGGGTTTGTCATCCGGTGAGGACGTAATGTGGCTTATACTTGATTGTTGCTGCAATTCCTCAAGCCTTAAAGTGACTTCCATATCAGCGGCAATATGAGTACGTTGTTTGGGGAAAATAGCCAATTGAGCAATTGCGCGAGAGTAATTAGCAACAGAAAGCAGCACTTGACCGTTGGTGAGCTCACCATCATTGGCGTGTCTAGCTATGATTTTTCCAGACATCGGTGAGGTGATTGAGTATTGATTTAAACTCTCGTTTGACTCAATGATTGCCAGTGTGTCACCTTTTTTTACTTTATCTCCAATATTCACCATGATACGTTTTACAACACCGTCGAAGCGGGCACGAATATGACTCAGTGACGCAGGATCATGAACTATCCGCCCAAATGTTCTGGTTGTGAGCGATAATGATCCTGACGCGGCTGAAGCAGTCACGATATCGTGTTCAAGCATCCGTTCTTGAGATAACACTACGTACTCGGGTCTTTCTTCGGCTTCCTCATCGTCATCATCAGCCAGGGCGACAGTAGCAAACAGTAAAGTAAGTAGCATGGCTAACACGCCAAGCAAGTCACGTGCGCTAGTGAGTAATGTAAATTGTGATGTATTCATTATTTTTTCTCTAGTAATTCTGATGATTGAGCAGACGTCGAGGGAGAGTCAGAAAACACGGGAATTCCCGTAAGTGCCTCTAGATCTGCGCTTCGAAGGTGGACTAAGCCTGCGGCTTTTATCAGTGTTCGTTGCATATCTATGAGTTGCTGTTGCGTTGTCACCCACTCTATATAGTTGTAGCGACCACTTTCATAGCCATCCCGCGCCAATTTCAATGCAGATTCCAATGTGGGAACGACATTGTCTTGAAGGGTCGTAACAGTGAGCAAGGCTTGGTCTTTTGCGCTAATGACTTGATTTAATTGGCGAGTGAGTTCACGAATTTTCGCTTGTTTTTGATAGTCGATACTGTCAAGCAATGCGCGCTGTTGTTCGTATTCTCCTAGATTCCGCTGCTTGGTATTTAACGGCACCGAAATACTGGCGACTAACGCTGTGTCATTAATTCCCTGCATTCTTCGGATACCGGCTTCCCACGCAATGTCGAACTGCTGACTGGCCTGAACCACTCTCAATCTGGCCTCTTGTACCCGATAGTTATCAGCATAAAGCAGAACGTGTGGATTGCTTTGAAGCTGTGAAAGCATATGTTCAAGTGATAGTGAATTTGGAAACGATAACAGTGTCCCTTCAACTTCCGCAAACGCAGCGTTAGTGTCACCCCACATGATGGCCAGGTCGCGTTTATACTCATTGAGTTTTTGTTCACTTATCAATAACGACAAACGCGCCTGCGACAACGCCGACTCTGCACGTTTTTTCTCAAGTGGTGAAGAAGCTCCCGCTTCAACCCGTGTAGAGACTGTCTGAAGCATTGTGCGAGCCAGCATTTCAGCTCGTTGCTCAGTCTTGTGCAACGCTTGTTGGACAATGACATTGATATATCGTCGAGTTGTTTCACCTAGGATGTCCAGCGTACGAATTCGCCGTTGAGTAAGCAGTTGTGTTTTTTTTGTGCTCACCACATTCATTCGGCCGCTGACTTTATCGCCAAGCTCGATGACCGACGATAAGGTCAGTGTCAAATCGGCATCTTTGATACCAGACACTTCGCCTGTTCCCAACACATTTTCAACTTCAACCCCAACAGACATTTTGGGTCGTAAATTGGCCATTTTTGATTCACCATCCAATGCCGAAGATTTAAAATCGAACACAACTAAATCTGGGTTGTTTGATAATGTGCGTTTGAGCGCATTTTCAAGCGTGATTGAAGACTTTTGTGCATTGGCAGATTGAACAGATATGCTCATTGTTACGAGTACAGCAGATATCAATTTCAGATACGCTGAGCTAGCTTTTTTTATGCCCAATGGGCGAGAAAAACTCATAAAAGAACCTTTTTTCATAAGATAACGACATACATGGAAAGCGCCCATGCAAACATGTAGAAGGGAATGGATTAATGTTGAGGTGGGCGTAAAAGACCTTCGACTAGGCCGTCAGTGACGTTGCGGGAATAACTGTATTGATTGGTAGATAACGGTTTAGCTACGTCACTTATTGGGTGTTGTGCCAGAAACTTAATCTGTCCACATTGACACAGCACACAATGCAAACACTTAGACTCTTCACTCGACGTATCATTAGCATTTACATTTTTTTCGGGAACACCATAATTGCTTATGGACTTTGATTGTTCAGGGACTGACGATACCTCCGCCGGGTAGTCATCGCATTGAGCGGCGAACGAAAAGCCCGATTGACACATGAGCAAAGTAATAAGTAACCATGCCAACCTACGCAGTTTTGATGTGCAATTAAAAATTGGCATGTTCTTATTAATTTTGCGCACTAAGCGCTCGCTGTCTTTCATTTTTAGCATCTTCGAGGATCATTTTTGCCCCGCGCAACACAACGCACGAAACTATCACACCGATAACCAAATCAGGCCATCGAGAATCGAGCCAAAACACCAAAACGCCAGCAAAGATAACACCTAAGTTGGCAATCACATCGTTGGCTGAAAATATCCAGCTTGCCCGCATATGCACTTCTTCATTTCTTTGTTTGCGTATGATCACAAGACAAATGACATTAGCAACCAGTGCAACTGCCCCCATAGCCATCATTAGTCCCGATACAGGTTCGCTACCGTAAATTGACCGTCTTACAATATCAATGATAATCAACAGACCCAGTGCCATCTGAAAAAAGCCGCTAATTCTAGCCGCATTCGCTTTGTGTAATAGCGATTTACCAATAGCATAAAGGGCAACACCATAGACAACTGCGTCGGCGAGCATATCAAGTGAATCGGCTATTAATGCGGTTGAATCAGCAAGCAACCCGATCCCCATTTCTATAACAAACATTGTCGCGTTTATTCCCAAAAGCCAATACAAAACCTGTCGTTGAGACTGGTCTTTTATTTCAACTTCGCACCCACATCCGCTCATTAGAAACACACTCTTTACTGATGAATGACATGAGTATAAAGTCTATACTTGGTATAGAGTCAACGGTTAGGAGAAAAAAATGAAAATTGGTGATGTCGCAAAGACGACAGGTTGTAGTATTCAGACCATTCGTTTTTATGAAAAGAAAGGTCTCTTACCTGAGCTCAAGCGCTCAAGTGGAAATTATCGTGTCTACGACAAGGGGACTATTGAACAACTCCTGTTTATTAAACAGTGTCGTTCATTAGATATGTCTATCACGGAAGTAAAAACGCTCATGGACAGTCGTTCGAAGCCAGATCAGAGCTGTTCAAATATCAATACGTTAATAGCTAAGCATTTATCAGACGTCATTATTCGCATTGAAGAGCTAAACGCATTAAAGTCATCACTCGAAAATATGGCGTCAAAGTGTGATCAAGACAAAACCATTAGGGACTGTGGCATTTTAAATTATTTACACACTTAAAAGTATAAGAACCACATAATTTTACTGTGCGCGCTCGCCTCAACGTGTATCTATCGGCTAACATTCGTCATGCGTATAGATTTGTGAAGCAAAAAATACTAGCCTGAACTTTTGATACTGAGTAAGCTATGCATATTCATTTGTGGCCCTACAAAGCGATTTACATCGGAGTCAGTCCTGACAATGATGTTCATGCACATCATGCTGTCCAAATTTGCATTGGTTTAGACAAAGACATCGCGGTTCAAGATTACAAGGCACAAAATATTCACACCGGACAATGTATTGTGATTTTCGAAGATGTCCCTCACAAGGTTTTGGCACAGGATAATCAAATTGTAGTCATCTATTTAGAGCCTGAAGATAGGCATAACCAACAATTTCTCACTGCCTTGCGTCAAACCAGGAGTGATGGAATTAATACTCTGCCGCTTACTGGTAAAGAATTGGGATACATTTCTCAGCATCTATTTACTGACGTCGATATCGACAAAGTGTGGAAAACAGTAAATAAAGCGGTAGGGCTAGTCTACAGTCCTGCGTTTTCATCGCGCCCAGAGGATAAACGGGTACGAGCGGTCATCGACATTATTGCTTCGCAGCGAGGTTGTGCAATCGATATGGCGTTTTTATCATCGAAGGTTTTCTTGTCCCCAAGTCGTCTCACACATCTTTTTAAGCAAGAAGTGGGTATACCTATTAGTCGTTTTATTGTCTGGTGGCGTGTGCGCGCCGCAATAGAACAACTGAGTAAGTCAGCAACATTGACTGAGGCTGCCCATGCTTCGGGTTTTTCTGACTTACCTCATATGAGTAAAACGTTTAAACAGCTGTTTGGATTTGCACCTTCCTCGTTATTCAAACCGCACACCATTAAAATTCACAGTAATTAGCCGTTTGATACAAGCCGAATCAAGTTTGACTAGGGAATAATATACGCATCTATAAAAACGCGAATGTGTAAATACTATGAGAACGCTGGTCCAATGGATGTTCAGTCCGCTATTTTTTTTAAGCTTTATCTTTGCTGCAACCAGTATTTCCCAAAACACAGGATCTCCAGCTTGGCTTATCCCCCTGCTTTTATTCGCCATCGCCTTATCTTTTGCAGCTGAGAAATGGTTACCATATGAAAAAGCATGGAATACACCGCAGGGAGATTTCGGGCGAGATATAGTGCATGCCATTGTCAATGAAGGCTCTTTGGCTCTCACGGTCGCGTTTATCCCAATAATGACCGCGATAGTGCCCCACTTCAGTATTTGGCCTCACCATTGGCCACTACTAGTACAACTTGGCTTTGCCATCATCGTCGCTGACTTTGGGATAACGATGGCACATTATTTTAGTCATAAATACAAAGTGCTTTGGCGCTTACACGCGGTTCATCATAGCGTTGAACGATTGTACGGGTTCAATGGATTGTTAAAGCATCCCCTTCACCAAGCGATTGAACTAAGTGCAGGTACACTCCCTTTACTTTTGATAGGTAGGGTTCTACCCCGTTTTCACGGACGGTTTGATAAAGACGTAAACTTGTTGTCTTGATTCGCTAGTCTACGTCGCATTCTTGGATTATGAAACAGCTCAATATAATCGAATATGTCAGCTCTCGCTTCATCCCTTGTTCGATATTGTCGATAGTTAATCCGTTCACGCTTCAGCATACCGAAAAAACCTTCACAGGCGGCGTTGTCAGCGCAGTGGCCTACGGCACTCATGCTACTGATTAGGTTCTCGCGCTTGAGCAGTTTCTGATAATCGCCGCTGGTAAACTGTGTCCCGCGATCAGAGTGCAGCACTACGTTATGTTGCTCCTGACGCTGCCAGACCGCCATTTCGACGGCACGCATGACCATGTGCCTGTCCTGGCGATGATGCATTGACCAACCCACGATGAGTTTGCTGAACAAGTCAAGCACCACACACAGATAAAGCTTGCCTTCCAGTGTCGCGATTTCAGTGATGTCAGTGACCCACTTGGTTTCCGGCTCCTGCGCTGTAAAGTCACGTTCAAGATGGTTGGCTAGTCCAGCAGGACGCACTGATTTTCGCTTTGCGCCTCTGCCTTTTTTACGTGGCCAGCCATAAAGCCCATTGACTGACGTTATCCGGGCAATGCGATTTAAGCTACCTTCAAAGCCTTCGGCTTGCAGGTCTTCATACATGCGCGGCGCGCCAATAATACCGCCACTGTCGTCATGAATTTCTCGCATACGCTCAAGCAATTGAGCATTGGCGATGTCACGCGCACTGGGCTGACGCTCCACCCACGCGTAATAACCACTCGGTGACACGTTTAGGCAGCGGCACATCATGCGAACGGCAAAGCTTTCGCGGCAACGCGATATCGCCTGATACCTTACGGTAACTCTTTGGCGAAGAACGTTGCCGCTTCTCGCAAAAAATCGCGTTCCTTTTTGACTTTAGCCAGCTCTCTTTTTAGCTTTGCCATCTCTTCATCGCGAGGGCTGCCATGGCCTTTAAATGCCTGGTCTTTAGCCTGCTCAGCTTCACGCTTCCAGCGGTTTAACAGGTTAGGATTAACACCGATATCCAGTGCTATCTGGCGACAACTCACACCCGGTTGCTGGGTCAGCAAAACGGCTTCACGTTTAAACTCGGGGGAATATTTTCTTCGTTTGGTCATAGACACTCCTTCTAGGCCTATTATGCCTTCTTATGGATGTGTCCGTAAAATCTGGGTAGAACCCCTCAAATACAACGAATGTTAAGAGACATTACGCAGCAAGAGCCATGGCTCGTTACGAGTGACACAGATAAAAGCCATGCAGTCATTCAACAATTTAGAAATTCAGCTGCGCCTTGGTTAATTTCAGTTGGTATGGTCAGTGAGGGAACCGATATTCCAAGACTACAAGTATGCTGTCACCTTAGTCGGATCTGCACTGAACTGCACTTTAGACAAGTGCTTGGCCGTATCCTAAGGAAGCGCCCAAAAGATAATCATCAACAAGCAACTTTGATTGTTCCTGCGCACCCAGAGTTAAGTGAATTTGCCGCGATACTCAAAGCAGAAATTCCTGAACATGTTTCGGTGGTCTGGCGTAAGAAAAAAGGCAGCAGTTTAATGACATCAGTAAGTTCATCCAATGACACGCTAAAGCCTGATCCTGTAACAAATATAACAACTCAAACCATAGAAGGCTTGAGCCTTACAGAGCCGCAGACTGCGACGAATAAAGGGGCGACTTCTAGCGCTTTGGTCGCGCTAACGTCGTACGGAAGATTTGAAAAAGAGGTACTCCGTTTCACATAAATCGGAAACGATAAAAAAACAGTTCAAACGAAACAGAGGAAATTAGCTTGATTGGATTAAACAACGCGTACCTTATTGCTTGTTTTATTCTCGCTCAAAAGGTAATTCGCAATCTCCACAAATGACATTAAGTGTGGCTTTGCCGTAGATCTTTGTATCACATCCAGGACACACATGTTTACTGCGCGTTTGACGTTTAGCGACTTCTGGAAGGTAAAATGTGTCTGGCATAGCGTTGAAATCGTCATTCGTAGACGGTAATGCGCCAGATGCTGCCTCATCATCCAATGACACAACGTTGGCATTTAATACATCACTTGCATGAGCACAGTGTTCAACTAATGCATCCTGCGCCAACGTGGGTGTGTCGACAATCACAGGCTCATGAAGCTTGGGCAGCGCCAATCTATCTACCCAGTTTAGTCTGAAATCTATATCTTGCGTCAAGGTATTCGCCGCCTTCATAAAAGGACCTTGTTTCATGATAAAGTCACTCATATGACGTCCTACGATCGCACCTCCGGGCTCGCCTGTATCGGAGGGCATCAAACCGACATCCATCATCTTTTGTGCCCATTGTCTATTGTGGTAATGGCCATCGCTAGGCTGTCCAAAATGAAACTGCCATGCATGGACCATTTCATGAACGAGCGTTTGAAAGATTTCAATCATTCTTGATGAGGCGAAATAGGCGGGATTGATGCTGATTTCACTACACAGTTTACCTTGTGCGTTACCCCATCGCTTAGCCGCGAAGAACCCCATGACATTCTTTTTTCGTTGTAAGGTGAAAATCACGGGAGGCAACGCATTGTCAAATAAGCATGCATTAAAATGATCGTATGCGGTCACGAGCGGTGCGTAAAGTTCATCTGTAGGCGACATGACGTAATTACTACTATTCTGACATTCGTTACAATGTACATTACATTAGTGACGACAGTTTTGTTAGAAGATACGGTTATTAAAAATAGAAGAGTGATTCCAAAATACTTTATTTTGTACAGTGTACACTGCACAAATTTATCGATAATGTTATTAAAAAGTCGATATTAATATCGAAAAGGAATGAACATGGCACAAATGAAGGTGCTATCTGCTGCAAG
The DNA here is from genome assembly GCF_019249295.1 of Alteromonas antoniana. Taxonomy (GTDB): domain Bacteria; phylum Pseudomonadota; class Gammaproteobacteria; order Enterobacterales; family Alteromonadaceae; genus Alteromonas; species Alteromonas antoniana. Next base: position 161,028 of record NZ_JAESDH010000010.1, read on the forward strand.
AAAACAAGCCTTTAATAGCGTACCAAAATTGACCAGAGAAGCAACGCTTGGCTATTTTACTTTGGATTTAGAAACAAAAAAAATCTTACGTAAAATGCCGCGAATTCAACTCCGAAGTGCACCACTCGCTAAATTAAGCTGCCTTACGTAACTGCTCGAAGACGACGGCAGGCTG
>NZ_JAESDH010000011.1 GCF_019249295.1 Alteromonas antoniana
TTCGATGGTGAGAGATGGCGTCGTGTGGGAAGAAAAAACAGCTTAAATTTCGGGTTGACGCCATAGTCGTTTGTTATGCCATGGGGGTGCACGGCGGGATCGTGGTATTTGTCCTTCTCGGTGTGCTGTTCGAAATGATATTCTGGCTGAATCTGACAAAGCGTTCACCGGCCTCACAACCCACAGAGCTTCAAAATGAACGCTCCTGAGTTTGTAAACGCCTGCCAGTGAACACTTACCTATGCCGCGTGAGCGTCACTGATGCGTTGCTGATTGTAGACTCAGAGCAACTGCAGAAACCTCTTTTTTCAGCGCTGTCTACGCGTATTCATTCACGTGGGCGACTATCATCCATTCCAGCCTCACCTCTCTGCATGTCAATGTGTATTGTGGCGTAGCGCGGAAATTCCTGTAATCTGAACTTATTCAAACGGCATGATAGTGACAGAGGGGGGGACGTCATGTGCCACCCTCTGCTCATCGTATTACAGGACTGACTATGCGTTTTATTTATCTGGTGATTGCGCTCGCTACTTTACTGCTTTCAGGCTGCCAGCAGTCGCCCCCCGCGTCCACTGACACTGGTACTGCGACCGTCCCTGTCAACCTTGATGCTTGTCCTGCTGCCATCATTTCCCGGGTCCGACATTACATATCTGCTCAGGATGGACAGGGCCATGGACCGGATGTCGGCAGTCGCGAATGGTATGGCAGTATCGAGCATCAGCTTGGTCGGCAGGGAAAAACATCGTTTCCGCAGGCAGGCACGCTTGAATGGTGTGATTCGGTGCTTGCTGCACTGAATGTGAAGCCGACGTTTTCCTGTGATGATAACCCTGGCCAGGCAGAGCAGGCGATTTGTCAGTCAGCATCGCTGGCGGCACTGGATACCTGGCTTCAGGACACGTATATGAACGCGCTCGGAAAAGTAAGTGGGCAGCAGGAAATGACGCTCAAAGCCATGCAACGAGGCTGGATAAAAGGCCGTGATGCCTGTTGGCAGGCAACGGACCTGACTCGCTGCGTGCGCGATCAATACATTGAACGCATTAGTGAGCTGCAGGCGCAATACGCGCTGGTGAAGCCGACTGCACAGGCCGCTCTTGCTTGTCCGGAGGAACGCGTTTATGTTGCACGATTTTTTGATACCCCTGCGCCCGCGATGATAATTGAGGGCGGACCCAGCACATTACTGCTATGGCAGAAAAAAGCTGCCAGTGGCACGCGCTATGAGGGAGCAAATACCCTGTACTGGGAGCATCATGGCGATGCCGAGTTTATTAGTGGTGTCGGTGCTGAATCGCAAACGTGCAGGGTAACGACAATCAACAATGGATGAGCTGTTAACGCGTCTGCTGACGGCAGACGGTGCTATTACGCTTCTGACTGCAGCCGGACTGATTGTGCTTGCCGGATTCACCTCGCTGATAACCGCGAGTTTGGGGATCGGTGGCGGCGTCCTTCTGCTGGCTGTCATGGCCACGACCGTGCCGGTAGCCGCGCTCATTCCTCTGCATGGCCTGGTACAGTTAGGCTCCAACGGGAATCGCGCAGTAATGACCCGGCGCCATATCGACTGGAAAATGCTGATATATTTTAGTCTGGGCGCACTGCCTGGCGCTTTGTTGGCATCGCTGGTGGTTGTGCAGTTACCACTGGTTGTTATTCAGTATGCAGTGGCAGGGTTCATTTTGTTTCTGGTATGGGGAAGTAAACCCCAGGTGCGGGAAATGTCACCCCTAGGGCGAATGCTGGCCGGGGCGGTGACCACACTCGTTGCCATGTTTGTGGGGGCGACCGGCCCGCTGGTAGCGGCGTTTGTACATCGCAATGGTTACAGCAAAATGCAGATCACCGCGACCTTTGCCAGTTGCATGACCTTTCAGAATATCCTCAAGGCAGTTGTGTTCACAGCTGTCGGATTTCAGTTCTTTGCATGGTTGGGGCTGATTTCCGCGATGGTGTTAAGCGGCTTTATTGGCACCTGGGCTGGCCTTAAAATTTTGTCAAAAATACCGCCCGAGCGTTTTCTTCGCGTGTTTCGCTGGATAGTCACCCTGCTGGCGCTGAAGCTGATTTGGGAGGCCACGCTGCTGGTGGTTAGTCCGCAGTTAGCTTGATCTGATACCGCTGAAGCTTTCGGTATAACGTTCGGGTGCTCACTCCTAACTGTCTTGCGAGTGAGTCAGGCGAACCGGAATAATTTTCACAAATATCACGCAGATAATCGGCCTCGGCGTCGTCCAGGGTGCGTATTCGCGCCTCGCCGCTGTCATCATTGCTGTGAGACTGCGTGATATAGGCTGGCAGGTCCTGCGGGTAAATGATGTCATCGTTAGCCAGCAGGGCCGCTTGCTCAACAATGTTTTTCAGTTCACGGATATTGCCGGGAAATGCATATCCGTTGAGGATCTGCTGCGCAGCTTCACTGAATTTTTTATGGCCATGTTCACTGCAACGTAGCATGTGCGCACTAAGCGCTGGAATGTCGTCAGCGCGCTCCCGCAGTGAAGGCAGATAGATCGGAAAGCCAGCGATGCGATAGTACAAATCCTGCCGGAAGTCACCTTTCTCAACCATTTTTAAAAGGTTTTTATGTGTCGCACACACCAGGCGAAAGTCCGACGTTTTGGGTTTCAGTCCGCCTACCGGACGGTAGCTTTGTGTTTCCAGCAAGCGCAACAGTTTCACCTGCATATTCAGTGGTACATCCCCTATCTCATCAAAGAACACGGTGCCGCCGTTAGCCGCATCAATAAGCCCTTTTTTACTGGTGGTTGCGCCGGTAAATGCGCCCTTTTCGTAACCGAACAGCTCTGACTCAAACAGGCTTTCGTTCAGGCCGGTGCATTCGATAACGACGAGGGGCTTGTCTTTACGCTTGCTTGACTGGTGAAGCGCGCTGGCAACCAGCTCTTTACCAGATCCAGTTTCACCCTGCAGCAACACGGCAATGTCTGATTGTGCGGCCCGGTTCACGGTATTTAACATGGTGCGAAAGGGGGCGGAGATACCTATCATCTTTTTCGCTTCCGATTCGGCAGAGGCAAAGCTGAGCTTATCCAGGATCTCCAGAAAGCCCACTATCTTGTCATTTTCATCTTTCACTGGTTTCATCAGAATGTCGCAATAGCTTTTTCCCTCGCTGGTGTGGTGAATGTGCACCACGCTCACCGGGAGCGCAGTTTCCTTACACTGCGCCATCGGACAGGCTTCACCACATTGATCGCAGGGTTTCTGGTTTCGGTGTGAAATCCAGTAGCATTTGCTGTGCCCGATTACCACCTCATCTGGATAGGTATCCCGATATGCCTGATTGACGGCTTGAATGGCGTAGTCAGGGGAGATATAAATCGCCGGCTTATCGATGGCCTGGATCATTGACTGGATAATGGACGCGTTCATGATTCACTCCCTGCCAAAAATGGCAATGCGTACTGACAAAAGTGACAAGTCACCACTGCTTCTGAGCATACACCAAATATTAATATTAGAAAAATCTAATAAAAACAGGCGCGTTCAGGTTGACTCGCGCAGCTGGCACATATCTTGGTTTCACATCTCGTTAACATGGCCTGAAGGCGGCCGGTAATACAAAAATAAGCGAGAATATTATGGCTAAAGTAGTGGTGTTAGGCGCAGGCACTGGTGGCATGCCAGCAGCGTACGAAGTGAAGGAAGCGTTGGGAAAAGAGCACGACGTCGTCGTGGTGAATGAGCGGGATACCTTTCGTTTTGTACCCTCCAACCCCTGGGTTGCGGTGGGCTGGCGCGAGCCAGACGCGATCACGCTGCCAATAGATAAGTATCTGTCCAGAAAGAATATCAGCTTCGTGTGCGCACGGGTTGAGAAAATAGACACCGCCAGCAACCAGCTTGTTACTGATACCGGCGAATGCATTGAGTATGACTATCTGATCATCGCTACCGGACCGAAACTGGCTTTCAACGCGATAGCCGGGGCCGGTCCGGACGCATTTACACAGTCAGTCTGCACCCTTGATCATGCCTTGCAGTGTTATGAGGATTTTGAAAAGCTCACTAAAAACCCCGGCCCGGTGATAGTGGGAGCATTTCAGGGCGCCAGCTGTTTCGGACCGGCATATGAGTATGCGTTTATTCTGGATAAAGCGCTGCGCGACGCGAAAATCCGCCACAAAGTGCCCATCACCTTTGTTACCAGCGAACCTTACATCGGGCATTTAGGGCTGGGTGGTGTCGGGGATTCCAAATCGATGCTGGAGTCTGAACTTCGTCAGCGTAATATTAAATGGGTGTGCAATGCCACTGTGGATGCTGTCGAAGAGGGTGTGATGCATGTGTCTGAGCTAAACCGGAAAAGCGAAGTGGAATACTCCCACGACATACCTTTCAGTCACGCGATGTTGATCCCACCGTTTGCCGGGGTTGATGCTGTTGCGAACGTGGAGGGACTGTGTAACCCCAAAGGGTTTGTCATTACCGATGAGTATCAGCGCTCACCAGCCTTCCCCAATATCTTTTCCGGTGGTGTATGTGTGGCGATTCCGCCGGTTGAAAGCACACCGGTACCCACCGGCACTCCGAAAACCGGTTATATGATTGAAACCATGATGACGGCGATAGCGCACAATTTAAAGGCTATTATTAAAGACGGCGCTGAGCCGCACTGCAAAGGTACCTGGCATGCTATCTGTCTTGCTGACATGGGAGATACTGGCGCAGCGTTTGTGGCAATGCCGCAAATTCCGCCTCGCAATGTGACCTGGTTTAAAAAAGGAAAATGGGTGCATCTGGCGAAAATTGCCTTCGAGAAGTATTTCATGCGTAAAATGAAAACCGGGAACAGCGAACCGGTGTATGAAAAATACGTGTTAAAGGCGCTGGGAATAGAGAGACTGGACAAATGAAGACAAATCGGCGGCACTATTTGCTACCAGCACTGTTGGCATTTTCTTGCTTTACCTTGCAGGCGTCCCCTATGCCTGCGTCACTGACAAAGGAGGCTCGTGAGCATGCTAAAGCGCTGGGGCAGCAGCTCTCCTCCACATTGCAATCGGCAATCAAACAGGGCGGCCCGGTTGCAGGGATCCGTGTATGCAAGGAAGCCGCGATGCCAATTGCGCAATCGCTCAGCCAGGATGGCTGGGAAGTAGGTCGCACTAGTCTCAGGGTAAGAAACCCGGACAATGCGCCTGACACGTGGGAGCGTGAGCAGTTACGCCGCTTTGCCGAAGCCATGTCAGCCTCAGTGGCTAAGGGGCCGCTTGAAGCCACGCAGTGGAACGAGAAAACGCAAACTTTTCGTTATATGAAAGCCATTGGCACCGGTGAAGTCTGTACCACCTGTCACGGCGTCGATATCGCCGATCCTGTAAAAGCGGCAATCAGTCAGCACTATCCCGAAGACAGCGCCACAGGGTTCAGTGAAGGCGATCTTCGCGGTGCATTTACGCTGTTCTGGCGCCCAGAGCCGGTTCCGGCTGACCCTGCGCAGTAACCCGGCATATTGTCACCCAATGTAGCCATCCCTGCGTTCTGGTCCTCACTTGTGGCGCCAGAAGCAGGTTCTTTTTGTCAAAAATGACACTCATAATGTCATTTTTGGCAGGCTCCTTATCCCCCTCCTTTGCTTCAGATCAATTCGCCCCACTACCAGGTGTGATTTACTAGTCTGCAAGACACGCCAGTCGTCTTCTACGTTATTTTTGTTTTTCTAAGCCCTTATTAATAAAGCTTTTTTTGAGAAAAGTTGATCTGGGTTAAAGAACGGGAATATCTCAAGGACCGATGTCATAAGCTGGCACATTCCGTGCTGAGGTGAGCTCATAGCCTTCGTTTCATCGATGGTGTGGCGAGGTGTAACACAGCAACTGAAGCTGATGTTGACCGCATATTTTTAAGTAATAGGAGAAACCTCATGAGCGATACGTTAATAGAACTATCGCGGTGGCAATTTGCGCTAACAGCCATGTTTCACTTTATCTTTGTCCCACTCACGCTGGGGCTGAGTTTCCTGCTGGCCATCATGGAGTCGGTCTATGTGATGACGGGCAAGGAAATTTATAAAGAAATGACAAAATTCTGGGGCAAGTTGTTTGGCATAAACTTCGCGATAGGAGTGGCAACCGGCCTGACCATGGAATTCCAGTTTGGTATGAACTGGTCATATTATTCGCATTACGTTGGCGATATCTTTGGTGCGCCGCTGGCGATTGAAGGGCTGATGGCCTTTTTCCTGGAATCCACTTTTGTGGGGCTGTTCTTCTTTGGCTGGGACAAAATGTCCAAAGTCAAACACCTGATGACTACCTGGCTGGTGGCGTTGGGCTCTAACTTTTCTGCCCTGTGGATCCTCATTGCCAACGGCTGGATGCAATATCCGGTAGGCGCTGAGTTCAACTTTGAAGCCATGCGCATGGAAATGACCAGTTTCGCTGACGTAATTTTCAATCCGGTGGCGCAGGTAAAATTTGTCCATACCGTTTCAGCTGGTTATGTCACAGGTGCCATGTTCGTGCTGGCGATTTCCGCGTACTACCTGCTTAATCATAAACATATCGCGTTTGCCCGCCGGTCGTTTGCCATTGCCAGCAGCTTCGGAATGGCGGCAATTCTATCCGTTATCGTGCTGGGCGATGAAAGCGGCTATGAGTTAGGTGATGTACAGAAAGTAAAACTGGCCGCTGTGGAAGCGGAGTTCGAGACGCATCCCGCTCCTGCTGGCTTCACCTTGTTCGGTATTCCCAACGATGAGGAAGAGCGTACCGACTACGCGGTAAAAATTCCGTGGGTGATGGGTATCATTGCAACCCGCTCGTTTGACGAAGAAGTCATGGGACTTAAAGAAATTAAAGAAGAGAACCGTGAAAAAATTCTCTCTGGTGTACAGGCCTACACGTACCTCGATGAAGTTCGGGAAGGCACGGCAACCGCTGCCGAGCGCGATGTGTTCGACAACAATAAAGATAACCTTGGTTATGCCATGTTGTTGCAACCTTTTACTGACGATATTACGCAACCTTCTGACGCCAATGTACAGAGCGCCGTGGATTACAGTATTCCGCCGGTTACCCCGCTGTTCTGGAGTTTCCGTCTGATGGTAATCAGTGGCTTTATCATGCTGGCTGTGTTCGCACTGGCGTTTTACTACAGCACCAAACATCGTATTACCAAGCCGCGCTGGCTGCTGAAACTGGCTTTGTATAGCCTTCCGTTACCGTGGGTTGCCTCTGAAGCAGGCTGGTTTGTTGCTGAATATGGTCGTCAGCCCTGGTCTATCGCCGAAGTTTTGCCGGTCCATGCATCGGTATCCAATCTGGCAGTATCGGATGTAGTTATCACGCTGGTAGCCTACACCGCGTTTTACACCGTGATGTTCATTATTGCCTTTTATCTGATGAAAAAATTTGCCAAAAAAGGGCCGGTTCCACCGGAAGATAATGAGATACTGGATGATGAACTGGGTCTGACTATGAAAGGAGCAAGCGCATGATTGACTATGAAGTGCTGCGGATAATCTGGTGGTGCCTGGTCGGGGTACTGTTGATCGGGTTTGCCGTTACCGACGGGTTTGACCTTGGTGTTGGCGCGCTGCTAACGCTGATCGGGAAAAACGACAAAGAGCGCCGGGTAATGATTAATACGATTGGCCCCCACTGGGATGGCAATCAGGTTTGGTTTATTACGGCAGGTGGTGCCATCTTCGCCGCATGGCCTATGATATACGCGACCGCCTTTTCCGGATTTTATCTGGCGCTGGCGCTCACACTGATAGCATTATGGATGCGTCCCATTGGTTTTGATTACCGCAGTAAACTGCCCAGTGCCAAATGGCGTCAATACTGGGACTGGGCACTGTTTGCCGGCGGTGTTATTCCGTCGCTGATATTTGGTGTGGCTTTTGGTAACTTGCTGTTAGGCGTGCCATTCGAGCTGGATAACACCCTGAAATCAACGTATACCGGATCGTTCTTTGGGTTGCTAATGCCGTTCGCGCTGTTAAGCGGTCTTATCTCCGTAGGCATGTTGCTGAATCATGGTGCAACCTGGCTGCAGATGAAAACCGATGGGTTCATTGAGGTTCGTGCGCGGGCCGTGTCGGTCATTCTGAGCCTGGTGACAGTGCTGCTTTTTGTCATTGCTGGTTTATGGGTAGCCTTCGGTATCGACGGTTTTGTGATGACATCCACCGTTGATGCCCTGGCGACGTCCAACCCGCTGAAGAAAACCGTGGTGATGGAAGCCGGTGCGTGGATAAATAACTATACGCTGTATCCGTGGATGATAGTGGCACCGGCACTGGGTATTTTCAGTGGACTGGCATGTGCCTTTTTCTCTAAAGTAGGAAAAGCGGGGTGGGCATTTGTCTTCAGCGCACTGATGATCACCGGTGTTATCTTAACCGCCGGGTTCTCAATGTTCCCGTTTCTGATGCCAAGCGTCACCATGCCTGAGGCGAGCCTCACCATGTGGGATGCAACATCCAGCGAATTAACGCTGAAAATTATGTTTGTGGTTGCCTGTATCTTTGTACCGATTGTACTGAGCTATACAGCCTATAGCTTTTACGTGATGCGTGGCCGGATCAAAAATGATGATCTGGACAAATCACACGCGATTTATTAGGAGGTCTTATGTGGTATTTCACCTGGATCCTGGGCGTATTACTCGCTTGCTCATTCGGTATTATCAATGCCATGTGGCTTGAAGCTACCGAGGACATGGACCGTCCTGATACGGTCGACTAAATGTCGGCCGAGGTTCCCGTCTCACTACCTAAATGGTTTCGTACCACGGTAGCAACAGAAGACGCTGCGCCACGCGGCGTCTTTTCCTTACTGGTGTTTTTAGGCGTCAGCAGAGCCATCAGCATGATTCTGGCTTACTGGTACTTTGCTGTTCTGATACAGGACTGGATCGTTAACGACACCCTATCGTCTCAGACACCGCTGCTGGGGATGCTCATCTGTCTGACAGGTGCCTGGTTATTGCAACGTGTTCGTGCACATCAAACCGAGCAGGCAAAAGCTACATTGTTGCTGACGCTGGAAAAGCGTCTTATCGCGCAGTTCAGTTGTCAGCAGCATGCGCTGATACGTCAACAGTCGGCATACTACTGGCAAACCTTATGGCTTCAGCACCTTCCTGCAATTGCTGACTGGCATTATGAGTACCGAGTGCAACAATCCATCGCTGCAGTGGTACCGATACTGGTACTTGCCGTTATCGGCTGGATGAATCCGGTCATCGGTGCCGGTCTGCTGGTTGCATTACCCGTCGTGCCGCTGTTTATGATTGTGGTTGGAAAGGGGGCTGCGCATCTTCATCAGCGGCACTTTCTGGCATTTGAGCGCTTGGGAGGCATGTTTGTTGACCGGCTGAAAGCCCTGCCCATGCTGGCATCGTTTGTCGCCTACGACAGACAAAAAGCGCTGTTGAACCGTGCCAGTGAGCAACTGAATAATGCGACCATGCGAGTGGTCACCGTGGCGTTCTTGTCGAATACGGTACTGGATTTTTTCGCTACGCTTTGTGTGGCGCTGGTTGCCGTGTTTATTGGTTTTACGTTACTGGGTGAAATTCAGGTTGGCCCGGAAATCGATTTACTGACAGGCCTGTGGATTTTACTCACCGTGCCATTGCTGTTGTCCGAAATGAAAGCCCTGGGGCAAATTTACCACCAAAAGGCACTGGCACAGTCTGCTGCTGAGGCACTGGGAGAGCTGGTGTCAGAACCCCATGACTGCCTGGCGAGTCGACCAGCCGGGAGTTTCGGGGGCGAGCACTTTGCTGACTTTTCGCTGGCATCGCCAAAGCTGACGGCATCCATGCTGTCCATATCAAAAGGTGACTGGGTTCGGCTTGAGGGGGCCTCCGGTGCAGGGAAAACGCTGTTGCTGGAAGCGCTGGCGGGACAGCGCGACGCTAGTCACAGACTGAATTGCCAGTATGTTTATCTGTCACAGCAGGTAGCCTTGCTGCCGGGGACACTTCGCGAGAATCTGTGCCTGGATGATCATTACGCTGATGAGAGGTTGTGGAAGGTGTTGTCGCAGGTACAGCTTTCACCCTGGGCAAAGCAACTGGAGAACCAACTGGATACGCCATTTGGGGAACATCCGCCATTGTCCGGTGGAGAGGCCCAGCGCCTGGCTATTGCGAGGTTATTGTTGCGCGACGCTGATGTGTGGTTACTTGATGAACCCACCGCACATTTACCTCAGGAACAACATGTTGCCATCATCGAGTTGCTGCGAGTGTGCTGTAGTAGCAAAACCGTGATTTGGGCATCGCATAAAACACTGCCTGAATGTTGGTTCGACAAAGTGTGGCTGATAGAAAATGCAGAGGTACAGCAGCGATGACGTTCACGCGTGTTCCCTGGCTCACCCTTCTGCTGGCGGTATTCCATGGCGCAAGCGGTCTTCTGGTATTAATTATTGCTTCCTGGTTTATTGCCGCCAGCGCCATTGCGCCGGTGGGCTTTAACTATGTCGTACCCGCTGTGGTGATAAGAGCACTGGCGCTAATACGAATCGGCGCAGGTTATGCTCAGATGTGGGCAGGACATAAAGACATGCTCAACCGAACCCGCAACTGGCGTCTTGGATTATTCAGTCAGTTGGCAGGCAAGCGAATTGAGGAGCGTCAGTGGGTGGTCGAAGCACTATCCCGGCATACCGAAAATCTGGCCTCTGTGTGGATTGGCTGGGCTACCCACCAGGCCAGCGCCATTGTGATGTTGCTTGCGGCGTTAGTTACGGCGACATGGCTGGACTTACCGGGCACGTATTCTCTGGTGTTGTTAGGCATAGCCTGGCTGCTGATTCAACTCGCACTGGTATTACGGGGATTGCAAATCGCGGCAAGAGAAATACGCCATGAGCAGCGCTTCCGCTTTGAGTCTGAACATTTTCTGGATACCAGCTCGTTGTGGCATTTGCGTGTGCGAAGCCAGAACGGCAACGTCAGCCTGCCCGGAGCCCCCAGTGCAACAAACTATTGGCAGGCTCAGCGGGATAACCGACGGGCAGCTGAAAGCGCGGAGTGGTTGTTTCAGGGCGTGTGTATTGGCTTACTAGTCAGTGTGATGCTGTTAGCGCCGCTAAGTGTGCTGCACGCGCCACTGGCGGTAATCATTCCTATGCTACTGCTGGCAGCACCGGACTGGCTGGGGCGCTCGTTTAAAGCCGGGCCGGCTCTGACCGCCTATCGACAAAGTCAGCGGGCAATGTCTTCATTGTCTTTTGTGCCAGTAGGCGATGCAGGGCAGTTCAGGCCGCGCTCAGGCATTGAAGTCAGACAATTTGCGGCGGCAGATCGTAGTGTGCCGCCTATCGACTTTGTTTTACCCGCACGCGGCGTTGCGCTGATTGAGGGCGAGTCGGGAAGCGGCAAATCAACCATACTGCAGGCATTAGCCGGGCATCTTCGCTATACCGGTGAGCGGGTGGTTGATGGTGACACTATCGGGCAGGGGCTGGTAAAAGGCTGGATCTACGTCGAACAAGCGCCCGTCATCTTACACAGCACACTGCGTGAAAACCTCTGTCCAGGGGACCTCAAAGCGCCGGAAAGTGAGCTCATTGAGGGGCTTGAAGCGCTGGGGCTTAGCCACCTACTACCTTTGGATAGCTGGCTTGGACAGGGGGGGAGACACTTGTCTGGCGGTGAAAGTAAACGTGTGGCGCTGTTACGCGCCGCGCTGAGCAGGCCCGATGTACTGCTGGTGGATGAGCCTTTCGAAGGGCTGGATACGCAGAATATCCGCCGGGTCTCCGGTTTCTTGTCGCGCCTTGGTATTACGATCCCCGTAGTAGTTGCCAGCCATATCACGGCCGTAAATGTGCAAATTGTACAAACAATTAAGGTTACCGGTACCGTTACGGCGTCCGGGCAGATTGCTCAACGCGCGTGAGTGGCAGTCTTCCCCCGACAGGTTAACAGCGATAACTGGTTAACGGCTTTTGTCAGCATGAATATGCTCTGCTTAAGGTTCTCTTAAGTTTTTCCTATTACGGTATGCGAAAAAACACCTGTCGAGGTAAGCCTTGGACCTGTCTATTGTCATTCCGGCCCGTAATGAGCAAGGAAATATTGAGCCGCTGGTAGCTGAAATCCGTCAAGCTATCCCCGGCAACTATTGCTACGAAATCATCTACATCGACGACGGCAGTACAGATAATACAAAGACGGAAATTGAAGCTGTGCAAGCCAGAGGCGATGTGCCAATAAGGCTGCTGCTACACCGCAACAGTGCGGGCCAGTCTTCTGCGCTTTATTCCGGCGTATCCCGGGCGAAGGGGAAATGGATAGTGTCGATGGACGCTGACGGACAGAACGATCCGGCGGATATTCCCGCCATGCTTCAGTGCGCCAGTACACAAACCGCTGAGCACTTCTGTATTGCGGGCTTCCGGCACACGCGCAGAGATACTTTCTCTAAAAGAATACAGTCCAGAGTGGCCAATGCCATTCGTCAGCGACTGCTGAATGATCAGGTACCTGATACCGGCTGTGGTATTAAGTTGTTTCCCAGAAACACATTTATGATGTTGCCTTTTTTTGATCATATGCACCGGTTTATTCCAGCACTGGTGCGTCGTATTGGTGGCAGCATTACCGTCGTTCCGGTAAATCACCGTGAGCGCGTGATCGGTACCTCAAAATATACACTGCTTAGTCGTCTTGGCGTAGGGATCGTCGATATGTTGGGGGTGCTGTGGTTACAGCGCCGTTGTCCTCGTCCGGAAATTATGTTGCACACCGATGAAAGTTGAGGCGATGGTCCGGCAAGGGAAACAAATACTGCCGATGTTCTCGGTGCTGGTTTTATGTTTATCGCTGGTGGTTGCAGTGCGCGTTGTGGCCAATTCCGACTCGTTGGTGCCGGCGATGGTGACAGGCTGGCTGTCCCGCTTTGGTCTGGCAGGCTGGATAACGATCACACTTGCAGCAGGTGTAGCCATGGTATTTGGCTTCCCGCGTCAGGTAGTTGCGTTTTATTTTGGCAGCCTTTTAGGTGCGGCAGGAGGCGTAGCACTGTCACTAGTCGCCTGTTGTTTGTCCTGCATAGGCGGTTTCTGGATTGCCCGTCGCTTTTTATCTCATTGGGTAAAGCGCCGGTTTCCGCACCTTTTTCGTCAACTGAAACCGGTCATGGACGCTCGACCCTATTCCGCGACGCTGGCTATCCGTCTGTTTCCCGTAGGCAGTAACGCGCTGACAAATCTGGTGGCAGGCGTAACACCTGTCAGCGGTAGCGCTTTTCTACTGGCATCCGCGGCAGGCTATTTACCGCAATTGGTGGTGTTTGCCCTGCTAGGGGCGGGCATTGAACAGGTATCTGCCTGGCAGTTTTCTGTAAGCCTTATCCTGTTTGCAGTTTCTGTTGGCTTAAGTGCATATATCTATCATTGGTATCACGCCTCTATTGTGCCTGCCAGCCGGAGTCAGATGTAACGATGTTGACTCAAAAGACTCATGTTCCACAACGCGACTGGTTATGGTTGGCGCTGTTGCTGGGTACAGTATTGTTGGCGGGGATTGGGCTGCGGGATCCCTGGCCCGCTGATGAGCCTCGTTTTGCTCAGGTTGCCAGAGAAATGGTAGAAACCGGGCAGTGGTTATTTCCCATGCGGGGCGGAGAGCTGTATCCCGATAAACCGCCGGTTTTCATGTGGATGATAGCTGGCGTGTTTTTGATAACCGGGTCGTTGAAAATTGCTTTTCTGCTTCCCTCTGCGTTGTCTGGCATGGTAGCAGCGCTGGCCGTCTTTGACCTGACTCGTCGCCTGCATGGTCGGCAAGCTGCCTGGCTTGCGGTATTCACGCTCCTTTTTACGTTTCAGTTTATACTGCAGGCAAAAACAGCGCAGATTGATGCCACAGTGTGTATGTGGATCACGCTGGGTTGTTATGGCGTATTACGGGCCACCTTGTTTCCTGGTCAACATCGCTGGTGGTATGCCGCCTGTGTGTTTATGGCACTGGGGATCATGACCAAAGGCGTGGGATTTCTTCCGCTGCTGCTGCTGGTTCCTTATTCTTTTTTACTGCGCTCACAGTCAGCAAGAAACAATTTATACCGGTTAACTGCAGGTCAGTGGCTTATTGGTGTGATGTTGCTGCTGGCAACGCTGGCGATGTGGCTGCTGCCAATGATATGGACAGTACAGGCTTCGGGAAACAGTGCGTTTGTCGCCTATCGCGACAATATTTTGCTCAAACAAACTGTAACCCGGTATGCCAATGCATGGCATCACATCAAGCCATTCTGGTATTACGTAACCCATGTTGTGCCATGGGCGTGGCTCCCGGTGATCCTGCTTTTCCCCTGGCTTGCGGGATACTGGAAAGACGCTGTTAAACTGCGCCGGGCCGGGGTAGTGATGCCACTGATGTTCTCCCTGCTGACCGTGTTATTTTTCAGCATCAGCAGCGGCAAACGAGGGGTCTACATTCTGCCTGCGTTACCCATGCTGATACTGGCTGCCGCGCCCTTCTTGCAACGTGTTTATGCGCGTACTGGTGTCAGGCGATTATTGCTGCTTTTTACCCTGTTAATCTCGTCAGCCATGGTAGTGCTGGGGGCGCTGGCACTGGCCGGAAACGGGCCACTACCGGCACTGTATATCAAGCATGACGTGGAACTGACATGGTGGCTGATCGTGACTGGAACAGCCTGCGCGCTGGCGGTGTTGCTGACCCGGAAAAACAGCATTGCTATATGGTCGGCTTTCTCGATAGTGCTCTGGCTTAGTTACAGCCTGTGGGGCGCGCCATCGATAAATGTAGCCCGTACACCGCACAATATTTTTGAGGTGGCACAACGGCATCTTCCCGACAATGCAGAAGTCGCGGTAATCGATACCAAAGAGCAATTCATTTTATTTAACCCGTTTACGGTGGTGCATTTTGGTTACCATACTCCACTGTCTCTGCAAGTGCAGGCTGCCTGGCAATGGCAGTCTGAGGGAACATCTGGTGATGCGCCGCGGTGGATCTTAATGCCTGATTCAATTACAAGCTCCTGCCTTGATACCGATGACGCCATAGAGGCCGGAAAAGCACATCGGGAACGCTGGTTATTGCTCCCCCCGTCAGCCAGACGACCAGTTTGTGAGCTTACCTCGCCGTTACCGCAAACATTCAGGTATAAGGGCCAGCCTTTTGACTAGCTTATCCACCTTTCATGGGAAGAAACCATTGAATTATTGTCGCGGCTCTCGCACCATGTTCAGGGAAAAGCCATACTGAATTGTTAAGATCAACAGAGCGCAAAAGGCACATATGCATCAGCACGGACATCACGAACACGGACAAGAGACCGATACCAGCCGTATCGGGTTTGCGTTCTGGCTGAACTTTGTTTTCACCATTATTGAGTTTATTGGGGGCTGGTTAACTAACAGTGTCGCTATCATGGCTGATGCGGTCCACGATCTTGGCGATACCCTCTCCATTGGACTGGCCTGGTATCTGGGAAAACTGGGCCATCAAAAAGCGACGCACAAGTATACCTATGGTTTCAAACGACTGAGTTTGCTGGGCGCCATGATCAATGGCGTGATCCTGGTGGCGGGCTCGGTCTGGGTGTTGTCGGAGGCGATACCCCGTCTGCTGGCACCTGAGATGCCGGTAACCGAAGGCATGATTGGGTTGGCGATTTTGGGCGTGTTGGTGAATGGGCTGGCTGCTTATAAACTTCACGGTGGCCATTCAATGAACGAAAAAGTGCTGAACTGGCACTTGATCGAGGACACCATGGGGTGGGTGGCAGTACTGATTGTCGCTATTACTTTGCATTTCTTTCACTGGCCCATTCTGGACCCTCTTTTATCCATAGGATTTACGCTGTTTATTCTGTTTAATGTGGTGCGTTACGTCATACAGACCATGAAGTTATTCCTGCAAGGCGTGCCTGATGACGTTGAACATAAAGAAATTAAGCAGGCGTTACTCAGTGTAGAACATGTGGAAGAAATACATCATGTACATTTGTGGTCACTGGATGGTGAGCAACATGTACTTACAGCACATCTGGTGCTGAACGTAAGCGTTGACGCACAAACGCTGAAAGCGCTGAAACAACAGGTAAACGAAAAGCTTGCGCCTTTTCATCTGTCACACACCACCATCGAGTTTGAACTGCCCGGTGAGCCCTGTCGTGATGATGACGACCATTTGCATTCTCACCCACACAACCACCCTCACGTGCATTAACGGTTCAGGCAACAAACGTGATGTTGATCCTTGCTTGTAGTTTAAGAACGTGAAAGCAGCAACGCGGGTATTGCCGCCTGTGAGACTGGCCCGCAGGCTCTAACGTGCGGTGCTTCTGTGCTACCCTTCGCGAATACAGAAGCGTTGTAACAGGCATCAGTGGTAAGCGGCAGCCAGAGTTATCAGGAACACGCCACTGGAACTGCTTTCAGCCTGTAAAAACGGTACTGTAGCTATCAGGTTGCCGGAGCCGTGCAAATGTCTTTGCCCCACCACGATCCCTCTTCGACATATTTAATCACGTTACCGTTACGTATGAGTAAACCGTCAGTCTGGTACCCTTTATACCCACCAAACAGGTTTTTGGTGTTCAGAGTGACGCAAACCAGATAGCCGTAATACACATCGTCAAGTTCGTTACCTAACCAGTAACGTTCAGGTGTAGTAATCAGTTGATAGCGGGCGCTGTCAGGATCACTGAGCTTTTCGCGATAGTAGTTTTTTGCTATTGCCTCAAAATCTGCAGGATAGGCACCATAGTCCGCGTTATCAACGTCCGTTGGCGTGGGCAGTGTCGTGCAGCCTGCCACACCAAGCATCAGTGTCATCCACAGTACTTTCATTGTCATGTTTTATTCCTCTACTGAATATGCCGGCGGGAGCCTTTTCTCGCATGCTTTCCAGGCATCGTCGGCTTGCTGCTTTGAGTCAGATCATTATACGTGCAAGCGGAAGAAGAGGTTAACTCTTCTCGGTAGAATAAGCATTTTTGTGATGGCGTGTCGCAAATGTCACATTGTGCGCACAAGTAATAAAATGTACTAAATAATCTAAAGTATAATTTCCAATGTAAGAAATTGGCGCATAATTAACCACATTGTCATTACGTCAACGTGACGGTTTGCCCCCCCTGGGGCATTCGCTGGAGAAAAAAGTGCTGGTTGATTCAATAGAAAATAGCGGTAACACGAAATCGCATAGCTTACAGCTCCCGATTGTCATCGCCGCAGTATTGATTGCCTGGGGATGTTATGTGGCATCGTTTGCTATGGTTTCTCTTGCGACGTTATCTGCTTTAAGTGGTTACCTGCTTTGGCTGAGCAAGAGTCAACGCGCCATGTTCGAATCGCAGTTAGCTGCCTGCGAGGCACGAATGAGCGAGCAACTGGCCCCCGAAGACTTTCTTAACACCACGGCGCAGCTTTCCTCAGTTCTGACCGACTGCAACGTGAATCTGAACGGCATCGTTACTACACAGAATGATGCGGTAGACACACTGAGCGAGTCTTTCAGCCGTTTCACTGCGCTGTGTGCGCAGCAAAGCGATTGCATTTTTTCTCTATTGCAAAGCGGTGATGAAGACGGTCTTGCTTATGCAGACACCATGCGCACCTTTGCCCATGACACAGACAACACCTTATCTGATTTCCTTGCATCAACTGATCAAATGACGTCGTCAACTCAGGGTCTGTTAACGGAAGTTGAGGACATTCAGTCGGCAATGCCCACCGTCGTGCAGGCATTGTCGGGTATCGACGATATTTCGGCGCAGACGAACTTGCTGGCGTTAAATGCCGCGATAGAAGCGGCGCGGGCTGGTGAAGCCGGCCGCGGCTTTGCGGTGGTGGCTGACGAAGTGCGGGCGCTGTCTACCCGGTCTACGGAGTTCAGTAGTGTCATTAAGCAACAAATCGATGACATTCGAAACATGGTAGACAAACTGAATCGTACCGCAACCTTCGTCGCCTCTCAGGATATGTCGCATATTGCCCGCGCAAGAGACAGCATTAGTACACAATTGCAGCGGATCATCACCAAAGCCGAATCCGATATCAATACGACCAGAACACTGGAGTCCGTTGGGCAAGAGCTTACACAGGCAATTAATGATGCGGTAAGGGGCTTGCAGTTCGGTGATATTAACTCGCAAAACCTTGCTTACACCATGTCTATTCTGGAACTGGTTATCGACGGCCTCTCGCAAACAAACAGCAATGACATCGCGACACTGACTGAAAAGCTACAGGATTACCGGGCAGCGCTTACCGAGCGCGGTGTGCTGGATCATAACCCGGTTTCAGCGACGTCGATGAATGCGGGCGACGTGGAATTTTTCTAACACGTAGCCAGAAATAAGGAAACATGAGGATAGTGCTATGAGCAAAAACATACTAGTGGTTGATGATTCTGTCTCGATCCGCCAAATGGTCGAAATGACCTTAAAAAGTGCAAATTATGCAGTGACTACGGCTGTCGACGGGCAAGATGCGTTAACCAAGTGCCAGGCATCACGATTCGATTTTGTTCTGACTGATCAGAACATGCCGAGAATGGATGGATTAACGCTGATTAAGTCCCTGCGGGCGCTGGCAGGCTTCCAAAGCACGCCAATCGTTATGCTGACGACTGAGGCCAGTGACGACATGAAAGCTAAAGGGCGTGCAGCCGGCGCAACCGGATGGATGGTAAAGCCGTTCGATCCTACCAAGCTGCTTGAAGTCATGAAGCGGGTTGTTGGCTAGTCAGGTCTCCGGAGGCGAAGTATGTCCATCGATATTAAACAGTTCCACGGTGTGTTCTTTGACGAAAGTGACGAACATATTCAGGAAATGGAACGTCAACTCATGGCGCTGGACCCGGCGTCTCCGGATGCTGAAGCGTTACACTCTGTCTTTCGCTCGGCGCACTCAATCAAAGGTGGCAGCGGTATTTTCGGGTTTGATGCGCTGACCAATCTGACCCACGTTATGGAAAACCTGTTGGATCGTGCCAGAAACGGTCAACAGCAGGTTACTACCGATATCGTTGATCTCTTGTTGTCAACGCTGGATGTGCTGAACGATACATTACAGGCGTATCGAAACGATTCCGACGTGCCACAGGAAGCCATTGAGGCAGCGATCAGCGCGCTAGAGGCATGCCTTTGTGCGGACAACACAGCACAAGTGGCAGTTGAAGATAACCAAAGTGCTAACACTGAAGACGATGGCTTTGGCTTCTTTGATGATGATAATGAGCTCTGCGGACAAACTGAAAATGCCGGAGATGATATCGAGGGCTTTGGGCTGTTTGCACCACTGCCTGAAGGCGAGTCGCCTGAAGATACCGAAGATTGCGCTTCATCGAAGCACAACGATGATGATGGCTTTGGTTTCTTCGAGACCCCTGCTATTTCAAAAGAACCCGAGCCCGTTTCGGCATCCACACCAAAACAAACTATTCGCAAGCCGGTAAAAACCAGTTCCTCAGGCAAAGAAGCCGCTTCTATCCGGGTGGATACCACAAAAGTCGATGCGATGGTGAATTTGGTAGGTGAACTGGTAATCACTCAGTCTATGTTGTCAATGGTAGGCCAGGAAGTAGACGGCCAGGTAGGTGAGCGCTTACAACTGGCAATAGACGAGCTACAAAGGAACACCCGCGAAATTCAGGAGTCGGTGATGTCGATGCGCATGTTGCCACTGAACATGACATTTAACCGTTTCCCGCGCGTGGTGCGCGACTTGTCTGCGAAGTTAGGCAAAAAAGTCACTCTGCATATTGAGGGCGGTGCTACTGAAATCGATAAAAGTCTTATTGAGAAGTTAGTGGACCCGTTAACACACCTGGTCAGAAACAGTATCGACCACGGTATCGAAACCGTTGAAAAGCGCGTTGCCGCTGGCAAAACAGAGTCTGGCAACGTGATATTAAAGGCCTCCCAGAGAGGCAGCAGCATTATCATCAGTATCACCGATGATGGTGCAGGACTTAATCGTGAACGCATTCTCGAAAAGGCTTCCCAAAACCACTTGCCGGTCAGCGATGATATGGCTGATGCCGATGTCTGGCAGCTAATTTTTCAGCCCGGCTTTTCTACCGCCTCTGAAGTCACAGACGTGTCTGGACGTGGTGTAGGTATGGATGTGGTACGCCGAAATATCGAGTCAATTGGTGGCCGGATTGAGATCGAGTCTACTGCCGGAGAAGGCTCTGCGTTTTTCATTCACCTGCCTCTGACCCTGGCTATTGTTGATGGTATGTGCGTGTCGGTGGGAGACCAGATTTTTGTTATCCCGCTGCTTAATGTTATCGAGTCATTTCAGCCTCTTCCGGAGCAACTGAAGACGCTGGGCAATGAGCAATTGCTGTGGATCCGTGATCAGTACTGGCCGTTGGTACACCTTCACAATCACATGCAGGTTGACGGCGCTATTCAGACGCCGACAGAAGGCATCGTCGTACTTCTGGAAAGCAGCAAAAAACGCTACGGCGTACTGATAGACAGCCTGATGGGACAGCAACAGGTCGTAATTAAAAGCCTGGAACAGCATTACAAGAAGGTCGACGGTGTCGCGGGAGCCACCATCATGGGAGATGGCAAAGTTGCCATGATCCTGGATGCAGACTCACTGGCCGACGCCTGTACCACCGGAATTTCTGAGGAGTTAACAGCATGAGCGAAGCCGCACTGCAACACATTGAAAACACCACTTCGCATCGCGAATTTCTGAGCTTTGTTCTGGGTGAGGAGCATTACGCGCTGGACATCACCACAGTAAAAGAAATTCGTGGTTACGAACAGGTCACAAAAATTGCCAATGCACCAGCGTTTATGAAAGGGGTGATTAACCTTCGCGGAGACATCGTTCCCATTGTCGACTTACGCATTAAGTTTAATGTTGGCGAGCCCACATACAACGAGTTCACCATTGTGATCATGCTGCACGTGCACGGCCGCATCATGGGGATCGTCGTTGACGGGGTCTCAGATGTCGTGCGTCTGGCAGACGATGATATTTTACCGCCACCCGAGTTCGGAGTGACGTTTGATAGTAAGTACTTACATGGCTTGGCCGACGTCGATAGCACTATGGTTATCTTGGTCA
The DNA here is from genome assembly GCF_019249295.1 of Alteromonas antoniana. Lineage (GTDB taxonomy): Bacteria > Pseudomonadota > Gammaproteobacteria > Enterobacterales > Alteromonadaceae > Alteromonas > Alteromonas antoniana. Next base: position 21,075 of record NZ_JAESDH010000011.1, read on the forward strand.
ACATTGAATCTTTAATTGCCAGCAATGAGCTGGGGCTTGTTGAAATGACCAGCCAGACATCAGGAGAATAGCTATGGGTTTATTCAACGTAATTCCCGGCTTGCAAGCTGCCAGCTCACATCAGCAGGCAAAACGAAATGAACAGGCAGTACAGACGACTGCCTCCTGCATCATGATGGCAGATGTCGAGCGCAATATTGTGTTCGCGAATGTGGCAGTAAGTCGCCTGCTAAATGATTTCGAGTCAGAGTTCAGAAAGGTTTTTCCGTCTTTTTCGGCGGGGAGCCTTCTCGGACAAAGCATCGAGCCGTTCTACCGTGCGCCGTCAGGGCAACAACACTCGCTGGCAACGCTTCGCGAGCCAGTGACTACCTTTTTAACAGTCGGTCAACTGGAATTCCAGCTTACCTTTTCTCCGCTGCTAGACCCTAAAGGCAATAACCTGGGCACGATGTTGGAATGGGTTGATCAGACTGAATTTCTGCTCAACAGCAGCAAAATGGATGCATTAGATAAAGCCCAGGCCATCATTGAATTTGATACCAAGGGTAACATCAAAAATGCCAATGATAATTTCTTGGCGACTACCGGCTATCAACTCGATGACATTGTTGGTCGACATCACAGTATGTTTGTGCACAGTGACTATGCGGCAAGCGATGAATATCGCCGCTTCTGGCAATCACTGGCAGACGGGGAAGTGAAATCCGGTGAATTTAACCGTGTTGGTAAATCAGGCAAAGAAGTCTGGATCCAGGCCTCGTACAACCCGATTCGCAACAACAAGGGTGAGGTTGTCGGTGTAGTGAAATTTGCTACAGATATTACCGAAGCAAAACTACAGTCAGCCTATTTCGAGGGGCAAATCGCTGCTATCAATAAGTCTCAGGCCGTCATCGAATTCACTGTCGATGGCACTATTTTGCACGCAAACGAGCATTTTCTGGCTGCTACCGGATACACGCTGGATGAAATCAAAGGGCAGCATCACAGTATGTTCGTGTCACAGGATTATGCCAGCAGTCCTGCATATGGTCAGTTTTGGGCACAACTGAAACAAGGGAGCTTCTTTACAGACGAATTCAGACGGTTTGGCAAAGGGGGGCGCGAGATTTGGATCCAGGCGTCCTACAACCCGATTTTTGACCACACCGGTAAGCCCTACAAGGTGGTGAAGTACGCCACAGACATCACGCAGCGAAAGCAGGCGGTCAACGATATTCGCCGCACAATGAGTGAGCTGGTTCGCGGTAATCTCGACTGTCATATTGAGCATCAGTTTGAGGGAGAGCTCAAGGAGCTCGCTGATACCATTAATACCTTTACCGGTGATATGAAAAATATCATCGGCAGCATCAGCGAGGTAATGACGCGGTTGTCCACCGGTGATTTAACGTCGCGCATCGATGCGCATTTTGAAGGTGAATTTGCCACATTGGGCAGTGCGATAAATCAGTTTGTCGAAGAGATGTGCGGCACGATTGGCAACATTAACGATGCCGTGGAAACCATTAACACCGCTTCCAGTGAAATTGCTACGGGTAACAGCGATCTGTCTACACGCACAGAACAGCAGGCCTCCAGCCTGGAGGAGACAGCATCGAGCATGGAAGAGCTCACCAGTACCGTTCGTCTGAATGCGGAAAACGCCAATCAGGCCAGCACGCTGGCATCACAGGCAACCATAGTGGCTAATGAGGGCGGTGAGGTGATCCGCGAAGTGGTTAGCACGATGACCGCAATAAATACTTCAGCACAGGAAATCTCAGACATTATCGGTGTGATAGATGGCATTGCTTTTCAAACCAATATTCTGGCGCTAAACGCCGCAGTGGAAGCGGCCCGCGCAGGAGAGCAGGGCCGCGGATTTGCGGTCGTAGCTTCAGAAGTGCGCAGTCTGGCGCAGCGCTCGGCAGAGGCAGCCAAAGACATTAAAGAGTTGATTTCTGATTCGGTGAACAAAATAGCAGGGGGTAACGCGCTGGTTAAGAAGTCCGGAGACACCATGAATGATGTGGTTACGGCGATTAAGCGAGTGAACGACATCATGTCTGAGATTGCTGCGGCCTCTGCTGAGCAGGCCACCGGGATCGAAGAGGTGAATAAAGCGATTGTGCAGATGGATGAAATGACCCAGCAGAACGCTGCGTTGGTTGAAGAAGCCGCCGCCGCTGCTGAGAGTTTGCAGCAACAGGCAGGGCAGCTAAACGAGCGCGTTTCTACATTTACGCTGGATGAGTCGAGTGGCAGAAAAAGTTCAGCGCCAAGAATGGTGATGCCTGCGCCTGTGGTGCCATCACCAAAATCACTGGCTCCAAAAACGATTACTCGCGCTACTGAACTGAAACCTGCGACACCGCAGGAAGCGGAATGGGAAGCGTTTTAAAAACTATTGATGGGATCGGTACAGGTGTACCGGGGGCAAAAGGTCAGAAGTCACAGAGGTAATATCATGAGCGTGTTGAAAATGTTTAGTAAAGAAGCGCTTAATGCGGCGAAAAAACAGGTGTTGTGGCAGTCACAGGCACTGGATCTGTCTACCGCTTGTCTGATGGTGTTGAATGATAAGCGGGAAGTCACCTATATCAACGCTGCAATGCAACGCTTAGTCGCAGCTAACAGTGCGCATTTTCAACATTTCTTTCCTGCAGCTACAGACTTACGGGAAAGTCACTTTGGTCACCTGAGCCAGATGTATCCACAGATCAATGAGGCATTTTTGCGTCCGCAAGACAGGCAGTGTTGTCAATTGTCGTCTCAGGGGCATGTGTTTACGGTGACCATTAACCCGTTGCATGATGAGACGCAGATCATCACCGGCTACCTCGTTGAGTGGTCAGACAATAACAAGGCACAAACTAATACCGCGTTATTAAATGCCTTTTCCCGAGCACAGCTTGTTACCGAGTTTTTGCCAGACGGCACGATTGTCGCAGCGAACGAGTTGTGTCTGCAGAGCACAGGTTATTCCTTGTCCGATCTTAATGGCAAGCCTTACCGTCATCTGCTGACATTTCAGTCAGAACAGCACGAAACCGTGTGGCAGAGGCTACTGGAGGGTGAAACGCTCAGCCTGGAAGTCATCATGATGACAAAACATGGCGAAGCGCGTTGGTTGCAGGCCTCATATATGCCGGTAACTAACGGTGTGGGTGAGGTCGTGCGCATTGTCCAGTTCGCAACAGATATCACTGCGCAAAAACGTGAACAGACCGATTTTGAGGGGCAGATTACTGCGGTAAATAAATCCCAGGCGGTTATCGAGTTTGCACTGGACGGAACCATCCTCAGAGCAAATCAGCAGTTTCTTGATGTGACCGGGTATGCGCAGGATGAGATTGAAGAACAACATCACAGTATGTTTGTTGATGCGCAATACAAAATCAGCCCGCAGTATAACGCGTTCTGGAAAGCGTTGGGTCGCGGCGAGTTCCAGCAAGGTGAGTATAAACGTGTAGCAAAAGATGGCAGTGACATTTGGCTTCACGCCATTTACAACACCGTGCTAGATGAGAACGGTAAGCCCTTCAAGGTAGTAAAAATTGCCAGCGATATAACCGTGCAGAAAGCAAAAAATGCTTATTTTGAGGGGCAGCTAACTGCCATTAACCGCTCACAGGCGGTGATCGAGTTTGATATGAGCGGACATATCATCACCGCGAATGATAACTTTCTGAACACCTTAGGCTATGCACTGGATGATATTGTCGGTAAACATCACCGCATGTTCGTCCCATCGGCACAGCAAAACAGTCCGGAGTACAAGGCGTTTTGGGACAAGCTGCAGGCAGGAGAGTTTGTTTCCGGCGAGTTTAAACGCGTGGGTAAAGACGGCAGTGTTATCTGGATCCAGGCGACCTACAACCCCATATTCGGCATCGATGGAAAGCCTGTACGGGTCGTAAAATATGCTGTCGACATTACCGAAGAAAAGCTGCGCAATGCCTATTTTGAAGGGCAGATAGCAGCGATAGGAAAGTCTCAGGCAGTGATTGAATTTAACCTCGATGGCACAATCCGCTCTGCTAATGATTTGTTTCTGAGCACGGTGGGTTACACACTTGAAGAGGTACAGGGGAAACATCACAGCATCTTTGTTGATGCCGTTTACCGCAACAGCCCGGAGTACAAAGCGTTTTGGGAGCGTCTCAATAATGGGGAGCATGTGAGTGGTGAATTCCGCCGCATTGCAAAAGACGGCAGTGATGTGTTTATTCAGGCTACCTACAGCCCCATTCTGGATCAGGAAGGAAAGCCCTTCCGGGTGGTGAAATACGCCACCGACGTCACTGCCCGCACCGTCGCTATTGATGAAGTGAAAGCCGTGATGGCGCGCATGGCTGCGGGCGACATGACCAGCGAAGTGAATGTCGCGCTGGACGGTGAATTTCAGGCTCTTGGTGAATCAGTTAATCAGTTTATCGAGCAGATGCGCGGCATGATAGGCAGCATCAACGAAGCGGTAGAAACTATTAATACCGCGTCTCATGAAATTGCGACCGGTAACGCTGATTTATCCAGCCGGACTGAGCAACAGGCGTCCAGTCTCGAAGAAACGGCTTCCAGTATGGAGGAACTTACCGGTACGGTTCGACTTAACGCCGAGAACGCTGAACAGGCAAACGGACTGGCCGCGCAGGCATGCTCGGTAGCCGGGGAAGGGGGCGAATTAATACAGCAAGTGGTGACAACCATGAGCGAGATTAACGACTCAGCCCAGGAAATTGCTGACATCATCGGCGTGATTGATGGTATTGCCTTTCAAACTAACATTCTTGCACTCAACGCCGCTGTTGAGGCTGCTCGCGCTGGCGAGCAGGGGCGAGGATTTGCGGTTGTGGCATCTGAAGTACGCACGCTGGCGCAACGCTCAGCAGAAGCTGCGAAGGATATCAAAGCGCTTATCTCTGACTCAGTTGGCAAAATCACTAATGGTAACAAGCTGGTGTCACGTTCCGGTGAAACGATGGGCGAAGTCGTCGTGGCGGTTAAACGGGTGAATGACATCATGTCCGAAATTGCTGCGGCATCCGCAGAGCAGGCCTCGGGAATCGAGGAGGTCAGCAAGGCGGTAGTGCAAATGGATGAAATGACTCAGCAAAACGCGGCCTTGGTTGAAGAGGCTGCTGCGGCGGCTGACAGCCTTCGCCATCAGTCATCACAGCTGGCAGATCAGGTTTCACAGTTTAACGTTTCCGATGCGATGCCAAAGCCCACGAGAAGTAGCACACTGGTTCCGCCTCCGGTAAGAACGGCAACGAAAGAGGCACGTGAAATACTTCCAGTGCCATCTTTCAGAACCGTGAAAGCGGCATCACCGCAAGATGAAGAGTGGGAGGCGTTCTGAGTATGAGTGCTGTCGCTGAAAGCCCGGCAAAGCAGCGTGAATTCGCTTATGAGCCGGAAGATTTTGAAAAGGTCAGACGCTGCCTTCTGCGGAAGGCCGGCATTAAGTTATCAGATTCGAAAGATGCCATGGTATACAGTCGGCTGGTTCGTCGCATTCGCGTACTGGGTATGTCGAGTTTCAGTGATTACCTTAAGCGTGTTGAACAAGACGAGTCTGAAGTTGAACACTTTATCAATGCGCTGACGACAAATCTGACGTCATTTTTTCGTGAGCCCCATCACTTTGACGCGCTTGCCAGGTTTATTGAAAAGCAGGGCGACGGTATCGATACTATCTGGTGTGCAGCCAGCAGTACCGGTGAGGAGCCCTACTCCATTGCCATCGTGGTCGCAGAAATGTATGGCAGCTTCAGGCCGCCAGTAAAAATCATTGCATCGGATATCGACTCGCGTGTACTGGACAAAGCCAGGTCGGGGATCTACCCGGCAGCCTGCATGTCGAAACTCTCACCTGCTCGACAAAAACAGTTCTTCTATCGTGGCAAAGGCGCTAATACCGGCAAAGTACGGGTAGCCGATGAGCTGAGGAATATGGTCAGTTTTCGGAGAATAAACCTGACGGATTCGTCGTGGCAGGTGCCGGATAAACTGGATGTGATTTTTTGCCGCAACGTGATGATTTATTTCGACAAGCCAACACAGCTTCGGATCCTGACAAAGATGGTCTCGAAGATGAAGCCAAACGGATTGTATATAGCCGGGCACTCTGAAAATTTCAATGCACAATCAAACCTGGTGGTGCCGGTAGGAAAAACCATTTATCAGCCAGCGCGCGGGCATGCACAATGACCGTAGCCGACGCAATAGATTCTGGTCCGGTTACCTACTTTGACAGCCGCTTTTCCCGCGATGCGATAAAACTCCTGCCAGGGCAGTATTACGTGGCTTCATCAGACAAGCTTATAGTGACAACGCTGGGATCGTGCATAGCAGCCTGCCTGTACGATCCCGTGCTGGAGATTGGTGGCATGAATCATTTTATGTTGCCTGACACCACGCAACCGGTAACCGATCCAGGCTGTATTGCGACTAAATACGGCGTGCACGCGATGGAAGTGCTGATTAATGATCTGTTGAAGCTGGGAGCAGATAAACGCCGGCTGGTAGCTAAAGTATTTGGCGGCGCCTATATGCTTCCCGGCCTTTCTACACAGGACATCGGTATGGTGAATGCCGATTTTGTGATTCACTTTTTAAAAACCGAGGGGATCCGCCTTGTTGCCAGCGACCTGCTAAATACGTATGCGCGTAAGGTGTACTTTCTGCCGGCACTAGGAAATGTCTATATGAAGAGAATTCGCGAGTTTAATAACAGCACGCTGCTGGACCGTGAGCAGCATCACCGGCTTATCATAAACCGTGAGCCGGTAAACACTTCACCACAGCAGGCAGGGGATCCACTATGGCAATAAAAGTGTTAGTGGTAGATGACAGTGCGTTAATACGGCAACTGCTCAGTGAAATTGTGAATCAGTCGGAGGAACTCACGCTGGTAGGTGCTGCGCCGGATGCGTTTGTAGCGAAAAAGATGGTGATCGAACAGCAGCCTGACGTTATTACATTAGATATCGAAATGCCAAAAGTGGATGGATTACGCTTTCTGGAAGTGTTAATGCAGTCACGTCCTACACCCGTGGTGATGATTTCCACGCTGACCCAACAGGGTGCAGATGCCACTTTGCGCTCGTTAGAATTGGGGGCAGTGGATTTTGTCCCTAAACCGAAGATCGGCGTTGCACAAGGTATTGAAAGTTATCGTCAGTTGATTGTGAGTAAAATTGTCACCGCGTCCCGGGCTCGTCTTTCCCGTTCGGTAGCAAAAACGACAGCAACTGCGCCGCTGCGTTTTTCCGGCACAGAAAAGCTACTGGCGCTAGGTGCCTCTACCGGTGGGACGGAAGCCATAAAGCATATACTTATGCAATTGCCCACCAATGCCCCGGCAACCGTGGTTACCCAGCACATGCCGCCGGGTTTTACCTCTGCGTTTGCACGTCGACTGGATGCATGTTGTCAGGTTAACGTGCTCGAAGCTAAGGGCGGTGAGCGGTTACTGCCAGGAACGGTTTATCTCGCCCCGGGAGATCGTCATTTACGCGTCAGGCGCAGCGGCGCAGATTACCGCACCGAACTGGATGACGGTCCACGTGTTTCCGGACACCGGCCTTCGGTGGATGTACTTTTTAGCTCTCTGGCTGAGGCGGCGGGAAATAATGTCGTTGCCGCGCTGCTTACTGGCATGGGAAGTGATGGTGCTGACGGACTACTGAGGCTCAGGCAACAGGGCGCGGTGACATTTTGTCAGGACGAAGCAAGCTCGGTTGTGTTCGGTATGCCTAAAGTAGCGATAGAAAAGGGCGCGGCAGATCATGTGTGTTCGCTCAATGATATGGCTGAAAGGTTGCTGCAAAGCTTTGCAGAAATGAAAGCGGGCAGTCGCCTGTAGTATCGGCATTTGGAAAATACCGATATTTCAATTCTTTAAGCAACCATATGATAAGTATACTCGGATATACTGTTTCATATTGCCGACAGTGAGTCAGTGACGCGTTGGGTGGTGTGGTCCCGCAACGCTGCGGAAAACTGGCTAAAAATCATTCTTACGTATGGTATCCGGCACCTGAAAACTGAAAATGAAGTGCTATAGTCAATGATACGAAATGACCCGCAAAGTTGGAACGGTTTGTGAACCAGCGCTGCGGATGAAACTTAATACCATAGACTTCTTCGCGTCGGAGGCACTGATGAAAATTCGTAACGTTCTGGCAATAACACTTCTTGTTGCTTCACCTTCTCTACTGGCAAACACATTTCAACCAACACAGGGTGCCTGTAATGGTGTGAGCAAAGAAATTTCCCGTGTTAGTAAAGAATTGAAAGAAACCAAATCTTCCATTCAGGGAGAGTGGCTCAAAAAGCAGCTAAAAGCGCTGGAGAGTAAGAAATCATCTTGCACAACAAAAGGCTTCTCAATTAACTAAGCCATTGTGAGCAGAGGGTAAACTCTGGCGTGACGCGGTCTTGTCAGAGTTTGTCCAGAATTGCAGTAAGTTCCCGCAGCCCTGATACCGAAAAATCCGGAGCTTCAGCGAGGGGATAAGGTACTTTCCCCTGTCGTTTAATAAACGCGGTTTTCATTCCACAGGCCGCCGCTCCGGCAAGATCCCATCCGTGCGCCGCAATCATCATCGCCTCTTTGGCCTGTGTATTCGTCTGTGCTAATGCCCATTTGTACACTTCAGGAAACGGCTTGTAGGTGCGTATCGTCTCCACACTCAGTATTGCGTGAAATAAATGCGCGATGTTGGCGTTCGCCAATTGCTGGTGAAGTCCTTCTTCCGATGAATTGGACAGCGCTACCAGTGTGTAACCGCGGTTCCTGAGCTCACTAAGCCCGGTAATAACATCATCATGAGGTGGCAGAGAGGACATGGGAGTCGTGATAATATCCCGCGCCTGCTCAAGTGATATCGTTTTTCCTTCACTCGCCGCGACCATTACCAGCGCTGCGGCTCCGATTTCAGAAAACGCGTTAAACTTACCTCTCGCCATCTCCACCAGAGAGTGGTGAAGCAAGGTAGAAAACCACACCGGCACCAGAGTGTCATTGCCATCGAGTGCAGCGGCTATAGCAGATTTTACTGCCTGCATGTCGAGTAAGGTTTCATTCACATCGAAGATCAGAACGGGGGATGAAAGAGGCATAACGTTTCCTTATTAAACGCAACACGGTTAATAACCATAAAGCGTAGCTCAAGATCATTTTCATCCGGGATGACGTCTGGGGCAGACGCGCGTTTATACTTGTCGAGGTGATGGAGAGAACAGACTTACTTTGATGTGTATCGAAATACCATTGAGTTGTTATTCCGCGACTGGTAAACAAGACAGCCCGCTTTGCGAAAGTTTATTACCCAGAAGGCAGAAAATGGACTTATATCGCTGTCGCGGGCTGATTCAGAGACGTTCAGGCTCTTTCTTAGCAAAGACGCGTTGTGAATATCATTGGTTGCGTCTTATTAAGACCTGTTAAAAGTGATAGCGGACGCCTGCGCTTATCACGTCAGTCTCGTCAAAACGCTCGTAGCTGACTTCAAACGAATATTGCTCATTAGCTCGCGCGATAAGTCCGGCACCTACGCCGAAATCCCACTCATCGTCAGAAGCCGATTCACCATACAATGAAACCTCAACATCAAGGTTTGCATAGACAGGTTGTACGAAGACAGAAACGGAATCACTGATTTCATATTGTCCGCGAACGCTTAATGCTGTGAAGGTTTTAATTTCCACTGTCGCGCTAAGGCCCATGTCTCCATACCACAGCACGAAATCATCGTCCTTTACGCCGGTGCCGATGCGCAGTTCAGGCATCACCGAAAATTTAGAATTCGGGTACTCATATTTGTAGCCTACGCCGGCGGTGACCGCGCCCATACTGATATCAATACCGTCGGTATCATCAGAGAAGTTGTTGTACGAGGCAGACAGATTCCAGTCAGCCAGGGCAGAGGATGAGAACGCCAGTGTCAGCGCAGCAGCTAATGCTTTATAGGATACTTTCATGTGTATTTCCTTTAACTACAGGCGGGTGTTTCCGCCAATTCCTTTATGGAGTGCCTTTTTCATTGTCGGTTGAGATGACAAATTCAGACCAGCACCGTCAGGTGCGGGATTACATTCTAATTTCCGATAGTCGTCAAGCGCTACACGAAATCAGATAGTTACCAGATGTAACAGCTCACTTGCCGCCTGCTTTCAGCGCAAATGTTAAAAGTGATAACGAAACCCTGCACTTACTACGTCTGTGTCATCAAAGCGCTCGTAGCTGACTTCAAACGAGAATTGCTCATTGGCTCGCGCGATAAGTCCGGCGCCTACGCCGAAATCCCACTCATCGTCAGAAGCCGATTCTCCAAGAGCACTCACTTCGACGTCGAGGTTTGCATAAGCCGGTTGAACAAAAACAGAGACTGAATCATTGATCTCATACTGCCCGCGTAGACTCAGCGCAGTATAAGTTTTTATTTCAACTGTAATAATACCGGCATCCGCTATTCCAAAGTCCCCTTCGTCATCTTTTACGCCGGTGCCGATACGTAATTCCGGCATAAAAGAGAAGCGTGAATCCGAGTAAGTATATTCGTAACCGATGCCTACAGTCGCAGCACCTAAACTTATATCGCGAATGTACTCAGCATCGCCTGAAAACTGGTTGTAAGCAGCGGAGACGCTCCAGTCAGCCATGGCAGAAGATGAGAAAGCCAGCGTCAGTGCGGCAGCAAGCGCTTTATGTGATAATTTCATGTGTGTTTCCTTTACTAACAGGCGAGTCAATTCGCCAATTCCTTTGGTATACCTTGATATTTCATCTTAGGAAATGATGATAAATAGCAGGCATGTGGGGTCAATAATTAGATACGACTAAGCAGTTGCCGTCAAGATAGGCCAGAGACAGTTGGGTCGCAGAGGTAGCAACAGGGACGGTACCATCTTTCTTCCAGACATATACTGTGAGAGCATCGCTGTGATTGAGGAGAACTGACTGTTAAAGCACCGTTGTTGCTATTCGCGGCAGGAAAAATCCAGTGAATAAAAAAGAGAGCCGATTGGCTCTCTTTAAGGCAGAGCGGTGGTTATCAGAACCACTGATAGGACACACTCAGTTTGATGCTGCGAGGCATGATGTAGCGTCCGTTTGGTGCATCAGGATTACGCGGGTCGCCCTCTGTAATGCCTTGCTCGTCGGTCAGGTTGTCCACAGACAACTGCACGCGCAAATTGTCGGTCGGGTCCAGCGTAACGCCCACGTCGACTTTCTCATACCCTTCCAGAACCACGGTGTTTTCGTTGTTACCGAAACGATCGTCTACCGCAGACAGCGTTGCATAGACCGAGCCATACATACCGTTGCTGGTTTCAAAGCCATAGCTTGGCGTCATGCGCACTTGCCAGCCTGGCTGACGCTGTGCCTCGTTGCCTTCGTTGGTGGCACTGGCAGTAATTTCCGTTTCCTGGAATGTGGCATTCAGGTTCAGCGCAAACCCGGAATCGTGCTCGTAGTTACCATCCAGCTCAATACCGTAGGCTTCGTTTGTCAGAATTTCGGCTGGTGCGCCTGGCCTGCGTACGAAAGTGTCACCTTTTACCTCGTTCATAAAGGCGGTAGCGAAGAAACGGATATTGTCATCCATAAACTTGTAGCCCAACTCGCCCTGAGTGACTTCTTTAATCAACTCGTTACCGCCGGTATAGGCGCCCCAGTTATCACGAAAATCATCGAAGTAAGGCATTTTGTAGCCGCGGTTCATGCGCACAAAAACACCGCTGAAATCGTTTAAGGCGTAGTTTGCGCCAAGCGTCCAGGAGGTTTTGGTTTCATCATAGCTCAGCGCTTTGGTGATTTGCCCATCCAGCCCCTCATCCACCGAGTAGTTCACTTCGTGGTTTTCGCGGCGAAGGCCTAAGTCAACGCTAAGGTCTGCGGTAGCGTACCAAGTGGCTGTTGCATAGGTGGCAAAGGTGGAGGCATCGCCTACTGAATTGATATCATAACCCCAGCCACAGCCCTCATCACTGGCATTACATTCGATGCCGTCAAGCATTTCGCCGCCCGGTGTCAGAACATGGTATGCCTGATTGCCAATGCTCCACCAGTCTTCGGCTTTGGTCGTGGCTGTATACAAGCCCACCGCCACGTCGATGGAATCAAATTGTTTGGAAATGGCCAGGTCATTGGTGAACGACTCTATGTCTTTTAACACCACCCAGCGGCCAATCTGCTGAATGGGGGTATTGCCACCATAAGTGGTGCCAGTCACACTGCCGGTGGCGCTCTCGCCATTATCGGCAACGTCTGCAACCGTGGTGGCAGCGCCGTCCGGTACCAGACCAAAGGTATTGGCTTCCCCTTTGGTGAGGTTAAAGCGATCTACGATCCGCCATCCGTCAGCCAGGTCCAGCTTCAGACTACCGCCACTAACGTGGCCATCCCAGCCACGACCATTACCAAAATCAAATGCCTGCGATGTATTGTCAGGACCATAAGAAATAGTTGCCTGACGGTTCAGTGGCCCGATTTGTGTGTATTCAGCATCAATGCCATCAACATTCAGTGGTGTGGGCAAATACCAGGTACCGTGATCGTCGGTTTGACGGGTGTACAGGTTTAGCTCACCGTTATTAAATTCTTTGGTAATGTTTACCGTAAACTGATTGCCTTCTTCCGATTGAAAGCCCGCATCACGTATGCCAGGTGAGCTTTTGATATAGCCGCCCACCATATAATAGAGATCATCATCAAGTGCGCCACTTGCGACGACATCAACACGGTTCAGGCCGTAATCCGAGGTGGTATATTTAGCCAGCGCCTCTGTGGATTCACCGCCTCGTTTTAAGCGAAAGTTGGTGGTAAGGCCGGGTTGGCCGTTACTGACAACCGGGTTAGGGCCGCCACGCAAGCCTTCTACCATCTCGATGGTTTCATCAATACGGAAAAGCTGCGAGTTCTCCAGAAAAGACAGTGTAGGTGCCGGATAAATAGGTGAGCCTTCCAGCGATATCGTCAGAAAGGGCGCATCACCGCCGCCGGGGAAGCCTCGAACAAATACGTTGGCACCGGATTCACCGCCAGAGCTTTCTACCCATACGCCCGGGATGGCTTTAAACAGGTCGGCCGTAGATTTCGGGGCCAGTCGCTCAATGTCACTGGCATCAATGTTGGTAACAGCAAAGCTGGCGTCTATCTTTCGGATCCCGGCGCCGCCAGGTGTACCACTCACCACGATAACTTCAGTATTTTCTTTGGTAGGTTTTACTTCCTGCGCCATCACAACCTGACTGGTGAGTGCGGTGGCTATAGCACTGGCGAGTAACCGTTTTGAGAACCGCGTATTCATAGAGTGCTCCTGATTATTGAACAAGGGAGTTGTTAACTGAATGACGATATCTGGTTAATTTTTTGTCTTGCCATCCAGCGGTGGGAGACAAATTAGATCGGTTTGCAATCGATTGCAATAGTAAAATGCAAACGATTGCAAAAAAGTGAAAATAAAATGTTAATGGCGTTCGCGCGTGCAAACACTGGAAGTTGTGCCGCCTGATAGTGTGAAAACCTCGTCGCTGTTGCATGAAGGTGGTTTTTGGTCGAAGGAATAATTGGCTCTTCGGATACGATGCGGTAGGCTTCAGACAGACTTACGAAATTTTAATATAGTGAAAGTGTGAAATCAGACGCAAAATTCACCCTGGCAGATCTTGCACAACTGGCCGGCGTTTCCACCTCTACCGCATCAAGGGCACTGAAAAACAACCCGCTGATCAAGCAGGCTACGCGGGAGAAAGTGCAGTCACTGGCCAGAGAACATAATTACAGCGTAAATGCCGCGGCAAGCCGCTTACGCACGCAAAAAACGAACGTCATTGCTGTTATCCTCAATCTTATTGATGACACCGAGCAGAGCATTTCAGACCCTTTTTTGCTGAAGATTGTTGCAGAGCTCAATAAAGCGCTAAACGCCGCCGGTTACGAACTGTTGTTGTCGAACTCGTTTATGGCCAGCGATGACTGGGCGAATTATTTTATCACCAGCCAGCGCGCCGACGGTCTCATTGTCGTGGGACAGGGTAAAAGTAATGAGAAGATAGACAAAGCCGCAGCAGCAGGCGTGCCGCTGGTGGTATGGGGCGAGCCAACTACCCCATCGTCTTATCCGATCATTGGCGGAAACAATCGTCGTGGTGGCTACCTTGCTACTACGCACCTGATCGAGGGTGGCTGTAAACACATTCTGTTTTTAGGCGATCCTGATCACGCCGAAATGACCGAGCGGCATGCCGGTTACGAGCAGGCATTGCGTGAACATGGACTCACGCCAGACCCTGCACTGACAAAGCCCATCGATATCACGTCAAAAGCAGCCTACGACTGCATTAACGATACGGTGCGCCAGCACGGACTTAATTTCGACGGCATTGTGTGTATCAGCGATATGCTGGCGCTGGGTGCCCTGAAAGCGCTGAAAGAGCGCTACGTCAATATTCCCGCAGATGTCAGTATTGTCGGCTATGATGATATTACGCTGGCTGAGCTGATGCATCCGTCTATCACCACGATCAGGCAGGATACTCAACAGGCTGCACAAAAGATGGTGTCGCAGTTATTAAAGCAGTTTGAAGGCCAGCCTACCGGCTCTGATACGGTGGATATTTCGCTACAGGTTCGCCGTTCAACACGTGCAGAAAATTAACTTTGCAAACGATTGCATTTTTATCTGACGCGGGCTAGACTCCGGCAAAAGTTAGTTAACAGAGTGTTACAAATGCCTCGTTTACTCATCATTGCGGCGATTGCAGCCAGTTACTTTGTTTTTGCTATTCTGCTTAACAGCGTTGGCACGGTGATTCTACAGTCCATTAACAGTTTCGATATTTCAAAGCCAGATGCCAGTACGCTGGAAGGCTTTAAAGATCTGTCGATTGCGGCTGTCTCTTTTCTGGTGGCATCTTTTATCCCGCGAGTGGGCTATAAGCTGGCTATGCTGGCCGGACTGGTGCTGGTGGGTGTGTTGTGTGTAGTCACGCCTGTTATCAGTGAGTTCTGGGTAATCAAGCTGCTTTTCGCCGGAGTCGGTACGGCTTTTGCGCTGGTGAAAGTCTCGGTTTACGCCATTATCGGGCAGCTCTCATCATCTACCCGCGAACATTCATCGTTGATGAACATTGTGGAAGGTATTTTCATGTTAGGCGTGCTGTCCGGTTACTGGATTTTCAGCGCGTTTATCGACCCGGCTGACAGCGCCAACTTAGCCTGGATGAATGTGTATTATCTGCTGGCGGCGTTGTGTTTGTTTATCGCTTTGTTGGTTCTGTTTGCGCCTATCGCCAAACCCGGACTGGATGAACAGGAAGATACCCCGGCGCAGGCTTTTATGGCGATGCTGAAGCTGGCATACCGTCCTCTGGTGTTGATTTTTGTTTTGTCGGTATTCCTTTACGTGCTTATCGAGCAGGGTATTGGTACCTGGTTGCCTACATTTAACCGCGAGGTGCTGGGGCTGCCGGTAAATATCAGTATTCAGATAACCAGTGTGTTTGCCGTGTCGCTGGCTGTGGGCCGGCTTCTGGCTGGCGGAATACTGCGAAAGGTCAGCTGGTATCCGTTTATTAATACATGTCTGGTTGGAATGGCGGCAATTATGCTGCTGAGTCTTCCGCTGGCAGAACGCGTACCTGCAGGCAGTGTCGTCGGGCTCGCAGACGCGCCTCTGGCGGCGTTTCTTATTCCGCTGATTGGTCTGATGATGGCGCCAATCTATCCGGTGATTAACTCGGTCATGCTAAGCGCGTTACCTAAAGTTCAGCAAGCACCGATGACAGGGCTGATTGTGGTGTTCTCGGCGCTGGGCGGCACTACCGGCTCAGTTATCACCGGATTTATCTTTGATTCAATGGGCGGCCAGCGAGCGTTCTCACTGGCGTTAGTGCCTATCGCCGGCATGCTCATCACTCTGTTCTTTTTCAGGCGCGTTTCCGCGCCACTATTGCAGCAACCGGCAGGAGCATCGGTGTGACTGAGCAACCTTTTTCCTTATGGCGTGAAACCCTGCCGTTCTTTGAGTCTGAATTGTTCCAACGGGTGCAGTTGGAGGAGCTGTTTAGCGACAGCAAAACCTTTGCTGACGCCTCTCCGAAATCCGACTGGGCTACGGTAGATGCCAGTTATCAGAAAGCGCGCCACGAGGATGGGTTTTCACTACGCGGGTTTGTTGAAGACAACTTTACGTTGCCCGCGCCCGTCGAGCTGACATCTTCTGCGCGCCATGCCAATGCAGAGGCCTATATTCAGCAAATGTGGGATGTGCTTAGCCAGAAACCGGACAGCACCAGCCTCTCCAGTCTGATCCCCATGCCTGAGCCCTATATAGTGCCGGGCGGGCGTTTTCGGGAAATCTATTATTGGGACAGTTATTTCACGTCACTCGGGCTGAAGCTCAGCGGACGCGTCGACATGGTGGTTTCGATGATCGAGAACTTTCTGGCTATACAGCAGGATGTCGGCTGTATCCCGAACGGTAATCGGGCTTACTATGTATCACGAAGCCAGCCCCCTGTGCTTGGCTTACTTTATCAACTGGTGGCGTCAGACATACAGGATCACAGTTTTCATCAACGATGCCGTGAAGGGATCCGCCGGGAATATGAATTCTGGATGGATGGTGCTGATACTGTTTCCGCCGGCGATGCCAGACGACGCGTGGTCGGTATGCCTGATGGCAGCCTGTTAAACCGGTACTTTGATGATGCAATGACGCCAAGACCAGAGTCATATGTTGAGGATATTGAGTCGGCGTCTGGTATTGAAGACAAGCCGCGCTTTTTTCAGGATTTACGCGCTGCCTGTGAATCTGGCTGGGACTTCAGCTCCCGCTGGTTTGATGACAGTGACAGTCTGGCGCGTATCTGCACATCGAACATTGTTCCTGTTGATCTCAATGCCTTGCTGTTTGCGGTTGAGCGTTTACTGGCGTCACTGTATCGCGAGGACACGACGCTGGCGACGCAGTATGAACAGGCCGCTGTACGACGAAAATCCGCAATAAATCGCTATCTCTGGAATGAAGAACATTGTTTCTTCTTCGACTGGCATCGACATAAGCAGGTCAATACCCGTGTTTGGTCGCTGGCGGCAACCGTCCCGTTGTTTACATCGCTTGCGTCTGCTACACAGGCGAAAACCGTTAGTCAGCACCTGAAAAAATTCATAGCGCCAGGCGGGCTGGTGACCACTCTTACATCCACCTCACAACAATGGGATTCACCCAATGGATGGGCGCCGCTGCAATGGTTTGCTATAGCGGGGCTGAACAACTATGGCTACCAGACACAAGCTCGTGACATTGCGACGCGTTGGGTTCACTGTGTCGATACCTATTTTGAAAAGCATCATGCCATTTTGGAGAAGTATGATGTTTTACAACCTGGTACGGCCGCTGGCGGAGGCGAATACGATGTCCAGCTGGGCTTCGGCTGGACCAACGGCATCTACCTGAAATGTCTGGAGTTCATCAGACAAAGCGGGTGATTATCCGGGCTTAATGCCAGTGAGCCATTTACCTCCTGTAAACGCACTATTTAGTAACTCTGTCGAGTAACACCTGAGACTTTTCCTGTTTATGGCACAATCCGCGGCGCTAAAATAACAAGAAACAGGTAATACTATGTACCAGCGCATTGCCGCGGCACTTCTCCTGGGATGGGGAGGGTTTGCCAGCGCCGTTGCGGGTGTGGATGAGCCAGAGCAGACAACGCCCCCCACAGAGCAAAAGCAAGAAACACCGTCCAGCAAGCCATTTGGTATGAACGAGGACACCGCGACTTTCATCCCGTTTATTGAGGGTGACATGCGCGTGGATGGCACCCTCGATGAGTCGCAGTGGCTTAAAGCTAACCGCCTTTCACTGGGATTTGTGACGCGTCCATTTGAAAACACCGCCGCACCAGTAAAAACCGATGTGCTGATATTCGAAGATGGCGACAATCTGCATATTGCGTTTATTGCCAGCGATCCGGATCCTGCTGCTATCAGCGCTTTTTATCGGGATCGCGACCGTATCTGGAGTGACGACTTAGTCGGCGTCAAGCTGGATACGTTTAATAACGAGCGGCTTGCCTATCAGTTTTTTGTCAATCCGCTGGGCGTTCAGGCTGACGCGATTGAAAACGAGATGACCGGCAACGAAAGCGACAGCTGGAACGCCATTTGGGAGTCTGCCGGAAAAATTACTGACACCGGTTATGTGGTGGAAATGGCCATACCCCTTCGCACACTGAATTTCAAAGAAGGTGAGCGAAGCAAGACCTGGGGCGCGGAGTTCGTGCGTTTTTATCCCAGAGAAGACCGCTTACGACTGTCGAATCTGCCGCTGGACAGAAATAATGCCTGTATGCTCTGCCAGATGGGCGATGTGGAAGGTTTCGAGTCTGCCACGCAAAGCAACAACCTGGCAATCGTGCCGACGATAGTGCTGGGTAAAGGCAAGTCCCGGGATCCGTTTGAAACGCGCGAGTGGGACGATACCGAAGCCAAAGAGCTGGGACTGGATATCAAGTGGGGCATTACGCCGCAGGTGTCGTTGCAGGCAACGCTTAATCCGGACTTCTCACAGGTGGAGGCAGACGTAGCGCAGGTCAGTATCAACAATACCTTTTCATTGTATTTTGATGAGCGCAGGCCTTTCTTCGTCGAAAACGCGGGGTATTTTTCAACAAACCAGACGCTGGTCTACACGCGCAATATCGCGACGCCGGATTACGGTGCCAAGCTAACCGGCCAGCTGGGCGATCACACCTTTGGCGCGTTTGTGGCAGACGATCAGGTAACCCGCTTTATCGTGCCGGGTAATTTAAGTTCCAGCGTGGCAGAAATTAATAGTGAGACGGTAAATGCCGCGTTTCGCTACCGTTACGACGTTAGTAACGATTTGTCTATCGGTATGGTGTCGACGCTGCGAGATGCTGATGAGTACCATAACTACGTAAGTGGCGTGGATGCCAAGTATCGTATTACGCCGCAGGACACCCTGCGGGCGCAGTATGTGATATCTGATACCCAATACCCGTTCACGCTTTATCAGGATTTTTGCGATAACGACTGCATCAGCAGCGAGGACTCCAGCGAAACGGCAATTCGCACGCGTCATGACGAGGCGTTTACCGGGTCCTCCTGGCGGGTAAATTACATTCATGAAGAGCGCGACTGGTTTGTGCGTGCTGACCATTATGCCAACGATAGCGATTTTCGTGCCGACCTCGGCTTTGAAACCAAAGCGGACTTTCACAAATCTGTTTTTGGTGGCGGCTATATGTGGTGGAACGACAAAAGCTGGTGGAACCGAATTCGCATTAACGGCGACTGGGACATCTCACACAACGACAATGGTGAGCTGCTAGAGCGGGAACTGGAAGCGTATATCAGTATTCGGGGCACTATGCAGTCATTTGTTGAGTTAGGTCATGTAAAGCGCGAGCGGGTGGGTTTGCGTTTTGATCCGTCTGTGCTCATGGTGGATGGAAACACTTCGCTGTTCGAAGAGTCCTCAACCAGTTTTTATGTCGAGTCACGACCCAGCCCTTTCGTTTTTTTCAATACGTTTGTTCGTAGCGGCGATCAAATCGACTTTGCCAACAACCGGTTAGGCGAGCAGCTCTACACCGAATCGCAGCTGGATATGAATCTTGGGAAGCACACGCAAGTGCGTCTTCGCCATACCTACAGCGACTTAGACGTGGAAGATGTGCAGTTATTTACCGCGCGTCTGAGCGATATCCGGGTGACGTATCAGTTCGATCCGCGTCAGTTTGTCAGACTGATAGCAGCTTACACTAACATCCACCGCAACCCGGATAATTATGACGCTGAGGTTGAGCCGCTTACGCGGTCTTTTGGCCTTCAGTTGTTGTATTCGTATAAGGTCAATCCACTCACCAAGTTCTTTGTCGGCGTAGCCAGCTCGGGAATACAGGAAGCGCCGCTTCAGGAACTTACCGAATCTGAAAAATCAGTATTTATGAAGTTAAGCTATGCGTGGTTGCAGTAGTGCGAAAACCGAAAAAACGTCAGGCGAGCCTGACGGCAATCTGACGTAAAACGATGAGATAATAAAAAAGGGCCCTTGCGGCCCTTTTTTTGGATGTGTCGTACTGCGCGATAAGGCGCTGCAAAGAAGACTGCGTTACTTCTTGCTGCCTTGCTTGGCTACCGCATCCATCATTTCTTTGATGGCATCAGCGTCACCAAGGTACTCTTTTGAAATTGGCTTCATATTCTCATCCAGCTCGTACACTAAAGGCACGCCGGTAGGAATGTTCAGGCTCAGTACGTCTTCGTCAGACATGCCATCAAGATACTTCACCAGAGCACGCAGGCTGTTACCGTGCGCAGCGATGATAATGCGCTTGCCGTCCTGGATCGCAGGGCGGATTTGATCATGCCAGTAAGGCAGTACACGCTCAATGGTTAGCTTGAGGCTTTCACCACGCGGCAGGATGTCCTGATCGACATGGCTGTAGCGGCGGTCATGACCCGGGAAATGCTCGCTGTCGTCGTCGACAAACGGAGGCGGTACATCAAAACTGCGACGCCAGATTTTCACCTGCTCTTCGCCATGCTTTTCTGCTGTCTCTGCTTTATCCAGACCAGTAAGACCACCGTAATGACGCTCGTTCAGCCGCCAGTGACGCTCTACCGGAATATAGTGCTGACCCATTTCTTCCAGCGCGATGTTCAGGGTTTTGATTGCGCGCAGCAGCACAGAGGTGTACGCCAGGTCAAATTCAAAGCCAGCTTCTTTCATCAGTTTGCCGGCGGTAGTAGCCTGTGCTACACCGGTGTCAGTCAAGTCGACGTCGTGCCAGCCAGTGAATCGGTTTTCCAGATTCCACTGACTTTCTCCATGACGAATAAGTACCAGTTTATACATAGTTGAGATACCCGTTGGTATGAGTTGAATGAAAATGTGCAGAATGCATCGCAGCGTTTGGCATCAACGCGGATGATAAGTTGGCCTTATCATCCTTGATCACACGCTAAAAATCCAGCGCAGACGAGGAGATAATACCAGCTGAAAACGTAATTCAGATCAGAATGGTGGTATGGAAACAACGCCGCGCAGACAGGGTGAAGCTACCGTGTCTGCGTTGTAAGGATGTCATGTCTCAAGTTACAGCAACTTACAGAAAACGCTGCATTTGTGGATGTGCGACTTCGATCCAGGCAGACAGCGATGGCTCATCAATAAAGCTGAAATCAGCAAAATCAAACCCCGGTGCTACCGAGCATCCTACCAGAGAATAGTCGCCGGCGGATTCCGCTGCCTGGAAATAACCAGCGGGCACTACGCAGGCGTAGTCATCCTCTTCGCCTCCAAGACGGGATTCTTTTAATTGCTGTTGCTGGATCTGATAGAGGCGTAGCGGCGCACCTTCATAGTGGTTCCAGATTTCATCATGCAGTACCCGGTGAAAGCGACTGACCTGGCCCTCCAGCAGCAGAAAATAAATGTGAGTGAGCGCAGGCCGCTCTTCGCCATGTGCATGGGATCGCACCGTGTAACTGGAACTGAAAATTTGTCGATAGTAACCGCCCTCAGGATGTGGTTGAAGGTGTAGTTTATCGATGAGAGGGTGTTGCTTCTTCCAGGCCATAGCGCATTGTTATTGTTTCCATAACGAAAAGCATAGCGTGATCGCGGTATGGATGAAACCGAATGTTAAAATATTGTTGACCAGCTTAGAAGGTAAATACCCAAACTCAAACTGAACGGCTATAAACGTATTCAAACCTTCATCAGAATCTGGGGTGAACTTTTTTGCCATTTTGTTTCGTATACACCTGATAAAAATACGGCTATTGCGCGGGCGATCCTGCCCGAACGCATCAACAGGCAAATATCAAAAGGACGGTGAACGCGTGAAATATCAATCCTATTCTCAGCTCAGCGTAGGTGGCAAAGACTATCAGGCCATCAGTTTCGACAAGGTAGCTCAGAACTATGACCTCGGGCGCCTCCCATTCTGCATTAAAATCCTCCTTGAAAACCTGCTTCGGCACGAAAACGAGGAGTTCGTAGACAGCGCAGATATCGATCATGTCGCTAAATGGGATACCAGTGACGACGCCGAACAGGAAATCTCCTTTGTTCCGGCACGGGTTATTTTGCAGGACTTTACCGGTGTACCGGCGATTGTAGACCTGGCCGCGATGCGGGATGCAGTTGATACGCTGGGCGGTGATGCTCAGGCTATCAATCCTCTTAATCCGGTGGAACTGGTTATCGACCACTCCGTAATGGTGGACTATTTCGCCGAAGAAGACGCATTTGACAAAAATACGGACGTTGAAATTCAGCGTAACCGTGAACGCTATCAGTTCCTGAAATGGGGACAATCTTCTTTTGATAATTTTAAAGTGGTACCGCCAGGTCGCGGTATCGTGCATCAGGTGAATCTGGAATATCTGGCGCGTTGCGCTTTCACCAAGCAAGATGGCGACACCACCTATGTTTACCCTGACACGCTGGTGGGAACCGATTCCCATACCACTATGATAAATGGTCTGGGGATCCTCGGCTGGGGCGTAGGCGGCATTGAGGCTGAAGCTGCAATGCTGGGTCAGCCTGTCACAATGCTGCTTCCAAAAGTGGTCGGATTCCGTCTGACCGGAAAGCTTCCGGCGGGTGTCACGGCAACGGACATGGTGCTGACGATTACCGAACAGCTGCGAAACCACGGTGTAGTGGGTAAGTTCGTAGAATTCTTCGGGCCGGGTCTGAAACACCTGACAACTGCCGATCGCGCCACCATTGCGAACATGGCACCAGAGTATGGTGCCACTTGCGGTATTTTCCCGATTGATGAAGTCGCACTGGATTACCTGAAGCTGACTGGCCGTAGCGATGAGCAGATTGAGCTGGTAGAAAGCTACGCGAAATCAGCCAACCTGTGGCATGACGACCATACTAAAGATGCGACTTACCACGAGACACTGGAGCTGGATTTAAGCGACGTTGTACCGTCGATTGCCGGTCCCAAGCGTCCACAGGATCGTATTCCACTGGCACAGGCCGCTGGCGCATTCACAGACTGGTATCAGTCGCAGCTGGATGTGAAAGTGCTGGATGAAGAGAAAGACTTTGTGGCTGAAGGCGGCGCAACGCCCGAGTTGGACGAAGAGCATGATTCGTATGTGGAATTCCGTGGTAATAAATTTAATTTAGAAGATGGCGCTATTGTCATCGCAGCAATTACCAGCTGTACCAACACCTCAAACCCTTCCGTGCTGGTTGGTGCCGGTCTGGTCGCGAAAAAAGCTGTGGAACTTGGGCTGGTCCGTAAGCCTTGGGTGAAAACGTCTCTGGCGCCCGGATCGCAGGTGGTGACGCAGTATCTGGAAGATGCCGGACTGATGGAACCATTGGAAGCACTGGGCTTCAACCTGGTGGGATACGGCTGTACTACCTGTATTGGTAACTCTGGCCCGCTACCGGACGAAATAAGCGATGCCGTTCGCAAGGCCAAACTAACCGTGACATCTGTACTGTCCGGAAACCGTAATTTCGAAGGGCGTATTCACCCTGATGTTGCCGCCAACTATCTGGCTTCGCCGCCGTTGGTTGTCGCGTATGCGCTGGCCGGTAATATGAAAATAGACATCACTACCGAGCCTCTGGGTCAGAGTAAAGACGGAAAACCTGTCTATCTGAAAGATATCTGGCCGACGGAAGATGAAATACAGTCAATGGTGCGTGAGTTTGTATCCGGCGATTTATTTAAAGCCAAGTACGCCGATGTGTTCAAAGGCAATGAGATCTGGAATAACCTGGATGTCTCCTCAACATCTGTTTATGACTGGCCGGACTCTACTTACATCAAGCACCCGCCTTTCTTCCAGGGCATGGGAGAGAAGCCGGAAGCGATTCAGGGCATCGAAAAAGCGCGCTGTCTGGTGAAAGTGGGGGACTCGATAACTACTGATCACATTTCCCCGGCCGGCGCGATTGCCCCGGAAAGCCCTGCCGGCGAATACCTGCAGGAACAGGGTGTCGACCCGAGCGACTTTAACTCCTATGGTTCACGCCGTGGTAATCACGAAGTGATGATGCGCGGTACGTTTGCCAATGTCAGGCTGAAAAATCAGCTGGCACCGGGCACGACGGGCAGTGCGACAACGCACTATCCCAGCGGCGATCCGATGTCTATCTTCCACGCGGCGATGCGCTATAAGGATGATGGCATTGCGGCCGTAGTTGTTGGCGGTAAGGAATACGGTACCGGCTCCAGTCGTGATTGGGCTGCAAAAGGCCCAGCGTTGATGGGTGTGCGCGCGGTAATGGCTGAAAGCTATGAACGCATCCACCGCTCTAACCTGATTGGTATGGGCATATTACCATTGCAGTTTAAGGCGGGAGACAGTGCGTCATCACTGGAGATCGGCGGCGACGAAAGTTTCTCTATCGGCGCGGTGTCTAAAGGTCAGAAAGAAGTTGAAGTGGTGATAACGTCAGACGACGGTGAGACCAAGAAGGTGATGATGGATGTGCGCATCGACACTGCTAATGAGTTCACCTACTTTGAACATGGCGGCATATTGCATTATGTGATCCGAGAGTACCTCAAGAAATAACGTCCTTGTTAAGGAAGATGTGACGATAGAATTATTCGCATCTTCCTCAATCGTCTATAAAAAACCGGATAACGTTATCCGGTTTTTTTATGCCTGAACATCGCCCGGTTCCCATCCGCAATGATCTGAAATTGGTAGTGCGGCCATGACGAATACAGTAACGCGCCTGATTACACAGGCAATTGCGTGGCAAAAGGTTTTGCTACGAAAGCCACGCAGTCGTCGTTAATAGGGGCAGCGACTACATGTACCGACGTTTTTCAGCCAGTATGCCAAGAAGAATGAAGGCGGATACAAACCCGACACCTTGCAGGTGCCATGGAAGATATTTGATTATGTGCAGTAAAAATGGCGCGCCATATAATGTCATCAGGCCATAACCAAAAGCGCAAAGCAGCACAAATGCGATTGTGCGAATGACAAAGTGCCAGGAAGACATCAGCGCTTTAGCATGTTTGTTTACTACATCGCCGTATACCACCAGAATCGTGGCCATCAGCATCAGGCTGAGTTCGGAATAATACTGGGACAGCCATTGGCTGAACTGACTAAGGGTAGCTGTCATACACGCTCCTACTACACGTGACTGACAACGCAGTCACAGGAAATGTCTACTCTAAGCACTGCCGGAAAAACCTGACATGCCGGGGATGAGGTGACTAGTGTAACTGCGTTTGGTAAAGCGACACAAGATATTGGCAAACGCCGTCAAAGCAATGCGCAAGCAGGCCGGTCAGCGGGGTGCTGACCGGAAATATCGTGATGCGAGTTACTTGCGTAGTGCGGACAGGCCGTCAAAGCCCTGGCGAATCGTGCGCAGGCGATCGTCAGTCTGGTCGCGCTCAACAAACGGAAACTCCAGTCCGGCTTTACTGGCGTGGGCAAAGATGGATTTGAAATCTATCGTGCCGGTGCCAACATCGGCGAACTCGCCCTGTGTATCCATGTCTTTAACATGCCACAGTGGGAAGCGTCCGGGATGCTGGTTGAACAGTGCAAGCGGATCCTGTTTGGCTTTCACGGTCCAGTACAGATCCAGCTCCATTTTTACGTTTTCAGCATCCGTTTCATTCAGAAGCACATCATAAGGCACTTCACCATCGCGTGTTTCAAACTCAAAATCGTGATTGTGATAGGCCAGTTGAATATCTTCTTTCTTCAGTGCCTCTCCCCAGCGATTCAGCTTTTCTGCCAGCTGATAGTAGGTGTCGATTTTAGTACCGCGCTGGGCCTCGGTCAGGTAGGGCAAAACAACATAATGATGCCCCACGGTTTTGGCATCCTCAATGATGCTGTCTAACCCTTTTTCAAACTCGGTCAGCGGAATATGTGCTGAGGGCGCTTTGAGACCGGTTTCGTTGAGTAGCTGTTTTATTTGCTTGGCGTTGTAACCAAAGTAGCCGGCAAATTCCATATCGGTATAGCCTACCGCCGAAGCCAGTTCCAGCGTGGCTGGTACGCTTATCGTCATCATGTCACGCAACGTATAAAGCTGCAGTCCGACGGGTAAGCGGGCGGTGCTTGCCGCTTTAGCCATTCCCAGCGGAAGTGTTGCCAGAGCAAACGCTCCGGCAGTGCATTTCAGAAACTGGCGGCGAACCAGTTGGGATTTTGAACGTCCATCAAACTGCGTCATTCTGCTTTCTCCTTAAGAGCGTGTTGTTGTTGCGTAACGGGAACCGGGCCGGTGCTTCTGCGAACGACCAGATCAAACGGAATAATGATTTTAGGCGCCCGGCGGGTTTTGCCATTCAGTACATCTATCAGCTGCGAGACCGCGGTGCGGCCAAACTCTTCAGCCGGTTGCGAAATCGTCGTAAGAGGCGGATCCGCATAGGCAGCAAAATCAATATCGTCAAAGCCCGCCACCGAAATATCATCAGGAATCGATAATCCGGCCTGCTTGAAGCGCTGCATTGCCCCGATGGCCGTTTCGTCGTTTTCACAGAATACGGCAGTTGGTCGCTGGGCAGCTTTTAGAATGGAAGTCGCGGCATCGAAGCCGGAACGAAGTGTAAAATCACCGGGAAACAACAACGACTCATCGTATTGAATGTTCGCTTCGGAAAGGGCGTCTCTGTACCCGGCCAGTCGTTCACGGGTAAGCGGACTACCTTGTGGTCCTTTTATTAATGCAATACGGGTATGGCCAAGTGACAACAGGTGTTCTGTCATTACCCTCGCTGCTGCCCGGTTATCCAGGGTAACCGTTGGGCAGGGAATGTTGTCTAAGACTTCACAGGCATTCACCATGGGAAGCAGGCCATTTGCGTTAGTCATACTGACATCAAACGGGTTGTGGGCACGTAACTGAATAAGACCGTCAGCTTGTGCTGTCTGTACCATCTTGGTGTAGTCATCCTCAATATCGCTTCGGCCCATGGTGTTCGCCAGCAAAATGGCATAGCCCTGCTCGGCTGCCGCTTCCTGCATGCCGCTGATCACCCGCGCAAAAAAGACGTTGGCAACGGTGGGTACCAGTACCACGATATTGTGTGATTTCCCCGAACGAAACTTCACCGCCATCAAATTGGGTTTATATCCGGTCGCCGCTACCGCCTCCATTACCCGTTGCCGTGTTTTCGGCGATACGCGTTGTGGCTGTTGCAGTGTTCTTGAAACCGTCGCTACCGAAACTCCGGCGTGGTCTGCGACTTCACGAATATTGGGCATAAGTGGCTAATTTCCTGTCAAATCGTCCGTGTTGATAAATGTAACCGTTAACATTTGTGTAAAAATAATACTTAAAATGACTGAAATTACCAGAAAAAAACAGCTTTTTCTTTATCTGGGGGTGGATCTTGTTACCTTAAGTTAACATTTGGCGTGGCTTAAACGGGTAAAATGCGATGAGAGCCGTTGACAAGGTAAAATGTAATCCGTTACATTCGAATCCAGGGTTACAATTATGCAACATTTAGCGTGCAATTCGGTCTGTAGACAGGAGCAGCCATGCCAGTTATGAAAAAAATCCGGTTGGGGATGATCGGTGGTGGAGAAGGTGCCTTTATCGGCGCAGTGCATCGTCACGCAGCGGCACTCGACGGCCAGTATGAACTGGTGTGCGGGGCGTTTAGCCGGGACGAGGGCAACAATCAGCGAACCGCTGACTCTCTGAGTATTGCGCCGGACAGAGCCTACGCAAGCTGGGAAGATATGCTCGAAGCTGAAGCTGCGAAAGACGAGAACGAGCGCATGCAGGTAGTGGCGATTGTGACGCCAAACCATTTGCATGTACCCATTTCCAAAGCCGCAATCCACTATGGCTTTCACGTGTTTTGCGAAAAACCGGCCGGCGCAAACTTCGCAGAGGTCAATGCGTTAGCGGACGCGCTGTACGCGTCAGACTGCTTATATGGTCTGGCGCACACCTATCTGGGCTATCCCATGGTGTGGCAGGCAAAGCATATGGTTGAACAGGGCGAAATCGGTGAGGTTCGCAAAATCCTGGTCGAATATCCTCAGGGCTGGTTGTCAGCGCCTGAAGAAGCCGACAA
Organism: Alteromonas antoniana; assembly: GCF_019249295.1. Classification (GTDB taxonomy): domain Bacteria; phylum Pseudomonadota; class Gammaproteobacteria; order Enterobacterales; family Alteromonadaceae; genus Alteromonas; species Alteromonas antoniana. The sequence continues at coordinate 49,161 of NZ_JAESDH010000011.1, forward strand.
TAAACAGGCATCGTGGCGGACCGATCCGGCTCAGGCCGGCGGTAGCGGCTGCATGGGCGACATTGGTACGCATGCGTTCAGCATGGCGGAATTTGTGACCGGACACACGGTGTCTCACTTATGCGCACAAATGAATACCGTAGTGGAAAACCGTCGACTGGACGATGATGGTGCGGCGTTTTTGAAAACGACTGCGGGTGCCAGTGGCGTGCTGATTGCCAGCCAGGTTTGTGCCGGTGAAGAGAACGGTCTGAAAATTCGTGTGTATGGCGATAAAGGTGGCCTGGAATGGCGGCAAATGGAACCGAACTCACTGATTTTCCGTCCGGTTGGTGCACCCTATCAGGTGCTGCGAGCCGGGCTTGGACAGCCGGGTTTATGTGACGAAGCGATAAGTCGCTGTCGTATTCCAGGCGGGCACCCTGAGGGGTATCTGGAGGCCATGGCAAACCTGTACACGTCATTTGCCAAAGCCGTGAGAAACGGTGACAAGCACACCGCTGATGGCGTTCCGGGCATTGTATATGGTCAGCGCGGTATGGCGTTTATCGAGACCATGGTAGAGAGCGGCGCCAGCGACACCAAATGGCTGCCGGTTCCCGGCCCGCAACTGTAAAGTAAGGAGCGAAAGATGACAGCAATTAAAGGTCCGGCCATATTTCTGGCACAGTTTGCAGGCGATGAAGCGCCTTTCGATACCCTTACCGGTATGGCTGAATGGGCAGCAGGATTAGGTTATAAGGGCATTCAGGTGCCAACCGGCCCCTCACTGTTCGATTTAGAGAAAGCGGCAGAAAGCCAGGAGTACTGCGATAACATCAAGGCCGACTGTGAAAAGGCGGGCGTACAGATAACCGAGCTTTCCACACACTTGCAGGGCCAGTTGGTCGCCGTGCATCCGGCCTATGATGAATTGTTCGATGGATTTGCACCCGAGGAGGTGCGTGGCAACCCTGACGCGCGCACCAAGTGGGCTGTGAATCAGCTGAAATGCGCGGCGAAGGCCAGTCAGCGACTGGGGCTGAAATCCCATGCGACATTTTCAGGGGCGCTAATGTGGCACCTGGTGTATCCGTGGCCGCAACGTCCGCCGGGTCTGGTTGAGCAAGGCTTCAAAGAACTGGCGTCACGCTGGCTACCGATTCTGGATGCCTTCGAAGAGGCAGGCGTAGACGTATGCTATGAGCTTCATCCGGGGGAAGACCTGCATGACGGTATCAGCTTTGAGCAGTTTCTTGATGCGGTTGATCATCACCCGCGCGCAAACATTCTTTACGATCCCAGCCACTTTGTGCTGCAGCAACTGGATTATCTGGACTTTATCGATCGTTATCACGACCGTATTAAAGCCTTCCATGTGAAAGATGCAGAGTTCAATCCTACCGGTCGTGCCGGTGTCTATGGCGGCTACCAGGACTGGGTAAATCGTCCGGGACGCTTTCGTTCACTGGGCGATGGACAGGTCGATTTCAGAGGCATATTCAGCAAGCTGACCCAATATGGGTTCGATGGCTGGGCGGTGCTGGAATGGGAGTGCTGTCTGAAAGATTCCGCACAGGGTGCCGCAGAAGGCGCTCCCTTTATTGCCGATCATATTATTCAGCGCGCTGGTAAAGCCTTTGATGATTTTGCCGGAGCGCAAAGCAGTGAATCGCGTAATCGCCGGATCCTTGGTCTTAAAGACTAAGCGCGACATACCGGGTAAAGAAGGATAACAAGCACAATGATTACCTTACGTCTCAGCATCATGATGTTTCTTCAGTTTTTTATCTGGGGAGGCTGGTTTGTCACATTAGGCACCTATCTGGCGAATACCCTGTCGGCGTCAGGCGGACAGGTGGGAATGGCCTTTTCTACCCAGTCGTGGGGGGCGATTATCGCGCCTTTCATTATCGGGCTGATAGCCGACCGCTATTTCAACGCTGAACGTATTCTGGGCGTGCTGCATTTACTGGGCGCGGCACTGATGTACATGTTGTATCAGGCACAGGATTTCTCGCAGTTTTATCCGTTTGTGCTGGGTTACATGATTGCCTACATGCCAACACTGGCGCTGGTGAATTCGGTCTCGTTCGGACAAATGCAGGATCCGTCGAAAGAGTTTGGAAAAATTCGGGTCTGGGGCACCATCGGCTGGATTGTTGCTGGCCTGGTGATCAGCTACGTATTCTCATGGGATTCCAGTTCAGGCATCGCTGATGGCATGCTGCGCAATACCTTTATGCTCTGCGCTATCGCGTCACTGGCGCTGGGGTTATTCAGCTTTACATTGCCAGCCACGCCGCCAAAAGGCGCGGGTGAGAAAACCGGCGTGAAAGACGTACTGGGTATTGATGCGCTGGCCATGCTGAAAGACCGTAACTTCCTGGTGTTCTTCCTGTCTTCAGTGCTGATTTGTATTCCGCTGGCTTTTTATTATCAAAACGCCAACCCGTTTCTTACCGAGATTGGGGTGGAGAATGCAACCGGGAAGATGACACTCGGCCAGGTATCTGAAGTGCTGTTCATGTTGCTGTTGCCTGTGTTTCTGAATCGTTTCGGCATCAAACTCACCCTGCTGATTGGTATGGCAGCATGGGTACTCAGGTATGTGTTGTTTGCCTACGGCAACGCCGATGAAGGCATAGCTCTACTGATTATCGGTATCGCCTTACACGGCATTTGCTACGACTTCTTCTTTGTCTCGGGGCAAATTTATACCGATGCCAAAGCGTCACCGAAAATCAAAAGTGCAGCCCAGGGCCTTATCACGCTGGCCACCTACGGCGTTGGTATGCTTATCGGTTTTTGGGTGGCCGGACAAATTACCGATGCTTATGCGCTGGATACCGGCCACAGTTGGGCAGATATCTGGATGTTCCCTGCAGGCTTTGCTGCCGTCGTGCTGGTGTTGTTCCTGCTGCTGTTCAAAGGCGAGAAGGTGAGCACCGATGCAGGATAAAACCCGTCGCAATATTCTTAAAGGCATGGCAGTGGCCGGTGCCGGCGTCTTGTCATGGAAAAGCAGTGCAGGAGCCAGAATGACAGTAGATTCAGGAAGCGCACTCAAAGGTAATGTGAATCACTCAGTGAGCCGCTGGACCTACGGCCATCTGTCGATAGAGCAGCTTTGTCAGCTGGTCAAAGAGTTGGGCTTTGCGGCGATTGATTTGGTGGGGCCGGAAGACTGGCCGGTGCTGAAAAAATACGGCATTGATTCCTCTATGTGTAACGGTGCGGAAATCAGTCTTGAAGACGGCTTTATTCACCGTGAATTACACGATGAGCTGGAAGCCCGCTACCTCAAACATATAGAGCTGGTCGCGGAGGCAGGATATCGCAATCTGATTTGCTTCAGCGGCAATGCCCGGGGGATGGATCGCAAAACCGGTCTGAAAAACGCCGTGGATGGCTTATCGCGCATTCTGCCGCACGCTGAAAAGCACAACGTGACGATCCAGATGGAGTTGTTTAACAGCAAAATCGATCATCCTGACTATATGGCTGATAACTCAGCCTGGGGTGTCGAGTTGTGTCGGGCATTAGGGTCTGACAACTTCAAGCTGCTTTATGACATTTATCATATGCAAATTAACGAAGGGGATGTCATCCGTACTATTCGCGACTACCACCCCTATTTCGGCCATTACCACACCGCGGGTGTGCCTGGCAGAAATGAAATTGATCACACCCAGGAGCTATATTATCCGGCTATCGCACAGGCCATTATGGATACCGGCTTCAAGGGTTATCTGGCACAGGAATTTATTCCCACGCCAGAATCCAATGCGGGCAAAAATGAATCCCTGAGAAAGGCGATTCAGATTTGTGACGTGTAAGTAATGACGCCACTCAACGTAGTGCTGAAGGGGATAAAGCATGGCGAGTAATAATTACGATGCAATTGTCGTGGGTTCGGGGATAAGCGGCGGTTGGGCTGCAAAAGAACTCACGGAGAAAGGCCTGAAAGTACTGATGCTGGAACGGGGCAAGAATATTGAGCATATCAAGGACTATGATAATGCGCATAAAGAAGCCTGGGATTATCCACATCGTGATATGCCGACGCAGCTTATGAAAGAGCAGTATCCGGTGCTTAAGCGTGACTATCCACTTAACGAGTCTACATTTGGAATGTGGGCGAATGAGAAAGATAACCCTTACGTCGAAGACAAGCGCTTTGACTGGTACCGGGGCTACCACGTTGGGGGCCGCTCGCTGCTGTGGGGCCGCCAGAGTTATCGTTTGAACAAAGACGACTTTGAAGCAAATGGTCGCGAGGGCGTTGGCGTAGACTGGCCTATCCGCTATGAAGATGTTGAACCCTGGTACGATTATGTTGAACGCTTTGCCGGGATCAGCGGCAACCGCGATGGACTGGACGTGCTGCCGGACGGGCAGTTCCAGCCCGCGATTCAGTTAAACTGCGTAGAGAAAGATGTCGCCGCCCGCGTGCAAAAAGCGTTTAAAGGCAGCCGGCATATTATCTCAGGCCGAACGTCAAATATGACTCAGCCTAAGCCTGAGCAGGGCCGGGCAAACTGTCAGTACCGCAACAAATGTTGGCTGGGCTGCCCGTATGGTGGCTATTTCAGTACCCAGTCTTCGACACTGCCGATGGCAATGAAAACCGGTAACCTGACATTGCGACCTTTCTCCATCGTAAAAGAAATTCTGTACGATAAGGACCGCAAGCGCGCAACAGGCGTGGAAATTATTGATGCCGAAACCAATGAGACCTATGTATTCAACGCCAAAATTGTGTTTGTGAATGCATCGGCCTTTAATTCTGCCTGGCTACTCATGAACTCGGCCACTGACGTCTGGGAAGGCGGCTTGGGAAGCAGTTCCGGCGAGCTTGGGCATAACGTCATGGATCACCACTTCCGCGTCGGCGCGTCTGCTGAAGTCGAGGGGTACGATGATAAATATTACTATGGCCGTCGCCCATCAGGATTTTACGTGCCCCGCTTCCGCAACTGGGGCGGTGATAAGCGTGATTATCTGCGCGGGTTTGGTTATCAGGGCTCAGCCAGCCGTCAGGGCTGGCGGCGGGATATCGCTGAGCTGGGCATTGGGGCAGATCTTAAAGATGCCATTAGTGAACCGGGCCACTGGCAAATTGGTATGACCGCATTTGGTGAAATGCTGCCGCACCACGACAACCGTATCTATCTGAATAAACAGGTGACGGACAAATGGGGCCTGCCTGTGCTTGCCATGGACGTAGAAATTCGCGAAAACGAAATGCGCATGCGTAAAGACATGAAGCAGGATGCGGTGGATATGTTCGAAGCTGCCGGCCTCAAAAACGTCCATGGCTTTGAGGCGGACTATGCGCCGGGCATGGGGATCCACGAAATGGGCACTGCCCGCATGGGGCGTGACCCGAAATCATCAGTCCTGAACAAGCACAACCAGGTGTGGGATGCGCCAAATGTGTACGTGACTGACGGTGCCTGTATGACATCGGCATCGTGTGTGAACCCGTCGCTGACGTACATGGCGCTGACAGCGCGAGCTGCACATCATGCGGTTGAAGAACTGAAGCGGGGGAATCTGTAATGGAACGTCGTGAACTGTTGAAACTGATAGCGGTGACTACCGGCACCGCCATGGTAGGCATGCCTGCGCTGGCCTATGACCAGGTGCCGCCTGTACCGTTAAAAGATACGCCATTCTCGAAAGAGGACGTAAGCTTCATCAATGATGTCGCAGAGGTAATTTTACCTAAAACCGATACGCCGGGGGCAAAAGACGCGAACGTGGGGGCGACAATTGCCGTAATTGCTGCCGATTGTTACACCGACGCGCAGCGAGCGCATTTTAAAGCGGGGCTTAACGATATCGACACGCGTGCAAAAGCACAGTTTGGGAAACCATTTTTGCTGCTGGACAGCGACAGCAAAACAACATTGCTGAGCGAGCTGGACCGTGAAGCGAACGCCTACAATAAGAAAGTGGGACTGTGGGATGTGGCAACGGACAAGCCCAGCGATCGTAAGCCGGACTCGGACAAGCCTCTTCCTCACGCATTTTCTTTAGTGAAGCAGATGTCACTGTATACCTTTTTCACCTCGGAAGTGGGCGCCACAAAGGTATTGCGCTATGTCGCGGTACCGGGCTACTACAACGGTGAGCTGGATTACAAAAAAGGTGACCGAGCGTGGGCGACCTGAACATCGGTGGCAAACATGACAAATTTAAAAGATAGGAAACGGTAATGAAGATGCACTCAATAGGGCTAATAACGCTGACGGCGGGCATTGGCGCGCTTTCTGCCTGTGCGATGGCAACGGATGATGATCGCCTTACCCGTGAACAGCAGGCAGCAAAAACAGAAGTGTGGAAGCCTGTGCCACCAGTGGTAGAAGCGAAAGCCGGCGACGTGCCTTCTGACGCCGTGGTTCTGTTCGATGGCACTGACCTGTCAGCATGGGAATCGGTAAACGGCGGCGACGCGCAGTGGACGGTGGGTAATGGCACCATGACAGTCAAGCCTGGCACCGGGGATATTAAAACGAAAGAAAGTTTCTGTGATATCCAGCTTCATTTTGAATGGAAAACGCCAACAGACGTTGCCGGGCTGGAAGGTCAGCAACGAAATAACAGCGGCATTTTTTTACAGCAGCGCTACGAGATCCAGGTACTGGACTCGTACAATAACAAGACTTATCCCAACGGTCAGGCGGGCAGTGTCTATAAGCAAACTATTCCGCTGGTAAACGCCATGCGCGAGCCCGGAGAGTGGCAGGAATATGACATTATCTTCAATGCGCCTGAGTTCGATGGAGAAGAGCTGGTAAAACCCGGATATGTGACCGTGCTGCACAACGGCGTGCTGGTGCAGAATCATACTGAAATTCTGGGTAAAACCGAATGGATTGGGCCAGCCTCTTACGAGGCACATGGTTGCGCACCACTCCAACTACAGGATCATTCAAACCCGGTAAGCTTTCGCAATATCTGGGTGCGGGAAATTGGCGACAATCACGTTACCCGGTTCGACTAACGAATATAAAGAAACGAAAAAGGAGGCAGCACGCCTCCTTTTTTATTTATTTTGAAAAGCTGACTTGTTCAGCTTTCTTTTCGACAAGCGTATACCAGGTAATAGCACTTATCCGGGTGGGCGCTTACCGTCTGGTTTTTAACTTACTCAGCAAGTCGCTTAGCGTGTTCACTTCGCGGGAAATGGCTTCTGAGCTTTCCTGCGAGGCTTCTGATATGGCCGATACCTCTTTGGTGGCGTTGCCAATAACGACCATATTCCGGTTTAACTCTTCACTGACCTGACTTTGCTCTTCTGCAGCAGCTGCCATTTGTGTCATGTGCTGACTGATCTCATCAATTTGTAGCACGGTCTCCTGCATCTTCTGTAGCGCTTCCTGGGTTCGTGACGATGCCTGCTCTGCTTTGGTGTTGCCTTGCTCGATAATGCCTACTGTATTATCCACCTCGCTTTGCAGCGCCGTAATAACTTTACTGATTTCACCCACCGAGTCTGCCGTTTTTGAGGCCAGTGAGCGAACTTCATCAGCGACCACGCTGAAGCCGCGGCCGTTTTCTCCTGCCCGGGCGGCCTCAATGGCGGCATTCAGCGCCAGCAGGTTGGTTTGCTCTGCAATAGCGCCGATGACGTCCAGGATTTTCTTGATATCGGTACTGCGTTCGGATACCGCTTTAACGGCCTTTGAGGCATCCTTCATTTCGCCGGAGAGCTCCATGACCAACTCGGTAGAATGCGAAATTTCCTGTTCGGTCTGCTGCACTGATTTGTTGGCAGTATCGGCGTTATCCGCGGCATTACTGGCAGTGCGGGCCACATCATGCGCGGTTTGCGACATTTCTGTAATGGCGGTTACCACGCTGTCTATTTCAGATTGCTGCACCTGAATTTGCTCGTTGGTAGCAGCCGCGCGCGACTGCGTTTGCTCGCTTTGTTTGATAACCTGTTCACATGATTCCTTCGCTTGCTCAAGCAACTCTCGCACTTTCTCTTTAAACAGATTAAAGGCCTGACTAAGCTGTATCAGCTCGGCGTGGGAATGGACCTGGATATCCTGAGTAAGATCGCCACCCTGACCGGCCAATACGGTCATACGATCTGCAACCTGCTTCACTGGTTGAATAATGCCGCGCGTGAACAGATAGATGAGCGACAAGGCAATTAACGTGGTTATCATTGCCACCACAAACTGTGTGGTAAGTAACGAGTTGATGGCTGAAGAAATCAGGCCCTCTACTGTGGCCACCGGCGCAAGCGCCGCATTCACGTTGACGCCGACAACCAGTTGCCAGTCCACTTGCGGAAGCGATAGCGTTATTGGGCGGGTAACATAAAGCATATCGTCAATTTGCACCGACTCTGGCTTGCCCGATACCGACAGAATCTTTTCACTGACACTGTCATCGTTAAATACCTCAGTGAAAGGACGGGCCAGTTTATCCGTGGCATCGGTGGCGGCAGCCACCATACCGTTCTGGCTAATCACGTACACTTCGGCTTCACCATTGTATAAAGACGCTTTCAGATCGTTGGCGCGTTGCTGCAGGATAGGAAGATTAAGGTCGACGCCGACAACACCCCGGAAGCGACCGTTTGCAATCACCGGCACCGTTAAGCTGGTCATGAGCTCCTCGTAGCCTTCGCGGATTTCATAGTTGTAGGGGTTCGCTACGCAGGGCTTCATGTTGTCCTTATTACACAAATACCACTCGGCGGCACGAAACCCAAACTCATCCAGTGTGGCATCATATTTCTCATCGGCGTCATCGATAGGGATCTGTTGAATTGCACCGTTTTGCTCCCGTACAAAGTACACCTCAAAGCTGCCGCGTCCGGGGACTGAGTGTGAGGCTCCGCCTGAGAACGCCGAGGCGTTGCCATCAAATTGATTGGCCTCAAACTGTGCGTACATACTGGACGTCGAGCCGGCAGCGAGGAGACTTCGCACCATGCGTTCGGTTTGCTCCCGTGTGAGCGAATTACTGTCACTGGCTTCTATGCTTGCAGCAAGTGCTGCGGCGAGGTTATAGGGTACCTGATGCGCTGTGCCCATAAGGGTTTGTGTTTGTGCCGCGTACTGAGATGCCTTGGCTGACATCGTGGCCTCAATCTGAGAGGTTACTTCCTCACTGATATGGCGGTTAATGTCCTGCTCGGCATCGTCCAGCAAAAAGTAACTTACCGTAATAAATACCAGTGCCAGCAACACAAATAGCGCGCCGACAACCGACATGAGTTTCACAGTAAGAGAGAGGCGTTGATTCATAGGGGATTCCTCAAACAGCGCATAGTAAGTCTTTTATTATTAACGGCATCGCCAGTTTCAGCTGAATGGCAAAATGCAATAAATGTTCAGATATTCAAAGTATAGACAGGAATCCGGTTTGCGCGGTAAACATGTGAAATATGACGCAGAAATCTGTTGCCAGACATACCGCTTCAATACCCTTAGGCATCGATTTTTGGTAGCCTAGCGGCCCTTTTTGCCACTAAGACCAATAAACACAAGTATGACCGGAGAAATTGCAGCACTGACAACCGCGCTAAGCTGGGCAATCGCCGCACGCCTGTTTCGTCACCTTGGCGGGTCATTCTCAGCATTATCGATGAACTTGTGGAAAGGGCTTTTCACTATCATCGTGCTCTCGGTTGTGATTCTGCTGTTTGTGCCGCTATCCAGCTTACCGGCTGAAGCTTATATCTGGCTGCTGCTTAGCGGTGTGATCGGGATTGGCATTGGCGATACGTTTTTCTTCCTCGCATTGCGGCGTATTGGCGATAGCCAGACGGTGCTGGTGGCCGAAACACTGGCGCCGATATTTGCCGCCTTGCTGGCCATGGTATGGATTGCCGAGTGGCTTAGCTGGCAGCAGTGGCTGGGGGTGGCACTGGTTATCATTTCGGTCGACATGGTGATTAAATCCAAACGCCGGTTCTCCGCCGAGATTGTGCCTTCAGTCGGCTACCTGTATGCAGTTATCGCTGCGGTGTGTCAGGCTATCGGCGCGGTAATAAGCCGCGATATTCTTACCGGATACGAGATCGGAGCCGCTGAGGCCGCAAACTGGCGGTTAATCGGTGGGCTTGTCGTGGTGGCGCTATTTATGTTGCTGCGACGGGAACGCTGGCTGCCAACCAGTAGTAAGCCGTTAAAAATGTGGGGCATGTTTGCGATTGCCACATTGCTGGGGACGGTATTTGCCATGTATTTTCAGATGCTGGGCTTTGCTAATGCCAAGGCGGGTATCGTGCAAACGCTTATTGCTACCAGCGCAATCTTTTCACTGGGCGTGGCGGCAGTGATGGGCGAAAAAATTCACCGAAATACGGTTATGTGGTCGCTTGCTGCGCTCGGCGGTGTCGGGATTTTGGTGATTTCCTGAAGCCATTCCGTTTGCTCCGACTTGATAGCGTTAGATCGTAACAGTGTGAGCCAGAGCCACAGTCAGGCCGGGTGTAGGTGGCAAATTTGTAGGAACACCCAAAAAAAGCGACTTGTTATGCCAGAGGGCGGCCCCCTCTTGCCTGTCTGCTAAAGTCAAGGAGCTGACATTCGACGTCCTCATTTGCGCCTGCTTTCAAGTGCTGCGTAAAACTCGCAGCAATTCCCGTCAACTGAGCAGGTGAAGAAGCCTTAAATTGAACGACGTAGATTGGGGCGTTCGTATCAGTGGCCTTTTTTGTGTCTTTTTCCTATTGCCATCGTAACCAAGCTGCATACGGTCAGTAAAACAGGATACCTTATGTCAGAAAATAGCGGCTTGAAACAAACCCTTTCGTTGTTCGATCTCATTTTGTTTGGTGTGGGTGGCGTCGTGGGCGCTGGTATCTATGCGATCATTGGCGAGGCAGCGGCTTTTAGTGGCAACCTTTTATGGGCATCGTTTCTTATTGCTGCTGTAGTTGCACTGTTAACCAGTCTCTCCTACGCTGAATTCGTTAGTCGCTATCCCGACGCAGGAGGCAGCTTTGAATTTGTAAAACGGGCATTTGGCCCACGATTTGCGCTGGTGCTTTCTGTCGTCATGTTTCTTACCGGGGTGGTTGCGCCTGCTGCTATCGCCATTAGCTTCAGTGAATATCTGAGTCGCCTTATTGAGATCCCTGGCTGGATAAGTACCACGGGTATTGTGGTTCTGATGGTTATGGTCAATGCCTTTGGCATGCGTCAGTCATCTTTGTTCAATAACTTTGCAACCATCGTCACGATCATCGGACTTGGCGCGGTCATTCTGTTTGCCGCACCTTCTGTGGGTGAAGCGAATTACTTCGAACCTGCAGAGCTGGGGTATATTGGCGTGTTAAGCGGTGGTGCGTTGATTTTTTTCAGCTACGTTGGCTTTGAAGATTTAGTGAAGATGGCTGAGGAAGCCAAGGAGCCCCGAAAAAATTTGCCCAAGGCGTTAATTATTTCAGGGCTCATTGTATTAATGCTTTATTTGCTAATCGCGGTCTGCGCAGTCAGTGTTATGAGCGCAGAAGAGCTGGCCAAAGCAGATGGTCCACTGGCTGCGGTGATGCGGGAAACTGGCGGCGAAACTTGGGCAACAATACTCATTGGCGTTGCCCTATTTGCCACCAGTAAAACCATTCTCAGCAATACCATCTCCACTAGCCGCCTGATGTTCGATGTGGCAAGAGATAACGATATTCCCTATATCAATCATTTCGAAAAAGTGGATAAAGGCAGCGGCACTCCCCGCTCTGCTATTTTTCTTGTAGGTATTGTGGTGATAATCTTTGCGTTAATTGGCGACTTAAAAATTGTTGCCAGTTTAAGCAATATTTTTGTGTTTACCTTGTTCATTATTGTGAATATTGCGTTGATACGCTATCGATTGAAATATGCTGAAGAGTCGGCAAAACCCGCATTTCAGGTACCAATTAATATTGGCAAGGTACCATTTCCGACAATACTCGCACTGATTGGATTAATATTGCTTTTCGGCTTTAATATTGGAAACATGTTAGGCTGAAACCGGAGCGGACCCCGGTCGGTTAAATAGACTGTTGGAAAAGGAATTCAAATGCCATCTTTATATAAATTTTTCCTTGGGTTTGTCTGTGCGTCCATGACCTTGGTCACAAACGCGCAGGATTTCCCGTGTGATGAAGTCGATAAGAAAGCCATCGAAGAAGTATCACCCGATAAGATAAAGCGTATTTCAGGATTTCAGACAGCTACCCCTGTTGAGAGGGCGAATCCGAGGTACCCAGCCGAAGCCGCAAGAACGGGTTCCGAAGGTTGGGTAACAATGAGTTACGTTATTAATGAAGAAGGTGCAGTCGAAGATGTCATCGTCGATGACTATAGTGGTCATAAAGCTTTCAGGCACGAAGCTGTTCGCGCCTTGAAACGCTGGAAATTTGATCCTGCCATGAAAAATGGGGCACCTACTGAGCAATGTCATCAAGCAATCCGGATTGATTTTCTTCTTGAAGATAATACGGGAGCTAAACGTAGCTTCATTCGCGCGTATCGAGAAATTGAAGGTTTGCTCAGCGAAGAAAAGTTCGCGCTGGCCGATGAGAAAATGGCCAAGCTAGAAGCAAAACGTAACTTCAATCGCTACGAAAGTACGTATTTTTATACATTGGATGGCAAACTGGCGCGCCGTCTTAACGACGTGCAGCGAGAACTAAATAGTTACTCAAAAGCGCTTAACAGTGCGAATCAGTCAGAATTCGAAGACGCGTTCAAAGCTGACTTGATAAGGCAGATATTCGCGCTCGAAGTCAATTTTGGCTATTACGCGCTGGCATTAGAGTCATTCGATAAACTATTGGAGTTAGATGGCGCTGAAGCTTATCGTGCAGAGCTCGCGCCTGTAGTTGAAGAGATTAATGCGCTGATCGAATCTAAGTCGCCCATGAGTATAGCGTTAGCGGTAAAAGACAGTGGTTCTCAATTCTACACTCTTACCCGCAACCAGTTTGGCTTTTCCTATATCGATGGCGACCTGGATTCTGTTGAAGTGCGCTGCGAATCTCACCGCGAAAAATTTACTGTTGCTGAGAATTTCATCTGGAGCATTCCGCAATCCTGGGGACAATGTCGCGTGTTGATTCAAGGCGAACCGGGAACAACATTTGAGCTTGTTGAAGTTAATAACGCTTAATCTAATTATAACTCCCCCAAGAAAGCGTTAGTCATAGCCTTTTAATCTGATTGATGATCAATGGAGATACAGAGTCATGAATACCTCCAGACGGTCCAAACATAAAGTGATGTTTCGTCTGACTTCCCTCTTTTTTAGTAACCAGTACATGTTTGTCGGTAACGATAAGATTCTCGACTTCTTCTACGCTGATTTTAGTGAAAGTTGGGAATGTATGAATATAGATATACTTGCCGCGTTTAATTATTGAATATCTGCCCCATACCCAACAAACCAATGCCACCATTGCAGCAATAGTTGTATAAAAAACAAAACGCATGAATAGGTTATCGGGTGTGAGCACACTCGTGAGTATAAATACGAGAAACAATGTCGTTGTGTAATTTAAAAAAAATAGTACAGTCATTCTACTTACCAGAAAGAGAGGCACATGCCTCTCTTGATTATGGATAACAAAAGTATGCGCCACCAATTGTGCCAATTGCTGATCCTAAAGAGCTGCCACCCGTAATGCCAGCTCCGGCTCCGAAACCAAAACCTCCCACAAAGCCTGCGACACCACCAATTATTCCACCGGTGATACCACCACCAACAGCCCAGTTGGACATGCAATCACCGCCAGAAACTTGTGAGCTCTCGTCAAGGTTTAATTCTTTCATTTCTCTATCCTTAAGGTATGCAAACTGCAGTGCCAATTTGCGTTCCAAATCCAAAACCCCAAACTGCACCAGCACCCATACCTATCCCTGCAGTAGCAATACCACCACCGATAAAGCCGCCTAGTGCACCCAATGCACCAAAACCAGCTACACATACACTTTCGTCCAAACCGGCACCACTTATACTATTAAGCTCTTTAAAAGTTAATTCGTTCAAGATGATAATCTCCATTTAATTATACTTGGTCCCTTAAAAAGGCTGATACAGTCTATTTAAATCACCTGAGCCTTAATACTGAACAGATGAATAGTTCTGGAAGTTGAAGTGAAATTCAGGATTAGGGGTGAACCCTGCTTGCTGCAGTTGGGTGATGATGGTCATCGCGGGTAGAGTTACCTCAACGCTTTGCATAAACTCCTCCAGATTAGAACAAATTGAAGGGAAGGTTTACACCGAAACAGCTGTGCCTTGAATTTCGGAGAGTGTTTCTTAACAAATTGAAACAGCAACGTTTGTTTTGGTCGATAACGTTATAAGGTAAGAGTTAGAGCGACTGGCAATGGCATTCTTGTACAGGAGTGGTAACTCAGTGTATTGATAACTCTGCGGTTAGACCACTACTCTTTTAGATGGAAAGTTCATTGTGGCAAAGTCGGGTTTACGTACTAAACAGCCGAATTAAACGAAGCGCGATTGTGAGTAACTTGACTAAGTGCATTCTCAACTGGCATTGATTTACTATAAAATAAGTACATCAAAACGCGATGGTGTCTTAAATACCAATCATCAAATGATAAATGCGTTAGTTATTGATTTAACTGCGTGTTGAACGCGACCGGTGTTTAAGCAATGCCCGCCCACAAACTGCTTGTGTGGTGAACAATTGATCTATATAATGCGCGCCCTTACAGCCAACCAAACCTAGTTCCTTGTCTCTATGCAGCAGGCTGTTCTGCCGAGGCTACAACCGTAAGGAGCGTTTAATGCGTCATTACGAAATCGTATTTATGGTTCACCCTGATCAGAGTGAACAAGTACCTGGTATGATCGAGCGTTATACCACTATCCTGAAGCAAGACGGTGGTCAGATTCATCGTTTAGAAGATTGGGGCCGTCGTCAACTGGCATACCCAATCGAGAAGCTGCACAAAGCACACTACGTTCTGATTAACGCTGAAGCGACTGCTGAAGCTGTTGACGAGCTGGAAAATGCTTTCCGCTTCAACGACGTTATCCTGCGTAACCTGGTTATGCGCACTAAAGATGCGGTAACTGAAGCCTCTCCTATGACTAAAGAAGAGCCTCGCCGTGAGCGTCGTGACGATTCTGCTCCTCGTACAGAGCGCGCAGAAAAGAAAACTGAAACCACTGAAGACAACGCTTAAGGAGAACACCCATGGCTCGTTTTTTCAGACGTCGTAAGTTCTGCCGTTTCACTGCAGAAGGCGTGACCGAGATTGATTATAAAGATATCGCTACTCTGAAGAACTACATCACAGAGAGCGGTAAGATTGTCCCTAGCCGTATCACAGGTACTAGCGCGAAGTATCAGCGTCAGCTGTCTTCTGCGATTAAGCGTGCACGTTTTCTTGCACTGCTTCCGTACACTGATTCTCACAAGTAATTGGCGAAGTTTAAGGGGTAGCTTAGATGGATATCATCTTACTAGATAAAATCGCCAACCTTGGCGGCCTGGGCGACCAGGTAAACGTTAAATCAGGTTATGCACGTAACTTCCTGTTTCCACAGGGTAAAGCAGTACCTGCAACGAAAGAAAACGTTGAGAAGTTCGAAGCACGTCGTGCTGAACTGGAAGCGAAAATTGCTGACGAGCTGAAAGCCGCTGAAGCGCGTGTTGAGAAGCTGAACGAGCTGGATGAAGTGACTATCGCTGCACCTGCTGGTGAAGAAGGCAAACTGTTCGGTTCTGTTGGTACTCGCGACATCGCTGATGCCATCACTGCAGCTGGCGTAGAAGTAGAAAAAGCAGAAGTTAAACTGCCTACTGGTACACTGCGTGAAACAGGCGAATACGACATCGACCTGCAGCTTCACTCAGACGTAATGACCTCTGTTAAGGTTGTTATCATCGCTGAAGCCTAATCGCTGACGTTTTGAATTGAAAAAGCCGCAACGGAAACGTTGCGGCTTTTTTTATGTCAGTATAAAAAGTGATGAACATCCTGGCGAACAGCGCCCCGAAGCGTTGAGTCAGCGGCCATCTCCGTGAAATGGATATCCCAGTTTTTGACACCGCGCACACCAATCAAGTATGACCTTTCCCCGACGTCCCAGTCAGTAATGACAATCACGTGGCCCGGAGTATCAGACAAAATGCTCTGCATACCTGGATGAGAGCGCATCTGAGCCTAAAGCATCGATTTCAGTACGGAATCCTTGCGCACGAAGTGATGATGCAGGGCTGCTGATATATGCAATAAAATCATCGCAATAAACGCGATGGCAAGGTAGCCATGGATTTCCCGAAACAACCCGTAACTCTCAATGTCAGCGGTGAGTGAAGCCGGTAGTGTGAATAAACCGAATATCTCCACTGGCCTGGCGGCAACATACTGCATCAGGTACCCACTAACGGGCATGGCCACCATTAGCGCATAAAGCACATAGTGCGACGCAATCGCGCCACGCTTTTGCACACGAGACAGTGACGAGGGTAAAGGGAGCGTTTGTGACTTCATTCTGATGGCGATGCGCAGAATAACCAGAACAAAAGCCAGCAGACCAAACGCTTTATGCGCTGTAAGAATAGTGAGCTGCCAAGGCTCAAGCGACCTGACCATTGCAAGGCCAGCCAGTAACATAGATATAATTAACGCGGCCATCGCCCAGTGAAGTAAACGCATAGCAAGCGGAAAACGGTTGTTATTCTCCATCCCGTTCTCCTTCCAGTGCGCCAGCCAATGCCTCTCTGGCACGTCGGCGATACGATTCGGCATAAGCAGCCGAGCGAGCCCGCAAAATGGGATCTTCCGTGGCCGATATGCCATTGGGCAATACGAGCGGGTCAAAGTTAAGACTATGACAATTACCCTCTAACTGGGGCTGCCAGTCGGTTATGACAATTTGTCCGGCAACGCGCTGTTCACGCGACGCGGGCCATTTTACGGCAGGATTATTTTCATCATCGTCAGCCCCAGCCAGGGTAAATACCCAGTCATATACCACCGGGGCAGCGTCCAGCTGTTGTGCCAGTCGTTCTTGTAGCGCGTCGGGGCCTTCAGTCTCATCAAACGGGGCCGCGCTGGCTGGCACCATCTTCCACCTTACGGCTTGTTGATTGCCTTGTTTATCGTGCAGATAAAACGCGTTTAGGCTGTGGTAGGTCTCGCCGGAAAAGCTGCCTGCTGGCGAGTAGCTGGCCCGCCATGTCATGAAGTCTTTCGATTCGGGATGATCTTTGAAAAAGGCTTTCACGGCCTCAGGTCCTTTTTTGATGGCCACGATCTGCTGGTAAAAATCATGAGGGTTAGTAACCGCCATTACCGGCGGCGTATTCATCGCGATCCGCCATTGATTCGGTGAAGACAGAGCAAAGTTCAGCGCCAGGCTTCTGACTGGAGAGGATAGATCAGGTGCGTAAGGGTTGCCGCCTGCTATCGAATAGCGCCCGGTAAATGGTGTTACGCCGGGGGCGAACAATGGGGTAGTTACGATATCACTAAGGTTTCCATTAGCGCGAAATTCCCCCGTAATGCAGACCCCTTTGGCATGGGCGCGCCGGTAGCCTGCGTGGGGACTGTCTCCCTCTTGCAAGTCTACAAACTCCTGCGCAGTAACAGTGTCTGCAGTCTGACTGGCATATACGGTTGTCGTCATACCAAGTGAGAGTAATAAAGCGGCAATCATGCAGCGGCGTTCGCTGACGACGTGGGGTAGAAACTGGCTTATCACGGTTATCCTCCGGTTTTTGCCTCTGAGCTGTATACGGGCAAGCACAGAGAAAGACCTTAAGAGGCTGAATTTTATTTCAAAAACCAAGGCGCTCGCGACTGTGGTATGTTCAAAAATGCATCACGACACGCCTGGCAGAAGCGGGTTGCCAGCGTGGCCTAAGACACCAAGGCTGCGAATGCCAGTGACATAACCCGTTAGGCCGGCAAGAGACCGCCTTGTTTAGTCACTTGGCTGTGAGCCTGAGCGACACTAGCTTTTGGTTGCAACTTTCTCACACTTGATGCGCCATTCGTCGTCGAGCACCGGCAAAATCGCGTAGGCCCTGGCGGCATCTTTATCAGTTTTGTTGTAAGTACACTGCATCAGATCTCTTACTGAAACGGTGACATCCGCACGTTCAAGGAGTCTGACGTCATCGTTTACTCTCAGCGTTCCGGTTTGAAGAACCCGGTAGTACCAGCCTGTCGCGCCATGTTCGCCGACAAAGCGATCCAGATTTTTAATCTCATAACGATGGGATATTTTATTGCAGGGCGCGCGGGGAGCACTTACTTGCAAAATCACTTCACCAAACTGCCAGATGTCGCCAATAAAAACCGTATCGTCTTCCATCCCCTCAACAAGCATATTCTCGCCGATGCTTCCTGCCTCAAAAGCATTGTCAGGGTAGTGTGCCCGTAACAGTTCGTAGTTCTTAAGGCTGTACTGATGAAGTACTTTTTCCGGACCGCCGTGCAATTTTTTATTTCCCTGTTCATCCTGCTCGGTGCCGTTACTATTGACGCTGAGAAACGGCACCGGCGATTTGATAATACTACTTGGGGCGCCACGGGGGCCGAATGGTTGTGGTGTTGCGGCGTATAAGGCGAGCACGTGCATAGGGACTCCCTGATGAAAATCATCGTCAATGTTGATATAGCGAATAAAAAAGTTTTTTGCGCGTTTAAACCTTTGTAGCGTACGCTACGACTAACCTCATAACAAGAACAAGTCAGTCTTGTAACTGACTGAGATAGCAGGCAATTGAAGACATGGAAAACTCGCAATGTACTGTGGTAGATGCCAAGGCGGCTTTCACCACAGCGCGCGAAAAAGCACTTATTGAGGCGGCACAGTCCGGCGATAAACAGGCATACCATCAGATTTATGATGCCTACGTTGGCCGTGTACACGCGCTCAGCTATCGGTTAACCGGCGATCATGCGCTGGCCGAGGATGCGACGCAGGAAGTGTTTATTCAGCTTTGGCGAAAGCTGGGTAATTACAACCACAAAAGTAAGTTTTCAACCTGGCTGCATAGCGTAACGGCGAACATTACCGTGAGCTATATGCGTAAACAGCGTGGTTGGTTTCAGCGGATGTTTAATATTGAAGGCAGCGCGGCGGAACAGTTTCACGCAGAAGCGTCAACCGGAGAGGTCGATTTGGAGTCCTATATTGTTCGACTTCCCGAACGTGCCCGTATGGTATTCGTGTTACACGCCATAGAGGGGTATCGGCACGAGGAAATTGCGAGCATGCTGAATATGGCAGTGGGCTCAAGCAAAGCGCAGTTTCATCGCGCCAAGCAGTTGTTAAAAGAGTGGATGGGTTACGACAATGACTAATTTTGACCAGGAATTACAGCAAAAGCTGGATGCATTACCCCGGAATAAAGCACCCAACCGCGACTTGTGGCGGGGAATCGAACTGGGTATGGAGCAGCCCGCAGATGAGGCCGTCAAACCCGCTTCCCGTGGTGGCCTATATGCCATTGCTGCCAGTATCGCGCTGGTTGCCTGTCTAAGCTGGTTTGGTTTTAACCGCATGCCGGTAACGCCATCGGGTCAGCTTACCGGTACCGAGTTGGTACAGGCATTAAGCCAGCAACATGAGCAGCAGAAACAGTCACTGTTAGTGCAGTATACCGATACGCCTGCGCTGACTGAAAACTGGCAGGCTCAGCTTACCGAGCTGGACCAGGCCGCTAATGCGATTAAAGCCGCATTGAATGAAGATCCGGATAATACCGCGTTATTACGGATGTTACAGAACGTATATCAACAACAAATTGCGCTAATTGAGCGAGTGCACGCGCCCAAGTGGCAGCAAATTTAAGAAGGTAGAATGATGATGAATGTATTAGCAAAAATGAAATCAGTAAGCGTGCAATGTCAGTTGTTACTGGGGCTTGGAATTGTCGCGTTCAGCCATGCGAGTATCGCCAGGGAGCAAGTCGATCAACGCATAACCACCTCTGACAGTCCGTTTGTTGAAATTGAACATATGAACGGCAGCGCTGAAATTATTGGCTGGGATAAAGATGAAGTTCAGGTTACGGGTGAGCTTAGCGACAATACTGAGGAATTTATCTTCGAGAAGAACGGCAATGAAATTGTCATCAAAGTTGAAATTGCCAGGGATCCCGGCCACTGGCGTAACTGGAAAAAAAGTGATGGTGACGATCTGACAATTTACGTGCCTCGCGCAAGTTTCGTCGACTACACGTCAATTAATGCGGGTGTAAAAATAGAAGATCTCCACCACAGTGTGAATGTCGAAGTCATTAACGGAAGCGTGGATGTGAAGAAGGTATCGGGACGTGTCAGCCTGGAATCAGTTAACGGCGATATCGACATTCGTGATGTTGAGGGGGATGTCTCTATTGAAACAGTAAACGGAGATATATCCGGAGAACACCGTAGCAGTAAAGATTTACGTATGGACACGGTAAATGGCGATATCAATATCCGGACTAATAGTCCGGAGGTTAAGGTAACTTCGGTTAACGGTAATATTGAGCTTGCGATGGAATCGGTCAATGATCTAAACATCGAAACTGTTAATGGACGTGTCGATGCCACTATGAACCTGGCCGCCAGGGGCTTTGTCAGAGGCTCTTCTGTTGGCGGTAGCATGAACTTCAACTTTCAGAAAGATGTGTCAGCCCGCTTCGATATTCAGGCCCACGCTGGTGGTCGCATTATTAACGATCTTTCCGATGACGAAATGCAAAAAGCCAAATATGGTCCGCGTCGCTGGCTGGAGTTCACGCATAATGGCGGAGACGGCAGAGTGGATGTGTCCACTGTCAGTGGCAGAATTACGCTGGGAGCAAAATAGTCCAAACCAGTCTGCGCATCATCAAGGGGTCGCATCGGCCCCTTGATTTTTTCTCTTCTGCCCCCATAAACACAACTATCACAGGATATTCCTTTGACGTTGCGCGCATTACATTACCCCGCGTAACGATGAGCGACTGACCCACCCAACGGGTCAACGTTGTTGAGCAAGATAGTTTCCTTTTCCGCAACCACTGCATAGGTCGGGATTAATCGCAAAACTCAGTCATCTGGACTGGCCTGCGGGAACCTATTACACCTGAAAACGTCTCTGGTGAGTATCTCTCTCGCCAATGCGATATATCAGGCGAGGGATATCAGACAATACAGCGAATCCTGCTAATTTCCTAAGGTAATGTCGGTGCGTGGACGCATTTGGACAAGGAAACACAATCTGGCCCTGCAGGAGCCATATGGAGAGCATTACTGGTTATGATTCACTTCCCGATTAGCAAAGCAGCATTACTTTTTACCGCGTTTATGGGAGCCGCAGTTTCACTGGTTAGTTGTAAAACTGATGTGTCAGAAACGTATGAGGGCACCTGGGTGGTAACGCAAGCCACGTTACCCGGTATGACTGCAATGTCGCAGTCAGAGGCAAATCAGTGGCTTGGGAAGTCGTTCAGTTACGATACTGAGCGTGCGCAACTGGCTCAGGAGTCCTGTCTGACGCCAACGTACAAACGTGAAACGATGAGCGAGGACGCGTTTCAGGCTGCCTACCACATCAGTCGTGAAAGGCTGGACTTTGAACAAGGCGACATTATCCGCATTGAATTGCAGTGTTCCGACAACGTAGCAAGACCCGGGCAAACGTTGCTGATGCAGGACAATATCGTCACCTACTTACCCTGGGATGGCGTATTCTTCACCCTTGAAAAGAGCGAAAACGACATTACGCCAGCGGAAGCAGCGATTTAAGTGCGCTGATGCGTCTGACCCGGTGTGTAGACTGCGGCTTCGGTTCGATTGCGGCCATTATTTTTCGCTTTATAGAGCAAACTGTCGCACTGACTGATAACGTCGGAGATATCCGCGTTCGCTGATACCTCAACCAGTCCACAAGAGAAACGAAGCGGCAGCACGCTTTCCATTCCTGCTACCCGGTGGGCAGCAAGAATAGTGCGTAGTTCTTCCACTTTCTGTCTGGCGTCATGCAGCTCGGTGTTGTCCAGTAGCATCACAAACTCTTCGCCGCCATAGCGGCCAAATACATCCTGGCGACGAATTTGGTATTTAAATAACTTGGCAATGTGGATAAGCATGTCATCGCCTGCGTGGTGACCGAACTGGTCGTTGATTTGCTTGAAGCGATCTACATCGATAAGCGCAACGCAGGAAACGTCAGCACGCCGGTCCATGGTAGACAGCCGGCGACGGATAATGTCCAGTGCGTGCCAGCGATTACTCACGCTGGTAAGGTGATCTAAGCGGGAAAAGCTTTCGATTTTCTGCTTTTGCCTGAGGATCCGCCAAAACGCAATAAAGCCGACGATACTCAGTGTGGTGGTAAACAGCGCGACGGTGGTCATATTTCTGGTTTGCGCGCGGTCGAGTTGAGATTTTACCTTCAGTAACGACGCTTCCTGGGCTGTCAGTTTGTCGGCGATGCTGGAGAAGTCCTCCCATGCCACAGCGGCCGCATCAGGATCACGCTCTTCTTCCAACATGGCTTTATACAAGCTCGCTTCCAATTTATGGTTGCCCTGCAGTGCCGCCACTTCCGCCCGCACTTCATTTAACTTCCTGTCAAACTGTGAGCCCGTCGCATAGCGGCTATTGTTTTCCATCACCGAGAGGTGAGAAACCGCTGCATCCAGATCGTCGTTAGCCGCCGCTGCGCGGGCAAGAAGGTAATGAATGTCGAATAAGTCCTCCGGGTAGGCCAGTTCATTTTCATTAGCAAAACGAAGTGCGCTGTCAGCGAACTCTTTGGCCAACCGAATATTACCGAGTTCAAAATGACCAGCTGATATGAATTTCTCGGCACTCAATGCCAGTGTCAAATGGCCGGTTTTCTTTGCTTCATCTAATACCGCACTGCTGGCCTGCAGCATAGCCTGGTAATTTCCCAGCTTGTACTGATTGCGGGCTTTACAAAGTTCGCCCTGCATCTGGTTGTAGGCATCATCCGGCACAATATTCTGGAATTTCTGACAATAAATATCGGCCTGATGGTAATTGCCGGACCAGTAATAGGCATCAGCCATGTCCCAGTAAAGCACGACCAGGGGATAGTCAAACACCGTTTGATAGTGATCCTGCCGGACCGCCATCTGACTGACTTCTTCCATTAACATGATGGCTGAATAATGACGCCCTTGCTCAATCAGAGTGCTGACAAGAAACGATATCGCCAGACGCTCAATGCGCGGCCAGCCATTTTCCCGAGCGAGATCGGCGAAAGCCTGTAATTCGCGTTGCATTTTCTCGAAGGGAGCAAGAGAAGACCACACTCGCATAATTTCATGTTCCAGAAAAATACGCGGATAGCTGCTTTTCAGAGTCGCCAGTTCGGTGTCAGAAAGTGTAAAGCCACTGTCAGTGCGAGCAGCATTGAGGTAAACCGAGTCGTAGAAGTATTTACCCAGAACAGACGTAGTATCGAAAACATCGCTGGCCTTGAGGGCGCTCAGACGGTCGTCATAGGGAAGTGAAAGTAAGCGATCGCGTTCGGTTTCATAGCGGTTTTCAATATCACTGGTCGCCTGTGCGGCAAAGACACCGCAAATGAAAAAAAGAAAAAATAAAAGCCTGAGCACTACGTCGACACCACTGATTCAAAGCCTGTCCCTGGGCCGATTTACACATTTGTTTTTTGATGAACATGACAATATACCTGCGTTTGTAAGAGGGAAAAAGGATACTTTCATTAAAAAACGGGTCAGTTTTAGGCTGTTTTCAGCATCTCGTGGCCGATTCAGGAGTGCGGCTTATCACGTGACCATGCAAAAAAAACTGAAACGTAAGGGGCTTTTATCAGGACGGTGAAAAGATAGGCGGTTGGATTGCCGCCCGCGTGGCCCTCATGCTTACCGATTAGTGTCGGAGTCTCTGCTTGCCTGTAAACGCCATGTTGAGCAAAGAGCCTGAACCACGGCGGAAATGCGTAGCCCGGTCTTCAAAACAGAACGCGGTACAGGACTTTTTTCACCGACGCCGATGTTATTTTCGCAGCAAATAGCGCATAATATCCGACCCGCATAAACCTGAAATGACGTTGTGAAAGTGGTCTCTCAAACACAAACTGATAAGAATATCGAGAAATTGAAAGTCCCTCCTCATAGTATTGAGGCGGAGCAGTCTGTTCTTGGCAGCATGCTTATCGATCCTGAAAGTTGGGACAAAGTTGCTGAACTTATCACTGACAGAGACTTTTATAACCGTTCACACCAGATAATCTTCCGCGCCATTATGCGTCTGCTCGGCGATAGTCATCCTGTTGATCTTATTACGGTATCAGAACAGCTTGAGAAACATGATGATCTGGAAGATGCCGGCGGTTTCGCCTATCTGGGAGAGTTGGCTAAAAATACGCCCAGTTCTGCCAACGTGGTGTCTTACGCTAAAATCATCAGTGAACGGGCAATAACCCGTGAACTTATTGGCGTTGCCCACGAAATCGCTGAGGTTGGCTACAATCCCGAAGGCCGCAATAGTGCTGATATTCTGGATTTCGCAGAAAGCCGGGTTTTCGAGATAGCGGAAAAGCGAACCGGCGAGAACGAGGGGCCAAGAGACGTAGAGTCTGTGCTGGGTAAAACCATCGATCGCCTTGAAGCCCTGATCAAAACCAACAAGGAAGTGACCGGTGTTACTACGGGGTTTACGGATTTGGACAAAAAGACCAGCGGCCTGCAACCTTCAGATCTGATCATCGTGGCCGCGCGTCCATCTATGGGGAAAACAACCTTTGCAATGAACCTGGTCGAGAACGCCATGCTGGCAGAGAAAAAGCCTGTGCTGGTGTTTTCACTTGAGATGCCCTCAGAGCAAATCATGATGCGTATGCTGGCGTCGCTAAGCCGGGTTGATCAGACCAAGATCCGTACCGCTCAGCTCGACGATGAAGACTGGGCCCGTATTTCGAATACGATGGCGATGCTGAAAGACAACGATAACCTGTTTATCGATGACTCTTCCGGTCTGACTCCGATGGATGTGCGAAGCCGTGCGCGCAAACTTGCCAGAGAGCGTGGCGGTATCAGTATGATCATGGTGGATTATCTGCAGCTAATGCGGGTACCCTCATTAAGTGATAACCGTACGCTGGAAATTGCTGAGATTTCGCGCTCACTTAAAGCGCTGGCGAAAGAGCTGGAAGTGCCGGTTGTAGCCCTGTCTCAGCTTAACCGTACACTAGAGCAGCGCGCCGATAAACGTCCGGTTAACTCGGATCTTCGTGAGTCCGGCTCTATCGAGCAGGATGCTGACTTGATCATGTTTATCTACCGCGATGAGGTGTATCACGAGAACAGTGAAGACAAAGGCGTCGCGGAAATCATTATTGGTAAGCAACGTAACGGTCCGATTGGTACCAGCCGCCTTACCTTCCAGGGCCAGTTTTCCCGATTCGACAATTATGCAGGTCCTGCAATCGAAGACGCTTACTAACGTTGTATTACGGTCTTGGTGATAACTGGTCTCTGGCGGTTATCGCTCTTAAACGCAACGTCTGGCGTTGTGCGTTATCAGAGGTTGTCCTTTTTTCGCAGGTACGCTTTGCCCCACCCTCCGGGCGTGTTTTTCCCTTTTGATCTTATTTAAATTTCGCTTAACTACGCTGCGCTAAACCCCGTAATATAACGAGCCTTTCAACATTGCATCATAGCTTGGCTAAGCAGTCAGACCTTATTGCCTATTGGCAGAAATTAATGCAAAAAAAAGCACCGCCGGTGGCAGTGCTTTTCAAAAGTTATGTGTCAGATTAACGTTCTTCAGGAACTTTAACTGTACCTGATACCGTTACTGAGATACGGCGGTTTACGCGATGCGCTTCTGCTGTACCTGATGTATCCAGAAGTTGTGTCTCACCATAACCAACAGTCTCCAGACGGTCAGGCTCAATATCATAGCGCTGAACAAGTACGTCACGGAACGCATCAGCACGTGCTTGAGACAGTTGCATGTTGTAAGACTCAGAACCTGGTGCAGATGTGTGACCTTCGATGGTTGCGCTGGTGTTACCGTAACGCTTCATAAAGTTAGCAAACTCCTGGATTTCAGGGTCATTTGGCTGCTTCACAACAGAGCTTTCGTTGTCGAACAGAACGCGAAGTGTAATAGACACATCTTCTTCGTCAAATACGGTACAACCTGTGCTGTCAACTTTGTCACCCATTGGTGTGTCAGCACATTGATCGTCTGCATCTGCAACGCCGTCGTTATCGCTGTCTTTGATGGTAATTTCACAACCACGGGCATCCACTTCAGCGCCAGCTGGCGTGTTAGGACACTGATCCATGTTGTTCATTACGCCATCGTTGTCTGCATCTACCGCACAACCTGTAGAGTCTACTGCCACACCCATTGGAGTCATTGGACACTGATCACGGCTATCTACCACACCGTCGCTGTCACTGTCTTTAGGTGCAGAAGACGTTGAGCTTGAACCTGTGCCGCCAAATGCGATTGCCAGACCCAGCTTCACGCTGTAATCATTGTAGTCTTCACCAAAATCCTGATAGGCCGCGATTTCAGTGATGAATTTAACTTTTTCGCCGGCATTCCAGTGTTTACCAATACCGATATTACCAAGCGTAAATGACTCATCCATGCTCTGGTGCTTGAAACCACCGAACAGATACCACCAGTCGTTTGGCATGAAATACATCGCGTCGGCACCAATCATGTGACCGCTGTCGTTACGCGCGGCTGTAGAGCCTTCCAGGTAGTCCAGTTCTAATGCCGTATACTCAACACGTGCGGCCCAGCTTTGTGTAAATCGGAATCCGTATTCCAGACCAAAACCTTCGCCGTCATCATAGATGCCTTGATCAAGCGGACGGTCAGGTGAAGTTTTGTATTTAGTACCAAAAATACCAATCCAGTTTTCATATTCTGGCTCAGTGGTTTCCTGAGCGTGGGCATATGATGAAAGAACAGCAAGGGAGAGTGCTGCCATAGTAAATGTTTTTTTCATAGTCACATCCTGTATAACGTTGAGTGTTACCAATTTTTTGATAATGCTGGGAATAAAGCACACATCATGCCATTTTTTACAATTGGCAATGGTTTGGGAAGTTTACCTCACTAAGCCTTGCAACGTGGCGACAATGCGGCGAGCGCCTCCCTGGTTGCGGTGTTCGCCCAGAGTAATGCCTTGCCAGGTGCCAAGCTGAAGCTTTCCCTGCTGTACAGGGATTGTTACTTCACATCCCATTATACTCGACTTAATATGCGCAGGCATATCGTCGCTACCTTCATAAGTGTGAATAAAATAAGCAGAATCCTCTTTCACTGTATGGTTGAAATACGATTCCAGATCAGTTCTGACTGAAGGATCTGCGTTTTCATTAACGGTCAGACTGGCGCTGGTATGCTGTAACCAGAGATGGAGAAGGCCTACTTCTACATCCCGAATTTGTGGTAACGCATCCAGAATGTCATTCGTAATGATGTGAAATCCCCTGGGGTAGGGGCTGAGTATAATATTTTCAGAGTGCCAGAAAGGTTTATTTGTCAAAGCAAATTTCCAGGTGCGCAAGTCCCTCATCGCACATAAAGGGAAGAATAATCTTTGCACCATCAACCTGATGGCTGATGCTGTGTTGCTTTCCGGAGACGACGATGGGCGTAGCCATACCAAATTCGTAGCCGCGCTCAGCCAAATCGCGCTTTGCGTTTCCGCAAATCATGTTCGTGACTTCACCGACCATGTCACCTACTTCCGCGTCTATTTTTTCCGGTCGTTCACCGACCATGCGCTCCATAATTGTGAGTGCCAGCGATTCATCGAACGTGATGGACATTGATCCTCTTACTTCCGGACCAACCATCCCTATCAACCCTGAGACATCGCCTTTCGCGATATCACTTTGCTTACGCTTAGGCTTCCCAGGCGTTAATTTCGTCTGTGCCATCGTTTCCATGACATTCATTAGACCCGAAATGAACGGGTTTACAAAATCAGCATTCATGCGAGTGCTCCTTGGACTCAGCGCTGTCCGTTTGCTGACAATCGGCACAGAGTCCGTGCGCTTCAATCGTTTGTTTTGATACAGAAAAACCGTGTGCTTTGGCCTGCTTGTCCAGTGTGTCCTGTAGTCCTTCAGACTGTATCTCTGCAACGTCACCACAACTGTCGCAAATTAGGAACTGTACTGGGTGGTTACAGCCGAAATGATAGCAGGCTACGAATGCATTGGTAGATTCGAGCCGGTGAATAAATCCGAAATCAAGCAAAAAATCCAGTGCGCGATAGACGGTAGCCGGCTTGGCACTGGACTCTGTCTCTTTGAGAGCATCAAGAAGCTCATAAGCTCCCATAGGACCATGTTTGCTCAACAGAATCTGGTAGACCTTTTCCCTGAGTGGAGTAAACCGGGCATTACGTTGTTCACAGTACGCCCTGGCTTTACTGATAAGTGTTGCACTAA
This sequence comes from Alteromonas antoniana, assembly GCF_019249295.1. Lineage (GTDB taxonomy): Bacteria > Pseudomonadota > Gammaproteobacteria > Enterobacterales > Alteromonadaceae > Alteromonas > Alteromonas antoniana. Next base: position 77,542 of record NZ_JAESDH010000011.1, read on the forward strand.
CGAGTGTCGCATTGTTCATTAACAAAGTACCATCATATGTTATCAATGCTCCCTGCAAAGAGCGCTATGTTATTGGTAATGTCAGGATTATTCACCCGGCGATCTCCGCAGAAGCGAGTGCCTGTTCAGAGTGATACATGTGGCCGATAAGCTGATCTTCCAGCTCGAACCGAACTTCCAGAGTTTCTCCAAGCGACGCCAGATCAGTATCAAACTGCGAGGCTTGCTCTGCAGATACTGCATCAGTGTAGGCGTCATTGAAGGTCAGTGCACTATCCGTGGTTACCGCAATCTCCGGATAGAGCTTTTGCTTGAGCGCCTGTCCCTCTGCATCATCGTTGACGAGCATGTCGTAAACCTCGAAATGACCTGCAGACAGGTAATCCATCATCGCTTCACAGAATGCATCAATGGCGGAAGCGTCAGGAAGTGCGTGAGATTGCGGCGCCTGGTCATGTCCACCGGAAAGGCCAGCCAATTCACAATATTTGATAAGTAGCATTTGTCGGGCATGCAACCAGTTATCAATAATGGTGTGTCTGCCGCCCCACTTATCCTTAGCCTGTTCCAGTTTGTTTAACATGCTTACCCGCCTGGTTGTAAAGACGTGCTGTCGTCTCTTTATTTGTCTCAGTATAACACTGCAAAGACGCAGTACAAATTTGCCTTTTTATCGCCACTTACTCATACACAAACGACGTAAAACACGTCGCAGAAGTTGCTCTGATCCGCACCGGTTGGTAATAGTGTGTTAGTCTGGAATTATTAAAAATGAAAGAGTATTGACGTCAATGATGAAAAAACTGTCGCCTCAGAATTTGACGTGCCGGGCACGTTGGCTGATTTTTTCCAGAAGTCGGTTGGTGGTAGCGAAAGGAGAGAACACGCCGCCGGTTACTACTTTTGAAGCCTTTCCATTCTTATCAGAATATGTCGATGACGTGCGCCAGCTGTCTCCGCTGGATGCAGACAACGTGGATGCTGATCATCCCACATTTGTCGTTGATATGGGCAGCGAGCGGATAGAGGAAAACGACTGGGATGCCGTTACCCTGCGCGACGTTCTGATGAACACCCCGGTTGATGCTTTCAGCATGGTGGGCAGGGCGTGGCAATACGTCCATTTTCTGAGAACTCACCGCTTCTGTGGACAGTGCGGAAGTCCCATGGAACAGGTTGACTGGGAGATGGCCATGCATTGCCATCAGTGTCAGCACCGGTGCTATCCCCGCGTATCGCCTTGCATTATTGTGGCAATTCATGACAACGAAAAGCTGTTACTAGCCCGCGGTGTCCGCCATCGTGAACTGAATATGTATTCCACGCTAGCCGGATTTGTGGAGAGCGGCGAGAGCCTCGAAGAAGCTGTTCACCGTGAAGTTCTGGAAGAAGTTGGCGTAAAGGTCAAAAATATCGAATATTTCGGCAGTCAGCCCTGGCCGTTTCCGCACTCATTAATGGTGGGTTATATCGCTGAATATGCTGAAGGGGAGATTGTGCCAGAGGAAAATGAAATTGATGACGCGCAATGGTTCAGCCTGGATGCGTTACCAAAGATACCCCCTAAATTGTCCATTGCGGGGCAACTGATTGCGGCGACCATCGCAAAACTTCAAAGTGAGCAGTAAAAAATCCGGATACTCAGAGCGAGAGTGTAACCACGTTATCGAGAGGCAGAAGCAAGATAAGCAGACTTTTTCGCTTCTTGGCAAAGTAAAATAAAAAACCCTGCGCAAGGCAGGGTTCCAGTAGTTTTAGCATCGGTCCCGTTAACGGGCTTCTTTGTTGTTGCTGATTACCAAACTAGCAAACGCTCACTACCAAAGCAAGTGAATTTATCCTTTAGTATGAAAAAAATACAATTCTTTGCGCAATAATTTTGTAAAAATTACAAAAAAGGTGTGAGTTTAAGAGAGGGCGCTGTGAATCGTGATTGTCGGTAGATTATTGTTTGATGCGGAGCAAGAGGATTTGTCTTTTTTCGCCCCGTCGACAGGATTAATTGATATACTCGCGCCCTAATTGAAAGGCTGGGGTGATGCGGCTACAGGCTAATTAGCATTTTCCCTACGTAGTGTTGACAGAGGAAACCATGGCAGACGATTCTACAAACCCACAACGTCCAGAGTTAAAAAATGATCGCTATCTGCGGGCATTGCAGAAACAGCCCGTCGATGCGACGCCGGTTTGGATGATGCGTCAGGCCGGGCGTTATTTGCCAGAATACAAAGCTACCCGTGCACAAGCCGGCGATTTTATGTCGCTTTGCAAAAACGCTGAACTGGCGTGCGAAGTGACATTACAACCGCTGCGTCGTTTTCCTCTGGATGCTGCCATCCTGTTTTCAGACATTCTGACCATTCCTGATGCAATGGGGCTGGGCCTGTATTTTGAAACGGGTGAAGGCCCCCGCTTCCGAGATCCGATAACCTGCAAAGCAGATGTGGATAAAATTGGTATTCCCGATCCTGAAGGGGAATTACAGTATGTGATGAACGCGGTCAGAACGATTCGTCGCGAACTGAAAGGTGAGGTGCCCCTGATTGGTTTCTCCGGCAGTCCGTGGACACTGGCAACCTATATGGTAGAGGGTGGAACCAGTAAGGCGTTTACTAAAATCAAGAAAATGGCGTTTGCAGAACCCGCTACGCTGCATCAGCTACTGGAGAAGCTGGCCGACTCAGTAACCTCTTATCTTAATGCTCAAATCGATGCGGGTGCGCAGTCGGTAATGATTTTTGATACCTGGGGTGGGGTGTTATCGCCGCGTGATTATAAAGATTTTTCTCTGCAGTATATGCATAAAATTGTTTCAGGCCTGAAACGTGAGGCTGATGGCCGTAAAGTGCCGGTAACGCTGTTTACCAAAAACGGCGGGCAATGGTTAGAAGCCATTGCGGCAACAGGTTGTGATGCTGTCGGCCTTGACTGGACTATCAATATTGAAGACGCCAGAAAGCGAGTCGGAGATAAGGTAGCATTGCAGGGGAATATGGACCCTTCCATGCTGTATGCCAGCCCTGAGCGCATTCGACAGGAAGTGGCGACGATCCTTGAAGGCTATGGGAACGGCAGTGGTCATGTTTTCAATCTTGGCCACGGTATTCACCTGGATGTGCCACCCGATAATGCCGGGGTGTTCGTTAATGCGGTTCACGAATTAAGTCGTCCCTACCACAAACAATAATAAGGTGAGGGTTACATGAAAACCTGGTTACTGATACCACTGGTTATGTTTATCGCTGTTGCAGGCTATCAGTTCGGCTACTATCGCGCGAAACTTGAAAGCAGTGAGGCAGATAAAGTGCGTGTTGCCGGAGCGATGGATAAGCAACCTGCCAGTTCTGAGACTGACGCTGAACGTATCGGTGACTTGCTTAATGCGAATGTGATCGCCTCTGTTGAAGCGGCAGAAACTGCCGCTGCACCAACGCAGAGGTCGGCAGAGTTCATGGCAGAAGAGGTTGCGCCGACTCAAGAGTCGGTAGAAGCGGTAAAGGCTGGCAGCGAAACCAGAAAAAAGATGCGCGAGACACACTCTGACTGGGCCGACAATTTTGATGAAAATGAACAGAATTTTGAGGCCGCTACCCAGCTCGCGGATTTCTTTACGCTGCACCCTGATGGCGAAAATGTGTATTTGCACTCAATTCAGTGTGATGATGCACAATGCCAGTTGGTAGGACAGTTTGAAGGTGAGCACCAGCGTTTCGAAAGCATTATCAACGAAATGAAGGAGCAGCCGTGGTGGGAATATTCAGGAACGTCCAGCAATACTTCAAGCGACGGCAGCCGCACGCATTTTATTCTCCACCTGACGTCGGCGCGAGCCTTTTGACAGCGAGTTTGTTTTACATCGCTTAAGCAGCGGCCGTTCCCGCGCCGCTGCTCTTATGCATCTCTGGGTAACCCCTTTTTTACTACTCGTGTCAGGCGTAATAGCTGCCGGTTTTCCTCTGTGGTATGACGTTTTTCCCTGGCTTTTTGTTTTTCCAGTGCCCATTCAATATGTGGGCGCAGTATGTCGGACGATGACGTTAGCCTGTTTTCAAGTGCGTGAACGATATCTTTAGCGTATTGCGCATTGCCCAGCGCGATAGCGATATTCCGCTGCCACTTCTGAAAACCAATACGACGTATGGGCGAGCCTTCGGTATTCTTCAAAAACGTCGCTTCATCCCAGCAAAACAGATTCAGCAAGGTTTCGCCATGAAGTGTTTTTCGTGGCAGAAAGTCTTCTTCTTCAGTCACGCTCGCATAGCGGTTCCAGGGGCACACCAACTGACAATCGTCACAGCCATAAATGCGGTTACCCATAGCCTCGCGGTATTCCTCGGGTATTACGCCGTCGTATTCAATGGTGAGATAAGAAATACATTTTCTGGCATCAACAGTATAGGGTGCGACAATAGCCTGGGTAGGACAAATCGTCATACAGGCAGTACAGCTACCACAGCCTTCTTCAACAGGCGAGTCGGTGGGTAACGGCAGGTTGATAAACAACTCGCCCAGAAAAAACCAGGATCCGGCTTCTTTTGAAAGCGTCAGTGAATGCTTGCCCGTCCAGCCAATACCGGCTTTTTCCGCGATGGCATGTTCTAACACCGGAGCGGAATCGACAAACGGACGAAATGCTGTATCGGCTAGTTCAGATTCAATTTTCTCGCCCAGTTGCTTAAGGCGTTTGCGCAACACTTTGTGATAATCGCGACCCAGTGCGTAGCGGCTGATGTAGGCAATGTTGCTATCTGATAAGTGTCTGGCGAAGGACGCATCGGGCGGCAGGTAATCCATACGCACGCTGATAACCCGAAGCGTGCCGGGAACCAGTTCATCGGGTCTGGAGCGTTTGGTGCCGTGGGCTGCCATAAAGGTCATATCGCCGTGATAGCCTTTTTCCAGCCAGGCTTCGAGGTATTTCTCGTGCTGATCCAGGTCAATATCACTGATACCGACGTGCTGAAAGCCTAGCGCCCGCCCCCAAGCCTTGATATCGTCTGCTAAACGTACTAAATCGACTGAATGTAAAGTGGACATGCGCTCATGTTAGATACTCAACTCATTACCAGCTTATCATATAAACTTTATCGCGCCGATCAGGTCAGAGAAAACGAACGTGTGGCGGCAGAGAAAAGCGGCTGTGACATGTTTACGCTGATGCAGCGCGCCGGCGAGGCGGTGTTCAAACAATGTCAGCATTTGCTGCCAAATACCGATGCCTATCTGGTGCTGGTGGGGCAGGGCAATAATGCAGGCGATGGCTACATCGCTGCCCTGCATGCAAAAAAAGCCGGTAAGCAGGTGTATGTCTGTGCAGTCGAACCTCATCGTATTTTAGAGGGGGATGCCGGCGAAGCACAAAAGCGCTGGCTCGATGCTGGCGGCAAAATTCAGAAATTCAGCAAAGAGACGCTGGAAAAAGCCGGGCTTATCGTTGACGCGTTACTTGGAACCGGGATAAACAGCTATATCCGCAATGAATTTGCCGAAATCATTGATGCCGTAAACGGTTCAGATAAACCGGTAGTCAGTGTGGATGTCCCCTCTGGCCTGGATGCTAACACCGGGCAGTCACTCGGGCGCTGTATTGAGGCAGACGTCACAGTCACGTTTGTCGGTATTAAACCTGGCCTGACGACAGGTGCAGGAAAACAGTCCTGTGGCACCCTGGTCTACGATGATTTGGGTATCGGCAAAGCCTTTCTGGAGCAGGCGCGGGCTACCGCAACGTTATTAGATATCGAACAGTTTAAGGGCATGGGCCCCCGCGATGTTCATTCCCATAAAGGGACTTATGGGCGACTTTTATGTGTAGGCGGAAATCGCGGGACCGCAGGCGCCATTCGATTAAGTAGTGAGGCAGCCCTACGCAGCGGCGCAGGCATGGTGCGAGTTTATGTCCACGAGGCGTCCACGGTGCAGGTCAGTGCCGGACGCCCCGAACTGATGGTGACAGATCAGGATCTGGAAGCGGCACTTAACTGGGCCACCTGTGTGGTTATTGGCCCGGGGCTGGGTCAGGATGCGTGGGCGGAAAAAACCTTCGCCACTACGCTAAAACATTGTCAGACCCACCCCAAACCGCTGGTTATTGATGCCGATGCACTCAACCTGTTAAGTAAGCAGGCTACCGCGTATACGATTGAAGACTGCATCCTGACACCGCATGCTGGTGAAGCTGGTCGGTTGCTGGGCGTGTCAGTGGACGATGTTGAGTCAGAGCGTTTTAATTACGCCCGTCAGTGTGCTCAGCGTTATCATGCCACCTGTGTACTAAAGGGGGCAGGCACCATTATTGATAACGAGTCCAAAACCTGGGTGTGCCGTCATGGTAACCCCGGAATGGCAACGGCAGGCAGTGGTGATGTGTTAAGCGGCATTCTCGGTGCGTTGCTGGCACAGGGGCTAGAGCGGGATATCGCAGCAAAATATGGCGTCACACTGCATGCAAAAGCGGGCGATGAAGTCGCACGCCTTTACGGGCAACGTGGTATGATTGCCAGCGATTTGTTTGAAGCGGTGCGCGCATTGATCAATCAGTAGTGCAGAGGCGCAGGCCCTGTAAATACTTCGGAAATTTCCGGTCAGGTCGCGCCTATTGTAGTAGAGAAAGGTTCATGTCATACCCACACAGTGCGTATTTCGCAGCGTCCGAATCGGATACATCAACTCTGGCCGAAGATATCGCCGGCGCGATAAAAACGATGCTTCCAGCGCCTTCTGTGATTTATCTGGAAGGTGACCTCGGAGCTGGGAAGACCACATTCAGCCGCTATTTTATTCAGTCATTCGGGCATGAAGGGACAGTAAAAAGCCCTACCTACACGTTGGTGGAACCCTACGAACTGGAGCAGGTCTCAATCTATCATTTCGACCTGTATCGACTGGCTGACCCGGAAGAACTGGAATTCATGGGGATCCGTGATTACTTCTCGGATAATGCGGTCAGTCTTATTGAATGGGCCGAAAAAGGTGAGGGATGCTTGGCATCCGCAGACATAGTGATTAGTATAACCACAGACGGTGACGGCAGACGTTTTCAGGTGCAGGCCAAGAGTGCTCAGGGCAGCAAGGTGCTGCAACACTGCAAACATATCTGAGCCGGTGTGGCCTTGAGACAACCAGAATAAATGCGAAAAGGCAAAATATGTTGCGCTTGTTAATATCAATCTGTTGCCTGTGGCTAAGTTCCACAGCCGCCTATGCGGCGCAAAACGGCATTGATGGTATTCGTGTCTGGCCTTCACCAAACAGTACCCGGGTAGTTCTGGATCTGAAACAGGCGCCTGATTACAGCTACTTTCCGCTATCAAACCCTGAGCGGCTGGTAATTGACCTCGCTAACACATCTGATTCCGCGGATTTAAGCGACATTGATAAAAGTGGTGATTTAGTGCGGCGGATCCGCTACTCCACGCCCAAAAATAACCAGTCTGCACGCATCGTTATCGATATGTCCCGCAAAGCGAAGCCGACATTATTTGCGATGACGCCTACTAAGCCCTACGGACACCGGCTTGTTATCGATTTAGAAGATTCTCAGCAACGCTCCGGCCCCTCTGGTGTGGTGATTGACAGCTCCAGTAACGAACGTGACCGCGACATTATTATTGCGATTGACGCCGGTCACGGTGGCGAAGATCCGGGCTCTATCGGCCCTTCAGGAAGTTATGAAAAACATATCACATTAAGCATTGCGAAAAAGCTGGAGGCGATGGTTAACCGGGAGCCAGGCATGCGCGCGGTAATGACGCGTACCGGCGATTACTATATTTCACCGAATAAGCGCCCGGAGATTGCGCGCAAACAAAAAGCCGATTTACTGGTGTCGATTCACGCCGACGCGTTTACCCAGCCGGAACCTCGCGGCGGATCGGTCTGGGTACTATCTACCGGACGAGCCGGTACGGAACTGGGACGATGGATGGAACGCACAGAGCGACACTCTGAACTGCTGGGCGGTGCGGCAGAAGTCATAACAGACAAGGCCAGCGAACGGTATCTGGCAGAGACGATTCTGGGGCTGTCGATGGATCACAGCATGGCTACCAGCTACGATCTCGGCAATAAAGTTATTCAGGAAATGCGCAAAATCACTTCGTTGCACAAGCGCACGCCACAAGCAGCAAGCCTTGCGGTACTGACATCGCCCGATATTCCCTCAATACTGGTGGAGGTAGGCTTCATCTCTAATCCGCAGGAAGAGAAAAACCTGAACTGGGCAGAACACAGAGAACGACTCGCGGTTTCTATCTTTAATGCCTCGAAGCGTTATTTTAAGCAGGTGCCACCCGATGGTACCCTGTGGGCTGCACAAAAAGAGAGAAACCGCACACACAGAGTGCGTAGCGGTGAGTCTTTGTCACTTCTGGCGCAACGTTACAACGTGAAAGTCAGCAGTATTAAAGAAGCGAATAATCTGCGAAGCGACGTGGTCAGAATCGGACAGGTATTGACCATCCCCAGCACCTGAAAACAACAAACAAACGGAAATACCATTGCCTATACAGTTATTGCCGCCCCGACTGGCTAACCAGATCGCAGCAGGTGAGGTCGTCGAGCGTCCTGCCTCTGTGGTGAAGGAGTTGGTTGAAAATAGTCTGGACGCCGGTGCGACAAAAATCGAACTGGCTATTGAGAAAGGCGGTCACAAGCGCATCAGATTGCGTGACAACGGTTGCGGTATTCCCCAGCATGAACTGGAGCTCGCGCTCAGCCGTCACGCCACCAGTAAAATCAGTACTCTGGAAGATTTAGAGCGCATTTTGTCGCTGGGCTTTCGCGGTGAAGCGTTAGCCAGTATCAGTTCGGTAAGCCGCCTGACACTGAGCTCGAAACCGGCTGAGCAGGAGCAGGCCTGGCAGGCTCATTGTGAGGGTCGTGACATGGCGGTAAAGCTTAACCCGGTTGCGCATCCCGACGGCACCACCATAGATGTGGCAGATCTGTTCTACAACACGCCCGCAAGACGTAAATTTCTACGCACCGAAAAAACCGAATTTCAGCATATCGATGATGTCATCCGGCGGATTGCGCTAAGTCACCCGGAGGTGACGTTTATTCTTCGCCACAATAGCAAAACGGTAAGACGATTCCTTGCCGTAGATAAGCAGGATCGCGCGGCGAGAATAGGCGCTGTCGCTGGGCAGAAGTTTCTAAGCAACGCCATTTATTGTCACACAGAGTACGACGGCATTGTGATTGAAGGCTGGCTTGGCAACGAAAATGTGTTGCGAAGCAGCACGGATTGTCAGTTTAGTTTTGTGAACGGCCGCGGTATGCGCGACAAACTGATTCTGCATGCCATACGACAAGCCTATGAAAGTGCCTGGGGCATCATGGAGCAACCTGCATTTGTCGTATATCTGACTGTTCCGCCAGAGGATGTTGATGTAAACGTGCATCCGGCGAAACATGAAGTACGTTTTCAGCAGAGCCGGTTGGTGCATGATTTTATTTGCAAAACTGTCGCCGATGCACTGATGCCACAATCACATGCAGATGCCCTGGCAACCCCTGCATCGACGTCCCCTGAGCACGATTATATTCGCCCGCTGGTTTCGGCAACACCGGCGAATACGGCAACGGAACGACAATCAGGCGCGACTTATACTGCGCCACCGGCATCGCAGGCAGCATTGCCACGCAGTCAAAGTCCGTCCAGAGGACGCACGGGCCCGGCACGTAATGTTAGCGATAGTCAGTACCAGGCGAATTACCAACAGTTAATGACGCCAAATGGCGACAGTTCAGGTGCTGTGAGTCCTCTGCTATCCGCGATTGCCCTGGATCCTAAGCATCGTTTATTTAGTGACGACAATAACGCCTACCTGGTTAATGCCACCAGGCTTGCTGCGCTATGGCTAGAAGATTTGATTGGCAGTGCAAGTACCTCACAGCCGCTTCTGATGCCGGTATCGGTGCACGGAGAAAACGTCAGCAAAGAAACCCTTGATACGTTGAACGCCTCGTCGTTTGTGGTTAGTCGCGCAGCCGGCAAATGCCGCTTACAACAAGTACCTGCCGGAACACGGCATCTGCCATGGCTCGCCGTTTTTGGCCCGATGCTCGAACACCCTATTCACTCGGTAAACGACATACCTGCACTGCTGGGTAAACTCATCATCGAGCAGGACGATAATGCCGGTCAACCCGTCTGGCAGTGGTTTGACGCACAATCGACCGCAAAGCGGTGGGAATGGATCCGCGAGTTTGGTACAGTCCGCCCACTATCAGCACTGATTGCCTGCATGGAGCAAACGGATGGCTAATGGCACAAATGATGCATTGCCTGTCATAGCGATTATGGGACCTACGGCGTCAGGTAAAACAGGCCTGGCACTGGAGATTGCCGATCAGGTAGATTGTGAAATTATCAGTGTCGATTCCGCATTAGTGTATCGCGGTATGGACATTGGTACAGCCAAGCCCTCACAAGCGGAGATGGACGCAGTTCCTCACTGGCTGATAAACACATTGGACCCCACTGAGAGTTATTCTGTGGCAGAGTTCTGTGCAGATGCTATAAGTCTGATAGGGGATATTCACGACCGAAATCGGGTGCCGATTCTGGTCGGTGGTACAATGATGTACTTTAATGCCTTGATAAATGGCATTTCGCCACTACCTAAGTCAGATGAAAAGGTGCGTGCTGGTTTAGAAGCACAAGCCAGAGAGACAGGCTGGCAGCGATTACATGATGAATTGAGCCGGGTTGATCCGGTAAGCGCTAAACGAATTCATCCTAATGATCCGCAGCGACTGTTACGGGCTTTGGAAGTGTATCAAAGCACCGGAAAAAATCTGACGGCATGGCAGCAGGAAAAAGGAAAACCCTGTCCGTATGCAATCACGCAGTTTGCGATTGCGCCACAAGACAGAGCCGTACTTCACAAACGTATTGCCCAGCGCTTCGATTTAATGCTGGCTGACGGGTTCATTGAGGAAGTCAAAAAACTTCATGAACGGGGTGATCTTCATGAAGATTTACCCTCTATACGTTCTGTGGGCTATCGGCAGGTTTGGCAGTATCTGGAAGGTCAGCTTAGTAAAGAGGAAATGCGCGAGCGAGGTGTGATTGCAACCCGTCAGTTAGCAAAAAGACAGCTAACGTGGTTGAGAGGATGGCAAGACCTCACCTGGCTTGACACATTTGCTAAAGATAATTTGACTACAATTAGAGCAAAAGTCACACTTTAAGTGTCGGAGTGTGGTATACATTAACGCGCGGTAGCAAGCTGCATTGTTAGTTACTGAAATAATAAAAACTAAGGATTTCAAATGGCTAAAGGGCAATCATTACAAGACCCGTTTTTAAATGCGTTACGCAAGGAGCGTATCCCTGTTTCCATCTATCTGGTAAACGGAATTAAATTACAGGGACAGGTTGAATCATTCGATCAATTCGTGATTCTCCTGAAAAATACAGTAAGCCAAATGGTTTATAAGCATGCCATTTCTACTGTCGTTCCAGCCAGAGCGATAACAATGCCGAGTTCTACCCAAGGAGACTCAGAAAATACTAAAAGTGAATAAACAAAAAGGTATCGCGCTTGTTTGACCGTTATGAAGCCGGTGAACAGGCTGTACTCGTTCATGTCAATTTTGCTGACGAAAATAGTAAGGAAGACCTTGCGGAGTTAGAGCTGCTTGTGTCTTCTGCAGGTGTTGATGCTGTCGATGTGTTAACGACGTCGCGTGCTGCACCACATGCTAAATATTTTGTCGGCTCCGGAAAAGCCGAAGAAATTGCCGCCGCTGTGAAGGCTCATGAAGCCAATGTGGTAATTTTTAATCATGCGCTCTCTCCTTCTCAGGAGCGAAATCTAGAAGCCATTTGCAAATGCCGGGTTCTTGATAGAACCGGGTTAATTCTGGACATTTTCGCTCAGCGCGCGCGCACGCATGAGGGGAAGTTGCAGGTTGAGCTGGCCCAGCTTCGGCATATTTCCACACGCCTTATCCGCGGCTGGACTCACCTTGAGCGCCAGAAAGGGGGAATAGGTCTGCGTGGGCCGGGTGAAACGCAATTAGAAACCGACCGACGCTTATTGCGCGGGCGGATAAAATCGATCCTGCGTCGTCTGGAAAAAGTGCAGAAGCAGCGAGAGCAGGGCCGTCGCTCCCGCAAGCGTGCAGAAATTCCTACCGTATCTCTGGTTGGTTATACCAACGCAGGCAAATCGACGCTGTTTAATACGATAACTGACGCGCATGTCTACGCGGCTGATCAACTCTTTGCGACGCTTGATCCGACGTTGAGAAAGATAGATCTCCAGGACGTAGGCCCGGCGATTTTAGCCGATACGGTTGGGTTTATCCGTCACTTGCCCCATGATCTGGTAGCGGCCTTTAAGGCGACACTGCAAGAGACGCAAGAAGCGGACTTGTTGCTTCACGTGGTAGACATGGCAGACGCCAACTACCGCGAAACGATGGACGAAGTGAATGAAGTCCTCGAAGAAATTGATGCCGACGAGATTCAACAACTCGTTATCTGTAACAAAATTGATAAACTTGAAGGCATCGAACCACGTATAGATAGAAATGAAGAAGGAGTCCCCATCCGTGTATGGCTTTCAGCCCAGACCGGACAGGGAACGGAACTTCTCGGCGAGGCGCTGACAGAGTGTCTTGCACAAAGCATGGTAAGTTATACATTACGAATTCCCCCGGTGCAGAGTCACCTGCGGGGAGTATTATACGAGCTGAATTGTATATCGAATGAAGCATACGACTCAGAGGGTGACTGGGTAGTGGACGTGAGAATGCCCACTGCTGACTGGAACCGTCTGGAAAAACGACTGGATGAAGGTTTGTCGAACTTCGTAGTACGTCATTGATTGCTTGAAATTACGGATAATGCAAGACGTACGGGCTTCGATAAGAAAAATTATTAATCACTTTATGGAGTATCAGCATGGCTTGGAATGAGCCGGGTGGCAAAAATAACGACCCCTGGAAAAATCGCGGTGGCCGCGATCAGGGACCCCCGGATTTGGATGATGTGTTCAAAAACTTATTCGGAAAATTCGGAAAAATGGGTGGTGGAAACGGTGGTGGTTCAGGTAAAAGCCTGGGCGGCATCGGTGCCGGTATCCTGATTGGCCTGTTGGTCATAATCTGGTTTATCAGCGGTTTCTACACTATCCGTGAAGCAGAGCGAGGTGTGGTACTGCGCTTCGGTGAATACTATCAACAGGTTGAGCCCGGTTTGCGTTGGGCGCCTACCTTTGTAGACTCGGTGATTCCGGTTGACGTTGAGTCTATTCGCGATAAGTCGTCTTCTGGCTCAATGCTGACAGAGGATGAGAACGTGGTTCGCGTGGAAATGGAAATGCAATACCGCATTGTTGACCCATATCGCTGGACCTTCGCAGTAGAAAGCCCGGAAACCAGCCTGAGTCAGGCTTTGGACAGTGCCATCCGTTACGTTGTCGGTCACTCGACAATGGATGATGTGCTGACCGATGGTCGTGAAGTAACACGTCAGCGAGTCTGGGAAGAACTGCAGTCGATTCTGGAACCCTACAACATGGGTGTGTCCATTGTTGATATGAACTTCCGAGATGCGCGTCCGCCTGAGCAGGTAAAAGATGCATTTGATGATGCCATCGCTGCACAGGAAGATGAACAACGTTTCATTCGTGAAGCCGAAGCTTATGCCCGTGAAATCGAACCACGTGCCCGTGGTCAGGTTAACCGCATGAATGAAGAAGCGCAGGCATATAAAGAGCGTGTGATCCTGGAAGCGCAGGGTGAAGTCGCTCGTTTCTCAGAGCTATTACCACAGTACGAGCGGGCCCCAACGGTAACCCGTGAGCGTATTTACCTGGAAACCATGGAAAAAGTGTTTAGTAACACCAGTAAAATCATGGTCGACAGCCAAAACGGTAACAGCATGTTGTATCTGCCGCTGGATAAAATTATGGAGCGCCAGAATAACACGTCACCTAACCGCAATAATCGCAACTCGTTAGAAGGGTTACAAAATGAGGGGGTCGAAGAGATGTTGCGTAATCGTAACAGTAGTCCGACAACCGGTTTACGTGGCGGCACCACTCGCGAGGGGAGAGAATAATTCATGAAGAATTTAGCATTAATTATCATAGTTATTCTGGCCGTGCTGTCGACAGGTGCACTGTTTACGGTGAAAGAGGGCGAGCGCGCCATCGTGATCCAGTTCGGTAAAGTGCAGCGTGATGACGCCTCTGGTGATACCCGCGTGTTTGAACCCGGACTTCACTTTAAGATCCCGTTCATCGATACAGTGAAGAAACTGGATGCACGTATTCAGACGCTGGATGATCAGCCAGACCGTTTTGTAACGTCAGAGAAAAAAGACTTAATCGTCGACTCTTACGTGAAATGGCGTATCGAAGACTTCGCCACTTACTACCTGTCAACCGGCGGTAATAAGCTACAGGCAGAAGCGCTTCTGAAGCAGAAAGTAAACAACGGACTGCGTTCTGAATTCGGTACCCGTACGATTGCACAAATCGTCTCTGGTGAACGTACCGCGTTAATGGACCAGGCAATGGAGCAGGCATCGACCTCGTCGAATGAGCTTGGTATCGCAATTGTTGACGTGCGTGTGAAGCAGATTAACTTGCCAACCGAAGTCAGTAACTCGATATTCCAGCGTATGCGCGCAGAGCGTGCGGCCGTGGCCAGAGAGCACCGCTCAGAAGGTCAGGAGCAGGCTGAAGTCATTCGCGCAGATATCGATGCGAAAGTGACGGTTATGCTTGCTGAAGCTGAGCGTAACCTGCGTCAGGTTCGCGGTGAAGGTGATGCGCTAGCAGCGCAAATCTACGCCGATGCCTATTCGCAAAATGCTGAGTTTTACAGCTTCTTGAGAAGTATGGACGCTTACGAACAAAGCTTTAACTCGAAGCAGGATATTCTGGTGGTAGAGCCAGACAGTGAGTTCTTCCGCTTCATGAACTCTAAAAGCGGACGTTCGGACAACTAAGTCCTAAAGCAAGACACAACAAAGGCCGGTTTAACCGGCCTTTTTTTTTGCCGGAAATAAAGGAAGCATTAAGCGCATAAAAGACAGGTTTTATGAGTAAAGTCGCATAAGACCAGAATAAATCTATACTCCTTCGGGATACTAAACCCGCCCTTCCCTGCAAGCCCCTATCTGACTGACAAAATAGCCATTACCTGAATAATGTAACCTGATGATATCTGTCAGGTTTACGTCGCTGCGGAAGCCATTTACTACAGGTATAGCGGATTTTTTCGGCGTCTGACTGCAAAATTTAAGTGAAATCAGGTAAAATCGCGCGGTTTGAGTAGTAAAGCACAGGCAATTCGTGGTGTCCTGAGAGACGCCAACCGGTATCTGACTGAAAAGTGTGTCTGTCTCAACGTATCAGATATGCCCGGTAACTTAACAATAATAAGCCTGAGGCAATAACGACAGGGGAATGTTTTGTCTTCCGATAATGCAAATGTAGAAAACCGGCCGCAAGAGCAGTCGCAGAGTGGTTTGTTCTCGCGATTTCTGGCGACGGTTGAATGGCTGGGCAACCTGCTGCCTCACCCGGTAACGCTGTTTGCGTTGCTTTCCGTATTTATTGTGCTGTTAAGTGGCATCCTTGGTTACTTTGATATCGCGGTTGCTGATCCGCGTCCTGAAGGCGCAAAGGGCCGTAATGCTGATGGCATGATTGAAGTGATTTCACTGATGAGTGCGGAGGGGTTACAACGCATCGTGACCGGTCTGGTAACCAATTTTACGGGCTTTGCGCCCCTTGGTACCGTATTAGTTGCTTTGCTTGGGGTCTCGGTTGCCGAGCATTCCGGCTTGCTATCAGCAGCTATGCGTTCGCTGGTAATGAATGCGTCTAAACGTGTAGTCACATTTGCGATTGTCTTTGCTGGCATCATATCTAACACGGCCTCAGAACTTGGGTACGTCGTTCTTATTCCACTTGCCGCCATGATATTCCACTCATTAGGGCGTCATCCGCTGGCAGGTCTGGCGGCGGCGTTTGCGGGTGTGTCGGCTGGATACAGCGCGAATCTGCTGTTAGGGACGGTCGACCCCTTGCTGTCAGGTATCACAGAGGCCGCTGCGCACATGATCGATCCTGACTATGCAGTAGGGCCGGAGGTTAACTGGTACTTTATGTTTATCAGTACGTTCGTGGTTGCCACCATGGGGGCACTGGTAACGGAAAAAATTGTCGAGCCGCGCTTAGGGAAATTTGACGAAAACGACGCCTCTGTTGAGCTTGAAAAGCAGTCAATGGAAGCGCCAACCGATAAAGAAAAGCGTGCACTGAAGCTGGCGGGGCTGTCTTTTGTTGCGGTTTGTGCCGTGCTGGCGCTGACTATTGTGCCGGAAAACGGCATATTGCGTCATCCTGAAACGGGAGAGGTTGCTGGTTCGCCGTTTCTTAAAGGAATCGTTGCTTTTATCTTTATTACTTTTGCTATCCCAGGCTTCGTCTACGGACGCGCCGCAGGAACGATGAAGAATGACCGTGACATCATTGACGCCATGTCCAAGAGTATGGGCGCAATGGGTCTGTACATCACCCTGGTATTCTTCGCAGCGCAGTTTGTGGCCTTTTTTAAATGGACAAACCTGGGCACAGTACTTGCGGTGAAAGGAGCCGCGTTGCTGCAAGCGGTTGGGCTTGATGGCCCATCGGTATTTATTCTGTTTATCCTGATGTGTGGCATCGTGAACTTGTCACTGGGAAGCGCCTCGGCTCAGTGGGCTGTGACTGCTCCTATTTTTGTTCCGATGCTGATGCTTATCGGCTATGCGCCTGAGGTGATTCAGGCGGCGTACCGGATCGGCGACTCAGTTACCAATGTCATCTCGCCGATGATGAGTTATTTCGGCCTGATCCTGGCAATGGCTGCGCGCTACAAGAAAGACCTTGGAATGGGGACGCTCATTGCCATGATGTTGCCGTACTCCATGGTATTTATTCTTGGCTGGTCTATTCTGTTTTTTGTCTGGGTATTCTTGCTTGGCATGCCGGTGGGACCTGGCGCTGCGACGTATTACCAGCCTTAACAGAACGAACAATACTCACCAAAAAGCGGCTCCTGAGCCGCTTTTTTTATGCAAGCGAAAATGCCGCAGCGATTGCGCAGGCAGCTTCCGGATCTGTGAACAGGCGGTAAGGTGAGAGGGTACCTGTCAGGCCAAAGTGAATGGCTGATGATCCTACTCCCGGTAATATCGCATCCGGGCCTTACCGGGTGCGTGACCCAAAACAACGCAGTCTTCGAATTGATAGATTACGTTAATCGGACGATGCGGACGATTATTTGCCCTGGCAGCGATCAAAACAGATTGGATATCAGTATAATACAGTCAATAAAAATAATGTGCTGATAAGTCTGTCGCCCTCGGGACCATTCCCTTATATCCCTTATCTGTGCGTAAACGCACAGTGGGCAAGTGATTGCTGTCAGCGAAATTTATTCACAATGAATACGAGCCTCTCATGAAGTACAAAGGTAATACCAACTTTTCACATTCGCAAAAAGACAAACTGGGCGTGTTGATCACTAACCTTGGTACGCCAGAGAGCCCGACCAGTGCAGCATTGCGACCTTACCTGAAAGAGTTTTTATCTGATCCCCGCGTGGTAGAAGTGCCTCGTGCTATCTGGTGGTTTGTACTGAATCTGATCATTCTGAATATCCGCCCAGCGCGTTCAGCAAAAGCGTATTCCACGGTCTGGACAGAAGACGGTTCACCGCTGATGTCTATTACCAAAGCGCAGTGCGATAAACTTACCGCCAAATGTAAAGCCGCGTACGGCGACGACGTTGTGGTTGACTTTGCAATGCGCTACGGCAATCCGGCGGTGAGCGATGTGATAGATAATATGTTGGCGCAGGGGGTCAGAAAGCTGGTTGTTTTGCCGCTTTATCCACAATATTGCGCGTCTACCACCGCGTCGACCTTTGATGCGGTAGCCAAAGATTTCACCGCCCGACGCTGGATGCCGGAACTGCGTTTTGTTAATCATTATCACGACGAACCCGGATACATCAAAGCGCTTGCACAGAAAGTCCGTGCTCACTGGGAAAAGCACGGCAGAGCTGACAAACTGCTGTTTTCTTATCACGGCATACCGAAACGCTACCTGATGAACGGTGACCCATACCACTGCGAGTGCCATAAAACCTCCCGCTTGCTGGCGGAAGAGCTGGCGCTTAGGCCGGACGAGTACATGACGACTTTTCAGTCCCGCTTTGGTCGTGAAGAGTGGTTAAAACCCTACACTGACGAGACTCTCAAAGGCCTGCCTGGCAATGGTGTTACGTCGGTACAGGTTTGTTGTCCGGGCTTCTCCGCAGATTGCCTGGAAACGATAGAGGAGATAGGCGAGGAGAACCGCGAATACTTTATGGAAGCGGGCGGTAAACGCTACGAATACATCGAAGCGTTGAATGCCGATGACAGTCATTTGGATTTCCTTTTCTCTTTAGTTGAGCGAAATTTGCACGGCTGGCGTACAGATGACAATATGAGTCAACGTGCCGCGCTGGCACGGGCACAAGGAGCTGCGAAGTGACACGGTCATCATCACACCAAGAAGGCGACGTACAGGCGCCAAAAGAATTGCGCAAAGCGCAGGACATGGCGAACCTGTTAGATACCGCGGTAAAACTCCCCATCATTCCTATTCGGGTTGGTCTCGACTCCCTGATTGGCTTAATTCCTGGTGCCGGTGACGCGCTGATGCTGGGCGCATCGTTTCGTATTATCTGGCTGGCAAAGCGGATGGGTGTGCCAAAAGCGCTGCTTACTAAAATGGTAAAAAACTCGGCTATCGACTTCGGATTAGGCTTTGTTCCTCTGATTGGGGACATTGCGGATGTATTCTACAAAGCAAATCAGAAAAACGTTCGGATTCTGGAAAAATGGTGGGTGAAAGAAAACAAAGCCAGCGTAGATACTGCCACTCAGGCAAAGCTGCAGCAATGGGAGTCGCGACTTGAGGAAGCAGAAAAAAATAAACGCTGAATCCGTGTAGTGTTAACGCCGGCGCATGGTAGATTGCGATTGCGTCAACGTCTGCCCGATTTGCCGTTGCACCAAGGCGTACCCTGCTTGCTGTTGCACCAATCAATGCCCCACCGCCGCCCCCGGCGTGTTACCTCTATCCGGCTTTCAACCCTGTCGTTCTCATCTCTCTGGTAAAGATCAACAGACCCTAGTGTTAGCGGTATTCAAAGCCCATAGGGAAAATACAGTTTACGCCAGCATACTTACAGTATTACATCCGTGTAATCGAAATCGTGGTGGAAACCGTAGGCATAGTATCCAACTGAAAGCAGGAAACCGTTTTCAGTCTCTGAAAACCTTTTAAGCGCGAGCGCATACGCGGACAGCAAGACAGACAACGAGTATCTGTAGGCTGTGCTGTGCTTTCTCGACGCCGTAAAAAAGGAGTGTTTGTTTACGATGAAAGCGTCAGATTTATTTGTAAAAGCCCTGGAAGCCGAAGGCGTGGAGTATATCTTTGGTATCCCGGGAGAAGAAAACCTCGATCTTCTTGAGTCCTTAAGAACCTCTAACATCAAACTTGTACTGACCCGCCATGAACAGGGCGCAGGCTTTATGGCAGCGACCTACGGACGTCTGACCGGAAAAGTCGGTGTGTGCCTGTCTACCCTTGGACCGGGCGCCACTAACCTGGTTACGCCTGCCGCCTACGCACAGCTTGGAGCAATGCCAATGCTGATGATCACCGGACAGAAACCGATTAAAACCAGTAAGCAGGGACGGTTTCAGGTAATTGACGTTGTGGATATGATGCGTCCCATCACCAAGTATACCTCTCAGGTAGTGAGTGGTGATCGTATTCCGTCGGTGGTCAGAGAAGCGTTCCGGATCGCGCACGAGGAGCGCCCCGGTGCAACGCACATAGAGTTGCCGGAAGACATTGCAGAGGAAGAAACCAGTTTACCGTTGTTAAAGCAAAGTATGGCGCGCCGGCCGATTGCCGAGTACAAGGCAATTAACGCTGCTATCGACATGATTGAAAAAGCCAAATCGCCGGTGATCCTCATTGGCGCTGGTGCAAACCGTAAACTAACCGCGAAAATGCTGAGGGAATTTGTCGATAAAACCGGGATCCCGTTTATCACCACGCAAATGGGGAAAGGCGTTCTGGATGAGCGCGACAAGCTCTTTGTCGGCAATACCGCCCTCTCGGATGGCGACTTTGTCCATCGTGCCATCGCCCGGGCAGACCTTATTATTAATGTCGGCCATGATGTGGTAGAAAAACCGCCGTTTTTCATGCATCACGACGGCATGAAGGTGATTCACATCAACTTCGATTCGGCGGCAGTCGATCCGGTTTACTTCCCGCAGCTGGAAGTGGTGGGAGACATCGCTAACAGCGTTTGGCAGATCAAAGAAGGCATTACGCCACAAAACGACTGGAAACTGGATTTCTACCTTGATGTCCATGAAGCCTATGTCAATCACCGCAATGAAGCCGAGAATGACAACCGTTTCCCGATTTTGCCCGAGCGTTTTGTGAGAGACATCCGCAAAGTCATGCCAGAGGACGGTATCGTCACGCTGGATAATGGCGTTTATAAAATCTGGTTTGCCAGAAACTATCCGGCGTATATGCCAAACACCCTGTTGCTGGATAACGCGCTGGCGTCCATGGGCGCAGGACTGCCTTCGGCTATTGCCGCAAAGCTGGTACACAACGACTGTAAAGTGCTCAGCGTGTGTGGAGATGGCGGCTTTATGATGAATAGCCAGGAGCTGGAAACGGCAGTGCGTCTGAACCTGGATATTGTCGTCGTAGTGCTGCGGGACGATGCCTACGGCATGATCAAATGGAAGCAAAGCAATATGCAGTTTGACGAATTTGGTCTGGATTACGGTAATCCGGATTTCGTTAAATATGCGCAAAGTTATGGCGCGCAAGGGTGGCGAGTCGACTCAGCGGAATCGCTGGGGCCCATCGTTGAAGAGTGCCTGAATACACCGGGTGTACATGTGGTGGATTGTCCTGTTGATTACAGCATGAATGATGAGACCCTGCATCACACCATCCGTGAACTGAGTGCAAAATTATAAGGAGAACACTATGAAGGACAGCTACCCCTATTATCTGGCAAGCGAAGCGGTGTTTGCCAATACTGACCTGGAAGTTACTAACAAATACACCGGTGACGTCGCCACGCGTGTCGCACTGGCTGATGCTGAGGTCATCGATAAAGCGATTGCTGCTGCCGAGGAGGCGCAGCCGGCTATGACCAAGATGACGCCGTATGAACGCCAGGCGGTGCTGGATCATTGTATTAAACGCTTTGAAGAACGTTTCGATGAGCTCGCGGATGCGTTATGCATTGAAGCGGGAAAACCGATTAATGACGCGAAAGGCGAGGTAACCCGCCTGATTGATACTTTCCGTATTGCCTCGGAAGAGTCCGTACGTATTAACGGTGAAGTGGTCAATCTGGAAATATCAGCGCGGGCAAAAGGTTACCAGGGCATGACGAAAAAAGTGCCCATTGGTCCGTGCTCGTTTATTTCGCCGTTTAACTTTCCGCTAAACCTGGCGGCGCATAAGGTTGCACCGGCTATTGCTGCAGGTTGTACATTTGTACTCAAACCCGCATCGAAAACGCCAATTGGTGCGCTGATCATTGCCGAAGTGCTTGCTGAAACCGACTTACCCAAAGGGGCATTCTCGGTATTGCCCTGTAGTCGCGATGGCGCAGATTTGTTTACCACTGATGAGCGCCTGAAATTACTCAGCTTTACTGGTTCACCTGATGTAGGCTGGGCCTTGAAGGCCAAAGCCGGTAAGAAGCCTGTTGTGCTTGAGCTGGGCGGGAATGCGGCCTGCGTCGTGGATGAAGATGCTGATATTGAAGATGCTATCAACCGGATCATCGTAGGCGCATATTATCAGTCTGGCCAAAGCTGTATCAGCGTGCAGCGTTTGCTGGTGCATCGTGCAATTTATGACGAGTTCAAGGCTGCTTACGTGAAGCGTGTAGAAGCGCTGGTATCAGGCGATCCCTCTGATGAAAATACGTTTATCGGTCCAATGATTTCTGAAGATGAAGCCGAGCGACTGGACAATTGGATCCAGGAAGCGCACAAGGCCGGAGGCAAAATACTTTGCGGCGGGAAGCGTGATGGCGCCATGCTGGAAGCGACGGTCATGGAAGACGTACCTGCCGACTGCGACGCCAGTGCCGAAGAAGCCTTCGGGCCGCTGTCAGTGCTGATGCCTTTCGACAGCTACGATGAGGCACTAAAAGAGGTTAACAATAGCCGCTACGGGTTACAGGCCGGAATTTTCACCCGCGATATTTATAAAATTCAGCAAGCGTGGGATGAACTGGAAGTCGGTGGTGTCGTCATTGGCGATGTGCCAAGCTGGCGGGTAGACAACATGCCTTATGGCGGTGTGAAAGACTCCGGACTGGGCCGTGAGGGTATCCGTTATGCAATAGAAGATATGACGGAAACGCGGCTGCTGGTTATTCGTAATCCACACAAAGCCTGATTGTTCATAGTTGCAGAGCAAGCGTTCTGCAACTTAACCGCACTTATTGCAACACAAGCCGGTCGCTCAGCGTCCGGCTTTTTTATGTCAGTCAGATTGCGCGTACATCTCCAGAACTGCCAGCGGGATGATATCCAGCGCTTTCTCGTGGGTTGCTGCCAGGTTTACCGTGGGCGCAACGCCGGCTTCATAGGCCTCCATCCAGCGAGCAGCGCACAAGCACCATTTGTCGCCCGGTTTCAAGCCGTCGAACGCCAGCTCAGGACGTGGTGTCACGAGATCGTTCCCTTGGGCAAGAGAAAATTCCAGAAACGCTTCATCAACTACCGCGCAAACGCTGTGATTGCCCAAATCGGATGGTGGTACGTAGCAAAATCCTTCTCGCGTAAAACCGGTATTTCCGCAGCACAGCTGAAGCGGCTTTCCATAGATATTTTTTGCGTTCGCCATCGGTTTCCCCCGGATCTTTCTGTGTCGTCAACCGTATCATAGTACGAGCTCGTCGTATTTACCTGTATGCAAATGAGACTGATATGCTGGATAAAAGTCGTTTAAGTGATCCGATAGAACCACAACAGAACCTGTCTGAATCTGAAATCGCGCGGTTTGATAAGCTCGCTGAATCCTGGTGGGATCCAAACGGTAAATACAAAACGGCGCTGGCTTTCAACGAAGCCCGGGTGCAGGAAATGCTGCGGGTGCTAAGTAAAAAGTTCAACAAGCCTGTATCTGCTGACTTGCTGAAAGGCAAAACGGTTTTAGACGTAGGCTCTGGCGGGGGGCTTATTTGTGAGCCATTCGCCCGTCACGGAGCAGATGTGCTGGGCATAGATGCCAGTGCACTAAGTGTAGAGGTCGCAACGCGACACGCCGAGTCGCAGTCGCTGGATATTACCTATCAGCATCAACTGGCGGAAGACAAGGCCGCGGAAGGCGGGCAATATGATATTGTTATTAACGCCGAAGTTGTCGAACATGTGCCGGACCAGCAAGCGCTGATTGCGCAATGTGCACGGATGGTAAAACCCGGCGGGTTATTGTTTCTGGCTACGCTGAACCGGACTGCAAAAAGCTATATTGTGGCGATTATCGGTGCCGAATATGTCATGCGTTACCTCCCGATAGGCACGCATGACTGGAAGAAATTTGTGAAACCGGAAGAGTTGAATGCCTGGACCGGCGATAACCTCACCCTGATTCATGAGACGGGCGTGCGCATGAATCCATTTACCCAAACCTGGTCGTGCTGCGACAGCACCGCGGTGAACTACCTGCAATGTTATCAGGCAAAAAAGCGCGCTGAGTAGCCGGTCCGAACAGTCCCTGCAATCTGCATTTTTAAACATGCTGCCTACCACTGTTTTCTCGCAGCGCCGAGGTCTACGTCTGAGGCATCTGCGAAGAGACTGAATTACACTCATAGTCTGACCTGACCAGGTTCACTGCTGTACCTGCCGTATGCTGACATTCATCTGAATAATAGATATTTCATAGTTTGTTTAATTTGCGCTGCAGCGCGAAGGCATTTAGTGTTAATGAATTGTTATCTGCAGCCTGTGCCAATGAACGCGTGAGTCAGGCAAACGTATTAACCGCCGGAGTCAGAAATGAAAATATATGAAACCAAAACCGCGCCCAATCCCCGTCGGGTTCGCATGTTCCTGGCTGAAAAGGGGATCAGCATGGACTATGTTCAGGTTGATATTCAAAAAGGCGAAAACCTGAGTGCGGAAATGCGTGCAAAAAATCCGCTGGGCAAAGTGCCTGTACTGGAGTTGGATGACGGAACCTGCATTGCGGAGACCGATGCCATTTGTACCTACTTTGAAGCTATACAACCGGAGCCGCCGCTAATGGGCACCTCGCCGGTGGAAAAAGCCACCATTGCTATGTGGCAGCGTCAGGTTGAAATGGCGCTGATGCTGCAGGTAGGCATGTGCTTCCAGCACACCACGGGATACTTTAAAGATCGCATGACGCCGTTTCCCGATTTCGGAAAAGAAGCGGGCGTCAATGCTGCTAAGTACCTGAACATTCTTGAGCGACGTCTGGAGCGTTATCCCTATATTGCCGGAGAACACTTCACCATTGCCGACATCACTGCACTCTGCGCAATTGATTTTGGGCGGGTAGTGGATATTCGTCTGCAGGAAAAGCATAACAACCTGAAAGAGTGGTACGGAAGAGTCAGTCAGCGAGAGAGTGCAAAAGCCTGATGATTACGCTTTATACCGCTGCGACCCCGAACGGCTGGAAAGCCTCTGTAGCACTTGAAGAGATGGGGCTTGAATACACGGTAGTCCCCGTCAATCTGATGAAAGGTGAGCAGAAAACCGCGGACTTTCTGGCCATGAACCCGAATGGCCGCATTCCGGTGATTGTCGATCATGACGCGGACGATCATGTGGTATTTGAGTCCGGGGCCATCATGCTTTATCTGGCTGAGAAAACCGGCCGGTTTTTACCTGATACCCCCAAAGAAAAAAGTCAGGTAATACAGTGGCTGATGTTTCAGATGGGGGGCGTCGGTCCGATGATGGGACAGGCGAATGTTTTTCACCGGTATCTTGAAGAAAAAATACCCGTTGCCATTGACCGGTATCAAAATGAAGTCCGGCGTCTGTTTGAGGTGTTGGACGGACACCTCGCTTCCAGGGAATGGCTGGCAGGTGACTACAGTATTGCTGATATGGCTAACTGGTGTTGGGTGCGTACTTACGAATGGTCTGGTGTGAGTATTGACGGACTGTCATCACTTCGACGCTGGAAAAACAGCATAGAAGCCAGGCCAGCGGCACGTCGCGGTGTTGAAGTACCCAACAAAATTGACAAAGAAGCCCTGCTTAAGGGCGCAAACAAGGTGGTCACGCGCTAACGTGTGACCACAACCTGACTCGTTTCCCCTTAATTTCATTCTCAAGCATCATTCATAAAAATTATCCTCAAGATACACTGTGTAAATGTCGTTTATATTTGTTGTCGGATTATTAGTTTTTTCTTTTATATCATGCAGTTAAATTTTTATTGGCCTGTGTAAGTCACCGCAATGCAGATCATAGCTTCACCACTGGGGTTGAATAGCGAAAACAATTAACTATCCTGTTACAACTTATTAACACATCTGACCTCCGAGTAGTTGGGAGCGATGGACGACGACAGGAACACATAATGAAAAGAACACTGCTAATCGCCGCACTCTTGGCTTTTTTAATTACGCCCTTTACCCAGGCGAATGCCTCAACGTATGCCAAAACCCAGTATCCCATTGTATTGGTTCATGGTCTTTTTGGTTTTGACGATGTCTTATGGGTTGATTACTTTTACAAAATTCCTTACAAGCTGGCTAACAAAGGGGCGACGGTGTATACCGCAACCGTGTCACCGGCTAACTCAAGCGAAGTTCGCGGCGAGCAGTTGCTGGGATATATCGACCAGGTACTTGCGCATTCAGGCGCGGATAAAGTGAACCTGATTGGCCACAGTCACGGCGGCCCCACTATCCGGTACGCGGCCAGTGTCGCACCGGAGAAAGTGGCTTCGGTGACATCGGTTGCAGGGGTGAACCACGGCAGCAAAGTTGCTGATATTGTCCGCGCCGGTTTGCAGGATGGCTCCACCCTGGAAGGCGTTGCAGGCACTGTGTTCAACGCCTTCGCCAATGTGCTGGAACTGGTATCAGGCTCCGGTATTTCAGCGCTTCCCACCGACAGCATCGCCGCGTTGAATTCCCTGTCTACCCAGGGCAGCCAGAGTTTCAATGCGCGATATCCGGAGGGGTTGCCAAGCAGCTACTGCGCTAACGATGGCAAAGTTCTGGAGGATAACGGCGTGTTCTACTTCTCGTGGAGCGGCGGCAGCACCTACACCAACGTACTGGATGTGGCTGATCCGTTACTGGCAGTTACCGGACTGGCGTTTGGTGAGAAGAATGATGGCCTGGTGTCGTCCTGTAGTTCACAGCTGGGATACGTTATCCGTGATGATTATCGCATGAACCATCTTGATGAGGTGAATCAGACGTTAGGGATCCACCACCTGTTTGAAACAGACCCGGTTCAGGTATTTATTACCCAGGCAAATCGTCTGAAGTCGATTGGTCTGTAAGCGTGCGTAAGCTGTTACTGACAGGGATCCCCGGCATTGTGCTGGGGATCCTGTTGTATGGTGTGCTGGTCGGTGATGATGAAAATGGTGCCACTCCGCTGCAGGCAGGAAGTGACAACATGGCGGCCAATTCGAAACCGGCGCAGTCTCTTTCTCAAAATCAGCCTGAAACCGCTGCTACCGCTGATACCGGTAAGACCTTCTCACTGCACTTTGGTTTGAAGTCAGAATTCGACCTGTTTATTTTCGAGCACGAAGACAATAGCCCGTCAGCACTAACAGAGGCTTATTCCAAAGCAGCAGCAAAGCGCGGCTTTACGTCTGATTCACAGGCCTACCTGGAAGCGCTTTTTGCGCGTTATGTACAATACAAAGTCGAGCTGGAAAGCCTGGATGGGCAGGCAGATGTGCAGGACATTAACGCCATCGCCAGTCGTCTTGAAGCCCGCAACGATTTACGTCACAACGTGTTTAGTGCCGAGGAATACCATTATCTGTTTTCACAGGATGCGCAATACGATGAGGCCGCGCTGGCACGGCTGCGCATAGCTTCTGATGCCTCTTTGTCTGATGCAGAAAAACAGCGACTTATTGATGCGCAGCTGGCTACCCTGCCCGCTGATCAACAGGCAAGCTTTGCGCCTAGCCTTGCAGTAAACCGCATTGGCTCGCTAGCCAATACCTACGAGAATCCAGAGACACGTTATCAGGCTATAGCTGCTGAGTTCGGCCATGATGTTGCACAGCGAATGCAGGAAAAATCGCAGCTTCAGGAAGAATGGAAGGCTCGCGTCAATGCATACCAGCAGTGGATGAATAGCCTGTCGGAATCAAACCTGACGCAAGCGCAGATTAACGAAAAAAAAACCGCCCGCCTTCGCCGTGATTTTTCTGAGACCGAGCAGCGTCGATTACGGGTATTTCTCGAAAACCCTACCTTACTGGGAGGTGGGTGAGTGAGAAGGTGTACTTTTCCAGTCTGTTGCGTATTTACCTCGTGATACGCTCCATGCGTATCAACAAGGTCGCTATCACATGACAAATTCGGGATTCAGGGGAAGCGGTTTCGAACTATGGGAAAGCGGATGCGCTAACGAAGAGTGGGCCTGTTGTATATCTCGTAGGCAGCGTCGTTTTTGCCAACTTTTTTCACTTTATACATCAGGGTGTCGACGAGTGACAGTGCTTCCTGAACGCTGTCGGGTGGACTTTCGAAGGTCACAACCCCCACACTGAATGTCACCGGTACTCGCTCTGTAACAAAGGTATTCGCCAGCCTCGTCCGCAGGTTGTTGAACGCATGACGGGCGTCTTGTTGCGCGGTTTCCGGTAACAGACAAACGAATTCATCGCCGCCAATTCTTGCCGTATAGTCGCTTTCTCTGATAGAGGACAAAATTAATTTGCCAACGTTACAAAGAAGCCTGTCACCGTTTGCGTGCCCATCGCTGTCATTGACCGACTTGAAGTCATCAATATCAATATAGGCGACAGTAAAAGGATGGTGGTAGCGCTTAGAGCGGGCGATTTCTTCGTTTATCAATGTAGTTAATCCTCGCAGATTAAGTAACCCGGTTAGCGGATCATGTTCTGCAGCAGCAGCTTGCATCTTAAACGCAACGTTAAAATTGCTTACCAGAAGGGTCAGAATACAGAATGCAGTGAGATAGACCAGCGATGAATAGACAGCAACTCGCGTTAGTCCTGACGATAGCTCCACACTGTGAGAAAACAGGACGGCAATGGCGCTGATACATGCTATTAATAGCCCAACGCGAACGCCTCCATACCAGCTTGAAAGCACCACCGGTAAAAGCAGTAGCGGTGCGAGTGATACTGTGAAGAAAGAAAGGCTGTCAATCAGCGTGATGGCAAGGATAAACGTTGTGTAGCAAGCCAGAATCCCCAATTGGTTCATTGAGTCAAGTGCACTGAAATTCGTTTTCACGGTTTCTTCGCCTTATTTTGTCCTGCCAGACAATGACAAACATCATGATAATATTCTCAGGCACACAACACGTTCACACACGCTGGGTATGGCAACGATATGACTTAAGTGCACTGTCGCAAGCGCTGGCAACGCTGACGTTCAGGCTTCACTTTATTCAGGTCGTTGCCCGGCGTCTCTGCGCTCTGGACTTTTCCGCTTTACAATAAGTGCTTTGGGCCAGTGCGGGCTGACTACAGGTGGATCTTCTTTTGTGGTGAGTGGATGTAAAGGCGTAACTTGTCCGGGGGAAACCGGGATCTGCGCGTTCATAGTATTTCCTTTTAAACGTGGTAGGCGTTGCCATCTGTATAATTATTGCAACATGGTCAACGTGAATCTGTACGGTAGCGAACACAGGGAAGTCATTTTGTATGGGCTGCATATCAAGCCCCTGCGAACTTGTCGGGCACCTTATAGTCTGGCGTTGGAGCAGGGCTTAACGGGCCCTGGAATTCATTGTGGCAGCACGCTTGAAGTGACACCTGCTGCGCATGAGCCCCACAGTTAAATGATCTGCGTAATGTGTTATTTGCCTGAAGTGGAAAAACGGCGTGACTCTGCGGTCTACGGTATGTCAAAGCTGTTGCTGACGTGTTGTTAGCCCAAACTGTGGTACATAATTGAGTATAGACCCTTTTGGGGTTCCGTGCGTTGGTTAATTTGCAAACAATGAATAATCATGGTGACGACACCGAGTAAACCGTGGCATAACGGTAGCGGCCAGTCACTAATCTGTGCTGTGTATCAGCGCTTTGATGGTCTCCAGAGTATCTGCCTCCGCAGCCGGTTTGTCCCAGCGAATGCGGTGAAAACGAGGGAAACGCAATGCAATGCCTGATTTGTGGCGGGGTGAAGGGTGCACTGCATCAAACGCCACTTCAATTACCAGTTCTTTTTTGACTTCTCTGACCGGGCCGAAACGGCCAACCGCATTGCGCCTGACCCAGTTGTCCAGCTTTTTAAGTTCCTCGTCAGTAAAACCAGAGTAGGCTTTGCCGATAGGCAGCAGCTTATCATCCTGCCATGCGCCGAAGGTAAAATCGGAGTAGTAGCTGGAACGTTTGCCGTGTCCTCGCTGTGCATACATGATAACCGCATCGACCAGTTTCGGATCGCGCTTCCATTTGTACCACTGACCTTTAGGCCGCCCGGGAACATACCGGCTGTCTTTTCGCTTCAGCATGAGCCCTTCTACAGCAACATCATCAGAGGCCTGTTCGTGTTTCTTTCTTAGTGACGCAGCGTCTGTCAGGTTAAGAGTTTGCGAGAGGTGCAAATGCGAACATTGCTGGCCGGCTATCCACTGACTGAGTATTTGTCGACGTTCTGTCAGCGCAGATTGCGTCACATCGGTGTCGCCGTTGCGTAAAATATCGTAAAGGATAAGGCCGGCGGGCAGCGACTTAATTAATTTGGCGGGTGGTTTCTTACGATTAAGCCGTTGCTGCAGCGCATTAAAAGAGTCAACATCCTTGCCGTGCATGATAAGCAGCTCACCATCCACCACACCATCGCCACTAATGCCTTCAAGCACATCGGGAAACGCCTGACTGATATCATCTCCGGTGCGACTGAACAGGGCTTTGCCTTTTTCAGTGCAGACCAGCTGTACCCGAATTCCATCGTATTTATACTCCACCTGCCAGTCGTTTACCGTTATCTGCTCAAGGGTTTGATCATCGATGGGATGCGACAACATGACCGGGTGAAAGGTGACTTCACCGGAAATATCCGGTTTTTCCGCCTTGCCTTCAAGCCAGGCGAGCAGCTCAGTGTAGGGCGGCGCTACGCCGTGCCATAGCGATTCGATGTCCTCTATATCGACGTTGCCGTAACTGGCAAGGATTTGCTTCATGCTTCTGGCTGATACCCCAACGCGCAGCCCGCGGGTACCAAGCTTTATCAGTGCCCAGCGCTGTGACGCATCCAGCAAATCCAGATAGCCACTCAGTAGCTTGCCTGCTGTCTGACGGCTGGCATTCTGAAACTCTTCGACAATATCGGCAAGGCGCGGGATCGAGTCTGTTTGCGTAGCCTGACTGTCGGGCCAGAGGTGCGCTACGGTCTCGCTCATCTCGCCTACGTAGTCGTAGCTCATTGCGAATAATTCGGGATCAATCCGTTCAAGCATCAGCGTCTTTACGGTATTGCGTTTAAAAAAGTCGAATTTCAGTGTGCCTGCGATAGCGGCAATGGCCCAGCCCCGGTCCGGGTCGGGCGTTGAGCGCAGGTACTCTTTAATAATGGCGGCTTTGGCATTATTGCCTGAGGTGAAATAGAGCTGATCTAACAGGTCGCTGAAGGCTTTCATTCGCTGCTATCATCCTCTTCTTCATACCCCAGTAACGATAACGCGCGGGCGTTAAAGCCCATTTTCTCTGCCTGATAAATAAGCGCATCTTCTCTGCCATGGGTAACCCATACTTCCGGTGCGTTTACTTCTTCAAGGGTTTGCAGCAGTTCCGGCCAATCGCAGTGGTCAGAGATTATCAGCGGCAGTTCCGCCTGACGCTGTCGGGCCCGTGCACGTATCTGCATCCATCCGGATGCCATCACTGTGCGTACTTTCGGCAGTGAACGAGACCAGCGGTCAGCCAGCGCCGAGGGCGGCGCCAGAATGATTTCACCCGCCAGATCCTGTTTGTTTTCCACCTCGCTGACAGCCACAAGTGGGCCAAGTGCCACACCCAGTTCCTGATAAAGGTCACACAGGCGAATAAGCGCACCATGCAGATAGAGTGGGCGGGTGTATCCGGCATCACGCAACGCCAGTATCACGCGCTGACATTTTCCCAGTGCATAGGTGCCTACCACGTGGCAACGGTCGGGAAACACCTGTTGAGAATGAAGAAGCTTTTGTATTTCCTGGTCAATCGGGGGGTGGGTAAACACTGGCAGGCCAAAGGTGGCTTCGGTGATAAACACATCGCATGGCACCACCTCAAACGGCTCACATGTGGGATCAGGACGTCGTTTATAATCGCCCGAAATGACCAGTCTGGCTCCGCGATACTCAATTAGTGCCTGCGCCGAACCGGCAATGTGACCGGCAGGATAAAAGGTAACAGTTACCGGATCTTTATCATCACCCAGTGTCACAGACTGCCGGTAATCCAGCGCAGTTTGCTCTCTGGCCATCTCTTCCCCGTACCGGGTTGTCATGATTTTTAAGGTAGTGGGGGTGGCATAAACGTGATCATGCCCGGCTCTGGCGTGATCAGCATGGCCGTGTGTGATGATGGCCCTGGTGACCGGCACCATAGGGTCGATATACGCATCGGCAGGCTCACAGTATAAGCCAGTGTCGTTAACCCTCATCCAGTCTCGGGGATGCACACAGTCTCCAGTCAGTTATAACCGCCCGGCAAAATCCGGGTAGCGATCAATACAGACTAGCGTTTACGGTGTAATGGTGAAATGGGATTATCTGAAAGAGAGAAACCTGCCGGTAGTGGGGTAAAGAGGCCAAAAGTCAGCGCCCTGCATGAACCTGATGGCAAAACAGAGCGGCGTGGTCGGTGCAGCGGGCCGGCAATACAGCACGAGTGAACTCTTGCCGGCACTGGCGATTATAGCGTGGTAGTTACCTCGCCCGATTGGGAGTTGTACATCACCGAAACACCGCTTACGGCGTTGTAATCGTAAGTACAGCTGAAATCACCATCGTATGTGGCGGTATACATTGCGCTGTCGTCATTTTCCACACTGGCGTCCTGCGTCGCGAGTACGGCTCGCCAAACATCAAGACAGTCATTGTCACTGCTTAACGTCAGGCTGGTGCCCCGGGTATCCGCCGGATAGCCGTACTCATTGACCGACAGGTCACCGCCCACAGCGCTGTCTGAAATGGGAATGAAATCCTGAACGGCCTGTTTGTTGCCGCGGATCAACCACGCATAATGCACCTGCTTCACCCCTTGCTCAAAAGCTGCGGCGGTGCCCGATACGGTGGCGCGGTGCGCGTCATCGGTGAAGTCAACAAAGCGGGGGGCGGCAACCACCGCCAGTACGCCGAGTATGACAATGACGATAATGAGTTCAATGAGGGTAAATCCCTTTTCCTGCTTACGCATAACAATACTACCTGCAACTACTTATTTTTATGGTTTCTACTGTAGATCCACCGGGCACGCTTGCCAAGCGCAATTTGAAAAGAAAACATAGAAAAATCTTTAACCTAACTGCTTTCGTATAGTCTTGGAAATAGCAATAATCTGAATTCCTGAATGACCCCGTCAGAAAGTGTCGATATAACTCTGCCGAAACCGTTTGTTAACTGGTTTAAAAAGCGTGGCTGGACGTTGAGAGACTACCAGCGCGACATGCTGGAACGAGCGCAAACCGAAAAGGCCACGCTGTTGATTGCGCCAACCGGTGCCGGTAAAACGCTGTCCGGTTTTTTGCCCTCATTAACCTCGCTTCACACCGCGCCACGGGATGGCTTGCATACGCTGTATATTTCGCCACTGAAAGCATTAACGCAGGATATTCATCGCAACCTGCTTGAGCCGGTGGAGGAGATGGGCCTGGATATTACCGTGGAAACCCGCACTGGTGATACACCGTCGCACAAACGCCAGCGTCAGCGCAAGCGGCCCCCGAATATGTTGCTGACTACCCCCGAATCGCTGATGCTTATGCTAAGTTATGCCGATGCCGACAGGTTGTTTGGCAACGTCGAGCGCGTCATTGTGGATGAAGTGCATAGCCTGATAGCTAACAAGCGCGGGGATTTTACGGCGTTAGCTCTGGCCAGACTGCAGCAGTTTTCACCGCAGTGTCAGCGGATCGGGTTGTCTGCGACCGTTGCCTGGCCAGAACTGCTGGCGTCCTGGCTGGGAGGGACTGATAATCCTGCCGGGATCCTGCAGGTGCCTGCTACCACCAAACCGAAAATACACATTCTTGAATCAAAAACACGCATGCCGTTTGGCGGCTTCATGGCGCGCTACGCCATTGATGATATCTATCAGGCAGTCAGTCGGGCGCAGACTACACTGGTATTCGTGAATACCCGGGCGCAATCAGAATTATTGTTTCAGATGTTGTGGGAACAAAATAAGGCAGCATTGCCAATTGCTCTGTACCACGGCTCATTAAGTAAAGAACAGCGTCGTAAAACTGAGGCGCTGATGGCGCAGGGTGTTCTCAGGGCAATTGTGTGCACGTCGGCGCTGGAACTGGGAATTGACTGGGGTGACGTAGATCAGGTCATTCAGGTGGGCGCGCCTAAGGGCGTCAGTCGTCTGCTGCAGCGGATTGGGCGGGCGAACCACAGGCTGGACGAGCCAAGCAGGGCGATGTTGGTGCCGGCGAACCGGTTTGAGGCCCTAGAGTGTCAGGCTGCGCTGAATGCCGTCATGGCTGACGAATTAGACGGGGATAAACCGCAGTCCGGCGCGCTGGATATTCTCCCCCAGTTTATCCTGAACTGTTTGTGCAGCCAGGCGGATACACCGGAACAACTCTATAAACTGGTACTTAACGCGTCGCCTTATCAGGGGGTGGACTGGGAGACCTTTGAAAAACTATGGTGGTTTACCGTAGATGGCGGGTATGCGCTGCGCGCGTACGAAAGATACCAGCGACTGACCAAACGCGACGACGGGCGTTACGAACCAGCCAATCGACGGGTGATTCAGCGACACAGGCAGAATATCGGTACTATCGTAGAAGCCGGCAGGCTGAAAGTGAAACGTATCCGACGCGGAAATCAGGGCAAGATCATAGGTGAAGTCGAGGAGTATTTTGCTTCCCAACTGGTCGCCGGTGATACCTTTATTTTTGCCGGTGAGGTGCTTAAGTTTGAGGCGATCCGGGACATGCAGCTTCATGCCCGGCCGGTGAAAGGCGGCGAGCCTAAAATCCCCAGTTACGTCGGCGGACAGATGCCGTTATCGACCTATCTTGCGGATGGGGTGAGGTCTATTCTGGCAGAGCCAGCGCAGTGGAAGAAGCTGCCCATGCAGGTGCAGGAATGGTTGGAGCTACAACAGGCTTTCTCGAAAATTCCGGATCCCGAAAACGTGTTGATAGAGCAATTCCCGTATCGTAACGCCTGGTATACGCTTTACTATACTTTTGAAGGGCGCAAAGCCAACCAGACGCTGGGAATGCTGCTGACCCGGCGTATGGAAAAATTCGGGGTGAAACCCCTGAGTTTCAGTGTGACAGACTACGGGTTGTCGGTATGCAGTGTGAATCCGGTGACATCGTCGCAACTCGCCCGCCTGTTCCAGCCGGATATTCTGGGCGATGAACTTGAGGACTGGATGCTGCAGGCGCCTATGCTGAAACGCTCTTTTCGCCAGGTCGCCGTCGTTAGCGGGCTAACGGAACAACGTTATCATAGCAGTCAGAAAACCATGAAACAGGTAACGTTTTCTACCGATCTCATCTACGACACACTGCGTGAGCACGATCCCGACCATATTTTATTGTCTGTGGCACGGGCGGATGCTGAACGTGAGTTGCTTGACCTCCGTCGTCTGGCAGATATGCTGATACGCTTTGTGGACAGCACCGTGCTGGTAAATCTTGAAAAAGTCTCTCCGATGGCGATTCCTATCGTACTGGATGTCAGAAGTGAGCAAGTGAAAGGTGCAGGAGCTCATGCGATGTTAGAGCAGGCAGATTTATACGCAGAAGCACAAGCGATGCTGGATGATGTAAGGGCACTACTCAGTGGCAATCACGCCTGACTGGCTTTCAGCGCAACATCAGTGCCGACGATTATTTCCGGTCAGACTGGCGGATATGCCAATTCTGCTGGATGCCCGTGGCGCCTGCTATTTTCCGCAGCTGGACTGGCTGGTAGTCAGCGATCTTCATCTCGAAAAAGGCAGTTTTCTGCACAGCTTCGGTAACCCGATATCGCAGTTAGATACCTACGCCACGTTATTAAGACTGGATGGTCTTATTACTGACTATGCGCCAGCCACAGTGGTGTGCCTTGGGGATAGTTTTCATGACCGCCATAGCTTCAGCCGTATTCGCGAAGAAGACAAAGCGCTGCTTTCACGTCTGCAGCAACGTACTCAAAAGTGGGTATGGGTGCAGGGGAATCACGACCCGGACATTCCCGTTAGCATGGGCGGGGTAGCGGTAGATACACTGATGGCGGGTCAGATTCAGCTGGCACATGAGCATGAGCCGGACGCGGCGTATCAGATGATTGGGCACTACCATCCGAAATGTCAGCGCGCGGTGAAACGTCACCGCTTTCGCGGGCGGTGCTTTCTGATGACCGATTCCATGATGATCATGCCCGCGTTCGGCCAGTATACCGGCGGGCTGGATATTAATCATGAGGTACTACTGGCGCTTGCGCCGCGACGCCAGCGGCGTCATTACTTACTGTACGACAACTGCATCTATCCTCCCGTGAAGTAAGGTCAATCTTCTTATTGCAGTGTGAGTCGTCTTTGAGAAAAGAGAGCTATTGCCACTTATCCATAATTTCCTGAAACTTCCCGGAGGCCTGCATTTTCTTTATCTGCTGGTTGAAGCGGTCTCTCAGAAACTCCTGTTTGATGATGGCACCATAGGGTTTGATATCGAAGATGGGATGAACGGTAAGCGCCACATCCGGGTATCGCTTGCTCATGATGTAAGTGAGCAGGCGCTTTTCGCCCACCACTACATCGGTCTTTCCATTTTTTAGCAGTGTAAGCTGGACTTCCCTCTCGGCCTCTTCAAGGTAGCTGTTCCCGTCAACCGCCTCAGCAAATTCTTCGCCTAATACGTTACGTGCCGACTGGTAGGCTATCACGCGCTTGCCTCTGAGATCCTGAATACTGGAAATGTCCAGATTGCGTGACTTCAGTGAAACTGCCACGTCTTCAAAGGGAAGATAATAGGTACTGAAGTAACCGTGTGCTGCGGTAAATGCAGCGGGGCTGGCAACATCGAATTTGCCATCCTGAAAATCTTTGATCAGCCGGTTGTAAGGCAGCAAGTGAAACTCTGTTTTGTAGCCCAGCTCACTGAACGCATGTGTCAGAATATCGACATCGATGCCCACTACTCCTTGCTCACCATCATAAAATGCCCACGGCGGGCCCACATTGACAGCGATTTTCAGAGAAGACGGTGCAGCCAGAACCTGTCCGAAAATGAAGACCAGTAACAACAAAACAAAACGCATTTTATACCTCTGACATAGCGAGCTCAGGCTCTGTCCGGTTATTTGCCATCGCGCGTTTTACAGCGTAGTACATCAATGTCGCAAGGTCACTGTATATTTGTATTTTACTCCTGCATCTACACTGAGTTGTGCCTTAAGTCCTATTCACACGTACAGAGCCTGTAGAACAGAACGTCACTTTAAGCGCGTCAGCCTGCAAAGGCAGGTAATGAGTGAATATAAATCAGTGTGGGCAACATCATCGTGCGCATTGTGAGTTAACGAAAAGGGATTGGATATGTCATCAGAACAAGCTATCGCAAATATGGAAGGCCTTCAGGCCGCAATATCGAATGGCGAGACAAATCGGGTAAAAGAGTTGCTGGCAGGGCGTAAGCTGGATGAACTGCAAAAAGACTATTTGATTGATCTGGCCAAACTCAATGGCAGTGAAGATATTGTCACCTTGCTGAAGAATGCGCCTGAAAAGTAAGGCGTACTTGCCGCTTTACAAAGCGATCCTTTAATATAAAAAGAATACTTCAGATGAAGTGATGAAGGTACTGCTCGCGGCTACTGCAAAGGGGTAGGTGCCATAGTGATGTGAGTAGCGGGTAGATGAATAAAAGACAGCACAGAGAAGCATCGTTAACATTCTGATTGCCCGGCAACGGTGAAATTCACCGAATGAGGTAACAGGCCAGAAGCCGGGAAGGTTGTAGTCCCGGCTTCTGACTTGGTCGCTGCCGTTTAATGATTACACAACAGCCAGGCTGGCGTTAGTCTCTCCAGCGTTTGGTGAGTTCGTCGTAGGCGTCAATGCGGCGATCGCGGAAATAAGGCCAGATACGCTTCACAGATTCGGTACGTGACATGTCCAGTTCCACGGATAGAGTTTGTTCACTGTCGGCATCAGCCTGCGCCAGAATCTCGCCTTGCGGGCCGGTGATAAAACTCTGTCCCCAGAACTGTATACCCGGATCGCCTTCCACCGGTGAGGCTTCAAAACCAGTGCGATTGGCGACGATCACTGGCACTGAGTTGGCTACCGCGTGACCGCGCTGAATGGTTTGCCAGGCACCAAACTGGCGCTCACGCTCGTCATCAGTATCACGTAAATCCCAGCCAATGGCTGTGGGATAAAACAAGATATCCGCGCCGGCCATTGCCATCAGACGGGCAGCCTCTGGATACCACTGGTCCCAGCAGACCAATACCCCCAGATTACCCACACTGGTTTTAATTGGCGTGAAGCCCATATCGCCCGGCGTGAAATAAAACTTTTCATAAAAACCGGGATCGTCAGGAATATGCATTTTGCGGTATTTGCCTGCAATCTCTCTACTGCGGTCAAAGACCACGGCGGTATTATGATATAAACCGGAACCGCGCTTCTCAAACAGGGACGTTACCAGCACGATATTGTGTTTTTCGGCCAGTTCACCAAAGAATTCGGTAGCAGCCCCGGGAATGGGCTCGGCAAGGTCAAACGCGTCAGTGTCTTCGTTCTGGCAGAAATAGAGGGTGCTGTGAAGTTCCTGCAGTAAGATACACTCGCAGCCTTCCGCCGCAAGTTTGGCGACCTGCTCAGCACTTTTTTGCCAGTTAGTGGCTTTGTCGTTGTCGGCGACGGCCTGTTGAACCAGACCCACTTTAAGCGTGGTTGGTTGCATAGATAGACACTCCTTTTTTCAAAGTGTTAATAATTTCATGTTTCAATGTATTTACGGGCACCTGCATTGAAATGCAATGCAGGCTGCCAAACTGCCTGACTAATACAGAGCAGTCTATGGGTTCGACAATGTGATCGGGGTAAGCGTTCTTAATAATTTCAATTGCCTCATCATCTTCTGGCTGTCCGTATACCGGTACCAATACCGCGCGGTTACAAATCAGGAAGTTCGCGTACGACGCGGGTAACCGTTCACCCTCATCATTTTTCATATCAGGAAGCGGCAGACGAAACTGCTGGTGGTCGGGTAAACGCGCGTGACATTCTTCGCAAAGCGCGGCTAACCCTTTGTAATGGCTGTCTTGCGGGCGGTTATCCGCTGCCTGAATGACCAGACCATTATTGGGAGTAAACCGAACCAGCGTGTCTATGTGTCCGTCGGTGTCATCCCCTTCAAGATGGCCATGCTGGAACACGATGACTTCGCGACACCCAAGCATCTCTTTAAACGTGCGCTCGTAATCTTCCAGCGACATAGCGTTATTTCGCTTGGGATTAAGCAGACATGACGCTGTCGAAAGTAAGCGACCCTGAGCATCAATTTCCAGAGCGCCGCCTTCTGCTACTACCGGACTACTCACCAGCGGCGACTGACACATTCCGGCCAGATAGCGTTGGTTGGCCTGATTGTCTTCGCTGGCATCAAACTTTTGTCCCCACCCGTTGAAGGAAAACTCCACCGGGGTACACACCGCGTCGTCTGAGTCGGGGCTGCCACAGGTTAAAAAGCCATAATCCCGCATCCAGGTATCATTGTAGCGAGCAGGCACGATAAGAACGCTGGCATTGGCCGATAATCTGGACTGAACATCCTGCACATCGTCTGGCGCGCACAGTAAGATGACACCCGCATGATAGCGATTCACGGCCGCAATCACGTCGAGGTATGTCTGTCTGGCCTCTTCCAGCCAGGGGGCCCAATCGGTAGCGGCGTGCGGCCATGCAAGTATGACGGCATCCACGGAAGCCCATTCAGGGATAAGTGTGCGGGGTGATTGCATTATTACTCTCATTCAATCTTGATGGCGCACAGTATAGCGGGCCTGAACGGGCACACCAATGAAACTGTTAGGTGATTAGCGAAAATTTTTGCTTTATTTCAACAGTCTGCCGCCGTCCAGATGCAGCGTTTGGCCGGTCATATACTCGCTGCTGAGCAGGTAATTAACCGCCTTTACCGCTTCAGCGGCACCCGGAACCGTTTCAAGTAATGATTTGTTTATCGCTTTTTGGCGATAAGCATCACTGTCTCCTTCATTAAACATGAGTAGCGCAGGCGCAATGCTGTTAACTTTCACTTTAGGGGCAAGCTTCTTGGCAAAAGAAAGGGTGAGGTTGTGTAACGCGGCTTTGCTTGCCGCGTAAGCAATATGTTTGTCGCTGCCGGTATCCTGAACGTAATCGGTCATGTGAATAATATCTGCCGGCCCCGGCTGTTTGGTAAGCAGACCAGACAATGCCAGGTTCATTCGATAAGGTGCAACAGCATGCACCTGCATCATACGAGTCATCAACTGCTGATAATCTGTGTGTTCAGATTCAGACTCCCAGTCCGAGGCATTATGTATGATTGCGCGTAACGCTGGCGACACACTCAGAATTTGATCGATCGCTCGATCAATACCCTGTGGAGTGCTAAAATCCGCCTGAATTGTCGTCGCCCCGGTGGCTTCTAGCTCTTCGACTGCAGGCTTTGGTGTTCTGTAGGTAATAATCACAGGGACAGACTGAGAGAGCAGGTCTTTTGCGATTGCCAGACCAAGGCGCTGACTGGCGCCAGTGATTAGAACGGGTATATCCAACGGCTGTTCTCCGGTACGAAATGCGAACTTGTAATTACGAGCATGACATATAACAAGTTTGCTGGTGAAAAATTAAAATTATGTCATATAGTTATCTGTGACTAATCCTGCCATTGTCGTTAAAACGTATAGGTTGGAGAAGTAAAACAAATACGGAAAAGGTCAATGTTAGCAAAAGAAGCGGTAATAGTGCGTGACGCGCTGGACCCATCAATATCTAAAGAAGCCCGCAAGGTTCGCGACGCATTATTAGCGAAGGGTCTTGAGACGCCGATGGTGGAAACCGGCCTGACCAACGAGCAGAAGCGGGAGCGCATTGAAACGGCAATGCGTGATGTCATGGATACGCTGGGATTAGACTTAACCGATGACAGCCTGACAGATACACCAGCCCGCATTGCCAAGATGTACGTGAATGAGATTTTCTCGGGGCTCGACTATCGTCACTTTCCGAAAATCACACAAATTCAGAATAAAATGCAGATCTTTGAGCCGGTTCAGGTCTCTGACATCAGCCTGACGTCTACGTGCGAGCATCACTTTGTCACTATTGATGGCGTGGCTGATATTGCTTATATCCCGAAAGATACAGTGATTGGGCTTTCCAAGCTTAACCGACTGGTTGGCTTTTTTGCGCAGCGTCCGCAGGTTCAGGAGCGTCTGACGCAGCAGGTATTGGTAGCGATTCAGACACTGGCGGGCACCGAAGACGTTGCAGTATCGATTAATGCTACACATTATTGCGTGAAAGCACGTGGTATACGCGATACCAGTTCATATACCCGTACTTCTGCTTTGGGCGGTCAGTTCCTGATCGACAAAGATTTACGCCGCGAGTTCTTCTATAAATCCTGATCAATGCCGGGCGGGCGCACATACGTGTTACCGTTACTTGTTTCACGTCGTGTCGCTCACGCCCGAACAGCATTCATGTCATGCGGGAAAGTGATTTTTCAGTGTACCAATACGCTATTGTCAGCCAACTGATGCTGGCAGCAAATACGGCTACCTTGGGGGGAGATCCGGCGTCGCAACAGACACTACAAGGTTAATCTGATCGCCAATACCACAGGCGGGCACCAACTCCAACTGGCTGTGGCAATTAGCGCATGCTGCATACTGCTCCTGATACATATCTTTAATTTCTTCCTGGGCAATGCCGTTCACATGGCCGCACTGAGGGCAAAGATATTCAAGATGATTCGTCGATGTCATTCGGTGTCCTTGAAGAGGCAGTGAGCGAGGTATGTCCGTATCCTCGCTGATAAGTAATAAAAATATTCCGAAACTGTGTAAGCTCGAATCGGCAATGCGTTTAAGGTGACTTTGCACCCGTCGACACACCCCGTTGCCTTTGTGTGAAGTATAGTCGGCAGAAAAAGAAATGCCCTACAATTAAAGTACGAATTTTGAGCGCTTTATAATTGGCAATAATGCTTCAATCAAAATGAAGGTCGTGCAGTTAGACTTCACAGAGGTTCCTCGCAGCGACGTGCTTGCTAATTCAAAAGGTTACGTGAGTTAACGACGGAAAGTTCGCTTCATCGGCACGATAAATTAAAAAAATTTCATCGTTGAGAAAAAGGCGCTGTCTGATTAGGAGCGGATGAGCTAGTGCGGTGTTCAGAGAGAAAAAAGGGTACTACCGGGACACCCAGATTTATTGGTAGCACCCTAAGAAAGGGGAAGCAGAATGTCCGTTACCGGACGTCTGAGTGGTGGCTCATACCGCCCACCATGCTTGCTGGAAGGGTTGCAGCGTAATGATGTCCTCGCTGCCCCTGAGTGAGGCACCTGTCAGTAAGTCATTACAAGGCTGGTGACCTACCGCGTTCAGAATGTCACCGCTTATCTGTTGCACAAACTCACTGAAATTCGCGGTAACCAGCAATTTTTCACCGTTGTCATTTACCCGCACAAAAGCGAAGCAATGCACATTGCCGGTATCAAGGATGTAAGTTCGGGCGCGGCCAAAAACGGCGTGAGATTTACGGATCGACAGCATAGTTCGCAGCCCGTTAAATACCGCTCTCTGGCTTTTTTCTTTCAGGCTCAGGTTGGTATCCGTGTCAGCAAGCGCCATGGCAATTTCATCGTCTGTTACCGCAATGCGATTTACCCAGCGATCGTCATGACGTTTGGCATCGTCATCCAGATAGCTGTAATCGTTCAACAGTGCCAGTTCATCACTGGAGTAAATCAGCGGGATCCCACCGATGCTAAAGGTAATTCCGTAAAGCAGCAGCATACGCTTGATTGCCTCATCGACACCTTTTGTGTCGCCCGCCTCAAGCGCGCCTTCCAGCCCACATAGTGATGCCAGTGAACCGCAGACTCGGCAATCACCGTTAGACGGGTTTTCTGCAAACGGTACGCCGTTGGCGAAGCTGCCGTCAAAACGACCGGTAAAAAACTGATTCAGGAAATAACGGTGATCGTAAGGATTAATTCCCAGGTCCTGTGCAACCGCATCATCAAAGGTCCAGCCAATATCATCATGACAGCGTACGTAGTTCACCCATGTACAGTCATCCGCAATGGCGAAGCTTTTTTGCATAGAGCGGGTGAGTAGCCGGGTTTTTCGTGTGGCCAGGCTGTTCCACAGCAGGGCCATCAGTAGCGGGTTATATGACAGCTGACATTCGTCTTTACGAATGTACTTCACGACCTCATCAGGATGCACAATGGCTTCAGATTTAAACACTACCGCAGGCGCAACGATTTGCAGACAACTGTTAAATGCCTGAATCAGCGTATGGGCTTTGGGCTGATTTTCGCAGTTTGTGCCCATTTCTTTCCAGATAAAAGCAAGAGCATCCAGACGCAGTGCCGCGCAACCAATGTTGGCCAGAAACAGCATTTCCGATGTGATGGCATTAAACACTTCCGGGTTACTGTAGTTCAAATCCCACTGAAAACTGTTAAATGTGGTCCAGACCCATTTATCCAGCGTCTCATTGTGGGTAAAACTGCCACGCCGTACCTGAGGGAATATCTCGCGCAACGTGTGCTCGTATTGGTCAGGCACAGTGCGGTCGTCAAACAGGTAATAGTAATTCTGATAACGTTTATCACCGGTCAGCGCTGCTTTTGCCCACGCATGTTCATCTGATGTGTGATTAAAAACGAAATCCAGCACCAGGTTAATTCCTGCATTCTGCAATTCGGCGGCAAGCTCGCGCAAATCTTTCATGTTGCCCAGTGCAGGATTTACCTTTCGGTAATCCGACACAGCGTAGCCCCCGTCGCTGTCGCCTTCAGGGGACGCATAAAGCGGCATCAGGTGAAGATAGGTAATACCCAGCGACTGATAGTAAGGAATTTTAGTAATAAGATCGCGAAGGGTCGGACCCATCAGATCAACGTAGCACGCCATGCCGACCTGCTTTTCATCCTTATACCAGTCGCCTTCAGCAAGTCGCTGTGTATCCAGCTTTTTCATGGCCGGCTTTCGTGCTTTCATGCCTTCAAGCAAAACTTCAACAAGCTGGTGGAGGTGCCAGTGACAATCGTACTGATGACCATATACTTCGGTGTAGCGCGTAAACAGCGCCTCGAAATGCGTAGTCAGCCGATTCAGAAACAGCGCCGCGTCTTTTTTTGAAAGCACACTGAAATCCAGCGTGTCGACAATTCGAGCCAGGCATTGCTGACTATCTGCTGCATAATTCATATATCGCTCCACATGCCGTTGCGGCATCACCTGCTGTAGTGAATCAGTTTATCTGTCAGACGAAATAAACTGGTTTACACTATTTTTCAATTCTGTTAATTTTTTAATCTTAAACGATTAAGTGATATTTTCAAATTAAAATTGCTTCTTATTCGTGGCAGCCTTGATATACGGGGCTTTTAATTCGATTTTTCGGTGGTGAAGACGCAGGAATAATGCATTAAGGCACGGGTCTGTCTTGTTAATAATGTGTTATGTGTCACATTGAGAATGAGCGCAGGTGATGCCGAGGATGTCCGGCTCGCCGGTAAAGAGGATACAACTCGTTATGACAGGTAATACCAAAAATAGTCAGGTGATTCGCTGGCTGACTTATCTGATGTTCATGATGTTTGCGATGACGTCAGATTCCGTTGGTGAAATCATCAAGGAAGTGAAAATCGCGTTTTCCGTCACGAATGCTCAGGCCAGCCTGATGCACTCGCTTCCTATGTTAGGAATTGCGTTATCAGGACTATTCTTAGGCTTTCTTGCTGATAAGCTTGGCAGAAAACCCACCATTATTATTGGCCTGGCCGTGTTTGGTATCGCCTGCTACAGCTTTATGATTGCCAACGACTTTGTCTTTATCGTCAGTCTGATGACCTTATCCGGTATTGCCGTCGGTATATTTAAAACCGGCGCA
Source organism: Alteromonas antoniana (assembly GCF_019249295.1). Taxonomy (GTDB): domain Bacteria; phylum Pseudomonadota; class Gammaproteobacteria; order Enterobacterales; family Alteromonadaceae; genus Alteromonas; species Alteromonas antoniana. The sequence goes on from NZ_JAESDH010000011.1 coordinate 122,188, forward strand.
CTGGCGCTGATTGGCGATATTTCTACTTCCACGCGCCAGCATACGTCTACCATGAACGGTGCCGAGGCCTTTTTTGGTGTCGGGGCCATTATCGGACCTTTGCTGGTTGCTTACCTGATCCATCAAGGCGTTGCCTGGCAGTGGCTTTACGTGATTGCCGGCGGGGTTTGCACCCTGTTGATTGTGGTAGCGCTGCTGGTGCGCTATCCAAGCTATGTCAGAACCCATCGCAGCGAAGCCGAACAGGTGTCGGTAAAACAAAGCCTGGCTCTGGTGAAAAACCCTTATGCGTTTGGCTTTTCCATGGGCGCATTTCTGTATGTGGCGGCAGAAAGTGCGATTTATGTATGGATGCCGAGTTATTTGATTTGTGACGCCATGTCGGTACAAGCGACCTACGAGTGCTATTCAGACGGCATGGCGCGGACGCTGGCAATTTACTCAGTGACCGCCTTTTTTGTTTTGCGCGCTGCGGGCAGGTTTGTGGGTATCTGGATGATGTCACATTTTAACTGGGCGCTGGTACTCATGGTATTCAGTGGGGCAATCGTGCTGTGTTTTGGCTTTGGCCTGGCTGGCGGAAAGCAGGTGGCACTTTACTTATTCCCACTTTCAGGCATTTTCATGTCGGTGATTTATCCTACGTTTAATTCTAAAGGTATTAGTTGCTTTCCAAAGCATCAGCACGGCAGCGTTGCTGGCGTGATCCTGTTCTTCACTGCAGCCGGTGCCGCAGCAGGACCTTTGATCATGGGAATTGTCAGTGACAGTATGGGCGGTGATGCCAAGTATGGCTTTATCGTCGCCACCGGCTTTGCTTCCCTGTTATTCATCGGACTGGTGTATAACTATCTGAAAAATCCAACCCAGAAACGACTGACCGAGATTGAGGCATCAGAATATGGCGCTAACGGATAATTGCTACGCGGTAATAGAGGCCGGTGGCACCAAGTTTAATTGTGCTATCGTCGATGGGCACCGACGTGTTCTTGGTGAACAGCGTATCGCCACCACCACTCCCGGTGAGACGCTGGCCCAGTGTGTGGATTTTTTTGCTGCGCAGCGGCAGCAGGGGCACCACTTTGCGCGTCTTGGCATTGCGAGTTTTGGTCCTTTGGATTTACACCCGGCCTCAAAGACATTCGGGTTTATTACGCAAACTCCCAAACCATTCTGGTCGAACACGCCGCTGGCCAGTCACTTTGAGGAAGCACTTGGCGTAGACGTAAAAATTGATACCGACGTAAATGCTGCTGCGCTTGCTGAGTACCGTTGGGGCGCTGCGCAAGGGACGCAGGTTTCTGTCTATGTCACAGTGGGAACCGGGGTTGGCGGTGGTCTGGTGATCAACGGCAAGCCTGTGCATGGTGCTGTGCATCCGGAGATGGGCCATATGTTGGTAACGCCGCCGCAGGGGCAGACCGGGGTCTGCCCGTTCCACGAGAACTGCGTGGAAGGGCTGGCATCAGGTACCGCTTTAGGCAAAATCTGGGGCCAACCTTCGGATACTTTCGGGAGTGATCACCCTGCCTGGGATGGGCTGGCCGATGTGCTTGCCCAGTTCAGCCATAATATTCTGGTCACGCTCAGTGCAGAAAAGATCGTGTTCGGCGGCGGGGTAATGCAAACGCCAGGACTCATCGAGCGTATCGTGAAACGCACAAATGACTATTTGAAAGACTATGTGGTATTTCCTGACGGTGTTGCAGTAGACAACATTCTGGTGCTGCCTGGTCTGGAGGGGCGGACAGGGTTGTTTGGGGCGCTTGCGCTGCTGGATGAGACCGGCGCCTGATCGCTTATTCTTCGCTAAGCGCAGAAACGCGCCAGCGCAGTTGCTGGCGTGCAACTTACTAACGCATCTCGTACAGTTCCAGCGGTAAGTCATCCGGATCGGCAAAAAATGTAAAGCGTTTGCCGGTGTACTCGTCCACTCTGACAGGCTCGCATTCGATAGCGTGAGAATGCAGTGAGGCGATGGCAGCATCCAGATCATTGACGTTGAAAGCCAGGTGACGCAGACCTTGCGCTTCAGGACGGGAAGGTCTTTTCGGCGCGTCAGGGAACGAAAACAGCTCAATTTGGGTGCCGTCAGGCAGTCCCAGGTCACATTTATATGACTGCCGCGCTTCGCGATAGTTTTCGGCTATGACTGTGAAACCCAGCACCTCAGTATAAAACTGCCTGGATTTAGGGTAGTCGCTGCAAATGATCGCCACATGGTGAATGCCGTTAATATTCATTTACGGAACTTCCTGTCCGCGAGCGGCTTCCAGTAGAGCGTACCAGTGTTCGCGAGACAGAGAGACATCGCAGGCTTTGGCGCACGCGTCTATCCGTGACGGATTGGTGGTTCCAATAACGGGTTGGATATTGGCAGGATGGCGCATCAGCCAGCCCAGCACAATAGCCTCAGATGTTGTCTGATACTCGGCTGCAAGGGTCGAAACCAGCGCCGCCACAGCCTTGTCGTTGTCGTGCTGGAACTGCCCACCGCTAAAACGGCCCTGAGCCAGGCTGCCCCACGCCTGTAGCTGGATATTATTGTGCATACAGTATTCCAGCGTGCCGGGCGCAAAGCCCATCGAGCGGTTTTCCATGCTGCCGGTTGTCATGCCGTCTTCCACCCAGTCCCGGAACGCCAGGCTCATTTCTATCTGATTTGCCACCACCGGCATATCCAGAGCGTGTTGCAAATAAGCAATCTGGTGTCCGTGCATGTTGGACACGCCGACCTGCTTTATTTTTCCATCTTGCTTTAGCGCAGACAACGCTTCACAGACCTCATCTACTTCCATTAATGGATCCGGGCGATGGAGCAAAAGAATATCCAGGTAGTCGGTATGCAGGCGGGACAGGCTGTTTTCGACGGAGGACGTAATCCATTGTTTGGAAAAGTCGTATCTCTTGGGGCCGTGCTCGTCTTCAAACCGTATCGCGCACTTTGATTGTAAAATCATTTTTTCGCGAAGTGCCGGAGCTTCTTTGAGTGCCGCACCAAATACGGTCTCGGCCTTTCCAAAGGTATAAATATCAGCGTGGTCGAATACCGTGATATTGTTTTCCAGCGCTGAATCGATGACTGTTCTTGCCTGCGTTACATGTTCAGAAGTGGGAGGTGATTGATCCCAGTCACCGCCAAGGCCCATACAGCCATATACCAGCCTGCTGGCGGACGGAAACAATGCGTTCATCATGCGAAATTACCTTTTTATGTTTTATTATTTCAACTTTGCGATGTAGCGTAGCATGAAGGCATTGGGTTAGGAAAAGTATGTAATTCCCATCCGTAACTGTGCGCGTTAAGTGAGCACACACTGTTACGGATGGGTATAAGAGACTGATACAGAATGGTTCCTCGGGAGTATGTGTATCATGTTTATACAAATTCGTATTCGTTACCACAGCCAGGCTATTGCGCTTTTATTAGCCACCACATGCCATAGACGCTGTAAAAAGACAAAAAGAAGCAGGTAAGTCGATGTTGAATCAAAACTATTCAGAATCTGTGTTTGTTGATACCACCACGATGGAGTGGGAGGCATCACCCGCAGCGGGTGTCTGGCGTAAAAAACTGGAGCGCGAAGGAGAAGAATCAGGGCGAGCGACATCGCTGGTACGCTATGATCCCGGTTCGTCGTTTACGCCCCATGTGCACACCGGAGGGGAAGAGATTTTTGTGCTGGACGGTGTGTTCAGCGACGAAAAAGGTGACTACCCAGCCGGGAGTTATTTCCGTAATCCGCCAGGTACATCACACACACCGTCATCGAAACCCGGCTGCACGCTGTTTGTAAAACTGTGCTATTTCCAGCCTGGTGACAAACGTCAGATAGTGGTGGACCGGTCACACTGGCACTGGAATCAGGGAAAGGTACCTGCAGAAAAGACGTTTCTACTGCACCAGTTTCATCAGGAAAACACGATGATGGTGCAGCTTGACGGGGATACTCCGTGGCGTTGCACTCATGCTGCACAGGGCCGGGAAATTCTGATCGTCGAAGGCTCGCTCATTGTCAATGAGGCCACGATTGCCTCGCCTGGCTGGTTGCGATTTTCGCCTGACGACCACACTGTGGTTACCAGCGGCAGCCAGGGCGCAACGCTGTTATACAAAACCGGACACTATTTACATTTGGAGAAACGCAATGCAGTGGTATAAGGGAATCACATGGGGTGGGGTGGTAAGTATGCTGTTGCTGCTCGGGGCCTGCACCGGGAAACCAGAAAATGTCGAACCGATTCAGAACTTTGAGCTCGATAACTATCTTGGTGAATGGTATGAAATCGCCCGTCTGCCACACCCTTTTGAGGAAGGGCTGTCACACGTGACTGCGCAGTACTCACCGCGTGATGACGGCGGGATTTCGGTCATTAACCGCGGCTACAAGGCAGAGTCGGGAGAATGGGAACAGGCAGAAGGAAAAGCCTATTTTGTCGATGCCCCAAACGTGGGACACCTCAAAGTGTCATTTTTCGGCCCCTTTTACGCCAGCTATGTGATTTTCACGCTGGACGACAGCTATGACTACGCGATGGTCACCGGTCCTGACAAAGACTATTTGTGGATTTTATCAAGAACGCCCACGCTGCCGGACGAAACGGTTGACGCGTTGGTATCGCAAGCCGCGCAAAAAGGCTATGCAACCGGTGATCTGATTTACGTGGATCAGAAAAACCGCCCACAGGAATAGTTTTCAGGCTACATCGAAGCTGTACACTTCTTTCCTCAACCGCGCTTGCCCGAGCATACGTGCACCGGGCACCATATTGTCACTTTTACTCTCTCGCCGGCGCATTCGTTCCGGCGTTTCCCCGTAATCGTCAGCACGCTGTTATCTCTCTTTGAAAGCACAGCATCGCACCACGTGTTCTGTTATACTGCCGGTAGTTAACAAAGGGAAATTTACGCGTGTTAGAAGAAAGAATTGTTGCACGGGCAAATGGTGTCTGTGAGTTATGTGGTAGCACAGAATCACTCGCAACCTACGTCGTGCCGTCATCGGCTACAGAAGACGCCGATAGCGTTATCCTTGCCTGCCAAAGCTGTCGAGAGCAACTGAGCGGTGAGCAGGATATTGATATGAACCATTGGCGCTGTCTGAACGATGCCATGTGGTCGCAGGTGCCCGGCGTACAGGTTATCGCCTACCGGATGCTGAAAAAACTAAGTAGTGAGACCTGGGCGCAGGACCTGCTGGACATGATGTATCTTGATGATGCCATTAAGGATTGGGCAGAGGCCGGTCTTGCTGACGAGTCGCGTGAACCGACGCTGGATAGCAACGGCACTCCACTGATGCCGGGGGACAACGTGCATCTGATTAAAGATCTTAACGTCAAGGGTGCGGGCTTCACCGCGAAGCGCGGCACGCCGGTCAGGAATATCAGCCTGAGCGATAACCCCGCGCATATCGAAGGCAGAGTGAACGGTACGCGTATCGTTATCATCGCCGCCTATACCAAGAAAAGTTAGGTCTTGGCGCGCGGCCTGGATAACATCCGGGCCGTGCCCAGCGTTTGCAGGCATATCCACACTGCGGTTACAGACTGCAAACACAAAACGTAAAACATGTGTGGTTCGGCTGGCGGACAGGTGAAAAACGCCTGTAGCCTGACTGACGGACCAACTGACGACACAACACAGGTTATAGCGAATACAAAACGGCAGCGGTAAGACTGCCGTTCTATTACAGTGAACATAAGCCGCTTGGGCGGCTGACAGCAGAACGAGAGATGAGGTTTCATGCAGACGCTTACTATCCGAACGCCAGATGACTGGCACCTGCACTTTCGCGACGGCGATATGTTGCAAGAGACAGTGCCGGCCACGGCACGGTGCTTTGCCCGTGCTATTGTTATGCCAAATCTGGTACCGCCGGTAATTACCGCCGGTATGGCAATGGACTATAAACAGCGCATACTTGATGCCCGTCCTAAAGCCAGTCAGTTCGAACCGCTGATGACGCTGTATTTAACAAACACGACGACGCCAGACGACATAGCACAGGCAAAAGCCGCCGGTGTGGTGGCTTGTAAGCTTTACCCTGCTGGTGCAACCACCAACTCGGATGCGGCAGTCACCGGTATTGAAGCGCTGTACCCGGTATTTGAAGCGATGCAGGAGCACGGCCTGTTACTGCTTATTCACGGTGAAGTGACAGAAAACCATATCGATATATTCGACCGTGAAAAAGTGTTTATCGATACCCACCTGCAGCCTATCGTAGCGGCCTTCCCGGGTCTGAAAGTGGTATTTGAGCATATCACCACGGCAGATGCGGCAAGCTTTGTTAAAGATGCCAGTGACAAGGTAGGTGCTACGATAACACCGCAACACCTGCTACTTAACCGCAACGATTTGCTGGTAGGCGGGGTACGTCCTCACAACTACTGTCTTCCTGTACTTAAAAGGAATATTCATCAAAAGGCGCTACAGGACGTGGTTGCTTCGGGGAATCGAAAGTTCTTCCTGGGTACCGACTCTGCTCCGCACGCCCGTCACAAAAAAGAAAATGCCTGTGGCTGTGCGGGTTGTTACAGCGCCTGGAGTGCGATAGAGCTCTATGCTGAGATGTTTGAGCAGCTGGGCGTGCTGGATAAACTGGAAGCGTTTGCCAGCGAAAACGGCGCTGACTTTTATGGTTTGCCCAGAAATACCGGCACCATTACGCTGGTAAAAACTGCGTGGCAGGTACCTGATTCCGTGTCACTGCCAGATGGCACCGACATGGTGCCTTTCTATGCAGGTCAGACATTGCAGTGGAAGCTGGAATAGTCGCTGGCGTAAAGGGTAAGTATAATGAAGCGGTCTTACTGGCAACTCCCCTGGCTGATACTACTGGCCTTACTGGTTTCTCTGGCAACTCGTGCCAGTGACACCATTACCGTCGCGGTATCGCCATTGCCGGTTTTCAGCGAGAATCTTGATAGTAACGCTGAAGGTTTTAACGTTCGCGTTGTACAGGGTATTCTGAACGAAGCCGGGCTAACCGCTGTTCTCATCACTATGCCGTTTTCCCGGGTGCTGTCATCAATGGAAAAAGACCATTTGATGCTGGCAACATCGGTCGCCCGCACGCCCGCCAGAGAAGATGACTACTACTGGATCACGCCCATGACGGCAAGCCATGTCGCCATGTTTGTGAAACGAAGTCACCCTGTCGTCGGACGTTCGGTCGTTCGCCTGAAAGATATCGGCACTGTCAGCGCCATGCGCGGCGACTACCGGGAAACCATTCTCAAAGATAACGACATTGCTCACGTGATGTCGCTGAACTCTTGGGAACAAGCCATTGGCGCTGTGTTAAAAGACCGGGCAGATGGTGTTTTCTTCTCGCATATTGGTTTACAACTTATCTGCAAGCGAAACCGCTTAAATTGCGGTGACCTGGTTCCTGTTATCGACTGGAACACGTCATACAACTATCTGGTGTTACCAAAGCATCCTGATAACGCCGCGCTTGCCGCGAAGCTGACCGTTGCCGCGACACGATACAAATCTTCTTCTGCCTTTGACACTCTTCTTGAGACAGTCCTTCCCAAGTTGGACAAAATGGGAGTGGCTGTCGAAGTCAGTGAAGGGGTGATCAGTTTTCAGCAACCATTTGCTCTCGAGACTGACGATTTGTGGGTAATTGCGGATTATGTCCGCCATTTCAGTGAGCCAGACGCAAAAGGCGAGGTAACGGGCTATGCCGCAAATCTGGTCAGGGCCATTCTGGCAGAGGCTGATCTTGAACGACCTATTTTATCGGCGCCGTGGGAGCGTATTATGCGCGAGGCCGCGCGCAAACCGAATGTGCTGGCCTTCTCTGTGGCGCGCACGCCTGACAGAGAGACATTGTTTCACTGGATCACACCAATTACGCGCAATATGCATGGGCTATACACCATCGATGCGCCAGCGGTTAACAGCCTGAAAGAGGTTCCTGCTGATGCCACCATCGCTGTTATCCGAAAGGACTATCGCGGACAAGCGGCGCGTGAAGCCGGTTTGAAAACGCTGTCTTTTGATTCCTGGGAAACGGCAATGGCAGCGCTATTGAGTCACGATGCTGACTATATATTTGGTTCTGAGGGGGCGGTAGATGTGGCCTGCAAAAGCCTCGAACGGTCTTGTGATGACGTGTCGCTGGCACTGAACTATCAGGCAACAGATACGTATCTGGCGCTGTCTAAATCGGGTACCAACCCCTTGCTGGCGGAGCGCCTGCGCAGTGCTGCTGAAAAGGTTAAGCAGTCTGAGGCCTATCGGGAATGGTCACAGGCCTGGTCTCTGGAAATGATGCAGCGCCACAATCTAATTCAACACGTTGATAATGGCATCGTGAATCTTTGGAAAAAGGAAAAATAGTTGGCTACCTTTGACAGCTTGCCGGTTCATCCGGATATCGTTCGTTCGCTGAAAGACAACCACATCACTGAACTCTCGCCAGTCCAGGCAGCCACGCTGCCGATTACGCTTGATAACAGAGATGTCATGGCACAGGCGCAAACCGGCAGCGGGAAAACCCTGGCCTTCGCGATCCCGTGTATTCAGGCTGTTGATACCAGCCTGTTTCATCCTCAGGCAATCATATTGTGTCCAACCCGTGAGTTAGCGGAACAGGTAGCAGAGCAGGTAAGAATGGCTGCCCGGTATATCCCCAATCTGAAGGTGCTGACGCTTTGTGGCGGCCAGCCGATGGGGCCACAGATTCAGTCGCTGAAACACGGTAGCCACATTGTTGTTGGTACTCCGGGGCGCGTAATGGACCACGTTCAGCGTCGTCGTCTGGATTTGAGCGGCATTCGCTGTCGCGTTCTGGACGAGGCCGATCGCATGCTGGATATGGGCTTTGAGGAAGATCTCAGTATTATATTTTCTGCTGTACCCGCCCAGGTGCAGACCTTGCTGATGTCAGCCACCTACACTGACGAGGTTGCCAGCATAGCGCAAACCTATCTGCAGCAGGCTGAGCACGTTGATGTTACCTCGCAACAAAGCCATACGCCGGCCATCGAGCAGGTGGCTTACGAGACGCTGCCTCACACAAAAATGCAGACGCTAAAGGCCGTACTGACCCACTATCAACCCGCCAGCGCGATTGTGTTTTGTAATACCCGCAGACAGGTAGCAGAAGTCGTCGATGAGCTGATTACCGAAGGGTTCAGTGCCGACGGGCTGCAGGGCGATATGGAGCAGCAGGCGCGCACGGATGTGTTAATGCGCTTTGCCAGTGATGCGCTGAATGTGCTGGTGGCTACGGACGTGGCCGCACGCGGCCTGGATATTGAAGATGTTGCGTGTGTGGTCAATTTCTCAGTGAGTGAAGAGCCTGAGGCCCATGTGCACCGGATCGGTCGTACGGCGCGTGCCGGGAAGCAAGGTATCGCAGTCACGCTGTTAACCCCCGAAGACGTGTTCCACTGGAAGAAAATTACTGAGCGCGCGGCGTCTGCCATCCCGGAGAAAGGCGCGCAGGCGTTACGTTTTCACAAAAACCGTATTGTCCAGCCCGAGTACGATTGCATTGTGCTGCAGGCTGGCAAAAAGCAAAAGCTGCGGCCTGGCGACCTGGTGGGGGCGCTCACCAAAGATGCTGAAGTCCCTGGCGAAGATATTGGCAACATTGCCGTGCAAAGCAGCCAGAGCTACATCGCAATCAAACTGCGCAGTGTTAAGCGGGCGATGCGGCTGTTCCGTGAAGGCAAAATCAAAGGCAAGCGGATAAGGGCTAAGCGCCTGACCAGTTAAACGCTTTTTGCTAGCAGTAACCGCGCGGATCCATAAGTCAGGCTTCCGGTTAGGCGCGTCGGCGTAGCATGTGATGTGCGGAATTTTACGCGCACAATGTTGCGCAATGTGCGCCCTTACTGGCGCTCGCTGCCCCAGGTTTGAATTCGCTGGGCAGGTGGCGTTATGATATCCTGCTGCCTGGCAGTGAACAGGCTTAGCGCGCAGGTTACCCTCACTTGCCAACGTCTCCGACAATGTCTGAACCGCGCCATGTTATGGTGTTATTGCGGCGTTTGTCGGTGATCAATTTAGCACATTCCGTTATCAGACGAATAACGCGTCTGATAATACTAACCTCAAACAGGAGAAATCATGTCCGGAGAAGTTGTACTGGCAACGCTGCTGCAAAATCTGATGCCGGTGCTGAGCGATGAAACCTATGTGTTTGTCACCACTACCGAGCCTGAGCAGCTTGCGTTACTGGACCCTCGTGTAAAAGGCATGTTTCGTGAAAAGGAAGGTATTACGCTGATTACGGAGGTGGGCTACGCGAAGGAAAACGCGCTGGCGTTTGAAGGCAAATTCCGCTGTATCACCTGTGAGGTACATTCGAGTCTTGATGCGGTGGGTATGACGTCAGCAATGACCGCCGCCCTGACGCATTTTGGCATCAGTGCAAATGTGGTGGCGGCCTATTACCATGACCACATATTTGTTCCGGAAAGTCGCGCCGAAGAAGCGGTATCCGCACTGGCAAGTTTGCAGGCTGAAATCGTGGAGTAAGCCCGCTGGTTGTCTTCGAATGCGCGGACACAATCATGTTGAGCTCAGCATCCAGACAGACCTCGCAGAGTAAAGAAATACATCGACAAGCTTAGACAAAAAAAGCCGGCGAAAGCCGGCTTTGTCGTTTTTTTAAGTTGTTACCAGATTTTGACACGCTCTTCAGGCGGCAGATAAAGCTCGTCGTCTTTTTCCACATCGAAGGCCTGATAGAATTCAGGTACGTTACGCACCGCACCATTTGCCCGGAAATGTGCGGGAGAGTGCGTATCGGTCTGAATACGGCTGCGAAGTGCTTCATCGCGATACTTGTTTGCCCACACCTGACCAAAGCCAATGAATACGCGCTGGTCGCCCGTAAAGCCATCCATGACAGGCGATTCTTCGCCGTCCAATGACATATGGTACGCCTTCAGTGCAATGCTGATACCGCCCAGGTCGCCGATGTTTTCGCCCAGTGTATATTCGCCGTTAACGAATAAGCCCGGTAGCGCCTCAAACTCGTTGTACTGAGAAACCAGCTCGGCAGTGCGGTTTTCAAACTCTTTGCGATCCGCATCAGTCCACCAGTTGCGAAGTACACCGTCACCGTCAAAGGTACTGCCCGAATCATCAAACCCGTGGCCGATTTCATGGCCGATAACCGCACCGATACCGCCGTAGTTGACGGCATCTTCCGCATTCATATCGAAAAATGGCGGCTGCAATATAGCGGCAGGGAACACGATCTCGTTTTGTGTCGGGTTGTAATAGGCATTCACGGTTTGCGGTGTCATGCCCCACTCATGTTTCCAGACCGGGCCGCCTTGTTTCTTCAGCATTTCTTCATATTGCGCATCGGCGGAGCGCTTCAGGTTACCGAACAAATCATCGGCTTCTACTGTAAGGGCAGAGTAGTCTTTCCACTGGTCAGGGTAACCAATTTTCACTGTGAATTTGGATAACTTATCCAACGCCTGCTGACGGGTGTCATCGGTCATCCAGTCAAGCTCTTCAATACTGTCTTTGTATGCCAGTAGCAGGTTATTCACCATGTCCAGCATGCGAGCTTTCGCTTCAGGGGGGAAGTGCTTCTTCACATACACTTTACCGATAACTTCGCCGACATGGTTATTTAACAGGTCAACAGCACGGCGCCATTGTGGACGCTGCTCTTCCACGCCGTTTAATACGGTGCTGTAGAAAGCAAAGTTGGCGTCGTCCAGATCTTGTGTCAGGCGTGTTGCAGAAGCATTCAACAGTCCCCACTGAAGAAAGGTCTTCCAGTCTTCCAGCGACGTATTGGCAATCAGGGCGTCAATTTGCTTCATAAAATCGGTTTGCAGAACCACGACGGATTCCAGATCCTGCAGCTCGGCCTGCGCCAGAAATGCGGTCCAGTCAAACTCAGGCATCAGGGTTTTGAGTTCAGCCACTTCAACATTGTTGTAGTTCGCCGCCCAATTCCGTGTGTCCTCTTTCTTCATGTGCAGTTCGGCGATGGTAGTCTCTAACGCCATCAGCTTCTTTGCGCTTTCTGCTGGCTGTTCAAAGCCTGCCAGCGTGAACATTTTTTCGATGTGTTTCACGTAAGCATCACGAATTTTCTGCGACGCTTCATCGTCTTTAAAGTAATAGTCTTTTTCTGGCAGACCCAACCCGGCTTGCCAGGTATAAATCATGTATTGCTCAGGAGATTTGAAGTCCGGGGTTTGTCCCATGGCAAATGGCGCACCAAAGCCGTAACGATTAGCATAAGCAAAGTACGATGCCAGCTCAGAGTAATTCGAGATGGCCTCAATCATGTCCAGTTCACTGGCAATGGGTTCCATACCTTTGGCGTTACGGGTTTCCATGTCCATATAAGCACGATAAAAATCGCCCACTTTCTGCTCGTCACTGCCGGTTTTGAAATCGCCTTCGGCAGACGTTTTGATGATCGCCATCACGTCATCCTGAGACTCATCACGCAGGATAGTAAAGCTGCCATAAGAAGATTTATCAGCAGGGATCTCCAGTGAGTCCACCCACTTGCCATTTACATAGCGGAAAAAGTCATCGCCAGGATCGACGGAGGTATCCATATTTTCTTCGATCACGCCGGAAGTAAGGCTCTGCTCAGCCTGTTCCTGCTTTGCTGCTGGCGTTGTCGCGGTTGAGGTAGTTTTACTGTTTTGCGGGCTACAGGCGGATAATGCCAGTACCACACTGAGGCTAAGTAATGTTCTGCCCATGGGTGTTATCCTAAAACGGGTGCGCTTGGGAAAGTGACTGACTGCAGGCCAGTAAATCCAGAGGCTTGTCTGCCCCTTCCGTTTACGCATCTACTAATACGGGTGTGTTAAACACGGTGAGACCACTTTTCTAGCACGGAGTGGATGATCAAAAAAGCGGTTTATAGTGAACATACATATGTTGTAACAACTTTCTTTGTGTTGACTGATATAGTGAGCAACAAATCATGTATTCCGGTCGCGGTGCTTACAGGTCAGTTTGCCCTGTAATCTCCTAATAACGTCCAACCAGAAAAAAGGTGCTTTATGACCACGGATTATGCAGCAGTTTCGGTCTGCGATTATGCAGATGCCCTTCCTCGTAAACAGTTTATGGATTATCAGATTCGTTGCTTGTGGGACGGTGCGCCGCGCATTGCTGGCCCGGCTTTCACCGTAAAGTGCGAGCCGGGCGACCATCTTATGTTGCACGCGGCCATTTATCGCGCTAATCCCGGCGATATTATTGTGGTGGAAGCCGACGACGCCTTTGCGGTGGCGGGTGGTAATGTGTGCGCTATCGCGCAGCGCCGCGGTATCAAAGGCTTTGTAGTCGATGGCGTGATACGAGACGGTGCGGAAGTGCGTGACATGCAGTTCCCGGTGTACGCCTATGGCGTGGTGCCAAAACCCGGCGCTAAGAAGCAGCTAAGCCCGCTTAACCAGCCGATAACCTGTGGTGGAGTACTGGTAAACCCTGGCGACATGGTGATAGCCGATGAAGAAGGCATCGCTGTTATACCAAAAGCTGAAGCGGAAGACGCCTTTGCCATAGCGAAAAAGCGCGCCGACAAAGACGCCGGTATGACGTTAGATGAGTGGCAGGCTCAGCACAGTGAAAAGGTGGAATCAATTCTTGCAGAACTGGGCTTTCAGGAAGACTGACGCCAATTCAACCTGGCTGAAATCACGCTGCGACGCCATGCTGAATTTTCTTAGGTCGGAGCGGCGAGTTGCAGCTTAACAGTGCGATGCCCGACCTGCGCTGTACTGTCAAACCTCTGCAAGGTAAAGTATGGGCCCTCCGGGCTCCATCACTTAATTGCAGGAAGTTATGTTTTCATTTTTCGAGCGTCTCACGCAGCCGTTTCCCGATGCCGAACCTACCCAGCCTCCGAAGGGGATCTTAGCGTTTTGTCGCTACTACACGCAGGGCATGTGGAAAGTCATTCTGGCAGTATCAGTACTCAGCGCGATAGTGGCGGTACTGGAAGTGGCGCTGTTTGGCTTTTTAGGCCAGTTGGTCGACTGGTTCTCTGAGCAGGATCGCAGTACCTTTCTGCAAAATGAAAAATGGACGCTAATCGGCATGGGCCTCACCGTGGTGGTTTTCATCCCCGGATTTATCCTCCTACGTTCACTGTTAAGCCGTCAGTCTCTGCTGGGGAATTATCCCATGCGCATTCGCTGGCAGGCACACCGCTACTTGCTGGGGCAAAGTTTAAGTTTCTTTCAGGATGAATTTGCCGGACGCGTTGCCACCAAAGTAATGCAAACCGCCCTTTCCGTGCGCGAAACCGTAATGAAACTACTCGATTTGATGGTGTACATCAGTGTGTATTTCATATCTATGGTGGTGCTGATATTTGCGACCGACTGGCGTCTGGCTATGCCGCTTCTGGTGTGGTTTGTTGTCTACGTAATGATATTGAAAGTGCTGGTGCCTAAGCTTAAAAAAGTGTCGCAGCGACAGGCCGATGCACGCTCTATCATGACCGGGCGTATCGTTGACAGTTACACTAATATCACCACCGTCAAACTGTTCAGCCACAGTCAGCGCGAAGCAGACTATGCCCGTGAAAGTATGGGAAATTTCTTATCCACGGTATATCCGCAAATGCGTCTGGTGACGGTGCTGGAATTCTGTGTCGAGATGGCTAATGCGCTGTTGATATTTACCATAGGTGCTATGTCGATTTACCTGTGGATGGAGAGCATTGTCTCACCCGGTGATATCGCGGTGGCTATCAGCCTGTGTTTGCGTTTGAACGGCATGTCACACTGGATCATGTGGGAAGTCACCGCACTGTTTGAGAATTTAGGTACCGTGCAGGATGGTATCAACACGCTCGCAAAACCCGTGAGTGTCAAAGATAAAGACAAACCTGCGCCGCTTACGGTAGCAGGCGGAAGTATCGACTTTAAACAGGTGGATTTCTCGTATCAGGGTAACGACGCCTTGCCTATCAATGTGTTTAAAGATTTGAATATACGCATTAAACCGGGTGAAAAAGTCGGTTTAGTGGGGCGTTCCGGGGCCGGTAAGTCGACGTTGGTGAATCTTCTGATGCGCTTCTATGACACGCAAAGCGGTGACATTCTGATAGACGGTCAACGCATTTATGACGTGCCACAGGAAGCACTGCGCTCGCAAATAAGTATGGTGACACAGGATACGTCGTTGATGCATCGCTCGGTGCGTGACAACATCATTTACGGCAAAACGGATGCGACGGAAGCGGAAATGATGGCTGCCGCCAAACAGGCCGAAGCCCACGAATTTATTCAGTCATTATCTGACAGCGAAGGTCGTACCGGCTATGACGCGCACGTTGGAGAGCGCGGGGTTAAACTGTCCGGCGGTCAGCGCCAGCGCATTGCTATTGCCAGAGTGTTACTTAAAGATGCGCCCATTCTTATTCTCGATGAAGCAACATCGGCGCTGGATTCAGAAGTGGAAGCTGCGATCCAGGAGTGCCTGAACAAGGTGATGGAAAACAAAACCGTGCTGGCGATTGCGCACCGCCTGTCGACCATTGCGCAGATGGACCGTTTGCTCGTATTAGATAAAGGCCAGATTGTGGAATCTGGCACGCATGCTGAATTGGTCGCGCAGAACGGCATTTATGCCAAACTGTGGGCGCATCAGACGGGAGGTTTCATTGGCGTGGAATAAGCCCTGAGAAGGCGATAAAAGCAAATATGTGATGGTGGCATAAAGCGCTTGTATCTGAGGGGCGGTTAAGTATAATACGCCTCCCTCCCTTGCGATACCGCACTTTCCTCAGAAATGACGCTACTATCACAAGGGCAGTGTAAGTAAAATTTGTCATGAATAATGACATTTAGGGGTGTAGTTCGAATTGGTAGAACAGCGGTCTCCAAAACCGATGGTTGGGGGTTCGAGTCCCTCCACCCCTGCCAAATTTTGAAATTGATACGTTGCAGGATGGATTAATTCCCAAACGCAATCGGAGAGCATAACGGTGGAGGGTGAGAACCGCCATCGGGGTTTGACAAATCGTCGGGAACGATTTGTGCCGCTTATGCGCCGCTTGCGGTCAGATACAGGATGTATCTGAGGAAATCCCTCCACCCCTGCCAGATTATTCGTCAGCCGCGTAATTTCGCGGCTGATTTAAAACGACGCAGTAGTGCTAGGATCGTGACATGAGCGAAAAAACGGAAAAACAGTCCAACCCACTGGACATGTTAAAATGGCTGGTAGTGTTCGCACTGCTTGCTGGACTGGTAACCGCCAATACCATGTACGGTGAAATTTCCGTACTGTATCGTGCACTGGTTGCTGTTGTTGTTGTGGTTATCGCTGGCTTTATTGCCGCTACCACGGAAAAGGGCAGCACCTTTCTGAACTTTGCCAAAGAATCTCGCATGGAAGTGCGCAAGGTTGTCTGGCCCACACGTCAGGAAGCCAACCAGACCACGCTTATCGTATTGGCCGCAACACTGGTCATGGCGCTGGTGCTGTGGGGTATTGATGGCATTCTGGTGCGTCTGGTAAGTTTTATCACGGGAATAGGAGCGTAACGTATGTCTGAAGAAAACAAAAAAAGATGGTACGTGGTACAGGCTTATTCTCAGTATGAGTCTCGCGTAAAGAAAACGCTGCTTGAATACATCAAAATGCATGGCATGGAAGACTATTTTGGTCAGGTTTTAGTACCCACCGAAGAAGTGGTTGAAATGCGTGCCGGGCAAAAGCGTAAATCTGAGCGCAAGTTCTACCCTGGTTATGTGCTGGTAGAAATGGAAATGAATGAAGATTCATGGCACCTGGTGAAAAGCGTTCCTCGTGTGCTGGGCTTTATCGGCGGAACATCAGACCGTCCTATGCCGATTTCACAGAAAGAAGCTGACGCTATCCTTAACCGTCTTGAAGAATCGGTGGATAAGCCAAAGCCAAAAACCTTGTTCGAACCAGGCGAAGTGGTTCGCGTTACCGATGGTCCATTTGCCGATTTCAACGGTGTGGTAGAAGAAGTCGATTACGAAAAAAGCCGCGTGAAAGTGTCGGTACTGATTTTCGGTCGTTCTACCCCGGTAGATCTGGAATTTGGTCAGGTAGAAAAAGGCTAAGCGTCTTTTTAACTGAATATAGAAAAGCGGCTTCGGTCGCTTTTTTTGTGTCTGTTCTGAAAAGCGGCAGGCGGTCTATGGAAGCTCATCAGACGCTGTCAGGTGCAACCGAATAAAAAAGTTATGCCAGCCTTACACGCGCAAATAATCAAAACCGGGCTTCAACCGAGGAAAAGACTGCTTCTGTCATTCCCATAACATGTCTTTTCGGTGGATAACAAATCGGTTGCGCCCTCCTTCTTTTGCAGAATATACGGCATTGTCAGCCAGTCGAATGACATCTTCAACTGAGCGCGACTGCGATAAGCTTGCAACTCCTGCGCTGAAAGAGACGGAAAATGGGGCCCGATCCCGGTTAAATATCTGCCCTTTGAGGATATTCTGAAGACGGGTGAGAAAAATAGCGGATTGATCGACAGTACATTGCGGCAGGACTGCAATAAATTCCTCGCCTCCCCAACGACCCAGCGCATCGCCGTCACGTGCAGCATGGCGCATCAATTCTGCAAATCGTTTTAAAACAAGATCGCCAGCGTCATGGCCGTACTGGTCATTGATTTTTTTAAAGTGGTCAAGGTCAATGAAGATGACCGTGCAGTCGTCGCTACTGCGCTGATAGTTGTGCCAGTAAAGCTCCAGATAGCTGGCGATAAAGCGCCGGTTGTTTAAGCCGGTTAACGGATCAGTTGTGGACTCGAGACGGGCTTTACGCAACATCGCTCCCTGCGAACGCTTTTGTTCAGCAATATCGCGAAGCCTTGCTGTAAACCGGGAAAGCTGCTCATCAAGCTGAACCAGCACTGCCATCGGTTTACCGGTTAACCGGGACTGAAGCATTGACGCATAAGCGGGTGTAACAGGATCCTTGTAAGACTGCGTTCGGAAACAAATACGAAACGGAATTAGTCCGTTTTTTTGTAATGCGCGCTGCAATATTTCACTGACAGAGCCGTGGCGGGATATCACTTCGGCAAACTGCGGTAACGCATCGCCCACCTGGCCTCCGTAAAATCGCTCAGAAAAGCGGTTGTTGTAATGCAGTACGTTGCCAGCGTGATCTGTGATAACCGCAGCCTCTGTGATATTTTCCATGATTGCCCGGGTGCTGATATGTTTTTCCAGGTCCTCTTTATCCAGAGAAAAACTCATAGGCAATCTCATGATCTACGTTGTCAGGTTTAAGATGGATAATAATGTTGCAATGCCCATCGCCATTCGCGATAGTCTTATCCAGCTCGATTGCGGCATATCCGGTGGCATCAGAGGTGATTTTTCCGAAAACATTTGCTGTCATGGCACACAGAGAACGCCTCTGAATTACGGCGTCGCCAAACGGACATCGTTTATTGTGAAGCACAATTTTTACCGGCGAAACACTGCGGATACTAAATTCACCGCCAATACGCCGTTTAAGGTCAACAAGGATATGCGCAATGTTTAAAGGAGACATCAGCATATCAGGCACTGCTTGCTGATACTGATGCTGGAACAACACGCTGATTTTATCTGCTACCATCCCAAGAAAGCCGCGACACTCCTCTGTGCCAATGACATCTTCCATTAGTGAATCCAGCTCGGTCAGTATAGACAGGTAAAACGTTTCTTTGTTTACACTAATATCTTTGCTGGCGATTATTTGTCCAATATCATCATAAGCCGCCATCGCAACTCCTTATTCGAAATCCTTCCGAAGGTAAGTGATAGTTGCGCACAGGCGGTACGTCAAATGAACAGCCTAAAATGACAAGTTTCTAATGCATCCGTAACCGTTGCTTACAATGAATATGTCAGCAGTAGTTAGCCTGAGGAAAGGAACGTGATAGCGTGGCAACGTCGATATTCAAAGGACGTGATTATGATGCAAACAACGCGTATGGAATCAATCTCTGGGCGGAAAGGTAAGAAGAAAGGCCTTGCCAGAGCGTATCGTTTTACTACCTTACTCACGATGTTCATACAGCTATCGGTGCTTAGTGGCGCATCTGCCCACGCTGATGAACCTGATTCTGAGTGGCCGCTACTCGAAAATGCACTCAAACAACATATCAGCACGCATCACATTCCGGGTGTTGCTGCAGCGGTAGTGTACGACGGACAACCTGTATGGCAGTTTGCGCATGGCTATGCAGAGCAAAATAAGGAAGTGCCTGTCACGTTGGATACACCGTTTTGGATTGCGTCGGTTACGAAGCCGTTCGTCGCGATGACCTACCTGGCGCTGGCACACGAAAATAGCATTGACCTGGAAGAACGCGCCGCTGACACGCCAGACTTTACCGGTTTATGCGAATGGCTGGCGTCAACCACAATTCCGTTTGCAGCGGGAATGACCTGCGACCCGGGAATCACGATTGACCACATTCTCAAACATCAGTCGAATGGCGAGCCGGGGACTACCTTCATGTATAACCCCATCCTGTACTCAAGGTTATCCAGACATTTAGAACACAAGCTGGGAGCCGGGGTAGATGCCGTGGAGGGCAGGCACAATGAACTCGGACGCCAGATAGAAAAACGCCTGCTGAGTCCGGCTGGAATGACCGATACCATGGGAAGTATGTGGGACCCACAGAAAGCCAGGGTATTACAGCGCATGGCAGACGGCTTTAACATCACACCAGAAGACAGACTGATAAAGCTGGCGCAACCGGATAAACACATTGCAGGCGGGGCAGGTATCGTCTCAACTGTGTCTGATCTGGTAAAATTCGAGCGCTACGTTATGCAAGGAGACGTATTGCCTGAGAATGTGAAAGATACCTTATCACGCTGGCCCACCTTCAATGATGGTTCTCCTGCACCCTATGGCTATGGGTGGTATTTTGAAAAAACAGGGAGCCATAAGCTGATGTGGCATAGCGGATGGGACCCGGAAAATGGTTACTCAGCCATGTACCTGCGGGTTCCTGAACGTCAGTTGGCACTGATAATCCTTGCCAACAGCGAAGCCATTTACTGGGACAATAGCCTGACCAAAGCTGAGATAGTCAAATCGCCACTGGCAAGTGCTTTTTTAGCGGATATGGAAAACGTTGGGGGAAACCACAAAAAATAACCAATACAGGGCTTGCGGTGCATGGCTAATTGTTGTACATTACGCGCCCTTTTAAACGGAACGGGGAGCCGTTGGAGCAAATAATCTCGATATTTGCGAGGCGCTAGACCCAAACACGAGAGTAAGCAAAATGGCTAAAAAAGTAACTGGCTTAATTAAGCTTCAGGTTGCAGCTGGTGCTGCAAACCCTTCTCCACCAGTTGGTCCTGCACTGGGTCAGCATGGTGTGAACATCATGGAATTCTGTAAAGCGTTCAACGCGAAAACAGAAAGCCTTGAGAAAGGCGCTCCGGTACCTGTAGAAATTACGGTATACGAAGATCGTTCTTTCACATTCGAAACAAAAACGCCTCCTGCTTCTTACCTGCTGAAAAAAGCTGCGGGTATCAAGAGCGGTTCAGGCCGTCCAAACACAGAAAAAGTGGGTAAAGTTACCCGTGCTCAGTTGGAAGAAATTGCCAAGACTAAAGAGCCGGATCTGACTGCCGCTGATCTGGACGCAGCAGTACGTACTATTGCGGGTTCTGCTCGCTCAATGGGCTTGAACGTAGAGGACTAATCGAATGGCTAAATTATCTAAACGCGCTCGCCTGATCCGCGACAAAGTAGACGCGACTAAAGAATACGAAATCAGCGAAGCGGTTGCCCTTCTTAAAGAGCTGGCAACTGCCAAGTTCGCTGAAAGTGTTGACGTAGCTGTTAACCTGGGTATCGATGCGAAGAAATCTGACCAAAACGTTCGTGGTGCAACTGTACTGCCTAACGGTACTGGTAAAGACGTTCGCGTTGCTGTTTTCACCCAGGGTGCTAACGCTGACGCAGCAAAAGAAGCCGGTGCCGACATCGTAGGTATGGAAGACCTGGCTGAACAGGTTAAGAAAGGCGAAATGAACTTTGACGTGGTTGTAGCCAGCCCTGACGCGATGCGCGTTGTTGGTCAGCTAGGTCAGATTCTTGGTCCACGTGGCCTGATGCCTAACCCTAAAACTGGCACAGTAACGCCAGACGTAGCCACTGCTGTTAAAAATGCAAAAGCTGGTCAGGTTCGTTACAGAAACGACAAAAACGGTATCATCCACGCAAGCATTGGTAAAATTGCTTTTGAAGCAAACCAAATTCAGGAAAACCTGGAAGCGCTGCTGGAAGCACTGAAGAAAGCCAAGCCTTCTTCTGCTAAAGGTACCTATATCAAGAAAGTTAGCCTGAGCACCACAATGGGCGCCGGCGTAACGCTTGATAAGGCCAGTGTAGGTCAGTAATTCTTGGTTGGTGATATTTCACCAACGTCTCTGAAAGGTTATGGGTTGGAGCTGTAAGACAGCAGTGCTTGACTGCAGCTCCCGTCCAAGACCGCAGGTGTCATACAGCAAAAGAGGTAAGAGAACTTTTGCATTCAATGTGTGACTTAATCCAACAGCCTGCGCAGACGGTGGTTTGACTCAGACTCTCTGGGGTAACAAACACCGTAGAGCGGTATCAACGGCGAAAGCCCGCGATATCAATCTGTGAACCCTGATGTGGTAAGCAAATGATTGTGAACGCATCAGATACAAAGAGGTGAACTCAGTGGCACTAGGTTTAGCAGCAAAGAAAGAGATCGTAGCAGAGGTATCCGAAGTTGCATCTCGCGCTCTATCCGTTGCCGTCGCTGAATACCGTGGGATGGAAGTTGCAGAACTGACTGACCTGCGTGTTAAAGCTCGTGAGCAAGGCGTATACCTGAAGGTTGTACGTAATACTCTGGCGAAACGCGCTCTGGCAGACAGTAAATTTGCAGACTTGGACAGCGCTTTAACTGGTCCTCTTATCTACGGCTTCTCTATTGATGCACCGGGTGGTGCAGCGCGTCTTTTCAAAGACTATGCGAAGTCAAACGATAAGTTGAAAGTTACAGCACTTTCTATTGGTAGTGGTCTTCTTGGTCCAGAAAAACTGGATGCAGTGGCTTCACTTCCGACCCGCGACGAAGCGCTTGCGAAACTACTTGCAACCTTCAAAGCACCGGTGGGCAAATTCGTTCAAACTATCAACGAAGTACCTACCAAATTTGTGCGCGTATTGGCGGCGATCAAAGACACCAAGTAATTGGCGTTTTTGGCATATTGATTTTTTTAACTATTTAAACCCAGGAGTTTAGAGAAATGGCTCTAACCAAAGAAGATATCTTGAACGCGATTGCTGAAATGCCAGTTATGGAACTGGTTGAGCTAATCGAAGCAGCTGAAGAAAAATTCGGCGTTGAAGCAACAGCTGCTGTTGCAGCTGCTGCACCAGTAGCTGCTGCTGAAGCTGCAGAAGAGAAAACTGAATTCGACGTTGTTATGACTTCATTCGGTGGTAACAAAGTTGCAGTTATCAAAGCAGTTCGCGGCGCAACTGGTCTTGGCCTGAAAGAAGCGAAAGAAGTAGTTGAATCTGCTCCTAAAGCTATCAAAGAAGGCGTAAGCAAAGATGAAGCTGAAGCACTGAAGAAAGAGCTTGAAGAAGCTGGTGCAGAAGTAGAAATCAAGTAATCTGACATTCAGATTACCTGCCTGAGACGGCGAGGCTGGTGGTTATTATTGACCACCAGCCTTTTTGCGCTGTAGGGTGTACAGTTTTTAGCCCTTAACTGTGCATTATCAGGAACTCCGGAAGTTCACCAAAAAAAGCATAAAACCAATAAGTTAACTAATAATTGGTTAAATTTTGTTGTATGCTGGTCGAATTGCCCGGAAAAGGGTCGTGGAAGTTTGTTGTTTGGTGCTTGTCTAGTGCATTTATCGAACAGCAGGTTGGGTCATAAATCAGCAGGCTGAGGAACCCATGGTTTACTCTTATAGCGAAAAGAAACGTATCCGTAAGGATTTTGGCAAACGCCCACAGGTATTGGAAATTCCATACCTTCTTTCAATTCAGCTTGATTCCTTCAAAAAATTTATTGAAATCGATTCTGATGGTCAGTACGGACTGGAAGCTGCCTTCCGCTCTGTATTCCCTATCAAAAGCTATTCAGGCAACTCAGAGCTTCAGTATGTAAGCTATCGTCTGGGTGAGCCGGTATTCGACGTCAAAGAATGTCAAATTCGTGGTGTCACTTATTCCGCTCCCTTAAGAGTAAAGCTGCGGTTAGTATTATTCGATAAAGAAGCCGCCCCAGGTACCGTAAAAGACATTAAAGAACAAGAAGTGTACATGGGTGAGATTCCATTAATGACAGAGAACGGTACGTTCGTCATTAACGGAACAGAGCGTGTTATCGTATCGCAGCTGCACCGTTCCCCTGGTGTATTCTTTGATCACGACAAAGGTAAAACGCACTCGTCTGGTAAAGTATTGTATAACGCTCGAGTTATTCCATACCGTGGTTCTTGGCTGGATTTCGAATTCGATCCAAAAGATAACCTGTTTGTACGTATCGACCGTCGTCGTAAATTGCCTGCAACCATCATCTTACGTGCACTGGAAATGACAACAGAAGAAATTCTGGAAATGTTCTTCGAGAAAGTGCAGGTTCGCATCGATAAAGATAAGTTGATGATGGAAGTGGTTCCGGATCGTCTGCGTGGTGAAACGGCGCAATTCGAAATTCTGGACAAAGAAGGCAACGTGGTTGTTGAAACTGGCCGTCGTATTTCTGCGCGTCATACTCGCAGTCTTGAAAAAGCCGGTATCACTGAGCTTGAAGTACCAGCAGAATACCTGATTGGTAAAGTGTTCGCGGCGACTTACGTTAACGAAGACACTGGCGAAGTGATTGTAAATGCAAACGATGAACTGACACTGGAAAATCTGGCAGAGCTGAGCCAGGCCGGTATCAAAGAATTCGAAACGCTTTACATTAACGAGCTGGATCACGGTTCGTATATTTCCGACACCTTGCGCATCGATTCAAGCACAAACCGTCTGGAAGCACTGGTAGAAATCTACCGCATGATGCGTCCTGGTGAGCCACCAACGAAAGACGCTGCAGAAACGTTGTTCGATAACCTGTTCTTCTCTGAAGAGCGTTACGATCTGTCTTCTGTTGGTCGCATGAAGTTCAACCGTCGCCTTGGCCGCGAAGAACTGGTTGGCAACGGTACGCTGGATCGTGACGATATCGTCTCTGTGATGAAGCAGTTGATCGAAATCCGTGACGGTAAAGACGAGGTGGACGATATCGATCACCTGGGTAACCGTCGTATCCGTTCTGTTGGTGAAATGGCAGAAAACCAGTTCCGTGTCGGTCTGGTACGTGTTGAGCGTGCGGTTAAAGAACGTCTGAGCTTAGGCGATCTTGATAGCACGATGCCTCAGGATCTGATCAACGCCAAGCCAATCTCTGCTGCAGTAAAAGAATTCTTTGGTTCTTCTCAGCTGTCGCAGTTTATGGATCAGAACAACCCGCTGTCAGAAGTGACGCACAAGCGTCGTATTTCTGCATTAGGCCCGGGCGGTCTGACACGTGAACGTGCAGGCTTCGAAGTTCGAGACGTACACCCGACGCACTACGGTCGTCTGTGTCCAATCGAAACGCCTGAAGGTCCAAACATCGGTCTGATTAACTCATTGGCAAGCTTCGCGCGTACCAATGACTTTGGTTTCCTGGAAACTCCGTTCCGTCGCATCGTCGATGGTGTGGTTACCGAAGAAATCGATTATCTGTCGGCCATTGAAGAAGGCCAGTACGCCATCGCACAGGCAAACATTGCTCTGACCGAAGGCGGAGAACTGGTTGATGATCTGATTCCATGTCGTCACCGTGGTGAAACCACGCTGATGCCGAAAGAAGACATCAAATATATGGACGTGTCTCCACAGCAGATCGTCTCAATCGCTGCCAGCATTATCCCGTTCCTTGAACACGATGATGCTAACCGTGCACTGATGGGTGCCAACATGCAACGTCAGGCAGTACCTACACTGCGTGCTGACAAGCCGCTGGTTGGTACTGGTATGGAGAAAACCATTGCGGTTGACTCTGGTGTAACAGTTGTGGCGAAGCGTGGCGGTGTGGTTGATTACGTAGACGCGAGCCGTATCGTAATTAAGGTTGATGAAGAAGAAATGCTGGCAGGTGAAGCCGGTATTGATATCTACAACCTGACCAAGTACACCCGTTCGAACCAGAACACCTGTATTAACCAGAAACCAACCTGTAACGTAGGTGATCCTATCGTTGCCGGTGACGTGCTGGCGGATGGTCCTTCAACGGACTTAGGTGACCTTGCACTGGGGCAGAACATGCGTATCGCGTTCATGCCTTGGAACGGTTATAACTTCGAGGATTCTATCCTGATTTCTGAGCGTGTCGCTCAGGAAGACCGCTTTACGACTATCCACATTCAGGAGCTAAGCTGTATCGCTCGTGATACCAAGCTTGGGCCAGAAGAAATTTCTTCTGATATTCCTAACGTGGGTGAATCTGCGCTAAGCAAGCTTGATGAATCAGGCGTTGTTTACATCGGTGCAGAAGTAAAAGGCGGCGACATTCTGGTAGGTAAAGTGACGCCTAAGGGCGAAACGCAACTGACACCAGAAGAGAAACTGTTAAGAGCCATCTTCGGTGAAAAAGCGTCTGACGTGAAAGACACGTCTCTGCGTGTTCCTAACTCTGTTCACGGTACTGTAATTGACGTACAGGTATTTACCCGTGACGGCGTAGAGAAAGACAAGCGCGCGCTGGAAATCGAAGACATGCAACTGCGTCAGGTTAAGAAAGATCTGTCTGACGAGTTCAACATTCTGGCTGACGGCATCTTTGCCCGTGCTCAGAACATGTTGCTTCGTAACGGTATCGAGCAAGCTAAGCTTGACAGCTTGCCACGTGAGAAGTGGTTCGAAATTACACTGAAAGACGAAGACGCGCAGCTTGAACTGGATCAAATCGCAGATCAGCATGCAGAAACGAAAGAAAACTTCGATAAGAAGTTTGAAATCAAGCGTCGCAAGATCACCCAGGGTGATGACCTGGCACCAGGCGTACTGAAGATCGTTAAGGTCTACCTGGCTGTTAAACGTCACATCCAACCGGGTGATAAAATGGCCGGACGTCACGGTAACAAAGGTGTTATCTCGACAATCCAGCCAGTAGAAGATATGCCTTACGATGAGCACGGTACTCCGGTAGATATCGTTCTTAACCCGCTGGGTGTACCTTCGCGGATGAACATTGGTCAGATTCTTGAAACCCACTTAGGGATGGCTGCTCACGGTATCGGTGTGAAAATCGACCGCATGCTGAAAGAGCAGGAAGAACTGGCGAAGCTGCGTAGCTTCTTAAAAGAAGTGTACGAGCTGGGTGAGAACCACCAGGAAGTCGACATCGACAGCTTCTCTGATGATGAAGTGAAGCGTCTTGCTGACAACCTGCGTAAAGGTGTCCCGGTAGCAACGCCAGTATTCGACGGTGCTCGCGAATCGGAAATCAAAGAGATGCTGAAACTGGCAGATCTGCCAGAAAGCGGACAGATTACGATGTTTGACGGCCGTACTGGTCGCGCGTTCGAGCGTCCTGTAACCGTGGGTTACATGTACATGCTGAAACTGAACCACTTGGTTGACGACAAGATGCACGCGCGTTCAACCGGTTCTTACAGCCTGGTTACACAGCAGCCGCTGGGTGGTAAAGCTCAGTTTGGTGGTCAGCGCTTCGGTGAGATGGAAGTGTGGGCCCTTGAAGCATACGGTGCAGCCTATACGCTTCAGGAAATGCTTACTGTTAAGTCGGATGACGTTAACGGTCGTACCAAAATGTACAAGAACATCGTCGATGGCGATCACAGAATGGAGCCAGGCATGCCTGAATCCTTCAACGTGTTACTTAAAGAAATCCGCTCGCTGGGTATCAACATCGAGCTGGAAGAAAAGTAAGACGGCAATTGCCACGTATTGACTGAGATGGCCCGGCGCTTGCGCCGGGTTCTAGAGACTGACTCCGCTGGGAGAGTAATGTGAAAGACTTATTAAAGTTTCTAAAGCAACAAAACAAGACTGAAGAATTCGATAATATTCGAATCGGTCTTTCTTCACCGGACATGATCCGTTCATGGTCTTATGGTGAAGTGAAAAAGCCTGAAACCATCAACTACCGTACGTTCAAACCAGAGCGTGACGGTCTGTTCTGTGCGCGTATCTTTGGTCCGGTAAAAGACTACGAGTGTCTTTGCGGCAAGTATAAGCGTCTGAAGCACCGCGGTGTAATCTGTGAGAAGTGTGGCGTTGAAGTAACACTGACCAAGGTACGTCGTGAGCGCATGGGTCACATCGAGCTGGCCAGCCCGGTTGCCCATATCTGGTTCTTAAAATCACTACCGTCACGCATCGGTCTGATGCTGGATATGACGCTACGTGATATCGAACGTGTACTTTACTTTGAATCTTACGTGGTAACCGAGCCAGGTATGACTACGCTTGAGCGTGGCCAACTGCTGGGTGAAGAAGAGTATCTGGATTCACTGGAAGAGCACGGCGATGAGTTTGATGCCAAAATGGGTGCAGAAGCAGTATTTGACCTGCTGAAAGTACTGGACGTAGACGCTGACGTTGCAGCGATGCGTGAAGAGCTGCCCAGCATCAACTCTGAAACCAAGCGTAAGAAAATTACTAAGCGCCTGAAGCTGCTTGAATCATTCCAGCAATCTGGCAACAAGCCAGAGTGGATGATCATGACGGTTCTGCCAGTACTACCACCGGATCTACGTCCATTGGTACCACTGGATGGTGGCCGTTTTGCGACGTCAGATCTGAACGATTTATACCGTCGTGTAATCAACCGTAACAACCGTCTGAAGCGTCTTCTGGACCTGGCGGCACCTGACATTATCGTACGTAACGAAAAGCGTATGCTTCAGGAAGCAGTTGATGCATTGCTGGATAACGGTCGTCGTGGCCGCGCTATCACCGGTTCTAACAAGCGTCCTCTGAAATCTTTGGCAGATATGATCAAAGGTAAACAAGGTCGTTTCCGTCAGAACCTGCTGGGTAAGCGTGTTGACTACTCTGGCCGTTCTGTTATTACCGTTGGTCCTACGCTGCGCCTGCACCAGTGTGGTCTGCCTAAGAAGATGGCACTTGAACTGTTCAAGCCTTTCATCTACGGCAAGCTGGAAGGTCGTGGTTTAGCGACAACCATTAAAGCTGCGAAGAAGCTGGTTGAGCGTGAAGCTCCGGAAGTATGGGATGTTCTGGATGAAGTTATCCGCGAACACCCGGTATTACTTAACCGTGCACCCACGCTTCACCGTTTGGGTATCCAGGCGTTTGAGCCTACCCTGATTGAAGGTAAAGCGATTCAGTTGCACCCACTGGTATGTGCGGCCTACAACGCCGACTTCGATGGTGACCAAATGGCGGTACACGTACCGCTGACAATTGAAGCACAGCTTGAAGCCCGTGCGCTGATGATGTCTACCAACAACATTCTGTCGCCGGCAAACGGTGATCCAATCATCGTACCTTCACAGGACGTTGTATTGGGTCTGTACTACCTGACTCGCGACAAAGTCAACGGTCTGGGTGAAGGCATGGTTTTCACCAGCCCGAACGAAGCAGAAAAAGCGTACCGTACCGGTAACGCGGAACTGCACGCTCGTGTAAAAGTACGTATCACAGAATATGACGTTGCTGAAGACGGTACCAAAACAGAAAAAGTGACACTGACAGACACTACTGTAGGTCGTGCAATCTTCTCACTTATTCTGCCTAAAGGTCTGCCGTTTGAGATCATCAACCAGGCAATGGGTAAGAAGCAGATTTCACGTCTTCTTAACGCTTGCTACCGTACACTGGGTCTGAAAGACACCGTTATCGCGGCTGACCAAATCATGTATAGCGGTTTCCACTATGCAATGATTGCCGGTGCCTCTGTTGGTATCGACGATATGGTTATCCCGGAAGCGAAAAAAGAAATCATCGACGCAGCAGAAGCTGAAGTTATCGAGATTCAGGAGCAATTCCAGAACGGTCTTGTAACTGCCGGTGAGCGTTACAACAAAGTTATCGATATCTGGTCAAACGCGAACGAAAAAGTCGCCAAGGCCATGATGGACAACCTGAAGACCGACATTGTTATCAATGCCAAAGGCGAAGAAGAAGAGCAGCAATCATTTAACTCTGTTTATATGATGGCCGACTCCGGTGCTCGTGGTAGTGCCGCACAGATTCGTCAGCTGGCTGGTATGCGTGGTCTGATGGCTAAACCAGATGGTTCAATCATCGAGACGCCGATTACGGCTAACTTCCGTGAAGGTCTGAACGTACTACAGTACTTCATCTCAACCCACGGTGCGCGTAAAGGTCTTGCCGATACCGCATTGAAGACAGCGAACTCGGGTTACCTGACGCGTCGTTTGGTTGATGTTGCACAAGACTTGGTAATCACTAACGACGACTGTGGCACCTTCGAAGGTGTTCAGATGACTCCGCTGATTGAAGGTGGTGACGTTGTTGAGCCGCTACGTGAGCGTGTACTGGGTCGTGTGGTTGCAGAAGATGTGATTAAACCAGGTTCTGACGAAGTACTGGCACAGCGTAACGACATGCTGGACGAAGCCATGGTTGATATGCTTGAAGCCAACTCTGTTGATCAGATCAAGGTTCGTTCGGTTATCACCTGTGATAACGACTATGGCGTATGTGCGAAGTGTTACGGTCGTGACCTTGCACGTGGTCATATGGTTGGAAGCGGTGAATCTGTGGGCGTTATCGCGGCACAGTCAATCGGTGAGCCAGGTACGCAGCTGACCATGCGTACGTTCCACATCGGTGGTGCCGCATCGCGTGCTTCTGCCGAAAACAGCGTACAGGTTAAGACAAGCGGTAGCCTGAAGCTACACAATGCGAAATACGTACGTAACTCTGACGACAAAGTGGTTATCGTGTCACGTTCAACTGAACTGACAATGATTGACGACCAGGGTCGTGAGAAGGAACGCTATAAGGTGCCTTACGGTGCAATCCTGACAGTCGATGACGGCGCAGCAGTTTCTGCCGGCGACGTTGTGGCTAACTGGGACCCGCATAGTCACCCAATCATCACTGAACGTGCAGCTAAGATCAGCTTCTCGGACGTTGATGACTCAAACACAGAGATGCAGCAGGACGAGCTGACCGGTCTTACCCGTATCGTGGTGAAAGACCTGTCCAAGGTGAATGCAAAAGAGCCTAAGCTTATCCTGGAAAGCGACGAATTCGGTCTGCAGGAAATTCGCCTGCCGAGCTTCACTACCATTGAAGCCTCTGACGGCAAGATGGCTAACGAAGGTGACGTGCTGGCACGTATTCCTCAGGAAAGTTCGAAAACGCGTGATATTACCGGTGGTCTGCCTCGCGTAGCCGACCTGTTTGAAGCACGTAAGCCGAAAGAACCAGCTATCCTGGCGGAAATCTCAGGTACCATTGGCTTCGGTAAAGAAACCAAAGGTAAGAAACGTCTGGTTATCACACCTGCAGAGGGTGATGCTTACGAAGAGATGATTCCGAAATGGCGTCAGCTGAACGTGTTCGAAGGTGAAAAGGTCGAGAAAGGTGAAGTTATCGCCGACGGTCCTGAGTCACCACATGATATCCTGCGTCTGCGTGGTATCTCTGCGGTAGCAAACTACATCGTGAACGAAGTTCAGGAAGTTTACCGTCTGCAAGGTGTTAAGATTAACGATAAGCACATCGAGGTAGTTATTCGCCAGATGCTGCGTAAGTGTATCATTACACATCCGGGCGATACGCAGTTCCTTGAAGGCGAGCAGGTTGAAGTATCTACTGTGAAAGTGACTAACCGTGAAGTTGAAAAACACGGCAAGATCCCTGCACAGTATGAAACACAGCTGCTGGGTATCACCAAAGCGTCACTGTCTACAGAGTCGTTCATCTCTGCCGCGTCGTTCCAGGAAACAACGCGCGTACTGACCGAAGCGGCAGTACAAGGCAAAGAAGACGACCTGCGTGGTCTGAAAGAAAACGTTATCGTGGGACGTCTGATCCCTGCCGGTACTGGTTTCGCTTATCACGAACGTCGTGCGCAACGCCGTAAAGAAGAGATCGAAGAGATGTCTGTATCGGCAGCAGATGCCGAGCAGGCCCTGACTGAAGCATTGAATGCGGAAGTGAGCGGCCAGCAGTCTGCTGACGAGTAAGCTTAACGTGGGGTGAGAACACTCACCCCACTCAGATTTCCCGCAAGGGAATGCCCGTTTAAGTTGACAAAGAATACCGTTAAATCTGGTGGTTATCCTTTGTACAGCTTGACAGGCAAGGCTTTGATCATTAATATTCCGCGACCCAATTTTTGGTTAGCCTAAAAAGGCAGCAAAAACAGGGCGCGGTTTTTTGTATTAGAGTCTGTCCAACCCTGACGAGCACAGAGTTGGTCAACAGCGAAAATATCGCAAAAATTGGACCCGGACATTTGTCTCGGGTTTTCGTAGTTTTTAATCAGGAGCTAGTTAATGGCAACAGTTAACCAGTTAGTGCGCAAGCCACGCAGAAAGCCCGTTGAAAAAAGCAACGTAGCTGCACTGCAAGCTTGTCCGCAAAGACGTGGTGTATGTACTCGTGTATATACTACTACGCCTAAGAAACCAAACTCTGCACTGCGTAAAGTATGTCGTGTGCGTCTGACCAACGGTTTTGAAGTTTCTTCATATATCGGTGGTGAAGGCCACAACCTGCAAGAGCACAGTGTTGTGTTAATCCGTGGTGGTCGTGTTAAAGACCTGCCAGGTGTTCGTTATCACACAGTTCGCGGTACTTTGGACTGCGCAGGTGTAAACGATCGTAAACAAGCCCGTTCTAAGTACGGCGCGAAGAAGCCTAAATCTTAACGGTTCTCCGTTAGTAAGGCCAAACTGAAGTAATTAGAGTTTTGGGTTTTCCCTGAATTCATACGGAGAATAGAAGATGCCAAGAAGAAGAGTCGTAGGTCAACGTAAAATCCTACCTGAACCAAAATATGGTTCACAGCTGCTTGCGAAATTCATGAATGTCGTAATGCTCGACGGCAAAAAGTCAGTCGCTGAAAAAATCGTTTACGGTGCGCTTGATATTGTTGCTGAAAAAACCGGCAAGGCACACCTGGATGTGTTTGAAGATGCACTGGACAACATCCGTCCTACAGTCGAGGTTAAGTCTCGTCGTGTAGGTGGTTCTACTTATCAGGTTCCAGTAGAAGTTCGTCCTGTTCGTCGTAACGCTCTGGGTATGCGTTGGATGGTAGAAGCTGCGCGTAAACGTGGTGAGAAGTCAATGGCTCAGCGCCTGGCTGCAGAAATGTTAGATGCAGCAGACAACAAAGGTTCTGCGGTTAAGAAACGTGAAGACGTTCACCGTATGGCCGAAGCAAACAAAGCGTTTGCTCACTACCGTTGGTAATCAACGTTTAATAACTGAGAGAGACGTATGCCTCGCAAGACCTCAATTGAGCGTTATCGTAATATTGGTATTGTGGCACACGTGGATGCGGGTAAAACCACAACCACGGAACGTGTACTTTTCTACACGGGCCTGTCACACAAAATTGGTGAAGTTCATGATGGCGCTGCCACCATGGACTGGATGGAGCAGGAGCAGGAACGTGGTATTACCATTACCTCTGCTGCGACAACTTGTTTCTGGTCAGGAATGCAGCAGCAGTTTGACCAGCACCGGATTAATATCATCGATACACCGGGACACGTGGACTTTACTATCGAAGTAGAGCGTTCACTGCGTGTTCTCGACGGCGCTGTCGTCGTATTTTGTGGGTCTTCCGGGGTAGAGCCTCAATCAGAGACAGTCTGGCGACAGGCTGACAAATATGAGGTGCCTCGTCTGGTTTTCGTCAATAAGATGGACCGGGCAGGCGCCGATTTTGAACGTGTTGTGGCGCAAATCCGCAAGCGTTTAGGCGCAACCTGTGTTCCGATTCAACTGAACATTGGTGCCGAAGAAGAATTCCGTGGCGTTATTGACCTTCTGAAAATGAAGGCTATCAACTGGAATTCTGAAGACATGGGTATGACCTTCACTTACGAAGACATCCCTGCTGAGTATGTAGAAAAAGCCGAAAAGTACCGCTCAGAGATGATTGAAGCGGCCGCTGAGGCAAACGAAGAACTGATGGAAAAGTACCTGGAAGGCGAAGAGCTGACCGAAGCGGAAATCCGTCACGGACTGCGTACCCGTACCCTGAACAATGAGATTGTTCTGGCGACGTGTGGTAGCGCATTTAAGAATAAGGGCGTTCAGGCAGTACTGGATGCGGTGATTGAATATTTACCATCACCCACCGAAGTGAAACCCATCACTGGTATCCTGGACGACAAAAACGAAACTGAAGCGCATCGTAAAGCAGATGACAGCGAGCCGTTCTCGGCGTTGGCATTCAAGATTGCCACCGACCCGTTCGTGGGCACACTGACATTCTTCCGCTGCTATTCGGGTGTAGTCAATACGGGTGACACCGTCTACAACCCGGTAAAAGGCAAGCGTGAGCGCTTCGGTCGTATAGTGCAGATGCACTCGAAAGATCGTGAAGAGTTAAAAGAAGTTCGCGCTGGCGATATCGCCGCTGCGATCGGACTGAAAGATGTGACAACCGGTGACACGCTATGTGATCCAAATCACATCATTACGCTGGAGCGTATGGAGTTCCCGGATCCGGTAATTTCAATTGCCGTTGAGCCAAAGTCACAGGCCGATCAGGAAAAAATGGGTATTGCGCTAAATAAACTGGCTGCTGAAGACCCGTCTTTCCGCGTTAAGACAGATGATGAAACAGGTCAGACAATCATTTCAGGAATGGGTGAACTCCACCTGGACATTATTGTCGACCGTATGAAGCGCGAATTTAAAGTGGAATGTAACGTGGGTAATCCCCAGGTTGCGTACCGCGAGACTATCCGCAAGAAAGTGGAAGTCGAAGGCAAGTTTATTCGACAGTCCGGTGGCCGGGGACAATTCGGTCACGTCTGGCTGCGCATTGAGCCGCAGGAAGAAGGCAAGGGCTACGAGTTCGTAAATGAAATCGTCGGTGGCGTGATTCCAAAAGAATTCATTCCAGCGGTTGATAAAGGAATTCAGGAGCAAATGCAAAGTGGTGTGGTCGCAGGATATCCGGTACTTGATGTAAAGGTTACCTTGTTCGATGGCTCATTCCATGATGTTGACTCTTCTGAAATGGCGTTTAAGATCGCCGGCTCAATGGGTTTCAAAAAAGGCGCCGCGGAAGCAAATCCGGTGTTGCTTGAGCCCATGATGAAAGTTGAAGTAACCACTCCGGAAGACTGGATGGGTGATGTCGTTGGTGACCTTAATCGTCGTCGCGGTATGATCGAAGGTATGGACGAAGGTGTAGCGGGCATTAAAATTGTTCGTGCTAAAGTGCCACTTTCAGAAATGTTCGGCTATGCCACTGACCTGCGTTCTCAGACACAGGGCAGAGCGTCATACTCAATGGAGTTCTTCAATTATTCCGAAGCGCCTAACAATGTTGCGCAAGCTATTATTGAAGCAAGAATCTAAATCTTAATGAAGGTTCGGTCCGGTCTATATTGGGTCGGACTTTTAACTTAGGAAACGAGAAAAATGGCAAAAGAAAAATTTGAACGTACGAAACCCCACGTAAACGTGGGTACAATCGGCCACGTTGACCACGGTAAAACCACTCTGACTGCAGC
>NZ_JAESDH010000012.1 GCF_019249295.1 Alteromonas antoniana
TGGAAGCGTTGTAAGGCGTTAAGCTAACCTGTACTAATTGCCCGAGAGGCTTAACCATACAACACCCAAGAAGCTTTTTAGCTCTTTACCTACAAACACTTGCTGCGCAAGTGGGCGTGCAAAGATGGTTTAACCGTCGATGTAAAATCGACTGACCACTTTGCTACTCGCTAAAGGGGAAGAGTTAATAGCATTGAGCGTTGTGTGTGAGACAAGCTAAGAAATAAGTAAGTAGAGTAGATAAGTTACTCGATAGATTGAATATCAGACTTTCCCAAATTGTTAGTTATCGACCCAGGTCGGTAACACCTTTTTATGCTTGGCGGCCATAGCGACGTGGCACCACCTGATCCCATTCCGAACTCAGAAGTGAAACACGTTAGCGGCGATGGTAGTGTGGGGTTTCCCCATGTGAGAGTAGCACACCGCCAAGCTCCCAATTCGAAAAGCCCGCTCAGATGAGCGGGCTTTTTTCGTTTTTGCACCAAAAAGCTGCGAAGATGCCTTCACCCGATTTTCAGCTGAACAGCACCCTGTAAAAAACAGAGTTTTAAATCTCATCTAACAACAGCATGCGTTAACGTCTAAAGGTTGTTGTCAGTGATGGAATGAGATACTGCCGTAAAATCGGTGCATAAATCTACCGACATTTTGTTGCTCTTCCATCATCATGAGCTGTGCACCTGCATCCATACCGAGCTATCAGCGGGTTTCGAGAATGCCCCTGATACCCGTTATATTCTCTTGGAGACGATACGGTACCTTAGCAGGTTATAACTTAATGAACTGTCTACTTCCCTCTGGTTACGACCAATTTCTCATAGGCAATATTGTATTTAGTAGCTATGGTTTACCGTTATGGCGTTATATCGTCTATATTTCAATCATTACAAATGGAGATTTGTGGTTGTGAAGTTAGCAATTATTCAGTTTGTCGTTTTAGGTGTGACAGTAAGTGTCATGTCATTTCTCTCACTTCCCTGGTGGTTGATAGCGCTTATTTCGGCATTGCTCGCAGCCTTGATAACGTATTTTAGTATGAACTCTGTAGCATCAGATCCCGATATGATGTCGGTTAGCGATCCTCTTAGTTCTCCTCAATGTAGCGCAGTCGGCAAATCTATCAGCCATTCAGCAAGCAGAATTGCTATTGGTGGGGCCAGCGTTTCTCATTTCCTTGACAAACTCTCGGCGTCATTTAAGCAGCAGGTCGAAAACGTCAGCGAAATGGCCGAGCGTATTACTTCTATTGAGAAGGGTAACGAACAACTGATGCAGTATGCTGAACTTGCACAGGAAAAAATCCTGGATTCAGATGAGAAGACGCAGTCCAGTAATCAATTATTGGGGCGTTTGCTTACACAGCAGTCATCTCTTAGCAATGAGATAGCGATTACTAAGGATATGCTGGATACGCTGAAACAAAGGGCAGAGTCGATCGGTAGTATTACGACAACGATTAACCAGCTCGCCGATCAAACGAATATGCTGGCACTAAATGCCGCAATTGAAGCGGCGCGGGCGGGGGAGCAGGGCCGTGGGTTTGCGGTAGTCGCAGACGAAGTCCGGGATCTGGCAAAGAAAACCACCGACGCAACGCAGGGTATTGATGATGTACTTACTGACATTAACCGTTGCAGTCAGGACTCGGTAAGTTCTATTGCTCGGGTGGCTTCTGCAGGTGAAGAAATGTCGGATATTATTACCCAGACCTCCACGTTAATTAAAGCGACTTCAGAGTCTTCCTCTCATGCAGCTTCCGCGATGTCAGAAGTGCGTGATACGGCTAATCTTCATGGCGAAAATAGCAGCGGTATCAGCACGAATGTGATGCAACTGCACCAAACGACAAAGTTACTTGAAGCCGATTTAACTGACGTATCTGAAAAAGTGCTTGGTCTGAGTCGGCAAACCGAAGATATCTTCAGGCAACTTGGAGAGTTTACGCTGCCGGATCGGAATTTTGATGTGCAACGTATAGCGCAACAGGCAGCAACGCAAATTTCTGACTTATTTGAGCAGGCTATTCGCGCAGGCAAAATTAGCGAGAGCGAATTGTTTAATTTCGCCTATAAGCCTATACCCAACACCAACCCTCAAAAGTATTCATCAGCATTTGACAGCTTTACCGATAACGTACTTCCCGATGTTCAGGAGCCCATATTGGATCGCAACAATTATATAATTTATGCGGGAG
Source organism: Alteromonas antoniana (assembly GCF_019249295.1). Lineage (GTDB taxonomy): Bacteria > Pseudomonadota > Gammaproteobacteria > Enterobacterales > Alteromonadaceae > Alteromonas > Alteromonas antoniana. The sequence continues at coordinate 2,198 of NZ_JAESDH010000012.1, forward strand.
CGGTTGATAAAAATGGTTACTTTCCCACACACAACAAAAAGTTCAGTCAGCGAATGACCGGAAATTATGAAAAGGATTTGGCAAGTAGCAGAACAAAGCGCATTTTTGACGATCCTACAGGTATTCGCTGCGCGAAAAATACCGAAACGTTTTTGTTACAGACCTACAAGCGGGACACCGGGGAAGTCATGCATGATCTTTCTGCCCCCATTTTTGTGAACGGTAAACATTGGGGAGGTTTCCGGATTGGCTACCAGGCAGAGGAATAAAAAAGATTGCATAAAATAATTAAATTGAAATTAAAACGTTTGGTACAGGGTCTTAACAAATAGATGTGCAGTCATCGCGTAAACAATGGAAAGAGGGTTATCAAATGAAACAAGTTAAAAAAACAAGTGTAGCCAGTGCACTCGGTGCAGTGGTGATTGGCTCATTGGCATCCGGCCTCGCGGTAGCAGATGCGAATCCGTTCGGCATGCAGTCTTTGGAGTCAGGATATAGTCAATTCGCTGCAGAAGGCAAATGTGGCGGCGACAAAACGGCCAAAGAAGGTAAATGCGGCGAAGGCAAGTGTGGCGGTGACAAAGCAGCCAAAGAAGGGAAGTGCGGCGAAGGCAAGTGTGGCGGCGACAAAACGGCCAAAGAAGGGAAGTGCGGCGAAGGCAAGTGTGGCGGTGACAAAGCAGCCAAAGAAGGGAAGTGCGGCGAAGGCAAGTGTGGCGGTGACAAAGCAGCCAAAGAAGGTAAATGCGGCGAAGGCAAGTGTGGCGGCGACAAAGCGGCCAAAGAAGGTAAGTGCGGCGAAGGCAAATGTGGCGGCGATAAAGCAGCGAAAGCCGAAAAAGAAGGTAAATGTGGCAGCATGTAAGCCGCACTCTACAGTATGCGGCCACTCTTACGTGGCCGTTTTTCTTTGTAGTGCAAAGCCAAAGCAGAACATTGTATCTTCAGCGTGAACAAACATCGGCAGCGCCAATCTCAATTGCAGCCTTTATCACTTGAGCATAGCGCCGCTACGTGCGTAAATCGACAATAGCGTTTCACATAGAGAGAATTTATGAAGCAGGGTATCAGCGGAGCAGGGTTAGGGCTTCGAAGAGAAATGCTACCAGCATTATTGCCACATCTACCTGCCGAAGTTGATTTCTGGGAGGTAGCACCGGAAAACTGGATCCCGCTTGGCGGAAAGTTTGAGAAGCAATTCAGAGAATGCATTACACAGGCACCATTTTCTACCCATGGACTGTCATTGTCCATTGGCAGCAGCGACCCGCTGGATATTACGTTCGTCAAACAGGTGAAGACCTTTTTAGATCGTTACGACATTGCATTATATAGCGAACACTTGAGCTATTGCTCAGATGGTGGGCATATGTATGACCTTATGCCAATCCCTTTTACTCAGGAAGCTGCCAGCCATGTAGCTCAGCGGATCAAAACCGTACAGGAAATTATCGAGCGTCCTCTGGTACTGGAGAATGTATCTTATTACCTTGCGCCCGGGCAGGAAATGTCGGAACTGGATTTTACTCTGGAGGTATTGCAACAGTCGGGGTGTAAAATGCTGCTGGACGTAAATAACTTATATGTGAACAGTATTAATCACCGCTATGATCCACAGCGGTTCCTTCGTTCTCTGCCGTCGGAGAAAATTGTTTATGGGCACATCGCTGGCCATTACGATGAAGCGGACGATCTGAAGGTAGATACCCACGGAGCCGATGTGATTGAGGCCGTGTGGTCATTGCTGGAAAGCGCATATGCTATACACGGCGTATTCCCTACGTTACTTGAGCGCGATTTCAACATCCCGCCAATTGCCGAGCTGCTAAAGGAAGTTCGTCGTATCAAGTCGATACAGGCTAAATTTCAGCCCGAGCGATCACACGCTAAGGCCGTGATATGACTGCTTTTAGAACCATCCAGCAGCAATTTACGCACGGCATACGCAATCCTGATTCTGCCGACACTGTCGATGCCGATGAAGCAAGACGTCTTGGGGTTTATCAGTCTTTATTTTTCAACAACATAATGAATTTTCTGCAGTCAGGCTTTCCGGTGATTTTTGGGATCCTGACAAACGCACAGGGCATTGCGTTGGCAAGGGAGTTTTTTGCCCGGCATTCTTGTCGCTCCCCTTATTTCGCGCAGATTAGTCAGGAGTTTGTGGAGTTCTTGTCGACATCTCCGGCCTGTCTCGCAGACTACCCGCCATGGCTACCGGAGCTTGCCCACTATGAGTGGCTTGAGCTGGATGTCAGTATCAGGAGAGCCGCCTTTGAGGTGGAATTCTGGGAAGGGAATGACCTTCCAGGTCAATGTTGCGTCTCACCCCTGGCAACGCTGGCCTCTTATACTTATCCGGTTCATTTGCTGGGACCCGACTTCCGTTCTCCAGAAGCCAGTGAAAACCGCTATTATTACGTGGTTTATCGAGACAGGGAGGATGAGGTTGCATTCACAGTAGTAAATCCGTTAACCGCTATGCTGGTAAATATGATTGAGCAGGCAGGCGAGGCACTTTCCTTATCCGATATCGTCTCGGGACTCTGCGGGCAAGCACCGTCGTTATCGCCTGAGCAAATAGAATCTGGTGCACGTCAGACCCTATCCGATATGCTAAAAAGCGGGATCCTGATTGCCGGCGATTAAAAATCGCACATCAGACAAACGAATAACGATTATCCACAGTAATTAGACTGTCATTCCGGGACCGATTCGATTACCATTTACCACCATTTTTTGATCATAAAATTGTTTTAGGTAGTGTTCATGGCTGACAATTCTGAATTCAAAGAAGTCTACAATAAGTGGTACTTTCTTGCGTCTCTGGTAACGCTAGTGGCGTTCCCGCTTCTGCATATTATCTGCGGCTGGTTCACGTTTTGGCTGTAAGGCTAAATAACTAGGTGTTACTGTGACTGCAGAATATATTAAATCCGTTGTTAAATCCGTACCTGATTACCCTAAGCCCGGCATTATGTTCCGGGACGTCACCAGTGTATTAGAGGATCATAAGGCATTCAGTAGCTGTATCTCGTTGCTATTGGAAAAATATTTGCCAATGAACTTCGACAAAGTTGCCGGAACGGAAGCCAGAGGCTTTTTGTTCGGTGCTCCGCTGGCTATCGAGATGGGTATTGGCTTTGTGCCAGTCAGGAAACCCAATAAACTGCCCCGCGAAGTCGTTAGCGAAAGCTATGAGCTTGAGTACGGCATGGATACTCTTGAGATCCACAAAGACGCTATCAAACCTGGCGACAAAGTGCTTCTGATTGACGACTTGCTGGCTACTGGTGGAACTATTGGTGCTTCTGCTAAATTAATTCGCAGCCTTGGCGGCGAAGTAGAACACGCCGGTTTCGTCATTGGCCTGCCGGATCTTGGCGGCAGAGAAAAACTGGAAGCTCTGGGTATCGATTCCTTTACCATCTGTGAATTTGAAGGCGAATAAGGAACAAAGCCAGCATGAGTTATCAGGTTCTTGCGAGAAAGTGGCGACCCGGAAAGTTTAGCGAACTGGTGGGCCAGGAGCATGTTGTTTCCGCGATTTCTAATGCGCTGGACAATGACAGGCTGCACCACGCTTACTTGTTTACCGGTACTCGCGGAGTGGGAAAAACCACTATCGCCCGTATTTTCTCTAAAAGCCTGAACTGTGAGCAGGGACAAGGGGCTAACCCTTGTGGTCAGTGCGACACCTGTAAGGAAATCGAACACGGCAACTATGTCGATTTGCTGGAAATTGATGCCGCGTCGCGAACTAAAGTGGAAGATACTCGGGAGTTGCTGGACAACGTTCAGTACAAGCCTACCCGAGGCCGCTTCAAGGTTTACCTGATAGACGAAGTGCATATGCTTTCCAAGCACAGTTTCAACGCGTTGTTGAAAACGCTGGAAGAACCGCCTCCGCATGTGAAATTCCTGCTGGCAACCACCGATCCGCAAAAGCTTCCCATTACTATTCTTTCGCGCTGCCTGCAGTTCAATCTTAAAGCACTGTCACGCGAACAGATTACCGGACAGCTCGCGCATATTCTCGATGCTGAATCGATTGCTTTTGAAGCGCCAGCGCTGTCTCTTCTGGCGCGGGCTGCTCAGGGCAGTATGCGTGATGCACTAAGCCTGACAGATCAGGCGATTGCGCAAGGCGACAATCAGGTACTGGCAGCTATCGTGACTGACATGCTGGGCCTGATGGATAAACATCAGTTGCTGCGACTTATCCATGCGGTTGTCAAAAAAGAGCCGCAGACAACCATGGACATCATCGCTGCGATGGCAGAGCAGGCACCTGACTATGCCCAGGTGCTGGCAGAGCTCTCCAGCCTGCTGCATCAGATTGCACTGACCCAATGGATCCCTGATGCCTGTAAACTGGAAACCACTTCAGCAAAGGCCATATACCAACTGGCCAAAACGTTGCCCGCAGAGCAGGTACAGTTGTTGTATCAAATCGCCCTGCAGGGACAGAAGGATTTACCCTACGCACCGGATGGCCGCAGTGGCCTGGAAATGACGGTGCTCAGAATGATGTCTTTTGCACCGTCTGCGCCCACGGAAGGCCTGGAAGACCTTCTGACCGGTGCGCCAGATCAGGCACAGACGTTACCTGTACACAGTGCACAGCCACCAACGGTTTCAGACTCAGCGTCGCCAGAGCCTCACGGCGAGATGCAACAGACGCCCGCGCCGTCACCGGTATCGCCTCAAGACGATGATTCTGCGCTTACGACAGACTCGAATATAGTGAATGCGGATAGTGGCCAACCTTCGTCAAACCATTCATCGGCGCCTCAGCCTGAAGACGCCATTACCGCACAACCTGGCCAACAAGCTGTAGCGAAAGAAGATACCCCTGCAACGGGCCAGGGGGTAGAATCTGAACCTGAACCAACGGGCGATACACCTGAAGATGAAGCCGCTTCGCTGGCGCAGCAGATGGCGTCTATCGAGGAGCAGGCTAAGCAGCTTCGGGGCGACTCGGCTGACAAGCCAATATCAACACAGCAACCAGAGTATGCTCAGGATGATAACGGGCCACCGCCTTTTGAAGATGGTCCTCCGCTGTCTGCGTATGAAGATATACCAATGGAAGAGCAGGAGATGTCTTACGAGGACACTTCTACGCGAGCGGGTACAGAATTTCCTGGACAGCCTGCGCAGCAAAACGCAGAAAGCCAGCTGAGTTCTACAGAGGAAATGCTGGCCTTACGGCAAAGATTAAAAAAAGCCCGTGAGGAGTCTCGCCAGTCCGGCGTAAAAAAGCCTGAAACCGATGCTGCTACGCGTCTGCCAACGCGCCAGCCGCCAGTTGATGCAAACGCTGAGGAAAAAACAGATGATCCTCTGAAAGTGGCGCCATCTCAGGCGGAAGCGCAAAACGCAGGATCAGCGCAGGTCGAAAACGACCCGCCGCCCTGGGCTACGGACACGACAACACCGCCACCAGATGCAACCTCAACCACCTTGTCATCAACCGATTCTGACTGGAATGTCGATGATGTGCCTGCGCAACAGGTTTCCGCGCAGCCTGATAACGAGCGCTTCGGGAGAGACTCACAAGAAGAGGTGCTTGATGCTGAGCCTCCCACAGCTCCTGATTCACAGGCACCTGTGACAGAGAGCTACACTGGCGGTACGCTGAAGGCTTATCTTGATGACGGGAGCAAGTTGGTCCACGCCAGTCAGATAGACAGCTGGAGCCAGTTGGTGGAACACATGCCGGTAGCGGGTTTACTCAAACAGATAGCACTTCATTCCGCATTCCATGAAAAGGGTGATGAAATCACCCTTGAATTAGATGACAGTCAGGCGCATTTAGTCAATGAGAGTGCAGTGGCACAACTTACCTCAGCCTTAAGCGAAGGGCTGGGACGTGAAATTACGCTAATAATTCAAATGGGGCAGCCAGAGTCTACTCCATTTCAAATTCAACAACGTATTCAAACCATGCGTCAACAACATGCTGAGCATGTAGTGAGTACAGACGACAAAATTCAGTCTTTAATGAATGTGTTTCAGGCATCAGTCGTAGCCGATTCGGTTAAAGCACGTTAAGACTGACGGTTTCAAATCAAGCAAAAGTGAGAAAGCATCATGTTTAAAGGTGGAATGGGAAATATCATGAAGCAGGCGCAGCAAATGCAAGAGCGCATGCAAAAGGCCCAGGAAGAGTTAGGCAATATTGAAGTAACCGGTGAGGCCGGCGCAGGCATGGTTAAGATCACGCTGACCTGCAACCACAATGTTCGCCGCGTCGAAATCGACCCGTCACTGATGGAAGATGACAAGGACATGCTGGAAGATTTGATTGCTGCAGCGTTTAATGACGGTGTTCGCCGTGTGCAGGAAACCAGTAAAGAGAAAATGGGCGACGTCACTGGCGGCATGCCACTGCCTCCTGGCTTCAAAATGCCGTTTTAATCACGCGCTATGAAGTTTAGTCCGCTTCTGGCTGAGTTGATCTCAGCCCTTACCTGCCTTCCCGGTGTGGGCAATAAAAGTGCCCAACGTATGGCGTTTCATCTTCTTGAACGCAACCGGGAGGGGGCGTTGAGCCTGAGTAATGTACTGCACAACGCAATGGAGCATATTCAGCATTGTCAGCGCTGCAGGACATTCACTGAGGATGATGTGTGCGAGATCTGTCGTCACCCTGAGCGAGAAGACAGTGGGCTACTGTGTATCGTTGAAAGTCCGCAGGACGTGTTGGCCATCGAGCAGACGCTTTCCTATAAAGGTCAGTACTTTGTACTAATGGGACACTTGTCGCCAATCGATGGCATCGGACCGGATGAAATTGGGCTCGACGAACTGGAAACCCGGCTGCAGGAAGGGAAAGTGAATGAAGTCATTCTGGCTACCAATCCTACCGTAGAAGGTGAGGCGACAGCGCATTACATCGCGCAGCTTTGTGCTAATGCCAATGTGGAAGCCAGTCGAATTGCCCATGGCGTGCCCGTAGGCGGCGAACTTGAATATATTGATGGAAATACGCTAACCCACGCGTTTTCCGGTCGCAGGAAAGTCTGAGCCCTGCATCTCGCAGGGTGTCTTATCACAAAAATTTATTGCCTCAGCGCTTGAAAAGCCCCCCGTAAGACCCTACCTCGGAATGTGACAAAATGATCCATTCAACGAGGAGATCCTGGATTATGGCTGAAGCAGCCCATAAAGAGACTCATGGTTTTCAGACCGAAGTAAAACAACTATTAAGTCTGATGATTCACTCTTTGTATTCAAACAAAGAGATCTTCCTGCGAGAGCTTGTTTCTAACGCCGCAGATGCTGCAGATAAACTGCGTTTCAGAGCGTTGGAAAACGATGCCCTGTATGACGGTGACAGCGAATTGAGCGTGAAGCTCAGCGTCGATAAAGACGCAGGTACCGTTACCATTTCTGATAATGGTATTGGTATGAATCGCGACGAGGTTATCGCGAACCTGGGAACTATCGCTAAATCAGGCACCAAAGATTTCTTCAGTCAGTTATCTGGCGATAAGGCCAAGGACTCACAACTGATTGGTCAGTTTGGTGTTGGCTTTTACTCAGCATTTATCGTGGCTGACAAAGTTACCGTGCGCACACGCGCCGCGGGAGCGAAGCCAGAAGAAGCGGTAGAGTGGATTTCAGACGGTGAGGGCGAATTTACAATCGCCGAAATCAATAAGCCAACCCGCGGTACAGAAATCGTATTGCATCTGCGCGACGACGAAAAAGAGTTCGCGGATGACTGGCGTTTGCGCTCAATCGTTAATAAGTATTCTGATCATATCAGCATTCCTGTGCTTATGTGGAAAGAGGAAGTTGAAGAGCGTGATGGTCCTGACGGTGAAAAGATCCCTGCAGAGCCTGGTCACTGGGAAACTGTCAATAAAGCCACTGCACTGTGGACACGCGATAAGTCAGACATTTCTGATGACGAGTACAAAGAATTCTACAAGCATATATCTCATGACTTCAGCGATCCGCTGGCATGGGCGCACAATAAAGTAGAAGGTAAAAACGAGTATACCAGCCTGCTGTATGTGCCAGCCAAAGCGCCATTCGATATGTGGAACCGAGACCAGAACCATGGTCTGAAGTTGTACGTTCAGCGTGTCTTTATCATGGATGATGCAGAGCAGTTTATGCCAACGTATCTGCGCTTCGTGAAAGGTCTGGTGGACTCAAACGATTTGCCACTGAACGTGTCGCGCGAAATTTTGCAGGACAACAAAGTCACTCAGACATTGCGTCAGGGCTGCACCAAGCGTGTCCTGCAAATGCTTGAGCGCATGGCGAAAAACGATGCAGAGAAATATCAGTCTTTCTGGAACGAGTTTGGCAATGTGCTCAAAGAAGGTCCGGCGGAAGATTTCTCTAATCGCGAGAAAATTGCTGGTCTGCTCCGCTTTGCCTCCACGCATACAGACTCAGATGCGCAAACGGTATCGCTTGCCGATTACATTGAGCGCATGAAAGAGGGACAGGACAAGATCTATTACGTGACGGCGGACAGCTATGCGGCAGCGAAGAACAGCCCGCACCTGGAGATTTTCCGTAAGAAAGGCATCGAAGTGCTGCTGATGGGTGAGCGTATCGACGAATGGCTGATGTCACACCTGTCTGAGTTTGATGAAAAATCATTCCAGTCGATTGCAAAAGGTAATCTTGACCTAGGTGATCTGGAAGACGAAGAGTCTAAGAAAGCGCAGGAAGAAGCTGAAAAAGAAGTCGAAGGCATTCTTGAGCGTGCGAAGACCGCTTTAGGTGATAAAGTCGAGGACGTGAAGTTCACGCATCGCCTGACAGATTCTCCAGCGTGCATCGTTGCTGATGAAAATGGCATGACTACGCAAATGATGAAGCTGATGCAGGCTGCCGGTCAACCGGTACCTGATGTGAAATATCACTTTGAACTGAACCCAGAACATCAATTGGTAAAACAGTTGTCTGATACTCAGGACGAAGCGATATTCAAACAGTGGATCGAGGTATTGTTCGATCAGGCTGCACTCTCTGAACAGGGTAGTCTGAAAGATCCCTCAAGTTTCGTGAAAAACCTGAATACCTTACTGATGAGCCTGGCTAAATAGTCCGGCACACCTTACATAACGGGTAAAAGAGTGAAAACGGGCTTCGGCCCGTCTTTTTATACCTTTACGGTAGTACATTGCAAAACCGGTTGGGGTTGAAGCTTCAGTCGTTGTGCGCACATTTTCGCTCCCTGAGAATGACGTTCTCTGCTACAATTCGCGCGATGAATGACCAGAATACATAAAAATAACCTTTTTCACGGGCCGCCTTTCCTATGTGCATAAACTATGCGCTATTAGTCGTAAGAACCTTGTGAATGCGGGCCTTGCACTTGTCACTCCGAAAGTGAATGTGTAAAGTGCCGTCAGTAAATAAAATAAAGCGGAGAGCGCACACATGCGAATTATACTACTCGGCGCACCAGGTGCCGGTAAGGGAACTCAGGCGCAGTTTCTGATGGGTAAGTATGGGATCCCCCAAATATCGACAGGTGACATGCTTCGTTCTGCGATTAAAGCCGGCACGGAAATGGGCCTGGCGGCGAAACGCGTTATGGATGAAGGTAAGCTGGTATCTGACGATATTATCATTGGCCTGGTTAAAGAGCGTATTGCTCAGGATGACTGCAAAGACGGCTTCCTGTTAGATGGTTTCCCACGCACCATTCCTCAGGCCGATGCCATGAAAGAAGCGGGTATTAATGTCGATCACGTGATTGAATTCGACGTACCTGATGACGTAATCGTTGAGCGTATGGGTGGCCGTCGTGTGCATCCAGCGTCCGGACGCGTGTATCACGTAGTTTACAATCCTCCTAAAGAGGAAGGTAAAGACAACGAAACCGGTGAAGAACTGATTATTCGTGATGACGATAAAGAAGAAACCGTGCGTAAACGTCTGGGTGTTTATCATGAGCAAACCAAACCGCTTGTAAATTATTACAGCTCTGAGGCTGAAAAGGGCAATTGCCAGTATCACAAGCTGGACGGAACACAGCCGGTAGAAAAAGTGAGTCAGCAGTTAGCGTCACTGTTGGGATAACGTTATTTTCCCTCCAATGATTAAAAAGGGCCGCGATAGCGGCCCTTTTTTGATCTTGCTCGTCGGGCCGACTCTTGCCACAATAGCCCATAAATACCAAATATAAATAATAAGCTCCGTAAAAGAGGAAGTTATGGTACTCCCAATTACCGCATTTTATGCCAGTTTGTTAGGTCTGTGTTTTCTCTATATGTCGCTGCTGGTGATAGGCGTCAGACGGAGCAACCGCATCAGCCTTGGAGATGGTGATAATGAAGATCTGCGTCGGCTAACGCGCGCCCATGGCAATTTCAGCGAGTACGTGCCATTAACCCTTATCATGATTGCTTGTCTTGAAGCCAACAGCGATTACACCTGGATCATCCACGGTATCAGCTGTTTGCTGCTCTTTGGTCGCTTACTTCATGCTTATGGCCTGCGCCAGCATGAGGGAGCAAGCTGGCAGCGTTTTGTGGGAATGATTGCTACATTCCTGGCGATTCTCCTTTCCGCATGCGCCAACCTGGTAGTCATACATTTTGGTTTGTAACTGATGGGCCTGGATAGCCTGATTACGCCAGCATGTCTCATTGACGAAGCGAAATTCTCGGCCAACGCTGAACGCATGAAAAAACACGTGTCAGCGCAGGGTGTTGCCTTCAGGCCTCATGTGAAAACGCTTAAAAGCCTGCAGGCAGCGCACTATTATGCGCCAGCTGATATGCCAATCACGGTTTCTACTCTGGCCGAGGCGGAATACTTCGCCAGCGCCGGTTATACCGATATTTTGTATGCGGTTACGCTGACACCAAATAAATTGGAACAGACGCAATTGCTGCTCGCGCAAGGCGTAAAACTCACCGTTCTTATTGATTCACTGGATGCATGCGAGATGTTGGTCTCGCGCTGGCGCAGCGCCTGTTCTCTGGCGGTTGCGTTAGAGGTGGATGTTGACGATCACAGGGCCGGGCTGAAGCCCGATTTGCCTCTTCTGTTGGAGATTGCACAGCGTCTGGAAGAAGCCAGGTCGCTATCGTTTGCCGGTGTTGTGGCACATGCCGGAGCATCTTATGGCTGTTTCACCGATGATGCCCGCCGCACAATGGCAGAGCAGGAGGTATCGCGTATTCTGCTGGCTGTGTCGCGTTTGAACGCGGCCGGAATTGCCTGTCCTATGGTGTCAGTGGGCTCCACACCCACGGCACTTTCCGATGTGTCAAGAAAGGGAATTACTGAGCTTCGCGCCGGCGTTTACGCCACCTTTGACTGCGTAATGGCGGGGCTGGGCGTTTGCCAGTTTGATGACATTGCTATGTCCGTACTTACTACTGTCATAGGGACGCAACCAGACAAAGGGCAGGTATTGATTGATGCCGGCTGGATGGCATTGTCACGGGATCAGGGCACCGCGTCTCATGATGTGGATTGCGGCTATGGCCTGGTCTGCGATGAGCTGGGAAACATTCTTGATGGATGGTACGTCAGTCAAACCAATCAGGAACATGGCATTATCAGTCATATGCATAACCCCAACGCAACTGTCGAGGCGTTTAGTTACGGACACCGTCTTCGCATTCTCCCCATCCATGCCTGCGCCACGGCAGCGCAGTTTCCCAGCTATTATCTGGTCAGAGACAACACGGTAGCTGAATCGTGGCCGCGCATTTCCGGCTGGTAGGCCAGTATACGTCGCTTGTCGGTATAACGATGGCCCAAGCCGTATCATCTCAACGCTTGCGATAGAGCAACTACAACCTGGTGAGCTTTGTAGTGACTATGTCTTGGCGACCAGGCCCAGACGAGCTTCATAGCAGCTATGCCCAGTCGAGCTCCACAGTGACTACTTTATTGTCATGGTGTTGTTGAAAAGTGCTGTGTAGGCACGTAGCCAGATACGAACTTTTGCGTTTTGTTTTTTACGGTTTCCTGTCACCTGGCGGGCGGGTAGTTGGCAGGTAGTTGTTGTGTTCATCTTTAGTTCCTTGCGTTTTTATCAGACTCCATGCTAAAACCTCAACAATGGTTGAGGTAAAGATTTTTTTTAAATGAATGAACTAACAGTCGGGCAAGTGGCAAAGCGCTGTGGAGTAAATGTGTCTGCGCTGCATTTTTATGAGCGGGAAGGGCTTATCACCAGTCGGCGCAATTCCGGGAATCAGCGACGCTTTGGGCGCGATACCATCAGGCGGGTGTCGATCATAAAAGTCGCCCAACAGCTAGGGATCCCGCTAAAAGAAATTATTGATGTGTTTGCTGAACTGCCAGCGTTTGGCGCGCCACAGCAACATCAGTGGGAAGCCATGGCCAGCCGATGGCAGGTGCAATTGCAGGCGCGAATTGCACAGCTACAACAGCTGGAAAAAAGCCTCACCCGGTGTATAGGCTGTGGATGTCTGTCAATGAAGCAGTGTCCGTTGTACAACCAGAACGACAAGCTGTCTGAGAAAGGGCCCGGGCCGGTATTGTTGCAATCCGGCTCCTGAACAACGCCCTTGCCAGATTAACGCATTGCTGTGAATGTGCGTTCAGTACGTGGCAGGTAGTAGTCTTCCGGATCCAGTGAAATTAACACGCGGGATGCTTTGCCAAGTAATTCAGTCTGGGGCACAAAGCCATAATAGCGCGAGTCTGCACTGTGGTTACGGTTATCACCCAAAACCAGTAAATGTCCTTCCGGTACCGTGACCGGGCCAAAGCTGTGCCTCTCGGCCAGTGGAGGCGTCAGTTGCATAGCGTGGCGCTTGTCACCGATGGTCTCTGTCATTGCTGCCGGTGCGCCACTGTATCGCACACGCTCTCCGTTTATGATTAAGCGGTTCCTATCCATGCTGATGACATCACCCGGAATGCCTATTACGCGCTTAACTAATCGGTTATCCGCAGCCTTGCTGTTAAAAACCACAATGTCCCCACGCTGTGGTGTTCCGGTTTCCATAACCGCGATATCCGTGAAAGGGAGGTCGAGTCTGTATGCCATTTTATTTACTAAAATGCGATCGCCTTCAACAATGGTTGGCTTCATTGAGCCTGTGGGTACATCGTACCAGTCGGCAAAGCTGCTTCTGAATGTAAACATCAGTACGATAAACAATAAAAGCTGCTTGTTTTCTTTGTAAATAGAGACCAGTTTCCCTTTCTTCATCATGAATTTCCTGTTTAAAAATTGTGGTGCGCCAACAGGTAGAGTCACATTTTTCTGTGCAGTTCCCCTGTAAATGTAACCAAATGCAAATGTGAATGTGGCGGTTGACAAAATTCGTATGCTACATTTGAGGAAATAATGTTCAGGAAGTATGTTGTGAAATGGCTTATCGCTGCGGTGTTGTGGTTGTTAAGTAATGTGACAACGGCAGATACGCTCTATGTCTATACTGAATCTTCTCCTCCATATCATTACATGAATGAGAAAGAGGACGTGGTTGGCAGTTCAACAACGCTGGTTAGACAAATTCTCGAAAATGCTGGTTATGACGTCGAATTCCTTTTGATGCCGTGGGCAAGATCGTTGCGGATGGTATCGAAACGAGATGATGCGTTAGTTTATTCTCTGGCACGCACCCCAGAGCGGGAGTCGCAGTTTTTCTGGATTGCGCCGGTGAGTGAATTTCGGCTGGCATTAGTTAAGCTTGCCACTCGCAGGGACATTCATGTCAGGTCGAATTCTGATCTTCTCCAATACGCATTTTCAGCGCAGCGTCATGATATCGGGTTTGACTGGTTGATTGCCAACGGGCTGCAGGAAGGCAAGAACTTAATGTCTTGCGCTGATATTCACTGTTCCTGGCAGCAGCTTAAGCTGGGCACCGTAGATATGATCATTGAGGACCCGGCGCTCATTCCGTATTCTGCCCATGCCTTTGGCATGAAGGCCGAAGCGCTCGAAACGGTGATGTTTATACCGGAATTAAAGGTGGAGGGCTTTCTGGCGGCTTCCCCAAAAATGGCAAAGCCGCTTGTGCTTGAACTACAACAATCTGCGCGGATGCTGGCTAGTCAGTCGGTTGATGGCGCTCGCGCAACACCGCAATAACCTGGCTCAACTCTAAGTCACTGGCTTGTAAGAGCACTGTGAGATGGTAAAGCAAGTCGGCAGATTCGTTCAGTAACTCTTCTTTGTCCTGGACGGTCGCTGCCAGTGCGGCTTCAACACCTTCTTCACCGACTTTCTGAGCAATACGTTTTATACCCTTGTTGTACAAGCGTGCCGTGTAGCTGGAGTCCGGATCAGCGGACTTACGCGCTGACAATACGGTTTCCAGATCGGCCAGAAAGGTGAAGTCGGTAGTATCGCCATTGAACCAGCATGATTCCGCGCCAGTGTGGCAGGTAGGACCAACCGGGGTGGCCAGAATCAGCAACGCGTCGCTATCACAATCTGCACTGACAGAAACCAGTTTCAGGGTATTCCCGGAGGTTTCGCCTTTTTGCCATAATCGCGATTTGGAGCGGCTGTAGAATGTGACTTTTTGTGACGAGAGGGTGGTATCAAGTGCTTCCTGATTCATATAGCCCTGCATCAGCACTTTGCCACTGCGCGCGTCCTGAACAATGGCCGGTAACAGGTTATCCATTTTTCCCCACGCCAGTGCGCCCATATTTTCTTTAGTAATCATTACAATCCTTCTCCCAGTGAGTGGCGTTTTCTCATCGGTATCCCCTGCGCGGATAGCGCACTTTTTAATTCCTGCATGTCAATTATGCCTTTATGGAATACAGATGCGGCCAGAGCCCCGTCTACATCTGCCTGCTTAAACACATCAGCAAAATGTTCAATGGCACCTGCACCACCAGAAGCAATGAGCGGCACATTACACACTTCCCGTATGGCTTTTAGCTGCGCGATGTCATAGCCTTTGCGTACGCCATCCTGATTCATGCAGTTAAGGACTATCTCACCGGCACCGCGTTGCTGAACTTCTGCTATCCAGTCTTGAGTTTGCCACTGAGTTTGCTGTGTACGGCTTTCATCACCGGTAAATTTATACACCTCATAGTGACCTGACGCTTCGTTAAAGAAGCTATCGATACCGATGACCACACATTGTTGCCCGAAAACATCGTGTAACTCATTAATCAGTGACGGTGCGGTAAGCGCAGGGGAATTAACAGAGATCTTATCTGCCCCCATTTCCAGAATACGTCCGGCATCCTCAACCGACTTAATGCCGCCGGCCACGCAAAAGGGAATATCAATTACCTGGGCAATTCGGCTTACCCAGCTTTTATCTACCACCCGTTGATCGGAGCTGGCGGTGATATCATAGAAAACCAGCTCATCGGCACCGGCCTTGGCGTATTGCTCAGCCAGTGGCACGATGTCACCGATAATTTCATGATTCCGAAACTGGACGCCTTTCACAACCTTGCCGTCGCGAACGTCCAGGCAGGGAATTATACGTTTTGCCAGCATGCTATAGCCTCCTTAACGGTAAACTTTCCTTCCAGCAGCGCGCGCCCTAAAATAACGCCGCCTACCTGAGTTGGCTTTAATGCTTCGATATCATGAAGACCACCTATGCCGCCCGAGGCCTGCCATGAAACGTTTGGAAACGCTTTGGCCACTTCGCTGTAAAGTTCCACATTAGGGCCCTGTAAGGTGCCGTCACGGCTGATATCGGTACACAGTACGTGCTTAGCGCCTACCTCGGCAAAGTCGTTCAGGATGGCCTCCAGCGACACGCCGGAGTTTTCCTGCCAGCCATGGGTAGCGATAAACTTATTCCCGGCATCGTCAATATTGATATCCAGTGCCAGTACAATGTGCTCTGCACCGTAGCGGGTAACCCATTGCTTCACTGTTTCCGGAGACTTCACCGCCAGCGAACCGACGACAACCCGGCTAACACCCGATTCCAACAGCTGTTCCACTTCTTTCTCAGAACGAATGCCGCCGCCCGCCTGGAATGCCATTCGCTTGGTATCAACCATACGGCGAATGAGATCAAGCTGTCGTTTGGAGGTGTCTTTCGCGCCGGTTAGGTCAACAATATGCAGCCACTTTGCGCCCTGGTCAGCGTAACTGTGTACGACGTCGACCGGGTCCAGTGAATACTCGGTTTTCTGGTTGTAATCACCCTGATACAACCTGACGACTTGGCCGTCGATTAAGTCAATTGCCGGAATAATCATTACATGTTCACAAAGTTAGTTAAAAGTTGTGCGCCGGCTTCGCCACTGCGCTCCGGATGAAACTGCACACCAAAATAGTTTTTGTATTCCAGTGCAGCGGAGAACGGTTGTCCGTATTCGCAACTTGCCAGTGTGCGTTCGTAGACGGGAACGGCAAAGCTGTGCACAAAATAAAAATAGGTGTCGTCGGGGATACCGGTGAAAAGCGGGGAATCAGATTGTGCTTTTACTGTGTTCCAGCCCATGTGAGGAAGACGTAAATCTCCCGCTTTCAGCCGCTCTACACGACCCGGCATCAACCCCAGACAATTCACGTTACCATCGCGACTCTCGGCAGAACTTTCTACCATCAGTTGCATACCCAGGCAGACGCCGAGTACTGGCTGCGTTAATTGCTGGAGTGTTGCGGTGAGGTTTTTGGCTTCAATACTTTGCATTGCAGCAAACGCACTGCCTACCCCGGGAAGAAACACCTTGTCGGCAGACTTAATAACGTTGTCTTCTGACGAGACTTCCACACTCACGCCTAAGCGCTCCAGAGCAAACCGCACCGAAGAGATGTTGGCGCATCCTGTGTTGACAATAACTATCCTCTGGCCCATTACAGTGCTCCTTTACTGCTTGGGAGGGCATCTCCCTGACGGGTAATTGCCTGTCTCAATGCACGTCCAAAGACTTTGAACAGACTTTCTACCTGATGGTGCGCGTTCCCTTCGCTGGTGGACAGGTGTAGTGACAAGCCCATGCTTTGTGCCAGTGAATAGAAAAAGTGCGGTACCATCTCAGTGGCCATTTCACCTACCTGGTCACGGCTGAAGTCTGCTTCAAATTTCAGGTGCGGACGATTAGAGATATCCATGATGCATTCTGCACGGCATTCATCCATTGGCAGCGCAAAACCAAAGCGTCCAATACCCCGTTTGTCGCCAAGTGCCTTTTTCAGCGCTTCACCTAACGCCAGCGCAGTGTCTTCTACGCTGTGGTGATCGTCAATGTGCAGATCACCCGTCACCGACACCTGCATCTCAAATCCACCGTGTGTGGCGATTTGGTCGAGCATATGGTCGAAAAAGCCAAGGCCGGTTGCAATCTCAGACTTTTTGGTTGAATCCAGATCGACACGAACTTTAATGTCGGTTTCGCTGGTTTTACGCACCACCTCTGCAATACGGGAAGAGGCAAGCAATGCTTTCTCAATCGCTTTCCAGTTATTTCCCTCAGGGCTGTACTTCAGACCGCGAATACCCATATTTTCAGCGAGTTGCATATCGGTATCGCGATCGCCAATGACGTAAGAGCGGGCAAAGTCCACGCGTCCTTGTTGCAGGTAATCTTTTACCAGACCTAATTTGGGTTTGCGACAACTGCAGTTGTCGCTGTCAAAATGGGGGCAAATCAGCACATCGTCAAACGTAACACCTTGTGAAGCAAATACCTGCATCATGGCATTGTGCGGCTTGTCGAAATCTTCCTGAGGAAAGCTGTCTGTACCCAGACCATCCTGGTTACTTACCATCACCAGTGAAAAACCGGCAGACTGGAGTTTCAGTAACACCGGGATCACATCCGGTTCAAATACCAGTTTCTCCAGGCTGTCGAGTTGTTTGTCGACAGGGGGTTCTTCAACCAGTGTGCCGTCACGGTCAATAAAAAGTATGGCTTGCTGGCTCATGCCGACACTCCTGTTTGTTCTAAAAATGAATCAATTAATGTTAGCAGGCGGGCATTTTGTTCTTCATTGCCCACGGTTGCCCTCAGGCAGTTTTGCAGGTTCAGCTGTTTGGACTGATCGCGGATCAACATGCCATTTTCCACCAGAAAAGACATAAGAGCCTGACTCTGCTCGAACCGGAACAACACGAAATTGGCAGTGGTGTCACCTACCAGTGTGATACCGGAACGTGCTGCAAGTGCCTCTTTCAGGGCCTGACGGTGAGAATTTAATGTTTCCACCTGCAGCGCGACACGGGCCAGGCCTTCCTTATTCAGTGCCTGCGCAGCAATTTGTGCAACTGGCTCCGGAATAGGATAGGGCGCTATAACTTTGAGCAGAGACTGAATGATCTCTGCGGATGCCAGCGTAAATCCGCAGCGCAGCCCGGCCAATCCAAATGCTTTGGACAAGGTGCGAAGGACAACGAGATTGGGATATTGTGCCAGTTTGTCGGCCCACGACCCATCAGAATCAAACTCAATATAGGCTTCGTCCATTACCACCAGAGCACGGTCTTTAAAGTGAGATAAAACCTTCTCTACATCGTTAACATCAGCCCGTGTTCCCGTCGGATTATTCGGTGAACATATAAAAATCAGATTGACGTCATCTTCGTCACAAATGGCGTTTACGTTTAACGAAAAGTCTTGGTTAAGCGGCACTTTTTTTACGCCGACATCACAGGTTTCTGCGCTTATCGCGTACATGCCGTAGGTTGGCGGACAAATCAGAATGTTGTCTTTACCCGGCGTACAAAAAGTGCGAATAAGTAACTCAATGCCCTCATCTGCGCCGCGGGTGACAATAAGCTGTTCGGTCGCTACGCCAGCGTAGCCTGCGTAGCCATCAACAACCGCATTAGGCTGACAAGAGGGATAGCGATTAAAGCTGCTGCTGTCCACACTGTAGTCATTCGCAAAGGGCGACTCGTTGGCGTTCAGCCAATCCTGACCGCCAGAGTAGAGACGTCGGGCTGACTCATAGGGTTTGAGCGGGATCAGATTTTCATTGATCAGTCGGGAAAGCAAATCACTCATTGGTGTCATCCTCTGATGTCAGCACATCCATGCGAAGTGCCACAGCTTTTTTGTGGGCGTCCAGTCCTTCAGCGTCTGCCAGTGTCATAATCGTGGGCCCAAGTTGGCGCATGCCATCTTGCGTAAGCTCCTGCACGGTGTAGCGACGCATAAAGTCCAGCAGGCCCAGGCTGGAGTAGTTTCGGGCATAGCCATAAGTTGGCAACACGTGGTTGGTGCCGGAAGCATAATCACCGGCAGACTCAGGAGTCCAGGGACCCAGGAACACAGAGCCTGCGTGCTTAATGCGTTTTAAGGCTTCACGTGGCTGATTGACCTGCACAATTAAATGTTCTGGCGCATACTGGTTGCTGACCTCAATGGCTTCATCAAGATCGCGGGTAAGAATGTAGCGCGCATTTTCCATCGCTTCGCTGGCGATTGAGCCACGGGATAGCAATGCCAATTGTTCACTGACTTCACCTTTTACTTTATTAATCAGGCTGGCGTCATCAGTGACTAATATGGCTTGTGAATCAGGACCGTGTTCGGCCTGAGACAGCAGGTCGGAGGCAACAAAATCGGGCCTGGCTGATTTATCAGCTAATACCAGAACCTCTGAAGGGCCGGCTGGCATATCGATGGCTGCGCCATCAGCGCTCAGGCTTACCTGTTGTTTGGCTTCAGTCACATAGCTGTTACCCGGACCGAAAATCTTATCGACCTTGGTGATGGTGTCGGTGCCAAATGCCATAGCCGCGATGGCCTGGGCGCCGCCACATAAATAGACTTCGCGGATATCACATTTTATTGCGACGTACGCAATCTCTGGCGCGATAAGTCCGTCGGAGTTTGGCGGCGTACACAGTACTTTCCTTTCACAGCCCGCTACCAGGGCAGGTACGCCCAGCATCAGTGCCGTTGAAGGGAGCGGAGCGCTGCCGCCGGGAATATATAACCCTACTGCTTCCAGCGCGGTAAAGTGTTGCTCGCAGGTCACGCCGGCAGTGGTTGTCAGCGTAATACTTTCAGGCTGTTGTGCATCGTGAAAACGCTTAATATTGTCGTAAGCGGTGTCAATGGCAGCTTTGACTTCCTGCGAAACCGAGTCAGCCAGTTGCTTCAACTTACCTTGCGACAGCGCCAGTTCAGACAATGAGGCGCAGTCAAAATCCTGTGTGAATGACAACACTGCCTCATCGCCTTTCGCGCGTACTGCACGAATGATATCTCCGACTGTCTTTTTTAATTTCTGATTGTCTTTCATGGCCGGACGCAATAAAGCGTCACGTTTGCCATCATTGGATAATTCAGACCAGGTGATCATCGCGCGTTATCCCATCATTTTTTCAATTGGCATTACCAAAATAGAGCTGCAACCCAGCGCCTTCAGCTTTTCCATAGTCTCCCAGAACAGGTTTTCAGGGCTTACTACGTGGATCGCCACAGTGTCATCGACACCCGCGAGCGGTAATACCGTAGGATTTTCTGCACCGGGAAGCAGACTTTTCACCTGCTCCAGATAGGCTTTCGGCGCGTGCAGCATGATATATTTGCTTTCTTTGGCTTGCATGACACCGTCGATACGCGGCACGAGGCGAGAAATCAGCTCTGCTTTCTCCTCCGGTATGTCACCATCTGCACGCTGAATCAGCACCGCTTTGGAGCGGAAGATTACATCTTTCTCCACCAGACCATTGGCTTCCAGCGTGGCACCAGTGGATACGAGGTCGCAGATTGCATCGGCAACGCCGGCACGAGGCGCGACTTCTACTGAGCCGGTTAACATCACAGCTTTGGCGTTGATGTTTTGTTCTTTAAAGTAACGCTCAAGTAAAAAGGGGTAGGTGGTGGCGACTTTTTTGCCTTCAAGGGCGCTGGCACCTTCGTACGTCATCTCATTGGGTACCGCGATAGACAAGCGGCAACCGCCGTAATCCAGTCTGCGAAGCACTTCATAATCAGCAGGTTTTCCGGCAGCACGGCGCTCCAGCATTTTTTCTTCTAACTCGTTTTCGCCGATAAAGCCCATGTCGACCACGCCATCCATGACCAGTCCGGGGATGTCATCATCTCGCACGCGCAGCAAGTCGATTGGTTGGTTCGTTGAATGAGCAATCAGCAAGCGGTCACGAATGTTCAGTTTAATTCCAATGGCTTTAAGCAGCGCAATACTGTCGTCGCTGAGACGACCCGATTTTTGTACCGCAATGCGAAGTCTTCTGCTGTTACTCATCTTTGACTTTCCTTAAGTTTATTTAATTGTGCGCCCTAAAACGAAAAACCCCCGGAAGTTTCCTTCCGGGGGTCGAGAATCTTTTTTCTGCGCCACTGGAAGGAAACAATAACCTTCCAGCACAAACCTGAAAGGCTATGCTTTATGGTGGTGGTGATGGTTTAGCGCAGTATAGTTCATAAATTCTTTACAGATGTTCCTGTTTTCAACGCCGGAAACAGTAGCTAAAAGATGCGCATTTTGCAACACCCATTGAACCCTTTGTTGTAATGTGGTCTAAATTTATGGATATAACTTAAAACTTTTCACTATGAGCAACGATTTACTGTTTTCTATTATCCCGCGTGCAAACAATCAGGTACCGGTTAAAGACCGTGGCCAGATCAAGCGTATTGATCCGATGATTAATACCGAAGCATTAAATGAAGAGGAGCGAGAGGTACACAGTAGTCAGCGTAAGGTCAGTGAAAAAGAGCAGTACCGCGAGCACCAGCAATCGCAGGGGAAACAATCCGGAGGGCAGGATGCGTCTTCGCAGGAGTCGTCCGGGCAGTCAGATGCAGATGTCGCTGACAGCTATGATGAATCCGGCAAGAAATCAGCGGAAAGTGACGAACACTTGCCAAAGCGGCGAAAACATATCGACAAGTTTGTGTAGAAAGAAAGGCCGGGATACCGGCCCTGACAATGCGTTACGATGTTTTGCGGTTTCTTCGCAGAAACAGACCTGCAAGACCACCGCCAAACAGCAGCGCGGTAGCGGGTGCTGATACTGCAGCAATGCTCGGGTTTTGTGCCTGCGCTAACTCAGTGATTTCAACATTCCCGAAGGTAGTGTCATCCTGAGTGAAATTATAAAACCCAAAACCGCCATCAGTGAATCCGTCCGGCAGGTCGATACCTGCATTAACAGCTTCTTCTGCGGTCAGACTTATTTCCAGTTCATCATCAATGAACACTTCAACCAAGTCACTTGAGTAGTTTATTTCGAAAGTGTAAACCGCGTTATCTTCTGATGCCTCTTCATCAAAGTTACCGGTTTCCCAACCTTCGTCACCGAGGTTTTCACCGCGCTTCAGTTCGGTAACACCCTCATCTGAATCGTGGGTCCAGGTTTTAGACCAGCTGTCGGTGACGTTGCCGTCCCCACCCGCCACTGCGCCAAGGCCCTGGGATACATAAGAGATAGCCAGTCCTCGGCTCGCCAGGCCTAATGTACCGTTGGTCTGTCCTGCTTTCTTCCAGTCAATAAGAAGAAAGTCAGTCTGAGAGGCGAAGGCTTCCCCGGCATTATAACCGAGAACAAAACCTACATAATCATCATCTTCGCCAGATACTGCGAATTGTCCTTTCACTGACTTGTTAAGGCCAGACATACCTGAAAAAAATGTGCTTGGGCCACCATTATTTAATTGAGTGACACGTGTTTCTTGTTCGCCCATTTCCCAATTCACGCCGCTGCCGTCAGACTGCCAGTCACCTAATTTGACATAGGCTGCCTGAGAAGTAGAGGTCATTACTACGAGGGGAAGAGCGTACTTCCATTGCTTCATGTTAATCTCCGGTTCCATGTTAACCGAAACTACACCAGCAAATGTTGGGCCTATTGGTAACTGTTTGATTTTAAAGTTTAATTTTTTATTCTTTATACTTTAGTAGTATGAGGTTTGTTATTATTACAAGGTTTTAATACTTATCCTGTAAAATCTTGCTGTAAAAAAAGCAGACAGTGCGCGCATGGCCACATGCGCGCAAAAAGTAAAATTAATTCAATTCTTTATCTTTCCAGAATTTGGTTCCCTTGATGGTTGCCTGAAGTGCCAGTCCGCTCTCTGTCATGGTATAGACCGTGACATTACCCAGATAGTCTTCGCCTTCCGCAGAAGCGCCTTTATTTGCAGCTTTCGCAGTGGCATCAGCATTGCCGCCAACGGCCCAGCCATTTTCAACAAAGTAATTTAATGAGTCCTGGCTGTGGAACACCATAACAATTCGATAATCTTTCGCACCCAGTCCCAGGCCTACACCGCCCTCGGCCATGTTCATATAGGTACGTGAGCCTGAAGCCTGGTTTGTCACGACACCGTAACCGGTGCCTGCGGCAAAGAAAATGACGTTAACATTTGCATTACTAAAAACGGCATAGCCTGCCGAGTTGGCTATCTGCGCCCGGGTGTCCGGTTTCTCAGCATACAGGCGGGTCAGTGTTGTTTGTTGCATATCCAGGATAGCTTGTTGCTTTTCAGCAACAGTTCCGTCTCCCATCGAAGCGCAACCAAACAGCATTAGCGACCCGGTGAGCAGTGCCCCCATAAACCACAACTTCTTTATACTCATGATGATCTCCTGTTTGTCTTCATCATTTTTACAAATGCAATTACCTATCGGTGCCATCACCGGGAGCATTTGCTAAGTAAGCTTAGCAAGAAGTGTGCGAGTTGCCGCAAAAGGGCAAAGAGTGCGAAAACTATTAAGCAGGCGGGGGGAGAGGGATAAAAAAGAAACGGACTTTCAACGTAAAGGACTCGGTGTTGAAAAGCCATGCTGACAAAGCGCAGCACGGCTCCTGAGGAATGGCTACTTCATTTGTTCTACGCTGTAACCTTTTGCTTTAAGTTGGGTAATTAACCCGGTGTCGCCAGGAATATGCATCGCGCCGACTAATACAAACTCCGTCTCCGGTGTAGTCATCAGGTCTGTAAGTACGGGCATCCAGTTGTTATTTCTGGACGTAAGAAGCAGGTCATAGATGTCCGGATATTCATCGGCAAACTCTTCCATCGATAACGCATAGAAGCTTGCCATGTCTCCCTCGCGCCAGTCGTCTTTCAGGTCGCCCAGCATTTCAGGCATCCGTTTGACATCCTCGATGGCGTAGCTGACATACGCATCTTCATTGCCTTCGCCCATCTTGGAAATGAAAGTGAGCTGTTGTTCCGGAGATTCAAGATAATGCATGGCTTTGCCATCTCCCATCCCCAACGTGTAGTAGTACTTGTCTACGCCCTGACTGGTAAGTCCAAGGCGCTGAAATTCAATCATGCTCAGCGAGATCCCAACCAGAGCTGGGCGCAGGTTCATAAATCTGTCTACAGGTACCCCGCGAGCCGCTAAATGCGTTTCGAGTTGTTTCAGGGTGTCATCACTTACATCATCTTTTAACGACCCTCCTTCGCCATAGGTCAGCATTTGTAATGACTTCTGAGCGAACTCGGGAGTGCTAAGTGCAGCGATGTCAGTTTCGAAAACCAGGGCATCGCTTTGGCTATATGCGGTTTTATATTCTTCCGGTAGCGGATAATCCTGCGGACTGAGAATGTGCAATGTACCACCCAGATACATGGTATTTTCGCCGTCAGAAACTTTCCAAACCGACGCAGAGTAAGCGGGGAGGGCTAGCAGAGATGCTAACGCCAGTGATGCGATACGACGCATGAGTGACTCCTTCAAATGATAATAATCCGTTCGCGTATCCGCGACATCTCACTTTACTTTGAAGTCGGCCACTCATCAACTAATGCTGCGGACGATACAGACGGCCAGACTACCAGTCAATTTCCATGTCCAGCGTTGTATCCTGACTGGTTTGTCCAACCATTTCTTCGTATGGCGTTGCCTGTCTGAGCCACACCTTACTGAATGATTTCCCTTCAAAATGAGTACGGATCTCGTTCAGACAATGGAATGTCCGGGGTTTGCCTTCAGCAACCATAAGCGGTTGTTGACTGTCGGGCTCACCGGTAGCAACCACGTAATTGCCACCTTCAATCGATTCAATATACAAATTCATAGCGCTCTCCAGATTGCTTTCAATAAGTATCGTAGCGCTGTGAAATATGATCATTAAAGTTAGGTAATGATGCCTGGACGTTGCCCATCCATTTCCGTCCAAGCGCACAAGATTTTACGTTGTGAACAGATGATGATTGGCCGGTGCGAAGGCATTGTCGTCGCTATACAATCTCAAATCGTAAGCCCGCATGTTCGCTTAATTGCGGGATTAACGCGTCGCCGAAACAGCTTGCAGGAGAAAACTGTCCGCTCGGTGCTGTACCCTCATCACGCATTGAAACCAACAGAATGGCACACTCTGAGAGCATTTTTGCGGTAGAGCCGTAACCCGGATCACGGTCGCCGGTCACTCGTGCAGCCGCACGTTTTCCATCAGAGGTTTCGCCATAGAAGCGGATATCATAAAAGCCCTGTTGCTGTGCTTTTTCTGAAGGACCTTCTCCTGGTTTTGGAAGCCAGTATTTTTCAAGCAGGGTGCGCAGCCACGAAACAGACGCCGCAACCATGAAGCCGCCGAGTCCCAGTGTCATTGTCCATGCCCGTATCGCCCCCTTGCGCTTGCGGCCAGTGACCATTGCCTCTTCGTAACGGAAACTTTTTCCGTACGGGTACGCCATCGCGCAGTTACTCCAGTGCACCACCCGAGTGTTTATCGCTGCCATAATAAACGGCGCTATCCAGGCGCCGGTTACAGGATCGTAGCAGGCTTTTTTGACATTAGGCTGACGCACGCTGGCGTCATTTTCACCACACAGTAAATAGGGGTTTGACAGTTGCTTCTTAATCGCTTTGTCTTTGCCGGCTTCTTCAACGAGATTCAGCATGCTGGCCACAGTGCCGCCTGATGCGCCGCCTCTTATGCGGTGAACTCGCATAGCGACCGTTGAGAAGGCTGACTGAAACTTTTGCTGCGCATGTTGCTGTAGGAAATACACGCCCATATCTGAGGGAATGGAATCAAAACCACAACAATGGACAATTTGCGCACCATGTTGCTTTGCCGTTTCCTGATACTTATCCTGCATTTTTTTGATCCATTGCGGCTCTCCGGTCAGATCGACGTAGCCAGTGCCTGTTTCTGCGCAGGCGGCGACAACGCTTTCGCCGTAGAGGGCGTAGGGGCCTACTGTGGTAATAATAACCGAAGCCTGCTGACACATGTCATGCAGCGCTTTGTCGTCATTGGCATCTACCACCATCATGTCTGTGTCCGTACAGCCATGCTGTGCCAGTACTGTCCGCAGCTTTTCTTCATTTCTGCCTGCAACGGCCCAACATGACGCGTCGAGTCTGTTAGCGAGATAACCTGTAATAATCTGACCAACAAAGCTCGTTGCACCAAACAAGATAATGTCGTACTTGCGTTTTTCAGTCATGTTTCCACCAGTTTTTCCGGCAAACCATTATCCCGGCATCTGACAGGATATGGCGTAAGCGATGACGGTCAGCATGATTCAAAAACTGTCCGATTACAATGTTATGCGGTGGAGATATCAGCTGTAACTCGGGGAGATGCCAGTCAGTCTCTCCCTCGTAAAACGCCAGATGACTGCTGTTACGCGGCAGCGTGAGCACAGGGGCACGTTTGCCAACGGATACCAGAATGGATTCTGGTTTAATAATAATATCCTGATATTGGTAAGTTGATTGTGAAACGCGGTAGAAGAGGAAGGCCAGCAGTCCGGTTTCTATGCCAGCAAACGGCAGGATCACCCAGACTCCGGCCATAAGCCAGCCAACCGCAATGATGAAGATTACCAATCCCATCAGTGCAATCAGCCACTTTGTCTGTTGCCAGGTAGCACTTCGGTTAGGACAAAGCCGAACGGACAGCTCCTGTTCAGAAGTGCGGGTAATCAACATACTGTGTCCGGGTGTTTACGTTATGTTTACATTTAAACGTAAAACGTAGCAGATTCAGATTTAAATTTCTGAAAGGTTCTGGCAACCTTAGCGACATTGCAGCGTTGGACATTATCTTGTGAATAGCCTGAAGTCATTGGTTTCGCAACATCCTTACCGGTTTTTCTTGTTTGTTTGCTGGCTTGTGATAGTCAGCTCGCAGGATAATCTGGCTGAGCTTATCGGTACCTATTCCGGCTTTCTGTTTTTGGGCGTAGTCGGTGCGATTTTCGCTAACGCGACCGGCGCTGGTGGCGGTGTCGTGTTCGTGCCGTTCTTCAACCAGTTGGGATACAATCCGCAAGCGATAATCGCTACAAGTTTTGCTATTCAATGCTGCGGGATGACTGCCGGCGCTATTACCTGGTGGCGATTTTATCGGGAGCATTGTCAAAAGGCCGCTGCGTGGCAGGGGCTCAAAAGTGGCCTCGTACTGACGGTGCCTGCCTCACTTTGTGGTATATGGCTTGCCCAATACGGGCCTCTTATTACCCCTCGTCTTGATGCGCTGAAGGGAAACATGGAGGCGCTGCACTTAGGGTTTGGTATTTTTTCAATTCTACTGGCGCTCGCAATTCTCGCCTCAGTCCCCTTGTTGAAACGTACCGTTTTCACCACCAGATTTTCGCAACTCGATATCTTATTTCTGCCTTTCGTTGCTTTTGCTGGCGGCGCAATAACCGCGTGGTTGTCAGTCGGGGTAGGGGAACTGGTGGCGGTGTATCTGATTATCCGCGGCTTCAGCGTGACCATGGCCATTGCGCTGGCGGTTATCCTTTCTGCTGCATCTGTCTGGGGGGCTGCGGTATATCATGTTCTCATCTCAGGTGCGATTATTTGGGAAGTGGTGCTGTTTGCCGGTCTTGGGGCGGTGATTGGGGGGATCCTTGCTAAGCGGGTTGTGCTGGCGTTTTCTCCAACCAGACTCAAACTGTTTTTCGCAAGCTGGGTATTCATTATGGGCGTGAGCGGGTTGCCTGTCTTTTAAGTGTCGTCCTCATCGACGTTGGTTTGCGTCAAGAAGTTGAAGGGGGGCTGAACGTTCTTTATGGTGGGTAGGTATAAATACCTTTAAGCCACTTTCCGGGAGCTGTCATGTCTACACCTCGCCATAAGCCGAAATCGCCTTATCAGTTGCAGCAGCCTGACTGGTCAAAAGATGCCGTCATTTATCAGGTGAATACGCGTCAGTTCAGTGAATCGGGAAACTTCGACGGAGTAAGGGCCGGTCTGGACGACATCAGGGCGCTGGGCGCAGATATCATCTGGTTAATGCCAATTCACCCGATTGGTGAAAAACACCGCAAGGGCGAATTAGGAAGCCCTTACGCCGTAAAAGACTATTACGGTATCAATTCTGAATTTGGTGACAGCCATTCCCTTCGTCAGCTTATCCGTGCGATCCACGACAGAGGCATGAAAGTGATTATTGACTGGGTGCCGAATCACAGTGCCTGGGATAATGAGCTGGTGACAACTCATCCTGACTGGTATGCACGTGACTACAAGGGAGATTTCCGGCCATCGCCCTGGTGGGACTGGGACGACATTATTGAGTTCGATTATGATAACCCGGCATTGCGCGATTACATGATTGACGCGCTGTGTTACTGGGTAAGAGAATTTGATATCGACGGGTTTCGCTGTGATGTGGCCGGGTATGTGCCTAATGATTTCTGGCATCAGGCCAGAGTTGCGCTAGATGCAGTCAAGCCGGTATTCATGCTGGCTGAATGGGAAGATCGTGATTTACACGAACAGGCCTTCAATATGACCTATGCCTGGACGTGGAATGAAGTGATGCACGATATTGCGCACGGAAAAGGTTCAGTGGACAAACTGCGCAAATATTATTCATGGAATGAGCGGGCATGGCCACGTCAGGCGTATCGCATGACCTTTGTCAGTAATCACGATAAAAATGCCTGGGATGGCACACAGCATGAACAGTTCGGTAAAGCGTTAGAAGCCGCGATTGTGCTTTCCGTTATCGGTGAAGGTATGCCGCTGATACATAACGGGCAGGAGGCGGGTGAAAGTAAACGTCTGGCTTTCTTTGAGCGCGATCCGATTGACTGGCAGCCGCATGAAATAGGTACGCTGTACACACAGCTGATTGCATTAAAAAAGCAAATCCCGGCACTGTGGAATGGTCCCTTTGGCGCCAGAATGATTCAGGTTCCTAACAGTGCACAGCCCGACGTATTTAGCTTTGTCCGCCAGCAGAATGGCGATGCGGTCTTTGTGGTTTTGAATCTAGGCGATACAGACGTTGAAGTGAGCTTCAGCGAAGCTCTTTATCATGGTGAGTTTGAGGATTTTTTTCGCCGTCAGCAATATCGTTTTGACGCCGACACCACAATGACTCTTGCGCCATGGGATTACCGGTTGTTTGTCAGGTCGGGCCTTCGCTGAGGCTGATCTTTCGCCGGGAAATGTCGATTTTCCCGGATTTACTAAAAGACTTTTGGCATAATGCCGGTTTTTCGTAGCAAAGAAGGCAGTTATGGCGTCGGTGTCGACACTTTTTTCTGCAGATGGTGAGCTTGCAAAAGCCATCTCTGGTTTTGTGCCCAGGCAGGCGCAGACAGATATGGCCAATGCCGTTAAATCTGCCATAGACAATGAACATAGCCTGATTGTAGAGGCGGGAACCGGTACAGGAAAAACGTTTGCCTACCTGGGGCCGGTGTTGCTGTCTGAAGGAAAAGCGATTATTTCCACCGGAACCAAAAACCTTCAGGAACAGCTGTATCACCGCGATTTGCCACTGGTGAAAAAAGCACTCGCCAGTCGTCGTAAAACTGCCTTATTAAAAGGACGTGCAAATTATCTCTGCCTGCACCGCGTGGCGCAGCATGGCGGCAACTCGACACTGGTAGATAAAGAGGTCCTCGGACAGCTTTCGACAGTGCGGCAATGGGCGACTACCACAAAAACCGGTGACATGGGCGAACTCAAAGCCTTGCCTGAAGATGCCCGTGTGCTTCCGCTGGTAACTTCAACAGTGGATAACTGTCTGGGGCGCGACTGCCCTGATTACGAGGATTGCTATCTGGTGAAGGCGCGCAGAAAAGCGTTGGATGCCGATGTGATTGTAGTCAATCATCACCTTTTCTTTGCCGATATGGCGTTAAAGGATACCGGGTTCGGCGAACTGATCCCCGAGGCCGACGCCATCATTTTTGATGAAGCCCACCAAATTCCGGATATTGCCAGTGATTACTTTGGCGAGTCGCTCTCTACAAGGCAGCTTCATGACCTGTCGAAAGACGTCACACTGATATACCGAACCGTATTGAAAGATGCCGAACAGCTCGATAAAGCTGCTGACAAATGCCGGATGATAGCGTCAGATTTACGGTTGCTGTTCCCGGAAAATCCGCAGCGCGGGAACTGGGCCGAAGCATTAGAGCGGGATGACGTTCGTGCAGAAGTCGGCAAACTTGCCGAATCGTTAGGCGTGCTTCACGAAGTCTGTAAGCTGCACATCGGGCGGGATAAAGATCTCGACAATCTGTACGAGCGAATTGTGCAGGCCCGCGAAAAACTTGATGCGCTCAGCGACAATCTACAGGATGGGGTAAGCCTCTGGTACGAAACCACACCCAGACACCTTATTATGCACCTCACACCGCTGTCTATTGCGGCAAAGTTTCGCCATTTTGTTTCCTCGCCACCGCGGGGATGGGTGTTTACATCCGCGACGCTGATGGTAAACGGTGGATTCGAGCATTTTCAGCGCAGAATGGGGCTTGAAGACGCAAAAACACTGGGGCTGGATAGCCCGTTTGATTATCAGAAACAGGCGGTGCTGTGTGTACCCCGGCATCTTCCTGAGCCTAACAGCTTCGAGATGCGCAACACGTTGCTGGACACTGCCAAGCGCTTAATAAAAGCCAGCAAAGGGCGTTGCTTCTTGTTATTTACCAGCCACGCCATGCTCAAACTGATAGCTGAACGCTTAGAGCATGAGGTGGATAATCCGCTGTTAGTGCAGGGGACAACCACCAAGCAAGCATTACTGGACGCCTATCTGGCTGATCAAAACGCGGTGTTGCTTGGCACGGGGGCGTTCTGGGAAGGTGTAGACGTTCGTGGTAGTGATCTTGTGTGCGTCATGATCGATAAACTGCCGTTTGCGTCGCCGGACGATCCGCTGCTGCAGGCACGTATTGATGACGTGAAAAAACGCGGCGCGAATCCGTTCGCGGTAATTCAGATCCCCCAGGCGGTGATTACGCTGAAGCAGGGGGCCGGGCGGTTAATTCGGGATCCTTCCGATAAAGGTGTGCTGGTAATTTGTGATAATCGTCTGGTAACCCGTCATTATGCCCAGACGTTCCTGGCAAGTTTGCCGGATATGCGTCGCACCCGCAGCCTCGACGAGGTAGAATCTTTTCTTTCCACCATAGATGACGATGAGCAGTAAACGATGACCCGAATTCTAGCCATAGATACCGCTACAGAGGCGTGTTCCGTTGCATTACAGGATGGCGACACCGTATATAGCCGGTTTGAAATATGTCCGCAGCAACATAGTCAGAAATTGTTGCCCATGGTGGATGACGTTTTAAAGGAAGCCGGTCTCTCTCTAAGTGAGCTTGATTGCCTGGCTTACGGCCGTGGCCCCGGCAGTTTTACCGGTGTACGTATTGCTACTGGCATGATTCAGGGACTGGCGCTTGGCACCGGGTTACGGGTTGTGAGTGTCAGTACGCTGGCTGCCATGGCCTGGGAGGCGGCAAAGGCCAGCGAAGCCTCAACGGTATATACGGCAATCGATGCGCGCATGGGTGAGGTGTACTTTGCTGCCTATCAGAAAACGTCTGACAGTCTCGAGTCTCTAGTGCCAGAAAAAGTTTGTCCGCCAGAAGAAGCGTTTACCCATTGTAAGGAAAGCGACGCTGTAGTAGCCGGCACCGGATGGGCAGCCTATGAGGTGCTTTCTGATTTTACTGCAAAAGCAGAGTTAACAGCAGGCGTGCTTTATCCCGCTGCAGAGGCAATGCTGCCATTGGCCAACGCGTCATTGTTGCGTAATGAAGCCGTCTTAGCAGCGGACGTTGAGCCTGTGTATCTCAGAGACAAAGTGACCTGGAAGAAGCTACCGGGCAGAGAGTAGGTTTGGCCAGATTTTTGCAATTCTAAACAGCTCACGATGAATGACAGGGCGAAATCTGATAGATATTCGGCAATCCTGCGTATAAAATAAGCAGGCTGGTGAAATGAGAACTTCGGACATTTTGTTGCTATAGTAAAATTATGATTATTAATACATCATTTTCTTTATCCTCTGCTGATGCGTTGCAGAGCAGACGAAACGCGTCTGCGGTTGAGTCTGTCATAGAAAAAGTGCAACCGGAGCAAGAGAGGCAGCAACAGGCAAGAGATGAACGCCCGCCTGTCGTTAGAGCGCCCAGCTCTGAAAAAGACTATGCGCAAGCAGAGCAGTACCAGCAGTTCATTAGAGAAGAGAGTAACAACCAGTCTCGTTCTGCTATCGCCACCTACAATGCCCTGGCAAAATCCGATCAGCGCGACAACGTAAGAGCAATGTTTGGTGTAGATATTTACGCCTGAGCAGCCAACGTCCTCCTGCGTGTCCATAAACGCTTCTCTATACCGTACTCCCCCTGATTATCAATACGCTGAATACGAGAACCAACAGTGTCTTCTGCGCAACCTTCGTCTTGTTTTCTTTTTTAACGCAGCGGTCGGTTACAGATTGTCACACGGTTTTCACTACATCGGTGATAGTGTAAGTTGCATGTGCAGTGAACGAGTAATGACCTATGTCAGTACTAACAGATGGCTGATTACCATAACTACGTTTCGACGCAGTGCGGTTTATATGCAGATCGTTTTTCTGGCGTTGGTCTGCAGGATATTTTCAGCGCATCGCCGGATTCAGCTTTTGTTCAGGCAAAAATGAGATACTGTAGGCAGTGTGCCATAAGTCAATTTGGAATGAGTGTATGTTACTGAGAATACTTGGGGTATTAGGTGTACTGACCCTGACAAGTTGTGCAATCGTACCCGATGCCATTGAGGTAGAAGAGGGAACGCAGCTCGTGAGTTATTCGCGTGCGGTGACTACAGGCAATGAAATGGTCGGTGAAACCGCGCGGTGGGGTGGAATCATAGTGGGTGTGGAAAATAAGCCGCAAAAAACCTACGTTGAAATTGTCCACTTCCCACTGAATAATTATGGGAAACCAAACACATCGGCGGAAACTGTCGGTCGGTTTAAGGTGATGATTGACGGCTTTGTCGATCCGATCGTGTTTGAAGAGGGTAGAACAGTGACCTTCGTTGGAAATCTGATTGCGCCGACATCGGGGATGGTAGGGGAGCAACCGTACATGTACCCTACAATTCAGGCGATGGACTATCACCTGTGGCGTAAAGAGAGTACTTACGATGTATCGGGATTATATTTTAACTATCGTACCGGGTGGTACTCGCCGTTTTTCTACCCGTATTATCGTCCGGGCTGGGGCTTCTATAATTCGCGTATAAGAGTGATTGAGCGTGGAAACGCTGCGCCGAAATCGCCGATTAACCGGCCAAACAGGAATTATGCGCCAACTCGCAGCAGTAATCAGAATACGACCCCTGTGGGTAGGCAGAATAACCGGAAATCGATCGAACAATAGCGGTAAACTTTTGCCTGTCTGGCGGCAATGTTTTTCCGCCAAATAAGGACA
This sequence comes from Alteromonas antoniana, assembly GCF_019249295.1. GTDB lineage: Bacteria > Pseudomonadota > Gammaproteobacteria > Enterobacterales > Alteromonadaceae > Alteromonas > Alteromonas antoniana. The sequence continues at coordinate 35,738 of NZ_JAESDH010000012.1, forward strand.
TAACAGGCATGAAAGAAGTTGAGTTTCACGTTGGCAGCACGGTTATTGCCGGGCTGGATAATCAGGTGCAGGGCGATATTATTATCGGCCTGCACGGTTTTTTGGATAACGCAGAAAGTCTGCGACCGCTGGCACCCTACCTCGAAAATTACCGTTTCATCATTTTAGATCTAGCCGGACACGGCAAGTCTTCTCACCGTCCTCTCGCCGCGCACTATAATCAGGTTGACTATCTTCAGGACCTATTCGCCATTCTTACTGATAATGAATGGAAAAGCGTTACTTTACTGGGACATTCGCTGGGCGGCATTTTGTGCACGCTGTTTGCGGGGATGTTTCCTGAATATTGCAAGGGGGTAATTAGCCTGGATTCATGCGGGCCGCTGACAAAACCTGAAGACACAACCGCACAACAAATGCGGGAATCTGTGTTGAGTCGCTATGAAAAAAGCCGCAACCGTTTGCGCATGGTAGATTTAGATACTGCAGTGGAAGCGCGCTGTAAGGTGACCGACACGCGTCCGCAAGATGCCCGGGAAATTATACAACGAAATCTCACACAGGATGCCAGCGGACACTGTTTCTGGTCGAGCGACCCGCGATTGCGAACGCGCTCTACAGTCAGGTTAACCGAAGGACAGGCGGAAAATATAATGCGTCAGATAGACTGTCCGGTGCTATTTACCAGCGCATCTACGAGCTTTAAACAGGTGGATGCTGTTTATTCTGAGCGAAAACAGTGGTTTAAACGGAGTCAGTGCGTTGCTTTTGATGGAGGTCACCATGTACATATGGAAAAACCGGACGAAATCGGGCCGGTAATTCGAGAATTTGTTGACCAGTTGTAAACTGCAAAGTTTATTTTTTTTAACGCATCCTATACTATTCGCAAGATATCAGACCAGTTAACGAGAATGCCGTGCCTACAGTGATTGCGCATTCCCGGGTAATATAATAATAACGGAAGGAGGCTTTGGTGGATAAAACCTGGCTTGAGCACTACGACCCTCGCGTTTCAGCGGAGATAGATCCGGACCGCTACAGCTCTATTCTGGACATCTTCGAACAGTCCGTGAAAAAGTATAGTGATAAAGTGGCCTACATCAACATGGGCCAGACGATGACATTTGCGGAGTTGGATGCATTGTCAGCGCAATTTGCCGCCTACCTTCAAAATACCGGACTTAAGCATGGTGATGCTGTAGCCATCATGATGCCAAACCTGCTGCAATATCCGGTAGCAATGTTCGGCATCCTGCGCGCAGGTATGGTGGTGGTGAATGTGAACCCGCTTTACACTGCCCGGGAGCTAAAGCATCAGTTGAATGATGCCAATGCAAAAGCCATCGTGATAGTTGAGAACTTCGCCTGCACATTAGAAAAAGTGCGTGAAGAAACGAAGCTTGAGCAGGTTTTACTTACGTCATTAGGCGACATGCTGCCGGCACCTAAACGCTGGATTGTGAATTTTGTCGTAAAGTACGTGAAAAAAATGGTGCCGTCTTACTCCTTGTCTGATACTACCGCGTTTATGTCGGCTATCAAAAAAGGTGAAAAACTGAAGTACACCAGGCCGGATATCAGCAGCGATGCGCTGGCTTTTCTGCAATATACCGGAGGAACAACCGGTGTGTCGAAAGGCGCTATGCTCACGCATCGCAACATGGTTGCTAACCTGGAACAGGTATCGGGAATACTGGAAACGGTCATTGAGCCGGGTGAAGACTTTGTGGTGACTGCGTTGCCGCTCTATCACATCTTCGCGCTGCTGGCGAACTGTCTGCTATTTGTAAAATACGGCTGTCGGAATTTGCTTATTACTAACCCGCGCGATATGCCTGCGTTTGTAAACGAACTAGGTAAATATCCGTTCACAATTCTGCCGGGAGTAAACACGCTGTTCAATGGTTTGCTTAACACGCCGGGATTCGATGAACTTGACTTTTCAAACTTCAAATTTGGATTAGGCGGCGGTATGGCTGTGCAGCGTCCGGTTGCTGAAAAGTGGCAGAAAGTCACCGGAACCGTACTGCTGGAGGGCTACGGTCTGACAGAATGCTCGCCAGTAGTGACGGTAAATCCACCACAAATAGAAGCATACAAAGGCGCCATTGGGATGCCGCTGCCATCTACTGATATTCGCCTTCTGGACGAAGAGGGTAATGAGGTTCCAAAGGGCGAACCAGGTGAATTGTGGGTGAAAGGCCCGCAGGTGATGAAAGGATATTATAACCGCGAGGAAGCCACCGACGAGATACTCAAAGATGGCTGGCTTGCTACCGGCGATATCGCAACCGTCGATGATCAAGGTTATTTCTATATTGTTGACCGTAAAAAAGATATGATCCTGGTTTCAGGCTTTAATGTCTTCCCGAATGAGATTGAAGAAGTTGCGGCGATGCACGATGACGTAGTAGAAGCCGCAGCGGTAGGGGTTCCCCATGAAGTCAGCGGGGAAGTGGTCAAGCTTTTCGTGGTTCGCAAACACGAAGGGTTGACGGAAGAAGCCGTTATTACACACTGTCGCTCGCACCTGACAGGCTACAAAGTACCAAAGCATGTGGTATTTAAAGAAGATCTACCCAAAACCAATGTGGGAAAAATCTTACGTCGCGAGCTTCGGGATTAAGGCGAACGCTAACCCAGGAGAGTTTCAGCAGCCGGCCTTTTCGCCGGCTGTTTTTGTATTATGGACTATGTACTGATCACATCAAATGAAGATCTCGCTGAGGTCTGTGCACGGGCACAGCGCCATCAAGCTGTGGCTTTGGATACGGAATTTGTCAGAACCCGCACGCTGACCCCCCATCTGGGACTTATTCAGCTTTTCGATGGCCATCAACTGGTTTTGATCGATCCGCTGGCTATCACCGAGTTTGAACCCTTTATTCATTTACTTGAAAATCCGGACGTCACCAAGGTGTTGCATTCCTGCTCGGAAGATTTGGAAACGTTTTTAAGCTTTTTTGGCGTGATCCCGACGCCGGTTTTCGACACTCAGATTGCTGCCAGTATTCTTGGTTTGGGACCTACTTTAGGGTACGCCAAGCTGGTGGAAGAGTTATGTGGAGAAGTACTGGATAAGGGCGAGTCGCGTACTGACTGGCTGGCGCGTCCATTAAGTGCCAGTCAGCTGGTTTATGCCGCCAATGATGTGCTGTATTTGTTGCCTGCTTATGAACAGCTGAACAACATGATTATCGACCGCGGTAAGCGCCAGTGGGTGCTTGAAGAGGTCGAGCTATTGGCAATGAAAAAACGCGCAGAAATGCCTTTAGAATATGCCTACATGGTCATCAAAAATAACTGGCGGCTGTCTTCCCAGCAATTGTATGTATTAAAAGGGCTGGCGGCGTGGCGGTTAGCGAAGGCCAGAGAAAAAGATCTCGCGCTGAATTTTGTGTTTAAAGAAAACCATCTGTTCGACGTCGCGCAGAAGTTACCCACCAGTCGCAGTGCGCTAAACCGTATTCAGGGGATAAGCCCTCCCACCATGCGGCGCTATGCGGAGGTCGTAACGAACATCGTCAGCGATGCGCTGGATGAGTTTGACGCCATGCCTGACGCACAACACCCGACGGTTATCAGACGGCTGATTGATGTTCCTGAATACAAAAAGACATTGTCGGCACTCAAAGACGTGACCTCGCAAATAGCTGTCGAGCAGGGCGTGACGTCAGACGTGTTAGCATCTAAAAAACAGCTGAATCAGCTGTTAAAATGGTGGTGGTTTGATTTGTGCGAAACCCGTGTGCAGGGCTTACTGCCTGATTTATTGGTAGGTTGGCGCGCTCCGTTATTCAAGCCTGGCATTCATCGGGTTCTTGGTGAGCCCCCTACACATTAATTCCTGACAGGACCTTTCTATGTTGTGTGCAGTTTACAAAACGAAGAAGAAGTCGGGCATGTTTCTTTATGTCCCAGAAAAAGCCAAGTTTGATGAGGTGCCGGAGGCACTGATGAATCAGTTTGGACACCCTGAGCTGGTAATGATGTTGCCGCTGGATAAGCGCGAACGGCTTGGCACGGTGGATAAGCAAAAGCTGATAACAGCTCTGACTGAGCAAGGGTATTACCTGCAAATGCCGCCTAAAGAAGAAAATTTGCTGGAATCACACCGTGTGTCTCTGGGACTCGCGCCAAAGGCGGATGAAAAAAATGATGGGTAAAATTCGTCGTCTCGCTGCTGTGTTGAGCGTTGCCGTGTTTTTTTCAGCCGCTGCGGCGTCACAGGATAAAACGGAAGCAGGCTTTGCTGATTATCTGAAATCATTGAAAAACGAAGCAAGTGCAGCCGGTTTTTCGCAATCGTTGCTGGATGACGTCTTTGCTGACATTTCATTCAGACCCACGGTGGTCAAATCCGATAAAAACCAGCCTGAGCGTAAAATCACACTGGATAATTATCTGGAAACGCGTGTGCCTGACTGGAAAGTCAAGCAGGCAGTGGACAAGCTCAATGAACATCAGGCTTTACTAAAAGAGATTGGTGCCAAATATGGCGTACAGCCACGTTTTATTGTGGCGCTGTGGGGTAACGAGTCGAACTTTGGCAGGATCCAGGGCAGTTTTGATGTGTTATCTGCCTTATCGTCGTTAGCCTATGAAGGCCGCCGTGAAACGCTCTTCAAAAAGCAGTTTATGGCAGCGCTGACGATACTGGACGAGGGGCATATAAACCACAGTGATTTTAAAGGGTCCTGGGCAGGCGCTATGGGCCAAAGCCAGTTTATGCCAACATCGTTTCTCACTTACGCGGTCGACTACAATGGTGATGGAAAAAAAGATATCTGGAGCACGCCTGCAGATGTGTTTGCATCAATTGCCAATTTTCTTTCCTCAGAAGGCTGGAGAAGCGAACAAACCTGGGGGCGGCAGGTAAAAGTACAGCAAGAAGAGGCTTTCAGGTATGCAGGCCTGAGTAAAAACCATTATCAGTTACTGGATAGTTGGGAACAGCTTGGGGTTCGGCGTTACGACGGTAGCACTCTACCGAGTGTTGATATCAAGGCATCGTTGGTTATGCCTGACGGGCCTGAAGGACGCATTTATCTGGTCTACAATAACTTTCATACACTCATGAAGTGGAACCGCTCTTCTTACTTCGGCGTATCCGTGGGATACCTCTCAGACAGAATCAAGCGAGGTTATTAATCATGTACCTGCACCAGGATAATCTGGGTAACCCTATAGATTTGCCAGTAGGTAAGGTGGTCTGTGTGGGACGAAACTACCTCGATCACATTGACGAAATGCACTCTGCCGTGCCAGAAGAGCCACTGTTATTTATGAAGCCCAAAGCGGCATTGTGCGACATGTCTCAGCCATTGGTAATCCCACAGGATAAAGGAGAATGTCACAACGAGCTTGAGTTGGCGTTGTTGCTGAAACAGCCTCTGTGTAAAGCGGATAAGGAAGACGTTATCAGCGCTATTTGGGGAGTAGGACTTGCCCTGGATTTCACCCTGCGAGAGTTACAAAAAAATCTGAAGGAAAAAGGGTTGCCGTGGGAGCGATGCAAGTCTTTTGACTTTAGCTGTCCGGTGTCGGGCTTTGTGCCGTTCTCTCAAATCGCCGACGTGCAGGATCTTACGTTCTCACTGGCTGTGAACGGAGCGCAAAGACAGGCTGGCCACACTGCGCTTATGTTGCATAAGGTAGCTGAGCTGCTTTCCCATATGTCGCAGGTGTTTACACTGGATGCCGGCGATATCATTATCACCGGTACACCGAAGGGTGTCGATGCGCTGCATACGGGCGATGAGATTGAGGCTAAGTTGGACGGCCATCTTGCAGTATCTACCACGGTTGCGGGCCAATGACTGAGCGCTTCTGGGAAACGAAATCGTTGTCGGAAATGACACAGGCCGAGTGGGAGTCACTGTGCGATGGTTGTGCGAAGTGCTGTCTGCATAAGTTTATTGAAGACGACGATGCAGAAGAGGCCATGTCGACAGACACCATGCACGCAGAAGAGCAGGTGCATTACACCAATATCGTTTGCTCATTGCTGAATACCAAGAGTTGCGAGTGTTCCCAGTACGAGCGCCGCACAGAGCTGGTACCAGACTGTGTGAAACTGACCAAAGACAATCTTAAAGATATCTTTTTTATGCCGCCCAGCTGCGCGTATCGACGACTACACGAAGGCCGGGGATTACCCTCCTGGCATCCGCTTTTGAATAAAGGGAAAAAGCACGTGATGCATCAGAAGGGGATGTCGGTGCGCAATAAAACCGTGTTTGAATGTGATGTAGATTTAAACGAGTTCGAAGACTATATCGCTATTTGGCCACTGGAAGATATTGATTAATCATCGAAAACGTCGCGCAGGTGATTTAATTGCGCGACGCTTACGAAAGCGGTATCAGACCGTAATACTGTAGAGCAGGGCATCACGCCCAAAAATGCGCTTACGGCACAGACCCTCTTTTTCCGCGCCTAACTTTTCAACAACCCGCAAACTGGCTTTGTTGCCAGGTTCAATTAAGCATTCCAACCGATGCAGATTCATTTGTGAAAAAGCGAGTTTGATGAGGCTTTGGCAGAGCGCGACGGCTAACCCCTGGCCACAGGCGTCTGAACGGATCCAGTATCCCAGGTTCGCAGTCAGGTGCAATGGATGGAGGTAGTTGATGACCCCCATACCCAGGCACCTGTCCTCTTTCATCATCAGGTAAGTAATACCGTAATTTTGATGCCGGCTACTGTCGAGAGCCTGGATACATTGCTTCGTTGCTGCAACGGTAACCGGACACAAAGACGCTCCCAGCCATGGTTTGACATGCTGGGCCGACACCTGACCTGCCTCACATAAACTTTCTGTGTGTTTCATGCCGATTCGCTCGATATTGATGGGGCCCTGCTCAGTGCGAAGCGGCGGCAGGCGGGCTGGTAGAATGCTAAGATCAATCAAAAGGGCTTCTTATCCAGCAAGCGACAGGCAAATACGATCACAAACACAATAAAGTAGGCCGCAAACAAGATTTGCATCCACTCTGCCATTCCCATCGACATGAACTGCCAGCTATCTTCCATGCAGTCACCTTTGGCAGCGAAAACCGCAGGTAGCCACTCATGAAGTTGTAGCCATTCAGGGAAGTTGGGAACAATGCCACAACTGGCAAAAAACGGGTTTTTGGCATTTAGTATTTCGAGGTGCTCAGTAGCAAGCATGTAGCCCCAAGCGGACGATACCGCCCACCCAGCGAAACCCAAAAGCCGGGTCAGGCCGTTGTTAACAATTAACACTACCAGTGCAGCCAGGACGATGCCGTACATCGCGGTGCGCTGATAGATACACATAATGCAAGGCTCAAGCCCCATGCCGTATTGAAAGTACAAGGCCGCAATTTCCAATGCCGCCGCGCTAGCGAACAGCACAAACCACGATGATTTATGTTCCGCCCAGCGGCTTAATGCGCGTACCAAATTCATACTGGATCCTTAATGCTCATTCATAATGTCCGATGTCGCAGAGACGCTGTGATGATCGATCCAATGCATATCGTAAAGCCAGTCTGTGATATCGGCCAGACCCCAATAGGTAGCAAGCAACCCTACAATAGTCAGCACAATGGTATAAGGCAATGCCATCACAACCATGCGGCCATAGGAAAGACGCAGCAGCGGCGCAATGGCAGACGTTAACAGAAACAGAAATGCTGCCTGGCCGTTTGGCGTGGCGACGCTTGGCAAATTGGTTCCAGTGTTAATTGCCACCGCCAACATATCATACTGGTCCCGGGTAATTTGCCCATCATTCAGTGCTGCTGTGACTTCGGTGATATATACCGAGCCTACAAATACGTTGTCGCTGACCATAGAAAGTGCGCCGTTGGCAAGGTAAAACAAAACCATCTGTGTTTCGCCTTCATAACTTAGCACCCAATGAATAACCGGTTGGAACAAGCCTTGGTCGATAATGACAGCTACCACACCAAAGAACACGCACAATAGTGCTGTGAAAGGCAAGGCTTCTTCAAATGCTTTGCCCAGCGCGTGCTCTTCAATGACGCCGCTCATGGAGGTGGCGAGAATGATAACCGACAGACCAATTAGCCCGACGGAAGCCATATGCAGTGCCAGGCCTACAATCAGCCAGACGCCAATCAGTGCCTGAATACCCAGTTTAGCGGTATCGCGGGGGGTGCGAGCTTTATCCATATGGGTATTATAATCGACAAGAATTTTACGAACGTTGCCAGGTAATTGTGCGCCATAACCAAAAACTTTCGTTTTCTCAAGTAACACCGTTGTGGCCAGTCCTGCGATAAAAACCGGAATGGTCACAGGAGACATACGGATAAAGAATTCGATAAAATCCCATTCAGCCTTATCCGCAATAATCAGGTTTTGGGGTTCGCCCACCATCGTCATAACGCCGCCCAGCGCCGTTCCAACCGCAGAGTGCATCATCAGATTACGCAGGAATGCACGAAAGTTTTCCAAATCATCACGTCCCATATCCTGTACGCTTTGATCGCTGGTGTGGTCATGGTCGGAATGGAATTCTTTGCCCGAGGCCACCTTGTGGTAAATAGAGTAAAAACCCAGTCCAACTGCGATGATGACCGCTACCACAGTCAGGGCATCGAGAAAGGCTGACAGAAAAGCGGAAGCGAAAATAAACGAAAGCGACAAGATAAGCTTGTTTTTGACGTTAATAACCAGCTTGGTAAACAGAAACATCAAAAGGTCTTTCATAAAGTAAATACCGGCGACCATAAACACCAGTAGCAGCAGCACTTCCAAGTTGACCTCAATCTCGTGCATCATGTGGTTTGGTGAAGTCATGCCGATGAACATCGCCTCTATCAGCAAAAGGCCTCCCGGCTGCAGCGGGTAGCATTTCAATGCCATTGCCAGCGTGAAGATGAACTGTACTACCAGTGCCCAGCCAGCAATATAAGGGTCAGCCAAAAATATTATCGGGTTGACAATAAGAAAGGCGATGATGGTTTTTTTATACCAATCGGGGGCGTGGCCAAGAAAGTTTTGATAAACAGCTACGGTTAAAGAGGTCTGCATGATTCCTGTTCCTTTTACTGCAAGCAGGTTATTTATAGCACGTGTTGTAGCGATGGTTACTAAACATAGCTGATAATACGCCAAATTTTCCAGTTGTAATGGACTTTTACTTTCGACGTTAACCGCTGAATCGTACAGGAAAATACGCACCTGAGAAAGCATTGCCCCCTGTACCCTGTTCAGGCAGGCTGGACCTGGAGCACGCACTGTAGTTCCCGATTTCGCCAGATTGAGGTTTAATAACCCGCGACCTGTCATCACGCATTGTCATTAGAAACATCTGAGAGTCGGGGGGCAGAAAATGCCAATGCTATCGCCAGCACACGATATGGATTTAGGCTGGCGGCCGGATCCTGCTTTTATTAACCATCCTCGTTAGCGGTCTGCTTGTTTATCTTTTACCCCAGCACAGCGTTTACTTATGCAACGTTTCACGGTTTACTAAGAAAGTACTGATTAATTATCTGGCTAAGAATGAACATTGAGTTTTCTACTACCAAAGCGGTTTCAACGATGCAGTTTAAAGCCGTGCTGGAGGCCTCAACGTTGGGTAAGAGACGCCCGGTTGATGATCTTAAGTGCCTTGCAGGGATGCTGGCTAACAGCAATTTGCTGGTAACTGCATGGCATGAGGAGCGTTTGGTTGGCGTGGCGCGTTCAGTGACAGATTTTCATTATGCCTGCTACCTCTCCGATCTCGCTGTTGATGTGGACTATCAGAGCGCTGGAATTGGGCGGCGACTTCAGGCCATAACTAAAAGCCAGTTAGGGCCGCACTGTAAATTAATTCTCATTGCAGCGCCGCAGGCTGACGCATACTACGGCAAGCTGGGGTTCACGAAAAATCCCCGATGCTGGGTGTTGAACCCTGAGGCAGAAATAAAAAGTAACTAGGGCTTGTTGATGCTTTTTCGTCTCTTCCCTGATAAAAATCCAGTCGAGTTATGTTAATCAGTCTCATTTATGAAAGCCGGATAGAAAGACGATGCCACACGAAAATAATATAGCTACCAATCAGGGGCGAATTAACATTGGCCGGGACAGCCTTGCTGATGATGGAGTCACGCAACTGTTAAATCAGCATTTGTCTGAGATGCGTAATTATTCTCCTGTCGAAAGTATTCATGCGATTACACCCGAGCAACTCCGGCACCCGTCACTGACTTTCTGGTCGGCGAGAACCGACATCAAAGTGGTCGGCTGTGGCGCACTTAAGCACTACTCCGATGATACCGGAGAAGTAAAATCGATGAAAACGGATCCTGAGTACATACGCCAGGGAATTGCAGGTAGCATTTTAACCGTGATTATTGATGAGGCCAGAAAGAGAAACTACTCAAGCATTGCCCTGGAAACCGGGACGCATAAGGCATTTCACCCGGCAATTGCACTCTACAAACGTTTTGGGTTTGATGAGTGCGGCCCCTTTGGTGATTATCGGCTTGATCCATATAGTTGTTTTTTCAGGCTGTCATTGTAGAGATCAGTGGTTGCACAAACCTGGGATCAGCGCACTGTTATCAACGGAAGATAAGCTGGGAATTGAGTGCAGACGTCATCCTAACAGCCATCGCGTTGTAGGACTGTTATATAAAGCCAAACGTAGCAGTAAGAAGAGTTAAGGAGAAAGTAATGAAAGCATGGATAGTTCTGGCAAGCCTCTGTTTTAGTACGCTGTCGCAAGCCTCTTCTTTTGAGCAAAAAGTTCGGGAAGCGCAGGAGGCAATGGGAAAGCCTTTACAGCATGTTGATGTGCAACTGCTTTCCGGAGAGCCTGTTTCAATGTCTTCATTAGAAGGAAAAGAAACCGTTATTTATTTTTTTGCGTCCTGGTGCTCACCTTGCTATGGCGCGCTCAAAAATATTGAGTCGGTTCGCCAGCAGCAGCCACTTGCCGTAAACCTGGTCGCAATGGCACTGGATGAAGATGCCGAGGCGGTATCGTTAATGCTGAAGCAAACCGGATATACCGGCGTCGTATGGCAAGCCGTGGGCGGCGTCCAACCACTTCATCAGCGTGCTTTTGCGAATGGTGTGAAGGCATTACCGTATTTGATTAAGGTGGATGCCGATGGGCTTTTGGCTGAAAATAACTACAACATTAAAAGTGTGGCGCAATGGAAACGTGTGCTGGTGGACAATCAGTCTTTGCAGGACGCGATGCGTGAGGAGAACTAAACGGTGATGTTCAGATGCTGCACCTGACCAGAGAAAATATCCCGGCTGCACTGCGTACCCGCGGTGTCACACGATGAAGCCTGAAGAAACCGGCAAGGCCTACGACAGTATCACTGACCGCTGGGCAGAAGACCGTTTCAATATGAATAACGGTATCAGGCAACATCAGCTTGCGCTGAAATTTGCGAAAGGGAAAGGCGCGGCGTTGGATGTGGGGTGCGGCCGCACGGGAAGGTTCATTTCATTATTGCTTGCACAAGGATACAGCCCGCAAGGCATAGATATCTCAGAAAACATGTTGCAACTGGCAAAAGAGAAGCAGCCTGACATCCCGTTTTATCATGCGGACATCTGTTCCTGGGAGCTGCCAGAGCAATACCATTTTATTACGGCATGGGACAGCCTCTGGCATCTGCCTCTTACGCAGCAGGCGCCGGTGTTGCATAAGCTGATGTCTAATCTGGTACCCGGTGGTATTTTTATTTTCTCTTTCGGTGGCACCGATGAGCCCGGAGAACATGAGAATAATGCCATGGGCCCTACCGTTAGCTATTCCTCGTTGGGAACTACCGGCTTCCTGGATGTGGTAAAAGCGGCAGGATGTGTCTGTAAGCACTTAGAGTTTGATCAGTATCCGGAGCTTCACACTTACCTGATTGCACAAAAGCGCTGAGCCCCTCTGATATCTTCCAGGGGGCGCAGCATAAATCCTCTTATTTTCCGTGACGACGCCGGTTACCATTGAATGGTAAAAAGCCAGCAGTTACAGAATGGAACGCTACAACGTGCTCTTCTCATCCACTAACGCTGCCAGTTCGGCCGTGTTTTTGTGGTCTGGGTAGTGCTTTAGAAATGTCTCAAATTTCCGGTAAGCCTGCTCAATTCTGTTTTGCTCGAAAAGTGCCTTGATAAGCGCAGTTTCATATTCAGGGTGGGAAAAATGACTGGAGATGGTCTCCATCAAATCCAGCTCTCTTTGTTTATTTTCTTCCGATGCCAGTGCATAGGCGTAAAAGCCATATAACGCCAGATAATTCAGATCGTAATCTTCGGGAGATTTGGCTAGCGCCAGGTCGATAGCAACCACCCCGGTTTGCTTGGCCGTTGCTACCAGTTGCATGGTTGCCTCATCTTTGAATGGCTGTCTTGGTTTAGGCGTGACTCCCAACTTAAGTAACAGGGCTTCAGCAGCGCGTGGCACGGAAGAGGGGTTTTGCGCGGTGATCAGGTTGTCATCAGTAGCAACGAAGGGCAGCATAGGATCGTTATGCATGAACCTGGCACCATTTTCTGTCAGCTTGTCCTGAACCAGGAAAGGGAACATATCGATGTGTTCACCACTAAACGCCTGTTCCTCTATATTCGTAAAAGCATTTACTTGCTTACCGGCAACAAGAAACTGACCATCAGGAAGCGTGATATCTGCAATGGCTGCTGGTCCATGACAGACTGCCGCTATCATTTTTCGCTGTGCGGCAAACGTCGTCAACATAGCCTGCGTTGACGCCTCGCTGGGCAAGTCAAACATAGCGCCCGCACCGCCGACAATAAAAACGCCCTGGTAGTTATTGGAATCGATGCTATCGCTCGACAGCGTGTCTTTGAGCTGATGCAGTGCAATGGATTTAAAGCGCTGAATATACTCGAGATTGTCTTTGTTTGACTTGATCAGAACCGGGCCGCCTTTGGGCGTGGCGATATCGATGTTTACGCCGTTGTCATGCAGCACGAGGTAAGCCTGAGCTAACTCCTCAAGATCGTAACTGAGCTCAGGCTGAGCCTCGGTTCCATAGCCTGAAATTAACATCAGAACTCTGGTGTTAGTGTCATCCTGCGAAGCAAAAGCCTGGTGCAGTGGCAGCATTAGCAATAAAAGTGAAAAGTAAAGTTTGCGCATGGTCTGTCTCCAATAATGCGGGTGATGTCACGGCAAAGGTAGCGGAGCACATGTCGTTATTTTGTGAAGACGAAAAGTGAATGCGTCCCGACATTTTCTTCACATTTACTCTGTTAGCGTTAGCGCTTCCTGAATGAACAGAGAGAACATCATGAAGATAAAAGTGACAGGACTGCTATTGCTGGCGAGCGCTCTTATAAGCGGATGCACTGCTAACCACCTCGAAATTTTTCCAGAGCTCAGCGATCCGGCGCTTCGCAGTAAACAAATTGCCCCTGAAGCATTGCGTGGCGATGTTGATGCGTTTGTTTCCGGTGTTGTTGAGCGTCATCCTGACTTAACCCGTTACGCTGACTTGGATACGGTGTATCAACAGGCCGAGTCACTAAAGGCTGAGCTGAATGCGCCTATGACACGCACCGCTTTTTTCCAAAAGATAGGCGCACTTTCGCATCTGTTTAACGATGGGCATACTTTCCTGATTTGGCCCTTCCAGGAATACCAGGATTTGCAAGAAGCAGGCTCGCTGACATTCCCGTTTCACCTTGATGTTTTTCCCGAAGGCGTTTTTCTTAAATACGATTATCACTTTAAAGATAAGGCGCTTCCTAAAGGCAGCCAGTTGGTCAGTATTAATGGCATTGATGTGGAAGCTATATTCACAAAAACCCAGCAGTTTGTCGGAGGAGAAACGGAAACCCTGCGTAAACACACAGTAGCGAGCAGGTTTCCCATGATGCTGTGGGCGGTATTTGGCTTCGTCGGGCAGTTTGATGTTGAGCTGAATGTTGAGGGAAGAACAGAACACGTGAGCATTGTTCAGGGTGATGACTGGCAACAGGACAGCCCGGTGTCGGCAGGCGAAAATGCAGATCTTATCTATAAGCAACTGGATGACGAAACCGGTTATCTGAAAGTTGCTACGTTTGATGTATCCCCGGATTGGTTTGAGGAGTTTGTTGACAGCACTTTTCTTAAAATTAAACAGCAAAACGTGAAACAGCTGATTATCGACGTTCGTGAAAATATGGGGGGGAACACCGATACTGCAACCTATCTTGCCCGTTACCTTGCGTCTTCGCCTTTTCAGATGATTTCGTCGCTGCGTGAGCGCCTGAATGCCGATAACAGAGGCGTATTTAACTACCGGGGGGAAGTGGGTGACGTGCTGACAGAGCAGTGGGATGAATGGGTAGAGCCTGTGGACGTGGAACATCGATTTAAAGGGAATGCTTACGTATTGATTAGCCCGCTGAGCTATTCTTCTGCAATCGTTTTCGCCACAGCGGTGAAGGATAACCAGCTGGCAACGCTTGTCGGGCGTGAAACAGGTGGCTATGCTAATCAAACTGCACAGGGTAACCTTTTTAATTTACCTCACTCAGAGCTACGTGTTTATGTGGCAACGAGGTTGTTAGTGAGACCTGGTGGCGATCTTCAGGTCAGAGGCGTTATTCCGGACATTGCGGTGGCCGCAAACCGTGCGCAAATTGACGCGGGTGAAGATGCTGATATTGCGGCGGCACGTAAACACGCAGAAACAATAAAAAAGTAGAGTGAGCACGAAAATGTCTGCAAACGCGCATACAAGACTGTTACTTGTTGAAGATACCCGAGCGCTTGCCACGGAAATTTATGATTTTCTGGAAAGCGAGGGTATGGAAGTGGATTATGCCGAAACAGGAAAGCAGGCGTTGCGCTTACTCTCAGACAATCGTTACGATGTGGTGATACTGGACATCATGTTGCCTGATATGGACGGTGTCACCATTTGTGGCTTCATCAAAGATAATGTTGATCCTACGCCGCCCGTATTGATGATGACGGCGAGGGACAGCATTGAAGACAAAACCGTCGGTTTTGATGCAGGTGCAGATGACTATCTCACTAAGCCCTTTGATCAATATGAGCTGCTACTCCGATGCAAGGCACTTACCCGTCGACAGCAGTTGCATCAGTCACAGACTGTTCATATCGGCGACCTTAGCTTCAATGACCGGCAACAGCTTGCGCAGCGTAATGGGAAAGATCTGAAATTAAGCACTACGAATTTTAAAATTTTAGGTTTGCTTGTGAAGGCTTATCCTGATGCGGTTAGCAGGCAGGAAATAATTCATCAGGTATGGGGGGATGATTTTCCTGATACGGATGCACTTCGGTCTCACATCTATACGTTGAGGCAGGCGCTGGATAAGCCATTTAACACTGAAATGCTCAAAACCATACATGGTGTTGGGTTCAGATTGTCGGTGCAACATGGTGATTAAAGAATCCATCGAGAGCAGGATCCGATGGCTTATTATCAGCTTCACGGTGGTGGTATCTGTATTTTTTATCGGTCTTCTCGTAGTTTACGCTTGGGTGATAGAAGACAACATATTCAATCGCATCGTTTCTGAAGAAGCACGTTATATTGAACAGCAGTTTGATGAAACTGGCGAGCGGGTGACACCTCGTATTCCATTTATGTCGTTACATCGAGACTGGAAAGAGCTGCCTGAACACGTTCAGGTGCTCAGGCAGCAATCGCCCGAACGCATCGAATTTCCGCTAAACGATGGCGGAACCATACACATCAGGGAAGTGCAGCTTGGTAACACCAGCCAACTGCTTTCTGCCAATGTGTCTTCTTACGAAATTTCAAAGGTGTATCTGCCAAAACTCATCCCGTGGATCCTGTTTGTGCTTATTGTAGTGGTGCTGTGTGCCTATGTTCTGGCGCGTTACCTCGGCAGAATCGTGGTCTCGCCATTACAACAAATCACTACTGCGGTAATCCGCAATGAGGATTCAAAACCGCTTACCTTCGAGCATACGTTTACTGAAAATGAAATCGGCTATCTGGCACAGACTATTAGCAGCAGTTTTAACCGTTTACATGGGGCTTTGCAGCGAGAGTCTGACTTTTCGCGGGATATTAGTCATGAACTTCGCACCCCTGTTGCCATCGTGAAAATGGTCACCGGGCGGATCCGTGCAAACGAACCACTGAATGCAGATGCCATTAACAAAGTGAAGTCAGCGGTAAAGGAAATTGAGGATACGGTGGGGGTGTTACTGGCATTATCCCGGGAAGAGTCTGTGCAAAAAGAGCCCTTATCTTTGCTTCAGGAAGTTGAGCACTGCATTATCAATCACTTTGGGTTATCCAGAGTGGAAGGTGCCCAACTGGATATTGATATTCCTTCATCTTATCGCGTGGTGTGCAACAAAAACCTGTTGCATATGATGCTGAACAACCTCATCAACAATGTTGTGAATCACGCCAGTGTCGTAGTATTAAATATTACGCTTACCGGACACCGCTTTACGTTCAGTAATCCAGTTGATGCAACGCCTCCTGACGACGTTCTGTCTCCAAACGTGAAAGCCAGTCATAGTGGGGGGCTGGGGCAGGGCTTACATTTGGTGAAGCGAATATGTGAAAGGTATGGATGGAAGGTGACGGTGACGACTGCCGACACCGAATTTGTCTTGTCTGTGACCTTCTCCTGATTACAGGTTTCGTTGTTTGCCTGAATCTTTTACTTAGCCAGAGCCGGGGCGTTCTCACAGAGATAAGTTGAAAATGCCCTGGTCGCCTCTGATACGCCGGTTCGGGAGGGAAGTAGTATCGATAGCTGAGCATTCGCCGTCGTGTATTCCGGCAATACTCTTATCAGAGACCCGTTGGCGACTTCCTCCTTACAGACGTAGGAAGGCAGAGATACGATCCCACCTCCGTGCTCTGAAGCGTGCTTCAGTGTCCACATATCGTCAGAACACAAACCTGGCGTATACGTAATGTCAGTTTGCTCTCCCTGCACGTGGCGCAAGGTCCAGGTTTTTTCTTTGGACTGCCAGCCAAACCCGAGCGATTTTAGTCCGGATAAATCATCGGGCGTGCGTATCGTGAAATTCAGCGCTGATAAAAATGAAGGACTGGCAAACAGTTGCCATTCAACCACAGCCAGCTTTTTCTGAATATAGCTTGAATCCGGTAAGCTGGCACTATGCCCCCTGATCACCATATCGAAACCAGCAGGAATAATATCGACATAGTCGTTTGAAACATGCTGCCTGATAACCACGTCCGGGTGTTCGTCGCTGAAGCCTGTGACTAAATCCTTAAGAAGAAAATTTGCCACACCCACTGAACTGCTCAACGTTACGGTTCCGGCGAGCGTATCGCTTTTCTCCAGAACGGCATTTTCAGCAACTTCCATCGCATCAATCACTTTTCTGGCGCAAAGATAAAAAGCGTCACCGGCTTCGGTCGTGTTGAAATGTCTCGACGTTCTTTGCAGCAGTCTTTGCCCTAGTCTTTCTTCCAGCTTTGCAACATGCCGACTGATTTTTGACTTGGGAATATTCAGCGCCTTGGACGCGCTTGAGTAGCCCTGGTGCTCCACGACTTTCACAAAGTAAAAGTAGTCATTGATATCTATCATTTTCAAGGCTTCCCGAAACGTTCCATTTTTAAAACGATGTGTTCATATTTTAAGCGTTTATTCGTGCGGCATTGCGCTCTAGTATTTCATCATCTTAACAAAAAAGGTGATACGTCATGACTGCTATCAAATCAATTATTGAAAATAACGATCAGGGAGTAGCGGGTTTATACAAAAAGGTGGCGGGAAAGCCTTTCACAGTGGGTGAGTCCTTTCAGGCACTGGCTTTCAGACATGCCGATTTTGAAGCCGGGTTTGATCCGCTGATAATGGTTGATCATTACACTATGACCGGCTCGACATTTGGTGCACATCCGCATGCAGGACTGTCTGCAGTATCGGTAATTTTCGAAGATTCTGTCGGCAAATTTCATAACAGAGATTCGTTAGGAAACGATTTTGATCTTGAGCCTGGTGATCTCTACTGGCTAAAAGCGGGATCCGGCGTGTTTCACGATGAAGAGCCCAGAGAAAATGCCAAAATTCATGGTCTTCAGATTTTTGTCAATATGCCAAACCACAGCAAAGATGATGCACCCGTCTCATTGCACGTGAAAGCGAAAGATATTCCCATCATCTGCGAGAACGGCGCCCGGGTGCGCGTGCTTCTGGGGGAATCTAATGGAAAGCAGTCGGCTCAATCCCCGTCCACCCCCCTGACGATCCTTGATGGCGAAGTAGAGATCAGTAAGCGCTTTAAGTTTGATGTTGATGCAGGCGCTGGTGCCTGGATCTATGCGGTGTCAGGAACATTGCAGGTGGACACGGGCACTTCGGTCATGGTGTTGAAAGAAGGCTCATCGGTCTCGTTGCGCAGCGCATCGGGGAAACAGAGCGTCAGCCTTATCAATATCGGCCTCACTAATAGCCACTTTGCGGTGTTATCAGGAAAGCCTCTGAATGAGACTTTTGTGCAGCAAGGGCCTCTGGTTGCGGCAGATCCTTTCGCGATGGAAAAAGTTGTTGAAAGAAAAGAAACAGGGCAATTCGGAAGCATTCCGGCGAAGTCCTGAACCCCGGCAGTGCGTGCCAAAAAGTAATACTACTAAGGAGAAAATTATGACATTTCGAGAAAAATCAGCATGGTTAATGATGGTAATTACGTTATTTGTCGGAGGGTATATGGCACTGGAAGTAGGGCTGACGTTTTTAGCACAGCAACACGCTCCGCCTGTTCTGCCACTGTTCATTGGCTTAACCGTGAGCCTGATTAGCCTGAGTATTGTCGGGCAAATTGTATTAACTGTTATTTACCGGCAGGAAGCTGAACTAAGACCGGATGAAAGGGAGAAGAAGATCGTTAGCAGAGCACAGTCTATAGCGGGCCTCTTCCTGAGTTTGGGGATTGTAGTCTCATTAGTGCTGTATCTTTTTCAAAACGACGGCAACGCGCTGTTTTATGCCTGCTTATTCAGTCTGGTTGTTGCGCAGTTGGCTGAATATAGCGCGCAAATCGTGAGTTTTCGCAGAAGCGTGTAACCGGGAGCATGAGAAGTACGCGGACTTACACCAGTAGGTAGAAAGAGTCTTCACCGGGCGTAAAAAGCAGCGCTGATAATACCGATTTCAACCTGTGTCTGGTGGGTCATTTACTTAACAAAACACCACATCACGGCACTTAACGCCTTTCTATCCAAGAGAAAAAATGATGAGAATTCTTAGGCTGATTCCGGCATTGTTTATTTTGTTTTCATCGGGTTTCGCCAATGCCGGAGCTGGTAAAGCACTTACTATTGCGGATGTATTTACTCTTGATTCCGGCGAGACGGGCGAAACTGTGACTTACTATGTATCGCGACCTGATGGGTATTCAGCGTCGCATGCAGAATACCCGGTAATTTTCGTACTTGATGGCGACTTTAATCTATCGCACCTGGTAGGGAGTCACGAAGTTCTGGTGCGTACCGGCTACATGCCGCCAGCGATAATTGTGGGTATTGTCAGTGAGGATCGCACCTATCATTTTGCACCCACAGCTAGCGAACAATATCCCAATGCCGGCGGTGCGGAAAAATTCACACGGTTTCTTAAGCGTGAACTCATTCCGGCATTATCGCAACGCTACCGCACTAACGGGCACAAAACGCTGATTGGTCACTCGTTTGGCGGCTTGTTTGCCTCCTATAGTCTCGTGAACCATCCGGAGCTGTTCGATAGCTATATCATCGTGGCGCCTGCGTTGTGGTGGGATGAAGAGGTAATGCTTGGGCAATTACAGCGTACTAATCCCGAATCGTTTATCAATAAACGCCTTTTCTTCGGCATCGGCGAGGACGATGGCTACGGCATGAAACAGGAAATGCGCAGATTTATTGAAGCGATGCCTGCAGTGCAGGGGCTCAGAATTGAGCAAAGTCAGTTTACCAATGAAGGACACATGTCGGCCCCCTTGTTGACCACATACTTTGGCCTGAAGCATATTTTTTCAGACATGATGCTTTCAGAGGAAATAGGAAAGAACTTTACTGCCAATGCCTTTCTTCAGCATGAGAAACAGATGAGAGAGACCTACGGTGCCGAGGCGAAGCAATCGGCCGAAACCTATGTGTATTTAGCGCTGGAGCTAATGGAGCAGGAACGCTATGCAGACGCCGCCGTGGTTTTCGAACGAAATGCGCAGGCATACAACACCTTTGCCAATAGTTGGTATTGGCTGGGTCAGGCCTACGAGAAAGACGGACGGCTTACTGACGCGTTATCTTCATATGAAAAAGCGGTGGAACTCGCAAGCCAAGGTCGCGGCACCCTGGCAACATTTAACGACAGCGTAAAGCGGGTCCGTCAGGCAATAACAAAAAACGCTGAGCCCTGATAAGGACAATACGAAGGCGGCTTTGGATCATGTTGTGTACATCGTTAGTCAGCTCATTCGCCTTTTTAGTTTTTACTAAGGCGCGCCAGCGGTGCTTGTTGGGCTCTGGTTGCTTTTATCATCGCCTGGCCTGACAGCTGTGTGAGTATTCAACGGTGGGTAATGTTAAGTTTGAGGCGGATTGCGCAATGAAACAGGTAACATCTGATTTTCTCTTTTTCTTTTTCAGTATGTTTTTACTGAATCCGGTGTTAGCGGTACCAATGCATAAAGTCAGTGGCCATGTTGATATCGTAATTGCAAACGGCGAAACACGGATTGCTGGCACGCTGGCATTACCTTCGGAATCAAAAACGACGTCACTTGTTGTCATGCTTTCTGGTAGTGGTCCTCAGGACAGGGATTCAACGCTTGCTGGTTTCCCGATGTTCTCACGACTGGCCACGCACTTATCTTCACAGGGGATCGCCAGTTTTCGCTTTGATGACCGAGGCGTCGGTGGGAGTACTGGCAACTTTGGTCAGACAACACGTGGTGATCTTTCAGCTGATGTTGACAGAGTACTCAACTATTTTTCCCGTCACGATGACTTTACGTTCTCAAAGTTCATTCTACTGGGTCATAGTCAGGGCGGCGTAGTCGCTGTGGATGTGACAATAACACGTCACGATGTGGAAAAGGTGCTTCTGCTCGGCACTCCGGCTGTGCCCCTGATAGACGTGGTTTTGTATCAGGTTCGTCAGCAATATTCTCAGTGGCAACTGGATAAAGCAACGACCGAGTCGCTGGTGTCTGCACACAACCGCCTGATGTGGGCGATACAAAGCAGCACCGCTATCGACAGCGCATTGGTGCACCTCCGGGCTGCTATTTTTACTATTCTCTCGGTATCGCCACAGCACAGTGGGCGGCTGCCAGATGAACTTCGAAGAGAAGCCGCACAGCAAGCGCAGGAATTAAGTCTTATTTATGCTTTACCTTCACTAACGTCGTTTCTCTACCACGACCCCGCTTTGCGGCTGGCTGAATTCAAAGTTCCTGTGCTGGGGCTATTTGGAGGCAAGGATCGCCAGGTTACCATTGAGCAAAACAAAGACGTGATGGAAAAAGCGATCCTTAAATCTGGCGTCAATCATACGTTTGTTATTTTCGAGAACGCCAATCATTATTTTCAGAAAGCCAAAACCGGCACGCGGCAGGAATACGACAACCTGGATAGCACATTTGCTGCGGCGTTTTTGCTGACTGTTTCCGATTGGATCCTGAAAGATAATTAACGACAAGTGTTGCCAGATAAGACGCTTGTAGCGTCGTCTGTCATTCTCAGTCAAGGGGACTGTCAGTGCCATTACTTTACTGTAAGCGGGCTCAGAACCAAATGAATAGAGACACAAGACATCGTGATGAAAAGTGCGAAGGCAACACTACGCGACTACGATGCCTTATTGATTTCACTGTGAGATTTCAACACTTCACTACCATCATCCTGTTCAATAAGGTAAGCCGGATCATCATCTGAGGCATCACGATTGACTTCTGAGCCCTGCAACGTTTTCTCGACGTGCTCGGTGTACTTTTTACGAATTTTTCCTGTTGCAGTGCCGTTGCCCCAGTTCCATTCGACTTCTGTATTGATAGCGTAGTGCTTCATAAATGCTCATTAAACCATTTTAGTAAGATGATAAACGGGCGAATTCAGGGGAGAGATCAGGTAAAAGCAGAGAATGACGTGCTCGTCAGGCGGGTGCTTGCGCAAACGCTTTAGTTTACTGGCGTTATCTCACTAATACAGACGACGTTCCGTTTAAAAAACTGGAACGTCATTGGGGCCAACACGCGAGTAGTATCAAGCCTATCTTCAGTACACTACTGCCCGCCTTTTTTCGCGGTTTTTACACTCTTGTCGCCTGTCAAAGGCGATAGATGTTTGTTTGGATATATTCTTTTCACGTTGTAAGTGGCTGAATATCACACCTAACTTCATGAATAATAAACTAATCGATGTGATTTCAGGCTGGGGCGACTGATCATAACGTGCAGTTTGTTAGATCAGAACGTGACCAGGTTTTTCACACAGCCCGAGCGGCAAGCGGACCGTAGCGCAGTGAATTTTCTCCTGCGAAGTACTTATGCCCAAACCATGACTTTTGGCACATGTTCAAGCACTTTACTGGCGTTAAGGTATTCCTTAATAACGGTTCCATTCAAGGGTGGATATTACGAACGTGCGTCACTGGACTCTCTCTTTTGTCATTATTTCACTCTTTTATTTGAGTACACACCTTACCGGCTGGTTAAACGCTGCAGGCGTGTTTCAGCAAAGCCCGGAATGGGTCAGGCATTATGTGCCTTATGGCATATGGACACTGACTATCATCGGTTTTTTTATTTTTTTACCTGACGATATATTCAAGGTCACCGGGCTAGGCGCCCCTGTTTTGAAAGGACTGTGGTTGGCCTGCGTTTTTGTATCACCCATGGTTATCGGGTTTGTGATAACCAGTGAGTTAACCACTTTTTCGCCTTTATCACTGTTAGACAAAGCGTTGCTGCCCGGCTTTTTTGAAGAACTGATGTTCCGGGGCTTTCTGGTTGGCACGTTAATTTGTGTGGCTAAGTGGCATTTTCTGCCGGCCGCACTTGTGAGCGCTGTGTTATTTGGCGTTGGGCACTGGTTCCAGGGCGCGACGCCTGTTGAAGCTCTTCTTGCCAGTGTGTTTACCGGTGTGGGTGGCTTATGGTTTGCCTGGCTGTTTATCCGGTGGGATCACAACTTATGGTTAGTGGCATCGTTGCATACCATGATGAATGCTTGCTGGGTTCTCTGGGATGTGGACACTTCGGCAATAGGTGGCAATCTAGCGAATTTATTGCGAATGCTTACAATCGTACTAAGTATCGCGGTAACCGCTATTTATTCCCGTCGCAGGACGTCACAAAGGTTTATTGCTGCCAACGGAGAACGCGGGCTTTAACCGTCGTCTAATTCTACTGCGTAATAGTTAAGCCAAAAAGGTTTTACTGAACTTCTAGTGGAAGATGAGATTAAGGGATTTGATAAGTTTTTAGTTAACTTTAATGTTAGACGAAAGAAGTTGATATCCATATTTTCTCAGCAGCACAGAATCTTCGTTGTCAGATAAACGCGTATAACAAAACATTCCAGCGCACGCGCCAAAGGTGTGCGCTGATGATGGATGCCGTTGGGGGCCACTCAAAGTAAAAGTGAGTTTATCTTTATACTTTTCACCTACCGCAGTCGGTCCTTAGGGAACTGTGATCTGATTAAGCTCCTACATGAAAAGCGGCAACTGGAGTTGAACCTGATTCACCTTTTTCATTTATTCTGTTTAAAGTCTAATAGAGAGAGCGTCTTTCACTTCCATATAACTCAGTTCATTACATCCGTTTTCAGATTCAGCTAATAACAGTTTGCTTAGTCCCGCGCTGTCTTCCGCAAAAAGGCGGCTGACATAAGACTTGGCGCTTACGTAATATAGTTGCTTATTTTTATCCCATTCTTTATGGCTAGCTTTTATTAACGCCGAGAACGGTAATTGATTAGAAGATTCGCTGTAAACATAATCAAAGTCCTCAGCGAGTTCAGCCAACCCCTCATTAAGCCATCTGCCCATTTGACCTATCCAGTGACGATTCATGGCATGTATTGCCTCGTGCACAGCGGTGCGAGACGCCTGCTCATCACTCCTGATCCACACCACGGATTCGTTTAAACTTGATATGTAAATACCTTGAGTCGACGCTTTGCCTGGAGCCTGACTTTCTACATAATTTCTATAATCGGATCCGTCATCAATTAGGCGTAGATTAATAGTTATTGGCTTTACCAAGCCGGAGGGTAATATTTTTTCATAAATTGATTTGCTCTTATTAATCCGGGCTACAATATCTCGGCGCAGAGCATAGTGACCCTCGTGACCTATAAAGTTAACTGAGATCGCGTCTGGGGCTATTTCACCTGCAAGGGAAATTGGAGTGGTCACGTCAACTTTTCTTGGGCTATCGCTAAAATGACGAATGCCATTAGTGTCAATCCAGGTGTAAATTTGCTTTGACTTTGGGGCGTGAAGCTTATCTAAACAGCTCGCAATTAAAGCTGTCGAATCATGATACAAGCGTTTGCTTGCTTCATCTGGGGAGGCCAGCGTTATCGGGTTAGGCAAAGGTTCCGTCGGCGCGATTAAACTATCATTCGAAAGTAAGTTCGCTTTTTGAACCATGGATGAATGTTTTGGTTCTGCCGCCTTACTCGTAAACTCTTTTACACCAGGTGCGTATCGGTAAACCAGAAAAGAGTTAAGAGTGATTGTGAGCACTGCTATGCCCAATTTAGTAAGCTTTCCCATCACACGTTCCCTGAGTGAATCAAACCTTCGTTGATAATACTACTGTGGAAATCAGGCGCTATAACACCGGGGTATGAGAACAGTTTAAGGAGGTATTGGAGTTAATACGCTAATTATACGTTTCTGGCTCGTTGTGCTTGAACCGAATCGAATAGTCATCATCAACATCACAGCCACGCCGAGTTTATTTTGTGTATCCAACAATACTGAGGTTGTTGCCACTCACTTCCGATCAATCCCGACACTTTCGAAGTATGAAGAGTAATATCACTGTAGCCAGAGACTGAATTGAAGCCGTTACTTTTTATCTTTTTTTTCATCAGCATTGCGTTGAGTATGAAAAGTCATGCCGATTATTTGCAGGGGTGTGATGATCCTGAATATCATCAATATATTGAGCAGCGTTTTGAGTATTTCGAATCAAGAAACCGGCGATTGTTGAACGATACACTGCGAGACTATGAACTTAGCTTGTCAGTCAATAGCAGTGTGTATCTGGTTATCATTAACTTAAGTCGACACATTAAATACAGTGCGCAATTTGAGCCGATTGAAACGGTGAAGTTGAAAATTGGTCGCGCATTTGAGCACGCGAAAGAAATGAGTCGGGAGCAACAAATCGCTGGCGATGTTTACGATGGATTCAGTACGGAAAATCACTACATAGATATTGCAAGAGCATGGATTGCCTATCGAGAGGGTGATATCAACGGTGTATCTGAAGAACTTCACAATGCGATAAATGACGTCGACTCAGCACTGTTGGGGGCGTTCGGTCCAGACTTTGATCTTGTTCGCCAATTTTACCGCGATGGCTATATCGAGCAGGTGGTCGCTTATATTAAAAAAACCGAATCGTTCTGGTCTGGCAAGCGCCCGGACGCATTACGCAGCGCATGGCTGGATATGATCGAGGCTGGCTGTAAAATTCAATTCGATTCGGTCGATGTGATAAAAGCTGAACAATTAGGCGTTAGCGCCATCAATGCCGAAGAGGCGCTAGGTGTGAATTGATATCAGCATCTGGTCTCAACCAGAAAATTCAGGCTATTTCATGTACTTTACTAACTCAAAAGGTATTCAGACTGTCACCTAAAGACAAAGCGCGGAGTTTCAATTCCAACCTTGTGGCTGGTCTGAAGCATAGCGAAAAAAAACGTAATGATATTGCAAACATTCAGCATTAGGTTTCTTGCACTACAAAGAGCGGGCTACGGCGCGTTTGACAAAGCAGAGGCTAAACAGTGTTTAATTAATTCGTATCCCGTTTCTTTGCATTCGCCACCTCCTTCCAATTTTGAAAAAGTGCTCTCAGCGGCAAACCTGGCCCAATTCGTCATCACCTGCGTAGCTTTCTGCTACCAATGGGTTGATATTGGTCGGGTTAGACACTAAATCGTGATTTGAATGACAATATATAAGAACAAACATTAATTGATTGTTAATGGGCAACCATCTGGTACAATCAGTTGCAAAATAACAAGAACGTGCAGGCGAGCAAGTTATGATTTATAAGGCACAGAGTCCAGCTGGATTCGCAGAAGAATACATCGTTGAATCTATTTGGAGCGGCAGATTTCCGCCTGGCACCATTCTTCCCGCTGAAAGAGAGCTCTCCGAGCTTATCGGCGTTACTCGTACCACGTTGCGTGAAGTGCTTCAGCGCCTTGCCCGCGATGGCTGGCTGACTATTCAACATGGCAAGCCGACGAAAGTTAACAACTTCTGGGAAACCTGCGGTCTGAACATTCTGGAAACACTTGCCAGGTTAGATCAGGAAGGTATTCCTGAGTTAGTCGATAACCTGCTTGCTGCCCGCACAAATTTAAGTGCAGTATTTATTCGTGGTGCAATCAGGAATAACCCGGAAGCCTCTGCGGAAATTATAGCGCGTTATAAAGACGTCGAAGAAGACGGCATGGCCTTTGCGCAGTTTGATTATCAGATGAACCATGATCTGGCGCTGGCTTCCAATAATAATGTGTTTGTACTGATGATGAACGGCTTCCGCGGACTGTATTCACGTATTGGTGGGTATTTCTTCTCTCATGAAAGTGCGCGTAACGTAGCACGTGAGTTCTATCAGGAATTGCTGGATCTTGCTGAAAAGGGGGACCACGACGAGGTGCCTCAGGTTATCAGGAAATATGGTATCGAAAGTGGCAAAGTCTGGCAGCAGGTACGCGAAAGCATGCCAAAAGATTTGGTCGATTAATTCCTAAAAAGCCGCATATCGCGGCTTTTTTTTCCTCTCTCATTCCACTTGTGTGCTATACCTTTGAAGTAGCGTATAACGACGCTACATCTGACAGTCATTGGGTAACAACTTGCCATTCCACTTCGACAGGCTGAGGTTCATCGAGCTGCATTTATGACGTTGCTGCTTCGGTAAGGCGCATTGCTGAGTGTTTATCTTTATCTGGCGTGTTCTACCTGGCAGGACAGCAAAACAAGGAGCATAAAGATGGACCACAACCCTATAGTCTGGTT
Organism: Alteromonas antoniana; assembly: GCF_019249295.1. GTDB lineage: Bacteria > Pseudomonadota > Gammaproteobacteria > Enterobacterales > Alteromonadaceae > Alteromonas > Alteromonas antoniana. The sequence goes on from NZ_JAESDH010000012.1 coordinate 62,942, forward strand.
TGAGATATACGTTGATGATATCGCCAGAGCAAAATCTTTTTACGAGAACGTACTTCAGATAACGCTGACTTCATTACTGGATCCTACTGAGGAAAACGAATCCTCACTGACCATGTATGCATTTCCTTCTGACATGGAACAGCACGGTGCTTCTGGTGCATTGGTAAGCGTTGATGGTTTCCCCGCAGGTTCGAACAGCACTATCGTGTATTTTACCTGTGAGGATTGTGCGGTCGAAGAGAGTCGGGTGGAGAAAGCAGGCGGACGTATCCAACGCAGTAAAATGGCAATTGGTGAGTATGGGTTTATCTCACTTATTGAGGATACCGAAGGCAATATGGTGGGTCTGCATTCGCTGAAGTAACTTTTTTTGTTTTTAGTATGCGGTTTCTAATTGACCGGCGTATCGTACCCATATCAACTTAATCATCCCTGTGAGGAGAGCTGTTATGAGTAACAAAGAAACTATCAAATCAAAAATCAATGAAGCCGAAGATTTTGCACGTAAAGTGTGGCTGGCCGGGTTAGGCGCTTACGGCAAAAGCGTTGAAGAAGCGCAGGGCCGTTATGACAAGCTAAGCGAAGAAGCGAGCAAAATGTTTGACGAGCTGGTATCTAAAGGTGAAACCCTTGAAGATGACGCGCGTAACAAGTTTAAGTCAACGACAAACGATGTTGAGAGCCGTGTCGCTGATGTTCGTAAAAAGCTTGGACTGGATGTTGATCATTCAGACCAGAAAATTGAAGAGTTATCAGCAAAAGTTGATGCTCTGACCGAAGCTGTAGCGAAGCTGGCAGCTAGCAAGTAATCGCAGTCAGGGCCGTAAACCGGCCCTTTCTTTTTTGATTAGTTGCGCGCAGTGACGCTGTAAGGGAGGTAACGATGGCAACGAAGAAACGTTCAGGATCCCCGTTGTTTGGTTGGCTGGAAGCGGGAAGCGATATGATGGCAGCCCAGCTTTCACAGGTGACTGATACGGTTAATAAACGTATCGATGAGACGCATGCGTTGTTTGAAGAACTTCAGGCACGCGGTGAAGTGATGGACAAGCAAATTAAAACGCAGCTTTCCCCATCACATATGTTTTCATCATTTCAGGAGCTGGTGATGGCAAATCCGATATTTTCATTGTTTGGTTCCGATAACCGGCACAATAAACGTGAACAGCAGATCGATGTTCTTTCTGCCAAAGTCGACCTGCTGATCGAACAGGTTGCACTGCTTGCAGCGAAACAAGCTGCAGAAAAAAAAGCAGAGGAAAAGCCGGCGGCGAAACCAAAGCGTGCGTCTACCCGACGTAAGACGTCGACGGCGACGACATCCTCAGCCAAGACTGCTGGAGGCGCGGGTGCCGCAACCAAATCGACGACGAAGCGTACAACCCGCAGTGGCACAGCTGCGGCTAAAAAATCGCCCTCAGCGAAGGGGAGGGGCACAAGCAGCGCATCAAAATCATCAAGTAAAGAATAAACAAAGGCCTGTCGTCAGGCCTTTTTCTTTTATGAACTTTCCAAACGCTTTTAGCGAGCCTTGTTCCAAAGGTTCTGGTTCTTTTTAAACGAGAAGTAGTCCGATGGCTCCCAGAAACTGGGCACCAGATCATCAATAGCGTCAGGCGTGAAATTGTCAGACAGCTGGCTCATTATTTCTATTAGCCGCTCGCGACCAATGCGCATAAGTTTTTTGCGGTTTGCCGGGAAAAACAGGTTGGTAGATTTTTTAATGACTTCGTCGTTACCAAAGCTGATGTAGGTGAGGTTGCGGGTAACGGGTCTGCAGATCGGCTCCGCAGGGTTTCTTGGATTAAGTCGGGTAACGATGGCACATTCATACTGTTCTCTGTCGATACCCTTTTCATTTTGCGGAATGTAAGTAATGCCAAAGCCCAGCGGAAAATAGCCAACAATATTGATAAACGCTTCCGCCAGCTTACTGTTCAGTGCGCCTTTCTTAGCCAACTGCTCAATTAACATGTAGCCTTTTGGCAGTGATTTTCGTGAATAATCCGGTTTGGTTGAGAGCACTATCGACACGTAGATCTGCGGTATCTTTACTATCTCACCAAGGCCGGTTTTTGAGATGAACGCGTCTTTCATTACGCTTTGCGTAAACTGATTAATGGCTTTATGCCGGCGGATAAACTGATCGCGTTCGTCTTTATCATTGCCCACGTAGCCAGGAAGCCCCAGACCGTTTTTCAGATAATCCATAGTCCGGCTGTAGTTAATTTTGAGCAGAGCCTTACGAGGCTCATTATCAAGCACGCGGAACTCATCTAAGTCGTTATCTGGCCCTAACAGAATTTCACGTGCCTCTGACGCCTGAAGGCCAATATCCTGCAGAATGGCGCAGGTGATAATGGGAATGGCAACTTCAGTTTGCCACTTCTCCTGCCAGTGCCGGTTACCTTTGAAGCGCAACATGGCGTCTTTCATCTCAAGAAGGTATGGGTCCTGAAGCAGGCCTCCTTCCAGAATTTTATCAGTAAGGCGCAGTGCAAGTACCGCTTTATACAGCGGCTTTAATCGTTGATGCACTTTGGCAAAATTGCCTTCCGGACCACGCGTAAGCAGCATTACTGTGCCCAGAAATTTGGAGCTCAGTAGTTGCGTTTCTTCATAGCTGTCATCTTCAGTTAGCGCTATCAGTCTCAGCGCTATCGATTCGAGACGATCAATACGCTCAAGACGTTCATTTTCAAGTTTGGCTTTAGCGAGCTTTAGCTTTTTCTTGAGCTGGGCCACCAAACCATCGGTTTTCGACGTGTTTTCGGCAACTTCCAGCTTCTCCTGCAACTCAGCAATATGCGCCTGCAAGTCAGGTGTCAACGTAAAATAATGTCGGGCATCCTCGTACACTGAACCCAGTCCGTTGTCTTTAGGGTACACCTGCTCAATAAGCTGCTTTACTTGTTGTGTGTAGTGATTATCAGGATGTTCGAACGTACTCACTGTGTTCCTTTTTTTATGTTTTACAGGCTATGATTGGGTCAAGACACCGCCTGCTCATCGGCCCATGATTGAGTGTGGCCAAATTCTTTGGCTTCGCGCCGCTTCAGGCGCGCCAGATAATACCGTAAAGTTTCGCTGATTTTGGTATTTCTTTCTATAACATCGATGTGAGGCCAGGTTGCCCGCTCGCCACTTGTTATTAAGTGAGTAATACTTTCCAGCGTTGGATTCGCAAGCACCTGCGCTAAATTTCTTAACTGCTTGTCAGGCAATATATTTATATTACCAACGTATTGCTGATCAATGATAGAACGTACCTTGTGGATCGCCAGCTTTGCGCCTTTATGATCGACCAGCCGCTCGACCAAATCTATTGCAAAAATACTGTTTGATTTCGCCAACTGTCCCATATGTCGCCACGCGAGTCCTGTCAGGCTGGATGCATGAGTTCGGCTGGACGATAAAAACGGCACCGCCAGGGGGTTGGTCTGGCTGACTATCGAGTGATTAACTCCATAAAGCCGTGAAAGCCGGTCGAAGGGGAGATCGGCCATTAACGAGCCATCGGCAAAACGGCGATTAGGAATATACGGAATAATGTCGCCGGTGGCGGTTTTCGCCCGCAGCTGTACCGGACTGAAGATGACAGGAACCGCGCAGGAGGCTCTGACAGCCTGCGTAATAATGGCATTAGGCGACGTTTTGGCATTCAGCAGCCGCGAATGCTGGTGCAAGTCGGCAGGGGAAACCGACACGGTGACATGACGACCGGTTTTTTCGAAGGCCTCTTCAAAGGTCATCACGTCGAAAAGATGGATCAGTGCATTTTCCAGCGCCTGGCTGTCGAACAAACTTTTTTTGCCGAATCCGGCCCAGTGCCGCCAGTTCTGGAACGTCTCAAAAATAAACTCTGGCGATAAGGCTTCCAGCAATTCATCGTGGGTGCGTGTGCCGATCATCGCCGCGATAATGGAACCGGCGCTAGCGCCAGAAATCACCGTGGGGATGAGGCTTTTTTCATTCAGCGATTTAACCACACCACAATGAAAGAAGCCGAGCCCCGCACCGCCAGACAGCATGAGGCAACTGCGACCAAATGCATGGGCTGTTTCTTCGAAGAAAGACAACTTCTCGTAAAAATCGACTTCACTTTCGTCGGCATGATAAATGTGCTCAAGCGTGAGCTTTACTTCATCAATAAAGGTCTCTATTAGCGCTTTTGTGCCAATTTTGCACTTTTCCTGTAATACCGGATTAGCGATATTTCCCAGGTTACCGTGCAGGCCTTCGTGAAGGATGGACATCAATGCCAGACTGTCGCCTTTTCCTCGCGCCAGTTGTAAACGTTGCACGCGCTTGCGAATGAGTCGGTAGTCGTAATCACGGCATGGATCTTTGGCTTTCCATTCATCTGCCCCAGACAGGGCATCATGAGCCAGGCTGGCTTCACGATATTCCTGATAGCTGGTTGCATGCCTGATGTCTTGTTCCAGCTTGCCCAGAGCACTGTTAAATAACGCCATACTTCCCCCTACAACCTGACTGCATTGGCAGGTTCACCCATTTCGGTCATTGTAGTGTAAAAAAGGAATTTAGAATCTACTACCCAATTTTTCGCCGCGATCATTGTGTTACCTGTCAGAAGTCACACCAGAGTGCGGGCAGGTTTTGGTTGAAAGCGATACTAACCACACAAGATAGCACAATGTTGCTATTGCCTTGTTTTTGTGGCGGATCAAGATAGACAAGAGAAAAGATTGACCAAAGGCTGTGCAGTCAGTAGCCTGAACCAGTAAAAGAATAACAGCAAGGCACGTATCACGCCGCATGGAATGGAATATTCAGACGCTAAGTTTGTTGTCGATACCACTTATCAGCGCAATCGTCGGGTGGGCCACCAATTATCTGGCCGTAAAAATGATGTTTTACCCCATCGAATTTGTGGGTATTCGTCCCATCTTTGGCTGGCAGGGATTAATTCCGGCTAAACGCCGTCAGATGGCTGAAATCGAAGTCGAGTTGGTGCTTGGCAAGCTGCTAAGCGTGGAAGAGCTGGCAAACCGGCTGGACCCTGATGCGCTCACAGAGGCCATTGAACGTCGCTTAAAACAGGTCGTCCGAAAGGTTATCAACGACGTGATGACTGAGTCAGCGCCGCAATTGTGGGCTGCGCTTCCGGTTCAGGGAAAAAACCTGGTTTATCAGCGCATCGAGAATGACATTCCCAACGTCGTTCATAAGATGGTGGAAGACTTTCAGAATAATGTAAACGAGATCCTCGATATCAAAGAACTGGTGGTTGAGCAGTTAGTCAATTCACCCGAGCTAATCAATGAGATTTTTCTGACTGCCGGTAACAAAGAATTCCCCTTCATCGTGCGTTCCGGTTTTTACTTTGGTTTTCTGTTCGGCTTGCCGACCATGGTGTTGTGGTATTTTTTCCAGGCCTGGTGGATCCTTCCTCTTGGCGGATTGCTGGTGGGGTACGCAACAAACTGGATCGCAATTAAAATTATCTTTGAGCCGAAAAATCCAATTCGCCTCGGGCCCGTTACCATTCAGGGCATGTTTTTGAAGAGACAAAAAGAAGTCTCTGAAGTCTATTCAGCCATTATTGAAGAGAAGCTGATCACGCCGAGGAATATCACGCATATCATTCTTCACGGTTCCGGGTCCGCGCAACTTCTTGAGCTTATTGAACTGCACGTCAATGATGCCATCGAGCGTTATGTTGCAGTGGCGCAGCCTTACTTCGCATTAGGGGTGGGCTCTGACAATTATCACCGGATGAAGTCACTGGCAGTGAAGCAAATCTTTGAGAATTCTGACAAATACTTACTGTACGCCTATGATTATGCCAATAGTGCGCTGCGCATCGGTGAGGATTTGTGTGAACGCATGCAGGAACTGTCGGCCGTCGAATTTGAAGGCGTATTGCGACCTGCTTATCAACAGGATGAATGGAAACTCATTGTTGTCGGCGCGATCTTAGGGGGGCTGGCCGGCCTCGCTCAACTTTATCTGGTTTTTAGTTGACCTTATGAAAACAGCAGAAAGGATATTACTGACCGCGCTGGAGCTGTTTAACGAACACGGTGAAAACAGCGTAACCAGTGTGGATATCGCCATGGAACTGGATATCAGCCCAGGCAACCTGTACTACCATTACAAAGGTAAAGAAGTCATTATTGACGCACTGGTGGCATTGCATAAAAAACAAATGATGAGTGTGCTATCGCGGGATGTGGTCACAGCTCTGCGCGCAGAAGACGTATTTTATTATCTCTACATTCTGATTGAAAAGCTTCATTTGTTTCGCTTTTTGTATCGTAGTCAGGCTGACTTACTGGAAAAGTATCCGAGCGTAGCGCGCCCGGTCAAGCAGCTGTTACTCACTGTCGACAGCCAGTTGCGCGCGATGCTCGACAGGCTGATTGACGACAACTCCCTTAAAGCTACTCAAAGCGAAAAGAACCTACTCGCAGAAACGATTACATTGATTCTGACGCAGACGTATCAGGCAGATCAGATCAAGCGCCATCAGGATGCGGAATCTATCCACTATCACGCGCTATCTATGATAATGGTGATAGTACTGCCTAGACTCACACTGGCGAAGCCTGACATTGACGCCATTCAAACCGCTATCGACAGCCATACCATGGCAAATCTGTCTTCGTCCGTACCCGATTATCTGGAGGCCCGCTGATGTCCCGTAGTCTGAGTTTTCTGGACAAATCTTTCTGGCTCACAGAGTCCGATGCCAATCCCAAGCACGTTGCCTGTCTGCAATTGCTGGAAATGCCGGAAGATGCGGACAGCTCACAGTATGTTCAAGCGCTATATGAGGAAGTAAAAGGGTTTTCCCGGGCAACACCACCGTTTAACTGTCGGGTGAAGACGTTTCTGGGCTATCCTTTAGGGTTACAGCCGGTTAAGTCCATGAACATGGATTACCATATTCAGATCCACAAAGTGGAGGATGCGACGTGCCGTGATTCACTGGACGAATTCGTGGCGAGATTACATGAGTCGCGACTGGATCCGGACAAGCCGCTGTGGCAATACCATTTCATCTATGACACGACGCACCGTCAATACGCTATTTATGCCCGTGTCCATCATATGTATGGAGACGGTTCCACGCTGGTGCGCTGGTTTCAGGCAGGTTATCTGTCAACGCCGGATAACGATAAATTTATTCCGGTGTGGGCAGTGAAACGGTTGCGTCACCGTTCACCAAAACCGCGAAAAATAAAACGTTTCTGGCAGTCGTTGGTAGGAGCCTTGCGCATTGCGTTTGATCTCTCAGTCATCTTCCTGAGGCTGTTTCTTAAAATTTGCCGGATTAATCCGCACTATATGCCAATTCCCTTTAGCGGTACAAAAACCGTGCTAACTGGCCAGGTAAAGCCGGGCAGGGCAGTGGCTACAACCGATTTAGATTTTGAGCGGGTGAAGGCCTTAGGAAAGCGCACGCGGGCTACGGCCAACGAAATTTTATTGTGTGCCTTTGATATCGGCGTTCACCGTTTGTTGCAGGACCATGGTCATGTGTTTAAAAAAGCACTGTGCACCAATATGCCCATCAACTTGCGCAAACCCGGTGAGAAAACGACGGGAAACAAAATAGCGATCGTTCCGGTTACCCTGGCCCACGGTGAACAGGATCCGTATTTGCGTTTGCGCCAGATTATTATTAATCACCGGATAGTGAAATATGCGGCCCAGCACGCCAGCCCGGGAGCATTCAGTGCCTATACGATAGTGATCCAGAGCTTCGCACTGGTGTTTGAATGGCTTCGCCTTTCCAACCTGGTAAAACCTATTGCCAATGTGCTGGTGTCTAATGTGCCCGGCCCCAGGGAATATCGCCATCTGAAAGACTCAAAGCTGCTTGCCTGCTATCCCATCTCCACCATGACCCCGGGGGGCGGTGTGAATATCACATTGATGACTTATGCGGGAAAGGCAAATATCGGCATGGTATGTTGCAACAAAAATATCAAATCGCTGGAGCCGTTAGCGAAGTACTTTGAGGAAGCCTTCGACATGTTGGAGGCCAGTGTTGATAAACCCGGACTCAATATTGACGATATTGGCGAGCATGTTGAGCGGGTACCCGTATCTATCGTCAGTGACTAAGGGGAGTTGACCTTCAGTGTCCGGATTTAGTGAAGTTTAAAAGCATGTTGAGCAAGGCACGAGGAATTTAGCTAGGCTTAATAAATGGCAAGCAACGCCGCGAGAAAGTTGCTTTTATCTGGCTTCGCAGTATAAGAAGTTCAAGTGGCTGTGGGGCTGAAAAGCGTATCTGAGTCTTCTAACAAATCGTCGCTCGCGTCCGGCGTGTGTTCAAACGCCCCCATCGATAACTTTCGTTATCGAAATTGTTTAAAACTGAAATTCCAGTGCATTATTGGCAACGACTACCCGCTCGCCATAACGTCTGAACAGCACCTCGCGCCAGACATCGTCGCGCATGGTATGGTGCAAGGGCATGTCTTTTGTCATTGCAATCAGTTTTGCTGCTATTTGCGGGCGATGATAATCAAGAATTTTTTGTTTGCTGCCGTCCAGGTATAACTGCAGATACGACACTGCCTGATTACTGGTGCCGGCGGATACCAGTGACAGCACGTTTTTCACCGAACTACTGAATAACCCTGCAAGTCCGCCTGGCACCAGTTTGTTAATCAAAAAGCGGGTATCCTGAATCAGCGAGTAGTCATCATTGATGAGGCGGATATCATCCACATCGACATGTTCAAAATGTAATGTGGCGGTTTCTTTGTCATAACGGGGCGAGGCACTGACAACGACGACAAGGTGGGCACGATAAAGCCGGGAGCCGAGCGCCTGAATGTCGATACTCGCGAGCGACTGCAGACAAACCCGGTTGTCTTTCTGGTTGAAAAAGACCTGTCCACGCTGAAGCGTGACGTTGCCTTGGCCGGCTGGCGTATTGATAGCAAAATCGTAAGGATAAAATTCAGCGGCAAGCGCAGTAAGCTCATCTTCAGTAAATTTATCGTGGGTAAGTTTGCCCAGCTTAACCAGCACAGTTGCAAGCAGCACCTGCCACCGCGCTTTCCATCCCAATTGCTGCATGCGCATTTGATTCTCATCATAAAAGTGCCTGCAAACATTAACATAGTTCTACCGAATGCTGTGCAAAATTTGCTAGACTGGTCATACCAATATTTGCCGGTAAAGCACAGCAAAGTGGCGCGGAGCGCGAACGTAAGCTGCGAGACTGGTAACTCATCCGCTCGAAGTCGGGGGACGGAAAATGCAGGAATCGATTGAACAATTTGACTACATCATTGTGGGCGCAGGATCTGCGGGTGCCACTCTGGCTACCCGGTTATCTGAAAACCCTGCGGTAACAGTATGTCTGATTGAGGCGGGCGGTAAAGACACCAACCCATTGATTCATATTCCTTTCGGACTATCGTTACTGGCGCGCTTTGATGGTATTGGATGGGGATATCACACCGCACCACAGCAGGAACTGTTTGATCGCGAGCTGTTCTGGCCTCGTGGTAAAACCCTCGGGGGCTCAAGTTCAGTCAATGCTATGTGTTACATCCGCGGAGATATCGAGGATTATAATCGCTGGGAACGAGAGGGCGTTGCGGGCTGGAATTTCGACAGCGTACTGCCTTACTTCAAACGTTCGGAAGATTTTGCCGGTGGTGCAGATGCATTCCACGGCGTTGGCGGGCCGCTGGGTGTTGAAGCGTTGCGACATACCAATGTGCTGTCGCAGTCTTTTGTTAAGGCGGCGGATGAGGTTGGACTGAACGTCATCAACGACTTTAATCGCGACGATCGTGAAGGGCTTGGCTTTTATCACGTTACGCAGAAAAATGGGCAGCGTTGTTCAACTGCCAAAGGCTATCTGCAGGAAGCGCGTAGCCGAAATAACCTGACAGTAATGACGCAGATCCTGGTTGAACGTGTGTTGCTCAAAGATAAAACAGCAACCGGTGTTCAGGTGCGTGAAAAGGGGCGTATTAAACGCCTGAAAGCCAATGAAGAGGTGATCCTTTGCGGCGGCGCTATCAATTCGCCGCAGTTATTGATGCTTTCCGGCATTGGCCCAAAAGAAGAGCTGCAGGATGTTGGTGTGCATGTCCAGGTTGATTTGCCCGGAGTGGGCCAGAATCTGCAGGATCATCTTGATGCCATTGTGCAGTATAACTGTCAGGCCAGGGAGGGTTACGCGGTCGCTGCTGGCGCACTTCCGTCGTATATCAAAGGAACGTTCCAGTACCTTTTCCATCGCCGCGGATTGTTCTCTTCAAACATTGCCGAGGCTGGCGGTTTTGTGAGCTCATCCCTGGCGCAACATGGACCGGATATTCAGTTACACTTTCTGCCTGCGATTTTAGATGATCACGGCAGACGTTCGGTTTATGGCTATGGCTTTGGTGTGCACGTGTGTTGTTTATATCCCAAAAGCCGTGGCCGGATTGCGCTGCAAAGTAATCATCCTTCCGACCATCCACTTATTGATCCCCGCTATCTGAGCCATGAGGACGATGTGACAGTGATGGTTGAGGCAGTGCGTCTGGCACGCCGTATCGCCAATACCAGCGCATTCGAAGAGTATGGGATAACCGAAAAATTCCCAGGGGCTGATGCAGAGAGCGACGAGGCGATAATAGACTTTATCCGCGAGAAATCAGAAACCATTTATCATCCGATAGGCACATGCAAAATGGGCGCAGACGATGACCCTATGGCCGTGGTTGATAATCAGCTAAGAGTGCGAGGCGTAAAAAAGCTGCGGGTGGTCGATGCCTCCGTGATGCCGTCACTGGTTGGTGGCAATACCAACGCGCCTACAGTAATGATTGCAGAGCGGGCGGCGGAATTTATCAAAGCGAATCATGCGGGTACGCCCGTAAATCTGTAGCGCTACTCGTAGTCTCACTACTCATCATGGGCGGCGCTGGCCGCCTGCATAAACATATCTGCCGCACAGTCACACATTTCATTGATGTGGCTGCTTTCAGCATAAATACCATCGATGACCAGGCGAGCGATACCGTGCATCGTGCCCCAGGTAACCTGTGTCAGGCGAAGTGGATCCTGATTTTCCGGCAAAATGCCTTTTTCCTGCCAGTGCGCCGTAATTTTTACCAGAAACTGAAAACTGGGAAAGGCTATTGAGGTTAAATCGTCAGTGGCGTTGCCTGCCTGCCAGATAGTGCGGCCAAACATCAGCTCGTATAATTGCGGGTTGTCTGCAGCCCAGCTTATGTAATTGCGGAAAAATGCTTTAAATCGCTGATGCGGGGTTAGCGATTCGTCGTCAAAAACCTCACTGGCTTTCTCGTGCCACTGAGCAAAGCCTTGTGCCGCGATAGCATTCAGTAAGGCGTTTTTGTCTTTAAAATGGTGATACGGTGCCGTGCGCGACACACCGGCCTCTTCTGCCAGCTTGCGCAAGCTGAGACTGTCTATTCCTTCGTTAACCACCCGCTCTGTAGCGACCCGTAGCAGGGTCGCTCGTAAGTCGCCGTGGTGATAATTCTGAGAGGCATCACTCATGCCTTATTGCCCGTCATAAACTCTTCATCGTGTTGCATCTTGACAGTGTCAATATATCCGCTTATCTTGACACTGTCCAGTTTGCAAAAATGTTAAAAAGGAAACAGTTTCATGAGTGCATCTGTCAACGAAATGCAGTACGAAACGCTCACCGTAGAGATTGCCGACAAGGTCGCGCATATTCAACTTTCCCGACCCGACGCCATGAACTCAATGGTGCCTGCATTCTGGAAAGAATTACCCGATGCGGTGCGTCGAATCGATCATCACGCAAGCGCCAGAGCGATCGTGATCTCATCACAGGGCAAACATTTTTCTGCAGGCATGGATTTGTCCGTGTTTACGTCGATGGCCGAAGACTTTTCCGGCGAGCCTGCGCGCCGTGCAGAGCGCTTACGCCGGCTGGTGCTGGAGCTTCAGGATAGCTTTAATGCGCTGGAATCCGTGCGTGTCCCCGTGCTTGGCGCAGTGCAGGGCGGCGCAATTGGCGGTGCAGTCGATTTGCTGTGCGCCTGTGATATGCGTTATTGCACAGAAGATGCCTTTTTTACGATTAAAGAAACGCAAATAGGTATGACGGCCGATTTAGGCACATTGCAACGGTTACCCAGATTAATGCCGGTAGGACTGGTGAAAGAGCTGGCTTACACCGGTCGAAATTTTGGCGCAAACGAAGCGCTCGAAGCCGGATTTGTGAATCAGGTCTATGCTTCACAGGATGACATGCTCGAAAGCGTGATGAAGATAGCGCACCTGATTGCCGCACAATCGCCGATGGCGGTTACCGGTACCAAACAAATGATCAACTACGCACTGGATCACAGCCTTGCTGACAGCCTGAATTATATGGCGACGTGGCAAAGCGGCATGTTCCAGATGCCGGATATACAAGCAGCGATGCAGGCACAAAAGACAGGCACGCCTCCCTCGTTTGACGATTTACATGACTGCGAAAGCCGTATGCAGTCGAAAACCAAATAAGACAACATTACCAGGACCGACTATGAACAGCACAGTGACAGACCATCCGGTTTATCCTCATCTATTTCGCCCTCTGGATTTAGGTTTTACTGAACTGAAAAACCGTGTATTGATGGGCTCAATGCACACCGGTTTGGAAGAGATGCCTAACGGACATAAAGCCATGGCTGCATTTTATGCCGAGCGTGCGCGAGGCGGGGTAGGCCTGATCGTGACCGGCGGTATCGGGCCAAACGAAGAGGGTTCTACACATCCAATGACGCGTCGTCTGGATAGTGATAAAGCGGTTGCGCACCACAAAGAAGTTACTGATGCTGTACACATCGCAGGCGGTAAGATTTGTATGCAAATTCTGCATACCGGACGTTACGCCTACAGCGAAAAGCTGGTTGCACCTTCTGCGGTGCAGGCGCCAATTAATCCGTACAAGCCGAAAGCATTGACCGACGAGGAAATTGAAAAGCAGATTGAAGATTTTATTTTCACCGCAAAACAGGCGCAACGCGCAGGTTATGATGGCGTGGAAATTATGGGATCTGAAGGTTACTTCCTTAATCAGTTCATCGCTAAGCGAACTAACCATCGTGACGATCAGTGGGGCGGAGACTATGAAAACCGTATTCGGCTGCCTATTGAAGTGGTGCGCCGCGTGCGAGAAGCAGTAGGTAAAAACTTTATCATTATCTATCGCTTATCTATGCTGGATCTGGTTGAAGGCGGTTCAAGCTACGATGAAGTTGTAACGCTGGGCAAAGAAATTGAGAAAGCCGGTGCGACCATTATTAACACGGGTATCGGCTGGCATGAGGCCCGTATACCTACCATCAATACCAAAGTGCCGCGGGCGGCCTTTACCTGGGTAACCGCGAAGTTCCGTGATGCGCTATCTATTCCGGTAATCACTTCCAACCGTATTAATACGCCGGAAGTAGCCGAAGAAGTGTTGGCCCGCGGCGATGCCGACATGATATCTATGGCCCGTCCATTCCTTGCTGATGCCGATTTTGTGCGTAAAGCCCAGCAGAACCGTGCAGACGAAATTAATACCTGTATCGGCTGTAACCAGGCGTGTTTGGATCACGTGTTTAACGGCAAACTGACGAGCTGCCTGGTGAATCCCAGAGCCTGTCACGAACTGGAACTGAATATTGAGCCAGCGTCGCAAATTAAAAACATCGCGGTGGTCGGGGCCGGTCCAGCCGGACTTGCGGCAGCAGTCACTGCGGCAGAACGCGGTCATACTGTCACCCTGTTTGATGCCGACAGTGAAATCGGCGGGCAGTTTAATATCGCCAAGCAGATTCCGGGTAAAGAAGAGTTTTATGAAACGCTGCGTTATTTCAAAAAGCAGCTTGAATTGCACAACGTCACGGTAAAATTAAACACCCGGGTTGATGCGCAGATGCTCAACAACGGCGGTTTCGATGAAGTGCTGCTGGCAACGGGTATTTCACCGCGTACTCCGGATATTCCCGGCATCGAGCATGAGAAAGTATTGTCTTATCTGGATGTAATCAAAGCCAAAAAACCGGTAGGCCATACTGTGGCGATTGTGGGTGCTGGCGGTATTGGTTTCGACACCGCGGAATATCTGTCTCACGGCAAAGCCACACCCAGTCAGGACATTGCTGCTTTCATGCGCGAGTGGGGCATTGATATGAAGCTGGAGGCCCGTGCCGGCGTGGAAGGGATGAAGCCACAACCAGAACCGTCACCACGTCAGATTTTCCTGCTACAGCGCAAATCCAGTAAGGTCGGTGCAGGTCTTGGCAAAACCACCGGCTGGTCTCACCGTGCCGGCTTATTGATGAAAGGGGTCAAAATGATCCCGGGCGTCAGTTACGACCGCATTGATGACGAGGGTCTGCATATTACTGTGGAGGGTGAACAGAAGGTGCTGCCTGTAGATAACATCATTATCTGTGCCGGGCAAGAGCCGCTGCGTGAACTGACGAAAGGCCTCAACGTGCCATATCATCTGATTGGCGGCGCTGATGAAGCGCTCGAACTCGATGCAAAACGCGCTATTGATCAGGGCACCCGGGTGGTTGCCGCGATTTAGTGTCGTGATGGGCCGACAGGGTAACAACATGGCCTGATGTTGTTGGTTTGCGATTGATGCTGCGTTGTCGCTCACTTATTCAGAGTGACTACAAGGCGTTAACGCTGCCTTAGCGGAATCGCAAATACTTTTCTGAAGAAATAAACATGAATAGGGCTGTCGCTCTGACAAAATAAAAAAGCGCCGGGTGACGATTCACCGGCGCTTTTTTGTTAATTGGCGTCTCGTTAACCGGCATCACTGTTCCGGGTGGGCACCGTCAGACAGATTGTCGCGCGAACGTGCCTTCATCCACGGCCTTAAGCAGTGCTTCGCAAAACGCAGGAATGTCATCCGGGTTTCGGCTGGTGATCATGCCGGCATCATTGACCACTTCCTGATCTACCCAGCGCCCGCCAGCATTCAGGATGTCTGTTTTGATGCTCGGGAATGAAGTGATTTCACGATCTTTCACCACATTCGCTTCAACCAGTAGCCAGGGGCCATGACAGATTGCTGCAACGGGTTTTTGCTGTGAGAAAAAGTCCCGCACAAATTGCACGGCGTCACTGTCCATTCTTAGTGAGTCAGGGTTTTGCACGCCGCCGGGAAGCACAAGTGCATCAAAGTCATCCGCTTTTACCGCTGATACAAGGTGATCTACGCTGAATTTGTCGCCTTTTTCATCATGGTTTATGCCCTGAATGTCGTTTGTGTCCAGCGAGACGATTTCAGCGACGCCGCCAGCTTCACGCACGGCCTCCAGTGGTTTGGTCAACTCGACCTGTTCGAATCCGTCGGTGGCGAGAAATGCCACTCGTTTACCAGAGATAGATTGCATTTGCGTCTCCTTGTGCGTTGGAAAAGAGGTTTAGTACACGCTTGCTACGCACTGCAAACAGGGCAGGTTTGATCTGGCAACATTAAATTTATATCAATCCGCAATAATGTGTGATCAGCTCAGAGAACATGGCGATACAAGGTCAGTTCGCCGGTCTGCTGGTTTAATCGAAAATCCATATTTTGCATCATGTTCATCCCTAGCAGGCCATCCGCGTCGCGCATGACACCTTCGGGGAGCACCAGTACCGGGAGGTCGGTAAACCGCAATGGCCCGAAGGTGACTGTGGGTACCTGAACCATGGCGGCGGATACGCGGCCTGCGGCAGTGTTTACTTCAAAGTTGCCAATAAAAACCAGTCGCTGACGGGCCTGCAGATTGTCGTATAGCTCGCTGGTAATGGCGGTAGTGGTGGCGCCGGTATCCAGCATCAGGCGTGCACGCTCCCTTGCAAAACTGACATTGGCAATAAAATGTGACCCGTCGGGTTCTAACTGAATGGTGAACCCGCCGGCGTTATCTGTGCCGGGCTCGGTGAATGCCGTTTCTTCTGTCGTGTCGGCTGGGTCCTCAAATGGCGTTGGTATCAGTGCGCGGATCCTGTTGGCCTGCGGATCTCCGGGCCTCAGTGATGCCAGCACATCTTCCATGAGCGTTGGTTTATTCTGGCGAGCATAGGCTTCGGCAAGTTGTAAAATATAGGGGCGGTGCGCAGGCATGATTTGAAACAAGGGCTCCAGCAACTGAGCTAGAAGGTCCCAGTCTTCTGCTGTCCGCAGTTGTTCTACCGCCGTGGATACCAGCTCGTCGATTCGCTGTCTGAGTGCTTGTCTCTGCGACATAGAAAGAGGTAAATCGCGCAATGCGTAAAGGTGCAGAACGGCTTCCGACAACGGGCGGGTGCGCACCATTAATTGTCCTTCAAGCAGCAATAAGTCAATGTTATCTGGTGACTGACGCAGCGCGTGCTGCAACCGGTTTTCCAGTTCCCGGTATTGCCCGTTGTCCAGCAACGCCTGCAGCGATGTCTGCGTCAGAGGATGGGGGTCCTCGACAGAGTTTTGCGAAACCGGAGAAGCTGTTGCTGGCAAAGGCGGATCATTGGCGGACTGCTCAGAGGGCGGCTGTGGCATGAGTGGTAACGCCTGCTGCTGAGACTGCTGCAACTCGACGAACAAATACAGATTCATTCCCAGCGACATCAGCAGTGCTACCAGCAGCAAGCGGATCATTCCGACGCGTTCCCGATGCAGGCATTACCATAAGTTTCACGGAATAACGGCGGCATTCTCTTTGGCGCGCCGCTACTTATGCTTACACAAATAAACTGGGTCTGTGCCTCAAATACCGGTTTGTTCCTGCGCGGACAGATAAACTGAAATTCACGCTTGAGCGTGACCACGTTGTCGCATTCGGTGATCCAGGTGGCGCAATACAACTCGTCTCCTAAGTGTGATGGAAGTAGATAGTTAAGCTCATGTTTACGGATCACCATGCCGCGATCCGCTTCCCGGTAATTCTTGAAATTCAGGCCCAACGAATGCGAGTGAGCCCAGGCTAACTGTTCGAGCCGGGTGAGATAAGCGACATTATTGACGTGCTGATAATGGTCAATGTGGGTTTCATCAATCGTCCATTGCTGAACAAAGGGTGAGGTGTATTTCCAGGGAAGTTGTTCAGACATCAGGTAACGGGTTGTCCTTTTCTATAGTTAACGACGGCGCGAGCAACGCATGCATTAACTCACGTTCGCGAGTGATGACAGGATCGATAAACGAATGTACATCTCCCAGCGCTTTAAAAGCATTGAAGCCGCGCTCCAAAAATTCATGCAGCGTCAGCAAGCCAGCCAGTTTAGCCGGGCGGCGCGCTAAAGATATCAGCATGCCGATGCCACGGATATTCACGACGTCCGCCAATTGCTGGCCCAGATGCGCAATGATGTCTATCTGGTGGGCGCGATCGTCACCGCGACCCACTTCCCGGTAGGCGCGGGCATAGTTGTCACGGTTTATGTCTGCACCATTAAGTGCCTGTGACATTTGCATATCCAGATCAAAAGACAGCGCGTTGAGTGCCAGCGCATCATCGAGCGCGTCCATTGCCTTCGCGGGTAACACTTTTGCCAGTTTAGGGATAACCCGGGCAATATCTGCATCCCGTTGGCTGAAGTCTTTGGGACCGTATAGCTCGTCGACAAAGAATGCCATCGCTTTTTGATAGCGCTCCTGTGCTGCCAGATCGCTGTGTGTAGCCAGCAACCGCTCGCACTGCCACGACTGTAACTGATGGATAGTCTGCATCAGCCCCATTTTCTCAGCGAGATCCCGACGGGCATTAACCTGTTGTAAATGCGCAATAATTGCCTGAGACACGCGTTGCCTCCGTATCAGCTTTGGTCTTTGTAGCTTACCCCGCAAATCAGCGGATGCAAGCCTTATGCATTGTGGTGAGGCCATCCTGATTTTGGTACACTGCGCGCAATTTGTGCCACCTCGTTGTGTCAGCCTGTATTTGTTAAACCGTAGTTCAGGGGTAACCATTGTGAGCGAACATTCAGCTGAGACCTTATCAGTCAATGCGCCGGATCCAGATGTAGACAGGTTAATATCCCTGTTCAACGCCACGTTTTTCGAAAAATGGAATACCCGGTTGGTTCGCGGCGAGGATGAGCCGGTTTATCTGCCCGCAAATGACAGTGTGTCGTATCACCGTATCGTCTTTGCTCATGGCTTTTTTGCCAGCGCATTACACGAAATTTCCCACTGGTGCATTGCCGGTGAGGCCCGACGGCAGTTGGAAGACTATGGCTACTGGTATTGCCCAGATGGTCGCGATGAAAAGCAACAAGCCCGGTTCGAGCAGGTTGAGGTAAAACCTCAGGCTATTGAGTGGGCATTCACGCTGGCAAGCGGGCGACGTTTTCAGGTGAGTACAGATAACCTGAATGGCGCAGAGCCAGACCGGGAAGGTTTCACCCGCAACGTAGAAGCCCAGTTACAAACGTTTATGAATAACGGTTTTCCCAATCGTGCAGCGTTATTTATTGATGCGCTGCATAATGCGTTTGGCACCCGGCCTTTGTCCTTATTAAGAGAAGAGACTGCTGCATGAGCACACCCATTTTCAGGTTGGGCGTTATAGTAAACCCGTACGCCGGAATAGGCGGTGCGCTGGCACTCAAAGGCAGTGACGGTAAGGCGATCCGGGAAAAAGCCCTGGCGATGGGCGCGAAGCAACGAGCCAATGAGAAAATGGCCAGCGCCCTTAGCGTGATCACTGCGATGAACGCGCAACTGCAAATAAAAACCGCAGGCGGAGAAATGGGGCAAAGTGTTTGCGAAACATTAGGGCTTGCCTGCAGTGTGATTTATCAGCCCCCGGAAAAACAAACCGAACCTGAAGATACCATTTCTGCTGCCCGGGCCCTGGTCGATGATGGCATCGATTTGCTGCTGTTTGCCGGCGGTGACGGCACAGCCAGAAATATCTGTGACAGTGTTGGTAGCGACGTATCCGTATTAGGGGTTCCTGCAGGCTGCAAAATCCACTCAGGCGTGTATTCAGTCACGCCAACTGCCGCCGGAGAGGTGGTGGCCATGATGATACGGGGCGAGCTGGTATCGGAAATGGACGCCGAAGTGCGTGACATCGACGAAGAAGCATTTCGTGATGGCAAAGTCATTGCCCGCCATTTTGGTGAAATGCGCGTGCCCAACGAACTAACCTACGTTCAGGCAGTGAAAATGGGTGGCCGTGAGGATGAAGCGCTGGTGTTGGATGACGTTGCCGCTTATGTCACGGAGCTAATGGAAGATGAGCCTGAGACCTTGTTTGTGATGGGCTCTGGCTCTACCGTCGGCTGTGTGATGGACGCTCTGGGCCTTGAAAACACGCTGCTGGGTGTTGATGTTGTAAAAAATGGAGAGCTTATCGCCAGCGATGTCACTGCCGACCAATTGCTGAGCCTGACAGCTGAAGGGCCGGTGAAAATTGTACTGACAATTATCGGCGGGCAGGGCCATATTCTGGGACGGGGTAATCAGCAACTCAGTGCAGAGCTCGTTCGTCGTGTGGGTAAGGAAAACCTTCTGATTGTGGCAACAAAGCAAAAGCTGCAATCGCTGGATGGTCGTCCATTGCGCATTGATTCAGGAGATACCGCGCTGGACAGCGCGTTGGCCGGTCCTACCACCGTTATCACAGGGTATCGGGATAAAGTGTTATATCCGGCGCAGTAGCATTATTAGCCACGTTGCCTGACTACTGGCACAGACGCCCCGCAGACATTCGGCTGCACCCTAAAATTAAACCCGCGGGGCACGCAAGCCCGTGCCCCGCTTTTCAACATCATTAACAGGAGAATTGTTGTGCTTCCACCGGCTGCCGCGCCAGAGACATTTTTAAACACTATCAATCAAATCGAAGACGCGTTGGACAATGTGGTTGTTCACGGCAGCGATGATGAGCTGTTTACCGCCAGTTATTTGCAGGGGCATTTTGCCGTTATTGCACGTCAGCTTGAAATGGAGCCGGATGCAACCGTTGAGCGCCTTGATAATGACATGCGAGCCAGTCTGAACCAGGCCTTCGCAAACAAGGAGTTGGAAGGTGATGATCAGGATGCGGTTGCAGGTTTGTGGGCTCGATTACTCAATCAAGCGAACGAGTCGTAACTTCAGTGCGAGAAACCCGGTTGCGAACAAGCGGCAATGGTCGGCGAGACCTTGCCGCTTTTTTGTGGCTGGTGGACAGCGGGAACCCTCTCGTACTCGTGTTTAAGACTGGCAGAGCAGGTAAAATACGATGGACGTAACATCAGGCATTACTAAAAGTAAACATGGCGACGACGGCAGTGCCGGAGTGAATTCTGCCACAACGGTAGCTTGCCGATGACGCTGAAAGCCGCGCAACGTCTGATATGAAAGCAAACGGCCTCACTTATCGAGGGCACGGCGCAGAAGTTCGCCGCAGTGAGATAACTTCAAAACATGTCGTAGCCCTTGTCTGTCTGCTCGGGGCTAATCACCAGAGCAGGTGATGTTTCTCGTCAATATTGGCGGTGGTGGTACATATCTTGCGAAATCTCCTCCAAACGTCCGGCGACGGCCGGAAGCGACGTTATCTCAGGGTACCTGTTATGAAAAAACGAAAAAATCAATTTACGCGTTCAGGCGGTCTTATTGGCGGGCTTGTGTCTTTATTGCTGCTTACCGGCTGCGCCAGTGAGCCGGTGATGCAGGAGGTGGCTCAGGCTGATGCATTGCCCGTACCACCGTTGGGCAATGTGGAATATCACACCTATGTTCTGGCCAATGAACTGTTTGCAAACCTGCGGCCAGCCCGGCAGGCGCGCTATGCTGTTACCGGTTTTGTGCCGGCTGATTCGATGCGGTTTAACCGCCATCACCAGCACCCGCTTATGATGTTGGGCCATCAGCTTGAACAGGGAATGATTACTGAAGCGACAAAACGCGGTTATACCACTCAAGAGTTTAAATTATCGAACGATATAATAATGAGTGAAGACAGTGACCGCGTATTGTCCCGGGATATCGAGCAGCTATCTGACATCGAACGCGTGGATTATTACATTACCGGTACGCTGGTTATGCAGCAGGCTGGTGCAGTGGTGAATGCCAGAGTCATTAACGCCAGAAATAAAGATATAGTCGCCGCAGCAACGCGGTTCTTTCCGGCCGAACTGTTTTGGGAAGAAGAAAAAGTTACAGATCGGCACGGTCGCCTATACAGAACCGCAGATAAGGGGTAACGGGGAATGAAATTACAGAAAATACAGGTAAGTCTGGTATCAGTAGCGATGCTGTGTTTATCAGGTTGCGCCATGAATAGCGAGCAACAAACTACCGCGAAGAAGCCGGTAAAACCCGCTATGAATGTTGTGGATGTCACTGCAGTTGATCGTGCCCCGGTAAAAGCAGAGCAGGATGACGTAGACAGTTTTGGTGCCATCGGCCAGCCTCCACTTTATTCCAGTGTGCAGGGCGCTTATAAAGGCCGGCCCCTTACGAAACACATTGGCGATTATGTGAAAAACATGACTCAGGATCTTATTGCAAACATGGAGTTTGTATCCGAAAAGACCCCGGTAGGCGTGACAAATTTCGCACTACTAGATTCTGACTTGCAGGAGACAAACCTGCTTGGGCAGCAAATGGCCGAGTCTTTTGTTCACGAGTTACATAAATTTCGTATTCCGGTTATCGATTTTAAAGCCACTGACTATATCCGCATCACCACTGATGGCGACTTCGTACTGACGCGAGACTATCTTGAACTGGATGAAGCAATGCCGATTGACTATGTGCTTACCGGCACAATGACCAAACACCAGGGCGGGGTATTGGTAAATGCCCGCATCCTCGGAATGGAGTCTCGTGCGGTGGTGGCCACAGCACAAATGCTGGTACCGTTTTATGTCGTGGATGCGCTGATCCCCAGCGATGGTAATCATCGTGAAGGAATGCGTGATGGCGTTAAGCTAAGCCGGGGGTAAGGCCATGATGTTTCGTGCATTACTCGTCCTTCTGGCAACTTTTGCTTTAAATGGCTGCAGCGCATCGCAACAGGGCTGGGCGGGCTGGTTTGAAGAAAACGATGCCGCGGTACCGGGACAACAGGTGCAGGTTCCACCCTCATCAGGCCTGGAATATCGCCCCGACTCCAGAGACATTGAAACCGTTCAGGCGGAAAGGCAGGCATCGACACCGCCGTCTTCGGATCGCGGCTATCGTGACCCAATCCGCTCCGGATTCTCCCCCGCGCAGACACACAAGCGCCTGAATGATTACGCCTCACAGCTTGCGATGTCGCTGATGGACAACGCAACCCGGTTGACACATCAGGATTTGGTCGGCGTTGCCAGCTTTGTGCGTCTAAACCGCAGTCTGCAGGAGACGACGGTTCTGGGCAATCAGTTATCTGAATACCTAATCGCTGAATTACAAACCTTTGGACTGTCTGTCATCGACTTTAAGCTGGCAAACGGACTCAACGTTACCCCTTATGGCGATCTCGCGCTAAGTCGTGATGGCGTAGACTTGGCCAAGCAGGTGGCAATGGATCACATCGTCACCGGTACCCTGATTGAAGACGCCCGTGGTGTCAGAGTCAACGCCAGGATCATCGCTGTGGACAACCGCCAAATCGTGGCCAGTGCAACACTTTACATACCCGCCTTCATGGTGACCAGCCTTAACCAGCAGGCCGCTCCAGCGCCCTGAGCAGGTAATGGCTTTCCGCCTTTCAGCAATAGTGTGCGCCGCCAGAGCGGCCACCGTTGCCCGCTGAACTATCCCACACTCCAACGTTAATTCATTATGACGATGAGGCCGTTGGCGGGGTATGCACACCAGTCGGACCTCTAAGACTGTCCCTGATAATAAAGCGATTCGGGTTTAGCGCATTAAGCAACGGCTCTGGCATGGGCAATGGCTCATGACACAACTGACTGATCAGTAATTCCCCAAGCAAAGGGGCTGTTGTCAGCCCGCGAGAGCCCAGTGCTGTGAGACAGCTGATGCGATCTGGCGGTGCGGTGTCGGCCTGCGCTATCGGACGCCCTTGTGACAAGTGCCCGTATTGCTCCCGCTGTGCTGTCAATGTACCTATGCAGCCAGCCAGCGGTTGATGGTCGGCCACTCCGAGTCTTATCGCCGCTCTGGCGGTGCCATCATGGCTGAGTGACTGTACCCAGTCTGCCTGCGCCAGCGCTTTTTGGTGAGTGTGCAAATTGATTTCAGATTCTTCTGTACGCACGTCTGTGCAGGTATCGCTTTTCACATAGGTCGAGCCAAGGGCATGACGTGAGTTCAGTTCAGGTGTCATGTAGCCTTTGTGACAAAGCACCTGTTTGAGATTGTTCAGCGGTGACTGTGTTGCAATAGCTTCTACCTGTCCGCGTACCGGACGAAGTGCAAGTTCACTGAACAATACAGAGTCACAGGCTTCGTGACCGATTGCCATAATGAGATGATCCGCAGTGAAGTGCGCACCGTTTTCGCACGTCACTTCTACACGGTTTTCTTTTACCGCAGTTGCCGTGACACGATGTCCGCTAAGCACCTTGCCTCGTGACCGGGTTGCCATA
Source organism: Alteromonas antoniana (assembly GCF_019249295.1). Lineage (GTDB taxonomy): Bacteria > Pseudomonadota > Gammaproteobacteria > Enterobacterales > Alteromonadaceae > Alteromonas > Alteromonas antoniana. The sequence continues at coordinate 86,429 of NZ_JAESDH010000012.1, forward strand.
TCTAACATGGCCTTCACGATATCCGGCGGGCTCAGCCAGCCACCGGCAGGAATGGATAACGACCCGCAGTGCAGGGGAACGCCCGCCGCGTTATCGGTTTCTGCGGCAGTAAGCCCGCTAATCAGTTGTGATGGCCAGGCACCATTTTCCAGCAGTTTCGCCTGTCGCTTTTCGGTCTCTTCGTTAAAGGCCAGTTGAAGTACACCACAAAAATCATGGGCAATGTCCGGCCAGTGTCTGACCAACCAGCGATAAATCTGACTGGCATATAAAAATGTGTGCGCCTGGATCTGACTGGCATGACTGGGCTGTGCATGCAGTTGAGGATAGAACCCTCCCTGAGGGTTGCCTGAGGCCCCGGTCGCTTCGCTGCTGTCTGCTATCAGGATGGTGGTCGTTATCCCGCGCCGACCCAGCGCCAGCGCGCAGGCTGCCGCAGCCAGTCCGCCACCCACGACAACGACATGTGAATCTTTACAAAGTCTGGGCGCATGGTAGCGATAATGTGGGGGCGATAATAAAGGGTGGTCGTGATCTCGCGGATAACGTCCTGCAATCATGTCCCGTTTGCGGCCAAAGCCTTTGCGCTTCTCTACCTCAAACCCGGCGGCTGCCAGTCCGCGTTTAACGATACCTGCAGCTGTGAAAGTGCCAAACGTTCCCTGTGCTGTTGTCAGCCGCGCCATTTGAGAAAACAAGGCGTCGGTCCACATATCGGGGTTTTTACTTGGCGCAAAGCCGTCAAGGAACCAGGCGTCAACCAGCCCACTTTTCGGTGCATGCCACTGCGGCAGGAGCGTGTGCACATCGCCCATCCAGAGGTCCAGCGTTACTTTACAATCATCAAAGTGCAGACGGTGGCATCCCTGCATTGGAATCGGGTACGCATCAGAAAGGGCGCTGGCCTCTGTCTCAAGATCGGTAAAGCAGGACAACGCCTGGCGCATATCAGCTTGTGTGAGCGGGTATTTTTCGGTGCTTAAAAAATGCAGATGGGTCAGGGTATGCGTAGGATTGGCCTGTCGGAACTCACGAAACGCCTGCATTGCGACCAGAAAATTCAGGCCGGTGCCAAAGCCGGTTTCGGCAATAACAAAGGTATCGCGGGTGTGAGAGTGCCAGCGAGCAGGAAGATCATTTCCGGCCAAAAAGACATGGCGGGTCTCATCCACGCCGCTATCGTTAGAAAAGTAAACGTCATCAAAATTATCGGCAACGGGCGTGCCGTTGTCGTTGAAATGTACGCTCGCTGTCTGAGTTTTCACTGCACGTTGTTCCTGGTTAATCTGTTTTAGGAAAATGTCGATGTAATACGTCATGGCAGATTCACAAATCTATGCCATGCTTAGGCCCTTAGGCTTGCCTGCAAACGCAGAATATCTGCCAGTGTAGCTTAAACGTCACTCTGTCCACAGAAAAACGGTGGCGCAGCCTGATGTTGGTATCGCGCCAATGGCAGGCAAAGCCTGACAACCCAATATGATATCCGCATTTGCAGTCGATATAAGGGTTCTCTATGGATTGGCGTGATATTACACAATGTAGGGTCAACAGATCCTAGGGCGGGGCATATTACCTGCGATATGTTACTGTGACCAGAGTCAGCTATCTGATTGGTACCGGCCTTGGCCGTGTCATCGTTAACCGCTTTGGTCACAGATAGCAGACGAGTGGGGCTGGTAAGCAGGTGTCTGGAAAAAGCGTAAAAGAGCAGACCACTTTTGTATTTAAAATGGTTACCATAGGCCGCAATAACGCAAAGGGTAAATTATGAGAAGAGCAGTTATCACTGGTCTGGGCATTGTGTCCAGCATTGGTGTCACAAAAGAGGACGTTTTAGCGTCACTGAGAGCCGGTAAATCAGGTATTTCTTTTTCTGAACAATTTGCTGAAATGGGCCTGCGAAGCCAGGTCTGGGGCAATATCGATATCGACCTGAAAGAGCACATTGACCGCAAAGCCATGCGCTTTATGGGCGATGCGGCAGGGTATGCCTATGTAGCAATGCAACAAGCGATTGCGGATTCGGGGCTTGAAGAGAGTGATATCTCAAACGAGCGTACCGGTATTATCGCCGGTTCTGGCGGCGCCTCGTCGGAAAACCAGGTGCTGTCTGCGGACATCCTGCGTGAGAAAGGCGTGAAGCGTGTTGGCCCTTACATGGTGCCGCGCTGCATGGCATCAACGGTTTCAGCTTGTCTGGCAACGCCGTTTAAAATTAAAGGCGTGAACTACTCCATTGCTTCAGCCTGTGCCACCAGTGCACACTGTATCGGTAATGCACTTGAGCTTATCCAGCTTGGCAAGCAGGACGTGGTATTCGCCGGCGGTGGCGAAGAGCTACACTGGTCGTTGTCCAGCCAGTTTGATGCCATGGGCGCATTGTCCTCCAAATACAATGACAACCCAACGGCGGCATCCCGAACTTACGATGCTGCTCGCGATGGTTTCGTCAGCTCTGGCGGTGGCGGTATGGTTGTGGTTGAAGAGCTTGAACATGCACTTGCCAGAGGCGCGACCATTTATGGTGAGGTAGTTGGCTATGGTGCGACCTCTGACGGCTTTGATATGGTGGCACCGTCGGGCGAAGGCGCAATCCGCTGTATGAAAATGGCAATGCAAAATATTGACGGCCCTATCGACTATCTCAATACGCACGGTACTTCTACCCCGGTTGGCGATGTGAAAGAGTTAGGTGCTATCCGTGAAGTCTTTGGTAACAGCGGTGTGCCTATCAGCGCAACCAAATCGCTGACCGGTCACGCGCTGGGCGCAGCCGGCGTTAACGAAGCCATTTACAGCCTGTTAATGATGCAGAATAACTTCATTGCCCCTTCTATCAATGTTGAAACATTAGATGAGCAGGCAGAAGGTCTGGATATTGTTACCGAAACCCGTGAAGCGACGCTAAATACCATCATGTCGAATAGCTTCGGCTTTGGTGGCACGAATGCCACGTTGGTGATGCAGCGCTACAATCGCTAACAGACATAGACTGCAGCGACGTTAATAAAGACAGCCCCAGGACGACATCCCGGGGCTTTTTTGTATGTATTAATCGGTGGTGTAGTGTGGTCAGCTCAAAGAACGGGAAACGCCGCTAATCACTAAGCCTCACGGATTATCACTAGTCCAGCACGGTGAAAGGTTGTTCATTGGCTTGCTGGAAATCGTGAGCGATGCGCCGACTATGGCTGCTGCGAGGTACGAAAAGATAGCAAGGAGGGGCAGGGCTTACTTCCTGTAGCTCAAACCACAGACTGTCCAGTGCTTCGATACCCGAGGCAATAAACGTTTCTCCCCAGGTAGTAGCATAAATCACGGTGACTTCTTCTACGGTAGCTTTAAGTCGAATGGTGGTGAAATTGAGTACCACCATACAGGTTTTTATCTGTTGTGGAGACAAAAGCGCATCGCGCGCCAGAGCATTGACTTTTACCGGCGGAAAGAGAGTCAGCGCATGTCTCACAAACTGACTGAGATCGAAGTCTGTCACCGGATCAGTGTCATAGTCCAGCAGGATCTGTGTTTTGTCATCAACAATACGGTTACATACGCACCACAGCATCAACTGAACAGGGCTATGGGTTTGCATCATCCGGGTTTTATCCAGCACTTTTCCCAGTTTACCCAACTGATCGCCGTAATAAGCCACCCAGACTGTACCTCCTCCTTTTTTCCGTTGTTTCTTCACTGTGATTTGCGGACAATATACTTTGTCATCAAAGCCGCTGCGCAAAAACGGAATTTTGTTTTCTTTTTTGGAGTAGAAGGTGTCCAGTCTGCGTCCCAACACCGTCATATCTTCTTTACTGACAGACTGGCTGTCCAGCGACAGTTTTGCGGACATTCGTCGGTAACAATGAATAAGAAAACTGTGAATGCGCCGTGAAAGCTGCACCATTTCCTGAAATGACCAGTTATTAATATTATCAAGATGGCGAAGCTCAGCGCGGGTCCAGCCCCATTGCTTGACATAGCCGGCGATAATTCGCCGCTTGAAGGTGACCTTTTCTTTGTCCAGCGGCTGACTCAGCCGGGTGCCACACTTGATATACAGGCACTGCTGTAGCAACTCCACCAGTTCCGGCTGTTGTAATGCCGTGTAGTGCGCAATAATCTGATCGAACATCAGCGCGTAAGGATCGATAGTTGCGACTGAACCGGGAGCTTCATCACCATTGTGGACGCGTTTTTTAAGCAGGTTGCACAATGGCTGCTCGTGTTCTGCATTTTCCAGAAACACTTCCAGTTTGGCCATTTTCAGTACCGATTTAAATGGCGAATCCATGGCTTTACCGAGCTGCCATATTGCGGCTCCAAACAATTCGCTGGGGTCAAGATGCTCGAGCGCTCCCAGATCCATAAACCAACCCGGTTCAAGGGAACTGCCTTCTTTTAAGTGCCCCATTAAGGAATAATATTGCTGCTCTGAAACCGCATCGGGCACCAGCCACCAGAACGGGGCTTTCCCCGCCACCACAATATTGGTGGTATAAAATTCGTTTTTCAGTAAAACGGCCTGCGCCGACCCTGCGCTTTCACCCTCAGCCACGCCAAAGTCATTGGCTCTGACCTTGTTGATATCAGACAGGAAAAAGTGCACTTCGAGATGGTGAGCAGCTTCCGCCCATTCTTCAATCAGTGTCAGCTTTTGCTGCAACGCAGTCAGTTGGTCGTCACTGAGTTCCTCACCGTTAACGCATACCCAGTAATCAAAGTCTGAATTGTCGGACTGTGCGATCGTGCCAATACTGCCCATCAATACCAGGGCATCGATGGCGCGTTGTCGTGGCCACAGTTGCTTTACATCATCCAGTAACCCTTGCTGGGCCGGAAAGCACAGGCTGAGCGCTTCTTTTATCTGGTCGCGGTAGGTAAAGTTGTTAAGACCGAAAGGCACCGAGCTGTCGTCGACAAAGCCAGGAAACTCGGGGTGATTAATGTGCAGCAGAAAGGGCAGTGCATGAAAGAGTGGGCGTCGACTTTCCGGCAACAGGGTCAGTGACCGCTCTATTCGCGCCTTGTTATAGCGCAATACCCTGAGCAGGCGAATAGTCAGATTTTGATTCACTGTCAGTGATTGCTGCGACGTCATTCCATTACTGTATTGATTACTGGCTACCTCAAGGATAGCGCCTTTTTAAATTCAGAGGTATCTATATGTCACTATCGTGTTCGCGGTCAATGTTTCTGTGGTTTCAGGTGTGATTAATCGTTGGCGTGCGCTGCGGATGTCGAAAGCCACTGCGATAACCGCTCCCAGTCAGAAATCACTACTTTTCCGTAGCGCACGACAAGCAAACCCTCACGTTGTAACTGCTGCAACAGCTGATTTACGGTTTGGCGAGAGCTGTTGATCATTCTGGCCAGCGATTCCTGCGATATTTTTACTTCCGTTACCCCGGCCTGCGGATGATGCTGGCCATAGCCGGATGTCAGCATTAGCAAACGGCGAACTAATTGTTGCGCGAGGTTGAGGGTGGCAGAGGAATCAATAAACTGAAACGCGCTTCTGACCCGTGTGCACAGTAGCCTGGTAAAATGCGGATACAGCGCCGGGTGCTGCTCCAGTAAGGCGTGAAAGCTGGCTGTGGGAATGAACGCCAGTGTAGTGCGGGCCTCGGCCACGGCATCGTGGGTTCTGGGGAGTCCGTCGAAGAGCGAGATTTCACCAAACCAGGTGCCCGGCGTAAGCAGTGCCAGCAACAACTCATTGCCCTCTTTTCCAGGCTGGAAAATGCGAACCCGGCCTTCGGCAATACCGTAAAAGCCCGTGGGTTTGTCTCCGGCGCGATGAATTGTCTGGCCTTTCATCACCGTTTTTACCTGCGCAATGTTTAACAGCAGACGCCTGAGTTCCTTTGGGATATCAGTCATCCAGGCGCTGGTGGACAGCCTGCGGACTTGTTCTGTGGTTAACATATTTATTACATTGTCGTTTTTACGACAGTTTACTTTATGTTTTGCACGTATTGTAGGGTTATGGTAGCGGCAAAGAAGCTGGCTTATTGACGTCATTGCTTCTGCGCAGCTCAGGTATCGCATTATCTCAACAAGCAGTGTACTTCCAACAAAGGAGTAAATGATGACCTCTTCAGTTCAATCTCAGGTTTCAGACGCGGAATGGCAAACACGGGTAGATTTAGCTGCCTGTTATCGCGCCGTCGCCATGTATGGTTGGGACGATCTGGTTTTTACCCATATCTCTGCCAGAGTTCCCGGCCCGGAACACCATTTTCTCATCAACCCCTACGGCATGATGTTTGACGAGGTTACAGCCTCAAGCCTGGTGAAAGTCGACCTGAACGGTGAGAAAGTGATGGAATCTGACTACGACATCAATCCTGCCGGATTCACTATCCACAGTGCTGTTCACGAAGCCAGAGAGGATGCAAAATGCGTGATGCACCTGCACACAGTGGACGGGGTAGCAGTGTCGGTACTCGAAGATGGCTTGCAAGCTTACTCACAACAATCGTTATTTCCACTTGCTTCATTGTCCTATCACAACTACGAAGGCGTAGCACTGAATCCTGATGAGAAGGTCAGGCTGGTAAATGACCTGGGAGATACGCAATTTATGATCCTGCGCAATCACGGGCTTTTAACCTGCGCAGACAACATTCCTGATGCCTTTCTGTTTATGTTTATTCTGCAGCGCGCCTGTGAGATTCAAATTAAAGCGCAGGCTACCGGGCAGAAACTCATCCCGATTCCCGAGCCGATTTTAAAAGGCATTCGTGCGCAGGCTTCCACCGTGACGAAACAGGCAGGAGGCTCGCTGGCCTGGCCCGGACTCTTGCGCCGGCTCGACCGCACCAATCCCGGCTATGATAACTAAGGAAGATGCGAACAAGTCTATATTCACTCAGCGAGTCCTGAAGCATGCAGTTGTAAGGCAGGTTTCGCAGGGAATGGCAGTCGCCCTTGCCAAGAAGCCTAACGCCGCAAATGTTTGCTTCAGGGATCGCCCTTCGGGGCTTACAGCCAAGCGCCTACTCGTCGTTGGTCTTTTTTGACTTAACCCGTTAGGCCTGCAAAAGACCGCCTTGATTAGTCACTTGGCTGTGAGCCTGAGCGACTATAGACTTATTCGCACCTTCCCTGATTAACGGGGTTCCGCTCGGACGACGGCACGTATTGCCGTAACCTGATGAATTCGCGATGCGGAGATCGCCACGGTGACATGCTTCGGTTACACTATGGCGTATGAAAATACTTGTAGAAGACACCATTCCTTTTGGAATGGAATACATGAAAACACTGGGTGACACCACGCTGTACAGCTGGCAGTCGTTGCGGCCGGAGATGCTTACCGATACAGAGTATCTGGTTGTACGATCAACGACTAACGTTGACAGCGCCTTATTACAGCACGCCGATAACCTCAGGTTTGTTACTACCGCAACGGCCGGAACCAATCATCTGGACAAAGTCTGTCTGGAGGCGGCCGGGATCCAGTGGGACTCGGCAGGCGGATGTAATGCCGTGGCTGTCGCGGAGTATGTCGTCAGTGCCATATTACATGCCGATGATGCAGGCTACGTGGATGTAAATTCGGCAACGGTTGGGATTGTCGGGGCAGGGCATGTCGGGACTGCATTGGCGTCAAGACTGACGTGTCTGGGAATTTCCTATAAGCTTTGCGATCCGCCACTTGAAAATACCGGTGATCCCCGTGACTTTTGCCAGCTTGATGATGTACTTAACTGCGACATTATTTCGCTGCATGTGCCCCTCATTACCGGCGGCGATTATCCTACCGTTAACCTTATTGATGCCGCTGCGCTGTCAACGCTGACGGAGAAGCAACTTCTGATAAACGCCTGCCGGGGCGAAGTCGTCGATGAAGTTGCGTTGTTACGTCGTCTGAAGCAGCCTGATGCACCACGGTTTGTTACCGATGTCTATTGGCAGGAGCCCGGCATTGATACGGCAATGATTGATGCTGCCTGGCTGGCTACTCCTCATATTGCCGGCCATTCAGTGGAAGGGAAAACCCGCGGTACGCAGATGGTTTACGAGCAACTGTGTGAGCTGATGGAAAAGCCGGTCAGCCTTAAGCTCAGTGATTTTCTTGAACCGGTCGCGCCGCTGACCGTGGCGCTGGAAAACCCACAACATGACAGGTTGTCACGCGCCGACCTGCGCCGACTGTTTTTTTCGATATATGATATTAATGAAGATGATAGGCATTTTCGCCAAGCCATGGCAGAATCCAATCAGTTTGCGGCGCTCAGGAAAGCCTACAGGGTGCGTCGCGAGTGTTCAGCCTATACTTTGCGATTGAACGCTGCGGTTTCTGAAGGAATACGCAATCAACTGCAGTGTTTAGGATTTACACTACAATTTCCCTAACCCAAACCGATATTGCAGCGTGGCCGACACGCTGCTCAGATTAGGAGTTTCACGCAATATGTCACAAGCCTTTGATGTAGCCGTTCTTGGCGCAACGGGTCTGGTCGGCCAGACCATGATCGATATTCTGGAAAAACGCGATTTTCCTGTTAAGACTCTGTACCCGCTGGCAAGTAAACGCTCTGCTGGTGGCACTGTTACATTCAAAGGTGAAGAGATTACGGTTCTGGATGCAGACGAGTTTGACTGGTCGCAAGCCCAGTTTGGCTTCTTCTCTGCCGGTGGCAGCGTCTCTGCTGAGTTTGCGCCGAAAGCCGCTGAGGCTGGCTGCATTGTTATCGACAATACCTCACATTTCCGTTATGAACCCGACATCCCGCTGGTGGTGCCGGAAGTGAACGCCCACGCGTTAGCAGACTTCAGAAACCGCAACATTATTGCAAACCCTAACTGTTCGACGATTCAGATGCTGGTAGCCTTGAAGCCGATTCATGATGCGGTGGGTATTGAGCGGATAAATGTTTGTACGTATCAGTCGGTTTCCGGTGCGGGTAAATCAGCGATGGAAGAGCTGGCCAGACAAACCGCTGACCTGCTGAACACACGGGAAGTAAAACCTGAAGCCTTCAGTCGCCAGATAGCGTTTAACGCGATCCCGCAAATCGACGTTTTCATGGATAATGATTATACCAAGGAAGAAATGAAGATGGCGTGGGAAACCCAGAAAATCATGGGTGACGATAGCATTCTGGTGAATGCTACCGCGGTTCGTGTGCCGGTCTTTTTCGGTCACGGTGAAGCTGTGCATCTGGAAACACGTCAGCCGATTGATGCTGAACAGGTAAAACAATTGCTTGCTGATGCGCCTGGCGTCACTGTGTATGAAGACCGTGAGCAGTTTCCAACTCAGGTAGGCAATGCCAGTGGCAACGATTTAGTGCATGTGGGACGCATTCGAAATGATATCACGCATCCGACAGGCCTCAATTTATGGGTGGTATCGGATAATATCCGTAAAGGGGCTGCAACCAACAGCGTACAGATCGCTGAAACACTGATCCGCGATTACCTGTAAGCCAGTAACCTCCTCCTCAAACCAGAGGCGTAAACATTTTTACGCCTCTGCCGATACCTTCCCTGTAAGTCGTTTATTTTTCGCTGCGTCGTACTTGTCGCGTTATGATAAGCAGGCTGTGGCTTTTTTTGGTCCGCTAAACTAGATTGCCCAGAGTAACTGGTTTATAGTTTTGAGATAATAATGCGCAAGGCAACGATTTATGGATTAATCTTTGCATATCATAAGGATGGTGGTTTTTTGACGCTGTCGACAGCGTCGGTTTGACAATAACAATGATCGCGCTTGGCAGTGGACAGCATCTGGCTTCATCTCTTTTTCAGATGTTTCGCGCGAATAAAAATAAACGGTGATGTTCAGACGCGAAATTTCGCACATCACCTGCGGCAGACTATCAAAAATGCGTGATGGTCAGGGCGCTTGAGGGCATATAGGAACGCTATGAAATTGCATTTATCGGGCTTACTTTTACTGACCACACTGTTGTCAGTATTCCCAACAGTAGTTGATGCGCAGGAGCGAGCGACACAGCTTCGGGGGCCTAAAGATGCCACCAGTCAGTTTTCCGGAAACACCTACGGTCCTATAGACGCGAAGGACACATTGTGGCGTATCGCAGAGCGCTATCGTCAAAATAAAGACCTGTCTATTTATCAGGTAATGATAGCGATTTATGAGCTGAACCCTGATGCCTTTGAAGAAGGCAATCTCAATTTGCTGGTTGACGGTGCAACCCTGCAACTCCCCTCAGAGCAATACATATCGCGAATTGATCCGGAGCGTGCCCGCACGCGCGCTGAGCAGGATGAAAAAAACTTTGCGCAGGCTTTAGAAAACCCCGACCCGTCAAAGAATATCAAGCCCCCGGTCCCTCTGGCCAGCCAGGAAGACCTTACTCAGACAAAATCTGCCATTGAGCAGCAAATTAATCAGCTGGACTCACAGCAGTCCCAGCAGTTCGATGAGCTGCGGCAACAATTTGCCGAATCGATCACCAATGTGCAGACATTGTTGGACAATAATAACAAGCTTTACGAACGGATAGAGCGGGTAAATGACGACCTTCAGAATTTACGTGCGCAGTTAGAAGGTGATGTTAAGTCTCAGATTGACAATCAGGTAGCACTACAGCAACAACTGCTGGCGATGATGGAAGAAGAGAAGCGACAGCGCCTGGCTGAGAAAGAAAGTTCTCTTACCAACATGCTCACCTCGCCAATGGCCATGATTATTGGCTCTGGGGTAATTACATTGCTACTGGTAGGCGGGCTGGTTGCCTGGTTGCTAGGCAGAAATAAAGACGCGCCGGCGCCTGTAGCTGCAGCGCCGGAACCGGTTAAAGAAGTTGCTCCCGCACCGACAGACGATTTGGATGATCTGGCCAGCGTTATTTCCGATGACCTGGATGACAGTGCTGAATTGTCTGACGATGAACTGTTTAACGATGATGACTTGCTTGACGATGTGCTGTCCAACGAACTGGAAGAAGCGCTGGATGATGAGTTGGAGAACTTTGCAGATCTGGACGATGACATGCTGGTGCCGGACAGCGACGAAGATGACGACAGCTTTGAAGAGGGCGCGGACGCCCTTGACCAGGATGATCTGGACAGCCTGTTTGACGAGGAAGATCTTACCGATAGTGATGCCGAGAGCGATCTGGAAATTGATGAGCTAAGCGGCATAGATCTGGCGTCTGAGGATGATGCTGATCTTGATTCCGACCTTGACGAGGATCTGCCTTCAGAGGATGTTTCTGAAGATGATATCGATGATCTTCTCGCTTCAGCCGGTCAGGTTGAGGAAGTCGATGAAGAAGACGAGTTTGAAGTCAGCGTTACCGACAATTCAACCTCTGATGAACCGCAGGATAGTGAAGCTGAAGATGTCGCAGATGACGAGAATCTTTCAGCTATTCCGGTAGCGCCGATTGAAGATGAAGAAGAAAAGCCAGAAATCAGTATTGATGAGTTGCTGGAAGAAGATCCCGAAGAAGAGTCGCTTGCGGCTACGCTGGGGATGGATGATGACACTGTCAACGAAGAGATGCTGGAGAAGCTGGACAAAGAAATCCACGACCAGAATCAGCAGCTTGATCGTCTGACCGATAACATTATCGGTGAAATTGAGCAGCTTGAGATGATGGGCGGTCTGCTGGAAGAAGATGAGGATGAGCCGGAAGGTACGGATGAAGATGACGATACGCTTGCACCGTCAAAACCGTCACCGCAAGCCATTCAGGATCTTGACAGCATCACTGATGACCTTGAAGAAATCGACTTTGCAGATATGGAGAACGCGGATGAATTTAACGATCCGCTTTCCGATGAACTTATTTCTGAATTGCAGGCGGAAGATGAAGCGCAGCCAGATAACGTGCAGTTGGATGTCATAGACAGCCTGTCTGCAGGTGATGAGTCTGATAGCGTAGATGTCGAAGACAGTTTTGATATCTCAGAAGATATTGATGATCCGTTAGGCGATGAACTTCTGGCCGAGCTTGAGCAGGAAGACAGCAGTAGTGAGCTCGATGCGCTATCCGATGAGTTGTTGTCAGAGCTTGAAACCGGTACAGAAGATGACGCTGATGCTGACGAGCACGTTGAAAAAGCTGAATACGAGAATGAAAGTGACACTGCTGATGACACGGTATCTGATGACGAGATTGACGACCCGTTAACAGACGAGCTGCTTGCGGAACTTGAAGCCGACCAGGATGAAGATGAGCAGGACGAAAACGCCCAGATCGACGATTTGCAGATCGAGAGTGAACAGCTTGACGATGAACAGGCAGAAGAAGAGCAGCCTGCCTTCGAAGCAGGCGAGCTGAGTACAGACGAAAATGACTCAGTAGCCGATGAAGACAGCGATGGTCTTGATATTGATGCCATCGCAGATGACATTGATGAGCAGCTTGGCCAAAACAGCGTCGAAGAACCCGACGGGTCAGAGCAGGTTGTTGACGCAGATGAGACCGACGACACGTCGACAGCAGAATTGCAAGCATCAGACGATGAACAAGCTGCGACAGAAACACTGCCGGAAATCGATGATGAGGATATCACGGCAGAGTCTGATGATTCCTCGCAAGCAGATGATTCGACAGAGTTAGAAGAACCAGATTCTGACTTAGCTGAATCAGCATCAGAAGAACCGGACAATGATGAAACCGAATCAGTGACGGATAACGTCGATGATATCGATGTCGATACCGACCCGCTGGCTTCAGATGAAGCTGATGCCGTTGACGCTGATGAGACACTGCCAGAGAGCGATGACGTTACTCTTCCGGTTGAAGATGAAGACACAGATGCCGCAAGTGATGAAACTTCGTTGGAAGAAGAAGACAACGACAGCGAAATTCCGGAACTGCCAGAGGACTCTGATGAAGTAGCGTCGACAGATCCACTTGAAGAGGCACTGGATGCCTTCGACAAGCAGATGATGGATGATATTCCTGCGTTCAGCGAAACGTCTCCAGGCGAGGACGTGATATCTGAACCTGAGTCTGATACCGATGTTGACGACTTTGATGACAGCCTTCTGGATGACGCCTACGATGACGTCGACTCCTTTGAACTGGAGCAAGAGGAAGATGGTGTTGAGCGGACATCAGAGACTGAAAATGATATCAATGAGCTTGAGGATGTTCCCGGCCTTGACGACTGGCTCAGCGGCTCCAAAGAGAGTGACGATGATGAAATTCTTGATGATCTGGAGAGCACTGAGTTCGATGAATTGCTCGATTCCATCGAAGCCGATAAGAAGGATGATGCGCAAAAGGCGTTTGAGCTGGACAATCCTGATCTGGATCTGGATGCGCTGTTAAGTGAAAGTGATGAAAACGCGGCCACTCTGGCAGATCAAGATACAGGCTCAGGTGAGAAAGATGAGGACACTGAAGATTATCTGGACATTGAATCGTTGATGGATGAGTCTGATGACGAAGAAGCCAGTGACCTTGATGAAATGCCTTTGGATCTGGATGTTAGCCTGGCGGACTTCACCGGTATCGGTGATAGCGATGAGGCTATCGACATTGATAAAGATGCCGGTCAAAGCGCCAATCTGGACTTAGCTCGCGTTTATATGGAGATGGATGATATGGATGCCGCAAAAGAGCTGTTGGAAGAAGTGGTCGAAAAGGGAAGTTCTGATCAGCAGGAAGAGGCGGCAACGCTGTTAAAATCTATCAGCGGATAATTTGGCTGGCGCGCTTTACTGGTGCGACTCACTGCTACAATTCGTAACTCAATACTCTCAGCACGTCTCCTGCCTGATACAGAGGCGTGTTGTCTTATTTCTTTTATTCGCGCAGGCCGCTGTTTTTTTCCGGTGAGCTTCGGGATAGTTTCTGACTGGTCATCGTAGAAGTCACTTCCTCAGACGGTTGCACTTGGAAAGCGGTGTGACTACACTTAGCCGATTTTTCTGAACGGGAGTAGGGCAATGGCGCGTATCGCCTTAGGTATTGAGTACGATGGAGCTGCGCATTTTGGCTGGCAACGCCAGCGGGAAGTGCCCAGCGTACAGGAATATCTGGAAAAAGCGCTCTCTGTTGTCGCCAACACCACCATTAATGTGCAATGCGCAGGACGCACCGATGCCGGTGTGCATGCCACCGGCCAGGTTGTGCATTTTGATTGTGATGCCTCTCGTCCGGAGCGTGCCTGGACAATGGGGGTAAACGCGAATCTTCCTGATTCTATTGCTGTTACCTGGTGCAAGCCGGTTGATGACGATTTCCATGCCCGTTTTTCTGCTACTCACCGGCGCTATCGCTATGTCATTTACAATGCCAGATTGCGACCGGCAATTTTGCATGGCGGTGTAACACATGTTTATCGTGAGTTGGATGCTGCGAAAATGCATGACGCTGCGCAGGCATTGCTTGGCGAGCAAGACTTCACATCATTCAGAGCCGCGCTTTGTCAGTCGAAAACGCCATTTCGTAACGTCACGCATGTTTCGGTTTCCCGTCAGGGCCAGTACGTCATACTTGATATCCGGGCCAATGCATTTTTACATCATATGGTGCGAAATATCACCGGCTCGCTAATTGAAATTGGTGCTGGTGAGAAGCCCGCAGACTGGATTGCGCAATTGTTGCCACTAAAAGACAGAACGGCGGCTGCCGCTACGGCCAAGCCAAACGGACTGTATCTGGTTGATGTAACATACCCTGAGCACTTTGCACTTCCCCGTGCGCCATTAGGCCCCTTGTTTCTGCCGGAAAATTAAGAAAGGTGCGAATAAGTCTATAGTCGCTCAGGCAATGGTAAGGTGATAATTTGCTTGTTTTCTGATGAGCCCGGCAGTAGCGCATTGATGCGTTATCCCCCGAAACATCGGGCCTGACAATACCCAATAGCCGCTTTTTACTGTAGACAAGCGTGGCCTGCTTCGCAAAAAGGCCGGAAATACGCAAGGTTAGCAGACATTCACTCGCAATTCCGGCGCAGCCGTATTATGCTCAGGTATAACTTCTTAGACCAGTTTTGTTTTTTCCATTTAGATGGAATGTGGTCTAATACCGCGCTATCACATGCGTTAAGATTCACTATGCACCGCGCACGAACAATACAGACTAAGCACGGCAGGCAGTGACACAGTTAAAAGGATTCGTTTTTCATGAGCTGGATTCAAAAAATCCTCCCACGTACCCAGACTTCTACCAAAGGGAACGTACCGGAAGGTATCTGGACCAAATGTTCATCTTGCCAGGCGGTCTTGTATAAAACCGACCTGGAAAAGCAATTAGAGGTCTGTCCTAAGTGTGACCACCACATGCGCATTAATGCCCGCAAGCGTATTGATGCATTTCTTGATGAGAAAGACCGCAAAGAAATTGGTGCCGATCTCGAACCTCAGGACATACTGAAATTTAAAGATTCAAAGCGGTATAAAGATCGTATTTCTGCGGCGCAAAAAAGCACTAATGAAAAAGACGCGCTGATTGTTATGCAGGGCAAGTTGAAAGGGATGCCCGTAGTCGTCGCGAGCTTTGAGTTTGCCTTTATGGGCGGTTCGATGGCTTCTGTGGTTGGTGCGCGCTTTGTGAAAGCCGTCGAAGCCTGTCTTGAACACAACATGCCGCTTATTTGTTTTTCTGCCAGTGGTGGTGCCCGTATGCAGGAAGCACTGATGTCGCTGATGCAAATGGCGAAAACCTCAGCTGCACTGGCGAAACTAAGCAAAAAAGGTTTGCCTTATATTTCCGTATTAACCGACCCGACAATGGGCGGTGTATCGGCAAGTCTGGCGATGCTTGGTGATATCAACGTAGCTGAACCAAAGGCGCTGATCGGCTTTGCCGGCCCGCGTGTGATAGAGCAAACTGTGCGTGAGACGCTGCCGGAAGGTTTCCAGCGTAGTGAGTTTCTGTTGGACAAGGGCGCTATTGATATGATTGTCGACCGTCGTCAGATGCGGGACAAATTGCACGGTGTGCTACTGAAGCTGCATCGGCCAAACTAAACCCCGGATACTGATGTTAGCCGGTATAGGAAGGGCGGGAATTTCTGGCAACGCCGGAATGTCGCTCAGTTTGCTGATTGTTGTCTGAACAATCGTTACGAACGTTTTCGCTGCCATACGCTCCCGTTCGGGAGCGTATGGTCTGAGTTGCTCAGTCCTGATTATCGATAGCGTCACTTCATCCTGCTATCGTCATTTGCACTAAGTAGCAAACCCGGTATATCTTCCCACATTATGAAATCCCAAAACGATAAACAGCTTTTACAGTGAATACGCATCAAAGCACCATGCCAGCGCCTGCAGATCGTTCTCTTGCGCAGTGGCTTACCTATTTAGAATCCATTCACCCCTCTGCCATTGATATGGGACTTGAACGGGTCGAGACTGTCGCCGCCACACTCGGGCTCACGTTTACCGATCGTACCGTCATTACCGTTGCCGGAACTAACGGCAAAGGCACAACCTGTAAATTTCTCGAACAGGCCGCAATAGCGCAGGGTAAAAGCGTTGCGGTATACAGTTCCCCGCACTTGCTAACCTATCGCGAACGCGTTCGTTACAATGGTGAGCTGCCAACAGAAGCTGCGTTTTGCGAGGCGTTCACTTGTGTGGAAGCGGCCAGAGGCGATACCACGCTGACATACTTTGAATTTGGCACACTGGCGGCCATGAAAATGATGATGGAGTGGCAGGCAGACATTGTGATCCTTGAAGTCGGTCTGGGTGGTCGACTGGATGCGACCAATATCGTCGATCCTGATATTGCTGTGATCACCACGATTGATTTAGACCACCAGGATTGGCTGGGCGACACCAGAGAAAAAATTGCGGTAGAGAAGGCCGGGATCATGCGTCCCGGGATAAAGGCGGTGATCGGTGACAGGCAGCCGCCTTCAACCTTGCACGAAGAAGTAACGCGTTTTCAGGCAAAGGCATTATGGGCAGAGCGGGATTTCACTGTTACTGAACACCAGGACGGGTGGGATTGGCACTGCGGTGAGGTAAGTCTGAAGGCGCTTCCTAAGCCCGTTATTCCGCTGCAAAACGCCGCAACCGCGCTTGCAACATTACATCAACTGGGCTGGTTGCCTGATGCAAAAGAAGCAGCCCGGGTAATTGCAAATACTGAAATGGCAGGGCGCCGTCAGCAACTTGACAGTGCACCCAGAGTTGTGGTGGATGTGGGTCACAATCCGCAGGCAACACGTCAGATGATGACCTGGTTGTCTGAGTATCAGTATGACAATCTGTACATTGTGGCTGGTATGTTAAAAGATAAATCCATTGTGGAGACACTGGCACCTTTTGAGTCACTGGATGCTACCTGGTTACTGGCGGCGACGTCTGGTCCCAGAGGGTTATCTGCTGAGGCGCTGCAATCCGGACTGCCGGTAAAACTGCAAAAAAACAGCCAGACTTTTGCCAGTGTGGAAGACGCTTATGCCTTCGCCCGTTCGAATTGCGCGCAATCTGACATGATTTTTGTATTTGGCTCTTTCCTTACCGTAGCAGATGTATTAGCGTTGCATACTTACCCGTAGTATAGACAGGAGCTTAACGTGACGTCGGCACTAAAGAACCGGCTGGTAGGAACCATCATCATTGTCGCTTTGGCTGTAATTTTCCTTCCAGATTTTCTTGATGGGAAAAAAGAAAGCCAGGAAGAAGCCTTTGTCAGTGTTCCGGCAGCGCCTGCTAAAAAGCCGATAGTAAATCCTGAGCCTTTCCCCGCAGAGCGCGTGGCTAACGCGGCACAACGCCCGATGGAAATTGTTGAAGAGCCTGCCATAGATGACGAACCCACATCATCCGAGCCTGAAGCCCAGGACTCTGCGCCGGTCGCAGTGGAGGAAGATGAACTTGCCCGGCAGACGGTGGTGAATGAACCGCAGGTTGCAGAAGAAGATGCAGGTTGGGTGGTGCAGCTCGGTAGCTTCCGCCATCAGAAAAACGTTAAACAACTGCTTACTAAACTGGAGAATGCAGGTTATCGCGCATTTAGCCGACCCATTCAAACCCGCTCGGGACCGCTTACCAAAGTGTTTGTGGGCCCGGATTTAGATCGCGCAAAGTTGGAGTCGGCGTTGCCTCATCTCAAAGAAGTGACCGGCCTTAAAGGAAAGGTTACCACCTTCAATGCTGATTAAACGCTGAAATTATGGAGGCGTCTGCCTCAGTGCAGGAATGCAACTCGTCGGACGATCCTCATGACAGCGGCCCATTCTGAAATATTCGCACAAACAGTCTCTGCGCTCTGGGTCTGCACAGCCGATGATACTCCGTTACAAATCTCAGCACTGGAAATTGGAATACTGATTGGTAATCATTCATCCTTCTGATAGAATGCGCGCCATCTCGCCATGGGCATCCCGAAGGTAATATTTCGGGCACAACGAGCTGATTATGAGACAATGAACTGGGTAGACTTTTCCATTCTGGGTATCATCGCGGTATCTACCTTAATTAGCCTGATTAGAGGCTTTGTTAAAGAAGCCATTTCTTTAGTCGTCTGGTTTGGCGCACTTTTCATTGCAAGTCAGTTTTATGCCGACCTGGCAGTATACTTCACACGGATTGAAGACGAATTATTACGTAATGGTGCCGCTATTGCGGTGTTGTTCATCGCGACGTTGATCATGGGAGCCATGCTGAACTATGCGTTCGGGCAGTTAGTTCAGGCTACCGGATTATCTGGCACAGATCGCGCTCTTGGTGCTGTTTTTGGCGCGTTGCGCGGCGCATTGATTGTTAGTGCATTGTTGTTTTTTATGGACACCTTTACGCCCTCAGCGTCGTCTCAATGGTGGCAAAATTCGGTATTGATACCTGAGTTCGCTATCATTATTGAATGGTTTTTTGCATTTGTGAAAGACGGCTCAAGTTTCTTAAAACCCGCTTGAAATAGGTAACTCAGATGTGTGGTATTGTCGGAATAGTTGGTAAAACCCCGGTAGCGCAGTCGTTGTATGACGGCCTCACCGTGCTTCAGCACCGTGGCCAGGATGCTGCCGGTATAATGACCATAGACCGGAACATGTTTAACCTGCGAAAGGCTAATGGCCTGGTGCGTGATGTTTTCCACACGCGTCACATGAAGCGTCTGACCGGGAATATGGGCATCGGCCATGTTCGCTATCCGACAGCAGGTACCTCCAGCTCAGCGGAAGCGCAGCCGTTTTATGTGAACTCTCCGTTCGGTATCGCTTTTGCACACAACGGCAACTTAACTAACGCCCATGAGTTGCAGGAAGAGGTTTTCCGTATTGCCCGTCGCCACATCAACACGACCTCTGATTCAGAACTGCTGCTAAATATTCTGGCTCACGAACTTCAGCAATGCACTGAGCTAACAGTTAGTGCCGGTGACATCTTTAAAGTCGTTACCAAGGTGCACAAGAAAATCCGTGGCGCTTACGCTGTGGTTGCAGCCATTATTGGACAAGGTGTACTGGCATTTCGTGACCCTAACGGCATTCGTCCTCTGGCGCTGGGTAAGCGTGTCACAGAACTTGGTGAAGAGTGGATGGTAGCGTCTGAAAGTGTGGCGCTTGACGCGGTTGGCTTTACGTTTATTCGCGACGTTGCTCCTGGTGAAGCAGTATATATTACAGAAGCAGGCGAACTCCACACACAGCAGTGCGCGGAAAATCCAATGACGTCGCCGTGTATTTTCGAATTTGTTTATTTTGCCCGTCCGGATACGTTTATTGACGGTATCTCGGTATATGCGTCTCGCGTAAACATGGGCCGTAAGCTGGGTGAAAAAATCGCCCGCGAATGGGCTGATCTTGACATTGATGTGGTGATCCCCATCCCGGAAACCTCAATGGATGTAGCGTTGCAAATAGCTAACACGCTGGAGCTTCCGTATCGCCAGGGGTTTGTGAAGAACCGTTACATTGGCCGTACCTTCATCATGCCTGGTCAGACGATGCGGAAAAAATCTGTACGTCGTAAGCTAAATGCGATTTCTTCGGAGTTCAAAGGCAAAAACGTACTATTAGTCGACGACTCTATTGTTCGTGGAACAACATCAGGACAGATTATCGAAATGGCACGGGAGTCGGGTGCGAAGAAGGTATACTTTGCCTCCGCAGCTCCGGAAATTCGTTTCCCGAACGTGTATGGTATTGATATGCCATCAGCCAACGAACTGATTGCCTACGGCCGTGAAATTGACCAGATCTCTGATTTGATTCAGGCCGATGGACTGATATTCCAGGACATCAGCGACCTAGTAGATGCCGTGAAAGAAGAAAACCCGGAGATCCCGCGTTTTGAAACCTCGGTTTTTGATGGCAATTACATCACCGGTGACGTTGACCAAAGTTATCTGGAAAAAATTGATATGGCCCGTGGCGAACAGTCCCGCAAGGCGCCGGTAGTTCAGGCTGAACTGACTAACCTGGATTTACACAATATGGACAACAATGACGACTGATTGATGGTTGTCACTGTGTAAAGACGAAAAAAAAGCCGCAATTTGCGGCTTTTTTACTTTTGGTGAGTAATACCAACCGACAATGATAGGTGATTGGTATCAAGGACTGCTTTAACAGTCAGGGTCGGCATGCAGTGACGTGCATACCTTAGTGGACATACACCGGACCGAAGCCCATACTCCACAAAATTACCGATGACGCCATCAGGATCACCATCAACACAAGACCACAGGTGACCACTGAGCTTGCGTAGATAAACCCTTTTTCTTCCGGGATATGCATCAGAATAGGTACACCGGAATAGAGCAGATAAACCGAATAGCTTACACCCGCAAGAATGGCTGTCATGACGAACCAGAGTTCGGGATAGAGCCCGGCAAACCCCGCCATAAACAATGGTGTGGCGGTGTAGGCAGCAAGTTCCAGAGATTGTGTGTAGGTTGGTTGCGCATCAAATGCATTCGCCAACTGATGAATAAGCACAGCCAGTCCGATAACGCCTGCCACCAAACCAAAATACATACCGAAAGCCATTCCGAGAGCACTTTGGGGAGTAAGTTTGATCAAGTCGCCCGCACCAATACTCCACCCAAGGTACGCTGCTGAATAGTAAGCGATAATTGCCGGGATAAGCGCAATTACTGCGATATGACTAAGAGCATAAAAGTAATTTTCGTGTTTACGATCAATGCTTTGCCACTCTTCTTTTGGATGGGTATAGATGCCCACAAGGTGATTCAGGATCATAGATTTTACCGTAGCTGATGTTGCGCGATATGTTGTTAATTACAGTTTATTAACAACTCTTTTACATCAGTCTGTCTTAAGCTGGTGATTTCGTCAACAATTAATGGTGAAAATATGATCAGTTGTGATAAGCCCTTGATTCTGCGTGAAGATACAGTGCAGGGCTACTTAGGGTTTCGAGACAATCTGCTTGTAAATTGGAGAGAACTTCGGTGGCTTAGTATATAGAAGAGACTCAGGCAGCCAATGGTCCGCTATGAAAACGAAATTCGTTATCAGGAGACAGAATGAGTGTTTTCTCTACGTCACCAAAATGGGCAACGCGTTCCTGAATATCATGGTCGGCAATCTCTTTTGCCAGCGTAAGGTAATCTTCAAAATGGCGGGCTTCAGAACGCAACAGAGACATATAAAACTTAGCCAGCGTGTTATCGACATAAGGGATCAGGCTGGCGAATCGCTCACAGGAGCGAGCTTCAATATAAGCACCACAGATTAACTTATCGATCAGCTTCTGTGGCTCGTAAGTGCGGACGTGTTTAAGCATGCCGTTAGCGTAGCGGCTTGAGGTCACAGAGCGATACTCCATCCCCATAGCGTGCATGATTTCAAGCACCTGATAGAAGTGGTGTAACTCTTCTTTTATCAGCAATACCATCTTATCCAGCAGGCTTGACTGAAAAGCGTCCAGATGTGTGACCGGAAACAACGATTTAGATAAATTTTTCGTGTGCAGATCCTGCCAGTTTCCCTGGTGACGATAGGTGAAGTCCTCATAAGGGCGCAACCAATCCAGCAACTGTCCACTGGTACTGTCATCAGCAATATAGCGGCGCAGCAAATACATCGCAGATTGTGCGGCTTTTAATTCGCAGATCAGATGGTCCGTTAGCAGAATGCGTAAATGTTCAGGCTTCACAGCTTCTTCAATCCATGCGTTCGGTGTCTGGCATTGCAGAAACTGGCTCACAGGGGTCAGTAGATCTGAAATTTCTGAATGAACATGTGTCATGGTCGTGTCCTGAACAACGGGCAAAGTAAACGCGTCGTCATAGTACGGATCCTGGCTGGGGGTTCAAGTGATAATTGGTGTGTGCGGAAAATTCACCGCAGTTTGTAAACGAACTCAGACTCGCAGGAATGTCGATGGGTACGGGTGAATCATAAATCAGTGCCGCTCGGCGCACGCCCGTCATTGGTATAACGGATTAATTCTGATATAAAACAAACCTGCTGCGGTGAATTTGCAGTATGAACTCAACGAATAATAAACACTTACACGATACGAACGGGTATCCATTCGGCTCGCCTGAGATCACGACAGAAGGAATTGAAGTATGCAGAGCTCCGACGCGACTCCGGTAACTGCACCTACACGTCATTTTTTGCTTGAAGCACTACTGGTTTTTGCCACGGCCGGTTTGTATCTTGGAGTGTGGTTTTATCTGGCAGCCCGGGACTGTCGTCGGATCGCCGGCCAGCCGTCTACGCCTGTGTTGTGGATATTTGTTCCCTTTTTCGCGATTTTGCAACCATTTGCATTTCCACGCTTTTTCACCGCTTTGCGCGATGCCCAGAAGCAGCTGGATTGTCCGCGCTGGCCCGCGATCTTTGATTACTTGTGGATGGCAGGATTTTTCGGCTTAACCGTAGCCTCAAACCTGGCAACGGTCGTCACCCTGGAAGCGCTGACGCAATTGGGGCTCTTTTTAGTGCTGGTGGTTTGGTTTATTCCCTTGCATATCAGAATGAACCGCCTTCGTCGACGCGCCAGTCAGAAACCGGTGATGCCTCGCTCGGCCGGGTATAATGTCCCGGAATGGATAGCGGTGTTACTGTTTACACCGCTTCTGACAGCTGTTTTCGGTATTCTTTTGCATGAAGAGATTAAACTGGCCATGACAGAAGAGTACGCTGCTCACACGTCAGTAAAACAACCAGGGCAGCCTTACTTTCTTC
This sequence comes from Alteromonas antoniana, assembly GCF_019249295.1. GTDB lineage: Bacteria > Pseudomonadota > Gammaproteobacteria > Enterobacterales > Alteromonadaceae > Alteromonas > Alteromonas antoniana. The sequence goes on from NZ_JAESDH010000012.1 coordinate 109,490, forward strand.
CGCTAAGTCAGACTGGGTGGAAAAAAGTAGAAATCGGTACGGTTACCGACGGCACCGCAGTCTTTGAGCTGGTAGGGCCGTTACCTGATATGTGGTATGCCGTGTTTATTTATAACGATGAAGAGTCGATGCAAAACCTCAGCAATAACCGGTATGACGGATTTGTCAGCAGTATGACTTCACCTGAGTGTGATTTTACGCGCACGTTTATTGAGAACTCCACACGGGTATATACCTGGACGTTGTGCGAATCTGCGTCAAAAGATAACCGTGTTATCTACCTCGCCAGTCAGCTGGAAGGCGATAACAATCAAATAATTGAGTTAGTAGGCTATTTTGAAGCCAGTCCCGGAATAATGGATAAGTACAAAGACGATTTTATTAAAGATGCAAAAGGATTTGGCTTCGATGAGTAAATGTATTAACCGCTGGCTGGGTCTGTTGTTGTTGGTCACAATATTCCCTGTTTTCGCCCAAACGACACCGATAGTCGAGCAGGCAAAAAATGCGCTCTCACAGATCGACAAGCAAACCGATGTGTTAACTGCGCTGGAAAAGCGGATCAGCATTACGCTGGCGCAGGATAAAGCGACAACTACCGTAACCACAATCTGGTTCTACCCAACGAAATCCACAGTTCAGGACTCCGGATACGAGTCTGTGTATTACCGTCCTGATCAAGAGTCTTTTCAGATCCTCTTTGCCGGCACTATCTCGCCAGAGGGCAAGGTACGGGAGGTGAGCGCAGAGAACGTGAAAGAGGTTGAGTCTGATTCCTACAATACGTTTACCGATACCCGACAAAAGATAATTTCTTATCCCGGCCTTCAGGCTGGCGGTGCGACGGTAATTCAGTATCAGATTGTACATCCGCTGACAGCGGAGGGTTACTGGTCTGCATTGCACCGACCACAATTGCACGCCAATACACTCAACTATGAGTTTGAAGCATCATGGACAGATGCCAGACCTTTGCTCGGAGCAAGCAACAGCGAACAGGTTACCTGCGAGCAGACGGGCAATACATTTCGGTGTACCGGTGAAAACATTCCGCCAGCCGAGCAGGATGAGGAAGTTAGCTGGAGCGATGAGCTTGGGCAGATAGCGATCACTACGTTAGACAGTTGGGAAGCCGTGCAGGATATAGTGCTATCCGGGTTTAATGACGCAATGAACAACAGTACACAAGTTGCTTCACTGGCACTAACGCTGACGGAAGGCGCGGAGACAAAAGAAGAAAAAATTGCCGCATTATATGAGTTTGTAGCCCGTGATGTGCGTTACGTCTCTATGTCAGAAGCCGGGCACGCCATTGTCCCGCATCATGTAGACAGCACCATCGCCAACCGTTATGGCGATTGCAAGGATAAGTCAGTCCTGTTGCTGGCACTACTACGGGAAATTGGGGTTGACGCAAACCCGGTGTTGGTGGCGACGGAGCGACGTGAGCCCAATAAGGTGTTACTTCCGTCTGTTTCAACCTTCGATCATGTGGTGGTGTGCTTCGAGAATGATGAAATGCGTTGTCTTGATCCAACAGATGCTTATACCCCATGGACGGATATTTCAGACTGGATCCAGAACCGGGTGGCATTGCCGCTTAATGGTGAGCCATCGCTGAGCGTTATTCCGGCGGATCAATATCGCTGGAGACTGGAGGCATCTTCCGATATTGCTTTCACTCCGGATGGTGGCCAGACAGAAGTGCAAACGGTAACGTACCTGAATGCCTACGAGGGACAGATCCGCAGCAAGCTTTCCGGGCTCGGAGAGGATGATCGCCAGAAATGGGCCTCAGAATTGTACGAGAGTATTGTCGCTGACGGCGCTGAACCGGTATTTTCATTTCATGGTGTTGATGAACTGACTGCGGAAATGCGAAGCCAGTCTAAAACCACGTTCTCGCCTTATTTCTCGGCCACGGACGGGTTTTTACTGGAAGAGTCAGATGCGTGGGTCCAACATGAACTGGAAACCTCACGAATTGAAAATACCCGGTATGATGTGTATTTCCCCGGGGCGAAAATAACGTCAACTTACACAATGACATTTCCAAAATCCTGGCACATCAGCCGTAAGCCTGTTGCACTCGATTTCGAGCACCTTTATGGAACACTGTCCCGCGACGTCTCGCATCAGCAACCGCGAGACGGTCAGGAAGTCCTGAAAGTCATAAGCAGGCTTCAGATCCCCGCAAGAAAGCTGACTGCGGAGGAATTTGCCCAGTTCAACGCCTTTATATCAGCCCTGTCTGACTACAGCTTGATCACGTTCGCCGGTTCCGCCACGAAGTAGGGTGGGTTTCCACCCTTATCGGGCTGGTGCATAATGGGCGCATGAACTATTTTGCTCACCTTTATCTTGCGCAGCCTACCAGTGATTCTTTTATGGGGAATTTACTGGGTGATTTTCGTAAAGGGGCAGACACTCATCGCTATCCGCAAGCCGTGCAGGCCGGTGTTCAAAATCACCTTCTGGTGGACAGGTTTACCGATAATCATCCGCAGGTGAAAAGTGCCAGGGCCCTGTTTTCACGTCACACCCGCCGGTTCTCCGGGGTTGCACTGGATGTACTGTTTGATCATTACCTTATAAGCGAATGGGAGCTTTATCACAGCGAGGATTTTGACAGCTTTAAAGCACAGTGTTACCGCCGTCTGTCTTCGCGATTACAGGCCATGCCAGCGCCGATGCACCGTGTCGTGACGTCGGTTATAGAGCGTGACTGGTTTGGGCATTATGCGTCACATGATGGTACGTTGAAGGCCATAGAGAACCTTGCTCGTCGGGTCAGGTTTCCAAATCAGTTTGCACGAATAACGCAGGAGATTAGCCATCATGATAAAGAGCTAAGGGAGCGGTTTGGTGTTTTCTTTCCTGAGCTTGTCAATGAGGTAAAACGCCGGAATATAGAGGACGGCTTCGGACGCTGATGAAATAGCCGGTAAGGGCGGCTGGCTACCGGCGTAACGTCAAGGTAGCCGGCCCGAAACGCTACAAATGTAACCTTAGATTTGCCGCAATCTCTTCGCGCAGCGAGTCTGGTACCTGCCACGCTTTTGCCAGACTGTTCCACTGTGAGACATGTTCGATGGTGTTATCGATGACCTCATCGAGTTTCTTCCTGCGGAACATCGGACTTAATTTCTCAAGGCTGTAAATGTCTTCCCGGGTAAAATCATCACGCTTACCATTTAATGACATCCAGTGGCTGTTAACCCACTTGCTTCCGGGCTTGTAACTGTAGGCCAGGTCATAAGCTGGCGCTAGCGTCCATGTGTTTTTGTTCAGCATGAAGGCAAAGTTTTTGGCATGATCATCATGGTTGCGCGCGACAATATTAAATACCATGCGTTGTAGCAATTGCATGGCATCACTGGCCGGTAATCGCAATTGCCTGGCGGTTTCAAACAGCTCGGCATACGAGAAGGAGCCCGGCTTTTTATAATCGACATGGGCGATACCATTTAGCGTCTGAACATGGACTTTCTGATTGCCAACACGGTCGAAGCGCTGAGTAAGGAAGTGTCGCCGATTGCCTTCCTCCAGCAATCTGCATGGCATCATATCAATGCCGCATCGTGTTGCCATTAAATGGTAGACATATTCCATCGCACCAAAGCCTAATGGATCGCCAAACGTCTCCTGATCCCGACTATGTTCGTTCACGCCATCAAATTTCATCAGATAATGTGTGTATTTTTCAGGAATGGTGGTTTGTCCCGAGCGCACCTGAGTGAAGTCGTTGTTAAATGCCAGTACGGCTTTGGGTCTGGCGCCGCCCGCACTCATGCCGACAGAAAGTAGCTCCATCATAGCTTCCCGATCCTCCTGGCCAGACTTGCCCAACTTCACTTTGAAATCACCGCGGGTATCAAGGATTTCCTGGGCAATAGCGACCAGTGATTCGATTTCCAACTGCTGCGAGGCGTTCAGCCGGCGCAGGCGGGTCGCAGGATAATACTCCAGAGCTCCCATGCCCCGGCTACCGGTATACTGCAGGCGTTGCAGTGGTGAGATTTCCGTTGGAGATTTCCCCTGATTTGCCACCCAGGCATTTAATACGGCGTTGCCAAAGTCATCAGGCAGCGAATCGGCAATCATCCCCGGCAGCCCTTTGAATGTCTCATATGACAGCCCGGGAAAACTGTAGATGCGCGTCGACAGTGGCATCTTCAGAGGCGCAAGCTCAATACCGGTTTTAATGAATGATGAGGTATATTCGAACGCACCCAACCCGGTATCGGTGTCAAAACTCAGCGCGCCGATATCATGATGTTGGTAAGCAACCTGCGTGACCTCCATTACCATTCCAGACTATCTCCGTTGTTTTCCTCGCGTTGACCGGATGCCCGTTGACGTTTTTTACCCTGCAGCTTCGCCAGCTGGATAGGGGAGACTTCTGGTTTGGGTAAAAATAAATTCAGTTGCTCGGTAAGTGAGAGGGCCTGCATTATTGCGACAAAATTTTCCAATTGCGCCTTGCCTTTCTCCGCATTGAGCACGGTTTTGCGGGCAACACCTGCTCGCAAAGCAACGTCGCTCTGGGTGAGGTTTTGATTAAGTCGCGCTTGTTTCAGCCGTTCACCAAGTTCTTCGCACAATGCCTGAGGGCTAATTGAGCTCATAATGTTCCCATATAGTTACTTTGCTGGCAGATTGGGTTTTTAAGTATCTATATTGGGACTTAATGAGGTTTGTGTCAATATTATATAAAGTGCGGGATTGGTTACATTATGCGTTTATAATGAGTTAGTGTGCCCTATTGGGGACTTTATGGTATTATAGGGTTGTGGCGCCATCAGCAAGATGGCGCATATAACATTATCGAAAATCTTCAGGATCGCCTGCAGGTTCGGCAGCCTCATCCGTGCCGGGGATTTCCGGTTGCAACTCAACACCTGTTACCTCAGGAGCTTCGGGGCGAGATGCAGAAGCGATGATAGGGCTGTCACCATTGAGCAAATCCTGCAGTGTGCCTGATTTCGCATCAACGAGGCCAACTTCCCGCAGCATCGCATCAACGATAGGAGCATTCGCGCGATACTGGAGTGCTGCGTTTGTTACCTGTTCAGCCATTCCCCCTGAACCGGACGTAGACATTGATGCGTTGCCGTCACCTTTACCAGAGGCAACCCCATATCCCTGAAGAATTTTAATGCCATCAATATTTTCAAGGGGTTTCACGGCATTAGCCACAAGCTCGGGAAGAATTTTGAGAATGGCAAGCGAACGTTGTAGATCAATCTGCTCAGTTTTCAACGAGTTTTCAGCTTCATAAAGCGCCTGCTTACCGGCAGCCTCCACAGCCAGTACCTTCTCATCGGCTTCTGCCTGGAGCATTTTTGATTCCGCGCTGGCTTTGGCTTCGGTTAAAATTGCTTCGGCAGCGTTTTCCGCGGCTTCCTTCTTCGCAGCAGCTTCTACCGTAATGCTCACCGCTTCACGCTCTGCTTCTTTTCGTGCATCAATGACTTCGATTTCTTTGCGACGATTGGCTTCAGCCACTTGTTTTGCCGTAGTGACCGCTTCCATTTTTTCTACTTTGGCTTTCTCTGCCTCAGCGGCCTTTGCTCTTGCAGCCGATTCCTCTTCAGATTTAATGGCAACAGCAATTTGCTTCATCTGCTCAGCAACTTCCACTTCCTGTTGCTGGCGAATGCGAGCTTGCTCAAGGGACTGACGTTTAGCAATTTCCTGGGTTTCGATTTCACGGGACTTTTCAATTTCTGCAGCTTCAATAGCTCTTTCTTTTGCAATCTCGGCTTCGCGCTCTTCACGTTCTTTCATCTCGCGCTGCTTGGCGATTTCTGCTTTTTGTTCCTGGCGTTTAAATGCCAGTATCTGTTCCTGTTGCAGACGGGCCTCTTCTTCATCACGCTTTACATCAAGTGACAGTTTTTCCGCTTCCAGATTTCGCTGTTCAATTAAAATCCGGTTTTCCTGCTGAATATCATTGGTCTCTTTGCGTTTCTGCTCAATGATCTTTGCCAGACGGGCGCGACCTTCAGCATCGAAGGCGTTGTTCTCGTTGAAGAAGTCGAGATCGGTCTGATCAAATCCGGTCAAACTCACTGATTCCAGCTCCAGACCGTTTTTCTCAAGATCGTTCGCCACACTTTGTTGCACTTTCTGCACGAAATCAGCACGTTGTTCGTGCATTTCTGTCATTGTCATTTCTGCGGCAACAGCACGTAATACATCAACAAATTTCGATTCCATGAGCTTTTTCACTTCTTCGGCACGCGTGGTTCGCGTCCCCAGAGTCTGTGCTGCCATAGAGATCCCGCTGGAATTTGGCGCAACCCGCAGATAAAAATCCGCTTTCACATCCACACGCATGCGATCTTTGGTAATCAGCGCATCTTTTTGTGTTTTTTCCACTTCAATGCGAAGGGTGTTCATATTGACCGGAATGACTTCATGCACGACAGGAAGCACAATTGCGCCGCCGTCTTTAATAACTTTTTCGCCACCCAGCCCGGTACGAACGAAGGCCGTTTCTTTGGTCGCGCGGGTATAAAGCTTGGCGAAAATAAGCCCCATCGTTAAGAGGGCTATGACAATGATACCGATGATGGTTAACATCATTGGCAGGTTTGATGTGGATAGCGTTTCCATGTTACTTCTCTGTTTATCAACTACCTATAGCGCGTGGCTAGCCAACTGCGCATTCCTTTTTTTACCAGAATGATGCGATCACCCTGATTAAACTGCTCATCTGCTTCAAACGGCTCAACCAACACATAATGCGGTTGTGAGAATTTGTCGGTAAATTTCGCTTCGGCGGGATTTCCCTGTCGGGCAATGCCAATGGTGATGTTGGCTGTAGTGCCAATATAGTCATCGTCTTCCAGCGCACTGGACTCGCTTTTAGGCAGAACACGGGAGATGAAGACCCCAAACCGTGCGGTAAGGATGACAGCGGCAACAAGTGATGCGGCAATAGAAAGCCAGGGTGGGGTCATGGCTGACATTAACTGTGTATAGACGTAATTGGTAAGGTATCCGCAAATACCGAAGATAGTCAGGAAGATGACGACCCAGATCATTAAGGGAAGCTTATCCAGGCTTAGCCAGCTGGCCAACGACGTCATGCTGTCTGCGGGCATATCAACATCTGCGTCGACACCGGAAATATCGTCGAAAACGCCTAAAACTGATACGCCGAGTACCAGCCCGATAAACTCTATGATGAATAGAACAATGACGACACCAATAGCTACGCTGAACCAGAAGTTGGCGTCGTTGAATAGAAAATCTGACATGATCACCATCCTTGATGAAACAACCTTCAGTGAGTTATACCACAAGCGGAAGAGGATGCCAGTCAAAAGAGATCAGTTTTTAGACAATTTTATTGTTTTATAACCGCCAGGTAAGAAAACCAGGAGACGACAGCATCTCCCGGCCACAATGTCATTCGGCTAATGCGAGTGACCACCGCTGATGGCCTGTCCATGTTGGTTGTAAAAACCACTGGCCCCCGCCTCTATAAAGCCCTGATTTACCATGTTGGTGAGAAAGGGATCGGTATGATCATCACCAATGTCCGCATAATCTGTGCTTTTGTAGTCTGCCCGTGCGTCGAAGAACGCGTCGATCATAGTCTTGTCGTGACTGACTGAATTAAGCGACCAGTGTTTCTCAATGCCAGCCTGGCTGACAGTAAAACTGCTGATCAGATTCAGCGCGGGTAACCAGCTGAGCGAAACAATGCCGTCATCGGTGTTTTTCTCAAAGGTTTGTATGACCTCGCAGCCGCTACCGCTTTCGCTGACTTTGGTTAGCTGGTCGAAGAAGGTCTCACTGACTAACTGGTAACGGTAAGGCCAGTCTGACTCGACTTCCCCGTGAATACTTTCTCCGGGCTGATATTCAATTGCGCGCTGGTGTCCATCAAAATACCGGGTGGGCTTGATCAGCGTATTTCTGACCAGGGTCCATGCCTCGGTAATTTGAGTCTGAGGATATTGATGCGCTACGTTGTTGTTATCGCGCCAGAGGTTCATCGCGAGGGTTTTCTGTGTTTCGCCATGATAGGAAACGTCGATAGTATACTTAGCTTGAAGCACGCTTGCCTCCGCGTCGCACTGAAACGACGTTCCCGACAAAAGTGAAGCAATCAGCAAAGGTGCAAACATGATTGTGTCTCCGCAAAGAGGGAGCCTGTAACAGGCTCCCTGACAGCTAAAATGACCTATTCAACAACCGCATTGGCCTGTTCGACCAGGTTGCCGGCGTAGTCCATAACGTGGAAAATCACGCTTTGCTCGTTGGTGCCGTTAATCAGAAACGCACCAGGCCCTTTGGCATAGATCCCCACATCTTCACCAGAGTGCGTTTCCGAACTCATGGGAACCAGGGCTTCCTGATGGTAACCCGGGGTTGTGGTATCTACGTCGGTCAGGTCCTTGCGACCGGCGTCAGGCGCTGCGGCATAACTTGCATCTGAGTTGGTCTGAGCGCCCAGGTTACGGTAACCCAGGCCATTGGTATAACCCAGTGTCGTGTAAGGCTGGCCATCGGCAGCCGTTGCAGGAGCATCACTGCCCACGTTAACCACTTTGCCCAGAATCGGGTTACCGCGTTTCGGATAGCCTGCAATTGTGAATACATGGCCGTGGTCGGCGGTGACGATGATCAGTGTATCTTCATCGTTAGTCATATCATCCGCTACCGCAACGGCGTCAGCAAAAGCCAGTGTATCGTGAAGTGCACCGAAGGCATTTCCGGCGTGATGTGCGTGGTCTATTCGACCAGACTCGACCATCAGGAAGAAGCCTTCATCGTTGTTATCCAGCACACCAATTGCGGCTTCTGTCATCTCAGCAATAGATGGCTCGCCAGCAACATCGTTGCTACGGTCCGCCTCATACTGCATATGCGATTCGTTGAACAGTGCGAAGACACGTTCGGTGGTTTCTGTGTCCAGGCCATTGAAACCTGCCTGGTCGTAGACATAGACACCGTTGGAATACATCGCCTGCCATTCTGCGGTTAAATCGCGACCGTCGGTGCGATCGCCCTCAACTTCACTCACCGCATCTGGGCTGTTAAACGCAGCATCACGGGGTAGAAAATGACGGCGTCCGCCACCCATCACCACTTCAATACCGTCAACATCCACACCGGAAAAGCGGCTTTCAAGGTTGCTTTCGAAGTTCACCAGTTGCGAGGCAATGTCAGTACATCCCGCGGTAACCGCAGCCTCCGGCATGTCAGAGATGTCTTCCCAGTTACGGTCAGCAGACTTTGCATACGTTGCCGCAGGCGTCGCGTGAGTGATACGGGCGGTAGAGATAATGCCCGTTGATTTACCTGCGATTTCAGCAATTTCAAGTGCTGTAACCAGCTCGTTGCCCGCTGCCGTGGCGCAGTCACCGCGCGCGATATCTTCATCTACACCAATCACGCCGACATCGGTTTTTACGCCGCTCATCATGGCCGTCATGGTGCCGGCAGAATCCGGCGTTTGTGCATCAACGCTGTACGTTTTAGACAGACCCGCAAACGGGAAGCGATCAAAACTCAGCTGGTTTTCTTCACCGGCCATGCCTTTCATCTGACCATCTAAAATGCGTGCCGCCGTTACGGTGGAAATACCCATGCCGTCACCAACAAACAGGATCACGTTCTTCGCCTGTCCGCGTAAATCGGCAACCAGTGCCTGCATTTCCGCTTCCGAGCTTACCTGATACTGATTAACGCTGGCGCTGTTCATTGATGCTGCGGTACCGGTAGCTTCCATCCATACCTGTTTGTTGTTTTCTACTTCAGCCGCTGCCTGAATAAACCAGTCATTGTTCAGCGTGGTTAGTAGTTCACCGTTGTTGACGTCTGTAGCACCTGGCGCGCATACGTAGCTGGTGTCAGCAATTTCGTCTTCGCTTAATTCGCCGTCGTCGTTAGCATCCTGACCGGAATCGAAACGTACGCCACTGTTCGGGCAGTTTGCGTCGCCCACCGGCAGATCCGTTTGTACTGTCAGACTGCTTACACCAGGTGCGCCGTCGTTACCTGGCGCGCCTTGCGCACCGGTATCGCCATCATCACCTTCTAGAAAACACCCGCTTAAGCCGGCAACCGCGATAGCAATTGCGCTGTATTTAACTATTTTCATCATGCTCTCCACTTATTCTTTGATTAGGCCAAGCGCCTGGTTAACCAGGTGGAAAACAACATTCTGTTCTACCACGCCTTGTACTAGCTGACTTCCCGGTCCTGTTGCATGCAATGAGATATCTTCGCCGGAATGCGTTTCTGAGCTCAAAGGGATCAGGGCTTCCTGGTGATAGCCAGGAGTTGTGGTATCAACGTTGGTGATGTCCATACGTCCTGCGTTGATGTCCATTGCGTAAGCGGCATCTGAATCGGTTTCGCTGCCCAGGTTCATGAACCCCAGACCGTTGGTGTAACCGAGAGTGGTGTAAGGCATGCCGTCGGCGGCGGTTGCAGGCTCTTCACTGCCAACGTTTACCACTTTGCCAAGAATGGGGTTACCACGCTTAGGGTAGCCGGCGATAGTAAATACGTGACCGTGGTCTGCTGTAACCAGGATCAGCGTTTCATCCGGGTCTGTATTTTCATAGGCAGCTTTAACCGCTGCTTCAAAAGCGAGCGTATCGGTAAGTGCACCCGCAGCGTTGCCCGCATGGTGAGCATGGTCTATACGGCCAGACTCTACCATCAGGAAAAAGCCATTCGCATTATTATCCAGCACACCAATAGCGGCTTCTGTCATTTGTGCAATTGAAGGTTCGCCGGCAACGTCGTTAGCGCGGTCTGCTTCATACTGCATGTGTGACTCGTTGAAAAGACCAAAAACGCGCTCTGTAGATTCGGTGTCCAGGGCGTCAAAACCTGCCTGATCATATACGTACACGCCGTTTTCATACTGGCTCTGCCATTCTGCAGTCAGGTCACGCTCATCGGTGCGATCGCCTTCCACTTCACTTACCGCATCAGGGCTGTTGAAGGCGGCATCTTTTGGCAGGAAGTGGCGGCGCCCGCCACCCATTACTACTTCAATGCCATCTACATCCACACCGGTGTAACGACTTTCCAGATAGGTCTCGAAGTTAACCAATTGATCGGCGATATCCGTGCAGCCTGCTGAAACCGCTTCTTCAGGCATGTCGGAAATGTCTTCCCAGTTTCGATCTGCAGATTTTGCATAGGTAGCAGCAGGGGTGGCGTGTGTGATGCGGGCAGTAGAAATAATGCCGGTAGACAAGCCTTTAATTTCTGCAAGCTCCAGTGCTGTGATGACTTCATTTCCGGCCACAGTGGAACAGTCGCCGCGCTCAATGTCTTCATCAACGCCAATGACACCCACATCTGTCTTAAGTCCTGACATCATGGCAGTCATGGTACCGGCAGAGTCTGGTGTCTGAGCATCCACGTTGTAGGTCTTCACCAGCGCGCTGTGAGGGAACTCTTCAAACGTCAGGTAACCTTCTTCACCCGGGTTACCCGCCAGTTGACCCTTGTGAATACGTGAAGAGGTCAGGGTCGACACACCCATACCGTCACCGACGAAAAGAATCACATTTTTTGCGTTGAAACGATTATTGGTTTCCAGCTTTGTCATTAGTCTGCTTTGCGCATCGGTATACCAGGCATTATCCGCTTGGTATGCAGGTAACACGTCAGCGTGCAGGCCGGTAGACACAGCCAGCGCAATACCGCTTAGTGCTGCTTTCCAGTTACATTTCATGTGTGTAGTTCCTAGTTTTCATTATTAACAGGGACAGTGGTGCCCTGAGTGCCATTTACTATGACTTGCCAGGTGAGACGGCAGATGGGTACAGACATAATCCCTTATCTGACTTTTTGCTTGGCGAGCCGAAAAATCATAACGAGGGTAGGGAGATAAAATGACGATGCGTTGACACTTGTATTAACGCTTCGTGTCAGAATTATGAAACTATGGAGTAGAACCGTTTCAGGTTACGCTTGGAAAGATGAAAATATGAACCGAATGGTCAATCGCGAAAATGCAAATCAACTTACTGTTTATTAAAAATAAATTGCGTTTTTAAGTGTGCTACTGAAACGAACGGGACTGCAAATCGATAGTATCTGGCGTGACGACTAATACACTGCCCTGGTCGTACCAGTCTCCCAGTACGATTCGTGTTGCCGGTGCATTGTTAACGGTTAACTGATGAATGGCGGGCCGATGTGTATGGCCATGGATCAGCTGATTCACCCCAAAGCGCGCCATCACATTGATGACTTCCTGAGGGGTGACATCCATAATTTCCGGACGCAAATGGCGCTGATTTTCCTTGCTCTCAGCACGCCCGTTCCTGGCAACCCGCCGACGATACCACAGCGGTAGTGCCAGCATTAGCCGTGGCCACCACCAACTGCGCGATTTCTTTCGAAATTTTTGATAGGCCACGTCCCGTGTGCAAAGCTCATCGCCGTGTGTCAGCAGGGTAGGCGTGCCGTATAGGTCAACCACGGTTTGCTCAGATAACAGCGTCATGCCCGCTTTTTTCAGCCAGGTTTGCCGGATCGCAAAGTCACGGTTTCCATGCATGAAATACACCGGACAGTGCTCACTTTGTGCTTTGAAAGCTGCTGCAATGTCTTCGTTGAACGGAGTCACGTCGTCATCCCCCAGCCATACTTCAAACAGATCTCCAAGCACATAAAGTGCATCAGCCTTTTTTGCATCCGTTGCCAGAAACTGCTTTAAACAATCGGTGATATCGGGTCTGTCTTCGCTAAGATGAAGGTCGGCAATAAAATAGGTGAAGGACATGGGGTGCTTTTAATTAAGAAGAAAAGAATAAGGACAGTCTTGCGCTGCCCTCATTGAACGAAACGGCTTATTCAGTAACAACCGCTTTTTCGATGATCACCGGCTCTACCGGCACATCCTGGTGGAAACCGTGAGATCCGGTTTTCACATTTTTGATTTTCTCGACTACATCCATGCCCTCGGTCACTTTACCAAATGCACAGTATCCCCAGCCATTCACTGACTCGCTGGTATGATTCAGAAAATCGTTGTCTTTGATATTGATAAAGAATTGCGCAGTAGCAGAATGCGGATCGTTCGTTCTTGCCATTGCAATGGTACCGGCTTCATTACTTACGCCGTTATTGGCTTCGTTCTGAATGGGTGCCTTGGTCGCTTTTTGGTCCATGTCTTCAGTAAATCCACCGCCCTGGATCATGAAGCCATCGATAACACGGTGAAAGATAGTCCCGTCGTAAAAACCGTCGTTCACATAGCCCAGAAAATTTTCTACAGTAGCAGGGGCCTTGTCTGCAAACAGTTCCAGCGTAAAGTCGCCGTAATTTGTCTTAAATGTAACCATTTTTAATTTATTCCCAGAATGGCAAGGTTAACTCCAAAATAATGGTAGCGTAATATACAGCGGCTGAAAACCACAACGCGTTAAGTTGGCCAAAACAAAGGCTGTGACTGCGTCACACTGAATGCTACACTTTGCGCCCATTTGTCAAAACAGGAAAAGATACCCATGTTGCACCTCTACAATACCCGAACCCGTGAAAAAGCACAGTTTGTGCCGCTTGAAGAAGGGAAAGTGGGCTTGTATGTGTGTGGGATCACGGTGTATGACGTAAGCCATATGGGGCATGCACGCACTTATCTGAGTTTTGATATTCTGGTGCGTTATCTGCGCCACCTTGGTTATGACGTAAACTACGTGCGCAATATTACCGATGTGGATGACAAAATCATTGCGCGTGCTAACGAGAATAACGAAAGCACCGAGAGTCTTACCAAACGCACCATTGCCATGATGCACGAAGACTTTGGCGCAATCAATTTGCTGGAACCAGACATCGAGCCCACGGTTACCGGCCATATGGACGAAATTATCGCGGTTATTCAGAAACTGATTGATAAAGGCTTTGCTTATCAGGCGCAAAGTGGTGACGTTCTGTTTGATGTCAGTAAATTTCCGGAATACGGCAAACTCAGTAAACAGGATTTAGAGCAACTGAATGCGGGAGCTCGGGTTGAAGTTGCAGCGGGAAAAGACGATCCGCTGGATTTTGTACTGTGGAAAACCGCAAAACCCGGCGAGCCGGCATGGCAATCCCCCTGGGGCGAAGGTCGTCCGGGCTGGCATATCGAATGTTCTGCTATGAACCATAAGCACCTTGGTGCGCATTTTGATATTCACGGTGGCGGCTCAGATTTGATATTCCCTCACCATGAAAACGAAATTGCACAGTCATGCTGTGCATTCGATACCCCGTATGTGAATATCTGGATGCATACCGGCATGGTGCAGGTGAATGATGAGAAGATGTCCAAGTCGTTGGGAAATTTCTTTACTCTGCGCGATGTACTGAAAGAGCATGATGCTGAGTCTCTCAGGTTCTTTTTGATGTCTGCGCATTATCGTAGTCAGTTAAGCTACTCGCTGGATAACCTGACTCAGGCGAAATCTGCGCTTGAGCGACTGTATACTGCATTGCGTGGCGTGAACGTGGATGACAGCGTTGAGCTAAACTATGGAGGCTATCTGGCGCGTTTTGAAGCTGCTATGAACGATGATCTTAACGTACCTGAGGCATTCTCCGTTCTTTTCGACCTTGCCAGAGATCTGAATAAGCAAAAAGCAGATGCTGCTGAAGCCGGTAAACTGGCTGGTGTGCTCAAAGGGCTTGGCGGCATTCTGGGCATGTTGCAGTCCGATCCTGACACGTATCTGCAATCAGGAAGTGATGATGATGCTGAAGAAATTGAAGGGCTGATTAAACAGCGTAACGATGCCCGCGCAGCAAAAGACTGGGCCGCTGCTGATGCCGCCCGGGACGCGCTGACGGCAAAGGGCATTGTACTGGAAGATGGACCTCAGGGAACCACGTGGCGGCGCCAGTAATCACAATGAAATGATGAGTTAAGCATGGGTACCGTCGTCGTGTTGACGGTGCCTGTGAGTTGGAGGGCAGGCAATGAAACAAGCAATAGTGTGGTTAGTGTTGATATTGTGTCATTGCATTGCCGTCGCCCGCGCCGACACCGACGCAGTTGCCCATCCTCAGGTGCTTCAGCTCGGGACCTATCAGGATCACCTGGCAACGCTGAACACCTTCATAAATGAACACGGTTGTCCGCCACTTGAGAATGCGGATGTTGATGAAAACCAAATCCTTACTGAATACCTGATTTTCTGCAATGCGTTGGCGCGTGTGGATGCCCATTACGATATCCAGCTGACCGGTTACCCTATTAACGAACGCATGCTTGACGATCTTGCGGCGGGAAATCTGGATGCTACCGCGGTGGGCGTGTGGTCAAACGAAGCTGGTGATGACAAGCTAATGCTGACGGCGCCGCTGTTTCGCGAATATGAATTCGTAAAAGGGCTGTATACAACATCCTCAATGGTGAATAAGTTTCCAACATTCGACGACATTACCCGCGCGCTCACACTCACCAACCAGAACTGGCACCTTGACTGGGAGCTGATGAAATGTGCCGGGTTTACGCTTATCCACGTGAATCAGTATGAGTACATGTTCAGCATGCTGGCGCGAGGCAGGGGAGAGCTGATACCGCTAACCTTCAGTAACAAGCCAGAAATGCAGCGACGTCCTTTTACTACGCCGTTGTATCCGCTTGAGGGATATAAACTGGTGTTCCCGGATTCCACCCACTTTGTATTGAGACAGGAAAATAACGACGCTCCTATGCTTTTGGAGCAACTGAATCAGGGCCTGGCCATGTTGCGTGAGGAGGGAGCCATACAATCGGTTTATCAGCGGCTGGGTTTATTAAATCAGCGTGTGGCCGACTGGCAAACCATTCAATGTAAAGATGGCACCGTTATAAAGCCGAACATCTGAAATACTAAAAATAAGTCTTCAGGAAACTGGTTAGCCATACAAAAAGGAGGCGGGCCGTTATTTGTCTTTGACCGCCGGGTTGTCTTCTGGTGGCACATGGATATCGGTCACCGGTAGCGTCTTTTCTTTTGCAGCAAGCTCGTCTTTCCAGCGCTGCTGGGCCACATGTGCCTTCACTAGCTCCAGGCACTCATTGATAACCTGCAATACCTCTTTATCCAGTTCATCCGCGGTCGGCGTATAGTCGTGAAAACCCGCTTCGACAAAGCGGTCAATTTTCGACGAATCCAAATCGCTAAGCAGGTTGATTACAGAAGTGGTAACGATATCGGTGACCGCAGATTCCAGCGTATTCTCTATAGTTTTGCCAACAACCGGAACGTACTGAAGCGTTGAGACCTGAGAGTTATTTTTAACCGCTTTGCCCACACTTTTACGAACGTGCTCACGGATTGCTTCACCATGTTCGCTGTCACTGATTGACTGCCCGAAGTGATTCATCACACCGGCAAGCCATTCGGTAAGAATCGCGCGTCGGGGGGCGAGCACCTGGCGGGTAATGTCATCAACCAGTGGTGAGCCGGCCGAGATATCTTTTTGCGCGTCGCTTAATACCTTCACCACGATGCGGTCGCTCAACTCTTCCACAAACACGTTATAGTAAAAACTGAAAAAGCGGAAAATTGCCGTCTGGTTCAGGTCAATAATCTGAAATTTGTGCAGACGGTGCAAAATCGAGAATATACGCAAAAAACGAAATATACGGGTGGCACCCAATGGGATCAGGCCAACAATGTCATACCAGTGAAGGAACGGGAAGAAATACCATCGCAGGTGTTCTTTACGAACGATGGATACCACCCAGCGAAAGCAAAACTCCGCGAAAAAGATGGCGATAAAAACCAAATCCACGAGGATGAAGTTATGATGGATAGGGTCGTAAGCATCGGTGAAGCCGGGGAAAAAAGTGGCTAACTGACTATACACAAACTCGGTAGCGTAGAGGGCATCGAAGATTAACCAAAGCAGGTTAACCAGCAATAGCCCCAACATGACCAGGTCGAGAATTAACCAGGGCGTCTCATGGCTGTTACGCAAATTTTCCCGGTTAATCCTTAACATATTGCTATCCTACGTTTTTTAATCTCGTCACATCTACGTAAAGTGTCAGCTTTTGACCTGGCTGCAGATATCGCTTCGCGTTGAGGTCGTTCCACTCTGCAATGTCACTGATTTTTAAATTAAATTTACTGGCAATGCGAGACAGCGAATCACCACGTCTGACGGTATAGGTGAGGGTGCGCAGTATCGCATCGTCTTTTTGCTTGTCGGTTACCTTGTTTACCCAGATGGCCAGTGTCTGACCAGGGCGCAACGTGTCGGTTGGCGCCATGCCGTTCCATTTGGCAAGCGAACGGGTACTGACATTGTATTTACGTGAGATATCCCACAACGTATCACCGCTGGTGACTTTATGGGTCAGCTTGTAGTCGGCACGCTTCGTATTCTGCAGTGACGCCAGTCTCTGGTCTTGCGACAACGAATAGGTATCCAGCTCTTTAAGCGCTACCGGAACCATAATGTGGTCGCCGAGCCGGATCATGTTCGAGTCCATCTCGTTGATCTGTTTAATGATATCGACGGTCGTATGATACTTGCTGGCAATTTTCCCCAGACTATCGCCACGTTTTACTTCATGGCGAACCCAGTTTAAGCGATCGGTACAATCAATCTTTGCCAGCGCCTGTGAGAATGCCTCGGCTTTGTCCAGTGGCAGGACTAAACGGTGCGGACCGTCGGGGTCGGTTGCCCAGCGGTTATACCCGGGGTTTAGCGCATGTAAATCTTTTAACGTCATACCCGCAAGGTCGGCTGCAAAAGCCAGATCCACCTGTGAGCCGATATCTACCGCTTTTATCACCGCGACATTTTCAATTTCCGGCCAGGTGAAATCGTAATTGTCTTTGTTTTTCAGAATATCCGCCAGCGCAAGTAACTTAGGCACGTAGGCGCGGGTTTCACGGGGTAAGTCCAGCGACCAGAAGTCAGTAGGTTTATCTGCTTTTTCATTACGGCGGATTGCACGCGCGACGCGGCCTTCCCCGCTGTTATACGCTGCAAGTGCGTGTAGCCAGTTACCGTCAAAATACTCGTTGAGGTAGTTCAGATAGTCCATCGCGCCCACAGTGGAAGCAATAACGTCACGACGCCCGTCATACCACCATGATTGTTGCATTCCAAAGCGCTTGGCTGTGCCGGGAATAAACTGCCACATACCGGCTGCTCGGCCGTGGGAATAGGCGAACGGATCGAATGCACTTTCTACGATAGGCAGTAACGCCAACTCCAGCGGCATATCGCGTTTTTCAATTTCTTCCACAATGAAATACAGGAACGGCTTTGCGCGCTTCACTACGCGAGCCATATACTCTGGATGTTTCAGGTACCAGTTTTTCTGCACGGTCACGCGGGAATCGTCGGGCACAGTCATATCAAGCTGGTTGGCAATACGTGCCCACACATCTGAAATGATAACAGGTGCTTCTTTTGCTGTTTCTTTCGGTACGGCGATATCAACCGCGACATCTTCCTGCGGATGAATAACTTCTATTACGCCTTCTTTGGCGACCTCACAGTCAGCGGCATCGTCAATGTTGGTGTGCGCGATTTCACAAGGCTCGACTTGCTGGTTCGTAGTTTCTGTAACCACAGGCTCGGTCGTTGACTGACAGCCTGTAAGGCTCAGTACCGCAACTAACGATGCCAATACGGACAACTGCGTTTTCATTGTGAAGACACCTCGCTATGAGTTTCGCAAAGCCCTCATTGTACGGTTTAATAACAATAATTGCATTAAAACTCGTCTTTCCAGCGTCTTACGCCCGCGAACGCGTCAACATCATTGACGGGGGCTTTTCCCCAGTGTGAAGTCAGCGATTCCTTTATCTCAGGCAGACGACTGCGAAGAAACGGGTTGATGGCCTTTTGCGTTTTTATATCAGTAGGCAGGGTAGGGACATCATTATCGCGCTGGGCATCTGCCCAGTCTGAGTAGGCCTGTAATTCGGCGTTATCCGGTTCTACGGCTTTGGCAAAGGCCACATTTGCCTGTGTATATTCATGAGTACAGTAAACGATGGTGTCATCCGGTAAACGTTTGAACTTATTCAGCGAGTGCAGCATCTGTTCAGGAGAGCCCTCAAATAACCTGCCGCAGCCGGCAGAGAAAAGCGTATCGCCACAGAAAAGCGCACCATGACCGTAAAAAGCAATATGGTCCAGCGTATGCCCGGGTGTTTCGATAACCGAAAACTTAAGCGATAGCACTGGCAGATGAACGGTATCACCTTGTGAGACGCTTTTCGTAATTCCGCGAATATGGTTCCCCCGGGGGCCAATAACCGGTACATTCGGATTGGCCGACACCAGTCGCGCAATGCCGCCTGTGTGATCATGATGGTGATGGGTAATCAAAACGGCTGCCAGTGACAAAGCGTTTTTTTTCAGGTATTCCATCACGGGTTGTGCATCGCCTGGGTCGACAACAACGGCCTGATCGGCATTATGTAGACACCAGATGTAGTTGTCGGTAAAAGCGGGGATGGGGAATACCGACACATCGTTGGGCATAAGATCCTGCGTCATAGCGTACCTGCTTGTGATTAGGTGATAATGCGATACTATAAAAACTTGTTAGGGGCAGGGCAACCTATTGGATCAGACTACATCTTAATGAGATCCGCATTTATACATAAAAAACCACGCTACCCGCTGTTATGGGAAGAGCTGCCTGCCTCAGAGCTGGTGAAAAACGCTGTTGAATCGGTATGCGACGATTTCACGCAGCGTATTTTTGGCTATCACTTTGCCAGGTTGGGGAACCTGAGTTCGCAGCTTGCGCTGCCGTCCAGTCCGATAAAACATCATATAAACGTCACGCGGGAAGTGACCGAATACAGTTCGGTGCTGGGAAAGTCGCACTGTCTGCCGTTTTCGGAAAACAGCATTGACGGTTTTTTGTTAGCACATGAACTGGATTTTGCGCATGACCCCCATCAAATATTAAGGGAAGTAGACCGGGTGATTACGCAGAGCGGTTACGTGATCATCAGCGGTTTTAATCCCTTTAGTTTAACCTGGTTAGGAAAATACCTGCCGGTAAAGCGCGGTAACGTTCTGCATGATGCCCGATTTTTTACCAGTGGTCGTATCAAAGACTGGTTGCAGTTGTTAGGGTTTGAAATTGTCGAGCAGCGTAATATCCTGTTTTCCATGCTGTTTTTGAATTATACCGTTCGGAATACGCCCAAAATTCAGCAGTGGCTGGCAAATTACCTGCCCTGGTGCAGCTCTACCTATGTCATTCTGGCCCGTAAACGGGTGATGCCCATGACCGCGATAAAGCCGAAAATGAAACTCAAGCCACAATTCTCCCCTGTGAGTGCAAGCATGCGTGAGTCATCCAGCGCTATGCGAAAAGAAGCATTGTCGAATCCGCGCGGATAATTTTCGCTTTTCGTGAAGTAGGGCGACAGGCCTCTGATGCGCTGAGGCGCACATCATGTGATCTCTTGCCACGACCAAATCGGACGGATTTACTACTGCTGATCGCGAATAATCTCGTGAATGCGGGAAAGCGTAAAATCGGCAATCATCCAGGGCTCGTCGCCACTGGTATTGGCGAACAGAATAATTACGGTATCAGTGTCCTCAAAGTAGCGTGCGAAGCTAAGATAGCCTGGCAGCCAGCCGTCATGACTGGTGAAATAAAGAGTGGAATACAGTTGTTGTTCTTCCGCATTGAGTAAAGTACCGTTATTCAATGCTCTGAGAAAATGCGCAACATCCTGGGGACTGGCCACCATCGCACCTGCCGGGTTCATAAAGGCCAGATGTTTCAGGTCATCATCCTGACCCTCAATATAGCCGCTCATCAGGGCATCCTGTGGAGCGTGTTTCACGGTGGCAAAAGTCCGATTCAGACCCAGAGGCGTCAGAAACTCTGCGCGTATGTACCTTTGATGGCTATACCCAAGCACCTTATCTATGATGCTGGCAAGAAGCAGATAATTGGTGTTCGAATACTCATAGCGCTCATCCGGAGTGAAAATCACAGGTTTGTTGTAAATCAGCGCCAGGCTTCTTTCGGTATCCTCATTCTCGTCGAAAGGTGCCAGCCATGGGAAAGTGTCTACATCGGTGAAATTAGGAATGCCGCTTCGGTGTTGAATTAACATGCGAAGGGTAATGGTATCCGCATTTTCTATTTTATCTGCCAGTTCTGGTAGGTAGGCCTGTAATGTCGTATCGAGTTGTAAACGGTCAGTGACGACAAGGCGTGTGGCTGCGGCTGCGAGATACAATTTGCTGACGCTGCCAATTTTAAACAGGGGCGTCGTGTGCGCGGATAAACTTGCCTGTTTGTTGTGCCAGCCGGCGGCGTAGGCAAAATCAGAACGCGGTTCAGGCTGATCTATATAGACACTGATCCCCACAAGTCCGGCGTCGACTGCACGGTCAACTTCTGTTTGAACGTCGTTTGATAACGGCGACAGGTAGACATAAAGGGCCCTGACTGGCGCAAATATCACGATACTGGTAATAACAACTATGACTGCCAGAACTCTTAGTATAATTATGTGGTTACGCTGCATTCGCTAATTCCATTTACACGCCTGCAAAATGCGATGGCAGCAAGCGTGTGTAGTCTGAAGACGTTAAAACGGCATGATTCGATTTTGAATGGTTTAAATCAACATAAAGCTTTAAACAAGAAAAAAGTAACAAAAAGAGGAAAGAGAGGGGCAGCAATTGATGCTAGAAGTGCATCGCGAAGTATCAGACTTGGCGGACTTGGCGGACTTGGCGGACTTGGCGCGACGGCCACAGAGAAGCAAAAAAATAGCGCCCACAGGCGCTATTTTCTCTAATTGCTGATTTACCGTTTCAGACTATTTTACCCGCATACCCGGCTTGGCGCCTTCGTGTGGTTCAAGAATATAAAGCTCGTCACCGCCAGGACCGGCAGCCAGCACCATGCCTTCTGACATACCAAAGCGCATCTTACGCGGTGCCAGATTCGCGACCATTACGGTATGCTTACCAATTAACGCTTCTGGCGCATAGGCTGATTTAATACCAGCAAATACCTGGCGGGTATCACCGTCTAAATCCAGCTCTAAGCGAAGCAGTTTATCAGCACCTTCCACATGTTCTGCATTGGCAATGCGGGCAATGCGAAGGTCAACTTTCATAAAGTCGTCAAAGGAAATCGTGTCGCTGACCGGATCTTTCGCTAACGGGGTATCCGGGTTTTTAGCTGGCTCTGCTGCTGCCAGACTTTCTTTAGAAGCATCAACCATAGCGTCAATT
Source organism: Alteromonas antoniana (assembly GCF_019249295.1). GTDB lineage: Bacteria > Pseudomonadota > Gammaproteobacteria > Enterobacterales > Alteromonadaceae > Alteromonas > Alteromonas antoniana. The sequence continues at coordinate 131,708 of NZ_JAESDH010000012.1, forward strand.
TTCTCCATTTCTACCCGCTGCATCATGGGTTTAAATTTATTAATAGCATGTCCGGTAAGGGCGTGCTGAACCGATTCCCACGTGAACGTATCGTTAAGGAATGCCTCAGCTTTTTCAGCCAGAACTGGCAGCACGGGTTTTAAGTAAACCACCAGCATGCGGAACATATTGATGCCCAGCGAGCACACATCGTGAGTGAAGGCTTCTTTGCCTTCTTCTTTGATTGTTACCCACGGGGCGTTAGTGTCAATAAACTGGTTGGCCTTGTCTGCCAGTGTCATAATTTCACGAATGGCCTGATGATACCTGCGACGCTCGTACAGCGAGGCAATAGTTTCAGAGGCATCCTGAAACTCTTTTAGCAATTCAGGCTCGATGATGTTTTCAGACAATTTGCCGTCAAAGCGCTTGGAGATAAACCCGGCACAGCGACTGGCAATGTTCACAACCTTATTAACCAGGTCAGAATTCACTTTCTGCGCAAAATCGGTAAAGTTCAGATCGATATCCGTTACACCATCACCCAGTTTAGAGGCAAAGTAATAACGCAGATATTCCGGGTTCAGGTGGTCCAGATACGTACGGCCTTTGATAAACGTACCGCGGGATTTGGACATTTTTGCGCCATTCACCGTCACGAAGCCATGAATATTGACGCCAGTGGGTTTACGGTAACCCGCACCTTCCAGCATCGCTGGCCAGAACAGGCAATGGAAGTAGGTGATGTCTTTGCCGATGAAGTGGTATAGCTCGGCGTCAGAATCCGGGTTCCAGTAGCTGTCAAAATCGACGTTGTTCTGGTCACAGTAATTCTTAAAGCTGGCCATGTAGCCAACCGGGGCGTCTACCCAAACGTAGAAAAACTTGTTTGGCGCACCTGGAATTTCAAAACCAAAATAAGGCGCATCGCGGCTGATATCCCACTGCTGTAAGCCTTCTTCAAACCACTCCTGTAGCTTATTGGCCATTTCTTTTTGCAGCGCACCTGAGCGGATCCAGTCTTTCAGCATGCCTTCGAACTGAGGCAGGTCGAAGAAGTAGTGTTCGGACTCTTTCAGGATTGGCGTTGCGCCGGATACCACACTACGGGGATCTTTCACCTCGGTAGGGCTGTAGGTCGCACCGCATACGTCACAACTGTCACCGTTTTGATCTTCAGCACCGCAGCTTGGACAGGTGCCTTTGACAAACCTGTCAGGTAAGAACATTTCTTTCTGCGGATCGAAAAGCTGGTTAATCACGCGCTTAGAAATGTATCCGGCCTTATCCAGGCGGTGGTAAATCTCTTCGCAGATTTCCTTGTTTTCCGGCGAGTGCGTCACATAATAGTTGTCATACTCAACGAAGAAATCCTGCAGATCCTGATGATGTTCCGCACGGGTTCTGGCCACCATCTCTTCTGGCGTGATCCCCAGCTCCTGGGCTTTAAGCATCACAGGCGTGCCATGTGCATCATCGGCGCAAACGCTGTAACATTCGTTACCACGTAAACGCTGGAATCGCGTCCAGATATCGGTTTGAATGTGCTCAAGCAGGTGACCTAAGTGGATAGAACCGTTTGCATACGGTAAAGCACTGGTCACCAGAATACGGCGTTTCGCGTTCTCGCCGCTGGCTGCGGTGGACAAAGAGTTTTCTGACATAATGACGTTGTACTTGATTCTTCGCGTTGAAAAATGGGAGCAAATACTAGCGGAAAACCGCCATTTTTGCATTACGTAATTCACGTAATCTCACAAATAGATTCCTGAAATTAGAGGGTAACGTATGTTTTTTTCCCGTAAGGGCGACAAAATCACAGAAGCAGTGGCAAAGGCGCTGGCCGATTATCTGAGCATAGACAGTCAGCAAACCCGTCCCTGGTGCACTCAACAGGGTGATACTATCAACATCGAGGTGCCTTTTTGCATGAAAAGTCAGACAGAAACGTTACGCCATTATCTGGAAGATGCATTGCACGCAGCGGGCCATACTTCAGGCATCGTAGTGCGCCAGAAAGTTCGCTCTACGCAAACCGCACAGCCACACATTAACAATATCAAAAACATCATTGCGATTGCGTCCGGAAAGGGGGGAGTGGGGAAATCCACCACCGCGGTGAATCTGGCTTTAGCACTGATGCAGGAAGGGGCCAGCGTGGGTATTCTGGATGCCGATATTTACGGGCCCTCTGTGCCGATTATGCTGGGGAACCCGGATGCGCATCCACAAAGCAGTGATAACAAGCATATGCAGCCTTTGTCTGCATATGGCATTGTGGCGAACTCGATTGGGTATCTGGTGCCGCCAGAAGATGCCGCGGTGTGGCGCGGCCCGATGGCAAGCCGCGCGTTAAAGCAACTGCTGGATGAAACACTGTGGCCGGTGCTCGATTATTTGATTGTGGATATGCCGCCGGGTACAGGCGATATTCAGCTTACGATGGCACAGCAAGTGCCTCTGAGTGGCGCAGTGGTGGTGACCACGCCACAGGATTTAGCGGTTGCCGATGCGCAAAAAGGCATTTCTATGTTCGAAAAGGTGAATGTGCCGGTACTGGGACTGATTGAAAACATGAGCTTCTACCGCTGCTCTGCATGTGGTCACAAGGACACGATATTCTCAGAAGACGGCGGTGAAGCACTGGCCGAGCGTTACGGATTGCCGTTGCTGGCAGCGTTGCCTCTGGACAAGCGCTTGCGGGCATATGCTGACGAAGGCGAGCCATTCGTGGTGGCCGAGCCGGAGGATGATATTTCCCGCTATTACCGTGAAGCGGCCAGAGCCATGTCGATGCAATTGGCGTTGACGCAACCGGCCAGTGAAAATGAGTCGCACCTTAAAGGGGATCCCATTGGATTTACCTCGCTGTAAAACGGCTAAAAACCGTTGTCGGTTGCAGCCTTAGCGCGCATAATAGCGCCCACTTCAGGATACAGGAATCATCATGCGATTAAGCGATCGTGACATTTTTGAACATTTGGAAACCGGTAAAATATCCATTACGCCGCGTCCCGATTATGATCAGATAAGCGGGATCACCGTGGATATCCGATTGGGCAACAAATTTCGCGTTTTTGAAGATCATCAGGCGCCTTACATTGACTTAAGTGGCCCTAAAGCACAGGTGCAGGAAGCACTGGAATCGGTAATGAGTGATGAGATTGCCATCGCGCCGGACAAAGCATTCTTTCTGCATCCGGGCGAGCTGGCTTTGGCGGTTACACATGAATCCGTTACGCTGCCGGATAATATCGTAGGCTGGTTGGATGGCCGGTCTTCACTGGCACGCCTGGGACTGATGGTTCACGTTACGGCACACCGCATCGATCCGGGTTGGTCAGGAAACATTGTGCTTGAGTTTTTCAACAGCGGAAAATTGCCTCTGGCCCTGAAGCCGCTGATGAAAATTGGAGCGCTTAGCTTTGAGACCTTATCGCGCCCGGCAGAGAAACCTTATAACGCCCGTCCTGACGCCAAATATAAAGGGCAGTCTGGCGCTGATTCCAGCCGCATCAGCTCAGACTCGCAGCAGTAATTTACTTCTGCAATAGCACCAGTAAAGGCTTACAGCCCCTGGGCTTGCGACACATTTTACGCGTTGAAAGACCGGCATCGCACTCGTGATAGCCGGTTTTTTTCGAACTATCCTGCCTGTGTAAATCCAAATAGCGTCTCTCAAGCACACAAGTTGCCGGTGGCCTTGGTTCTTCAGTTGTAAAAAAATTGTTTCATACACTTTACTTAATCGATTAAGTGTCGTAGTTTTAAGGGGTGCTTAACTCTTAATACAGGATACATTATGCGTCTTGCCTTTTTGTTGTTCGCAGTACTGGGTTTATCGGCGAATGCCGCGGAACTGACAGTCTCGTCACCCGATGACAAGATCACACTGACAATCACCGATAGTGACACCTATTCACACTATCAAGTGTCATTTCAGGGGAAACAGGTTATCCGGCCTTCCCGTTTAGGCTTTGCATTCGAGAAAGCCAAACCCCTTTATCGTAATCTGGCGCTAACCGAGGTCAGTCGCGACAGCGAAGACTCGACCTGGGAACAGCCCTGGGGTGAACAGCGCGTTATTCGCAATCACTATAATGAGCTTACGGTAAAGCTCACAGACCGTGATGATAAAAACAATGCGCTTACGTTGCAGGTACGTGTATTCAACGATGGCGTGGGGTTTCGCTACCATGTTAAGGCCGATGGGCCGCGAGCAATAGCCCGTGAAATGACAGAGTTTTCTATCGTGGATTCGCATACCGCAACTGCCTACTGGATACCGGGGCAGGGGTACGAGCGACAGGAGTATTTATATCGCGAAACACCCGTTCAGGAGGTCATGCTGGCCAGCACGCCTATGACGGTTAAACTGGACTCCGGCGTGCATATGGCAATTCACGAAGCCGCGCTGGTGGATTACGCGGGTATGAGTCTGGACAGACAACACCTTGGCCGTTTCGAGGCCAATCTGGCACCGCGCGCCGATGGTGTAAAAGTCAGAAAGCCGGGCAGTTTCACAACGCCGTGGCGAACCATACAAATTGCTGCTAATGCGCCTGGACTGATCAATTCCTATCTTACCTTAAACCTGAATGAGCCCAACAAACTGGGCGACGTAGACTGGGTGAACCCAGGCAAATACATCGGTATCTGGTGGGGGATGCACATTCAGAAATACACCTGGGGCTCGGGTGAGAAACATGGCGCCACTACTGAAAACACCATTCGCTACATGGACTTTGCCGCAAAGCATGGCTTTGACGGTGTGCTGGTAGAAGGCTGGAATACCGGTTGGGATGGCGACTGGATCCAGAACTCAGAGTTATTCTCCTTCACCGAAGGCTATCCGGATTTCGATATTGAAAAAGTTTCAGAACATGGCAAAAACGTTGGCGTGAAACTGATTGGACACCATGAAACTTCCGGCGGCATCACCAATTACGAAGAACAAATGGAAGACGGCTTTGCGCTTTATGAGCGCATGGGCGTAGAGCAAATCAAAACCGGGTATGTGGCGCATGGCCAGAGCTTAAAACGCAAAGACGAAAACGGTGTGATGCGCTTTGAATATACCGACAGCCAGGATGTAGTTAATCACTTTATACACAATGTGAAAACTGCCGCAAAGTACGGGTTGTCTATCAATACGCATGAGTCGGTGAAAGACACCGGACTTCGCAGAACCTATCCAAACTGGATTTCGCGGGAAAGTGCGCGCGGGCAGGAATACAACTCAGGTTGGGCGGCTCCCAATCCACCAGAACATGTACCGATGCTGGCGTTTACAAGAATGCTGTCAGGGCCCATGGATTTTACGCCCGGTATTTTTGATCTTGATTATCCGCCAATTAAAGGTGGTACTGAAGAGCACGGTCTGACCGAGTATATGCGTCCGCAGACCACTATTGCCAAGCAGTTGGCAGAGTATGTGGTGATCTACAGCCCCATCCAGATGGCGGCAGACTTACCGGAAAACTACGAAGCTAAACCAGCACCTTTTCAGTTTATTAAAGATGTACCGACCGACTGGGAAAAGACTGTTGCATTACAAGGCGAGGTAGGGGACTTTGTGGTTATCGCCCGTAAAGAAAAGGCGCATCGTGAGTACAGCGGTAATGACTGGTATCTCGGCGCAATTACCAACGAGGAGTCTCGTACACTTGAAGTACCGCTTTCGTTTCTTGATAAAGGACAAACCTATGAGGCACAAATTTATCAGGACGGCGAAAAAGCGGACTGGCAGAAAAATCCTTATGGCATTGACATTGTCAGCAAGAAGATGACTGCCGGCGACAAACTGACACTGAAGCTGGCTGCGGCCGGAGGTACTGCCATCCGTTTCAGGGCGCTGTAAGCAGCAAACTAACACGATGTGTGCCTGACGCTCACAGGCAAGGTAAAAACCAGGTTGTTCAGCACAACCTGGTTTTTTTTCTTAGACTACACCCTAGTTAGGAATGTAACCGAGGGTGGGGCTTAAGAAGCATTCTACAGAGCAATAAGCAGCATTACATGCCGCTTTGCGTTGCTGGGCTATTGTTGTTTTGGGCGTTTTTCGTTCGAATAGCTATTCGGCGGGCTTTTTTCGCTTGTTAAGCGTTGCATTGATAGCAAAAATGAGTACACTTGTCGGCTCTTTCGGTCGGTGTGTGGCGCAGCTTGGTAGCGCACTGTCATGGGGTGTCAGGGGTCGGAGGTTCAAATCCTCTCACACCGACCAACTTCTCTCTTCCCCGCTAGCAGCTTGGGGCTCTACCCCATAAACGGGGGATCAGCATTCATCTTACACGATTAATTACACCATCCCATCCGCAATGGGTCATTA
>NZ_JAESDH010000013.1 GCF_019249295.1 Alteromonas antoniana
TTCGTTTGGTCATAGACACTCCTTCTAGGCCCATTATGCCTTCTTATGGCTGTGTCCGTAAAATCTGGGTAGAACCCGAGTGCTTCCCATGATGCTTTGAAGCCAATGTGGCGAGGGTTGTCGTATAAGCCTGCTTGCTCGCCCTCAACGGTAATCTGTTTAAACTCTTCATAGTACTTATAATCAGGCAGTACCATGGTTTCTTTGCGGTGAAGAATAGGAGGGTTGTCATAATTAGTGTAGTTAGTCACTTTATGGCTCAGTTTTGCCAAATCGACTGTAACGCTCTGCTCTAGAGCAGGATAAGACTCTCCATCGAAAGTAGGGTAGCTCAGTAAGCTTAGAGAAAACTCCTTTCTGGATAGTTTGACAATGTTCCAGCTTTCTCTTGGAACTTTTAATGCTTTGCTAACTGCAAGAATAACGGAGCTGAGTTTCTCAGGAATACTGATTAAAGTGCTTTCATGAAGATACTTTGCGTCGGGTAACTTCTTACCTACGTTAACCTCATCCACTAACTCTTTAAATAGCTCAGCATTCATATTAAGTTTTCCGCTAGTTCTATCGCGTCGTCACCAAAGGCTTTCTGACCAGGATATCGCCTTCCTTTGCTACTCACCCCCATTATTTGGAGATGTTTAGCTGGGTTTTCAGGGTGGATGCTTACATGGATAGGGCGATCATTGCCGTAATAGTAAAGCCTATCAAATTCTAAGTTAGCCACAATGAATCGAGTGATATCTGCACTTGAAAACTCATTGACTTGAAAGTCACAGGCAGCACCACCTCTCTCACAAATCATGACCCCTCGGCTATTTCTCTCAAAGCCTGAGTGCTGATCTATATTTGGAGCAATTCCTTTTGAAGCATGCTTGGAAACGAACATTTTAAGTTTATGCGAGGTAAAGCCATAAGTAATTAAGGGAGTTGAAAAAGCACGCTCTATTGGAAGCAAAATTTTTTCGACAAATAGCTCTAGTGCACGTTTTGTACTTTCTTGCTGTGGAAGGTTTTCAATATCAGAATCGTGTTTGGACCGATGCCAGCCTAAAAGCTGCTCTCCTAGGGGGTGTTGAAGCAGAGAAAGCTCACATGGTAATTCGTAAAGAAAAGCATTGCCTTGCTTGATAAAACTTAGCTCACCATTCGTCCTTCGATGCATGAGCTCGCAATCGCTGACTTTTAGGATATTTTTAATTTCTTTTGATGTTAAAAGAGTTGCGGGCATCAATTTGTAGGCTCACGAATTTATTGTAATCGTAAAGCCTCTATTGTTGATTATCAAAATGTATTCTGTAACCACATATCGCTTTGCTTAATAAAGTGGGATCAACTTTCTAACTTAAAAAGCTTATCGCTACACTAGTCAGGTACTAGCGAGAGGAAGCTGTCGCAATACGTTTTAAGAGTTTGGTAGCTGCTGAGCTCGAAAGCGGTATCTAATGTTTCCTGAGTAGCTTCTGAAAAAATGAGCGCACAGCTGTTTATACTGGTGCGGTCGGCTTCTGCTTTAGCATAGAACTGTTTTTGTTTTGCAGTAAACATAGACTTTATAAGAACCGTATTGAGCACGAAAACTCGCTGGTTGGAATGGTATGTTGCAATGATCACAAAGTTTGGCGTAATGATATGGTAGGTGAGTCTTCCTTTCTTAAGATAATTCCCCTCTATAGCTTCAAAATACTTTAGCCCAAATATCGCTTCACAAATAACATTTTTACAAAACCGCTGCTGTTCGACAGGTAGGCGTTGTAGTAGCCGCTGTAAAAAGTGTGAGTGTAATGTGACATTATTAAAATAAATATCCATGCCCCGTTTTAGTTCTTTTTTGCTCGCAAAGGAGCGAGTGCTTAGATGGTATATATGTATTGGGTATAGGTCGCCAATTGAATCTAAACTGAAGGAATTATGTGACGTGCCTATTAATATCATCTTTTTATGCCATGAGCTCCTGCTATTTTTTACAGTTTCACTTAGGCTAAATGGACTATAACTAGAAGCCCAATCGTTGAAGAAAGATATAATTTTCTTTTTACCAACGATGCCTTTTGACCTTGGGCCTTCAGTTACATCTAGCCATTGCTTTTTAAGTAACTCGTTTTTGACTATTGAGCTGCGCAGGCTCCCTTTAACCTGCGCTTTAGCTATTGATTCATGCATATACATCACCCGTGTGCTTTATTAAATAACTTCGCTACGTTTAACTCTGCGCCACTCTACGGCGCTAACAAGGCCGTAATTTCCAACGCTGTTAGGCCGACGCCATTTCGCATGAGGCATGGATGTCAGGTAATGTAGTGCTTCTTCGAACGAATGAACTTTTATCTCGTCGCCTTTTTCTCCAATCGTATAGCCCCCCCTTTTGTATTCACACATTGAACTAAACATTGTACCGTCCGTCGCAACAGGGACATTTACATATTCATTATGCAAACCAGACATGCCCGATAGGTTTTTTGTAGGTTTGTAGTCCTTTCTGGACTTTAACCACTCCTGACAAAACGCTACATCTACAAGTTGATTCCCACTTTCAGATTTATAAACTTTACCTTTGGGGGCGCTTAGTAAGTCGTTTCGAACCGACCTTGGGGCCATATTAGCCAATGCTGCTAATTCGTTAATTGTTAAATCTAAACCCGCGATATTCTCGAAATGATCGAATTGCTCAGGCAAATCATATATTTTTCCCAATGGTAGATTGTCATACAGACACAGCTTAATTCTTCCATTCAAAGCTTCATCAAGTAGAGAACAAAGCGCCTCACCTTCAAAGGACGCGGTAAGCCGCTCCATCTTGGCGAGCATGGCGATATCCTCGAGATCTGAAGGGAGCATTTCACCTTCTAGAATTTTGCCCTTTACCCCCAACTCAAAAAGTCGTTCAAACAACCTTATCAACCCATCAGTACCGACTTCAGAACTAGTGAGGCTCTCGAAGGTATCTCCTGAGTATTCGTTAAGAAACTTCAAAATGAAGTCCATGTACTGATTAGCTGTCTCAACAAATAGGGTGTTATTTATAGATTCATGCTTTAACATTTTATTCCCATGTATGTTTTATGATTGACATATTCAGGTTATGTTTTGAGTGTGAGGATGTCAACCTATTTATGTTTTTAATTGGCATGTTTGGGTTTGTTGGGGTTTTATTGTTTGGGAAGGACTTTTCTATCAAAAGCTTAGGTGTTGGGAGATTTTCAGAGACAAATAAATTTTAGAAACACCCCGTTACACCCAACAATTGACACCCTCCTCGGGGTTGGTTACTTTTCATTCTACACAACGAGGAGAGTGAAAAAATAACATGTCCATTTCAATAAGTTTTGAGTTATCTGACAGCGACCTGGATCATTTCAGAGAAGTGATTAAGGCTGCCGCACAGAACGCCAGCAAGTACACCGAAGACGAAATTCTCACCAAAGCCGCTGCCACGTGTAAGGAAATGGAGAATGCTGATTTGCCCTCCTTCGTGTCTGAACGTGTTGAGTCGCTGGAAGTGCTGATGGCCGCAGTGAAGGACGAAGAATGGCAGATGCCGGAAGAAGAACGGCAGGACATTCTGACGTCACTGGCGTATTTCGTCGACCCTGAAGACATGGTGCCAGACCATATTCCGGGTCTGGGTTACCTGGATGATGCCATCATGATTGAGCTGGTAATTCAGGACATGTCGCTGGATTTGTCTGCTTATCGTGAATTCTGCAGTTTCCGCAGCACGGAAGAAAAACGTCGCGGCGCAGAAGCCAGAGTGGATCGCGAAAGCTGGCTGGCAGGCACTCGCAGTCAAATTCGTTCCAGCATGCGCAAAAAACGCCAGTCAGGCACCCGTCGCCGCGTGTTTGGCCGAATTATGTAATACCGGCGGTATTTCACAGTTAACGCGCCAGGAGGGCTTTCTGGCGCTGTTATCCGCCATCTGAAATTGTTCGTAAGGCTCTCGGTAGTTATTTTCAGCAGCCGACAGCGTTTTGATAAGCGAACGCTCGAAAGGCGTATTCGCAAAACCATAAAATTGCAGGCACAACGTTCAGGTATCGAAGGGTTTTCGCGAAAGCCCTGACCGGTTTATCTGCTACCTTACCCTCTACTCTTGTCCGTACTTTGTTGATTGCTCGCTGTCCTGATGCGGCGGCAGCTGTTCACGTGCCTGTTCTACGTGCTCTTTATTGCGCGTCCGGTCCATAGTCTTCACCTGATGATGCATTGCCACCTTTGCCAGAATATGAGCGGTAACCGGTGCGGTTATCACCAGGAACACGGTGATAAGAATTTCTTTAATGGTGGCATAGCCCTGCAAATCGAACATATACACCATAGAGCCAGCCAGCACACCGCCCAGACCCAGGGTAGTGGCTTTGGTGGGGGCATGCAGGCGTACGTACAAATCTTTTAATCGCAGCAGGCCAAACGAGCCTACCAGGATAAACACTCCACCCAGAATGAGGAGTAGAGAAATAGTCAGTTCTGCTGCAAAACTCATAAACACTCCTACTCGATGATGTCGCCGCGAAGCAGATATTTGCCAAACGCGACACTACTGACAAACCCCAGCATGGCAATTAATAGCGCGGCCTCAAAGTACAGTCCGGTGCGGTTGTAAATGCCGTACAGTAAAATTAAGGCGATGCTGTTGATATACATGGTATCCAGCGCCAGGATCCGGTCGACAATATGCGGGCCGAGAAACAGGCGCCACAGATTCAGTATCAGGGCGAGACAGATCATGATGGCAACCGCGATTACAGTGATATCTAGCATGCGAAGATTTCCTTAATGCGCGCTTCATAACGCTGCTTGATGAAGTCTATGATCTCCTGCTCGTCGTCAGGCATGTTCAGAACGTGTACGTACAGCCATTTTTTATCAGACGATATTTCACAGCTTACCGTTCCGGGCGTCATAGTCACCGTACTGGCCAGCACAGTGATAGGAAAAATATTGGGTAAATCCAGCGGCACCGCCACAAAGCCGGGCTTGATGTTGCGCATTGGGCCCACCACCAGAAGGGCCACCTGCACATTCGCAACCAGAATGTCCTTGGCCACAATGGCGATATAGCTGATTACCTTCAGCGGGCGCTTAACCGGAGCTTCCGGCATTCGCAGCGGCTTACACAGCAGCGGGATGATAATGCCCAGTGCCGTTCCCAGCAGGATATGGCCCAGGCCTATCGAGGCGTTTAACGCCAGCCACACAATAAGCAGGGTGACACTGTGCAGCGGCAGAGGGAGTACTTTTGATACCATGCTCATTGTGCGCCCTCCCTGAGGTTCAGTGTCTCGATAAGATACGGCACGTTATGCAGTTGCTCAGCGGCAGCTGTCGTGTACTGGATAACATAACCGCCCAGAAGCACCATGGCAGGGGAGGCAAGCAATAACAAGGCTGCCGCAGAAACCTGCCATTTCGATGCATCTTTAGAATCTGACGGATCGCTGTTTTCCGGATACCGCCAGAACAATGTGGTACCCGCTCTGGAGAGTGCGACGATGGTAATCAGGCTGGAAATCAGGATAAAGCCCCAAACCCAAAACTTTTCAGCGGCGCCGGTTGCCGACTGTAAAATCATCAGCTTGCCAAGGAACCCGGAGAAAGGTGGTAACCCGGCGATGCCCAGCGCGGCTACAAAAAACAGAATGCCAAACGCAGCCTGTTGTTTAACTTTGCGCGCTTTTACGAATCGATCTAGTGCTTTTCCGCGCTGTTCACCTATCATATCGGCAATTAAAAACAGTGACGCTGATATCAGTGTGCTGTGCACCAGGTAATATAGGCCAGCGGCTGTCGCCTCCGGGGTGCGCAAAGCAAAGGCAATTAACAGCGTGCCTACCGACACAATAATCAGATTGCTGTTTAACATGCGTAAATTTGGGCTGGCGAGTGCGCCTACCGAACCCGCCGCCACGGTGAGTATCGCAAATACCCAAACCCATGGCTCTGCCATGCCGGCTAAGTCACCGGCAGTATCACCGAAGATCACAGTGAATACGCGGAAAATACAATACACGCCCACCTTGGTCATAATGGCGAAAAGGGCGGCTACCGGGGCGATGGCCGCTTCATAGGTTTGCGGCAGCCAGAAATGCAGCGGCAGCATGGCGGCTTTTAATCCAAACACAATCAGCAACAACGACCCGCCTACCTGGGCAATCACCGCCTGGCTGGGCTCTAATTCAGCAATGCGTAACGACATATCAGCCATGTTCAGCGTGCCGGTGGTGGCATAAAGCGTACCCAGCGCAATCAGGAACAGGCTCGAGCCGATAAGGTTCAGAATCACGTAGTGTACGTTTGCCTGCGTTTTTTGTTTCCCGCCGCCGTGCACCATCAGCGCGTAGGAGGCGATAAGCAACACTTCGAAGAAAACGAACAGGTTGAACAAATCGTTTGTCAGAAATGCGCCGCTTATTCCCAGTAACTGAAACTGAATTAACGGGTGATAGTACTTACCTTCGCGGTCAGTGCCTGCGAAGGAGTACAGCGTAATGCCCAGCCCCAGGAAGCTGGTCAGTGTAATCAGCATGGAAGACAGTAAGTCGGCATACAGAATAATGCCGAACGGTGGTTGCCAGTTGCCAACCGCGTACACCAGTGCGCCGTTTTGACTTACCGTCGCCATTAGCCAGATACCGCAGGCTACCTGCATCAGGGTAAGAACCAGCGTGGCTACACGACGATACTGATAACGCTCTACGCCGATAAATGGCGGCAGCAACATCAGCAAACCGCCCAACAGCGGTATTAAAATGGGCAGAATGGGTAAATGAAAACTCATTGCTTACCTCTGGCAGCTTGAACTTTTTTCTCGGTGTCAGGGTGGTCACGGCCATCTACCAAATCGTTCCCGAGGTCGGCCCGGGCGCGCATCGACAAAATTACCACAAACGCAATCATGGCAAAGCCGATAACAATGGCCGTCAGTACCAGTGCCTGCGGCAGGGGGTCGGCATAGTTTTCAGTGGTGCCCAGAATAGCGGAACCTCTCAGACTTAAGCGACCGCTTGAGAATAAAAAGAGGTTCACTGCATAAGACAGCATGGTCAGCCCGACAACAACAGAGAAGGTGCGGCCGCGTAAGCACAGGAATACGCCGCAGAACGTGACAACGCCAACACATATTACGTATAAAGTTTCCACTATTCCTCCATCGTCGGACGATAACGCACTGACGTCAGCTTACCTAAGTTCGCCAGGATCAGCAGTGTCGCCCCTACTACAGTTAAGTACACCCCAAGGTCGAAAATGAGCGCGCTTGTCAGCTCGATTTCGCCAATCAGCGGAATGTCGAAATAATCAAACCAGCTTGTCAAAAAGGGTCTGTCGAAGAACCAGCTGCCAACCCCTGTGACTGCAGCTATCAGTATGCCCCAAGCGATCAGAGACTGATAATCGACTTTCAGGCGGGGTTTTATCCAGTCAACGCCATGGGCGACGTACTGCTGGATGAGTGCTACCGAGGTAATCAGTCCGGCGATAAACCCGCCTCCTGGCATATTGTGACCGCGCAGGAAGATATAAAACGACACCAGCAATGCCAGCGGCAACAGGCTCTGAGAAATCATGATCAGAATAGGAGGATGAACGTCTTTAGACCATGGCAGGCCATTCTCATCGGCATTGGTCATAGACAACCTGATACCGGCAAGCAATTTGAATATCCCGATGGCGGCAATACCCAGCACCAGAATTTCACCCAAAGTATCCAGCCCCCGGAAATCCACCAGAATGACGTTAACCGCGTTGGTACCGCCACCGCCGGTTTTACTGTTTGCAATAAAGTAATCAGAAATACTGTCCAGTGGCTGTGTGATAAACGCGTAGTTGACGGTGGCCACGATGCCGCCAATAGCAGCCGCTATGGCTAAGTCCCTGACAACCCGTGATGGGGCCGACTCTATCAGGGTTTTCTGCGGCAGGAAGTACAGCGCCAGCATCAGCAGAATCACGGTAACCACCTCTACTGCCAGCTGGGTAAGTGCCAGGTCGGGGGCAGAGAAACGGGCGAATGCCACTGACACAACCAGTCCGACAACCGACAGTAATATAAGAGAAAACATCCGTTTACGGTGAAATATCACGGTACCAATGGCACTGAGGCACAGGATGATACCGGCAACAATTTCTACCCCGGTTACGGGCTGGTCAGGCGGGATCACTGTGGAGATCTCAAGATCTATCAGCGGCACTGTTGTCAGTACAATAGTGAACAGGAGCAGTAACGCCATATAGCGCTGCAGAGAACCATTATCGATATATTCCTGCACGCGTGTGGCACCGGCAGTGATACGCTGTATTACCCCTTCAAAGACCAACTTGGCATCAGATTCGCGGAATTGAAACTGGAACCGGTACACTTCATTGCGGTAGAAATACACGATCAAGCCACCCACGATGGCAATGACACTCATCAGTAACGGCAGGTTAAAGCCATGCCAGACAGACAAACTGTAATAGGGCAGGTTACCCACGATAACCACCGAGGCAGCCGAAGCAAGCAAATCACCCACCATAAATGAAGGGAATATCCCGACCAACAGACACAGCGCTGCGAGGATCTCGATGGGCACTTTCATATAGCGTGGTGGCTCGTGCGGAGTCTTTGGCAGATCTTCAGGTTCGCCACCAAAAAAGACATCGTGAACAAAGCGAAGTGAGTAAGCCACTGCAAAAATCCCGCCCAGTGTTGCCAGTACCGGGATCATCCAAGACAAATAGCCCAGCGTTTCCTGATGCAGCGACTCTGCGAAAAACATTTCTTTAGAAAGGAAGCCATTGAAAAGCGGCACCCCGGCCATGGATGCTGAGGCTATCATTGCCAGCGTCGCGGTGTGTGGCAGATAAGGCCACAAGCCAGAGAGCTTGCGCATGTCGCGAGTTCCCGTTTCATGGTCCACTACCCCTGCAGCCATAAACAGCGAGGCTTTGAAGATGGCGTGGTTCATGATGTGGAACAGCGCGGCAACGGTAGCCAACTTGGTATCCAGCCCTAGCAGCAACACGATAAGCCCCAGATGGCTCACGGTTGAATAGGCCAGCAACCCCTTCAAGTCGTGTTTGAACATGGCCACATAAGCGCCCATAACCAGCGTGATTAACCCTGCTGTTGTCACAATGAGGAACCACATACTGGTACCGGCCAGAACCGGATAGAAGCGCGCCAGCAGAAATATCCCTGCTTTTACCATAGTGGCAGAGTGTAAGTAAGCACTTACTGGTGTTGGTGCCGCCATGGCGTGGGGTAACCAGAAGTGAAAAGGAAACTGCGCAGATTTTGTGAATGCGCCCAGTAATACCAGTGTCAGCGCGATAGGATAAAGCGCGTGGTCACGGATAGTATCGCCACTGGCGAGGATCACACCCAGATCGTAGCTGCCCACAATATCTGAGATGAGCAGCAGGCCAGCAAGCAGCGCCAGTCCCCCGGCACCGGTTACCGTCAGCGCCATGCGCGCGCCTTTACGCGATTCGGTTTTTGATGCCCAGAAGCTAATCAGCAAAAATGAGCTGATACTGGTCAGCTCCCAGGCCATCCACAGCTGCAACACGTTGTTGGCAAGCACGATAGAAAGCATGGCTGACATAAACAGCATCAGATAGGCAAAGAAACGTCCTACGGCTTCGCGTTCAGACAGGTAATAGCGTGCGTAGATGATAATCAGCAGGCCTATACCAAGGATCAGCAGAGAGAACATGAGGGCCAGTCCGTCCAGACGCATCGATAAATCAAGTCCTACGGACGGTATCCATGAGAGGCGCTCAACAACGGTAATGCCATCCAGTACCGTAGGAGTCAGACTGATCACGTAGGTCAGGGCGACCGCAGGGGCAATCATAGTGCAAATGGTGACCGCTGTGCGTCCAAACCTTTCGGTCAACAACGGTACCAGCACACCACCAAGCATGATCGCCGTTATCCAAAATAAACTCATGGTTACCTCATGCTCCCGTCTGTTCTTCTCTTATGTTGCGCGTGTAAAGCGAATTGAATTATCGTTTCTGCCGGTATTAAACGTTGCAGATTGTAGATCGGGTTATTATTGCTGACGCATGATAGCAGTATAGACATTACTTTTTTGAAATTTAAGAGGAATCTAACCGATAAGTCGTTATGAGGTGCCGGCGGTAAGAAGGAGTTTGAGGTTTTTGCGAGTGGATAGCAGATGCGCAGCGCACGCTCCGGTGAAGATCAAAAGGAATACCTCGCGAACAGGCTAATAGCGTCTGAATCTGAGTATTTTGTGTATTCTGTGCCGAAAGAGAACGTGTCCAGCTTGTAGCGTGCGCCCAGATGATAAGCCTTCTGGTCAGATCCTTCACTCCACATTTGCCACTCCAGGCCACCGTATAATTTGATATTGTCATTTAGCTGGTGGAAGACGTAGCTGCTAATGCCGCGGTAGTTAGCATGCTGTGGCTCAGATACCGGCTATGATACGTTTTTTACATGCCAAAGCCGGCTCCATTGATAAACCGGGGACGGTGACATTACCGGTTTATTTAAAACCTTCACACCGCTTTCAGGCTAATTCAATTTACTGAACTGCAAAGCTGTGCAATGGTATTTACAGCACGCGGTAATGTAAGCGATGCCGCCTTTCGGCTACTAACTGAATCACGCAGCAGTGCTGCATCTGCAAAGTCTTGGAAAAGGAAGTGTTCTGATGAAATATCCCCTCTTGCTGTTATCGCTGGGCTCGCTGTTGTTGCTTACTGCCTGTAGCCAGCAGGACACCGCGTCTGACGCACAGGCACTTGCGCCCAGAGCGGCCACGGCAACAGGAATTGTTGAGGGACTGAATGAAGATGGTATCAGCGTATATAAAGGGATCCCTTACGCCAGGCCGCCAGTTGGCGACCTGCGCTGGCGCTCACCGCAGGAGGTTGACAGCTGGGAGGGAGTAAAAACAACCAAAGACTTCGGCAATGACTGTATGCAAAAGCCATTTGCAGGCGATGCTGCACCGCTGGGTGAAGAGCCCGCTGAAGACTGTTTATACATGAACGTCTGGGCACCTGCACAGTCGGCAGACTTGCAGGATAAGCGCCCGGTTGTGGTGTGGATCCATGGTGGCGGGTTTGTGAACGGCGGCGCCTCTCCGGCAACCTATTCCGGCGAACAGTTTGCACGTGCGGGCGTGATTTTTGCCAGCTTCAACTACCGCCTGGGGCGGCTTGGCTTTTTTGCGCATCCTGCGTTAACCGAAGCCAGTGAAGGTCCGCTGGGTAACTACGGATTTGAAGACCAGATAGCCGCGATGCAGTGGGTACAAAATAATATCGCGGCTTTTGGCGGCGATCCGCAAAATATCACCGTCATCGGCGAGTCTGCGGGTGGCGCGTCTGTGTTCAATTTATTAACCACGCCAGCTGCACGCGGGCTGTTTCAAAGGGCTGTGGTGATGTCAGGCGGTGGCCGGGGACTGATGCGGGCGCGATCCATATTTGATACTGAAAATGGCACACCATCGGCCGAACAGATTGGAGTAAATTTCGCGCAGAAGCACGGCATTGAAGGTACCGGGCCAGAGGCACTCGCGCAGCTTCGTGAGCTGCCTGCAGAGGCTATTGTTGATGGCTTTAATTTGTCGACACTGTTCCAGCCACCACAAGATCCGCCAACGTATCCTGGCGCGCCCTTACTGGATGGCGAGATAGTCAGGGGTCATACCGAGGCACTGGTAAAAGCGGGTGACGTTGCCAATGTCACACTGATGATAGGAACGACGAGTCAGGATCTGGGCTATGCATCGTATCAGGATAAAGACGCGCTGTTTGCCAGCTTTGGCGAATATGCCGCCGATGCGCAGAATGCTTACGATCCCGGTGGTGATAAGCCAATGGACGCAGTGGCTGTTGCCGTCGGACAGGACAGAGCGATGCAGGAGCCGGCCAGGTTTGTCGCCCAGCAGATGACAGCACAGGGGCAAAAGGTGTATCTGTATCGCTATAATTATGTGGCCGAGTCAGTGCGAAACGGGCAGGGCACGCCGCATGCTGCGGAAATTCCGTTTTTCTTTGATACAGCAGACATCAAATACCCTGATGCCACCGAACAGGATAATGCCGCAGCTGAGCTGGTTTTCTCTTACATGGTTAGCTTTGCCAAAGATGGCAACCCGAACCTGCCACGATACCCGCAGTGGCATCCTTATGACAACGAGCAACATAACATTATGATCTTCAATATGGATGCTACCGCCGAAGAGGTAAGCGACCCCTGGGCTGACAGATTAGATGCCGTGCAGCGAGCGCACGAGTCGGTATTAATGCCGGGACAAGATTAAGCGGCTGCAATCAGCCTGATGCCGCTCTGCGGCTCAGGCATTGTGCTCACGGTTTGTCATCATTCTCAGGGACATTAGCGGACGTTGCGAAATCGGTCTGATGCCCTTCTGCGGCTCTGATATCTCTACCGGTTTTATCTTCACTCTTTGGTCCGTTAGCGAACCTGATGACATTTCGCGGAACTGGTATTTTCCCTCCGGGCATTTGGTGTCACCTTTTGGGTTGCTAGCGAGCGCTTCAACATGAGCCTGAAGCCGCTCTGCAATTCAGGCATTATCCTCAGCTATTATCATCTTTCGGGCCACTACCAAGTGCCGTAAATGTCATAGGCGAGCTGGCTAAGAAACCATTGGTGTGTTCGCAAACGGTATAACCACTTTTAGTAAATCGCATTCAAGATCCCGTAATTACGCTCCTTTAAAAAGTTACATAGGCTGTTTGCCAAAGGAGAAAATTATGAAGAAATCGCTTAGTCTGCTCTTTGGCGCGCTGTGCACATTTTCAGCTGGTGCACAGGGTCTGAAAGACGTTTATCAGGATGCTTTTCTGATTGGCACTATTGCCAGCAACCAGCAATTAATGAAGCCAGACGCCGATACCAGTGCGCTGTTTCAGCGTGAATTTAATGTATTGACCGCAGAGAATGACATGAAGTGGCAGCGCATCTATCCGTCGCCGCAGGGCTACAATTTTGCCGCCGCCGATGCGCTCATGCAGCAGGCAGAAGACTGCCAGTGCCAGGTAGTGGGGCACACACTTATCTGGCATCAGCAAACCCCCGACTGGGTATTTGAGGATGATGCTGGCAACCCGGTTAGCCGTGAAGTACTGCTTGGCCGGATGCAGTCACATATCAATACGCTGATGACGCGTTACCAAGACGATGTGTACGGGTGGGATGTGGTCAACGAGGCGCTGAATGAAGACGGCACGCTGCGGGAGTCGCGCTGGCGTGAGATTATCGGCGATGATTACATTGCTCAGGCGTTTCGTTTCGCTACCGAGGCCAATCCAAATGCCGAGCTTTATTACAACGATTATAACCTGAACGCGCCAGCCAAGCGTGACGGGGCGGTGCGCCTGGTTAAGTCGTTGCTGGCACAGGGTGTGAAAGTCAGTGGTATCGGAATGCAGGCACATTATATGCTGCGTTCTCCTGCGATATCGCAGATAGAAGAATCGATTACTGCCTTCGCGTCGCTGGGTGTGAAAGTAATGATAACCGAGCTGGATATCTCGGTGCTGCCCTTTCCGAAACAGGCGGCCATAGGTGCGGAAATCAGTGAGACAGCGGCGTTTGCTGAAGCATTAAACCCGTACGCCGATGGGCTGCCCACCGATGTACAGGATGCACTGGCAACGCGCTACCGTGAGCTTTTTGCGCTGTTTTATAAGCACCGCGATGACATCAGCCGGGTGACGTTCTGGGGAACACACGATGGTACCAGCTGGAAGAATAACTGGCCGGTGCGCGGACGCACCGACTATCCGTTATTGATCGACCGGCAGGGACAACCTAAGCCTGCTTACGAGGCCGTCGCAACCTTGCCTGCATCCATTGCGCAATAACGCTGAATAAAGGACTCGTGAGTGGGAAGCTGACTGACTGCGTTAGTGACCCGCTCGCGTTGCTGTCGCATCGACTGCATTAACTGAGTATCGGAGAGCATCGTGGCGGCAGGATGATAACTTGTCGGTGTTACGCCCTGACCCAGCATGACCTGGGTCCAGGAATCTACCCTGAACAGTTCGTTTTGCTTTTGGAAGGCGTGCGCCTGTTCTTTGAACAACGTGATGCGCTCGGCCAGTGATTCCGGCACGTCCATGTCTTTGCAGTGCTTCCAGAACGGACTGTCTTCGCGCTCGGTGACATGATAATGCAAAATGATAAAGTCGCGGATCCGCTCAAGCTCAAGCTGAGTCTGCTCGTTATATTCATTAATTAACGCCTGATCATGACCGGAATGCGGAAACAACTGCATAAACCGCGTGATCCCCATTATCACCAGGTGAATGCTGGTGGACTCCAGAGGTTCAACAAAACCGCTGGCAAGCCCCAGAGCAAGACAGTTCCGATTCCACGCTTTTTTACGTCGCCCGGTTTGAAAGCGCAGCGTTCTCGGTGTGGTTAACGGCTCGCCTTTTACGTTTTTCAGTAACGTGCGCTCGGCTTCTTCATCGCTCATATACTTGCTTGAATATACCAGCCCGTTTCCTACCCGATGTTGCAGAGGAATTTCCCATTGCCAGCCAGCGTGATGAGCCGCTGAACGCGTATACGGCACTGCCGGCCCTACCGCACTGGTTTGTACCGCACAGGCGCTGTCGCACATCAGCCACTGCGACCAGTCCTCAAATCCGGTATTCAGGGTGTCTTCAATCAGCAGACCTTTGAAGCCGGTACAGTCGATGAAAAAGTCGCCTTCAATCACTTCACCACTTTTAAGATGAAGTGCCTGAATATCGCCATTATCGTGCTGTGCCACGCGGTCTATAACACCTTCAGTGCGCGTTACGCCCAGTGAACTGCAGAAACGCTTAAGAAACTCAACGTAATCTCCGGCATCCAGGTGATAGGCGTACTGAATGTTGCTTTGTGGTGAGGTCGCGAATTTGTGCTGTTTAGCCGCTTCCAGCTCAAAACAGTAATCGCCGTACTCGCTCTCCAGTCCTCTGGCTTTTGCGCTTAAGTAAAAATGCACGAATTCGGCCAGCCAGCTTTGTTGTCCGGTCACGCCAAATGAATGGATGTATTTTTCGCCGACATGCCCCCAGTTTTCAAACTGAATGCCCAGCTTGAACGTGGCCGCCGTGGCGCGCATGAAGGCCTGCTCGTCAATTTGCAGCAGCTTGTGAAAAGTACGTAGCGGCGGAATGGTTGCTTCGCCCACGCCAATGGTACCAATGGTTTCAGACTCTATCAGACTGACGTTGACCAGCGGGCCCATTTTGCGTGCCAGCGCTGCTGCGGCAATCCAGCCCGCAGTGCCCCCGCCGGCGATAACAATTTTTTTCGGATGCGTAGTCATAATACTGCTACTTATTCAGTTGATTAATGATTAGCGCCCGCAAACGGCGGGCCTTTAACTCGTCGAGCTCGCCCAACATGCCTTTGCCAGCATCCGGGATGTGCCCGGCAGGCATGTCGGCATCGCCAAACACGTAATAATCGAACAGCGCCTTAAACGCCGCTTTTTCTCTTTCCGGTCTGTCACGAATTGCCAGCATGGCGTGAAAAAGAGACGTCATGCCATTGCCAAGGTATGTCGGTGCCTGCGACCACCAGTAGTTCACCAGAATGTTAAAGTCGCTGAGCCCCTCAACCTGATGCCACCACATGCTGGGAATAAAAATACCATCACCGGGTTCAAGTTCGGCAATCTGGGCGTGCTTCATCGCTTCTTCAAAGCGCGGAAAACGGGCCAGGTCAGGGTTGTGAAAATCTACCATACTGATCACCTGTCCACCTGGTGTACGTTCAACCGGGCCTGGGTACAGGTTTGCGATTTGCTCCGGAGGCAATACCACCACACGGCGGCGTCCGGAAACACAGCAGGCGATATTCTCCATATTATCAAAATGGCACGAGGCCAGAGACCGGTTACCCACCCAAAGGCTAACCAGCGGGTCGTACTTCGCGTCGGGGATAAGCTGTGGCGTCTCGGAAAATTCTACTTCCGCTTTCATCCCCGGAAAAAATTTATCCAGCGGCGCTGACGCCATATACAGCGACAAATCATCAGGCGCTGTTACCAGTTCATCCAGAAAGCCGTCGACTTTTTCAAGCACGCTCTCATAGTTAAGCGCCGCTGCATTCTCACTGTAAAAATAGCGGCCCTGAATACTGGATGAGGCGCGATAAATCATAGACGGCCGGCCATTATAAAATGGCTTCAGATAGTTTGCTGCCGCAGCAGAACTATCCTGTGCATGATGAGTAAGTGCCCAGTGTTTCGCAATGCCACGCAAAACCAAAGGCCTGGCGTTTTCCGCAAGGGTACTAACTGAAGGTGCATCAGCCGCGGCGATGTCTTCCACCGGCGTGCTGATACCCGCAATGCTACCCGGCATAAGCCTTAAGTTCCTGCTGCTTACGCACATTTTTCAAATCAACCAGCGTCTGTAAATTGCTCAGTGATGTCATCGCCAGAAATAACCCCTGCAAATATCCGTCTTTATGCAGTGAATGTAGCTCATCAGCCCCTAACGCTGCGACTTTTTCTTCGCTTATCGCGTAGTGGCCGCCCAAAGACAGCTTCGTTCCATCCACCAGATCGATATTCACATTCAGCGGCTCCAGCAGCTCCAGCGCCTGCCATGCTGCAATCATGTCTTTAGTTACCTGCACGCCGCTATGGATGAGGTTCAGAATAGACGCAACACGGTTCAAATAATCAGAGTTCCCGCCTTTAGGCAAAAATACCGGTTTACCTTCTGTTGTCGATATTTTCGGATGGTTTTCATCTACATGCACCATTACCTGCGTGCCGTTTTCGTGCAAACCAATGGCAAACGGCCCCCTCGCAACCATCGCAGGAACATAGTCCGCGGCCCAGCCAGCCTGCGCGCGAATACGTTCATAACCTTCCGGCAAGCTTTCATTCAAAAACAAATTCTCGCCCTTCTCCAACCCCAGCAGCGCTGTCATCACAAAGCTGCCCGACGCTTCCTCAGGGTAAAACAATACCGGATAATGGCGCGACACATTCGCAAGTTCAGTCGCAAAAACCGGCACAGACGCCATGTTGTCGCCAAACTGCGCACGGTATTGCGTTATCACGCGCAGGTCTTTGTGGGTGACGTTGTCGAGGAGGGTGTAGGTGTTGTTCTTTGTCATTATTCACTTCCTTTAAAACCTGCTGCGCTCGCTTTTACTGCGTTAAAGCTGATGCGGAAAATCCTCATTTACTTTATGTAAACTCCGGTTTTCCGCATCACCTTTGCCTTGTACTAGCGTCGCTCGCGACGGTTTCACTGTTATTGTCCTGCTGCGCTAGGCTTAACTGCGTTAAATGAATCAGGAAAAATCCTCATTTACTTGGTGTAAACTCCGGTTTTTCCCGATTCATTTGCCTTGTTCTGCCGTCGCTCGCGACGGTTTTATGCTTTTGTTTGCTGCGAGTTTTATTGATGCTGCGTTACTGCTGCGTCGGTTTGCAAACCGTGTTATCAGCGAACGTTGTCAGTACCTTAAAGCTTATGCGCAATACACCGGTTTATGCCAGATAAACGTCGGGCTTGCGTATAAACTCTCTGTCGTGCTCCTTCTTACTCTTAATCGTTACGGCGGTATCAGTAAAATAGCCTTTTACTGAACGCACTAAGGCCACCGAAGTGGCCTTGTGCTTTTTGCTTGTCAGCTATCAGAAAGTATAGCGTGCACCTAAGTGGTAGCGTGCGCCTAAGTCTTCCAGATACCAAAGCTGGTTTGGAGTCCGGCCGTGCTCACGGCTGTTCTCGTCAGTGATGTTAATACCCTCAACAAAGACGGTCAGATTTTCGCTTACTTCGTAACTTACGTTAGCATCAATCTGGTAGTAGTCTTCAATGTACGCCGGGTTGTTAGACCCTTTGTAGTTTGCACGGTTAAGGAATTTCTCACGCCAGTTCCAGGCAACACGAGCTGTCCAGCCGTAGTTCTCATATAGCAGAACCAGGTTGGCAGTATCACTCAGGCCGGTAAGGGCGAACTGAGATACGTTTGGATTGCCTTCGTTGTCGAAGCCGATATCGCCACGAACAATGGTGTAGTTAGCCTGAACACCGAATCCGGTATCACCAAAGAAGTGCTGTACAGCCAGTTCGGCACCGTACAGTTTCGCTTCTCTGTTGTTTTGCGGATAAGACGTACGGAACACCATGTCTGGGTCGCCTTCTTCTGGAATCAAATCCCATCCCGGAGTTTCACCTAAGCGAAGGATTTGATCTGCAGTCCCTGTGTAGTCATCCGCGCCATTCGGGAACGCTTCAGGGTGCTCAAGCAGTACCATCATGGCAAACAGAGACGTGTCATCTACCGCAAAACCGCGTTCACGCAAGGCTTCTGCCGCAGCGATAGCACGTGGTCCTGATGTCTGATCCTGAATGCCGAAGAAGGTGCGATCCTGCTGACCAGTACCGATAAAGTTCGCTACACGCTTCTCGAAGAAGCCGACTGACGCGTAGCTGCTTTCGTCGTAATACCATTCCAGAGACAAATCGAAGTTATCCGATTCAAGCGGTAACAATGCCGGGTTGGATGAAGACGCTGTTGCTCTCGCACCGTTGATAGTCGAGCCGGTCAGACCGAAGTTTGACGGTGATACACGCAGGTCGCCGTATCCGGCACGGGCAATGGTTTTGCTGTAAGAGAAGCGGCCTTTGATATCATCGGTTAGCATGATGTCAAAGTCTAAGCTTGGCAGCAGGTTGTCATAGTCCGCATCCACTGACAGCGGTTGTGCTGTTGTGTTTGGATCAGTGAAGACTGAGAAGTCGTTGTTGTTTTCCCATACCAGATAGCTTGGTGGCGTAACCAGCGACGTTGATTCTACGTCAGTAGTTTCGTAGCGAACGCCGGCTAACACGTTGACTGGCATGTCATTCCACTCAGCCTCAATGTGCACCTGGAAGTAGGCAGCCATGGTGTCTTCTTTCACGGTATCGTTGGTAGAGAATACGCTGCTTACACCAAAGTAGTTAGCATCCGACGGATACAGAGCGATACCTTCACGTGCGAGTGCAACCGGGTCACCGATAAAGCCAATGCCCTGGCTTTGACCGATGTCGAAGTCTTCAAACAGTGCGCCAACATCAATAGGCTCAAGCAGTCCTTCTGAGAATTCGCCTGGGTTTGCAATACCCCAGTTACCTAGTGTCATGTTGTCACCGGCAGTCTGGCGAGCGTTCATTTCCATAGCACGGCCTTCCACACCAAACTGGAATTTACCGTTATCCATGAAATAAGTACCGTCGAACTTGAACTGGGTAATTTCTGTAACCTGTGAAGCGTGACGGAAACGCAGGATGGATGAACCCACATCGCCAGCATCTACGGTGCCATTATTGTTACCGCGTTCTGAGTCATCATAAACGTTGAGGTAAGTAGGCAGTTCAGAATCGTACCACCACTCACGAGAGGCAACAGAAGGTGCACCGATACCCACAGCAATTTCACCTGAGGCCAGGTTGTCACTAGGACCGCTTGGCAAACTTTCCATCTCTGAATTGTGAACGTCGAAGTTCAGTTTCAGTGAGTCGTTGACGAAATATTCAAAGTTTAAGCCCAGAGAGTTGAGCGTGTTGGTTTGCTCACGATACTGCTGCTCGTAACCTTCATCCACGGTGCCGTTGTAGTTCTCAGCAATGTAGATAGGCGTAGCCACAGGACCATCGTCAAATACAACGTTAGTCACGTTAGAGCCGTTCTGAACCCAGTTCGTGATTTCGCCGCGGTGCTCAGTAATTTCGTTTTCAGCAAAAATATAGTCCAGGGTAGCGGTCATATTGTCTGCTGGTGCATATTGCAGCGTAATCTGCGCATTTTTACGCTCACGCTGACGGTCTGAGAATGCATAACGTAAATCGTTCGGGCGGGCATAAAGCTGGCCTACGTCCGGCGCATTGTCATAAATAGACATGTCGGCGTTGTTGAACAGGGTGTCCGGGTCGTTTGGATCGCCCCAGGTGCCAATGTTCCAGTCGTTAACAGTTGCGCCCACGTAACCTGAGTCACGTTGCTGCACAACGGCCGCAACGTTAACACCAAAAGTGGCGTCGTCGTTGGTCCAGTTCATCAGGCCTGAAAGTTCAGGCGTGACGTCATCGCCTACGCGGTTAGTGGTATCGTGAACTGCTTTTGCACCCACAGTGGCGCTGAAGCCCGGGTTATCCAGCGGACGTGCGGTGATAATGTTAATCGTTGCACCAATACCACCGGTTGCGATATCCGCTTTACTGGTTTTGTAAACTTCAACCGCGCGCACACCTTCTGAAGCCAGGTTGCCGAAATCGAAAGCACGGGTACTGCCGCCGCGAGTGGTACCGTCAGCACCACTACCACCACCGTAAGTCTGCGCCGCCGGCATCATACGTCCGTTAAGTGTGATCATGTTGTTTTGACCACCAAAACCACGTACGGTAACTTCGTTACCTTCGCCGTTTGAGCGGCTGATAGATACACCGGTAATACGCTGTAGAGATTCAGCTAAGTTGGTATCCGGGAATTTACCGATATCTTCTGCAGAGATGGCGTCAACCACACCCACAGAATTTTGTTTGATAGACGCCGCTTCTGTCAGACTTGATTTCAGGCCCGTGACTTCAATAACTTCAACCGGCTCGTCGTCCTGCATGTCGACATCGTTTTGTTGTGCCATTACAGGCATCATTACACTGGTACCCAGAAGCAGGGAGATGCTCTGCGTCAGCAATGTTTTTTTGTATGGTAGTTTACGTTTCATGTGTGTCCCCAATCGTTTCCCTATGACCTGCTTACTACAACCTAACATTCGTCGCTGGCTTTCCTGGCCATCGTGGCTTTCACCATCGAACGCAAGAGTAAACAAACTGTTAACGAATGGTAATGAGGTAGTGCTGGCAAGCTATTATCTTTTTTCACAATACATTGTCGATAAATTGCGTATTTGATGAGTTAAAAAAGCCGGGACAGTGCCCGGCTCGATTTTTTAGTATAGATTTACGCTCAGAACTGACAGCTTGCCTGCCCCTGATTTGCCACCAGAACCAGCTGTCTTATCTGAATTGAAAGCGGACCGTCGCTGGTAATTTGCATGGGTGATACAAGCTGTTCCATATTTACCTTGTCACTAAAACAGCTTAGCTTGATATAGCGCGTCTGCCAGTCACTGGTGCGGTCAAAAGACGAGGTCACATCAACCTGAGCCGGGTCACGCTGGTCACTTTGTAGTGCCAGACTGACGGAAGACGCAGTGGGCTGAAGGACTTTGTATTCCAGTGCCAGCGCCATATCACCATTACTCTGACGGCTCAAATCAACGGCTTCGCCCTGAATCGAAACTGAGCCTGCAGCTTGCCAGGTAACAATTACGGTATCCTCCTGCGCCATATCGTCTGCCGCAATGGCGCTTAACTCGCCAGCCGGGCTGGTTGCCTGAGGGGGATAGACCACTTCTGTACCGGCGCTGTCGGTGATCATTAACTGCCACGGCGTGACGGGATCGCCGGCTAGCAGGAAGCGTGTGGTGGGGTCGCCTTCACCGGCCACCGCCGTCGATTCATCCAGACGGTCTATCGTACTGGTATCGCTGTAGCTAAGTCCGTAGCCGAATGGAAAGAGTGTCTGCTCAGTGGCCTGGTCACCGTTTTGTCTGGCGTCCATGGGCGTTGCCGGCCACGAGAAACTCAGCTTACCGGTAAAGTCGTAGCGTGGTGCCCTGTCGCTACCACTAAGCAAGACGTCAGCGATGCCACCGCCTTCCGTGCCCGGTAACCAGGCGGCTACGAAGGCATCTGAAGCATTAATTTCCGGGTTTACCCACATTGGGCGACCTGACAGAAATACTGATACGGTGGGAATGCCAGCTGCCTGTAGCGCTTTTAACTGAGCCAGCGCGGTCGTGTCCTGGTAGTCGAGGTGAGGGCGATCACCCTGAAATTCCGCATAGGGTTGTTCGCCGAACACCACAATGGCGACATCTGGTTGTTGCGATAGTGTATCGCCGATGCTACCGGACACACCTACCGACGGAAGGTAGCTTAGCGAGCCGCCAGCCTGAGCGACCTGTTCACGTAAGCCATCAAGGATCGACTGACTGTTTGGGAAGTCACTGTTTTTATTGCCCGTTCCCTGCCAGCTTAATGTCCAGCCCCCGGCAGCCTGGCCAACATCATCGGCCGCTGCACCTGCAACCAGGATCGTGGCCGCGGGTGATATGGGCAGTGTCGCGTTGTTATTTTTCAGTAACACCAGCGACTTTCTGACCGCCTCGCGAGCGACTGCGCGATGATCATCGCTTCCAAGCAGATCAAAATCACCGGCATAAGGGCGGGATGAAGGCAGTACCGAGTCCAGAATGCCTGCACGAGCCTTGACCCGAAGAATGCGGCTAACGGCTTCATCCAGGCGAGCCTGCGAAATGGTGCCGTCTTTTACCTGGGCCAACGTATTTTCGTAAAGCGCTTTCCAGCTGTCAGGTGCCATGAACATATCCAGTCCGGCATTAAACGCCTGTGGACAGGACGTGGGTTCGCATCCTTTAAC
This sequence comes from Alteromonas antoniana, assembly GCF_019249295.1. Lineage (GTDB taxonomy): Bacteria > Pseudomonadota > Gammaproteobacteria > Enterobacterales > Alteromonadaceae > Alteromonas > Alteromonas antoniana. The sequence goes on from NZ_JAESDH010000013.1 coordinate 22,508, forward strand.
CTGTCCATGACCATTCCAGTCACCAACCACAAAGCCGTCGAACCCCATGCGACCTACAAGTACGTCGGTCAGCATGGCCTTAAAACCGTGCATTTTTGTGCCATACCAGCTGTTGTAAGAGGCCATCGCCACCTGTACGCCAGCCTGAATAGCGGGTGGATAGCCAGCAGCATGAACGTCACGCAGTTCAGCTTCAGAGACATTGCTATCGCCCTGGTCTTTGCCGCCAATGGTACTGCCGTCACCGACAAAGTGCTTTACCGTGGCTATCACGTGCTCATCGCTGAGAAATTCATCGGTGTTTACTTTCCCCTGCAGACCGGTAACCAGTGCACCTGCGTAGCGGGCAACAATATCCGGATTCTCCGAGTAGCTCTCGAAAGTACGTCCCCAGCGGTCATCCTGCGCTACAGCCACCGTCGGCGCAAAGGTCCAGTCGTTACCTGTGACGCGAATTTCTCTGGCAGTGATTTCGCCAATACGGGTCATCAGTTCGGCATCATTGGCAGCGCCCAGTCCGATGTTGTGTGGGAAGAGTGTGGCACCAACAATGTTGTTGTGCCCGTGCACCGCATCAACACCCCACATAAGCGGGATGCCGAGATAGCCATCGGAAGTATCCACTGACGCCTGCCACATCGCATCGGCCAGTGCCAGCCAGTTTTTAGCGGCAGTACGGTTGTCATTGCCAGGCGCGCTGTTACCGCCGTTGAGTATGGAGCCCAGATGATATTTTCTTACCTCTTCGGGCGTCACCGAGGCGATATCAGCCTGAATAACCTGACCGACTTTTTCTTCCAGCGTCATCTTTTCAAGCAGCTCTGTCACTCTGGCCTCAACAGCCAGACTGGTTGTCAGCGGCGATGACTGCTGTGGCCATTGCTCGGGGTGAATAGTTGGCGCACTGGTTCTTTCTGGTGGCACAGGGGCTGTAGACGTAGGGCCGCAGCCACTGATTGCCATAACGAGTAAACAAAGAGAAGGGGTTTGGTATTTCACGACGGACTGACTCCGGAATAAATTTTAAGCAAGGTCACAGAAGTAAAGGCGGGGGTAAAGGTAAAGCCTAAAAATCTCAATAGACTAATTAGAATTCGTAAAAAGTGGTCAATCGAAACCAATGACAGACGGTTGTCCGATGAAGACTATCGGCGTGTGAAAGGCGTTGAATAAGCAAGGTGCTCAGTTGGGAAACTTTGAATGAGTTGCGTGAACCTGAGGAGACAACATAACGATGTCACAGGGCGGTGCAGCCAGACCGTCGGTTTCCAGGGAAAAGGTTAAGGCCGTAAAAACGCTGTCGCGGTAAACCGTCCCTGGAAGGGATCCATAACCGGACGAAAGCCAGCGCGAATATCACCGGAATGCAGCGAGCTGCACCGATAGGCAATAAGACGATTGAAGCGGGCATTTACTGAATAGATGCGTTCGAATAGCGGCGTGCTGCTGTGAATATAGTCCTGTGCAGGTGGATGGCGCTGAAGGTCCTGGTTCAGTGCAGGCAGATATTCCCGCTGGCGGCTTTCATCGATGTACTCAAAGCCGGTACGACGATGGCGGTAAAATGCGGTACCACCGTGCTCAGGTCCGCACAGATAATGCACCACGGCAATCTCGTCGGGTTTGGGTTGGTCGAAGTGTGGAACGCGCTGCATCGGCAATAGTTCACCGGGAGATTTCGTCACCATGGAAAAGTAACTCTCTCCCTGAGAAATAGCGGGTAAATCACACCCTGTCAGAACGATAGCTTTATTAATGATGTCTATCAGAAACCCGTTGTACATGTCCATCGTTCTGGCCCGCAGGCCAGGATAGAGACCATTTTCGAAAAGCTCGACACACTGGCTGACGGCCTGTTGCTTCAGTGCATCGGCCGCGGGGGCGGCGTCGTCAATGATAAGCACGGGCTGTAACTCCCGTCCTATTTGTGCAGTGTGTACTTCCATTGCTATTGCGTCATCTGGCAATGCTCACGAATGTAGTCATCGTGAGAGGGCATGTAGTCCGCCGACCGGCGTATCACGCCACGGATCTCTTCCAGACGATGCGCCAGTTGCTCGTCGGTATAGCGGTTGGCCAAAGCATGATAGCCCTTCGGACGCAGCCCTTGTCCGTACATGACTTCAAACCAGCTGATGTCGTTAAACAGTTCGTTGTTAAACCGGAAAATGCGACCGTTTTCCTCAAACAAATCCATTTTTCTCTGCAATTCGTCCGGGATATCCATGGTTTTGCAATAGCGCCAGAATGGGGTGTCGGTTCGGCTGGTAGCGTGATAATGCAGGATCAGAAAATCACGTATCGCCTCATATTCAAAACACATCTGGCGGTTAAATTCATCCACATCCTGTTGCGACTGACCCTGGTGAGGAAAGAAGCTGAAAAACTTGGAAATGGCTACCTGTATCAGGTGCAGGCTGGTGGACTCCAGTGGCTCCATGAAACCGGAGGATAAGCCAACTGCCAGACAGTTATGTGACCAGCTTTTACGACGCATGCCTGTTCTGAATTTGATCAGGCGCGGTTCACCCAGCATATCGCCGTCGAGGTTACTTTTGAGGATATCCAGCGCTTCGTCGTCGCTGATAAACTTGCTGCTGTACACATGACCGTTGCCGGTACGGTGCTGCAAAGGAATCCGCCATTGCCAGCCTGCTTTTTGCGCCGCTGCGCGCGTAAAGGGCCAGGGCTCACCATTACGTGCCGTACCCACTGTCACGGCGCGATCACACGGTAACCAGTGTTGCCAGTCGTCGAAACCGGCATTCAGTGTTTGCTCGATTAACAGTGCACGGAAGCCCGAACAATCGATAAAAAAGTCAGCTTCCAGCTTATCGCCGTTTTCCAGCGTCACACGTGCGATATCACCGTTCTCGTGTTGCTGTACCGTATCGACTTTTCCTTCAATACGCCTGACGCCCCAGCCCTCAGCCAGTTTGCGTAAATAGCGGGCGTAGAGTCCGGCGTCAAAGTGAAAGGCGTAGGCGATTTTTGACAGCGGCGAGTTTCCGGCATCAATAGGGCGCATAAATTTCTTCTGCAGGCATGCCTGTGACGCCAGCGAGTAATCGTCTAAGTCGCCGGCATGTCCTTGTTGCTGCATGCGTAACCAATATTGGTAAAAGTGCACGCCTTCCATGTTTTTGCCCAATTCACCGAACGCGTGGAAGTACTTGCTGCCAATTTTGTCCCAATCGGTAAACTGAATACCCAGCTTAAACGTGCCGCCGGTTTCTCTGACAAATTCATCCTCATCCAGCCCAATTAGATCGTTATACAACATTAGCTGTGGGATGGTGGCTTCGCCTACGCCCACGGTACCTATATCATCAGACTCGACCAGCGTTACCGCAGTCTTGCTGGTGTCCAGTAGCTTGCCAAGCGCTGCCGCTGTCATCCATCCGGCTGAGCCGCCACCTAAAATAAGTATGTGCTGTAAAGGTTTCACGATAATGCACTGCCTTTTACTGATTCTCCTGACGCTGCCGTCAGGCTGTTGGGTAGAGTATTATCCGCATTGTTACCCATGGCAATAAAACGGAAAAAGCAGGAAGCCCTTAACAGAGCTTCCTGCATATATAGCCAGCGTGGTCACCGATGAGCCTGAATGGGCACACATCCCCATCGGTGTGTCGCGTTAGCATGTGGGTTATGGCATCAGAAGTTTGCTCTGAGTACCAGTGCCACACGACGGTCGGCTATAAACCATGAACGACCGGCCTGAAGGCCTTCGTTATTCAATTGCATGATGGTTTCTGACTGCGCGTTCGTCAGGTTGGTACCCTGCAAGCCCACTGTGATGTGATCATTGATGTTGTAGAACACCGATCCATCAAGCTGTCCATGATCGTCGTACCAAAGCGGGGCTTTGGAGATAACATCACGTGTCGTCAGCAGGTAGCGCGAGCGCCAGTTATAGGCCAGACGGGCACTCCAGTCATCCTTTTCGTACATCACTACCAGGTTCGCGGTCTTTTTGGATTGTCCCTGTAACGGCACGTTATCCAGGTTCACGCGGATACCGGTATCGGTAAAATCATCGCCAACCCAGTCTTCGCTGTCAGCATCCACTTCATTGTTGGGCACACCGCCTGCATCAATGTAAGTGAAGGTAGCTTGCACACCGAAACCATTCCACGGCGATGGCAGCATATCGAAGAATTGCTGATAGGCTATCTCAATACCGTCCATTTTACCGTCGCCGCCGTTGGTAGTGCTGTTGAGCAGCACGGCCTGGGTTTGTCCGGTTTCCGGGTTGGTGTATTCACGCGCCGCTGCACCCTGAATAAAGTAGTTCTTCAGATCCTTATGGAATATTGTGGCACTCAACTGGCCGACATCGGCAAAATACCATTCCAGTGCAAAGTCGTACTGAATTGCCTCCATGGGCTCCAGGAACGGGTTACCACCAGAGCCTGTCCACGCAGGCACGTAGCTGTACTGGATAAGGTTTTCTTCCGGCGGTGGCGGATTTTCAGGATCGGTCTGCGGACGCACGCTGGTTACTGGTTCATTACCCAGTGTGGCGCGGTTTCTGACATCACCCATGTCCGGCAGTGCTACCGCTTTCGAGAAGGCGAAACGTGCTAATAGTTCGTCCGTCAGCTCCACTTTAATGTTGAAGCTGGGCAGGAACATATCAAACTCAGTTTCTGCTGCCAGTTGCTGCTCGGCGTCGTTACCGAATGCGCGGTCACCTTCAGACAAATAGTTAATTTGCTCGCCAATCCAGCGGTTTTCTTCCGCGTCTACCGCTTCCTCAAACGTGGCATAGTTGCCCGCTGCAATTTGCTCATTCACCCAGGCGGTTACGATTTCCGGCGTCAGGCGCTGTCCCTGTAACGACTCTGGTGGTGGGAAGTCAGGCAGCAGATCCGGGAAGGTAATAGCACCTTTCGCGGCTCTTTTCAGATTAACGTAACGCAGACCGATGTTACCGCTGTAGCGCAAGTCACCCGTCCCTTCGAAGTTCACGCGGACGTAAACGGCTTTGTTGGTTTCCTGCGTTGAATTGATTTCACCAGGGGTGAACAGGCCGAATTCTGCATCTACACCATCGCGGTCACGATAGGGTTCCCAGGTCCCGCCGGCAGTCATGTATGGCATCGCGCCGTTAATAATCGAGCGCACGTACGCTTCAGTGGCGTGAATGGTCTGGCCGCCTGGAATATTGGCAACGCCGCCACCGTGGAAATCTGTCCAGTCCACCAGTTCAAAGTTAGAACTGTCTACCGGGATCTGGTCAAGCCAGCCTGCCGGTGCAGCACTTGAGTATTCCGGACCCAACGCACCCCAGTTCCAGCTGGTCGAGCGGACGGTCTGGTCACGTTTTGCATAACGTGCACCGGCCTGAATAGACGTAATTAAACCCTCACTGTCAGGATAGTACTTAGCGTCAAAACGGATGGCTTTCGAGTCACCCTCGGAACGCTCCCAGTGGTCCATCGCGCTTCGCAGGAAATACGAGGTAGGATCCTGGAAGTAGTTGGTGTCGCCTGCCGGGTCGCCGGTGAAACCCGGGTAGTTACCTCCCTCGTATTCGCCGGGGTTGGCATCGCGATAACCAAAATACGGCTCCAGTAGTGCCATATTGGGTGTCGACGTCGTAACATCATAATACTGACCGGCAAAGGCGGCCGTGTGCACTACCAGGTCGTCATCAGAAGTTTCTGCTTTAACGTACTGCAGGTCTGTTGAGAGCTCGAGGTTTTCTGTGGCTTTCCATTCCAGATTAAATGAAATGTCTTCAACCAGCGTTTCGGTTTCCTTTACCCGCGAATCAAACTGCGTCGGATAACCAAATTGTGGGCGACCACCCGCTTCCCAGGAACGTATGATACGGTCGTTATTGCCGTCTGCGGCACGCCAGCCATCAGTACCCTGTGTCATGGTGCCGTTTTCGAACAAACCGTCTTCGTCGAAGGAGAACGATGTGCCCTCAAGCGGACGAGTACGGCGGCCATCAATAGCGTAGTAACCACCCTGATATTTTACCGCCTGCTCGTGCCAGGATAGGCGTGCGTCAGAGCGAATATACTGAATGGTACCCAGTAAGGTTTCATCTTCGTTTTGCCACTGCAGTGCACTGGCAATCCCTTTACGTTCACGATCATCAAACTTTTTCAGCAGGTTTGACGCGTTAGGCATCCACACCGTGCCTTCGCCGTCTTCACCAACGAACGCCTCTGCGCCTGCCAGATCGCGGGCGTAAAAAGGTACATAAGCATCTGACTGAATACCGTGAGACTCACCGTATAACTGGGAATGCGCGAAGTTAACTAAAAAGCCAACCTCGCCGCCATTGCGGATATCCCAGCGATCACTGAATAGACCGGAATAGGTAGGGCTGCCTTCTTCAGCCAAATCGCCATAAGAGTAGTCGCCGCTGAATGCCAGTACGCGATCTTCTGAGTCGAAGGGCTTGCGGGTACGCAGGCTGACCGTACCACCAATGCCGCCTTCAATCATGTCGGCTGTCTGGTTTTTGTATACATCAACCCCGCCCATCAGCTCGGGCGAGACATCCTGAAATGATAAGCCGCGACCGCTGTTAGCTGTAAATGAATCGCGACCGTTAAATTCACTTCGGGTTTGCGTCATACCACGGATAATTGCGCCACTGCCTTCCACACTGAAGTGGTCAGGATCATCCGGACCGGCAAAGCGTTCTACGTTTACCCCAGGCAAGCGCTGAATGGCTTCAAGAACGCTTCGGTCTGGCAACGAGCCAATGTCCTCGGCGGTAATCGCATCGACTACCGTATCTGACATCCGCTTTAAATTCTGTGCACTGTTAAGGTTACCGCGTATCCCTTTAACTTCGATAACCTCTACAGATTCATCTTCTTCTTCCTCGGCGTCGGTTTCTGGTGCTTCCTGCGCATAGGCGGTGTGCAGAACAGAGACCAGCGATAACGCCAGCAAGGACTTTCTGAATTTCCTGTTCGGACCAAAATGATGGTCCTGTTTCGACATCTTCATGTGTTACCCCAGACGAATTATTGGTATTACCTGCTACCCATCGTATGGGGCGCAGTCACTTTTATTCTTGGGGTAAATTTTGTGCGATGGGGGCAGGGCAATCAACGAAAGTCATAAATATCACAATAGCAAAAACATAAATCGCAACATTTGATTAACACTTTATGGGTCGTTGCTTAAAAAAGTAATGCAAATCATGCCTCTGGTGAGTGCCTAATTGTTAACTTTTTGCTTTTTACTCTGTGTGAGGAGGGCGCGGGGCGTGATATCTGGCCAGTGTCGCCAGCGTCGTAATGAAAATAAGGCCGGGTGAAAAACCGTAACCGCAAGGAAGTGTTAAGTAATTCGTTGATGAGCCAAAGCGAAAGCCTAATCCCGGAGCCGGGCGGCACGTCAGCCGCCTGCTCAGAGAATGAAAGCGACGTTAATTGTCGCTAATAACGCTGGCGAGTACATACACCAGTGGCGCATTCCAGTTGATAGTAATTTCGTTGGTTGAATAACTACACCAGTCGTCCAGGTATGAGGTAGCCGGTAAATCAGAAGAATACTGACAGCCGTCCTGATGCCCGTTCTGCGGTCCGCCGGCTAGCCAGCCGGGTACCGGATCAGCAATACCATCCGCCTCAGAGGGGCGATGATGAATAAAACGTGGTGAGTTGACACCAAACCCGGTAACAAAGCTGTAGCCTGTAGGGTTGCGCCCGCCCACGTAATCGAGCAGCGCCAGTGCGGCCGTTCGGTATGCCTGTTTACCCGTTAACGCAAAGGCGTTTTCAAGCAGCATGGCTTTGTTCATCATCACAGCATTGCTTCCCCAGACAAAATCTTTTGTCACAGCCGGAACGCGAAATGCGTTGGCTTCCATGATAGCTACCTGCTGGTCGGCAAACCGGGTAAACCGGCTACTAATAGCCTTGTAGTCGCTGTCAGTCAGAAGTGCTTTAGCATCCCGCAATAATGACAAATAGCTCAGGCCGGTTACGTTTGCCCATGATGGGGTGGATACGCCGGATAAGCTGCTTGTCAGTTCTGCAAGCCTATCCGCATCCTGGCGGCTGATAGCGTATTCAATGGCAGCCCAGGTATGCTCATCGGATAGTACGTTGTCACCGTACTGGCCTGTTTTTACGTTATCTTCATTGGTGTAATAACGCGCCGGGTTCGCTTTTGCCCATGCCAGTGCGCGATCTGCCCGGCTTAGGTAATCATCACGACGTTCATCAAACACGCGGGCAGCCACTGACATCACGGCAGCGAAGTTCAGTGCAGCAGCAGTGCTCTTTGCGGTTGCGTAGCGGGTGGCAGTTGCTGCTTCTGGCATCACCGGCCCGGAGAAATTCAGCGTGGTCAGTTTATGAAACACCCCACCGTCGCTGTCCTGCATAGTGATCATCCAGTCCAGATTCCATAAAATCTCATCCAGCAGGTCTGCCCGTTCATTGGTTGACTCGGGAATATTCCAGTGTCGGCTGTTATAGAATTCGGTGTTATCGAGATAGGCTCGCAGTAGCGTGTAGGTAGAAATACCCGAGTTCACAATATATTTGTTGTAGTCACCGGCATCGTACCAGCCTTTGCTACGGTCTGTCGGCGCAGCGTCAGGTTCGCCCAGTATCAGCGTCTGCATGTCCGGGTGGCCGGCGGCGCGGTGCCATTTTCCGGCAAAAGCCTGATCCAGCGCCATGCCTGCGCGATTATAGTAATAGGCTTTAATCGCGGCATCGTGAAGGGCCCCATAGGGATCGGACTTCACAGTAAATATCACAGGTTCGGTACCATCTACACTAAGCCGATATTCGCCAGGCGTTGTGATGGCTGACAGATCTGCCAGTGAAACACGCATACCCGCATCATCCCAGGTGCCTGACGGTTGGGTGTTACCGGACAATGGCTGGGCGCCGTCATTCAGGCGGGTTACTGTAAACGGAGACGGGGACGCATTGGCAATCACTGCGAGTTTGTTCTGCTTGGGGGTAAAACCCCACTGATTGAGATAAACATTGTCTGCAGATGCAGCTGTCATAGAAAGTGAGCTGAGTGCAAAAGCCAAAAGGCATGTCAGACGCTGTTTTTGAGTTATTTTCATCACGTTTCTCGACCTGGTTACTGCAAAGAAAGTTCAAAGGGAGCCAGCGGCCATCCCTCGGCATCGGTGATCTTGTAAATCGGATTATCAGCCCACGCGTAGCGCACAGTCACTGGTTTGTCGACGTTATCGCTGTGCAGTGTGAAACGGTTGCCGTCACGCTCAAGCGTAGCCCAGTGATATTCACCGTTTTCACCGGCAAGGGTAAAGCCGGAGTGGGCAGTGGTGAGCATTCTCAGCCCCTGAGGATCAGTAATCGTCAACTCCACTGAGCTTCCATTCACCGCTGCGCTTTGTACCTGTGGCCCACTTATATTGACGTCTCGCTGATAAACAGCATGTTGCGCCTGCTTGGCCAGGCGCTCACCGACAACCCGCTTGTTAACCGGATGAATATCGTTGTATTCGCCAGCATCGATGGTCGTTACCACATAGGCATTCGGTGTAGTGGCGGCCTGTGCCTGTTCATCGCGAAGCTGTGCCCAGTGACTTTGCTCCGGGCCGGTTTGCGGTGTCATATAATTGGTAAGCTGAACCAGAAAAAAGGGCAGGTCCGGTTGTTCCCATGCCTGTCGCCAGTCGTCCATCATCGCCAGCATTTTTTCGGCGTAGGTGTCTGGCTCACCGGTATTGGATTCGCCCTGATACCAAAGCACACCTGACAGCGGGAAGTCAGTAAGCGGGGCAATCATGGCGTGATACAAGCCGGTTGGCTTCCAGCGAATGAAGGTTTGCGTGGGCGCGGCTTCGTCCATGGTTGCGGCCTGTTTATAATGCCATTCACCGGCTAAAGAAATACGTTGCGTGTCAGTTCCCAGAAAGAAGGCTTTATCTGGGAAGAACTCAGTGTTTCCGTTATTGGCGATAACGCGCACCGTGATCGTGTTGTCGCCTTTGCGCAATACATTCTGAGGTACAGTATAGCGCCGCGGCGGATAGTGATATGTGGTGTTTCCGATACGTGTGCCGTTTACCCAAACCTCATCTGCATCGCGGATCCTTCCCAGGCGCAGTATCATCGGGTGCTCAGGTGTCCGTGACAACGACACGGTTTTCTTTGCCCACCAACTGCCGGTAAAGCCCGCTTGAGTAAAGTCAGGTCTGCCAGGTACGGTAAAGGTTTTCCAGTCACTGGTGTCGGCGGATTCTGCATACCAGGGAGTGTCATCGTTTAATCCGGCATCGCGATTTGCCAGTGTACTGTGCCAGTCTTGCGCGGCGGCCTGATCCGCTTGCTGAGTTTGCTCTATAAATGCATCATCCTTAAACGGTGCGGCAGCCTCAAGCGCTTGTGGATACGGGGTAAGCAGACGAGGTGCCATCCACGCCTCAATCGGCGAGCCACCCAGCGAGGCATTGACTATCCCGATGGGCACACCTTCGTAACGATGAAGATGACGCGCAAAATAAAAGCCTACTGCGGACAGTGAGCGGATGTGTTCTGCCTGGGCCTTTTTCCACTGGCTCTCGCCAGGCTCAGACAGCGGTTTGGTAAAATCAAATGCATCGGGTACGGTAAATTCGCGTATCTGCGCATAGTCCGCCTGCGCAACGTCTTCCGGATAAGCTTCTTCTGTGCGCGCCAGCGTCAGTTCCATATTCGACTGCCCGGATGTCAGGTACACATCGCCAAAATACACATCGCTGATCGCAAGCGAGACGTTTTTACCTTCTACCGAAATTGTGTGTGGACCACCGGCCTGTTGCGCCGGAATGGCTAACGACCATCGTCCGTTTTGTACATCGGCGCTGCCAATAATCTCGTTATTCAGACGCAGTGTCAGTGTGTCGGTGTCGTCACTGAAAACGACAACCGGAACATCAGCGTGTCGTTGTAATATGGCGCTATCGGTGAAAAGTGGATGAAAGTGTGTTGCTGCCAGTGCGGGAATAGAAAGTAAGCTAAGCAGAGTGGTAGTGATAAGGCGCATAACGGGGTCCCTGAAAGCAAAAACGTGCAGCGAAGGCTGCACGTTTTTTTAAAGGCAAGGTTATTTGAACAGAACCTGATTAACCTGATTTTCCAGCAACTCCTGCTGACCGGAAACATGTTTAGGATCAAGGTTATTGTCCTGCGTGTAAGCTGCCAGTGATTCCAGACTGAAGCCGCCGGTGGCAATTTTGCTGCCGAAATCGCCGTCCCAACCCTGATAACGCTTCGCTTTGGCATTGCCAATGAAGTCGTTCTCAATCATGGCTGCGGCTTTTTTCAGACCCAGCGCACAGGTATCCATACCACCGATATGGCCGTGGAACAGATCCGCTGCATCGATACTCTGACGACGAAGCTTAGTGTCAAAGTTAAAGCCGCCAGACGTGTAACCGCCGTTCTTCAGAATTTCGTAACAGATCAGCGTCATTTCTTCCACGCTGTTCGGGAACTGGTCAGTATCCCAACCCAGTTGCGCATCGCCGCGGTTAGCATCAATAGAACCAAAGATACCCAGCGCAAATGCAGTAGCAATTTCGTGATGGAAAGAGTGACCAGATAAGGTCGCGTGGTTAGCTTCAATGTTGACGGCGAACTCGTTTTCCAGACCGAATTCTTTTAAGAAGCCATATACCGTAGCCGTATCGTAGTCGTACTGGTGCTTCGTCGGCTCCTGTGGTTTTGGTTCAATAAGCAGCAGGCCATCAAAGCCAATTTTGTGCTTATGCTCAACCACCATGTTCATGAAACGACCCAGGTTGTTGCGCTCGCGCTTTAAGTCTGTGTTAAGCAGGGTTTCGTAACCTTCACGACCACCCCACAGTACATAGTTCGCGCCGCCCAGTTTCTTGGTGGCGTTCATAGCGTGGAATACCTGCGTAGCAGCGCGTGCGAAAATTTCCGGATCCGGATTCGTCGATGCGCCAGACATGTAGCGTGGGTTACTGAATACGTTCGCCGTACCCCATAACAGCTTCATGCCGGTTTCTTCCTGCTTGGCTGCAAGCACGTCAGTCATTTCAGAGAAATTGTTCACGTAGTCTTTGATGGTGTCACCTTCCGGTGCCACGTCTACGTCGTGGAAGCAGTAATATGGCGCGCCCAGCTTGGCGAAAAAGTCAAATGCCACGTCTGCTTTCTGTTTGGCACGCTCCATGGCGTCGCCTGGCTGTAGCCACGGGCGGTTAAAGGTTGAGCCACCGAATACATCGGCACCGTCCCAACAGAAGTTATGCCAGTAGCAGCTGGCAAAACGCAGGTGCTCTTCCATGGTTTTGCCGAGGACTTTTTCTTGTGCATTGTAGTGTTTAAAAGCCAGCGGATTTGTTGAGTCCGGGCCTTCATATTGAATTGGCGCTATGTCGTTAAAATAATTTGCCATGAGTCACTCCTTAATGAGTCTGTGGCGTGCATGAAACGTGTACCGCAATGGTAAAGACACTACCCGCCACAACAATTATGTAAATTGGATAAACTTTTGTGTTTTTTAGTCGGCTCAGAAATGAGGCTCGACGGCGAAATAAAGCTCCCGGAATTTCTGGCGTCGCTTCAGATACACATCAAAATGTGAATGGTCCGGTTCGAAACTTTTCACCAGCTTGGGGAACGGACAAATATACGAGGGCTTAATTTCCGGATTCATCGCAAGGTGGGCCAGCCTGGCTGCACCTAATGCCGGACCTACATCGCCGCTCTGCCGAAGGTTCATGGCCAGACCGCTGACATTTGCCAGCATCTGGCACCAGTAACTGCTTCTGACACCGCCACCAATCAGGCTGATGCCATCGGCTTGCACGCCACAGCCATGCACGGCGTCAATGCCATCGGCCAGCGCCATAGACACGCCCTCCATCACAGCACGTCCCATGTGAGCACGGGTGGTGGCTGCGCTTATTCCGAAAAACATGCCTTTCGCTGACGGATTGTTGTGAGGCGTACGCTCACCGGTAAGGTAAGGCAAAAAGTACGGGGTGGCGTCATCATCAATGCCGGAGTTGTTTTCTATATCGGCCGTAAGCTCACCCACATCCTTATAGCCTGCATTGGCTGCATACCATTGCAAACAGCTTGCTGCGCTTAGCATTACCGACATCAGGTGCCAGCGATCGGGCAGGGCGTGACAGAAACTGTGTACGGCAGACTCTGCATTGCTGCGGAACTCTCGGGTAACAGCAAAATAGACGCCTGAGGTACCCAGCGATAACATCGCTTGTCCGGGGTTAATGATGCCGCAACCAATTGCTCCGGCGGCGTTATCGCCAGCGCCGGCAACCAGTTTTACGTCTCGCATTCCCCAGCGCTGGCTTAACGAGGGCAGAAGTGTGCCGGTTACCTGATTGCCTTCGAACAGGGCGGGCATTTGCTGACGGGTCAGGCCGCAGGCTTCAAGTAGTGAGTCATCCCAGTCGCGCTTGCCAACGTCCAGCCAGATGGTGCCAGCAGCGTCGGACATATCGCTGGCAAAGTCGCCGCTAAGCTTATAGCGCAGGTAATCTTTTGGCAGCAATACCTTGTTGATGCGTTTGAAAATATCCGGCTCGTGGTGTTTTACCCACAGTAACTTGGGCGCGGTAAAGCCTGGCATCACCAGGTTACCCGTGATTTCTGTCACTGATGGCACAGCTTCTGAGAGCTCTTTGCATTCAGCCTCACAGCGACCATCGTTCCACAAAATGGCGGGGCGCAATACGTTTCCGCCCTTGTCGAGGAGGGTGGCACCATGCATCTGACCAGCAAAACCAATCGCGCTTACCGGCGCCAGATTGTGCTCTTTACTTAATGAATCAAGACAATCACACGTTGCCTGCCACCAGTCCTGAGGATTTTGTTCGGACCATAAGGGCTTGGGAAGAGAAAGATCCAGGCGAGTGCTGGCACTGGCGATAAGTTCGCCGTCGGTGTTGGTCAGAATGACTTTGACACCGGAAGTGCCTAAATCGATACCTATGAACATGTCATTTCGCTAAAACGGTTTTGGTTGTGCCTAATGCTGATTACCAAATAACAAAAGGACAATTACGATTTTTTGTAATTTTTTTGTTAATTCAGATTAACTGAGCTACTATCACCCTGCCTGAAAAATATCATAACAATTTTTATTTAATTTAGTTTTTTGCGGGGCACACATGTTTGCAAATAAACACAGTATCACCATGCTGTTTAACGCCAATAAGGTGTATGACAGACAAATCATCGAAGGTATTGGTAGTTACCTGCAGTCATCAAAGGCCGACTGGGACCTGTATCTTGAAGAAGATTTCATGGCCCGGCTTGACCATCTTGATGAATGGAGTGGCGACGGGATTATTGCCGATTACGACAATCCCGAAATCCAGGTTGCTCTGCAAAAAGCCAAGGTTCCCGTTGTCGGGGTAGGCGGGTCGTACCGTAATCCTGAGGACTACCCGGATGTGCCTTATGTGGCAACAGATAACTTCGAGCTGGTGAACGCAGCGTTTCAGCACCTTCGTCAAAAAGGGATCCAGCGTTTTGCCTTTTATGGTGCGCCGGTAGACGAGCATCACCGCTGGGCCCAGGAGCGCGAAAATGCGATGCTGGAACTTACCGCAAAAGAGGGCTACGAATGCTACGTCTATCGCGGCCATCCGGTACGACCAGAAACCTGGCAGTATACTATTAAGCGTCTGGCTGACTGGCTGAAAAGTCTGCCCACGCCGATTGGGATTGTGGCAGTGACCGATGCGCGTGCACGCCATTTGCTGCAGGTGAGCGATCACATAGGCATGTTGATCCCGGACAGAATGGCGGTTGTGGGAATTGATGATGACGAAATCGCGCGCTTTTTAAGTCGCGTAAGCTTAAGCTCCGTCAAGCAGGGCTGCTTCGAAATGGGCTTTCAGTCTGCCAAGTTCCTGCACAAAATTCTGCAGGGATACAAAGGGCCCAAGCGACCTATTCTGGTGCCGCCGGAGCGTGTGGCCGAACGACAGTCTACAGATTTCAAAGCCATTGCCGATCCGCACGTGATGCAGGCAATGCATTTTATTCGTCAGAATGCTTGTCGCGGGATTAAAGTGGATCAGGTACTGGATTACGTCGGCGTTTCCCGTTCGAATCTGGAAAACCGTTTCAAAGACGAACGTGGACACAGCATTCACACAGAAATTCACAACGAAAAGTTGCTGAAAGCCTGCAAAATGCTGCGGGAAACGGACGAATCGACAGCGCAAATCGCTAAGATTTGTGGCTATCCGTCACTGCAGTACATGTATGCGGTATTCAAAAAGCATTACCAGAAAACCCCGATCGAGTACCGTGATTCCATGAAGCCCGCCTCTACGGAAGTGGAACTGGAAATGGTGAAAACCATTCTGTAGCGGCACAAAGGAATGGGCGGGTCGTCAGCGCTGAGGACAGCAAGTGTCCCGTGCTCTCAATACTGCCTCGCCCTGCCGTAGTGCCGAAACCTGTGCACACGCAATCGCCCTGCGACTTTTCTCCTACAGACAGGAAACCACCTGTCTGTCTTTTTTGTTTCCCTTAATCTGCAGCCCGTAAGCCAGCAGACTCCGCCCGCTACTGTGGCGTAGTAAAATGTAAAAAAACAAAAACAGAGCGGGAAATCGTAATCCGGATAATTTGAACTGGCTGGTATGAAGCCGTTACATTCTGCGTACTTACAGGTTCTGGGAATGAAATTATGGCTCGACGCGCGTCTTCGATAGCAACGATAGTACTGGGTTCACTGTTACCCGCATTCACTGCACAGGCAACAGCAACGTTTTCGTGGTTTGATTATCAGGCGTCTGATACCACATCGCAGGTAGAGCAAGGCCAATTCAGCAATCCTATCCTTCCCGGATTTTATCCCGACCCCAGCATTACGCGCAAAGATGACACCTATTATCTGGTCAACTCTTCATTTGCCTACACTCCTGGGCTGCCCATTTTTGAAAGCCAGGATCTGGTGCACTGGGAACTGGCAGGACATGCCCTGAACCGGCCCTCGCAAGTCACGTTTGAAAACCTGAATACGTCGCGGGGGATTTTCGCGCCGACAATCCGCTATCACGACGGGCTGTTTTACATTATCACCACGGCGGTCGACGCTGGCGGTAATTTCATTATCACGGCTGAGGATCCTGCCGGTCCCTGGTCCGATCCGGTATGGTTGCCGGAAGTAGGGGGTATCGACCCGGATTTATTCGTTGATGAGGATGGTCGGGCGTACATTGCACACAACGATGCGCCTCCCGGTGAGCCCTTGTATGACGGGCATCGTGCAGTGTGGTTATGGGAGATTGATTTAGACACACTAAAAGTGAAAAAGGACTCACGCAAGTTACTGATAAACGGTGGCGTGGATATATCAAAGCAACCGGTGTGGATTGAAGGACCGCATATTTATCGTGTGAACGGTTGGTATTATCTGACCTGTGCAGAAGGTGGCACCAGTGTGAATCACTCACAGGTAGTGTTTCGCACACGCAGCTTGAGTGAGCCCTTCGTCCCTTATGAAAATAATCCGATCCTCACGCAGCGGGACCGCCCGCAATCGGATATTACCTCAACCGGGCATGCGGACTTTATTCAGACGCCACAAGGCGACTGGTGGTCTGTGTTTCTGGCTACCCGCCCTTACGAAGGCAATCACTATAATACCGGGCGTGAGACCTTTATTTTGCCGCTTACCTGGAAGGAGGAATGGCCACATATCCTGCCTGCTGGTGAGCCGGTTCCCACAACGTTGCCCATGCCCGTTGGTGTAGCAACCGATAAGGCTACCTTTGCCGAGCGCAGCCGCCACTTTCGGGATGATTTTGATAGCACGGCACTGGACCCGCAATGGCTGGGCTTAAATACGTTTGAACGCGGTTGGGCAGCGACTGAAAAAAGTGCGCTGACATTACAACCTGTGACGACGTCGCTGCGCAATGCCGAACAGTCTGCATTTTTGGGAAAACGCCAGCAGCATATGCAGTTCTCTGCCAGTACACAGCTTGAAGGAGCCGAACCGGGCACCACGGCAGGCCTGGTCGTGTTTCAGAACCGCCGGTATCACTACTTTCTGGGGGTTGAACAAACTGACACCCAGCGCATCGTGTTTTTGGAGAAAGTTGAAGACGGAAAGGTGACACGACTGCACGAGACTGAGCTGAATGGGTCCGGAGCCTTGATACTGAGGGTAGAAAATCAGGAAAAAACACTGCAGTTTTCGGTTAAGGACGTTGCCGGGAACAAGCAAATGACTATCGGTGAGCCTCAGCCGGCGACGTTGGTAAGTACCCAGAGTGCGGGTGGGTTTGTCGGTGCACTGATTGGCCTGCACGCAAGAACGTCAGCCGGAGAATAGTATGAAGTGGATTTACGCTCTGTTTTTATTCAGCGTTGCTACCGCCTCCGCAGCCGCCGGGTACCTGTCGGAAGATTCGGGCACCGGCTTTCCTCTGGTTAGCGACAATGCTGTCGCGCAGATTGTGGTTGAAGAAACCGCAAGCCCTGGTGTGATCCGCGCGGCGAACAGCGTTAATGAAGATATTTATCGGGTGACGGATCAGCGCCCCGGCGTCATCTCCTCATTGCCCCGTTCCGGCGCCATTGTATTGGTTGCCGAAACAGGAAAAAGTGCGTTGCTCGCACAACTGGTGGCGTCCAACAAGCTGAATACCGATGAGCTGGAAGGGCGATGGGACGGCTATCTTATACAGCATGTCAAAGCGCCTTTTGAAAATGTTGATGAAGCCTGGGTCATCGTAGGTGCCAACCGACGGGGTGCCATGTATGGATTGTATGATTTAAGCGAAACCATTGGTGTATCGCCCTGGTACTGGTGGGCAGACGTTCCGGTAACACAGCGTAAAGCGGTGTATCTTAAATCAGGAACTCGTATTCTTGAATCTCCCAAGGTGAAATATCGCGGTATATTTTTAAATGACGAAGCGCCTGCGCTTACCAACTGGGTACATGAAAAATACGGCGGCTATAACGCCGCGTTCTACGAGCATGTGTTTGAGCTACTGCTGCGCCTGAAAGCCAATTTTCTGTGGCCGGCCATGTGGAACAATGCCTTTGCCGATGATGATCCGCAAAACCCGGTGCTGGCACATGAAATGGGCATTGTGATGAGTAACTCTCACCATGAACCTATGATGCGCGCAGACAAAGAATGGAATCGTTATGGTGAAGGCGCGTGGGAATATTCCACTAACCCGGAGAACCTTTACAAGTTCTGGGAAGAAGGCGCACAGCGTCACAAGAAGCTTGAGAGTATTTTTACGCTGGGTATGCGCGGCCAGGAAGATACGCCGATGAGCGAAGGGCAGAACGTAGAGCTGCTTGAAACCATCGTGGCAGACCAGCGCAAGATTTTGGAAGACACGTTTGATAAGCCCATTTCGGAGGTGCCGCAGGTATGGGCGTTATACAAAGAGGTACAGGGCTTTTATGAGCGCGGCATGCGTGTTCCGGAAGATGTCACTTTACTGTGGACCGATGACAATTTCGGCAATATCCGTCGCCTGCCTGTCGAAGAGGAACGCGATCGTAAAGGCGGAGCCGGTGTCTATTATCACTTTGACTACGTCGGTGATCCGCGTTCGTACCGGTGGATAAATACCATACCGCTGGGCAAGGTGTACGAGCAGATGAGCATGGCCTGGGAGTATGGTGCCAGAGAAATCTGGATCACCAACGTCGGCGATCTTAAACCCATGGAGCTACCGATAGATTTTTTCCTGACCATGGCCTGGGATCCTGAAGCCTTTGACGGACAAAGTGCAGCGCAATTTACCCGTGATTGGGCGGCGCAGCAATTTGGTGATGCCCATGCGGATACGGTAGCCTCATTACTGAATACCTATACGCTTCATAATGGCAGACGCAAGCCCGAGGCGGTGACGCCTGATACCTATAGCCTGTATCACTATGATGAAGCGGAACGTGTGTCAGCATGGCTGAGCGAGGCTGCACAAAAAGCTGATAGCCTGCAGCAGGCGTTGCCGGAACAATTCCAAAGTGCCTTTTTTCAGCTGGTGGGATATCCGGTCTGGGCAACACAGACAATGTACGAACTCAATTATGCGCAGGCTGTGAATGCGCGAGATGCTGCTCAGGACCGGGCTTCGACAAGTGAGTCGGCAAAGCAGGTTGACTACTGGTTTGCCCGCGATAAGCAATTATCCGATCAGTATCACTCGCTGAAAGACGGTCGCTGGAATCACATGATGTCACAGCCTCATATCGGCTTTGTTCACTGGCGTAATCCGCCTGCAAATCTGCCGCCGGTTACCCGTCACAAGGCGCTGGCAACGCCGGCTGTCGCCGACATGGGAGTGAGTACACAGAATCAGTCCATATACTGGCCTGCCAGCGAATGGCAGAAGCAACCACTGACACTTGAACCCTTTACGCCATTCGGCGCATCGCAGCGAACCGTAACGGTGTATAACCGTCAGGCTAAACCCTTTGATTTTAAGGCAGAAGCAACAGCTGACTGGATCCGGTTGTCTGACACTGCAGGTACTGTCGCGCAACAGCACGACCTGGATGTCAGTATTGACTGGGATTCCCTGCCAGCGGGCGTGCACGAGTCGAGCATTTACATCACCGGAATCGGTTGGGGAGGGGCAACGGTCCATGTGAAAGCCATTAACACCCGCAGTCAGCCCCACGGATTTGTTGAAGCAGATGGAGTGATAGCGGTAAATGCGTCCAGCGCGAACATTGATGGCAACCAGCAGCACGTGAAGTGGGAGCGTCTGTCGCTGCACGGACGAACGGGTGAGGCAGTGCGCAGTTTCATCGGTGCTGACGGTGAGGTCCCCAAACGTCTGACAGAAAGACCGGTGCTGACATATCCGCTGTATTTTACGTCTACCGGTACATTTGACGTCACCATCGATATATCGCCCTCTCAGCAATTCTTCCCGAACCATAAACTGGCGTTCTGGATGAGTGCAGACAGTGACGAGCCACAGCGAATTGAAGGCGCGGGTGATTACAAATACTGGGGGCAGGAAGTCGTAGACAATGTTCGCCAGCTGAAAACGTCGGTTACCATCAGCGAACCTGGCGCACATACCCTGAAGCTGTATCTGGAAGATACCGGCGTGGTGTTACAAAAAATAATAATCGATACCGGGGGGCTGAAGCAGAGCTATCTTGGGCCGCCGGAATCTCCATTTATTTCTCAGGGAAGGAGAGAATAAGCCTTATCGTCATTCAGCGAGCGCTCACGCAGGCAACTGCAAGTCAGCGACGCAGAGAATGGCTGTCGTCTCAGGCAGGAATCCAAAAGGTTATGTCAGATAAATCAGAGACGGTAGCAACCCGTCTCTGCGATTTTCGTGACTCGTCGCGCCTGTCTCGCCTGCCCCGTCCTATGTAAATTTTATGTAATTCCATTCCGCCATGGCGTTATCTTGTTTTGCACCGTTTTAACATTGCTGAAAGCACAGCGACGCTGCAAAATGCTACACAACTAGCGAATAAATACAAAAAGGAGCACGTTGTGGCAATTAAGCATTGTAGTGTAAAGACGCTTTCACTGGCCGTGTCTGCCGTCATTCTTTGTGCATGTCAGCCGGCTAATGAGGCCGACAGTATGAATACCACAAAGCAACCCGAAGTACAGGCTCCGGCCTCTGCAGAGAAACCGGTAGCGACTGACACCTCTTCTGAAATGGCGGCGGGATATGCCGAGCCACTGGTAACGCATATTTACACAGCAGATCCCTCTGCACATGTGTTCAACGACAGATTGTACATTTATCCGTCACATGACGTGGAGTCTGGCATTCCGCAAAATGACAACGGCGACCATTTTGATATGCGCGACTACCACATTCTGTCTATGGATGAGGTAGGTGGTGAAGTGACCGACCATGGTATGGCGCTGTCTGTAGATGATATTCCCTGGGCGGGTCGTCAGCTGTGGGCACCGGATGCGGCAGAAAAAGACGGCACGTACTATTTGTATTTCCCGCTTAAAGATAAGCAGGACGTATTCCACATTGGTGTGGCGACCAGCGATGACCCGGCAGGCCCGTTCGAACCTCAGCCAGAGCCAATGGCAGGCAGCTTCAGTATCGACCCGGCAGTATTCAAAGATGATGATGGTGAATACTACATGTACTTTGGCGGCATCTGGGGCGGTCAGCTGCAGCGTTACGAGGGCGAAGAATATAATCCTGAAGATGAGTATCCTGCTGATGATGCGCCAGCTGTGAAGCCGCGTATTGCCAAACTTAGCGATGACATGATGTCTTTTGCTGAGCCGGTTAAGGAAATCGATATTCTTGATCAAAATGGCGATCCCATTCTGACCGGCGATAACGCGCGTCGTTTCTTTGAAGCTGCATGGGTACATAAGTACGACGGCAAGTATTACTTCTCCTATTCCACAGGCGATACTCACAAAATCGTATACGCAACCGGTGATAACCCTTACGGACCATTTACCTACCAAGGCGTGATTCTGGAGCCGGTTCAGGGATGGACAAATCACCATTCCATCGCGAAATACAAAGGTCAGTGGTATCTTTTCTATCATGATAGTTCGCTGTCCGGTGGCAAAACCTGGCTGCGAAGCGTGAAGATGACAGAACTGACCCATCGTGAGGATGGCAGTATTGTTACTATCGACCCGTATAAAAAGGCCGAGTAAGTATGGAACAAACTATGAGTGGGCAGGCCGCAAGGCCTGCTGACAACGCCGCGAATAACACGGCGTTTATTTTATTTATCAGTGTGGTCGCCACCATTGGCGGCTTCCTGTTTGGTTTTGACAGCGGTGTGATTAACGGAACGGTTGATGGGCTGCAGCAGGCGTTTAACTCTGAAAGTGTAGGGACAGGGTTTAACGTGTCCAGTATGTTACTGGGCTGCGCTGTGGGCGCCTTCTTTGCAGGACGTCTGGCTGATCGTTACGGACGTCGTGCGCTATTAATGACCGCCGCTGTCCTCTTCATTATCAGCGCCTGGGGCTCTGGCGTAGCTGGCACTTCAGGTGAGTTTGTCATCTACCGTATTCTTGGCGGTCTGGCCGTGGGTGCCGCGTCAGTGATGGCGCCCGCCTATATTGCTGAGGTATCGCCAGCGCGCTTTCGTGGCATGCTCACGTCTATCCAGCAAATTGCCATTATCAGTGGCCTGTTTGCGGCATTTGTCAGCAACTATCTGCTTGCCGATGCGGCTGCGGGGTCCACGGCAGAGTTCTGGATGGGCTATGAAGCCTGGCGCTGGATGTTCTGGATGGAACTGATCCCAGCCTGTTTATTTTTACTGATGTTGTTTTTCATTCCGGAGAGTCCGCGCTTCCTGATGGTGAAAAAACGTACGGATAAAGCGCAGGAAGTCCTGACCCGGCTTTACGGCAAAGCGGCAGCTGACCAGAAAATTGCCGAAATCCGTGGCTCTCTGGCTGACGATCACAAACCCCGGCTCTCAGACCTTATTCAGAAAGGGTCTGGTAAAGTTCGCCCGATTGTCTGGGTAGGCATTGGTCTGGCGGCGTTTCAGCAACTTGTGGGTATCAACGTCGTGTTTTATTACGGCGCCGTGCTATGGCAAGCAGTAGGCTTCTCTGAATCGGATGCATTGCTGATTAACGTAATAAGCGGAGCTATCAGTATTGCCGCCTGTGTCATCACGCTGATGGTCATTGATAAAATCGGTCGTAAGCCGCTGCTCAAATGGGGCTCGATTGGTATGACAGTGACGCTGGGGACCATGGTGTATGCATTTTTGAATGCTGATCAGGATCCTACCGGCAGGCTGATTCTTGGCGATTACGGCACCATTGCGCTGGTCGCAGCCAATGCCTACGTGTTTTTCTTCAACATGTCCTGGGGACCGGTAATGTGGGTAATGCTGGGAGAAATGTTCCCGAACCAAATCCGTGGCTCGGGTCTGGCAGTTAGTGGCCTGGTTCAATGGGGCACAAACTTTGCGATCACCTGGACGTTCCCCATGTTGCTTGCAGGCGTCGGATTGGCCGGAGCGTACGGACTTTATGCCATATGTGCACTGTTGTCGGTAATCTTTGTGGTGAAGCTGGTTAACGAGACTAACGGCAAAGAACTGGAAGAGATGGAAGGATAATTTCCCGTATAAAGCGCCCTTTTTGCCGCATTGTGCAGCGAAGGGCGTCTGGTAATCATGTGATGAACCTGGACTTTGTCACGTTGGGGCCTGCTGGCCCCTTTTTTATAAAACCTGCCCCATTACGCGGTTCATACAAGCAAAAGATAACAGCGAAAGAATAAACGCGAGTCCTGACAATGAGGGACAGCAGCAAGCTATCCCTGCAAAAAGCTCAACGGGATATGTCGGCAAAAAAGCGGCCTGATTCCCCGTTAAGAAACACACCGAATGCGCATGTTTACCACTGCGAATGGTGCTGGCAAGTGCACCTTTAGCAAGCAAATTACCAATTTCTAACAAACATTAAGAATCCGTATATCGATGTGAAATTGTGATCTGACTATCGTTCATTTTACTACCCACAAGTCGAGCCCAGGCGGCACAATAAACAATCGTGTTATCGCTCTGGTGCCTTGCGTTACCGGTAATTTGCGCACTGACCACGCGCTACCTGAACGCTGCAATTCATTTTAAAACCAGTATGAAAAGGTGTATGTAATGAAGCTAAAAAGCATTCTTTTAGGCGCTGTTCTTCTTGGCGCATCGGGTACTACGCTGGCAAACGAGTGTGAAGCAACCATCGACAGCAACGACATGATGCAGTTTGATAAATCTGAGATGACGATCCCTGCATCCTGCGATGAGTTCACTGTCACACTGACTCACAGCGGGAAGCTACCGGCAGCATCAATGGGGCATAACTGGGTGATGTCGACCAAAGCCGATATGCAGGCAATAGCAACAGACGGTATGTCAGCAGGACTTGATAATAATTATATCAAGCCCGGTGATGAACGTGTTATCGCGCATACGAAGGTCATTGGCGGTGGAGAGAAAGACTCCGTGACCTTTGACGTATCCGGATTATCAGCAGACGAATCTTATGCATTCTTCTGCTCGTTCCCGGGACACATCTCCATGATGAAAGGGACGGTTATTGTTAAGTAACAAATACCTGAAGTAACAAATACCGGGAATAGCCGGTACCAGACGCGCTGCATAGATTATTAATACAGCGCGCTTTGGGAAAGTGCTGATTGCACCCAAACGCCCGCCATTTTCGGGCGTTTTTTATTGTAAAACCGGAGGCTGATAAGAGGTTTAATGTGGTGCCGATTTACCTTCCTTCTTTGAATACCAGCTTTTATCCGCGACAGATGAAAATCCGCGCACAGCAAGATGCGCTTGATATGGCATCGCAGTCACTTGCCAGAAATAGCAAAAGATCACATAGTGAACGGTAATTGGCGATCGCCCGATGGCGGCGTTGTAACCGGAGAAATTACAGTGAAGTATTATGTCGTAGCGTTGTTAGCAGCGTTAAGCTCGCCTGCAGTCAAAGCTGATAACACCATCAGACTATCAGAGCCAGTGGCAAAGACAGAGCATAGCGAGACCTTTGGCAGCGAACTGGATACCCGTTTACCGCAGGTATCGCTTGCAGCACTTGAGGCTCAGCCACAGAACTACCTGAATACCCCCTTTCAGGTGACAACGCGTATAGCGAAGGTGTGTCAGAAAAAGGGCTGTTTCTTCATTGCGCAGCAGGACGATGTGACAATACGGGTGTCATTTAAAGATTATGGCTTTTTCATACCCTCCGATAGCGGCGGGAAAGAGGTAACGCTGGCCGGCACGCTGATAAAAAAGACAATGTCAGCAGAGCAGGCGGCGCATTTTCGCGCAGATCTTAACGACAGCAATCCGGCTCTGGCACCAGGCGAGGTGTATGAGATAGTTGCACAAAGCGTCCGCATCCCTTTACGCAGCTGACAATACCTGTTCACCATCATTGTAGAGAGCGGTCGCCATGACGCTCGATTACAGGTCAGCAGAATAAAAAAACACTTCTTTTATGTAAATAAAAACAATTATCATTTGCATTGGTGGGTGTTGTCCTCTAGGCTGAAAGCAGGAGGATGACACTATGCAGCTAACTTATCTTTGTCCAAAGCATGCCGACTGGGTGTATAACAACCCGCAGCAGGCAGTACATTTTCTGACCCGAAACGATATGCAGGGTAGCTTGCTGTACCACAGCGGTCAGTACTGTGATGCGATTCCTTATCTGGGCTGTGCGTTCGATATTGCCGCTATTTTATTAGAACTGGA
The DNA here is from genome assembly GCF_019249295.1 of Alteromonas antoniana. GTDB lineage: Bacteria > Pseudomonadota > Gammaproteobacteria > Enterobacterales > Alteromonadaceae > Alteromonas > Alteromonas antoniana. Next base: position 47,722 of record NZ_JAESDH010000013.1, read on the forward strand.
AGATGGCAACGATGTGACGCTGGTCAATAACGTAAAAGCGCTTACGTTTATGTTAGGCAGCGCGTATCAACTGTCACAGCGCTGGGATTGCTATCAGGCAATTCACGCTCGCGCATCACGGTTGCTGGCGGCAGTAGCGAGGTATCAGGAGCATCAGCAGCAAGTGCGCACCGGTGAGTCGTCGAACCCGCCTGACGCACAGCGACCACTTTCTGCGAGCAAGTGAAAAATGAAATCGGTAATCAGTACTGTGCGAACGGCATTGATAAGCTGCCTGAGTGGCGTTGTACTGACGCTATGGGGCGTGCAGCAAAATCTGGTGTCATTTATCGACGGCCGGCTGTTATTTTTACTTATACTGGCAATCGCTGCGGCAATTACCGGTTTTGTGGTGTACTGCGCGCACCGGCAATCTTCCGCTACTGATTAAAAAAAACCGCCGCGAGATCGCGGCGGCCTTATTACCTAGTGCGTCAGGATCATACCGGCTCTGGAACCTATCACCAGCGACATGTTCGGGCTGTCCGGGTTGCCGTGTGACAAGCCATGACGGTCCAGCATGCCGGGAAGCGAGGTGCCTCTCCAGATAACGATACCGGTATCCGAATCGACCTCAGCAATAGAGGTCGACGCCGCGCCCCAATAATCGTCGTTATCAGTGAAGGCGACGATGATATTGTCAGAGTCAGGCGCAAGGATAGCGTCAGTGATTGCTCCTTGTACCTGTACGTTGGCAATCACCTCAGCTTCCAGGGACATCTTTAATATGTTGCTGCTGTAGTAGCCGTCCCCCACACACAGGAATGAATCAGTCATCGGACGCGCCAGCATGTTGTAGCATGCGCCGCCATCCTCACTGTTGCTACTGGCTCGCAGCCCTAACTGACCATTGTTAAAGGACAGCACTAATACTGCTTCATAGGTGTTTACCAGCACCACCGTGTTGTTACCGCTGTCAGTAGTGACGGCAACCGCTTCAATGTGCGCACCGGTTGCCCAGGTACCGAGGATCTGATTGTTGCTGACGTCCTGAATGTACAGCATTTCTTTATCGGCATAGAGGACGTCATCAAAGCCATCGCCGTTGACGTCGGCTACTGCGACAGCTGAAACAGACATATCGGTGTTGTTGCTATCCAACTGCCATAATGCGATGCCACTATCCAGCTCAATGACGTCAATTCTGGGAGAGTAGAAGTCGGCACCAAGCAAAAACAGTTCGTCATACTCATCGCCATTGATGTTTCCGATAGTGGCGTAACCATGCTGTTCCCAGTTACTGGAAATCTCTTCACTAACGAACACGTCGCCATCTGATGTCATGGTGGCATAACGCTGGCCCTCATAGCCACTGTCGGTAGAAGGAATGACATAGACAGCCGCACTTTCACCCGGCGCGATTTGAGCCCAGCCTGCAGCCGTAAAATAGTCCAGCTGAGACGGGTTTTCGTTGTACCAGTCTACATAGGGAGTAGGGGACAGTTCAGCCACAACCAGCTTATCTTCGCCGGTAGAGCCGGTTCCGGTGCCCCACATCAGCTCATCTTCACCGTCGTTATCGATATCGCCAGCGGTCAGGCCGATATTTTCATGGTCAACCATGTCCAGCGTCCACAGTTCGGTATAGGTGTTACCAGTAATATCAAAACCGTGGATCCCGCCCCATTGGCAGTCACCCAGTATAATTTCTTCGGCTGGGTCGCTGTCGAGATTATGGGTGATGACAGAGCAGTTATCTTCATTGTCGATGCTGACAATTTGTGTGCTGTTTTCGATATCCCAGACAGTTAGTGCGCTCCAGCCAGAAGACGCCAGCACCTCGTCAATGCCGTCGTTGTTGATGTCACCGGTGGTCAGTACGCGGCCAAAACCGTCAGCGTAGTACCACTGGCGATCGCTGGTGTTGATATCGTAGATTTCACCAGAAGACAGCACCAGCTCAAGTGAGGCATCACTGTCGACGTTGCCAACGGTCATTTCAAAATTGTAGCTTTCTTCGGTAGTCAGGCTTAACAGCTCGGTCTGCAGATTATTGTCATACACGAACACATTATGATTAGCACCATATTGACCTGTTGCAATAATCAGCTCCGGGGCTGCGTCACTATCAATATTTTCCAGTAGCATGTGGGTGATGATGTCATCGGATTCGAATACCGCAACCGGCGGCAGGTTCATATCTTTCACGTGATACACGTTACTGCCCGACGCCACAAACGCTTCTGACATACCGTCGCCATCAGTGTCAAAAAGCGCCATACGCGTCATGCCGTCTTCACCGGAAAATGCATACGGGTAGGTGAATACTGACTCATACCCATCGCCCTTCGCGGCAATCACTGACAGAGTGCCTGTGCGGTCCAGGATCACCATCTCGTTATTGTTATCACCAATAACGTTCGCGACCTGAATGCCGTTTGACGTATAGGCTACCTCAATACCTTTACGCATTGTCGGTGCGGTAAAGTCAGCGTGCGTCACCGTAACCTGTTGTTGCTCGGGCGCAAGTACACGTTCTGCTGTGAAAGCAAAGCTGACAGTAGTCTGAGGATTTATCATCGGGATGGAAGGCGTCCAAGTAACCTCGCCGCTCTCGCTGACTTCCATTCCACTGGGTCCGTATAGAAGAGAAATCGGCGTAGACAAATCAATGTCGGGAGATACCGTAAACGTCACCGGGCTTCCCGCCTGAACGGATTGTGGCAGGCTGGAAACGGTTAACGAGACGGCGCGCTGAAGTTCAAATAAAACGTCGCCACCAGTATTGAGTTCGTACCAGTCCATCTGCAATGAATTGGAAAAATCGGCAAAAAGTTCTATTGTGCTGCCAACAGCATATTCATAGGCGTTTTCGCAGTCGTATTCCTGATTTTGCTGCTCGAAATTCAGCACCAGGGAATGCCGGTTACCTTCCTCTACTGTACTGTCGAATTCATAGCTACCGGCGATAAAGGCCTCAGCTGAGTGAATTTCAAAGCTGCCGTCGGCATAAAACTCGAAGGTTTCAACACACTGATTGGGGTATTCGTAAAACCAGGTAGCAACAACAGAGTTAGTTTGCTGGTCGGGTGGAGGCGGCGTGGTTCCTCCGGTGTTTGAACCATTTGAGCTGCTTCCGCCCCCTCCGCCACATCCGGCGAGAAGTGAAGCTGACAACATAATGAGAGGGACAAGCCTTTTCATGGCAATCTTCCTTAACTATAACAGCGTACTGCTATCCTGATACTACCCTTTCTGGCAATGGCCTGATGATGCGATCAAATGGGGCTATGACAAAGAGGAGACAAAAAGTAAGCGGATTCTGCCAAATAAAACGGAAAAAGCCAGAGAAATGAGACAAAACGATAAAGATTTAATCAAAGCAGACAAAACTATATTTCTTTTACTGAAAAGTCAGGCATGTCAGTGGCATGAGTGTGTATCGCGTTAAAAAGCGAGTGTGAGCAGCCGCTGACACGTTATTTGCTGAAATAAACAGAAGACTTCAATAGCTGAGTTAATACAGGATGTCGTAAGCGCTCCGGCTAAGATTATGTTCAGCAAACTGGCATTATTATGGCAAACTGAAATTACCGGGCAGGGCAGTTGTTTGCTGATGCCGTCGTATCCAGACCAAGGTGACAACTATGAATGCAGAGCGCCCCTTATTTAAGCACATACGGGATCATGCCACGCTGTTTTCCGAAATGGCGCGTTATCGCAATGAGGCCGCTGCTAAACTGGGGCTTAAGGGATATGAGTATCACAAAATTCCAAAATTTATCGGCCCAGATGGTGAACGTCTGACGATTGAGCCCGAACGCAGCATTATCGTTCCCGAGCTAAAATTGCTGGAAGGGGTGAAGGTGATTCTTCAGGAGTCCGTCTCTACACTGACGCATATTGCCAACAGCGATATTGGTTATCGCTACCCGACTGCCGCGCTGGCGGGGTTGGATGCCCCCTTCATTAAACGCATGCGCTCTGAGTATTTTCATCGGGTAGACGAAGACAGAAATATTTGTCGCCCGATAAACTTATCTTTTGGTATTAAAAGCCGTGGTAAAGCGGACAATCGCCTGGAATATGAAGTGTGGTTACCGGAAGACGATCCTGATCAGGATCCGTTGCCGCTGCTTATTGAAAAGTACGGCGAAGACTTACCCGATGATGTCCGTCATTTTGTTCAGCAACCGTCACGCATTCATGGCTGGATGGGCGTAAAACGGGCAGCATTTGAGTCGCTGTACCAGAACCAGGCGGAGATGGGCAATCTGGTTATCTGTGTTGGCCTGTCTGTGGATGCCTATAACATTGGCGCCAGACCAGACTTGTCCTATTGCTCGGAAGTAGACAGCTCAATCGCTGTCAGTAATGCCGAGTTGGAGTGGGAAGTGATGGGCTACTATGCGCCATCGCACGCCAGATTCAGTCACGATGAAATCTGGGCTGCAATTAATCATACGCTGGATGCGATAGGTCGTCCGCTCAGCGACGTCTATTCCAGTGTGATTATTCCCATCGAGCAAAGTAAAACGGAGCGCATTCTGCATACCGTAAACAATCAGGGCATCACGCCTGCACACATTGCGCACCTGGACTTGCAAACCTGGGAGTTTTTACAAACCGCCAGCGAGCACCGTGTCAAAGCCCATGATCCCTCCCGAAGCGTCAACTTACTGGGGCGTTTGAACCGGTTGTTTTACCAGGACGACCATAAATTACCCTCACTCAAGTACATGCATGACCTGATTGCCCATTTACCGGCCAGTTAACCGACCGTAACTGGTCTAACCACAAAAACTCTGCTAGCGTTCAGTGTCAGGCCAACAAGATTCGCATCGCATGAAGCTTCATACGCTAGAGGGTTATATACAGCAAATTCACCTGGTAGAAGAGGGGGATAAACTCCTTCTGTTAGATGGGTGTTCGCGGGCAGATGTAGATAATGTCTGCCGCTTCATCCGTGAAGAGCTTGGCCGGCCATTGTCTCACCTTTCAGTGATTGTAGTTACGCATATGCATCCTGATCATGCCGGGGGTGCGCATAAACTACGCAGTATCAGCGGTGCGCGTATTGCGGCCCACCCCAAAGCCCGTAACTGGTATGCAGGGCTCGCTGGTCGCAGCGCACATGCCATCGATGTCGCGCTCACGTGGTGGGTAGCTAACCGCCTGGGCAAGCCGAAAAAGCATATCTGGTACAACCCGCTGCTGCGGCCAGATATCCTGTTAACCGATGGACAGCGCGTACCTGAGTTTGAAAACTGGAAGGTTTACTTCACCCCCGGCCATACCGATCATGATTTATCAGTCATGCATATGCCTTCTCAGCGCATCTATGTTGCCGATCTTATGGTGAAGGTAAAAGGTGAACTGGTGCCGCCTTATCCGGTTTGTCACCCTAATCAGTATAAGCGTTCGCTGAAAACTGTCAGGGCTCTGAAGCCAGCCTCGGTGCTGTTCGCACATGTCAGAGAACAGGCCGGTGCCGGGATTGATTTTGACCAGGTGTTACAACACGCGCCAACATTGCCTAAAAATCACTGGCATTCCACCCGCAATCGCATTTCCCGTAAGCTGGGGCTTAATGAAAAACAGCATTAAGCGTGAGAAGAGAAACGCACTAGCGCACAGGGGGTAATGGGCTGAACGTTGTCAACGCAGGAAATGAGGCGATGGATTGATGTATAGTGACGGCACAATCAATCACAACGTACTAACGACTATGAAATTTTCTGGAATTTTGCTTGGCGCTGCACTCGTTTCTTTGCAAAGTCTGGCGGCGCTGCCGTCATTGCACTCGCATCCATATCAACAGACATTTTTTGATTCCCTGGCTTCACTGTGTGGACAGGCATTCGCTGGCAGACTGGTTACCGATACCGCTGGCTCAGACAGTTTCAGCGGCAAAGCGTTAATCATGCATGTGCGGGAGTGCACCGATACTCAACTACACATTCCGTTTCATGTGGGCGACGATCGTTCGCGTACCTGGATCATCACCCGCACGGGAAGCGGTCTGACGCTAAAACACGATCATCGTCATAAAGATGGCAGTGAAGATGCGCTCACTATGTACGGCGGGATAGCTTCAGAGCCTGGCTTTGCGCAGGTCCAGTCATTTCCGGCTGACGCCTATACCCAGTGGATGTTTGCCGAGCAGGGACTTCCCCAGTCGATACCTAACATCTGGCGCATGTTTGTGTATCCAGACATGTTCAGCTATCAGCTGGTGCGGGAAGGCCGCGAATTTCGCGTCGACTTCGACCTGACTGCGCCCGTCGATACGCCTCCGGCCCCATGGGGTGCAGACGAGGGCTAGAAACAATGGGGTGCTGACACGTTATCACATAGTGTGAATACACGGCTGGTCAGCATCGCGGCTCGCCTGCAACGATGTTGTGCAGAACCGCAGAACCGCAGAACCGTGCAGAGCTACAGGGCTGTATAACCGCGAAGTTGTGGCAGCGGCAAGAAAGCATGCAGTGCTGCAAATAAGAAAGCCGGTGGCTTACCGGCTTTCTCTACAGCGTACGGGCGCTATTTCTTTTCAGAAAACTGCTCGTAAGCCAGCATCGCGTCAGCCGCGTACATCAGTGACGGGCCGCCACCCATATAAATTGCCATACCCAGAGTTTCTTCAATTTCTTCTTTGGTTGCGCCAAGTTCTACCAGTGCTTTTGCGTGAAACCCGATACAGCCATCACAGCGTGTGGATACGCCAATCGCCAGTGCTATCAGCTCTTTGGTTTTCTTATCCAGTACACCGTCTTCGGTGGCAGCGCGGGCCATAGCAGAGAAGCCCTGCATGGTGTCAGAAATGTCGTTGCGCAGACTTTTCATGTTTGCGGAGATGCGTTGCGTAATGTCAGGGTACGATTTGCTCATGGTATTGTCCTTATATTAGAAAGTTTTTATATATTGAGGGATAAACCGGCATTTTTAAAGTGGTATGAGGTGAAATGAATGCGATATCGGCAAACACTTCCCCACATGACAGCAACATCTGCTCTCATTATAGTGTTGAATCAGGGACTGTTGATTTTTGCTGTACACTTTTGCAGCGCATTGTTAGTGATTCAGGCAAGGGCAGCGTTCACGCGGTGTAGCAACGCTACATAAGTGGGCGATAACACAGCATAAATCACTAACAAACGCTGCCCGCAGGGTTTGGCTAAACGCGTTTTGCTCTTTGTTCCGTCTCATTTACCTGGATGACCAGGCTACAATCGGCGCGCTGTGATCAAAACGCGTTTATCCAGAACAAAATTCGTACAGCAAAGATTAACAGGCCCTTTGCAGTTTGTAACAAAGTATTCAATTGGCTTGCTTTTATTGGCATCAGCACCACTAATTAACATTATGTGCCAGAAAGAACGCATTCGCATTACAAGGAGTGCCACCGCCTTATGCGCGAGTTTTTTAATCAGATCATCAAACCGGTTCAGTCACTGTCGGGACAGGGTATGTCGCAGGTAGACGCCTGGTTTTTACAACAGCGTCACCGCTTTACCATTACCGGATTAAGCCGCAGTGGTAAGTCGATGTTGTTTACCAGCCTGATGACTATTCTGAAGTACCGCAGTGAAGAGAAGTACAACTGCTTACCACTGCTGGAAGCACTCCCAATTGATTTGGTCGAGCACATGCGTCTTGAGCCCTTACCAGGCTACGACTTCTTTCCGGTAGATGAGCATATGCAGGCGCTGGCGCGCGGAGAATGGCCTGCGCCAACAGAACAGGCCTATGGTTTTAAGCTGATTGTCAGGCTTCGCCAGACCAGCACACTGAAAAAGTACTTAATGCCATATACCGACGTGGTGTTTGAGTTTATCGATTACCCCGGCGAGTGGATCACGGATTTACCGCTGTTAAGTAAATCATTTGTCCAGTGGAGCGATTCTGCCTGGGCGCAGCAGGCCAGTGAACCGCAAAAATTTTATGCTACCGAATGGCATGATTTTATCGAAGAATTTGATTTTGAGCAGCCGCCAACCCGTGAGGCGGTGTTAGCGGTTGTTTCACAGTACCGGAAGTACCTGCAACATGCGAAAGAGAACGGCATCTCAATGCTGCAGCCGGGGAGTTTTCTTATTGACGGTTCCGGGTTTGACTGGCGCTCGCAGGGATTTGCGCCGTTGCCTTCAAAGGTCTCCAGCGATGTTTCTCACCCATGGTACAAAACGTTTGCCAGACACTACGAGGCTTTTCAGAAGCAGTGGTTACAACCGCTGAAAGACAATACATTCCGGGAAACTGACAAGCAGATCATTCTGGTAGATTTATTTGAAGGGCTGAATCATTCCAGGCAGCACCTGTATCAGCTAAAAGAAACATTAAGCCATCTGGCCGAGACCTTCGTGTACGGCAACCCGAACTGGTTCGCCCGCCATGTGCTCAGGCAGCATAAAATTGGTCGTGTTGCCTTTGTGGCAACCAAAACTGACCTTATCCCGGAAGCACAAAAGCCAAACATGCTGTCATTGTTAAAGCAGGTGTCTGAAGGCGCGGTGGCAAAATTCGAGGGGAAACCCATCGAGTTTGAGCATTTTTTAGTGTCGGCGATTAAAACCACGGATGCAGGCAGCAACGACAATGCACTGCGTTACACCAATGCTGACGGCGCCTATGTCGAGGCCGATTTTGAAGCCTTGCCGGCGAAGTTAAAAGACATGGAAGCCGATGCGCACTATCCGGTGTTAGCTGCCAGGGTGCCGAAAGACCATTTGCCCAGAATGCTGAACGGTCGTGGGTTAGACCGTTTGCTGCAATTTTTACTTAATTAGGGAGGCACCATGTCTGCCGATACCTCACAACGATATCGCTCTAAAGTTACCCAGCGCACCATTAACACAGTGCAGCCAGAAGCCGACATGCCGGCGAAAATCGAGGAAGATACCGCCGCCATCGCGGTGAAAAAACGGGGCCTGTCGCTTGGGACATCAACCTTACTGCTGGGCGGAGCCTGTGCCATCGGCTTTGGTGTATTCAGCGCGGTGGAGTCTGTATTGCAGCGGATGGATAGCTATCCGGTAACCGCCAGCGTTTTAGGAACCCTGCTGGCGGGTTTCGTGCTTTGCATGCTGACGCTGGTGGGCCGCGAAGTGAAAGGATTTATGAACGTGAACCGCCACATGGACCGGCGTCTGGATTATGCTGCGCTTTCAGAATCAACCGACAAGCGCGCTATTCTTAATGCGCTAAAGTCCCATGCCAGCGCGTTTTCTTCACACAGTTATGCCGCGCATTGCTATCGCACGTTCTCGCAGGCCGTAAACAGCGATCAGGATGCACAGGAAGTGCTGTCACTGTATCGGCGCACGGTAACTCAACCGGTAGATAAGCGTGCTCAGGAGTTAATTCGTAAAGAGTCGATGACGGCGGGGAGCCTGACCTTTATCAGCCCGAATCATCTGATTCAAACGCTGATGATTGTGTGGATAAGCTTTCGCACAATCCGACGCGTGGCGCAGGTATACGGCTTGCGACCGGGCACCTTTGGCAACTGGCAGCTGTTTAAGATTCTGGCCCAGAATATTGCCGCACAAAGCATTTTTGACCTGGCCACCGATGAGGTTGCCAATCAGATAAGCGGCTCATTAACCGCACGTTTTATGGAGAACTCCGCTGAAGCGGTGGCTGTTGGCGCGCTCAATGTGCGATTAGGAAAAGCGCTGGTGAAACTGCTGCACTGAGTCCGCCTTGGTGCGCGTCGGGTGCGTGAGTCCCGCCGCACTCCGGCTCGCTGGCACGGCGCTGCTGATGAGAACCGCCGTACTCTTGCTAGCTATCCACCGCGCTGTTGACGACGTTTGTCGAGCCGGGGCGTGTAAACCTCAGGCATGACGTCTGGCTTAAATGGCTTTTTTCGTCGGCGCGACGACGTTAGCAAAAATAAGTCCGGCCACCAGTGACATGAAAATAACAAACACTTCCTGTCCCAGATGGTCAGATTGCACGAAGTCCTGCCCGGTCATAAAAGAATTCAGGCCAATATAGGTTTTAGAGCCAGGAACCAATACAATCAAACCGTGCATTGCGACAATGGTCGCAGGCTGGTTAGCAATACGTGTAAATACATTAGCAAACACGCCTAAGCAAAACGCGCCCACAAACGTGCCCAGCCCGCCGTCCAGATAATCGGAGCTCCAGGCAGTGGCACTGTACGCGATGAAGGCTGACATTATCGCCCATGGAATGTGTTTAACCCGCGTCCGGAAGATAGCAACCAGCGCCAGACACAGCAGAAAGACTGACAGCCAGGTCGCCCAGTAAGGCAGGGACTCTGCCGGCTTGTAAATATTCTCGCCAAACAGGCTGAATCCGGCTGATACCCCCAGAAATGCTCCGAAATACAGTTTAAACAACTGCATAACCGCATCCATGGTACGCGCGGTGCCTGACACCATATTGCGGGAGCTCAGTTCGGCCAGGCCCATAAACAGGGCCAGTCCCGGAACAAAAACAATCACCGAAGACAGTACAATAAGCGGTATGTTTACCCCCGGATCCAGATACCGGCTGATGGCACATGCCAATATACCGGCAACGAAGGCGGTAACCGGTTCGAGCATCAGGTTCACTCGCTTAGAGCGAAACGACCATAAGGTCCACAGATAAGCAACCAGCCCTAAGAACCCAGACCAGAAGATTTCCGGCCAGCTTGCGCCCATCAGCATGGCAAAAGCGCCGGTAGCCAACCCGTAAGCCGCTCCGGTAATGAGTTTTCCATAAGGGCTGGGCATGGCGTCTATTTCGTTCAGACGCTGGTTAGCAGCAGCCAGAGACAGCTTGCCTGTCAAAAGTGAGCTTGCCAGTTCATCGGTCAGTGACAACGCGTTCATATCCAGATCACCGGGCATCAAACGGGCGGCATGGTTGTACTCGTCTTCGTGACGATCACTCCAGATGACGAAAGTCAGTGACGTTGGCGTAGAGATAAATGAAGCGTGCACACCCAGATACGTTGCCACTTCCGTCAGGTAAGCTTCCAGACGAAATGAAGGCGTGCCGTATTTGTGCAGCATTTTGCCAAGCTTCACGATAAATTTTCGGATTTGGATAAATTCGGTGGTGTCCAACGTGGATTCTCAACGTTTCAAGGTAACAGCGACAGCAGCGGCGGAGCTGCCTAAATAATGCGCGGATGATAGGGGTAAGTGAAGCGCTTAGCAAAGAAGTTTTTTACTCTCTTTTTAATTAGAAAAAATAATGTCTGCAGAACCCAGAACCCAGAACCCAGAACCCAGAACCCAGAACCTACGACGAATATCGTATAACTCAGTACGCGTAGCAGGAAGTAGACGGAGGTGCGCACCGACAGTCTGACCCAGTTACGCACCATTCCGGCAAGGCGTACCCGTCTTGCGCACCGGTTTCTCAGGCATACGTCAGCCGATGGCCAGCAGGCATTAGCCGTGATCCAGCTGCTACCAAAACAGGGTAAAACCCTCACAGGCTTATCGTATCAATTGGGTATTTTATCGGCGTAGCCTTTACTCGATTGATGATAATAAGTATCATTTTCATATTAATTAATCGAGTGGGTTTAGATATGACAACAGGAATCAAGAAACACTGGCGCAGCGCGCTGTTCGCCGTTATGGCTGCAGGCATGACCAGTCAGCCGGTTCTGGCAAACGGCGAGATCACTGATCAGGTTAATCACCTTAAAGAGCATATCGGTGAATACACCGAAGAGGTGCACTGGCTCGAAAACAAATTTGGTGGTGTCGTTGACGCTTACGCGCAGGATGGCAAACCTGATACACATCAACTTATTGAATTCTGGGAAGAAGTAAACTTCCACTCTGCCATCGAAACACAGTATGTACCCATCTATGCCTCTATCTGGCAGGGGATCTACGGCGTTAAGCAAGCGATTGATAACGGCAAAGATGTTACTGCGGTTCGCGATGAGCAGGAGAAACTGAATCAAGCCTTGTGGCAGGCGTTGGGCGCAGTTAAACTTGCCGCCAAATATCAGCAGGACGGCTTGGTAAAAGCGATAAAAACCACGGCAACTGAGCCGGTCACCGGTCCTGAAGTGATTGATGATATTAAAGATCGCCTGCACCGCGTTGTTGCCAAATATGCTGAGAAGCTGAATGAAGTTGCGACAACGCTGGTTCACGATACTTATATGCAACGCTTTGAAGGCATCGAAGGCGCATTGATTGAGCAGGACGCCGAACTGGTTGAAGACTTAGAAAAAGACTTCAACGTGACACTGCCTCAGGCCATTTCAAAAGACGCCGGTGTCGATAAGGTTCGCGACGTAGTAGAGGCCATGCAATCGAAGCTGGACCGCGCGAAAACGCTGCTGGTCGAAGCTGAGAAAGGTCGTAAAGAGGTCTTCTAAGGAATTTGTATGCAACGAAGAACATTTTTACAGGGGCTAAGTGCTGCAGCAGTGTTGGGCAGTTTGCCGCTGACAAGTCGGATTGCTTTCGCCGCGGCGGCGAGCCCGGTATCAGTAGACTCGCTTCCCAAGCTGGAGGGCGACCTGACGTTGTACCTCGGGCGTGGCGAGGGTGGTCTGTACGAAAATGTTCTTGATGCAATCAGAAAGCGCAATCCCAAGCTGAATCTGCAAATCCGCCGGGGTGGTACGGCCGCTTTGGCCAATACCATAGTGGCGGAGTCCAAAGCAGGCGTACGTCGTGCTGATTTGTTCTGGGCGGTTGATACCGGTTCAGTCGGCATGGTGACCGATCAGGGCCTGGGGCAGGAACTGCCAAAGGATTTAACCGCGCAGCTCAAGCCAGGCTTCCAATACCCGCGCTGGTCTCCGGTTACTGGTCGCGTGCGCACGCTCCCATACAATACAGAACGTGTCAGTCCGGATCAGATCCCTGATGACATCATGGCTCTGGCCGACAGCAAGCATACGATTGGCTGGGCTCCGGCGTATGCCTCATTCCAGTCTTTTGTTACTGCTATGCGGATCCTCGAAGGCGAGAAAGCCACTGCCGACTGGCTGCGTGGTGTAAAACGTCATGCCAAGGAGTACGCCGGTGAGCTGGGCGTAGTAATGGGCGTAGAGCGTGGCGAAGTGGATATGGGCTTTGCCAACCACTACTACACGCTGCGTCTAAAATCCGGTAAACCGGACGCTAACGTAGATTTGGCGTATACCAACAATGATGCAGGTTGCCTGGTTAATGCTTCGGGCATTATTGCACTTAGTGAAGGTGATTTGCCGGTGAACTTCATTCGTTATCTGTTGACGCAGGAAGTGCAGTCTTATCTGGCATCAGAGGCTTACGAAATTCCGCTGGTGAATCAGGTAGCGCAACCGGCGGGATTGCCGTCGCTGGATAGCATCACTCCACCGGACATGGATCTTCGCAAACTTGCAGACCTGCGCCCTACCCTTAACCTGATGCGGAAAGTCGGCGTATTGTGAGGAAGTTTCCCGCGCCGTATCCGCTGGCGTTTATCATCGCGGTACTGGCTATATTGCCCGTAGGGGTACTGTTTTCTTTAGCTCAAGACAGTGCTCAGCTTTTTGATACGCACAATTTGCGGGTGCTGGGTAATACCATGGCGCTGATGGTGTTGACGATTGCCGGTGCGGTGATCATTGGTGTACCGCTGGCTCTGTTTACTGCTTACGTCCAACTTCCCTTCAAGCGGGTATGGCTGATTTTACTGGCCGCCCCTCTGGCTCTCCCCAGTTACATCGGCGCCTTTGCCATGTACTTTTCCTTTGGTCGCGGCGGTGAAATTGAAAATCTGCTTGGGATCCCTACCCCGCCCGTCGATGGACTGTGGGGCGCTGCGCTGGTGATGTCGTTGTACACTTATCCGTTTGTCATGATGACCACGCGGGCATCGCTGTTAAGTCTGGACGGTAGTCTGATTAACGCCGCACGTTTACTCGGCCAATCGTTGTGGGGAAGTCTTTGGCGCGTGGTGTTGCCGCGCGTGCTAAACAGTATTGCCGCGGGAGCCCTGCTTGCTGCCCTTTATGCGCTGTCAGATTTCGGTACGCCAGCCATCATGGGCCTGGATACCTTCACTCGCGTCATTTTTGTAGAGTACAACGCTTTTGGATTAAGCCAGGCTGCCATGTTGTCACTGCAACTGATGGTCATTGTGGCGCTGGTATTGTTTTTAGAATCCCGCATCGGTGGCGCAGGCGAGCGTCCGGGCAAGCATCTGATGTTGTGGCCGGAAAAATGGCAATACTCGCTGATGCTGCTGGCATCCATGCCGGTGGTGCTATTGTCAGTGGTGTTACCGCTGGCGATATTTCTGGTCTGGCTGGTACGTGAAGGGACCGGCGGCTTTGAGATGAGCTACGCGTGGAACTCGGCTTACGCGTCGCTGCTTGCCGCCGTCGTCGCCGTGATATGCGCTATTCCCGTGGCCCATGCCGCGCTGGCCGGGAAAGCCGGCCGGCTGATGGAGCGGATAACCTACTTTGGTTTTGGTGTTCCCGGTATCGTTATGGGCACAGCGCTGGTATATCTGGGCCTGCAACTGCCGTTTTTGTATCAAACGCTGGCTTTGCTGGTGGTGGCTTACGTGCTGCGTTTTATTCCGCTGGCGGTCGGCAGCGTCAGAACGACCGCTGAAAACCTTGATGCCAGTCTGGTAAAAGCGGCACGTGTTTTGGGCGCCAGCCCGCGCGAAGCCTTTGTGCGCATTACCCTGCCACTGACATTACGTGGTATGGTGGCAGGGGCCGCGCTGGTATTTCTTGAGGCGATGCGCGAGCTGCCCGCAACACTTATGTTAGGCCCCACCGGTTTTGAAACCCTGGCCACCTATTTGTGGCGGGTGTATGAGGCCGGCTACTTTGGTCGTGCTGCTGTGCCGGGCTTATTTTTAGTATTATTATCCGGGCTGGGTCTTATTCTGATGCTCTCAGGAGAGCGTAAGGCCGAATTCACAATTTCTGAGGATAGTCGTCGTTAATGCTGAAAGTCAGTGAATTATCTGTAAATTACGGTGCGACACGGGTCGTAGATAAACTGGATCTGGAATTAGGACACGATGAGATCCTGATGCTTGTCGGGCCGACCGGCTGCGGTAAAACCACCATTTTGCAGGCGTTGGCCGGGCTTATTCCTATTTCTGAAGGCCGTATCGAACTTGGCAAATGGACATCAACTCCGAAGAAGCTGGTGCCACCCGAGAAGCGTAACGTCGGCATGGTGTTTCAGGACTTTGCATTATTTCCCCATCTGACGGTAGAACAAAACGTGTGCTTTCGTTTAAAAGACACGTCACTGGCCGATCACTGGCTGAAACTACTGGGGATGGAAACCTTCAGAAACGCCAAGCCTTCACAGCTCTCCGGCGGTCAGAAGCAGCGTGTTGCTCTGGCGCGAACGCTGGCTCATGATCCTGCATTTGTGCTGCTGGACGAACCTTTGTCAAACCTTGATGCCGCCTTAAAGGACAGCCTGCGCTGGGAAATCCGCAGTGCGCTTAAAGCCGCTGGCGTGCCTGCCATCTGGGTAACTCACGATCAGGATGAAGCATTGTCAGTGGGCGATCGTGTGGGAATTTTGAATAAAGGCAAGCTTGAGCAGATTGATACCCCTGAAGCCTGTTACGCTGAGCCGTCGAGCCGCTTTGTTGCCCGCTTCCTCGGAGAAGCCAGCTTCCTGCCGGGCAATCTTGAGGGGACAAATGTGGTTACCGAAATCGGAAATGTACCCGGTACTTCGATTAACGGTGCCTGCGGGCAGGTTGATATTTTGGTTCGCCCGGATGATTTGTCGCTATCTGCTCAGGCAGACGATAACAACTGCGTAATTGACTGGGTACGTTACGAAGGCGAAAGCCGCCTGTACGCTGCCACGTTGAAAAACGGGGTGCAGCTGAAAATTCGGGAAAGCCATGAAAATGCGCTTGCGCCTGGCAGCCACGCTCATGTGGTTTTAACCACCACCCATCCGCTTGCTGCATTTTGTGCGGAACCAGTAGCGCCCTCGTCAGAAATATAAGCGTCACCGGATAAGCTGACTCGCTGGCATTCCCTGCATAGTGGGTAGAGATGTCAGGGATTTTGGCGAGGGGGATAGCCATCCCCTGCTTCCCTTTGGGCATCAACATAGCCTGCTTTATTTTGTGTGGTACTGTCTTAGAGAGTCAGCCTGCTTCCGCGTAAGCATCGCGGATCAACGATTTCACTTCTTCATTTACCTGCTCTGCAGAAGTCAGCTCGAGCCTGTGTGTGCACATGGTGCCGAAGGGCCCTGAATCCAGCAGTATGCCCTCTGGGGTCCGGCTATCGAACTTCAGTCCTACATCCATACGGGTTTTGGTAGCGGGTTTGATAAGCGCAAACTGGCGTTTTCGCTTTATACTTACTGCGGCTTTTTTCGGGATCACTTCGACATCGCTGCCTAAGGTTTGGCAGTAAGACACCAGCACGTCATAAACCGGTTTTAAGTCAGGTTTTTTCGCATACTGAGCGGCAATCAGATCTTCTGAATCAGAAGAGGCGGCATCGGCCTCGCGGTATTTCAGGCTGATAAAGTTGGCGTACCCATGGGTCAGGCCATGCTCTTGCTTAAGCCAGGCCACAATCTGACCATGCTTTTCCAGATTGGTCGATGACAACAGCTTTTTCCATCCGGCAAGGGTTTTACCGGTTTTCTCTTCAAGATTCGCTTCCATAAGATGGCCCGTGCTAGTTCAGATTAAAATGTGCAGTGAGCTTTGATTTAATGATTCTAGGCCGTAATACCAGGTGTGGCAAAATGTCCTTACGTGAATAGATTTTTGATGTGTGCCAGGGCGATAGCGTGGAGCGCAGCGACAATATTGAAAAACAATACGGCGTTGGCAATACAATGCCAGCGGTTTATCTGATTTTATTGAATAGCGCCTGACCTGTGCAAAGAGGTTGAAGATACGGGGCTGGAGTAAACCAGGCCGGTTGTGCATGGGGTTTGCTAAAGCTATGTTGTGCCGCGCCGCTCGCCATTCATGTCGTTGCCATACTCTGTTCACCGAACCTTGCTTAACATGCGCGAAGATTGCACTACATTCACAAAGCCGGGGTCAACCGGCACTGGCTACGCAATAAACCAGCGCCAGGTTTACCGGCAATAGAAACAACAGGTTGTGTGGTAACAAACATTGACCAAAGACAGAGTGAGTAGCCCACTCACTCTGCATTACAGGTTATTGCAAGTCCATGCCCTGCTTATAAAACATCAGCGCCTGAGCACTGTCCTGACGACGCTCACTTAATTCTGAGAGCAGCATCAGGTCGGTCTTGTCCTCAGAAAGCTTCACGGACTTCAGTAACGCTTTTTCTGCAAGCACGTCATCACCGGCATGAAATGCCACATGCCCTAGCGTGGAATACAGGGCGGCGTTCTTTTCATCGCGCTTGATCCAGCCTTCCAGCGCTTTTATCAGCGGTGTCGGATTCGCCAGGTTCAATTGCTTCATCAGCGGAATAAACAGGGGTTCGACTTCGCGTTTTTGCCAGTCGAGCAAACGTTGCTGTGCATCGCTGTGCATTCCCTGGTCAATCAGTTGTTGAATGTAGGCTGCCTGATACGCGGTATCGTGGCGCAGTTTGCGCGGCAGGGTTTCCCAGTGCTGTTTAAGCGCGTTCGCACCTTGTTTGCTGGCAATTTCGGCAAATTTGCCTTTGGCGATGCGTTGTGACCAGCGTACATAATCTTCTTTATCGAGCAGCTTTTTCCAGTTGCCGAGATTGTTCTGAAGCTCTTGCCAGTGACCCTGACGGGCAAGGCATTCTGCTTTTAACTTCACAACCTGCCGGTGTTCTGCCGCTTTTTCGTCTACGCTGTTTAACCGTTTAAGCGCGTCCTGATAGTTGCCTTCTTCCATATCCAGACGAGACTGCACGATAATCGCGGCGATACGGGAATTAGGATAATCTTCAGCCTGCTCCAGCAGATAACGAACGCGGTCTTTTTCATCAAGCGCACGCGCCACCTGTGCGGCAGCAAGGTAATTCACGCCGTCAAAGTCACCTTCGGTGGTTTGTTTGAATGCTTTTTTTGCTTCTGCCAGCTCACCTTCTACCAGCGCCTGCAGGCCGCGATAAAAAGCTTTTCTGCGACGGCGTTCCCCCAGGCTGCCAAACCAGCGGTGTGAGCCTTTAAACAGGCTCATCACCCAGAAGAACAGCTTTTTGATGATCCACCAACCAACAAAAGCGACTATGACAGAAATCACCAGACTGATTACCGTCATCTCAATGGCAGTATCACCAATAGCAATCAGTACGTAACCTTTCTCGCCAATCAGCATTGGCGCTATAACCAGTGCCGCTACCAAAGTGGCAACGGCCGCCAGGGCAATGAATAGCCATCTCATAAGGCACTGGCTCCTTGCCCGAAGACCTGTTTAACGCGCTGTTCAAGCAGGCTTTCCAATGGCTTTTGTGAGGCAAGCTCAGTCGGAATGTCACGGCTGATATCAGTATCAACCAGGTTTTGAAGGGCGTTAATGAAGCCTGCCACCTGAGAGGTTTCAATATCAAACTTCTCTATCAATATTGTCTGGGCATTTTGTAACGACTGGCTATACAGTGCCTGATTAGCATTAAGAGCGGCAGACTGTGCGTTCATTAACTGAAACCGCAGCTGTTCTTTTACCAGCCAGCGGGCCTGCTGGTCCATGACCGGTTCGATAGGACCGTTGAGATCTTTCACGCTGATAAAGTCATCCACCAGTGAGCGCCACACGGCTTTCAGGTTGTCCAGCCAGTCAGCGGTCGACTCGGAAACGTCGTTGCTGGTGGTGTCACCCGCCATGGCAGGCTTTTCGAATGTGTCTAACGGCAGGCCTTTTACCTGATTCAGCATACCGGAAAGCGCCAGTGCCACAGAGGTATGGGAAACCGGGTTCAGCTGCTGCAACATCTGGATATCTTCAGCCAGTTTGGCACGCACTGGCAGTACTGAGGGATCTGAAAGTGATTTCAGTCGTTTATCCGCATTTACCAGCAACATAATGGCAGTGCGGATATCCTGCTCAAGCCACAACTTACGGCCCGCCATACGCACCAGGTAATCCGCTTCAGCAATCAGCCAGTCTGCAGGACGTCGCCCTTCCAGATTTTCCAGTTGCTGTTGCACCGATTCTGATTGTTGAACCAGTTGCTCGTTGGTAGACAGCAGGTTATTGATTTTCTGGTCCTGATCGCTGCGCTCGCGTTTCAGCGAGGCAATCTCGCCTTTAAGTTCACGTAATTCGCCAGATAAAGAGGACACTTCCTGCTGCTGAGTGCGCTGGGCATCTACCAGGCTTTGGGTGTTATCCGTGCGCTGGGTCCAGTACCAATAGGCGCCAGCAAAAAGTGCGATAACAGCAAGCAGAAGCACGATGACAAAAAACCAGAGCGCGCCGGTTTTTGCGCCGGATTTCACGGGTGTACTGCCGGATTTCTCGGTGTGCGTTTCTGATGTCACGGCAGGCTCTGGCTCAGGCATATTGTCCTGCGTGTCTGCCGGAGGCAACGCCTCATTTGGTGTGTCCTTATCTTCGTTGCTGCTCATTTTTTACTCCCAAAAATCCTTCACCCACTGTATCAACGCGCTGTCACTGGCACCAGTGCAGACTGACACGTTCGTGGCTCCCCAGCGTTTTATTGCATCCGCCACGCGATCACTCACGGTTAACCATGGCAATGCTGATACCTGTGGCTGCGGTGACAACGCCCAAAGCTGCTGCGCCATGGTTTCGCTGGTGGCAATGATGCCTTTTACGTGTTGCCACTCCCAATGGTTCGTTTGTGCAGGTACCGGAAGCGGAACGCGGCGATAAACGCAGTATGCGGTTACTGCGATCCCCCGGCGGGACAATTCATCTGCAATCGCGGTCCGACCACCTTCTCCCTTAATCATAATCACTTGGCGGCAATTTTCACGACTTAATTCATCAAGACGTAAAATACCTTCTGAGGTAAAGGTGTCAGGCACCACTACATTGTCACTGAATTGCGCGAGGCCAGAGCATGTGCTGCTGCCTACCGCGATGAATTGTAGTTGCGCAGTGAGCTTGGCCGGAATGCCGGTCAGTGCATCAACGGCAAAAGGGCTGGTGACGATATACCGGTCAGCCTTGCGACCCTGTTGCAGATGGTCGGTTAGCGCACGGATTGCCGCCTGTTCCATCGCAATGTCGCTGGTTGCCAATACCGTGACATTAAGTCCGGCAGCGCTGAACGCTGCTTTCGTACTCTCCAGTTTAGGCCTGGGCCGCGTGATCAGATACATAACAGGTTAATCGTAAAGTGCCTTTAGAATTTCGCCTGCCCCTTGCGCTAATAATGCCTCGGCGACTTCGGTGCCCAGCTCAGCGGCGCGCTGACGATCGCCGGTAGCAGAGGCGTACAGTAACGTTGAGCCGTCCGGTTGCCCCACCATGCCGGTAATTGTCAGCTCGTTGTCATCGAGCGTCGCAAAGCTGCCGATAGGTACCTGGCACCCGCCTTCCAGACGCGTATTCATCGCCCGTTCTGCGGTGACCCGGGTATGGGTATCCTCGTGATCCAGTGCCTGCAGCAATTCAATCAACTCGGCGTCGTCGTTGCGACACTCAATGCCTACTGCGCCCTGCCCCACAGCAGGTAAGGATACGTCAGCATCAAGCTGTGCGCGGATGCGATCGGCCATATCCAGTCTAATCAGACCGGCAGCCGCCAGGATAATCGCGTCGTAATCGCCATTATCCAGCTTCGCTAAACGCGTATTGACGTTGCCGCGCAAATCGCGGATTTGCAGGTCTGGACGGTATTTGCGGATCTGGCACTGGCGGCGCAGGCTGGAGGTTCCAACCACAGCGCCCTGCGGCAGCGCCTCAATGTTTTCATAGGTGTTTGACACAAACGCATCAAACGGATTTTCGCGCACGCAAATTGCGTGAAGTCCGAATTCCTCGGGAAATTCCACCGGCACGTCTTTCATAGAATGAACGGCGATATCCGCCCTGCCTTCCAGCATGGCAATTTCCAACTCTTTTATGAACAGCCCTTTGCCGCCGATTTTCGCCAGTGGCGTATCTAAGATCTTGTCGCCCTGAGTACTCATCGGAAGGAGCTCTACAGACAAGTGGGGATGATGCTTAAGCAACTCGGCTTTTACATACTCAGCCTGCCACATGGCTAAAGCACTTTTGCGGGTAGCGATGCGGATCGTGCGTGGGGTCGTTGCGGTCATAACTGTCCTGCATAATGGATTGGTGGTCTATCGCGCCATTCTAACGAAATCAGACGGTTGGCGCACCGATATCGTATTGAACTGCATCAACGAAACCGATAATCGTGCTCCGGCGATTACCAAGACAAGTGGCAGGGGTATCTCTTTGTGCGTGATCCTGTGATCACACGGGCTCTTTTATCGAAACCTGACCGAGTTTGAAAAGCATGCGCTTTAAGGTGGCTTTTTCCTGCTCTGAAAAGTCAGACAACAGTGTACGTGCAAGTTCGAAACGGTGCGCAGTGACGTCGTCAATCAACAACTTCCCCTTAGCTGTCAGCGCAACAGGTTTAGAACGCTGGTCGTTATCAGCGTGGACACGCTTTACCAGCTTTTTGTCTATTAGCCGGTTAATACAGGTTGTCAGCGCACCTGAGGTAATTCGCACTTCCTCAAGCAGCAGTCCGGGCGTAGCAATGTGTGGCACTTCCTGACGTCTTGCGCAGGCCAGTACATCGTGTTCCGATTGTCCCAAACCAAATTGTTTAAGGGCCGCTACGCCGATAGCATCAAAATTGGACGCCACACCGATCAGGCCCCCCAGCAACGTGGCATCGGCCACGGGGAGATCCGGGTGAATGTCTGACCATTGTTTTTCTGCCCGGGCCAGTAAGTGAGGAACCTGATTAAGCTTGTTGATAGCGTATTCCGTTTTTTTGCAGTGTCTGTTTTGTGAGTATAAGCAATCCTTTGCTGTGGCGATATCCCCGGACTACGGACGATGGTACCTCTCCCACAATTATCGCTTTTTCCCCTCAAGCACATTGCCGTTTATCGCTATACGCATTGTATTGTCGGTAAAGGTAATCTGGATCTCCTCCGTGTAGGTGAGTCCCAGTATGCCGCTGTCTTTTTGTGCCAGAAGTTCATCGTTCATAAATAGCTTGCCTTCAAACGCCTGCAGCGTAATGACCGGATCGTCCATGCCCAGATGCACACGAACGGCTTCGGCATCAAAGTCATAGTCTCCTGTCTGATTTGTATAATCCTGCGGACGGGCCAGCGCTTTGCTGTCTGGTGGCGTTACCGTCTGACCCAGAGACAGCATGTAAAGATCGCCCAGCATCTTAAGCACAGGGGTATTTCCCCAATTAGATGTAATGGCAATAAAGCGCGCAGAGTCAGCAGACTGAATCATGACGCTTTTCGTACCATAGCCACTGCCGGCGGCGAAATACAGCGTGTCGTCACCGGCTTGTTTGATACTCCAGGCATAGCCTTCATGATCATTATTTCCGGATTGCACGTGAGGTGTGAAAAGTAACGCGGTAAACGCTTCAGGAAGCAGTTTATTGGTTTTCAGGGCGGTTACGTAGCGATGTAAATCAGACGGCGTTGAATAAAGCCCGCCACCGGCGTTGTCGCCCCAGTGCTTGCTGCGCTGCGCCGACTCGATGCCGTGTCGGGTGAACCGATAGGGTTCCGCCTGATTCATCACGATGTTCCGCGACTGATACACGCCGGTATTCCTAAGGCCTAAAGGCGCAATGATGCGCGAGGTAATGACATTGGCATAGGTGTCCTGCGTGACATTCTCAATGATTGCGCCCAGCAGCGTGATACCGGCATTGGAATATTCGTATTTCTCACCCGGGCTGAAAAGCAAAGGCAAGCTATTAATATAACGGGTGATTTGCTGTTTGAACGTAAGCGCTTCGTGTGCCTGTACGCCCGACTCACGTGGCAGGCCGGAAGTGTGGGACAGCAAATGGTGCACGGTGATCTCGTCTTTCCAGCTTGCGGTCAGCGACGGGAGATATCGCCCCACAGTGGCTTTTAAATCAATAGCCCCTTCTTCGGCCAGCATCAGCAAGACGGTAGCAGTAAAGGTTTTAGATATGGAGTTGACGGAATTTCGGGTTTCAACCGTGTTGGGAATTTGGAAACTGCGATTGGCAAGACCGTAGCTTTTCTCAAAGCCTGCACCATTGCTATCAACCACTTTCACCGTGCCGCTAAAACCATGGATATCATGATAAGCCTGAATCAGGTTATCGTATTGCGTGGCTGAGCTGTTGTCTGCCGCAAAGCCGTAAAAGCAAACGCCGCAGATTAGCAGCGTAAATAGCCGTGTTACTGAGAAATATCTCATACCGTATTCCTGTGTTAACAATCGCTTTATGTGTTTATCTTTATGTAAAGATAAATGCTTGTAGAGGTAAATGGAATAGGGGATTTGCAATAAAATATTTCAGTGTGTAGGAAGCTGCTGGCGTTTTAGAAGTGATGGCGCGGGTGAAGTATTTTGCGAAGTATACAAGGGAAAAAGGTGCCGTAAGAGAGAGCGCTCACGGCGGGAGAAGCTGTCAGGCAAGAGTGCGCTGGATAAATGCACTGATATCGTCTAGCTCTTTCATACAAACATTGTGCTGCATGGTGTAAGTCGTCCAGGTGACATTAAAGCCATTTTCTTTAAGTACTTTGTACGCGGCATTGCCTAAAAACATCGGCACTACTTCGTCCTGCTCGCCGTGAGCCATCATGATCGGAGTTTCACGATTGGTGTCGACGGCTTCTGACGCGAGGCTGTCAGGCTCACACATGTAGGTAGACAACGCCATCACGCCTGCCAGTTTCTTCTGGTAGCGGGCCGCGAGGTGAAGAGCGATAACCCCGCCCTGAGAAAAGCCGGCAAGAATAATACGTTCAGCCGGAATGCCTTTGGCAATCTGGGATTCTATGAGCTGTTCAACCTGCTTGGCAGAGACTAAAACCCCTTCTAAATCGGCGCGACTGTTAAAATCCAGCGACTTAATATCGTACCAGGCGCGCATACGCATGCCGCCATTTATTGTTACAGGGCGTTCCGGTGCATGGGGGAACAAAAAGCGTATCGCAAGCGCTTCAGGCAGCTTAAGCTCGGGCACGATGGGTGCGAAACCATGGCCTGAGTCGCCCAATCCATGCATCCAGATGATGCAGGCTTTTGCCTCCTGTGACGGGTTAATTTCAACACAGGGTATTAAACTCTCACTCATTGTTTTATCCTATAGTACGTGCGGTATGCGCGACATCGGTGAATATCATACTGTTTCGCTATCTGGTCTGTCGAAACCGTTTTTCCGTAACAGGGTTGAGGCTGCGACAAAATCGTATGTCACAGGCACTCGGGTAACCCGGTAGCAATGCAAACCGGTAACGGCAGTACATGTAGTATTCACAGCGCAACGTTATTGTTGTTTTTTTACGGGATCGCAAGTCGATATGCTACCATTGTGCGCTTAAATCACCACGTTAAGATAAAAAATTAAAAATTTTTATGGCTTCATTACTCGGTAACCTGTTTATTCTCGCCGCGCCATCAGGCGCTGGAAAATCAAGCTTAATCAAAGCATTGCTGGAAAAGCACGGTGATAACGCAACCTACCCCATGCAGGTATCGGTATCGCACACTACCCGCCAGCCCCGTCCGGGCGAAATTGATGGTGAGCATTACCATTTTGTCAGCCGGGATCAATTTGAAAGTCTTATCGAGCAAGGCGTGTTTTTCGAGTGGGCGGAAGTCTTTGGCAATTACTATGGCACATCACGGGTGACCATTGAGCAAACGCTTCACCGTGGTATAGATGTCTTTCTGGACATTGACTGGCAGGGTGCCCGGCAGGTGAAGAAGCTGCTGCCGGATGCCCGCGGGATTTTTATTCTGCCGCCGTCGGTAGAAGTACTGCGGGAGCGACTCACCCGCCGTGGTCAGGATTCTGAAGAGGTTATCGCATCAAGAATGACAGAAGCCGTGTCGGAAATGTCGCACTATGCCGAGTTTGACTACCTGCTGATCAATGACGATTTCACCACTGCTTTGCATGAGCTGGAGGCCATCGTCTGCGCCCAGAGGCAGCAGGCGTCAAAGCAGCAAATTCGTCATGCGGCACTGCTTGCGCAACTGACCAGCACTGATACGTAAATCTGGTGGCAGGATCGCAGATCCCGCTGGCGCTAATTTGCACAAAACACTAGGATCGCGGCATTGCGTGGTATATACTACGCGGCCGTTTTTTGAAATACTCGCTCAACCTATTTTCGGAGATAGTAATGGCTCGCGTAACCGTAGAAGATGCCGTAGACAAGATTGGTAACCGCTTTGACCTGGTGCTGGTTGCAGCACGTCGTGCACGTCAAATTGCCACTGAAGGTAAAGATCCGTTGGTTGATGTTGCTAACGATAAGCCCACTGTTACTGCGCTTCGTGAAATCGAAGAAGGCCTGGTAACCGCCAGCACGCTGGAACAGGAAGAAATCCGTGACCAGGAACAACAGGACAGCGCAGAATTTGCCTCAGTAGCGAATATCCTTTCTGAGCAGTAATTACACACATTAACGTGTAAGCCAGTTCTGACAGCGCCAGTGTACTTGTTTTGCAGGTACACTGGCGTTTTACCATTGGCTTTCCCTCTAATTCTACGTATTCTGTAAGTTCATTATTTTTAACGACGTTTAGTGGACATCATCACCTGCTGTGTATCTGTTTGAAGGGTTAAAACAAAAAGTTGCCGATTATCTTCCTGAAGACCGGGTAAAACTGGTTCAGGATGCGTTTGTGCTGGCGCATGAAGCGCACGATGGTCAAATGCGTTCCAGCGGCGACCCCTATATCACGCACCCTGTTGCGGTGGCGGGGATCCTTGCGGACATGCATCTGGATCATGAAACCCTGATGGCAGCTCTGCTTCATGATGTCATTGAAGATACACACTACAGTCAGGAAGACCTCGCAGCGTCTTTCGGTGACACCGTGGCTGAACTGGTCGAAGGTGTCAGCAAGCTGGATAAAATCGCCTTCAACAGCAAGCAGGAAGCACAGGCAGAAAACTTCCGCAAAATGATGATGGCGATGGTGCAGGATATTCGCGTTATCCTGATAAAACTGGCCGACCGTACGCACAACATGCGTACCCTCGGTGCGCTGCGTCCTGACAAGCGCCGCCGGATAGCATTAGAGACGCTGGAAATTTATGCCCCTATCGCGCACCGCCTCGGTATTCATGATATTAAGAATGAGCTTGAAGACTTAGGTTTTCAGGCCATGTACCCCATGCGTCACCGCGCGCTGAAGTCTGCGGTGAAACAGGCGCGGGGCAACCGCAAAGAAATTATCGAGAACATTCGCGAAGAGCTGGAAACGCGGATTACAGAATACAGAATTGAGGCCAGTGTTCAGGGTCGGGAAAAGCATCTGTATTCTATTTACCGCAAAATGAAAAACAAAGAGCTGATGTTCAATGAAGTCATGGACATCTATGCATTTCGTATTGTGGTAGACACGGTAGACAACTGTTATCGCTCACTCGGTGCGATGCACAGCCTGTACAAGCCAATAGAAACGCGCTTTAAAGATTACATAGCCATTCCGCGTACCAACGGCTATCAGTCACTGCATACCTCGCTGATTGGCCCTCACGGTATTCCGGTTGAGGTTCAGATTCGTACCCAGGCGATGGATCAGATGGCCGATAAAGGGGTGGCCGCACACTGGCTCTACAAGGAGCCGGGCGACAGCGATACCACCGCGCAGCTGCGCGCACGCAAGTGGATGCAGTCGTTGCTGGAATTACAGCAGTCAGCCAGTTCGTCCTTCGAATTTATTGAGTCGGTGAAAACCGATCTGTTTCCTGACGAGATCTACGTATTTACGCCGGATGGCCGCATTATTGAGCTGCCGATGGGCGCGACTGCGGTTGATTTTGCTTATGCGGTGCATTCCGATATCGGTAACACCTGCGTCGGTGTCCGCGTCGAGCGGCGTAACTACAGCCTGAGCAAGCCGCTGGAAAACGGTCAGACCATTGAAATTATTACTTCGCCCAAGGCAAAGCCAAATGCTAACTGGCTTAACTTTGTGGTGAGCGCCCGTGCCCGAACCCGCATTCGTCAGTACCTGCGTAAGCAACATTCTGAAGAAGCGGTGAACATGGGCAACCGTCTTCTTAGACACGCCTTGGGCACGGTGAAACTGGATGATATCGCACAGGAAGATATCGACAGGGTGGTGATGGAAACCAAACATACCGACTTCGATTCGCTGCTGGTAGATATAGGACTGGGTAATGAGTTAAGCGCCATTGTCGCCCGTCGTCTGCTTGGCGAAAGCACTGACCTGCCGGATAAGAAAGGCCATGTGGCCATTCGCGGCACCGAAGGCTTGTTGGTGCACTATGCAAAATGTTGTCACCCTATTCCGGATGATGAGATTGTCGCGGTACTAAGCCCCGGACGTGGGATGACAATTCACCAGACCGGTTGTACCAATATCAGAAAGCTGTCTCGTGAAGAGCCGCAGCGTGTGCTACCGATGAAATGGGACGACGAACCGCAGGGCGAGTTCAAAGCATCTCTGCGCATTGAGTTGTATAATCATCAGGGTACGCTGGCTACGTTAACGAATACCATTTCAGGCTGTGATTCCAATATTATCGGCCTGCAAACCGAAGAAAAAGAAAGCAACATCTACTTTATCGACATTGAACTGACAACACATAATCGGGTACATCTTGCGAATATTATGCGCAAGATAAGAACGATGCCTGAAGTACAACGCGTATCCCGTCACAGTCAGTCCAGACACTAATTACAGTTAAAAACAGGATTTTCTTATGTCTAAATCAGTGATCCAGACCGATCGCGCACCTGAAGCCATTGGTACATACAGCCAGGCAATCAAAGCCGGCACTACCGTATACCTTTCAGGACAAATTCCCTTAGTTCCGGATACCATGGAAATGGTATCGGAAGACTTTGCTGAACAGGCCACCCAGGTTTTCAATAACGTGAAAGCCGTATGTGAAGCCGCTGGCGGCACCACCAACGATCTGGTGAAGGTGAATATTTATCTGACCGATTTGTCTCACTTCACCACCGTCAATGAGATCATGAGTCAGTACTTCAATAAACCCTACCCGGCCCGTGCTGCCGTGCAGGTCTCCGCACTGCCTAAAGGTGCCCAAATTGAAATCGATGGGGTTATGGAGTTGCCGGAGTAAGCACATGTCACCAGAGCGTTACCAGCGCATTCGAGATGTGCTGGCCAAACGACAGACAGACCTGACGGTGTGTCTGGAAAACGTGCATAAGCCGCATAACGTGTCGGCCATCGTACGCACCTGTGACGCCATCGGCATTCACCGGGTTCACACGGTTTGGGAAGAAAAATACAAGTTGCGTGGTGGCACCGCGATGGGCAGTCAGCAATGGGTGCGGGTGAACAACCATGACAATATTACTGATGCTATCGGTGCGCTGAAATCGCAGGGCATGCAGGTATTGGTTACACACCTGTCAGAAGACGCTGTTGATTTCCGGGATGTGGATTACACCAGACCTACCGCAGTGTTGTTTGGTCAGGAAAAGTACGGTGTGACTGATGAAGCGATTGCCATGGCCGACCAGGATATTGTGATCCCTATGGTGGGAATGGTGCAGTCGCTGAATGTCTCTGTTGCTGCCGCATTAGTGCTTTATGAAGCGCAGCGCCAACGTCAGATTGCCGGTATGTATGATATCCAGCATCTGGATGAAGAAGAGTGTCAGCGCATGCTCTTTGAAGGCGGCTATCCGCGCTTGCAAAAGATGTGTAAACGCAAAGAAATTCCGTATCCGCCCATCGATGAAAATGGCCACATTGCGGCCGACGAGCGTTGGTGGCAACAAATGCAGATGTCGCCTGCCGCCATCAAGGCACTTCATGCCGATGAGGCCGCCGAGTAAGAACGTGGCTTCATTTCTTGCCTGCCTTAACTGGCAGGCGGAATGCAAAAAAACTTCCGCAAAACGCCTGCTTTCCTGCGCCATCCTCAGATCCAATCCGTTTTTCGAGTTGGGGCGTCCCCCTGCTAATTTTCTGTCTGTTTGTTCTTATCAATGAGCCGGGTGTCTTCCAGTACGCCCTGACAGTTTGGGCATCGCAAGTGTAGCGCGGTAGTGGCACAGACTTTACAAAAGGTACACGCGAACTGACAGGCATAGCTTGGTTCGTTCGCGCCGAATACGTGACGACACCTCTCACAATGGGTTTTATCACCGGTCATATCACTCTCTCCCGCGTGGGTATCTAGTCGTATCATAATGCTAGAGCCTGTTTATCTTTGTTCAGTGCTTATGCAGACGGCCAATTTTGTGCCAGACAATCGCAAATGAGCGAAGTTTAGGGGGCCTAAATAAGTGAATTTGTGGGCCGTATTGCGCAAAACTGGCCACTGCCCACAGGGTTGGAGCTAAAACGCCCTACTACTGCGTTATCAGCCGCTTATTTGGATTGCCAAACCACGCTGCTTCTGCCTTGTATTAGGGCGTTTTAGCATCCAACACAAATACTGAACAAAGATAAACAGGCTCTAGTAATTTTTATGATGCTCTCTGCCTTTTAGCGCACGATTTATGCCATATCCGTGAAAGAAAGTGCGCCTTTTGCGGGTCTGTCTCTTTTCACACTCACCGGAGCCACTTTTATGATTCATAAGCTTGCTGTAACTGTCTTTCTCGCCTGTATTGCCTTTTTCTCGTCTGCCCAACAGCGCAGCCACATTGCGGATGCGGCGCACAACGTCACGCCGCTGTTAAATGGCATGACCGCACCCGACACCACGCTGCAGACGCCTTCAGGTGCACCGGTGAGTCTTAAAGCGATCCTGATGAATAAGCCCACCCTGATGCTTTTTTATCGTGGAGGCTGGTGCCCGTACTGCAACCAACAGCTTGCTGACTTGAAGAACATTGAAAAGGCGTTAACCAATCTGGGATACCAGATTGTGGCTGTCTCACCGCAAACTTCGGAGCAGTTGCAATCGCAGGCGCTGGAGAGCGATTTTGCTGCGCAGCTTTATATCGATCCCTCACTCGAAACGCTGACAGGTTTTGGCATCGCCTTTTATCTTGATGATGAAACCCGGAAACGCTATCAGGAATACGGCATTTCCCTGACACAAGACGACAATGGCAAGGCAGTACTTCCGGCACCGGCTCTGTTTTTCCTCGACTCAAAAGGGGTTATTGAGTTTTCTTACGTTAATCCGGATTACAAAGTCAGACCGTCTGCAGAACTGGTGTTGTCTGTCGCGAAAGTATTAAAGAAAATGTGACTCAGCGAGTCCTGACGTTTGCAGTTGCAGGTCAGGGATCATAGGGAATGACAACCTTCTTTTTGAACAAAGAATAATAAGTCTTAAATAAATAGATTGCCCCGCACCTGTTCTGTGGTGCGGGATACTCGCCATATCGCAACGGATCCATTACACTCACTTTCAAACTAACGCAAACCGGTTTGCGCCCTGTTGATGTAACAAAAACGCCCGTCAAAAGGCTGTGCAGTGCATCCGTTTCCATACCTGCTCAGTGCGAAGTGAACACTAATCTGTCGCACGGAACATCACTCACCGGTTTGTACGCGAGCTGTAACAAGGACACCTATCGTCACCATGCAATCGTTAGCGCAGATGCCGGTCACCGCTTTAAAGGGCGTGGGGGCAAAAGTTGCCGAGAAACTGGTTAAGCTACACCTGTTTACCGTGCAGGATGTGTTGTTTCACTTACCCCTTCGCTATGAAGATCGTACCCGTACCTATCAGGTTCAGGAGTGTCGCCCGTTTACCCACGTAAGCGTTCAGGGTGAGGTAAAAAGTGCAGATATTCAGTACGGGAAGAAGCGCATGCTGTTGGTAAAAGTGTCAGATGGCACCGGCACCATCACGCTGCGCTTTTTTCACTTTGGCGCGGCGCAACGCAACATCATGACTCCCGGAAACGAGGTACGCTGCTTTGGCGAGATAAGGGCCGGCAAGTGGGGTCTGGAGATGATGCATCCGGAGTTTTCTCTGGTGGATGACGCGACCGATCCCGCAGCAGAAACGCTGACGCCCGTTTACCCTACCACCGAAGGGGTGAAGCAACTCACGCTGCGAAATATGTCCGATCAAGCCCTTGTGCTGCTGGATAAAGGCGGCCTTGGCGACCTGTTGCCAGAAGGAATGTACGAACAACAGATATCACTGAAAGATGCGCTGCATCTGGTGCATCGTCCGCCACCGGATGTGGCGGTGTCGCAACTCGAGGAAGGCGCGCATCCCGCGCAGTACCGGCTGATTATCGAAGAGCTTCTTGCTCACCATTTAAGTGTACTGAAAGTACGTCAACAGTCTGATGCCCAGCCTGGTATCGCGATACAAGTCAATCAGGCACTGATAGATCGGTTGCTGAATGCCTTACCATTCTCTCCTACCGGCGCACAGCAGCGCGTGGTGACTGACATTCAGCAGGACATGCAACGTTCACGACCCATGATGCGGCTGGTGCAGGGCGATGTTGGCTCTGGTAAAACGCTGGTGGCAGCGCTGGCTGCGCTCTCAGCGATTGGTGCCGGATATCAGGTAGCGTTAATGGCGCCTACCGAGCTGCTTGCCGAACAGCATGCTAACAATTTTCGTGAATGGCTTTCTCCGCTGGGAGTGGAAGTGGGCTGGCTGGCCGGAAAACTTAAGGGTAAGGCGCGAGAGGCGGTATTAGAGCGTCTCGCCAGCGGCGATGTGCAGATGCTGGTGGGTACCCACGCCATATTTCAGGAGCAGGTGCATTATCAGCAACTGGCGCTGGTAATCGTAGACGAACAACACCGTTTTGGTGTACATCAGCGACTGGCGCTGCGTGAAAAAGGCGAGCAGCAGGGCCGTTTTCCGCATCAGCTGATCATGACCGCTACGCCTATACCACGCACGCTGGCGATGACGGCTTATGCAGACTTAGATACCTCTGTGATTGATGAGCTGCCGCCAGGCCGCTCGCCGGTAACCACCGTGGTGTTGCCTGACAGCCGACGCGCCGATGTTATTGCGCGGGTCCATGAGGCATGTAAAGAGCACGGCAGGCAGGCGTACTGGGTGTGTACACTGATTGATGAATCCGAAGTACTGCAGTGTCAGGCAGCCGAAGATGCCGCCATTACATTACGCACGGCCTTACCCGACTTGAAGGTAGGGTTAGTCCACGGACGATTAAAACCTGCGGAAAAGCAGGCGGTCATGGCGGCCTTCAAAGACGGCGAACTGGATCTGCTGGTGGCAACCACTGTTATTGAAGTTGGCGTGGACGTGCCCAACGCTAGCATCATGATTATTGAAAATCCGGAACGACTTGGCCTGGCGCAGTTACATCAGTTACGAGGTCGGGTAGGGCGTGGCGCGGTAGAAAGTCAGTGTGTGTTGATGTACCAGAGCCCGCTGTCGAAAACGGCCACGCAGCGTTTAGCCGTGCTGCGCGAGTCCAGTGATGGCTTTTATATCGCGCAAAAAGATTTGGAAATTCGCGGTCCGGGGGAGCTGATGGGCACACGCCAAACCGGCATGGCGGAGCTGAAAATTGCCGATCTGGTGCGTGATGCCGGCATCATTCCTCAGGTGCAGAATATCGCTTCGCACCTGTGGGAAAACTACCCGTCACACGCACAGGCCATTATTAATCGCTGGATAGGGCAAAAGGAGCAATACGGTCATGCCTGATGTGCCGATGTTTATTTCTCAAAACGGCAATACAGCAGATGCCGGACTGGCTACACGTATTGCCAAAAAATGGCAGTTCGCTATAGAGACGGCGCTGCCTTCAGCTCTGGCAATGGTGATAGAAGACGGCCAACTGAGCCTGAAAGACTTTGCCGATCCCAAACAGCTGCCAGTCTCGGTTGATTTTCTTTCCGGAAGCAGCACATACCGGCAGCAACGTGGTGGTGGCAAGAGCGAACCGGTGGTAAAAGCGATTGGCCTGAAAGGACATGAAAATTACCATGTCATAGACGCCACACCAGGGCTGGGAAGGGATGCTTTTGTAATGGCGAGCGTGGGTTGTCATGTCACCATGATTGAACGCTCACCGGTGGTGGCAGCATTGCTGGAAGATGGCATAAGGCGACTGCAGGAAGCCAGCGACACGGTAGCACAAAGATTAACTTTATATCATGGCAATAGCACAAAGGTGATGCAATACTGGGATGGTGACAACGTGGATGCGGTCTATCTTGACCCCATGTTTCCGCATCGGAAAAAGTCAGCGTTAGTGAAAAAAGAAATGCGGATTTTCCAACAGTTATTGGGAAATGATGAAGACGCAAATCTTCTGTTACCTCCCGCATTGGGTTTAGCAAAGCACAGGGTGGTGGTAAAACGGCCCAATAGCGCTGATGTTCTGAACGGGCAGCAGCCCACTATGGCGATAACAAGTAAAAAACATCGGTTTGATGTGTACATTAGCCCCAGGAGATCTACATGATTGAAGTTGGAAGTACCTTGCCAGAAGTTGATTTTAGCCAGTTGAAAAACGGCGAAATGACGAACCCTAAAACCAATGAGTTGTTTGGCGGTAAGCGGGTAGTAGTATTTGCTGTGCCCGGCGCGTTTACCCCCACGTGTTCTAATGCACATTTACCCGGCTATGTCGCGCTGGCGGATAAAATCAAAGCCAAAGGCATCGACTCGATTATCTGTCTGTCGGTAAATGACGCCTTTGTCATGGATGCCTGGGGTAAAGTCCATAATGCAGAGGAAATTGAGATGGTCGGAGACGGTAACGCCCAGTTTACCAAAGCTATCGGGCTGGACATGGATACCAGCACATTTGGCGGCACACGTTCGCTGCGCTATGCCATGATTGTTAACGACTGCCGTGTAGAAAAAGTTAACGTGGAAGATCCGGGCAGATTTGAGGTTAGTGACGCAGAGACCATTCTTAATAGTCTTTAAGAAATAAAAATAGATACTTACTTTTCTGCTTTAAAGAAAATCTTAATAATCAATCATAATTTTTGATGAAATCAAATTTTGCTGATGGTATGCTTTTTACCATCAGCAATTCCCCTTATCGCGTGTAGCCATCCGGGCTGCGTTGTCGCGAGTTCCTTAATGTAAATCGTTGCCATTAGTGAAGTTTCGGCGCAGTACACCTTGTTGCCCAGGGAGGGTATCTATGCGTGAACCACCACCGAAGTCACATCTTTTTGTAGTGACACCGGCCCGTCAGACTGACCAGACTGAACAGAGCCGCCAAACAGACTTTTTCACAGGTTTACTTAAAACCTGTGGCTATAACTTTACTATTGTTCATCACGTCGGGCAGTTACCTGAAACGGCAGAAAACGATGTGGTGTTTTACGATTCTGCAAACGCCGCCTCTATTATGCCGGCGTATTCAGAGTACCAGGGCAGTGCACGCTGGGTGCTGTTTAACTTAATGCGTGAGGCGCTGGATGAATCGGGTGCTATTGTTGCCGGTATCGAGGGCGCATTTTATCAGGAAGATCCGCCTGAGCTGATTATGAAGGGGCTGCGGCGTATTCATACACGGGATGTCTGGTTTTGTCGCTCGTCAATAAACAGTGCCATACGACAGATGCGGGCGAAGCTGAAAAATGCATTCTGGTCAGAAAAGTCAATGTCGCCGCCACTGGTTACGACCGACACGCCGCTGACGAAACGTGAGCTGTCGATTGTGCAGCTGGTGTCCGAAGGCGCGCAGAATAAGGAAATCGCAGAGCAGCTTCATATCAGTATTAATACCGTAAAAACCCATATTTACAGTATTTTCAGAAAGACCCGTTCCAGAAATCGTATCGAGCTGCTGTTCTGGTGTCAGAACTACATGAATCACGGCTGACAGCAAACCAACACGCATCGGGGATGTACGGCCCCACCGCTTACAGGAGCGCCCACAAGTTGTCCGGGTAGTGCTATAATCCGCGCGGATAGCAATCAGGCTCGGTAAAGTGGCCAGAGCTACCGGATTCAGACAGTGGGGACAAGCGTGATTCAGAGAGATGTAATAGTAATTGGTGCCGGTGCCGCCGGTCTTT
This sequence comes from Alteromonas antoniana, assembly GCF_019249295.1. GTDB lineage: Bacteria > Pseudomonadota > Gammaproteobacteria > Enterobacterales > Alteromonadaceae > Alteromonas > Alteromonas antoniana. The sequence goes on from NZ_JAESDH010000013.1 coordinate 82,729, forward strand.
TTTGTGCCGCTGAGGCCGGAAAGCGGGGGCGCAGTGTCGAGGTTTTGGATCACGCAAAGAAAGTGGGGCGGAAGATCCTGATGTCAGGCGGGGGCCGTTGTAATTTCACGAACATGTATGCCAGCCCTGAGAACTTTTTGTCACAAAACCCCCATTTCTGCAAATCAGCGCTAAGCCGTTATACCCAGTGGGATTTTATTGCGCTGGTTAGCGAGTACGGCATTCCTTATCATGAGAAAACCCTCGGTCAGCTGTTTTGTGATGAGTCTGCCTCTGACATTGTCAATATGCTGATGAGCGAATGTGATAAGGCCGGGGTAACCGTCACTACCCGCTGTGAAATTCTCGGGGTGGAAAAGTTGGATGCGGGCTATCACCTGAAAACCTCGCTCGGTGACTACCAGTGTGAGTCACTGGTGATAGCAACCGGTGGATTAAGTATGCCGAAACTGGGCGCGACGCCATTCGGTTACCAGATTGCCAAGCAGTTCGGGTTGCCAGTATTACCCACGCGGGCAGGCTTGGTGCCTTTTACACTGCACGATGCACAAAAGCAGGTACTTAGCGAATTAAGCGGCGTGGCCATTGATGTCAGCGCCGCATGTAATGACATGGCGTTTAAGGAAGCGATGTTGTTTACCCATCGCGGGTTAAGCGGGCCATCCATGCTACAGATTTCTTCCTACTGGCACCCGGGCGACACCTTGAGCATTAATACGTTGCCAGCCAGCGATGCCCTTGCATTTATAGAGGAGGCGAGAAAGACCTCCCCTGATGCGCAGCTGTCCACTTGTCTGGCAAAGCTTTTCCCTAAGCGCGTGGTGCAAACCCTTATCGATTTCAACGCGTGGCCGAATAAACCGGTGAAGCAGCTGACTCACAGCGAGGTGGCAGGGATTGCAGAAACGCTGGAAAACTGGGAAATCAAACCGAATGGCACGGAAGGTTATCGTACTGCGGAGGTAACGCTGGGTGGCGTGGATACCGATGCACTGTCGTCAAAAACAATGATGGCAAAGAATGTCGAAGGGCTTTATTTTATAGGTGAAGTTGTTGACGTGACCGGCTGGCTTGGCGGGTACAACTTTCAGTGGGCGTGGTCGTCAGGTTGGGCTGCCGGGCAGGTGGTCTGAGAATGCTTCACATCGCCTGTGTTTAAAAAGTACCTCGTTAACCGGACTATCCAGAATGAAATCTTTACTGTGCGCTGTACTCCTTGCTATTAGCTTTCATGCAGTGGCAAAAAACGAACTACCGAATTTGCGTTTCCTGGCTGCCGGTCAGCAGTCACCCGCAGCTGACTTGAGCGCATTGAGCTGGCTTGCCGGACATTGGCAAGGTAATGCCTTTGGTGGCCTGGTTGAAGAAATCTGGGCGCCGGCGGTGGGCGGCAGCATGATGGGCGCGTTTAAACTGGTTGTCGATAATCAGGTCAGGTTTTACGAAATAGAAACCATTTCTGAAGAGAACGGCACGCTGGTGTTCAGGCTTAAACATTTCAACAGTGATTTGACAGGCTGGGAAGCAAAGCACGACAGCGTGGTATTCAAACTGGTAGAGGTTGCTGAAAACCGAGTCTACTTTGACGGCCTGACTATTGAGAAGGTCAGTGACAATAACATCACAATGTATGTCGCACTGGAAAACGGCGACACGGTAACAGAAGGCGTGTTCGCGTACTCCAGGCACAGGTAACACCGCTTCAGGTTTAAGCGTTATCGTAGTAAGGTGCTAAGGCCGCAGGGAAATGCGACTCTGCGAGAACAACTCTGACATGGATGTAACGAATGAAATCGATCTTCTTTTTGGTCGGCATGCTGCTGACTTCCTCGGCTTTTGCCCAAAACAAAATTCTAAACCCGCAAACCTGCTTTCGTGGCCCCTTCGAAAACCACCAGGTGTGGTTTGACACCTTAAAAGAGAAGAAACCTAATTTTAATAGTGAAGGTTTTTTGAAGGTATTTCCGGAATCGACATTCAACGAATTCAAAGACAAGCTGGAGTGCGTAGACTTCACCTACGAGGTAGATGGTCTCACCGTAGAAGGCTTTTATCTGAAACCAAAAGAACATGGCGACACGCCTTTACCGCTGGTAATTTACAACAGAGGCGGTAATGCAGGCTTTGGCTATGTAGTGTTCGGGAAGAAGATGCAATTAATTGCCGACATCGCCATGCGCGGTTATGCGGTGATTGGCAGTCAGTACCGCGGCGCGTCGCGCAGGTTCATAGAGAATAATGGCTTTGACGAATTTGGTGGCGCTGATGTGAACGATGTTGTTGCCCTTACTGAAGTCGCCAAAGCGCTCCCGGGTGTAGATGCCTCGCGTTATGCGCTGGTAGGCTGGAGTCGTGGGGTATCACAGGCATATCAGGCTTCGCGGCAGATGGAGAATGTATCGGCAATAGTCGCGATTGCGGGCGTGGTTGATGCAGAGAAATCACTGGCATGGCGACCAAAAATGGAAAAAGTCTACCAGGCCAGAATACCGGGGTTCGACACAAACCGGTCTGAGGAACTGTACAAGCGTTCTGCTATTCATTGGCTGGACGAGTTGCCGCAGCAAGCCCCGATATTGCTCATTCACGGAAGTAACGATAAACGAGTGAATGTTACCCAGTCGCAACATATGGCCGAGGCACTCAATAGTAAAGGACATCCGAATAAGCTGGTGGTTTACGAAGGCGGAAGTCATAGCCTTAGTTCACATCGGGAAGAGATGCTGAATCAGATCATTCATTTTCTGGATAACTCGTCAGGGAAATAGCCGGAACTGCTACGTCAGGTCGGATATATGGCGGCCAATGATGCCTTTGTGAAGATTAAGGTCTGCGTTTTTGACTGTGACTGACTCATGTCTATCACTGCGGAATCTTTCCGGAAAGATGTTGTTACAGGAAAGTGTAGTAAAGCACCAGCGTGCCGCCCTTAAGCACACTGCCGTAATTGAGGTTAAGGCCCAGACCATATTCATGTACAAAGGCGTTATCATCACTATTTCTGCGTAGCCAGCCCATTTCAAACTCATAATAGTGGCCAGAGCCCATTTGTGCGGCGATGGTATCACTCAACTCTATCCGGGTGGCCCGATATTTCATGTAGTCATTGCTCGCACCAAAGAGAGAAAATGGCGTGATCATTTTCAATCCGGCACTGGCATACCATTCATTTATCGTCACCTCGTGCGCACAGTTTTGCGTAGAGAGCGCCTCACCATGCAGGTAGTGAAAATCGCTGTATAACGTGTATTCGGTTTTCTCTTTTTGCCATTGATAGTTGAGCCTCATCACGGGCTCAAGCATCAACATGCTGATATCGTAGTTTACTATCAGCCCATCAAGAGCATCCTGAACCGGCGCGGCGACGCCTGTGTTGTAGTCGAGGGTACTGCGATAGCGCATCCATGAGAGAGACATATCGGCCTCGAAAGACCAGTGGTTATCAATCTGATAGCGCGTGCCTCCCCCTGCTGATAACGAGAGGATCTGCTCGCTGAGTTCATCGCCTCTGGTGACCTCAGAAGAGCCCAGAAATAACTCCTGTTCAAAATCAATGTACGATGCCCTGATGCCGGCATGCCAGGTAATACGTCTGTTATCACCAGCAAATTCTCGACTCCATGGGAAATTAAATTGCTTTATTGAGTTTCTTAGTGCTGTGGCATCGTCGGTACCTAACTCGTTATTATTCAGGTCCACCAGGTTGTTTGGGTTGAAGTCAAACAAGCCGAGCTTTACCACTGAACTGTCACTTAGCAAAGCCGCTGTTGAAAAGCTGCTTTTTACTGCCTCGGAGGCCATATCTTCCAGCTCATTTGCTGCTGAAGAAGCCGCCCAAACAGACAGGCTGGCCATGCTAAAGGCACTAAGGTATGTGGGTAGTAACATAAGCATTCCGGAATCTGATAAGTGAGCCCTGTGCCGAAGCATCGTGGGTAACCCTTTTTATTACTGCAGTAGTGTGATTATTGACCAGTTTAATAAGGGCGCCGCTGAATTTGAGGAAAGTTGCTTTATCCCGTATCGTGAGCAAAGAGAATCATAAAGCTGGCGGTACAGTGACAGAAGACATATCACCGAATCAGGCGTTGGTGACACTGCTTACACAGTGGCAGGAAATGCTGCGTGAGGGGACCAGTGAATATGAACTTATTCGTGTTTTGCAGGCACCGCCGCTGGCGTTTTTCTCTGAGCAGGCCATGCGCGATCCGCTGTTGCTCTTTCAAACCCACTTTGCGCTATACAATGCACTGTATCAGCTAAGAGATGACTGGCTGGCGAACCAGCAAGGCCTGTTGGAAATAACCGGTACACGTATTCACTTACATGATTATGAACCACAGGCGCCGGGGTTAACATCTGCTGATCCATTGCGCGAGTATTATCTGAACTGGAACAATTTCGACAAGACCGGCAAGCAGGATGTGGAAGCGATGCTGGATGCGTTTTGGACACGAATGGCAACCGGCACGTCAGCCGATAATGCAAGCCCGGAAAAAGTCTCCCGGGCGCGGGCGACATTGGACATCGGTGATGATCTTAACCTTACCCGGGAATTGATAAAACGACAGTACCGTAAACGGTTACATGAATGTCACCCTGACAAAGGCGGGCGCGCTGAAGACACCAGGCAGATTGTCAGTGCCTACATGCTGCTGATAACGTCACTTCCTTAATATTTTCTGAGAGGCTGGAAGAACATTTCCATTAACAGCGGGGCTTCTTCATGAATGACAAAGCTCTCAGGATCATCCAGAAACTCAACGACAATACCCCTGAAATAGCAGTTTAACGCTCGCGTTAACAGCTGCGGGTTGGCGTCAGCAGGAAGCTTCCCCGTTTTTTGGGCCCGTTCAAAATAAGCAGTAAATACAGCCGATGTTTTGCGTTTTTTCTCGTTAAAGGCGTCTTTACTGGACTCCATATCACCGCTGTAATCGCACTTCAGAAGAAACAGAGTAAGCACTTTCTGCTTTTGCGGTTCATAATGTAACTCGACCAGAATTTGGGTGCAGATTTCCTGCAACTGACCGACAGGATCCGGGTGTTCAACTTCCAGCCCTTCCAAAATTTTCTGAATAAAAGGAGTATGTAGCCGTTCATGTAACGCGTCGAAAATTTCCTGCTTGTTTTTGAAGTGCCAGTAAACGGCGCCGCGTGTCACCTCTGCTGCTTTTGCGACATTTTCGAGAGAGGCTCTGGCGACGCCGCGTTCACTGAATACCTCGACAGCTGCATCCAGTATGGATTGCCGGGTTTGATCTGCTTCTTCTTTGGTTCGACGCATAAGGTATACCGAGTATTAAATTGACAAACATACATACATGAATGTATTTTAAATTAAACTGAAATGACGTCCTTGTCCAGCTTAAGCTTAACGATTGGAATTTTACATTATGAGTCAACGCGTTTTACTGCTTTGTGCAGTGATTTCTTTGGGGTTTCTGACAGCCTGCTCTGAGCAGAGTGAGCAAGCGCAAGCCGGTCAGTCGCAGGCTCAGCCGGCGCCACGCGTCTCCGTGACGACCGTTTCCAGACAACCGGTGACATTCGAGGTTGTGTTACCTGGCCGTGTAACGCCATTCAGACAATCACAGGTTCGTCCGCAGGTGGATGGTGTGATTACCGAGCGCTTGTTTCAGGAAGGCGCGCAGGTAGAGAAAGGGCAGCAGTTGTATCAGATTGACGATGCCCGTTACAGTGCCCAGCTCAACAGCGCTGTTGCTGATCTGAGAAGTGCCGAAGCCAACCTGAAAACACTGGAAGCCAAAGCCCGCCGTTATGAAGATCTGGTTAGCCGCAACGCCATCAGTCGACAGGAATTTGATGATGTTATTGCGCAAAAAGACCAGGCGGTTGCGTCGATTAACGTGGCAAAAGCGGCTGTCGATCTGGCTCAGGTCAATCTGGATTACACCAAGGTGTATGCGCCTATCAGTGGACAAATCAGTCGCTCGTATGTGTCTGAGGGCGCGTTGGTTACCACAAATCAAAGTCAGCAGTTAGCTACGATCACGCAATTAAATCCTATCTATGTTGATATGCAGGAGTCCGGCCAGGCCATTGTCACGATTCGCCGCGAAATGCAGCGCCAGCAAGAACTGCCGGTGTCACTGTCACTTGATGAGGCGGCCGTAGACAAATACGAACACAAGGGCGTGGTGAAGTTTTCAGAAGTTACCGTTGAGCAGACGACAGGCTCGGTCACTCTGCGTGCAGAAGTACCTAACCCTGATGGGCTGCTGATGCCCGGCATGTTCGTGAAGGCTCACGTTATCACAGATGAAAAAGACGCATTGCTCGTGCCTCAGCGTGCGGCAACACGTCAGCCTGATGGCACGCTGACCGTGTTCGTCGTGAATGCCCGCGACGAAGTAGAACCTCGCCAGCTAAAGACGACTGACAGCTACCAGGATATGTATGTGGTCGCTGCAGGTTTGAGTGAAGGGGATCGCGTCATCGTTACTGGCTACCAGAAAGTCCAGCCCGGCATGAAGGTGAATGCATCCGAGTGGAAATCCGGCGGCGCAAATGCCTCACGCACACAGCAATAAGCGAGAAGAGTAGATCCTATGGCGCGTTTTTTTATCGATAGACCTGTCTTCGCCTGGGTGCTGGCCATTATAACCATGATGGCGGGTGTGCTGGCGATTCAGTCACTGCCCATTGAGCAGTATCCTAAAGTAGCTCCACCCTCTGTTACCATTAGTGCGTCTTATCCGGGCGCGTCGGCAGAAACGGTAGAGAACTCCGTTACACAAATTATTGAACAGAACTTGTCGGGTATCGACAACCTGCGGTATTTCTCTTCGAGCAGTGCCAATAGCAGCATGTCAATTTCACTGACGTTCGAGCCGGGCACCGATCCTGATATCGCTCAGGTGCAAACGCAGAATAAAGTGCAGGGCGCCGTCTCACTGTTACCGCAGCAGGTACAGCAGCAGGGCGTTACGGTTACCAAATCAAACGACTCCTTTGCGCTGGTGATTGGCTTTTACGCAGATAACGGCAAGCTTACCCAGTATGATTTGTCTGATGCCCTGATTTCGCAGTTCCGCGACCCGATCTCCCGCGTAAATGGCGTGGGGAGTGTGCGTGTATTTGGCGCACAGCGTTCAATGCGGATCTGGCTGGACCCGGACAAGTTGTTTAGTTACAACCTGACGCCGGTCGATGTGCAGTCTGCCGTTCAGGTACAAAACACCGACGTTTCAGCAGGTCAGCTTGGCGGCTTGCCCGCCATTGAAGGCCAGCAGATTAATGCGACTATTCAGGCCCAGTCACGGCTACAAACGGTCGAAGATTTTGAACGTATTGTATTGAGGGTAAATACGGATGGCTCGCAGGTGCGTGTTGGCGATGTCGCCCGGGTAGAGCTGGGCGCAGAGTCTTACAATGTCATTGCGCGCTACAAGCGTCACCCCGCAGCGGGTATGGCGGTGAGTCTGGCGGCTGGTGCGAATGCGCTGGATACCATTGAACGGCTAAAAGCGCGTGTGGAAGAGCTGAAAAGTGGTCTGCCAGAGGGTGTGAAAGTGGTATATCCGCTGGATAGCTCACCGTTTATCGAGCTGTCGATTGAGTCGGTGGTCAAAACACTGATTGAAGCTGTAGTGCTGGTATTTCTGGTAATGCTGCTGTTTCTGCAGAACTGGCGTGCCACGCTGATACCGACTATTGCGGTACCGGTAGTATTATTAGGTACGTTTGGTGTTCTTTATGCCTTCGGTTTTAGCATCAACGTACTGACCATGTTTGCCATGGTGCTGGCCATCGGCCTGCTGGTAGATGATGCCATCGTGGTGGTAGAAAACGTTGAACGTATTATGGAAGAAGAGGGGCTGTCGCCTCGCGAAGCCACCAAAAAATCCATGCAGCAAATTACCAGCGCACTGGTCGGGATTGCCGTAGTACTTTCTACCGTGTTCATTCCCATGGCGTTTTTCAGTGGCTCGGCAGGCGCCATCTATCGTCAGTTTTCCATTACGATTGTGTCAGCGATGGCGTTCTCTGTATTGGTCGCCATTGTCTTGTCACCTTCTCTGTGTGCGACCCTGTTGAAAAAGCACGATCCAAACCATGACAAAAATAAAGGCTTCTTTGGCTGGTTTAACCGTAACTTCAACAAAGGGCGTGATCGCTACCAGAAAACGGCGTCTCATATGGCGCGACGTGTCAAACGCTATAGCGTGGTGTATGGCGTGCTGGTGGCTGGCATGGCAATCATCTTTATGCGACTGCCTGGCGCGTTCCTGCCAAATGAAGATCAGGGCAGCCTGATGATGCTTATCAGCACACCGCCGGGGTCAACCGCAGGGCGTACCCTGGAGTCGGTAAAGCAGGCTGAAGATTTCTTCCTGGATCAGAAAGGCGACGTCGTTAAAGACATGTTTACCGTCGTGGGCTTTAGTTTCGCCGGTAGTGCACAGAATGCGGCGATGGGCTTTTTGCACCTGATTGACTGGGATGAGCGTGACGAAAGCAACTCGGCGTTTGCGTTGCAGGGTCAGGCGTACGGAGCCTTCCAGCAAATTGAAGATGCCAGTGCGTTTCCGATTATCCCGCCACCGATCATGGAACTGGGTAATGCTACCGGGTTCAACCTACAGCTGGTAGATCGTGCCGGTAATGGCCACGAAGCACTGATGAACGCACGAAATCAGTTGCTGGGAATGGCCGCACAGAATCCGAAGCTGACGGGAGTACGTCCTAACGGATTAAGTGATGTACCGCAGTTCAAAGTCGATATCGACTCGGAAAAAGCCTCGGCACTGGGGATTTCTCTGGACCAAATCAATGCCACCCTGCAAATTGCCTGGGGCTCCAGCTATGTGAATGACTTTATCGATAATGGTCGAATCAAGCGCGTGTATATGCAGGCGGATGCACCGCACCGTATGTCACCGGAAGATTTGGATAAGTGGTTCGTACGCAATAACGATGGTGAAATGGTGGCATTCAGTGCTTTTGCCACGACCAAGTGGACCTATGGTTCGCCGAAACTGGAGCGCTTTAACGGACTGTCGTCTGTAAATATACAGGGGAGTCCTGCCGAAGGCGTCTCTTCCGGTGAAGCCATGGCGGAAATGGAAAAGATGGTCGCGCAGTTGCCAGCAGGCTTCGGCGTAGAGTGGGCCGGGTTGTCATTTGAAGAGCAACAGGCGGGTTCGCAGGCCCCTATGCTATATGCCATTTCGATAATCGTGGTGTTCCTGTGTCTGGCGGCACTTTACGAAAGCTGGTCGGTACCGTTTGCAGTGATGTTGGTGGTACCGCTGGGTATTCTGGGCTCGGTAGTCGCCGCGTTCCTGTTCAGTCTGCCAAATGATGTGTATTTGCAGGTGGCATTCCTGACTACAGTGGGGCTGGCCTCCAAAAACGCTATCCTGATTGTCGAGTTTGCCAAAACCCGGTATGAAGATGGCGAGGATTTGATGACGGCAGTATCAGAAGCCGCTTCACAACGTTTCCGCCCAATTCTGATGACCTCCATGGCGTTTATTCTTGGGGTAACGCCACTGGCCATTTCCAGTGGTGCCGGTGCGGCTGCACAAAATGCGATTGGTATTGCAGTAATGGGCGGTATGCTTGCTGCGACATTCCTTGCGATATTCTTTGTGCCGATGTTCTACGCGATGGTGGAAAAGCTGTTCCACGGCAACAAGCATAAAGCCAGAGATGATGCGTGATAGCGCAACAGAGACGGACTGAAAAAAACGCGGCATAGGCCGCGTTTTTTTATCTCTGCGTAAACCTGCAGTTTTACGGCAGTGGGTTTGCTATCTGTTAAACCCACTGTAACCTCTGTTACTGACTACTGACTACTGACTACTGACTACTGACTACTGACTACTGACTACTGACTACTGACCGCTAAAAACTCATAATTCACAGCCAATAGCAGCCAGCCAACAGATCACATTGAGGCAACTGCCTCAGGGCAAACAGCGCAAACCAGAAACGCAATGCGAGAATGGCTGCAGGTACTACCCATCACACGGACATAAGACCAAAGGTGTAGCTAAAACAGTCGCATAAGCTTGCGCTTCGTCAATCAGTCGGAGCAAAAGTATGGCATGATAGGGCTTCCGGCTGGCCACAAACGGGCGCGCTCAGGACGAGTGATTTGCCTGTAATCGTGTTCCGGCTACGCTTATCAATGGTGAACAACACGCAGGATAGGTTTATGTCTTTAACGTTGCCTCCTTCTCCCGACTGGTCTTCGCTGATTAAATCAGGCAGCCGGGTATTCGTTGGCGGAAATGCATCCGTTCCCTATGCTCTTGTGCAGCATTTAATCGACCACAGTGCGGGTTTCAGTGATATTGAGATGGTGCATATGCTCACCCTGGGTGATACACGGTGGGCCAAGGAAGAATATCGTGCATTGTTTAAGGCCAATACCTTTTTCATTGGTGGCGCTGAAGTCCGCAAGGCGGTAGACGAAGGGCGTGCCGATTATACCCCGTGCTTTTTGTCTGAAATATCCGGGTTGTTCAGCGACGGCACATTGTCACTGGATGCGGCCATGGTCAATGTGAGTCCGCCGGATGAGTTCGGTTACTGCTCATTGGGCGCGTCAGTGGATATCTGTATGTCAGCGGTCCGCCAGGCCAAAAAGGTCATTGCCCAGATTAACCCTCAGGTGCCCCGCACCGCCGGGCATTCGTATATTCATGTCAGTGAAATTCATGCCTGTATTGAAGCCGATGAGTCGCTTATAGAAGTGGAAACGCCGCCCATCGACAGCGTCACCGAGCGGATTGGCCAGTATGTATCCATGCTGGTGGAAGACGGCGCTACCTTACAATTCGGAATAGGTAAAATTCCCAGCGCTACGCTGAAATACCTGTGCAATCACAAAGATTTAGGCATACACAGTGAAATGCTCACTGATGCGATTATTGAGCCGTTATCCACCGGTGCGATCACCAACAAGAAGAAAACCTTTCATCCGGGAAAAATTGTTACCAGCTTTGCCATTGGATCGCGCAAGTTATATGACCTGATTGACGCTAATCCTCATATCGAGTTTTATCCCAGCAGCTATGTGAACAAGCCCACCAACATTGCCAAAAATGACAACATGATTGCCATCAACAGCGCGCTTGAAGTCGATTTAACCGGTCAGGTGGTAGCCGATTCACTGGGTTACGACTTTTACAGTGGCATTGGCGGGCAAGTGGACTTTGTCAGCGGCGCGTCGATCAGCAAAGGCGGCAAGCCAATTATCGCGCTGCCTTCTACCGCTAAGAATGAAACGGTCTCACGAATTACTCCCTGCATCAGCGAAGGGGCGGGCGTGGTCACCTCACGGGGCAACGTACATTACGTGGTCACCGAATACGGTATTGCGTCGCTGAAAGGGAAGAGTATTCGCGAACGGGCATTAGAGCTTATCCGGGTAGCGCACCCTAAATTTCGTGCGAAATTGCTGGAAGATGTCCGTCAGAATTACTGGGTACCGCATTATCAGGCCAAATACCCGACGGACATCCCGGAGCTGGGCGCTATTCAGTTACAAAAGCTGGTCATACAGGGCGAAACCTTTTACATGCGCCCGTTGAATCCCGCTGACGAACGCCGTCTTCAGGAATTCTTTTATTCACATACCAAAGAAACCCTGCGCCTGCGCTACAACTACGATCCTAAGCAAATGTCGCGGGAGAAATCCTGTAATCTGGTGAGTGTGGATCAAAGCAGTGATGCTGCTTTGTGTATCGTGCGTCAGGAAGGCTCCCGCATCACTATTCATGCCGTCGGTCGCTTCTATTACAATCCCAGCGATAATTCCTGCGAAGCCGCATTTGTCACCCGCGAAACACAGCAGGGAAAAGGCATGGCAAGCCGATTGTTAAACCAACTGATTGATGTTGCTAAAAAGCGCGGGATAGCGCGTATGATGGCGTATGTCAGGGCCGATAATAAACCCATGATAGCGATTTTTGAGCAGGCGAACTTCAAGCGCTTGTTCTCCAGCGATCCCAGTGATGTGGAGCTGGAGTTGAATCTGGAGAGCGATAAATGACGTTACGGATATACCGCGGTAAAGATTGTGTGCATCACGATGTCGGACATGACCACCCGGAAAGTCCGGACCGCATCTACGCTATTGATGATCAGCTGCTGGCGTCAGGACTGGACATGATTTGCGAGCATGCTGATGCCAGACCTGTCAGACGGGAATACTTGGCGTTGGCCCACGATCCTTACTATGTCGACAGTGTGTTTGAGCGGGCACCAAAAACCGGCACGATCTGGCTGGATGATGATACCGGCATGACGCCAATCACACTCAGCGCGGCACTTTATGCGGCGGGAGCTGGCTGCGATGCCGTTGACTGGGTCATGGAAGGTGACAACCGTCAGGCCTTTTGCCTGGTGCGGCCGCCCGGTCATCATGCTGAATACGACAGTGCTATGGGCTTTTGCTTTTTCAATAACATTGCGGTGGCCGCGCGCTATGCGCTGCAAAAGTACGAGTTAAGCCGTGTCGCCATCGTTGATTTTGACGTACATCACGGTAACGGCACCGAAAATATTATCGCCGGCGACCAGCGCATTATGATGTGCAGCAGTTTTCAGCATCCTTTTTATCCGCACAGCGGCAGCCCGGTCTCGGCGAGCAATATATTAAGTGTGCCGCTTGCAGCCGGCGCAACCGGGGATGTATTTCGTGAAAAAGTGGCCTACTGGTTTCAGGCGCTGGAGAACTTTCAGCCGCAGCTTATTTTGATTTCGGCAGGGTTTGACGCTCACGCGGAAGATCCTATGGCGCATATCCGGCTGAAGGAAGATGATTACAAGTGGGTTAGCGCGAAGCTGCGCGAGGTAGCAGATCACTGTTGTCATGGACGTATCGTCAGTACGCTGGAGGGTGGGTATAACTTAAGTGCGCTGGGAAGAAGCGTGGTTGCACATCTGCGTGGCTTAAACGGCGAAAGCGAGATGACAACACAGGTACAGGGCCAGACTGCCTAGAGAAAATTTTGAGACGTGCTTATTAGTAGTGCGCTAAGGGGGATGCGAGTATTTACTTTGGTGTTAAAGCGCCAAGTATAAGTCGGCTGCACGCGCGACACGCGAAATGCTGGCATGTCGCGGTGCGTGGTTGCCGTTATGCCAGCAGGACAAAGTCCCGGTATAACATCCACAGGCCTGCGCCAACCATAAACAGATTCTCACTTAGCGAAATGAAGCCAAGGGGCACATTGCTGTCGCCTCCTACGCAGGCGCATTTCAGCTCGCGCTTGTCGATGTAAACGGCTTTAATGACCGAAACAGCGCCTATGGTACCAATGAACAGCGATACCGGTGCTACCCACAGGGCTGGCAGTAACGCCAGCATGCCGATGCCGGCCCATGCTTCAGCGAAGGGATACACATACGCATACCTTATCTGTTTCATCGCCAGTAAATCATAGGTAATAAACTGATTGGAAAATGCGGTTAAATCCTGCAGCTTCTGTAGCGCAAGCATAACCATGCTGAACGCGACAAAGTGCATGATAACCGGGGCTGGTGCCAGATTGAGCCTGCCGGAATAGATAAACGCAACCACCATGAGTGCGGCGATGGCAAAAATAGCCAGCACTGGCGTGTAGGTTGTTCCCTGAGGGCCTTCCTGTGATTTCCCGAAATAATCCCGCAGATCGTCATAGCCACCGATGCGCTTTTCGTCGATAAAGGTTTGTGGCGTGGTCTCTACGTCGTGTCGGGATTTAAACTTGTCGGTTTCTTCGCGGGTTTTCAGATGATGATCATCAACGGTATACCCTTCCCGTTCCAGTAAGTCTTTTGATTTGAGGCCAAATGGACAGATGTGTTCATCCGTTACCATTCTGTACAGCGTTGCCTGTTTGCTCATACGTCCTCCATGGTTAATTTACCCCTACCATCAGTTGAGGTAAGGGAAGAATGCATCGCTATGCGTGTAAACTTTATACGCCTTTCAATAAGGTTTTGCTTAATTACACAGAAATTGGGGGCAATGTCCCGGTTGTCAAAGCTGTTTCAATCTTTGTGCCACAGGAAGAGACGAGTTTTTCTGTCCGGACTGCGTGCAGTCATCCTGCACGGGTTTGGCAAAAACAGCCTTTTGCGTCGGCCTGTATCACGGCGCCGTGATACTCAGCGCGCGCGATACTGACAATATTGTCTATGAGCGTCTGGCCGGTAAAGCAGCCATAACCTGTGGCATAGGGCCCCAGATAGCGAAGCTGACGCTGCTCGTCGATGATTGCGATAGCCGGGAACGCTGGCAGCAATGCCGCTAACCCGGGCACTGTAGCGATATTCAGGGTTTTGGCCTGATAGCCCTGTTCGCCAAGCTCGTTTAGCAAGGCGTCGCGATGTTGTGAAGTAAGCGTATTACAGTAACAGCTGGCATCCGTCTGTAAGTGAACCAGCGTTCCGGGTTCTACCCCTTGTGCGGATAGTAGGGCGACCAGGTTGCCGTCAAACGACATCGATGTTGCGGCTTGTGCCAGTACCTGGTTGGGGTCGAAACTGACAATCTGCTTACTGTTGTATAGCCACAGTCCCGCCAGAATAGCGACGGTCCAGGCAAACAGCAGACTCCAGCCGAGGTATTTCCCGTTCATATACTGAATTTATCAATAGCCACTTTCATTTCCCGACAACGGGCATTCAGATTGTTGACCTCCCGCGCCAGCTGATTTGCACTTTCCACTTCATCCTGTGACAACTCATGCATGCGGGCAGCGCTTTGTGCAATGGACGCAGAAGCGGACTCCTGTTCAACTGCGGAGGTGGCAATTTCGGTTACATTGTCAGCGGCAATATTGATTTGGTCGAGCACATCCTGCATAGAGCCGGACGCCTCGCTAGAGGTGGCAACGGCTGAGTCGACCAGCTCAACGCAGGTCTCCATTTGCGTGACCGAGCTTGCGGTTCGCGACACCAGCAGTTCCGTGATAGCAGTAATCTCATCAGCGCTTTCTTTAGAGCGGATCGCCAGCGTTCTGACTTCATCTGCCACCACTGCAAATCCGCGTCCGTGTTCACCCGCCCGTGCTGATTCAATAGCGGCGTTGAGGGCCAGCAAATTGGTTTGCTCTGCCACTGCAGTAATAGACCGCATCGCCTCTGAAATTTTCCCGCACTGCTCGTTTAGTGCGGAGTTAGTTTTCGCTGCATCGTTTAACTGGTCTCTCAGCGAGCTTATCGTGGAATTCGTAGTATTGATGGTATTCTGCGATTGTCGGACGGTTTCCCGCGCCACGCTGGTTTTATCATTGGCAATGGTGGTGCGCTCTGCAGCCATCTGCATCGCTGTGGCTATTTGCTCTGACGCCGCAGAAACCGATACAATCTGCGCTGCCGTCTGCTCCGACATCGCATGAGTTTTGGTGACCGTCTCATCAATACGTGTGCTGGCGTCGGCGACACTGGCGGTAAGTTCACCAGCCTCTTTCACCAGCGAATTAATTTGTTGAATAAAGCGGTTAAACTGAACAACCGTTTCATTATCTGAGTCGATAGATACCGCAAGATTGACCTTCGCGCTGTCATTAAGAATCTGGCCAATAGCTGTGCGAAGCTGCTCGGCAGCTTTGCCTTCATTAAACGCATTGTTTGCCATAAACATCAGGACCAGCCCCTCGGCGACAGCGAAGGCTGCGTGTAACAACAGGTAAGAAAATAATAAGTGACCAGGTTCGAAGATAAACACCGGCGACCCGGCAGACTGCAGGAAGAAAAAGCCAATATGGTGCACAGCGACAACGGCAGTGGAAGACGCAATCACTTTCCAGTCGCGGAAATAGGCAAGAAATGCCAGCATCACGAAAATCTCGAAATGCATCTCGATAAGGCCAAATGACTGATGAATGTGCAGCGCGGTCATCAGTTGCACACCAATGCCGATGGCATGGCGGCTAAGCGCGCTGCCTGGCTGTTGAAAGCTCAGTAGTAACGGTACCGCAACAATGGGAATGCCAAGCAGAAACGCGACAATCAACTCCCCGGTAATTAGTCCAATCACCACTGAAATAAGCCATTGTGCTGCTAAAACCGCACGAAATATCTTATGACCATCCATTATCCACGAGTACTGCATATCATCACCTCAAAATAAATGCTCACATAACTATAGGTTAGCCTGGCGCATTCGCTAATTACGCTATGATAAAGTGCATAACGCAAATCGGATATTGGACATTAGTATGCTAAATCATCGATTAAGATCTTTTTTTTTAATAGCTTTTTGCCTGAGCTATAGTGCAGCCGCGGCTGACTTTAAGACAGGCCCGGTGTTTGACAACTGGGGACGTCATGCGCCCGTTGTGGGGGTAACCTTTGATGACACCACTCATTTTTCTGTTGCTTTTGACGTAGCGAAGGCGGCAGAAAAAGGAGAGCTTAACCGACGTTTTGACTCGCTGGCACGGTTTATCAATATGCACGTGGCGAACGGCGTGAAGCAAAAGGATATCCGCCTGGCGTTAATCGTTCATGGCGGTGCAACGCTGGAATTACTGTCAAATGCGCAGTACAAGGCAAAAACCGGGGTTGATAATGCCAACATCGCGTTGCTTAAAGCGCTGATGGAAGCGCAGGTTAAGGTGATAGTGTGTGGCCAATCTGCCGCCGCGCATGGCATACCGGCAGAGAGTCTGTTGCCGGGCGTGGACGTCGCCCTTTCTGCGATGACAGCCCATGCTCAGTTGCAGCAGCAGGGCTACACCGTCAACCCGTTTTAAGTTGCACGTCGGCGTCGAACGCGGTGAGGCGTCAAAGCCAGCGTTTCCACAGCATGGCAATCAACATGAACACGGCCAGCACGCCCATCGCACCCATAAGCAGCGTAAATGCGTCCTGTGAGTCGGTGCCGGGCAGGCCACCGACGTTCATGCCAAAAACGCCGGTCAGAAATGACAGGGGCAGAAATATCGCCGTCACCATCGACAAGACATACATCCGCACGCCCTGCTGATCGGCGATGCGGTTTCTCAGCTCATCCTGAAGCACGATGGCACGTTCGCGCGCAAGATCGAGATCTTCCACATAGCGAGTGACGCGGTCGGATTGTTCGCGTAACTCAAACGCCTGCTCCTGACTCAGTACCCCCGGTAAGCGCTGGAGTGCTTCCAGTGCATCGCGCTGCGGAGCCAGAAAGCGACGCATAGTGGCAGCCTGTCGTCTCAACGCTGCCAGCGTTTGACGGTCTGCCTTATTCAGAACATCGCGGGTCTCGCATTCAACCAGCATATCGTCCATGTCATCCACGGTGTCATGGATGCGATCGGCGATGTTGCCAACGAGTTCAATCAGTAACGTCCGCGGGCACGCTGGCGCTTGCTGCGCGTCGAATTGCTCACGGATCGCCGCTACTGACTCTAACCGCCGGTCTTTGCGTCGGGCGGTCACTAACAGATTACCTTTCAGCCATACCCGCAACGACACCATATCTTCGGGATCGGCATCAGGATTTTTATTCACAGCGCGAAGGTATATCAGGGCGCCTTCCATCATTGACAATGCCCGTGGACGCGTCTCCAGCGCCAGCAATGCATCGGTGACAGATTGCGGTAATCCCAGTTGCTGCATCAGGTGTTCTGAATCCTCAATATCGGATTGCAAATGCACCCATAAGTAACCTTCTTCCGGCAACGCGGTGCTCAGTGCGTCAGGCGAGACCGGTTCGGTTTTGCCTTTATCTGAAACGCGGTAAGCCCACAAAAAACCGGAATGTTGCATATCATGCATTAGGTAAATTCTCTTTCTCATTTAGCAGTTTGATTGCGCCATCTATATGAACATCCCGCTGAGGGAATGCGATCACCACGCCTGCTTCGTTGAATAATTCGTCAATGGCATAACGCACCTGACTTCGGATGACTCTGAGGTTGCGCTCGACGGTGGCGTTTACCCAGAAGTAGACCTCAAACGCGAGTGCGTTATCGCCGAAATCGTCAAAAATAACAACGGGTTTTGGTTCAGTTAAAATATCTTCCTGTCGCGTCACCGCCGCTTCAATCAGTTCTGCGACTTTGCGACAGGGCGAACCATAGGCAACACCGACTTTCACTGAGGTACGAGTAAGGGTATCAATCAGCGTCCAGTTGATGACGGTATTTTCCAGTAGTTTGCTGTTCGGGATCAGCATGTGCACGCCATCCACACGACGTATTCGGGTGTATCGGGTGTTGATTGACTCTACCGACCCACGGGCGTCGTCTACCTCTAAAAAATCACCAATACGGATCGGCCGTTCCCACATCAGAATCCATCCACTGATGAAATTATTGATAATATTCTGCGCGCCGAAGCCTACACCAATGGCGATCGCGCCGGACAGAAACGCGAATGCGGTTAGCGGCACGCTGAGGAGCTCCAGCAATGTGACTATCAGAATAGCAAAGGCGGTAACATAGAAAATGCGCTTAAACAGGTGAACGGTATCGGCACTTGCGCCGGTTTTACGCAGTCGATAAGTGGCAATGTGAGCAAATTTATCAATCAGCCAGGAACCCACAACGGCTGCCAGTGGAACCGCCAGCAACTCACCCACCGTGAAAGTGTGCTCGAATAATGTGAACGTCTCATAACTGAGTGTCGACGTTATCGTCTCCCAAAAATCATTCACGCCAGGTTCCTTGATTATTTTTATGCGCTTTTCAGCATGATAGACCGCAGTGCAAGCGAAAGCCACCAGTCGCATTCAGGGAAATGTGGTAGAGTTTGCACCTTCCCTAATCAGTCTGGAAATCTTATGCTTCGTGTCGTCATCACATTCGTTTCTTTACTACTGGCTTTTCAGGCCAGTGCGATCACCTTAACGCTGTCAGAAAAACACGTTAATCAGATGGTAAAGATGACCTTTCCGCAAACCCAGTACTACAACCAGATAAAGCTGACCTTTACCGATCCCGTTGTGACACTCGGGTCGCTGGAGGATGATGTGGCAGTTCAGGTAAACATCATGGCGCAGCAGAACGGGCAAACGCTCAACGCGACAGGGAAAATGAAAGGGTTGCTGAAGTACCGCGCCGAGCGCAAAGAGTTGCAGATAGAAAAACCTACGCTGGTGGAGTTTAAGGTGCAGGACAATACGCTGGAAAACAGTCAGGCGCTGATGAATGCAATCAATCAGATGCAGGGCCGACAGTTTCCCATGATACTGCTGCTGGACTTTACTGAGCTGAATCTGGGTTTATTTGGCAATCAGCTTCCCAAGCGTATCGATATCGTTAATAAACACCTTGTCATAGAAATGTAGGGGAGCGGTTGCGCAGTATGAAACATATCGCATTTTTATCGATGAGCGATTTAGGCGACTTCTTTGTGTACGACGATTTACTTATTCCCCACTTTGCGAAAGCCGGGTGGAAGGTTACATCAGTGCCGTGGCGCGAAGAAAGCAACTGGGATGCATTCGATGCGGTGATCGTCAGAAGCCCATGGGATTACCAGCAAAGCCCGGCGGCATTTTTAGCATGCTTGCGCCGTATCGCGGCGTCGCGGGCGTATCTGGATAATCCGTTGTCGCTGATGGAATGGAATTTACAGAAAACTTATCTCAAAGACATGGCGGCCAAAGGCGTTACCACGCTTCCTACACGCTGGGAAACTGGCTATAACCTGGCGGCAGTGAATGCATGCTTTTCTGAGTTTGATACCGACACCGTTATTGTTAAGCCGACGCTTAGCGCCAACGCGGATGATACCTTTCGCCTGAATCGCGACGATGCCAGCAGCCGGGAGAGTGAACTGGGTCAACTATATGCTGGCAGAGATATTATGATACAGCCCTTTGTAAAAGAAGTGCTGGATGAGGGTGAGTATTCACTTTTCTATTTTAATGGTGAGTACAGTCATGCCATTTTAAAAACACCAGCAGACGGTGACTTTCGTGTTCAGGAAGAGCATGGTGGCAGCTTACAACCGGTCATCCCTGACGCGTCCATGTTGAGGGCGTGCAAACAGGCACTGCAGGCGATGCCGACTGACTCTCTGTATGCCCGTGTCGATTTAATTCGTTATCAGCACCAATGGGCGATCATTGAGCTTGAGTTAATTGAACCGTCGCTGTACTTCAATCTGGATGAGGCCTCACAGCCGCGTTTTGTGGATGCGTTTATTACTCGCTACGCAGAGTCGACAAACTGATAAGCACACCATTGTGACAACATCAGACGGGTAATAAAAAACGGGCATCAGCCCGTTTTTTGTTTTCTTACCAATAACCAATGTGGATGTGATCCGCCATTAGCGCTCTGATGACTTCGGCGGCCGCGGTGAACTGTGTTCAACACGACGGGAAGCCGAAGGACGCTCAATGTTTCGCTGAACCGGCTTGGAATAACTACGCTGTACCGGTTTACTGTAATTTTGCGACTGGCTGCGGCTGCTTTGTGGCGCCGGCGCTACAGGTTTCGCATATTGTCTGTCTGCCGGCTTGTGTTGTTTAGGCGCTACCGGATTGCGATTTACGGCCTTCGGCGGACGCGTAACCACATCACGTTGCTGCACCACAGGCTTGTTGACATTGCGCGAGTACCGTTCAGACGCTACCGATTTATCCTGCATACGGCGCTGTATCTGCTTGTGCTTGTCAGACCCTCTTACGACCTGCTCCCGGGTCGCCCTGGGGGTTACAGGGGTAACCTGGCGGCGGGATTTGTCACGTAAATCGACAACGCGACGGGTAGGCTGTTCGCGATAATCCAGTTGACGCTCCCGCGTTTTTACTACGTTACGTTCACGCTGCAGCGTGTTGTAACGAGAAGGCGAACTATGAACTACACGGTTCGAATAACGGATCCGGCGGTGATTCACGTCGTGATCCCAGCGTCGATATTCTTTTGTGTAAACCCGTTTTACACCGGGGCCGCGATAATAATGACGAACCGGCTGACGAGTGACTACCACATGGCGGTTATGCCAGTGAATACCGCCAAAATAGAAAAACGTCGACAAACGAATACTCGGACTCCAGTAAAAACCGAAATGATTGCGGTAATTTACCGGATGGTGCCAGTACACCGGCGCGACCGGGTGCCACCAGTTTCCGTATACCACTCTGGTGTCATAATAAGGGACATAGACGACTTCCCGGCGGCGCGGCTCGATGACAATAATTTCTTTGTCGCGCTCTATGGTCTGGTAGTCGTTGTCCGACAATGATCCACTTTCCAGTGCGTGCTGACGCAACACCTGCACCCTGGCCAGAACGCGCGACTGACTGATCAGCACGTTATCACCCAGTGCCTGTAACCAGTTAAGATCGTCTGCCATGGTTCGCAAAACCTGTTCAAACGGCGCCAGCGCCTTCACACTCGGATCCCAGTTAAAGGCATCTACCTGCACTGCCACCTGCTCAGCGGTCAGATGCTGGTTTTCCTGCCGCCAGCGGTCGGCAGCGACCACTTCCAGTGGATAGGTGGCGGCAATCAGAATATGCGTAAGCACAGAATCAGGGTAAAGGGCGACGGGCGCCAGCAAACTGTCCAGCTCGGCATCCGTGTAGGTTGCCTGCGCCATATCGCTGGCAGGCTCCGGTGTGGCAATCGCCTGCGTTGCCGGCAATGCCGTACCCAGTGTCAGCGTTACCAGTAATGTTAATGTTGTACGTTTCATACAATCTCCTTAAACCGCAAATTCACGATTGAACGGGGCGGTTTTTCGAAAGCTTGTATAATTTATAGTCGTTGCGGGATTAACCTAAGCTGAACCGAACCCGGCTGGCAGGTTCAGCTTGTTTACGACCAGCGCTTTTATGACACGGTGTGCAGGTCAGCGTTGCTCACTGCTCAGAGCAGCGCGATTACCTCATGGTGTCAGATTATTTTAGCAGGTGGGGATCGAAGGCATGCCCGAGTTTCTCGGTTTTCGTCTTCAGATAGTGTTTGTTGTCTTTAGTAATGCCATGATCAATCGGTTTTCTGGCAACAATTTCTACGCCCAGCTTTTCAAGGGCATCAAGTTTACGGGGGTTATTGGTCATCAGCTCGACTTTGGTAACATTCAGTGTTTCCAGCATCAGTTTACAAATATCATAGCTGCGCAGATCGGCATCAAAACCTAAATGCTCGTTGGCCTCTACCGTATCCATGCCGCTGTCCTGAAGATTGTAAGCGCGGATCTTATTCAGCAGGCCAATACCACGCCCTTCCTGACGCAGGTACAGCAATACACCGTGGCCGCTTTCCACAATGTTCTGTAATGCCTTTTCCAACTGAAAACCGCAATCGCATCGTGTACTGAAAAGCGCATCACCGGTGAGGCATTCAGAATGAATACGAATTGGAACGGTGTCACCAGCTTCCCACTCACCGTACGATAGCGCCACGTGTTCCTGACCACTGGCTTCAACGAAACCATGAATGCGGAAATTGCCCCAGCGGGTAGGCAATTTGGCTGAACTTACATATTCGTACTTAGGTTGCTTTATGGTCATGACACTTCTACACCCGTTAAAGGAAGCAAAGAATTGGGGGTGTTCCTGCTAATTACAAGGCCGGGGGGCCTGCTAAAATGTGATAGTATCCGCATTATAGCAAGCCGTGGGTAGGAATCCTATTCACCAGCAATGATAAACTGCCTGTTGCTGTGCTTATAAGTGTGTAGAACAGAAAATATTGCTTTTATCTGGCGAAGTGCGTTTACAAGGGCTTGTATTCTTCCAGTGGTGCCGGCATGGCAACACCGTAGCCCTGCGCGTAATCCACGCCCATTCTCCCAAGCTGGGCCATCGTCGCTTCGTTTTCGACGAACTCACCTACCGTTTCCATGCCAATGGCTTTGGCCACATCCTTTATCGACGACACCATAGCGGCATCAACCGGATCATTGAGCATATCTTTGATAAAGCTGCCATCAATCTTCACACAATCTACCGGCAGGTGTTTCAGATAGGTGTAGGATGAGAAACCACTTCCGAAATCATCTAAGGCAAATTTACAGCCTAACTGTCTGAAAGTGCGCATAAAGGCCTTGGTTTCATCCATGCGCAGAATCGCGGAAGTTTCTGTGATTTCGAAACAGACTTTCTGATACGGGATCCCGAAGGATTCAAACGCATTAAGGATAAACAGTTTCAGGTCACGGTCAGCCAACGATTGTCCGCTGAGGTTGATGCTACAGCGCTGCAGGGAATCCAGGGCATCGCGATGCGCGGCAAACCAGCGGAAGGTATTTTCCACCACCCAGCGATCAATTTTGCTTATCAGGTTATAGCGCTCTGCAGAGGGCAAAAAGGCGCCTGGCGGTACCAGACTGCCGTCTTCATTTCGCAGGCGCAGGAGGATTTCATAGTAATCCCCGTCGATCGCTTTATTCAGCGGCCGGCAATGTTGGTAGTACAGCGTGAAGCAGTCGTTCTCCAACGCCTCGTTAATAGCACTGACCCAGTTTAGCTCCTGCTCGTAGCGCTTCAAACTCTCATCTTCATTAGAGTAGCGGTGTATCTGATTACGCCCCCGCTCTTTGGCAATGTAGCATGCCGCATCTGCCATACTCAGGTATTGCTCGGGCGTATGCTTGTAGCTGTCACAGACAACCTGGCCGATGCTGACGCCCAGAGAGAAAATACGATTTTCCCATACGAACCGGTACGCCTGCAGTGCATTGAGCAGTTTTACGCCCAACAGGTAGGCGCTTTCTTCCAGTTGGTTCTCTATGAGAATGGCAAACTCATCCCCCCCAAGTCTGGCTAGATGTCCCTGGCCCTGAATAGTATCCTGAAAAAGTTGCGCGACGTCTTTTATCAGCGCATCACCGGCGCTGTGCCCACAGGTGTCATTTACCACCTTAAAGCGGTCTAAATCCAGATACAGTATCGAAACCACGGTGTCTGATGTTCTGTTTTCCAGTGCGTGATGAAGCTGCTGCTCAAACTCCCTGCGATTGTAAACCCCGGTCAACGAGTCGTGCGTGGCAAGGTATTCCATGCTTATGTCTGACTGCTTGCGTTCCGTGATATCGAATATCGAGCCATACAAGAAGCTGTTGATATCTTCTTTACGGATCTGGCAAGAGAGGGAAAACCAGAACTCAGAGCCATCCGCCCGAAGCCCCTTTATCTCTCTTCCCATGACGGTACCGCGTTCGAGAATTTCCCCAACCAGCAAATCACGTTCCTCACGGGAAGTGTAGAAATTGCGTGTGTTCTCAACACTTCTGAGCATAGTCTCTTCGTCGGGGTAACCAAACAGGGTGCACATCGCCGGATTAACACTGATGAGCTTGCCTTCCAGTGTTGAGGTATAAAGCCCCTCGGCAGAGTTACGAAAGAGATCGTAAAACTGATTGAGCTGGCTGATGGTCTTTTCCCGCGCCGAAATCTGCTGAATGCTAATATTTCGTTCTCTTATCTCAACGCAAAACGCAAAACTGAGCATTGCCAGGGTCATTATCAGAATCAGTTGCAGGGAAACCAGCGGCGTCACCATAATTGCCTGTGCAACAACATCCAGCTGTACCGCGTAGGTGGCAAACAAAAACAGCCAGCTGATGATAAACGTGCGTGACTGCGCGCGATTGCGGCGATCCCGGAAAATAATAGCCAACAGCATATGCAGTGTGCCAATGATTGGTGCGGCAATGTAAGCGGCAATCGTGGTCTGATAAGGGGTGGATACGGCCACGACGCACAGCAGCGCTATGACAGCCAGATAATTCAGCAGGCGCAAAGGCAGCGGAATTCGGGGGAACAGGTTATGACAAACCTTGGCCATTGTGGCGAAAAATGCTGCCAGTATCGACACCAGCACATATTCAGACAGGTTGGTTAGCCCGGGCCATAGCACCAGTCCGCCCTGCATGGTAAAGGCAAAAGCAAACAATAAAGCGAATGTCGCCGCCAGCCAGAAGCGTGCCGGTGTGCGCTGGTATAAATAAGAAATAATAAAATAGCCGAACAAAACGAAAAGGGTGCCCAGTGCGATGCCAAGTAACAGCAACATCTGGCGGGCATAGGTCTGTAGGGCTTTGTCTTCCCATAAGGTCAATGCTGGAGGCAGCAGGCCATCGTCCTGAATACTCAGCAGAATGGTTTTTGTCTGACCTGGTTGCAGACGAAACGCAAATTTCACGGTTGGCAACAAGCGGGTCGGGAGCTCTTCGCTTCTGGCTGAGCGATAGTTCATCGAGTCGGTAATGCGTTCGCGCCCGTCAAGCAGCACAAGATGCACATTGTCCAGATTAATGCGGTCAGAGAGCAACGTCAGGGAAAGCGGCGTGTTACCGGTATTGGAGACTCTGGCCTGCAACCACAGACGCGTATCTTCCGGCTGGGCCTGCGGATAAATCCATCTGGGCCAGTTGTTGTACCCGGA
The DNA here is from genome assembly GCF_019249295.1 of Alteromonas antoniana. Lineage (GTDB taxonomy): Bacteria > Pseudomonadota > Gammaproteobacteria > Enterobacterales > Alteromonadaceae > Alteromonas > Alteromonas antoniana. The sequence goes on from NZ_JAESDH010000013.1 coordinate 108,030, forward strand.
GACGACGGTATCGAAGGCATGCTGACGGGGGACTACCCGCCACTGCGCATTAATATCAAACGGCTGAGAGCGGAACTGTTCATTGACGACGATGTGGTCATGACCCGGCTTGGCGAGGGCAGGAAAGCAACACAGCATCAGATAGCACATAACAACGACTGCGCAGTACCTGAGTAAACTATGTGGGTTGTATCGCTGAACTGTCATGCGAAGCGAAGTTGCGTCCCTGTCAAAAATGCATATCTCCATACTAGCGGAATAACTTCCAGATTGTGAACATTAACCGCATAATTCTCTGAAACTACAGGAAAGTCAGCGTGTAAAGCGTTGATGTCAGAAAGGGGCGCATCGCGGACGGGTTTCTGTTCTGGCGAGATGTTATAGCTGTGTCGTTCTGGGGCCACCGCGTATTATTTATCTCCCCAGAATGGGAGTGGGTATTGCAAGTAACACGGCAGTGGGATTTGTTAACAAGTACTGCCAGAAACAGACTGTCTGCGGGCAATGCACTATCGTGAAAATGCACGGAAAACGAATTAGATTGCGGGCTTCTCGACTGTCCCCAGCGTTTTCTGACACCAGTCCCACAATTTGTCTCCAGCGTTATCACCGCCTGCAATTAACTCCAGCCAGATGGCATCGCAAAGCCATTCAATATTTATCAGGATCTGCAACTCGCCGGTAAACAATGTCGATTGAAACCGGTCTGCGCCCCACTCCTCAGACTGAAGTGTAGCATTGGTGACGGTGGCAAACTGACTGACCCAGCGTAGGGTGGCCGCCGGTGTATGTGGCAGTGGCAGCAGTATCCGGACCACGTCATCTTCCCGCCGGTATGCCAGTCTGAGTGCTTCTGACGTCAGCTGCTGCATGATAATGAGACCGATGTCGGGTTAGCAGGTGGACGTGAAAACGGATGGTTATCCCAACGGGTATCAAAAGGGGATGTCAGCGCACCAAGGAATTGCTCTACTGTAGACCAGTCGCCTGCCTCTGCCTCAGAAATCAGTTCGGTCAGCTGATGCGTGCGTGGAATCACTGCCGGATTTTTTGAAAGCAGACTGGCTTGCGGTATCGACGCGGTCTCTCCATGCAACCGGTAGTTGCGGTAGCTCTGCCACCACGCGTCAAAGTTGTCTCTGTCGGGAAAATGATCGCGCAGAGGGGAAGAAGATAAGGTTAAATCGGCCAACGCCAGTAACCGGAAGCTGTCAGTATAATCGCGCTGCTGAGTCTCAAGCATGGACAGCCAGTCCTGCATAAGTTTGATGCCGGTGTCGTCTGTGTCCAGCCCCATTCTGGCGGTCATGAGGCGATGATACTGGTCAAGAAATACCGGTTCGAAGCGTGACAACGCATCCCGTAACTCCTCAATGGAGCATTGGTCAGAAAAGGCATGTGCAAGCGCATTTAAATTCCATAGCGCAATACCTGGCTGGCGATCAAACGCATAGCGTCCTTCGTGATCGGAGTGATTAAATACTGCCGACGACGTAAAGGTATCCATAAATGCATAGGGACCATAATCAAATGTAATGCCATGCACCGACATGTTGTCAGTGTTCATCACGCCATGTACAAACCCATGTACCTGCCAGTGCGCGACAAGACGTGCCGTGCGCAGTGTAATGGCAAGCAACATGGCAGCCCAAGGATTCTCAGCCTGAAGACATTCAGGAAAGTGTTCGTTGAGTGCGAACGTTACCAGCTTTGCAAGTGCATCCGAATTCTGAGTATTAAAATAATACTCGAAATGGCCGAAGCGAATGTGGCTTGGTGCAGTGCGGATCATCATGGCACCGGGTTCGGGCTGTTCGCGGTACACGGTATCAGTGCTGCTGAACAAACATAAACTGCGGGACGTCGGTATACCCAGGTGATGCAGCGCCTCCTGCCCCAGGTATTCACGTAATGTTGAGCGTAACACTGCGCGACCATCAGCGTGACGGGAATAAGGTGTCTGTCCGGCGCCTTTCAGGTGCAAATCCTGCCAGCCGTGTACTGCGTGCTTTGCCTCTCCCAGCAACAGGCCTCTGCCATCACCAAGAAATGGATTCCAGTGCCCAAACTGGTGGCCACCGTATTTCTGCGCGACGGCGTTTTGAGATAATGCGGAATTCTGGTCCTGCAATGCCGCCAACAGTTCGTTTTGTTGCCACCAGGACTGAGGCAGAGAAAGGGCATCAGCTAACTCGTGATTCACCAGCCTCAGGCGCATACCCTGAAGTGGTTGCGGTACGACCTGGCTTACCAGATCGGGAAGTGCATCAGCGTATCGGCGGGCTAGTGTCACGGGACTCCGTCAAAGAAAAATTATCGAGTGGCTGTCAGTATAACATGTGTGCTTATCTGCACACGTCACGAGAGAGGAGCGACGTTATACGTAAGATGAACCAATATGAAATGAAATACGTTAATACACCCGGCATGGCTGGCGTATCAAAAACAGTCACCCTTAAAACCACATTAAAACCGCCCGCTGTAGCGCTATTCACTCCTTCCCCGAATACAAATCACAAAAATTACGCCCGGCGTAATCTTTCCCGGGCATGGAGATGTATAAGCTTTCAGGAGGTTCTGAATATCATGCTTCATAGCGTATTATGCTGTGTTGAGATAATTCAGAGTTATCTCTGCGTGATTTTCGAGGGGAAGATCAACCGTCACAGGCAAGGCCATTGACGCGCAACGACCAACAATAATTTTTTGCGCCAGCATTGTCTGTTTTACCGGATATTTCAGAGGGAAAAATGCTAACACTTCACCATTTAAATAATTCACGCTCACAACGTATATTGTGGCTTTTAGAAGAACTCGGCGTGGAATACAAGCTGGAGACCTACCAGCGAGATGCAAAAACGAATCTTGCGCCACCGGAACTTAAGGCCGTTCATCCATTAGGTCGCTCACCTGTACTGACCACGGATGACGGGGCTGTTGCGGAGTCAGGCGCGATCATCGAGTATCTCATCAGGCACTATGCGAAAGAGACATTCAGCACGCCTGAAGATGCATCCATGCATCAGCAATACCTTTTCTGGATGCATTTCGCGGAAGGCTCACTGATGCCGCCACTGGTTGCAAATCTGGTGCTTGAGAAAGCGCGTGAAAAGGCGTCAAAGCCATTCTTTATCAAACCCATAGCCAATAAGCTGATTGACGGAATTCTGGATGCATACTATCGCCCGAATCTCGAACAGAGTTTACGCTATGTTGAGTCTTATCTGTCATCTCATGACTGGTTTGCCGGCAATGCGCCGACAGGTGCTGATGTACAAATGATATTTCCGCTTGAGTCACTGGTGGCGTCAGGGCGGGCGAGTAATCTGGCAGCGATAACAGCCTGGGTAAATAAGGTTCATGATCGCCCCGCTTACCAGCGTGCGCTTGAAAAAGGCGGCGAGTACGCTTACGCATAAATGCGGCGTTTACCTGAGAAGACGTTTTCACCGTTGTTACCTGGGTAATTGCGGTGAGAACTCCTCGACACTGCCCGCGGACCAGCGAATCTTTCCTAATACCAATCCGCATAGGAATTTACCCTCTCAGAGTAATCCCTGAGGGCTAGTCGAAAACGACTTAGATCACGACGCGCTCTCTGAGGCATAGTCATTCTATGTCCAGAGGACGCAACACAGATGTAAGTCGTTTTGGCCACTCCCGTCGGGCAATGCTGTCAGACTTTCTGGCGTTGTTATGCTTGCTTGATTTGGAACCACCAAACCTGCGCAACCAAGCCTAGCCAGAAAGCCTGACAGTCTTGCTGAGTGGGCAAACTCCTATGCGGATTGGTATAAGCCAGGCGCCTCGTAATTGACAGACGTCGTTGAGAGCTAACCAACGCCATCAGGTTAGTCTTAGTTACACCCGTCGAGTTTAAGCAAGCCTTACGGCTGTGTGTGGGTAGCCCGCGTGCTCAAAAGACAGAACAGCAGGGAAAGCCGACGGGCTTAGCCATCTTCCTTATTAACGTAATCGTCAATTAACTGCATGAAGGCCTCGCCATAGCGGGCGAGCTTGGTCTGACCCACACCGCTGATGTCTAACATCGCAGATGTTGAGGTTGGCAACTTGGACGCCATGTCTACCAGCGTTGCATCGCTGAATACCACATACGGCGGCACGCCGTGTTCTTCTGCCAGCACTTTTCGCAGATGCTTAAGGCGAACAAACAAGGTGCGATCGTAATTTGCCGGTGCGTGTTTGGCTTTCTTATCGGGTTTGAATTCGAGACGCGGCACCGCCAGTTTCAGTGCAACCTCGCCTTTCAGTACCGGACGGGCTGCTTCGGTAAGACGCAGATAGGCATTTGCCGTGATGTCCACGCGAACCAGGCCCTGATGAATAAGCTGATTGATGATGTTGTGCCAGTAGGAGTCTGACTGGTCTTTGCCGATACCGTAAGTACTCAACTCATGATGACCGGCTTCCTGTAGCCGGCGTAGCTGCTTACCCCGAAGCACATCAATCACGTATTGTGTAGATGCTTGTTGCGACAAACGAAGAATGCATGACAGAACTTTTTGCGCAGTGACGACGCCGTCGACCATTTTCGGGGGATCGAGGCAGATATCGCAGTTACCGCAGGCGCTGTCGCTGAACTGCGAAAAATAGTTCAGGAGTACCTGACGCCGGCAGGTTTGTGCTTCCGAAAATGCCTCCATGGCCGCAAATTTCTGCAGTTCAACGTCGTTGCGGTCGGTGTTGGCACCCTGTTCTATCCATTGACGAACCCGGGCTGCGTCCTTTTCGTCAAACAGCAGCAGGGCCTCGGCTTCCAGACCATCACGGCCGGCGCGCCCCGTTTCCTGGTAGTAGCTTTCCACACTGCGAGGTACATCATGATGCACTACAAACCGCACATTGGATTTATTGATACCCATACCAAACGCTACCGTCGCGACCACCACATCGACTTTGTCGTTCAGAAACTGGCGCTGCACGAATTCCCGTTCATCAGGATCCTTGCCGGCGTGATAGGCGGCGCTACGAAAGCCCTGACGATATAGCTTAGCGTTGAGATCGTCGACCTTGGCCCGGCTGTTACAATAAATGATGCCGCTGCCATCCTGTTGTTTGACGTAATCAACTACCTGTTCAAAGGCTTTATATTTGGACATTACCCGATAGCGGATGTTGGGCCTGTCAAAGCTGCCTCTGTAAACCAGCGGAGCGTGCAGATTTAACTGTGCCTGAATATCGGCTTGCGTGGCGGCATCGGCGGTGGCGGTCAGTCCGACTACCGGAATATCAGGAAAGCGGGTTTTTATTTGCCCCAGCATGCGGTAGTCCTGACGGAAGTCGTGGCCCCAATGCGATACGCAGTGCGCTTCGTCGATGGCAAACAGCGCAACAGTAATTTGTTGCAACAAGCCCTGGAAAGACGACTGCAGCAACCGCTCAGGTGACACATACAAAAGGTCATAATCGCCATGCTGAAGTTTCGCCTGGATATCCATCTGCACGTCGGTGTCCAGCGACGAGTTCAGGTACGCTGCACTGACACCCTGGGCCTGCAGCTGTTCTACCTGATCCTGCATTAGAGAAATCAGTGGGGATACCACAATCGCTGTGCCTTCGCGGACCAGTGCCGGTATCTGGTAGCACAGTGACTTACCGCCTCCGGTTGGTAACAGCACAAGCGCGTCGCCGCCATCGCAGAGATGAGAGATTACTTCTTCCTGGCCATCTCTGAAGCTCGCGTAGCCGAATATGCGCTCCAGTACAGACTGGGGCGTAGATGTCGCGATGGATTCGGGAGACTGAGCGTCGGCAACAACTGAGATGTTCATGGCGGGGGATTTTACGCTGTTTTTGTCTTCGCTTCACGGGGGAATCCGGAATTCTGGACGAAAAGACAGTGTGAGGGGCTGCAACGTTTGCGTAGATGGTTGTTTTCACTATTTTAATAGTACAATGGTGTCACTGTTAGGCAAAAAGGAACGGTTATGTCATCGTCGCTGCGCAGCGAACTTACTAATGAAGTTATCGCCCTGTTTAAAGACGCGATGCCTTTTAATCGCGAGTTGGGCCTGGAAGTCATACAGGATGGTGACGACATTCGCGTAGAGGTGCCCTGGCATGACAAACTAACCGGCAATCCTTTTCAGAAAATTCTGCACGGTGGCGTTACCGCCAGTTTACTGGACACCGTAGGTGGCTTAGTTTCTATTGTTCAGGCTATTCGTTTAACCGAAGACAGTGCACTGAGCGAGCTAAAGGCGAATCTGGCTACCGCTGGTACTGTCGATATGCGGGTTGATTATCTGCGTCCGGGCAGAGGAAAGCGATTCATAGCAACGGCAACCGTGATCCGTAAGGGCCGCCGGGTAGCTGTTTGTCGTATGGAGCTGCACAATGAAACAGGCGAGCATATCGCTTTTGGCACCGGCACCTATATGGTTGGCTGACACCTGATGCAAAAAAACTGGTCGCACGCCAGGCAGTTACCGTAGTTATATCTGTTCCGACAGCATGAAGGCTTATCCCGCCCGCTGGTTGGATACAACATTTTTTTCCCTGGAGGTATCTCATGGCTGAACCGTTACCGGATCTCATTGAAGAGTTTGTTTCTGACGGAACGGGCGATGATCCTGCTGCCACACTCACCACGTTGGTGGGGCAGGATGATGTGTATATTGCTACGCTGCTCGAATCGTTACCGGTTGAGCGGCGTATTGCTGTATGGGATGGCCTGCCACGCGACCGTAAGCTTGATGTGCTGGTCGAGATGCGAAGCGACCCCCGTGAAATCCTGATTGATGTGATACAGGATGACGAATGGGCCGCGATTTTCTCAGACATTGATGCTGAAGATTTACTCGAACTACTGGATTCACTACCCACCCGGCTGGTGGATTTGGCCTATGCTGCGCTTGATGCACAGCAGCAGGCATTCTTCCGCGAAGCTACCGCCTTTAAAGATGATGAGGTGGGGCACTGGATAAGCCACGAACTGCTGGTGCTGCCGCTAAATGCCAAAGTGCGTGAAGGTCTCAGGTTGATCCGTCGTAATGTGCCGCAACACTGTGACACGGTTTTCCTGGTGAACCGCTCGGGCCAGTTCTCTGCTGCGGTAAAACTGACTCGCTTATTCGGTGCGCCCGAGCACGTGCCGCTGGTGGAGTTAACCGAAGAAAATATTCCGGTATTAAAAGGCAACGATGAGAGCACCTCTGCCTCACTGCAAGTGCAGCGGTCCGGGTATGCGTCGTTGCCGGTGGTGGATGAAAACAACAAGTTACTGGGCCGTTTGGAGATTCAGTCAGCGGGCGAGTTAATTAACGAATTTTATGAGCGTCAGGTGATGGCGTCTGCCGGTATGGATGAAGACGAGGATTTATTCTCGCCGGTAGCGAAAAGTGCCCGAAACCGTGCCGTATGGCTGGGTATTAATCTATTAACGGCTTTTCTGGCGTCCTGGTTTATTGGCTTGTTTGAAGCCACCCTGCAACAGGTCGTTGCGTTAGCGGTACTGATGCCGGTAGTGGCCAGTATGGGCGGGATTGCCGGTAGTCAGACGCTCACCCTGATCGTGCGCGGGCTTGCGTTGGGGCAGGTGACCAGCGCCAACTTCCGGGCGCTGATGGTAAAAGAGCTCAAAGTTGGCGGCGTAAATGGCGTCATCTGGGCCATGGTAATAGGTATCGTGGCCTACTTCTGGTTCACCGATGCCATATTGGGTATTGTGATTTGTCTGGCAATCCTGGTGAATATTGTCAGCGCTGCCCTGGCCGGTGTGTTCTTGCCGGTGATCCTGGATAAGCTGAAAATCGATCCGGCCCTATCCGGCTCGGTAATTCTGACTACGGTGACAGACATTGTGGGTTTTGTTGCCTTCCTGGGGCTGGGAACACTGTTTTTACTGTAGCGACCATAACGTGACGACCGGCGCGATGCATTCGCATCTTCCCTAGTTTAAGGAAGTATTACTCCGCCAGCCAACAGGCCTTTGAATGCTGTGGTTATTGCGGCGCTGCAAGCCTGCTTTTGCAACGGTAGTTTGCCGATGGCGTCACCTGACCACAATAAATCGGGGCCAGGCGCAAAAAACGCCAGTACAGCCGCTTGTGAATTCGTCTTGTTGCTATGGCTAATAACGAATTCGTATTGCCCGGCGGACAGTAATCCCCGACAATGCTGCCCCTAAACCATGTACCCGGAAAAGATGTGAGTCAGGATCAGGAAGCGTTAAAGCGTACCCAGGTAGGTGTGATGTGCGCGATCGCCGCTTATACCATGTGGGGAATTGCCCCGCTGTATTTCAAGCAACTACAGATTATGCCTGCGATGGACGTACTGCTGCATCGGGTGGTGTGGTCGGCATTGATTCTGGTGGGGTTAATAGCGGGTAAACGCCAGTGGGGCAAGGTTAAAGCGGCATTGCTCTCGCGCAAGGTGATGCTGATTTTATTTGCTGCCGGCATTTTGTTGGGGGCGAACTGGCTGTTGTTTATCTGGGCCATCAACAACGATCATATCCTTGATGCCAGTCTGGGGTATTACATTAACCCTTTGCTGAATATCTTTTTCGGGCGTCTGTTCCTGCAGGAGCGTTTGCGGTTGTTTCAGAAAATCGCGGTATTGCTGGCCATTGCCGGCGTGTCTATTCTGGTTTTTTCTTACGGTCAGGTGCCGTGGATTGCACTGGTGCTGGCAACCAGCTTTAGTATTTATGGGCTACTGCGTAAGCAGGTGGCCGTTGACTCTATGCCAGGGCTTTTCATTGAAACGCTGATGATGCTGCCCTTTGCCCTGATTTACTGGGTGTTCTTCGCCTCCGAATACAGCAACATGCTTACCAATGACATGTCATTGAACCTGTGGCTGCTTGCCGCCGGTATTGTGACAACGGCACCGCTGCTATGCTTTACCGCGGCAGCACGGCGGATCATGTACTCCACGCTGGGTTTCTTTCAGTATATAGGGCCAACGCTGATGTTCTTTCTGGCGGTATATTTATACGGGGAACCCCTGGAGGAAGCCCGCCTGGTGACGTTTGGATTCGTGTGGACAGCGCTGGCGATTTTCTCATTTGATTCGCTGCGCGCTTATCGTATTCAGCGCCGGGTAAGATACACCGCGCCTGAATAGCGAAACATCCGGCGACATGATTGTCGCCGGGGCGCTCGCAGGCAGGAAAAGGTTGTAGTGTCAGTGTGCCCTGAACGAGTCAGTCACCGGCACAAATCTGATTGCGACCCTCTTTCTTCGCCTGATACAGCAAACGGTCAGCTTCTGTCAGCAGCGCTTCGATATTGTTAGAGCGGTGATAAGTCAGCCCGATACTGACCGTGACATTAATCGAGTTATCAGCGTCAATAGCAACAGGCAGTCTGGCTACTTTTTCGCGAAACGCCTCCATACGTTTGTTCGCGATGTCAGGGGAAATGTTGGGCAGATAAACACAGAATTCCTCACCCCCAAAACGTGCCACCAACACATCCTCAAAAGCACTGGCAATTAATCCGCCGACGGCTTTTAGGACCGCATCTCCGGCATCGTGTCCGTAGGTGTCATTCACCTGTTTAAAGTGGTCCAGATCAAGCAATGCCAGTGCGTGTACAGAGGGAAGACTTTTGTAGACCAGGTTCACAGAATAGAAAAAGTGCCTGCGATTGGGCAGCCCGGTAAGGTAATCAGTATTGGCTGCTTTGCGGATGGCCTCGACGTTTTCCAGCAGTTCGACGTTTTGCATGATGCGACATAAGAATTCTTCATGACAGAAGGGGTGGCGCAAAAAGTCATTGGCGCCACTTTTAATGAAGTGTGCAGATAGCAAAGCACTGTCGCCATCGGCGATGCCAATGATCGCCAGCTCCTCTTTAGAAAACACTTTGCGTAAGTTCGCAATAAAACGGGTGCCGGATTCGTCAGGAAGTGCGCTGTCGGTGATCACCAGTTTAATGTTGGGATGCTCTGCCAGTGCTGTCATCGCTTCTTTGCCGGTAGCTGCCTGCAACGTTGCGAAATTGTGTCGCTGAAGTAACGACGTCATGAAGGTGCGCGGCGCGCGCTTAGGATGGATGACCAAAACGCCTATCTGCTTATTTTTGTCCAGCCGGGCCAGTAACCTGGCAAGATAATCGTAAATCTGCGCGTTCTCTTTTGGGACATAATCGACCACGTCACGTTCGAGAACGGCCTTGCGCGTTGCCGGCGACACATCATTGGTAACGGCCACAGTCGGAAGGTAAGCATTAACGGCAAAGTCGATAGCCTGGCCTTTCGGAGCATCGGGAAGCTGGTAACTCACCACTGCGCACAGAAACTCTTCCGGATTTGCCTGTCCGAACTTATATTTTGCCTCTGTCAGTGAGCGCGCACCAACGGGCTTCAGCCCGGCTTTACGTACCAGTTTAGACACCAGATCCAGGCTTACCTGACTATCTTCTATGACCAGTACTTTTTGTTGCATACGTCCTGACGTCCTGCAATGCGGTAAAGGACCGCCACTACTTTCTACAATGACTCTAGCTTAGCATAGGCCAGCACAAGCCACTTACTTCCAAAGTCATCGAAGTTAACCTGCACCCGGGCGTGATCGCCTGAACCTTCATAATTCAGCACCACGCCTTCACCGAATTTGCGGTGCATCACACGCTGACCCAGCTGAAATCCACTGTGTTCGAAGGCTTCATGGGACGCAGACCGTGAAAATCGGTTGTGCACCGGGCGTGAGACAGTGGATTTGAGACGCACTTCTTCCACGCAGTTGTCGGGTATTTCGCGAATAAACCGCGATGCAGTGTGGTACTTGTCCTGGCCATACACGCGACGGGTTTCGGCGTAAGTGATAAACAGCTTTTGCATCGCCCGGGTCATGCCCACGTAACAAAGGCGTCGTTCTTCTTCCATACGGCCTGGCTCGTCGTTAGTCATCTGACTGGGGAACATGCCCTCCTCAACACCAGCCATAAATACCAGCGGAAATTCCAGTCCTTTAGCGGTGTGGATGGTCATCATCTGCACGGCGTCCTGGTCGGTATCGGCCTGGGTTTCGCCTGCCTCCAATGAAGCATGGGCCAGAAACGCAGACAGCGGCGTCATTTCTTCGGCTTCTTCGGGTACGATGAATTGCTTACACGCGGTAACCAGTTCTTCTAAGTTTTCCAGGCGCGCCTGTGCTTTTTCGCCGCGTTCGGCCTGATACATGGCATACAAGCCCGATTGTTTTATGGCAATGTCGGCCTGCTCTTCCAGTGGTTCATCAAGTACCTTCTGTTCCATCTCTATAATCAGCAGACAGAAGCTTTGCAGGGCATTGAGTGCCCGGCCTTTAAGTGCATTTTCGTTGATAAGCAGCTGTCCTGCCTGCCACATCGAGCAGTTGTTTGCGCGAGCGGCTTCACGGATCTGGGATAAGGTTTTCTCTCCAATCCCACGGCTTGGGGTATTTACCACACGCTCAAACGCAGCATCATCATGAGGGTGATTGATCATGCGCAAGTAGCCCAACGCGTCTTTAATTTCCTGACGCTCGAAGAAGCGCAGACCGCCATAGATGCGATAAGCAATGGCTTCGTGGAGTAAGGCTTCTTCCAAAACCCGTGACTGGGCGTTGTTGCGATATAAAATAGCGCTGTCTTTTAAGGCGTTGCCTTCGTTCAGCCATTTCTTGATTTGTGAGACGATAAAGCGGGCTTCGTCCAACTCATTGAAACCGGCATACACTGAGATAGGCTCACCGTCGCTGCCGTCGGTCCACAACTCTTTACCTAATCTGCCCTGATTATTATCAATAACGGCGTTAGCGGCATTCAGAATCGTCCCGGTTGAACGGTAATTCTGCTCCAGACGAATCGTGGTGGGCTGCTCAAAATCTTTCAGAAAGTGTTGAATGTTATCCACATTCGCGCCACGCCAGCCGTAAATAGACTGATCATCATCGCCCACTATCATGATGGAATTATTGTCTGTGTTACACAGCATGCGAAGCCAGGCGTACTGGATGTTGTTAGTGTCCTGAAACTCGTCCACCAATACCGCACGGAATCGTCGCTGATAATGAGCCAGTACTTCCGGATTTTTTGCCCATAGCTCGTGTGCACGCAGCAGCAGCTCAGCAAAATCTACCAGACCGGAGCGATCGCAGGCTTCCTGATAAGCGGCGTAGATATCGCGCATTTTTTGCTGAATATGATCGCCATGGGTTTCAATATGTTGTGGGCGCAGGCCCTCGTCTTTATTGCCATTGATGTACCATTGGATCTGACGCGGTGCCCAGTGCTTTTCGTCCAGGTTCATGGCTTTTATGATGCGCCGGACCAGACGGTATTGATCATCGGAATCCAGGATCTGGAAATTTTCAGGTAACCCTGCTTCGGCGTGATGTGCACGCAGCAAGCGGTGAGCCAGACCATGGAAGGTGCCAATCCACATGTTGTGCAGACTGCGTCCCATGAGAGACTCGATGCGACCTCGCATTTCCCGCGCGGCTTTATTGGTAAAGGTTACCGCCAGAATCGAGAAGGGCGCAATGTTCTCTACTTCCATCATCCAGGCAATGCGATGCACCAGTACCCGGGTCTTCCCACTTCCGGCGCCAGCCAGAACCAGCATATTCGATTGTGGGGCCGCCACCGCTTCACGTTGTTTGTCATTGAGATCGTCAAGCAGTAAAGATACATCCATAGCGCGCGTTACCTGTGAGTCGTGTTATCAGCAAATCGGGCTATTATGCCAGCGAACTGTGAATTTATACAGGCTTGCGGCAGGATTTCTGGTACATCGGTTTTGATACCGTTTTGGAATACCGTAGCAAGAAAAAATCCCTTTTTGCCCTTGTGACTCGCCCCCTCCAGTCGCATGTTGAGTAGTATCAAACTGTCAGAGTCTGGCTCACCGTGCGAGACCAGATCACTGAGCAGCAGAAATCCATTACCTGCCGCGCTTTGCGCGACGGGTATCCGTATTCAGGAGAGTGTTATGTCAAATCCCGTTCCCGTATCCCTGCTGGACCTGGCTCATATTGCTGAGGGCAGGTCGGTCAGCGATGCCGTTGAGAAAAGTCAGGCGCTGGCGCTGATGGCAGAGAAGCAAGGGTTTAACCGGGTGTGGCTGGCTGAGCATCACGGCATGCGAGGCGTAGCAAGCGCAGCGACAGCCGTTATGCTGGCGGGTATAGGTAAGGCGACAGATAAAATTCGTATTGGTGCCGGTGGTGTGATGTTGCCAAACCACCCGCCAATGGTCATCGCAGAGCAGTTCGGTACGCTTGAGGCCATGTTCCCCGGACGGGTCGATCTTGGCCTTGGCCGGGCACCGGGAACAGACATGGCAACCGCACGAGCACTTCGTCGCGATATCGAAGAAGATGCCAGACGTTACCCTCAGGATATCGTCGAATTGCAGCACTATCTGGGTGATAACGACAGCGAACGTGATGTGATTGCGATCCCCGGCAACGGCTCTCATGTGCCGCTGTGGCTGCTGGGTTCAAGCCTGTATTCGGCGCAGCTGGCGGCGAAGCTGGGGCTGCCTTTTGCTTTTGCCTCTCACTTTGCGCCGGATTCGTTAATGGATGCTATCAGCCTTTATAAAGCACACTTTCAGCCATCGGCACAGCTTGATAAACCCTATGTGATGGCGGGAGCGATGGCGGTCATTGCCGACTCAGACGGGGAAGCAAAGCGCAGGCTAACGTCCGTGCAACAGCAATTTGGCAATCTGCGTCGCGGGGCCAACAAGCCTATGCCCAAACCGGTTGAGGATATTCGACTGGAGCTCAGTGAAATGGAAATCCGTGGCGTAAATCATGCGCTTCGTTATGCGGCGGTGGGCACGGCAGAGTCAGTGGAAGCGCAGCTTGCTGAGTTTGTCGACGTGACCGGAATTGATGAGCTAATTCTGTCGTTCCCGCTACACGATACCACCGCTACGTTTGAAAACGTGCAGGCTGTCGGTGATATGTCTGGGCTGATAGTCAAACAGTAGTCGCTGCCGCCAGGCGAGCGCGTCAGGTAATAAACTCAACAAGCGGTCGTCAAAAAGAACGGTGCACTTGCAGCCTTGCACTTTTAAGCGGAACATCGGTACACGTCTGGCGGGGGAAAGACACACGCCGGGTGGTCTCATCGACATAACCCTGTGTGCATCCAAACACGGTATCTGTGTGTATTAAGCGAAAGGCCGGCATTGTTTTGAGTGGTGAAATGGGACGGTCAGGTCGCGTTCTCTGTACGAAGTGCCGCTTCCAGATAATCCAGCAGCAGACTGACTCCCGGCGCTACCCACCGGGTCTGGGGATAGAGGCCCCAGATCCCCTCACTGTCGGGGCGATAGTCGCTGAGTATTTCAACAAGCGCACCTTCCTCCAGACAAGGTCTCACATATTCCTCCGGCAGCTGAACAATACCAATATGTTTCAGCGCACAATCGCGCAAAGAAATACCGCTGTTGCAACGAAGACTGCCCTCCACATTAAGTACTTTCTCCTGGCCTTTTACCGAAAACCGCCAGTATCCCAAAGAGCCTACCAGGCAGTTGTGATGTTTAAGCGCATTGAGCGTCTGCGGCTTACCATGTTGCTCAAGGTAAGTGTCAGACGCGCAGGTATACACGTTACGACTGGCGAGTTTACGATGACGAAGCCTGCTGTCATCCAGCCGTCCCAGCCGAATTGCCATATCCAGCCCGGCATCAACAATGTCCAGACGCGCATTGGACAATTCAATATCCAGATGCAATTGCGGATAACGTTGCTGAAACGCAATGAGTAATGGCATCAGCACCCGCTCGCCAAAGGTGATTGGCGCGGTTAAGCGCAGTTTGCCGCGGGGAGTAGACTGTTGTTGTGTTAAGTCGCGTTCACTGGCGTCAAAGCCGTCTATCAATTGTCGGCACTGTTGATAATACCGTTGCCCCAGTGCGGTCACTTTGACCTGGCGGGTGGTGCGATGTAAAAGCTGAATGCCGAGGCGCTGCTCTAACTGACTGACCTGACGGCTGACCTGCGCATTGGAAATGTGAAGGCGGTTTGCGGCTGCGGTAAACGACCCGGCTTCAACCACGGCGACAAACTCTGCAATTCCCTGCCAGGGGTGAAGGCTTTTCATTGTTACATCACAGTAATAGTGAATTTATTTTTGCGATATTATCATCTATTTAGCAGTAATGTAGGATCCATTTATTCATTTTACACGCTGGAGTACTACTTAATGTCAGCACAATCTATTACCTGTCGCGCTGCAGTTGCCTGGGGACCAGGCGAGCCCTTAAAAATCGAAAATGTCGAGGTAGCGCCCCCAAAAGCCGGTGAAGTACGCATTAAGGTTGTGGCCTCCGGTGTTTGTCATACCGATGCGTTCACGCTATCAGGTGACGATCCGGAAGGTATTTTCCCATCGATTCTTGGTCACGAGGGCGGTGGCATTGTTGAGTCGGTAGGTGAAGGTGTAACCGGACTTGAAGTCGGCGATCATGTGATCCCGCTGTATACACCGGAATGTGGTGAATGTAAGTTCTGCAAATCAGGCAAAACTAACCTGTGTGGAAAGATCCGCGAGACACAGGGCAAAGGGCTGATGCCAGACGGCACAACCCGCTTTTCTATCGACGGAAAACCGATATATCACTATATGGGTTGTTCTACCTTCGCCGAGTACACCGTGCTACCCGAAATCTCGCTGGCGAAAATCAATAAGAAAGCCCCTCTGGAAGAAGTGTGTCTGCTGGGTTGCGGCGTGACTACCGGTATGGGAGCGGTAATGAATACCGCTAAGGTAGAAAAAGGCGACTCAGTGGCTGTATTTGGTCTTGGCGGCATTGGCTTGAGTGCCATTATTGGTGCCGCGATGGCGGGCGCATCAAGAATTATTGCCATTGACATTAACGAAAGTAAATTCGACCTGGCAACCAAGCTGGGCGCTACCGACTGCATTAATCCGAAAAACTACGACAAGCCTATTCAGGACGTTATTGTCGAGTTGACCGATGGCGGTGTGGATTACTCTTTTGAATGTATCGGTAACGTCAACGTGATGCGTTCTGCACTGGAATGCTGCCATAAAGGGTGGGGCGAGTCTGTGATTATCGGCGTAGCCGGCGCCGGGCAGGAAATATCAACCCGTCCGTTCCAGCTGGTAACCGGCCGCGTTTGGCGCGGAACCGCCTTTGGTGGCGTGAAAGGGCGCAGTGAATTGCCGGATTATGTTGAGCGCTACCTGGATGGCGAGTTCAAGCTGAGTGACTTCATTACGCATACGATGCCGCTGGATGACATTAACGACGCTTTTGAATTGATGCATGAAGGAAAGAGTATTCGTACGGTACTTCAGTACGCCTGAGCGAGCGGACATTGCAACGTTGATTTTAGCTTACCTCATACTATTGCATAGTCGGTTGACCCGGATGCAGCCTGCTCTGGCAGTATGAGGCTTTGACAGCGCCGGCAGGTCCGGCGTTGTCGTTTTTCCTTACTACATCGGTAAATCTCATCGTCAAGGCAGACCTAAGACGGCTGGTGTTATCGATGAAATGATCAAAATTCAGGCTGTTCGGGTACAAATCCCCTCATCGTCAACAGTGATGATATGTTACGCTTTTGCTGCTCTTGAATTATACGCGGTGAGCCCCACTGTTCGAAGACGCGTCCGACTTATTTATTCCACGGGACTGTCACTATGCAAGCACTTTCCAATACCACCGACTTCTGGCTGACGTTAAAGCAGGAAGCGCAGCGTGTGGCTGACAATGAGCCGCTACTGGCGAGCTTTATTCACGCATGCATTCTCACCCATCATAATTTTGAGTCGAGTTTAAGTTTTATTCTGTCGAATAAGATGGCGGATGACGTTATGCCCGCACTGGCTATTCGTGAAGTGTTTGATGAAGCGTATTTGTTAGAACCTGCGATAACAGAAGCGGCCATTGAAGATATCAAAGCCGTTCATCGCCGGGACGCCGCAGTGAATGATTATCTGACGCCGCTCATCCATTTTAAGGGGTTTCATGCCGTACAGGTACATCGTATGGCGCATTATTTGTGGCTTCACGGTCGCCATCAGCTGGCGTTGTTTCTGCAAAGCCGCAATTCTGAAACCTTCGGTGTTGATATCCATCCTGCCGCTCAAATTGGCAAGGGTGTGATGTTCGATCATGCCACCGGCATTGTGATTGGTGAAACCGCCGTGGTGGAAGATAATGTGTCTTTGCTGCAGAGCGTGACTCTGGGCGGTACCGGGCATGAGTCCGGCGATCGCCATCCGAAAGTGCGCCAGGGCGTGCTGGTGGGAGCTGGTGCTAAGATCCTCGGCAATATCGAAATTGGTGAAGGCTCTAAAGTCGGGGCCGGAAGCGTCGTGTTGAGCAGTGTTCCCCCGCATGTCACCGTAGTGGGGGTACCAGCCAAAGTTGTGGGTCGTCCAAGTTGTCCAAGACCCTGCGATTCCATGAAGCAAAATGTGCTGGAAGACAACGACACTCAACCAGATTAGCCAGTCACACCGGGTTTAACCCGCACGCGGCGTGTTTGGCTTTAAGCCGGGTGGAGTAATGCGGTGTTAACGGCCGGAGAGAACGAATCATAGTTGAATCTGATGTTCCGGCGGCGACGTCGGAAGTGAGTGTGTCCTCAGTACGGGTTTTACCTATCGCAGCGCTTGCTCACCGGGTTTGCCTCTGGCTAGTTTCAGTGCGGTCTTAAGACTGTCTTCTGCTTTAACCTGATAATCGGCAAACACGCCCGTGTGTTGCCAGTTATCCCGGGTCACGGGATGGGTAATCTGCGCATAATAAAGCGTAAGCTCAGCGTGATTACTCACCGGTATGGTTTTTTTCATATAGCTCATTCCCATCGTGTCATCGCCAACGATGACCGCCGCATCATGGTGTTTAAGGGTGTAGCTGACAAACTCCCAGGGACCACTGACAAAACCTGAAGTGAGAATGTATACCGGAGTCTTGCCGGCAAATGAGCTGAGTTGGGGGGCGGGGTCGGAAAGCAGTTCAACCGGATCATGTTGGTCATTAAACGAGACGGTTCCCATCAAGGTTCCGTGAGGCAAAAACGGGCTCGCCAATTGCTGCGCGAAATCCATGGAAGCTGCGCCTGCGTCGCGCAAATCAATGATGAGCGCATCCACATCACGAAGCGTCGAAAGCGTATTCACAAGGTCGCTGCGGCGATCCGCTTTTACAAAGTCACCCTGTAGCTTCACATAACCAATGTTTCCTGACAGCAGCTCAGAATCGATAGCATTGTCCTCTGCTGAAAGCGGTTCTCTGTGCAACGCACTCATCTGACGCCTTTCTACAAGTTCAAACCCGGTGTCGCTGGTGCCATTCACAAGTATGGATTCAAACTTCTGCCGGAATTGCCCGAAATGATAGCCACGGTTAAATTCACCGCTGGATATTTCGTGCTGCAGGCGTTCGCGCACCGCGAGCGTTTGTCCGGGGAAAAGATACTCCTGTGATAGCGCTGCAAGGGTATTTTCTACTATTTGCCGAACTTCCTCTTTCTCAAGGTATGGCTCGGAATGAGGGGGAGCCGCGGCGACTGCACCAGAGATAACCCAAAGCAGGCAAGATAAAAAAATAATAAGGATATATCTGGACATGTAAGCGCCAATGACTGAACTGAAAAGATGTCATATATCCGAATACTGGGTTTTCAACGCTCATCAGCGAAATAATTCGGCGTATTCAGGAACAAAAACGGCAGGTAACGCAATATACGGTACCGGCAAAAACAGGCACCCCCTCGACAGACACGGAAATTATTATTTTTTAACCAGTGACACCAGCTCTGACAGGTTATCCAAATGGACATGGGGTAAGGCCTTTACCGGTTCCAGACTAAGCGTCATATCGCGATTGCAGGCGTACCATGCGGTCTGGTAACCGGCATTAATTGCGCCATAGACGTCTTTTATCAGGTTATCGCCAACATGGAGGATGCGCTTTGCAGAGAGACCAAGCTCGCTGGCTGCCTCATCAAACATCGCCCGTGCAGGTTTCATCGGGCGTGTCAGGCTGGCGTGGTAAATCGTTTTGAAATAACCGGAAATACCAATTTTATCGGCATCGACATTGCCGTTAGTAATGCCCACCAGCGGCACGACATCCGCTAAGGATGCTAACGCCTCGTGGACGTCATCAGAAAGCGTTAACTCGCTGCGGGCGCGATAAAAGAGATCAAAGCAGTCAGTAGCAGAACGCTGAAGCTCATCACCGTGGACATCGTGCTGAAGCGCCGCTTTCAAAGTAAGTAAACGTAACTGCCCCATATCCGAAGACAGCTCGGGTGTTTGTGCAATAAGATCCCGCCGGATACTATGCCAGTCCTGGGGCGTCATTGCGGCAGCTTTGGGAAAGTGCTCGCCAATATGGGTGCGTAACGTATGCTCGGCCTGACGAATTACCGGGCCGTTGTCATAAAGCGTATCGTCAAGATCGAACGTTATCGCGTGAATTGGTGCCAGTGGACGGTAAAAGCGCATGAAACTTCCTGCCAGTTATTTTTTGCGGGCGCGCGGGTGCGCAGAATCGTAGACCTGGGCGAGGTGCTGAAAGTCGAGATGGGTATACACTTGCGTGGTAGATAAATTCGCATGTCCCAGCAACTCCTGCACTGCGCGCAGATCACCACTGCTTTCCAATACGTGCGTGGCGAAGGAATGGCGCAGTTTGTGGGGACTGACTTTCTGATCGACGTGCTGAAGCTGCGCCATCTGATTAAGACGATTGGCCACCTGACGATTGGAAATACGGGTTTTTCGTTTGCTTACGAACACACCCGGCTCGTAAGGCGACGCGTAATGCGGTCGCACTTTCAGCCATGCATTCAGGGCTTTCTGTGCTGTGCGTCCCAGCGGTAAAATGCGCTGCTTACTGCCCTTACCCGACACGCGCAGCGTACCGTCAGCCTGACAATCACTTAAATTTAATCCGGTGAGTTCACTTAAGCGAAGACCACAGCCATACAGCAGTTCGAACATAGCCTGATCACGCAAACGCAGGCCTTCGTCGTCGCCTTCGCCCCCGTTTAACAACTGCTGCATGTCGTCAACGCTGAGCTGTTTAGGTAGGGGTTTACCTTGTTTTGGGGCTTGTATGCCCTCTACCGGGTTGGTGTAAAGCTGATCATGATTTATCAGATACTGACAAAAGGTGCGCAGTGCAGAAAGGCGCAGCGCAATACTGCGGGCACTTAAGTTCTCGCGCTTGGCAGTTGCCATTACACGCTTTACATCAGCGGGTGTCATTCCTGACCAGTCGTGAAGCGCCAGCAGCGTGGCGACTTCGGTCAACTGACGACGATAATTGGAGATGGTGTGACCGGACAAGCCGCGCTCAACCTGCAAATGCAGTAAGAATTTATCCAGCCAGAACTGACAATTTTCTGAAAGTGAGTGGTTACTCTCATCGCTCACAGCGAATCAGTACTCCAGTAGGTCAGGCAAAATGATATTAAGAATCTGCTGCAGCTGCTTAAGCAGCAACGTATCCATGTCTGGAGTGAAGTGACTGGCATCACAGCTGCCGACAGCCAGAATACCTAAATCTTTCTTTTCACCAAGCAGGATCAGGGCGGATGACTCGGCAGTGTCGTCACCGAACAGCAACTGGCGTTCATGCTGCGACAACCGGCCGAAGAAAAAGCTGTCATTCTTAAAGCGCTTCTCTGCAAATAACCGGCGCTGTAATTCCGGTATGGCGTGCGGGCCGCGAAAATTTTTAATGACAACGGATGAGAGGTTTAGCCGCTCCTGCAGCACCTCTTCGAGTTTTAGTTGTATGTCGGATACAGACTGGCAGTGGAGTAACTGCACATTGAGATCGGTATACACGCGATAAATTTTTTCGTTTTGTTTGGCGATACCGATTAGCTGATTCAGCTTGTAGTTAAGCTGACGGACTTTTTTACGCAGTTGTTCGCTTTGCAATTCGACCAGAGACACGCTGCCTTTATGGCCATGGGGAATAGTAAGGCGCTCAACTAACTCAGGGTACTGAGTGAAAAAATCGGGGTTTTTGGTGAGGTATGCACGGACATCTTCCGCCGTCACCAGTTCGTTATCATCGAATGGATCTAAAGGGACGGTGGCTTTTTTCTGACCTGATACTTCACTCATAAGGTTAACTGTCCATCGTAAATATGTTCCGCCGGGCCGGTCATTTTCAGTGGGGCATCTTCACCTGGCCAACGGATACGTAAACTTCCGCCGGGCAAATCTACCCGGACATCCTTTCCTAATTTACCCTGAATCTGGCCTATTGCAACTGCTGCGCACGCACCGCTGCCGCAAGCCAGGGTTTCCCCTGCACCTCGTTCAAACACGCGAAGCTTGATATGAGCGTCAGAAACAATCTGCATAAAGCCCACATTCACGCCTTCCGGAAAACGTTCATGGCGCTCCAGACGCGGCCCGATGTCGTGTACCGGAGCGGTATCCACGTCGTCGACTTCCATCACACAATGGGGATTTCCCATCGATACGGCACCACAGAAAAGCGTTTGCTCATTGTCGCGGATAATATAGAAGTTTTCCTGCTTATTCGCTTTCAGAGGCACTTTTGCCGGATCAAACTCAGGCTTACCCATATTCACCGTTACCTGACCGTCTTTCTCCAGGTACAGCACCATTTTACCCGCCTTGGTACTGACTACCACTTTATTGCGGTTAGTCAGACCTTTCTGCTTTACGAAGCGGGCAAAGCAGCGTGCGCCGTTACCACACTGCGAGACTTCCGAGCCGTCGGCATTAAAAATGCGGTAGTGGAAGTCCTGGTCGGGATCATAGGGCGGCTCAACCAGCAACAGCTGGTCAAAGCCAATACCAAAATTTCTGTCTGCCAATTGCTGTATTTTTTCTTTCGAGAAAAAAACGTTTTGGGTCACGTTGTCCACGACCATAAAGTCGTTACCCAAACCGTGCATCTTGGAGAACTGAATTTGCATTAATAGCGCGTCTTTCTATTTTATAGTATCTCTAGTTTACGTAAGTTTGTGCTCACCTTTCCAGAGATCTTTCAGAATTTCTCGTTCACGAACCACAATAACCTTATCGCCATCTACCATAACCTCAGCAGGACGGCAGCGGCTGTTGTAGTTTGAGGCCATAACGAACCCATACGCGCCGGCACTGCGAACTGCCAGCAAGTCGCCCGGTGCAGCCGCAAGCTCCCGATCTTTTCCTAAAAAGTCACCGGTTTCGCAAACCGGGCCAACCACATCATAGGTACGCACCGGCGCATCCGACTCTGATTCCACGCGGATGATTTTCTGCCATGCGGAATACAGTGATGGCCGCAGCATATCGTTCATCGCAGCATCGACGATGGCGAAATGTTTCTCGTCACCTTCTTTAATAAATTCGACTTCAGTGACCAGGATCCCGGCGTTAGCGGCAATCGCGCGGCCAGGTTCCATAATCAGCTTCAGTGACTCGCGTCCGGCCATTTTTTCAGCCATGGCTGCCGCGTACTCACGTGGATGGGGCGGGTTTTCTTCGTTATAGGTGACGCCAAGGCCGCCACCTACATCCAGATGGGAAATTACAATGCCTTTATCAGCCAGTTCGTCAATAAGGAGCAGCAGGCGCTCAAGCGCATCGACAAACGGATCGATATCCGTCAGCTGAGAGCCGATGTGGCAATCCATTCCCACCACATTCAGATTTTCCAGCTTGGCTGCCAGCTCATAGGTGGCGATAGCGCGCTCGCGAGGAATACCAAACTTATTCGCTTTGAGACCGGTGGAAATGTAAGGATGGGTGCGGGCGTCTACATCCGGATTAATCCGCAGGGAAATTGGGGCTTTCATACCCATCTCACCGGCAACCTGATTTATGCGATGTAATTCGGGCTCGGATTCGACGTTAAAGCACATGATGCCCTGCTCAAGTGCATAGCGGATTTCCTGTGGTTTCTTGCCCACACCTGAAAATACCACTTTCGCAGGATCGCCACCGGCTTCGATGACACGCGCTAACTCACCGGCAGAAACGATATCGAAACCCGAACCCAGCTTCGCCAGCACGCTAAGCACGCCGATATTAGAGTTGGCTTTTACGGCGTAGCAGACCAGGTGAGGATGATCGCCCATTGCATCATCAAAGGCATGCCAGTGACGCTCGAGCGTGGCACGGGAATAAATATACAAAGGCGTTGCGTGGTCGCGTGCTATGTCGCTGACGGCAACCTCTTCAGCGAACAGGCTACCGTCCCGGTAAGCAAAATGATCCATTTAATTCTGATCTCCGGAGCTGTCGGTCGCAGGGGATGTGCCCTTCTCTTCAGACGTTGTCGCGTCGTCTTCGGGCACTGGCGAAGTGGAAATGTTTTGCGTTTGTTCTTCAGGAAGATACAGCGCGCCGCGATAGCCGCAGCCGCTTAACAGTAACGTGAATAAAACCAGTACAACGCGCATAACAGACACGACAATCCTGCGGGTGGAAATGAATAATTCCCGATATCATCGCATTGCGCATTTAAAATGCAAGCGACAATAACTTTTCGCGTGTTTTATTGCCGTAGGTAACCTGTCGCCACAGTGCATCGCACAGGCTTTTGGTATCCTGCCAGTTACCCATTACCAGCCAGTCAATGAGCAGGCTGGGATCGTCGGGAAACGTGATGGGCTCGTTCTCCGGCGCATCAAGCCACTCTTCTACTACATCTGTATCCAACTGGAACAGCGTCTGACAAAGATCTAACTGGTTTAAGGTCAGTACATTCGACAATTGTTCAAATTGTCCGTGCAGCGGCTTAATCAGCAGTTTTTTGCCCAGTTGCAGGGCTTCACTGGATAACTCGAAGCCGCCGTTGGCAATCACACCGGCGCAGTGCTGCAGTGCAGTCTGAAATGTCAGCTTTGACGTCGGCTGCCAGTGAATGTGGCCGCAATCGAGAGGCGCACTGATGCCCGGGTGAAAGCACATAAACTGCTGGTCGCTGAGCGGCTCCAGCATTTGCTGAATATCGTTAATCTCTTCAAAGGGTAAATACACCAGCACATGCTGCTTGGCGGGTGAGGCAAGCGGTTTGTCGGCCACGAAAGGGGGTAAAATCGGCTGGTTGAAATGAAACCAGTGTACGCCCAGCTGAATGTCCGTTGGCGCAAAATATTTCATTAGCAGACGGTCGGTGACAGTGTCCCCGGCTTTAGGCACCGGGAAGGAAAACGCGGCCTGATGGCTGATCGAGATTGACGGCAGTTTGCTACGTTTCGCAGCCCATGCAGTGATAGGTTCGAAATCGTTAATCAGCAAGTCATAGCCTACAGTGTCAAATTGTTTGATGTCGCGAAAACACTGGCGAATATTGGCATTTTTCAGTGTGCGCCACTCATCGATTTTACCATGACGGGTAACAAAGCTGAGTCCTGCCAGTGTACGATAGTTGCCAAACACATCCATATCGAAGTATTTTTCCGGATCTCTGCCGGTAAAAACAAAGTCCACGCTGACATCGTCCCGCTTTGCCAGCGCCGCGGCCATGACCCGCGCTCGCGCGATGTGACCATTGCCCGTTCCCTGGACACCATACAATATTTTCATGCTACCCCAACAGTGACAAACTCAGTGATGCGATACTAATACCAAGCAACATACCGGCCACAACATCAGAAGGGTAATGCACACCCAGCAGAATTCTCGAGAGACCGATAAGTCCGGCCCAGCTGCAGGCCAGTACAGCGAAAGAAGGGTAGTAGTAAGTGATGATACTGGCCATCAACCATGCCGCTGCGGTATGTCCGGAAGGCAGTGAAAACTTATCTGACGGCGTAACATGTGCTTTGAGGTTCATAAGCAGGTCGCAGGGACGCTGGCGTCTGAACATTTTCTTTAAGATAACGTACAGCGGCAGTTCCAGTGCATACGCCATCAGTGCAGTGTATAAGAATAATTCGCCATGCTCGGGTTCAAAGGCCCACAACAGCATGCCAATCACGAAGTACAGGTACCCGTCTCCGGTTTTTGATAACCAGATAATGCTGCGGCAATCCCGTTTCAGGGTTAACCGGTAAAGGCGATAAAATAAATCAGTATCGTACTTGGTCAAGGATTTCAGATTCACTGTGCCTTGCCCCCCTTTCGGTTGACTGATTATTAGCCTAAGAGGCAACTGTGACTCTCCCGTGACAAAATAAAGAAACCTTTATTACAACTATTGCTACAACTTACATGCCACAGTATCGCCTGTTGCGAAGCATAATGATGGCTCGCTTGCCAGTACGCCTCTAAAGAACGCAACGTGTCGTGGATGCCTGCGCGCCCAATAACAGTTCTGTCAGTGATAGATGAGTCGCGCTTCTTCCAGACTAAAAGCCCGGTTTGTGACAAATCATTATTTGCATGATTCCATACATTCCCTCCTCGCCAAATAATGCTATGCTAGGGAAGGTGGGAATAAGTCTATGGTCGCTCAGGCTCACAGCCAAGTGACTAATCAAGGCGGTCTTTTGCAGGCCTAACGGGTTAAGTCAAAAAAGACCAACGGCGAGTAGGCGCTTGGCTGTAAGCCCCGAAGGGCGAGCCCTGAAGCAAACATTTGCGGCGTTAGGCTTCTTGGCAAGGGCGACTGCCATTCCCTGCGAATCCTGCCTTGCAACTGCATGCTTCAGGACTCGCTGAGTGACTATAGACTTGTTCGCATCTTCCCTAGGGAAGATACGATCATAGACTTATTCGTATCTTCCCTTAGTACATGTTGCGTTTCTCGCTCATCAACAATTTAAGGCACGTCAATGGATTACAACACTTCCGAATTATGCGACTTGTTTGCAGACAGCGTCGACGTCGTCGATCCCATCTTTGACAGTTATGGAGGCCGGTTTTCCTTTGGTGGAGAAATTACCACCATTAAGTGTTTTGAGGACCGTGGCCTGATTGACCGTGTGTTGGCGCAGCCCGGCAGCGGAAAAGTGCTGCTGATTGATGGTGGTGGTTCGACTCGCAGAGCGTTGATTGACTCTGCGGCAGCGCAACTGGCTATCGACAACGACTGGGAAGGTATCGTGTGTTACGGCAGCGTCCGCGAAGTAGATACATTAAGCGATCTGGATATCGGGATCCTCGCGGTGGCCTCTATTCCGGTTAATGCTGACAGTGAAAGCATCGGCGATGTGGATATTCCGGTGAACTTTGGTGGTGTGACGTTTCTGCCTGAAGATCATCTCTACGCGGATAGCACCGGCGTGATATTGTCGCCCGAACCCCTGGATCTGGACTAAGTTTTGCCGATGGCTGCACAATAAGTGTGCGGCCTCACCGCGTTAATGCAGGGCTGGCGCCGCGCTTTCTCTGCTCCCCCTCACGGTCACCCCCTTGTCGCGGATATTTTGTCTGCATGCCAAAAATAATCCGGCATTTGAACTGCGTACAAAGCTAACTTTAACAAGCCTGTCTGAAAGGTAAGTTCGCAAACCTGCCCGCGCCTGTCGCAACATCATTGCGGGTTGGGATTATTCCAGTAACAAATCTGAATGCAGTTTGATGTAGTGGATCCTGATTTGCTCATCCTGTTCAATCAGCGTCAGCGTGATGTGTGCCGGGCCGGTATCAAATTCTACCGGAACCAGATACTGCGCTTTTACGGATGATCCTGATGAGGTATAGCTGGAGGACACAACACTTTGCTGCTCCGGCTCGCCAATACTAACCAGATGGCCCAATCGAGACACTTTACTTAAATACAAATTCCACTGATTGTCGGAAAGTGCGCTAAAGCCTTCCTCTGTCATTAAGTCCTGATAAGGCTGCCTGTCCCAGGAAGCCAGCTTTGGGATCGCCTCATTGATAAAAGGCGTGAACCGCTCATCGGCATCCGATGAGTTCATTGCTGCTACGACGATTAGCAGTATCAGCAACGCCACAATGACGGTACAGATGATGCCGATAATTTTAAAAAAACGTTTCATGACATGTTATCCAGCTGAGACTATTCTAATGTCATCCAGTGAGCCCGGGCGCACATGGGTCTGGTAGTAATATTTGCCGGAAGGGCGACCGTCTTTAAGAAAGAGAATTTCTACCTGCTTAAGTTCGCCGCTCACGGCAATGGTTTTACCTTTAAAGTAGTCTTGAGGCTGTTGCTGATGCTGCGAATAAAAGGCTTTCGCCAGTTTAGGGGATAGCGCAATAGTTATATTACGAGGGTCGCGATAATCCTCTTGCGTATTTAAAAATACCGCATTGCGCTGCTGACCTGTGGCAACAACTTTCAGGGTATAACTACCGTCAATGACTGACGCTGGATACTGCTCGGCTGCAACGCGGCGCATTTCCATGGTATCGGAAACGACGGACTTTTTTGGCAATGTCTGAGTGGTTGTGTGCGTGGCGCTGCATCCAACAAGCGTCAGTAAAAATGATAAAACGAGTAATGCCCGCATAGTTCAGTCCTTTGAAATGATGAAAAAATCTTACATCGATACGGTATATCACAATAGACAAACTGCAAAGCCTTTATCCAACTCGTGCGTAGCGAGAGGAGGTTTATCTGGGAATTCGCTGTACTCATCTGATTTTTTCCCGCTAATTTTCAGATGTTTTATGATGAATCTGACATAAGAAAATAAAACAAAAGGGGATTCATGTTCAGATTCGTATCCGGAAACAGCTCATGCGGGCCCGTAACTTCCCGCCCGGCAACATGGTTAGCGATAGGTGCCTTGACTGCGCTTTGCAGCTTCACAGTATCAGCTCAGGACGCCACAGCACCTGATGCCGATAACACGAACAGCGCGCATTTCCAGGCTGAAGATATTTTTAATCTGGAATATGCCACCGACCCACAGGTGTCACCTGACGGCAAGTCGGTGGCGTATGTGCGCCGCTCCAACGACATCATGTCAGACAGTACCCGCTCAAATATCTGGCTGGCGACTACGGATGGTAAAAGCCATCGCCCGCTTCTGTCTTCTAAAAAGAATTACTACTCGCCACGCTGGTCCCCGGACGGTAAACGACTGGCATACCTGTCGAACGAAGAGGGCAAGCCTCAGCTGTATATTCGCTGGATGGATACCGGACAAACTGCACTGGTTACCAACGTGACCTCTTCGCCAGGTTCAATTACCTGGTCGCCGGACGGCAAATACATTGCGTTCACCATGAGTGTGGATGCCAAAGAGACACCGCTGAAAGTGAACATGCCATCCAAACCGAAAGGGGCTAAGTGGTCTCCAAAGTTTGAATACATTACCAAAGCCCGCTATCAGGCAGATGGCAGAGGCGTATTAGAGCCAGCCTACACCCACATCTTTATTGTTCCGACCGATGGCGGCACGGCCAGACAGTTAACGTCCGGAAATTATCACCACCGGGGTAGTTTAAGTTTTTCGGCGGATTCACAGAAAATCTATTTTTCTGCCAATCGTAGCGATGAGTGGGAATACGAACCGGTAGAGGCCGATATCTTTACCGTTGATATGGGCGGTAACATCGAACAAATTACCGATTTCCCGGGTAATGAGTCATCACCGGTTGTATCGCCTGACGGCGAGCGCGTGGCCTATTCCCGTCGAGACGACAAAAAGCTGATGTATCGCAACAGCTATTTGTATGTGATGAATGCTGATGGCACAGAGCACAAAAATCTGACTAAAGATATCGACAACACGGTATCGAACTTCCATTGGAAAGAAAATGACGGACTGTACTTCCAACAGGCAGTGCGTGGCATGATTCAGGTGGATTACACCTCTCTCTCAGGTAAAAAGAAAACCGTAGCGAAAGGCATTAGCGGGACAACCCTTGGTCGCCCGTATATCTTTGGTACCTACCATGCGGTGGACGATGTGGTTGCCTACACCAAAGGACGCACTGACAGACCAGCAGATTTATTTGTGACAACTCGTAAAGAGAAGCAGCTTACCGCACTGAACGAGGATGTGTTTGGCCACAAAACGCTGGGTGAAGTGAAGGAGATTGTGTACAGCTCTTCTATCGATGGTGAAGAAATACAGGGCTGGTATATCCTGCCGCCGGATTACGATAGCAGTAAAAAATACCCGCTTATTCTGGAAATACACGGGGGGCCGAACCTCGCGTATGGCCCGGTATTCACCGCAGAGCTGCAACGCATGGCTGCAGAGGGCTACATTGTCTTTTATGATAACCATCGCGGCAGTACCGGATATGGCGAACGCTTTGCGTTGTTGCTGCAAGGCAAGTACAGCTCAAAGTACGACTTTGCTGATCACATGTCAGGCGTCGATGCGTTAATTGATAAAGGGCTGGTCGATCCTGAGCAACTCTATATTACAGGCGGGTCTGCTGGCGGTATTGCTTCTGCTTATGCCATTGGCTTAACCGATCGGTTTAAAGCGGCGGTAGTAGCCAAGCCGGTGATCAACTGGTTGTCTAAAGTGCTGACGGCGGACTCCGGGCTTTATCAGATCCCGTATCAGTTCCCGGGTATGCCTTGGGAGGAAATGGAGCACTACTGGCAGCGTTCACCCCTGTCTCTGGTAGGAAATGTCACAACGCCAACGATGTTGATTACGGGGGCAGAAGACAAACGTACGCCGATGTCTGAAACCGAACAGTTTTATCAGGCCCTGAAGTTACAGCGCGTCGACACCGTACTGGTTAAGGTGCCGGGTTCTCCCCATGGGATTGCCGGCAAGCCGTCACGGATGATAGCCAAAGTCGAAAACATACTGGCGTGGTTTAAGAAGTACTCGCCATCTCAACAACGCGAAGACTAAACATCGATATAAGGCAGCCAGTGTGCCTGTCTCTTATACACAAATCCCTGCTAAGTAATTAGTGGGGATTTTTTTTGAACTCTATTTACCAAGCTTGATC
>NZ_JAESDH010000014.1 GCF_019249295.1 Alteromonas antoniana
TTCGATGGTGAGAGATGGCGTCGTGTGGGAAGAAAAAACAGCTTAAATTTCGGGTTGACGCCATAGTCGTTTGTTATATGCCATTAGTCACCCGAAGAGCCAACGCCACTGCTATCTTGGGGGCCGCCTCCAAAACTTTTGCGTGTTTTTGCTGGCGTATCCTGACTACGATTTAATAACCATAACCCAATAGCCGCAAAAAATGGGATTAACCAAACAATAAATATCTGAGCACCTTTTTGAAAGGTTTCCAAATCATCACGTCGCACCAGAAATATAGAAACAACCATATTGAGTAGAATCGCAATACCCACAATGAAGTGCCAAATTTCAAATCCCATTTAAAATCTCTCTTGGCATATAACGCCCCAATTAGGGGCACAAATACGTAGGCTAAAATCCTGAGCGAAGCGATGGGAGCCTACGTGTTTGTGTCCCAGCGAACGCAGTGAGCGACTATATTGGATTGTTATGTTCCAATGCTCAAGAATTGCACATAGCATTCTGTACAAAGCCAGTTATCGTTTTCAAGATTATGATAACCAACACCGTGCTCCTCATTTTCTGAGCTAAATAATTTCCACCAACAAATCTGACAGTGGTCATGGTCCCAAGTGGGAGAGTCGGCAGACCACTGCTCCTTGACCCAAGTCTTAGTTTTAGCCCATTCAATAGGTTCGTCTACGTCGGCACGCATCCATTCATCTCCGTGAATTAACACTACTGAACCTTTCATATTCCTCCTGGAACATAACACCCAAATAAGGGGCAATAACGGGCAGGCTATACTGCGAACGGAGTGAGTTGAGCCTGCGTGTTATTGTCCCAGTGCGCCTTTGGCGCACGACTTAATTTGATTGTTATACGCAAACCGAAAGCATAATACCAGTATGGTTAAAGAACTTGGAATAGGAGAGCAGCGTAGCTGAGCGAAGTTATGGTGCGCGAACCTTGTTTGACCGTGACAATACCGCTGCTTTTTGCAGAGAAGCGCCGAAAGGTGTTGAGAAAAGCCAGTCGCTGAAAGCAATGAAATTATTGAAAAAGGGTTGGTGTATAACAACTTACTAGATCCCAAAACGGTGCAAATTCACGGCCCACTTTGGGGTATTTAATTTCTGTGTATATCTGAGATTACTCCATAACCTTCGGGTTCTACCCCGTTTTTACGGACGGTTTGATAAAGACGTAAACTTGCTGTCTTGATTTGCTAGTCTACGTCGCATTCTTGGATTATGGAACCGCTCGACGTAATCGAATACGTCAGCTCTCGCTTCATCCCTTGTTCGATATTGTCGATAGTTAATCCGTTCACGCTTCAGTATACCGAAAAAACCTTCACAGGCGGCGTTGTCAGCGCAGTGGCCTACGGCACTCATGCTACTGATTAGGTTCTCGCGCTTGAGCAATCGCTGATAATCACCGCTGGTAAACTGTGTCCCGCGATCAGAGTGCAGCACTACGTTATGTTGCTCCTGCCGTTGCCAGACTGCCATTTCAACGGCACGCATGACCATGTGCCTGTCCTGGCGATGATGCATTGACCAACCCACGATGAGTTTGCTGAACAGGTCAAGCACCACACACAGGTAGAGCTTTCCTTCCAATGTCGCGATTTCAGTGATGTCAGTGACCCACTTGGTTTCCGGCTCCTGTGCGGTAAAGTCTCGTTCAAGATGATTGGCTAGACCAGCAGGACGCACTGAGCTGCGTTTTGTACCACGGCCTTTTTTGCGCGGCCAGCCGTAAATGCCATTCGCAGCCATGAGCCTTGCGATACGATTCAAACTGGCCTTGAGACCGTCGGTTTGCAGGTCTTCATGCATCCGCGGCGCGCCAATAATGCCGCCGCTGTCGTCGTGAATTTCTCGCATTCGCTCAAGCAACCGTGCGTTGGCGATATCACGCGCACTGGGCTGACGCTCCACCCATGCATAATAACCACTCGGTGAGACGTTTAGGCAGCGGCACATCATGCGAACTGCAAAGCTGTCGCGGCAACGCGATATCGCCTGATACCTTACGGTAACTCTTTGGCGAAGAACGTTGCCGCTTCTCGCAAAAAATCGCGTTCCTTTTTGACTTTAGCCAGCTCTCGTTTCAGTTTCGCCATTTCTTCATCACGGGGGCTGCCATGGCCTTTAAATGCTTGGTCTTTGTTTTGCTCTGCTTCACGTTTCCAACGATTTAACAGGTTTGGATTAACACCGATATCCAGTGCTATCTGGCGACAACTCACACCCGGTTGCTGGGTCAGTAAAACGGCTTCGCGTTTAAATTCCGGGGAATATTTTCTTCGTTTGGTCATAGACACTCCTTCTAGGCATAGTATGCCTCTTTATGGCTGTGTCCGTAAAATATGGGTAGAACCCTTCTCAAATAAAACACGAAACCCAAAATGGTGTTTTTGTCCTTTCGTTTAAATACGACAAAACGGCGGTATGCACAAAATGGTGTACTTCGCGCATGTTTTCCATCATTTCCCAGCTTTAGGTCAGTATTTTTAACAACATAATGGCGGTAGGCTGTTTTTATTTTTACGGCACACATGAAGTCTACTTTCCTCAATTCGCTTTACGAGTTTATGCTTATTAAGCGTTATGCAAAACGCACTATTGAAAACTACCTGAACTGGATTGCTGATTACATTCGGTTTCACCAGTATGCACACCCCGAAAAGCTCGATGAAACCCATGTCGAAGCGTATCTCACATATCTTGCAATTAAGCGAAAAGCCGCAGCCTCTACGCAGGCAACAGCACTGAATGCGCTGGTCTTTCTGTATGGGAAATATCTTGAAAAACCGCTACCAGAGGACATGAATTTTATAAACAGTGGTCGCGAGCGTAAGTTGCCTGTTGTGCTTACACAGCAAGAGGTAAAAGCACTGTTAAATCGAATTACGCCACAGCACTATCTGGCTGCCGCCATGCTTTACGGCAGCGGTCTCAGGCTAATGGAATGTGTGAGATTACGGGTAGGGGATATCGACTTCGATTATAAATGCGTTCGTATCTGGTTTGGTAAAGGCGGTAAGCATCGGGTAGCAACGCTTTCTGAATCTCTTATTTCTCACCTTCAGTCGCACATTTCACGGGCTGAAGTGTTGCTTGAACGTGATTTGCGCGTACCCGAATTTGCCGGTGCCTGGTTGCCTCAGGGCTTGATGAAGAAATACAAAACACGAAACAAACAAATCGAATGGCAGTATTTATTTCCCGCGCAAAAGTTGAGCATTGATCCGGAAAGTAAGCGCTTGAGGCGTCATCATATCGATGAGAAACAGGTTCAGCGCGCGGTGAGAAAAGCCGCAATTGATGCCGGCATTATTAAGCATGTCACGCCGCACACCCTACGACACTCCTTTGCCACGCACCTGTTACAGTCGGGCGCAGACATTCGTACCGTTCAGGATCAGCTTGGTCATGCTGACGTCAGAACGACGCAAATTTACACTCATATCCTGCAGCAGGGCGCGCACGGCGTGGTAAGTCCGCTGTCTAACCTTATTCTGTAAGCAACAAAAAAAGGGCCCGCAGGCCCTTTTCATACTTCAATCAAGTGTCGGTTACACGCGCTCAAAGATGGTCGCGATACCCTGACCCAAACCAATACACATGGTGGCAAGGCCAACGCTCTTGTCGTTGTCTTCCATCAGGTTAAGCAGCGTGGTGCTGATACGTGCGCCTGAGCAACCCAGTGGGTGGCCAAGTGCAATCGCACCACCGTTCAGGTTCACTTTCTCATCGTAATTGTCCAGCCAGCCCAGTTGCTTAATACAAGACAGCGCTTGCGCCGCAAAGGCTTCGTTGAACTCGGCAAGTTCGATGTCGTCCATGGTCATGCCGGCACGCTTAAGCGCTTTCTGAGTGGCTGGAACCGGGCCCTGACCCATAATTGCCGCGTCACAGCCAGCCACACCCATGGCACGGATGCGCGCCCGAGGTTTCAGCCCCAGTGCTTTGGCTTTGTCTGCCGACATCAGCAGCATGGCTGATGCACCATCAGAAATCGCAGATGACGTACCTGCGGTTACTGTACCGTTAACCGGATCGAATACCGGGCGCAGTGCAGCCATGGTTTCTACTGTGCTTTCCGGACGAATCACTTCATCAGCATCAATCATCTTCAGCACGCCACTGGCGTCATGACCTTCCACTGGCACAATTTCATTGTTCCAGCGGCCTTCCAGGTGCGCTTTGTGAGCACGCTGGTGCGAACGTGCACCGAATGCATCCTGCATTTCACGGCTGATGCCGTTCTGGCGACCTAACAGCTCGGCTGTCATCCCCATGTTGCCAGACGCTTTCGCGGTGTATTTGGCAAGGCCGGGGTGGAAGTCTACGTTGAACGTCATTGGCACGTGGCCCATATGCTCAACACCACCAATCATAAACACATCACCGTTGCCGGTCATAATGCCTTTGGCAGCATCATGCAGTGCCTGCATAGACGAGCCACACAGACGGTTTACTGTCACTGCACTGGTGCTGCGCGGAATGTCGGTCAGCAGCTGCGCATTACGGGCAATGTTAAAGCCCTGTTCTTTGGTTTGCTGTACGCAGCCCCAGATAATGTCTTCAATCTCTGAAGGATCCAGGTTCGGGTTGCGCTTAAGCAACGCGTTCATCAGGTGCGCTGACAGGGATTCAGCACGCACGTTTCTAAATACGCCACCCTTGGAGCGCCCCATTGGGGTACGAATGCAATCGATTACTACGACGTCTTTCATGTTCTGTCTCCTTTGGGTTTATGCGAAGTAAGATTTACCGTCGGCGGCCATTTGGCGCACACCGTCTGTAACCTGGTAAATCGGACCTAAGTGAGCGTACTTGTCAGCCATTTCGACGAAGTTCGCTAACCCAATTGTTTCAATCCAGCGGAAGATACCGCCACGGAACGGCGGGAAGCCAAGGCCATACAGCAGCGCCATATCGGCTTCTGATGCGCTGTCCACGATGCCTTCTTCCAGGCAGCGGATAGCTTCGTTCGCCATGGGTACCATCAATCGCGCAATGATTTCTTCTTTATCAAAATCACGGCTGTCTGCCACATGCTCTTTCATCAGGCCATATGCTTCTTCAGACGCGGTTTTGGTTGGACGGCCACGCTTATCAGTGCCGTAGTCGTAGAACCCTTTACCGTTCTTCTGACCCAGGCGCTTCGCATTGAACTGGATGGTCACAGGATCGTTGCCAATTTTTTGCATACGCTCCGGAATACCATCAGCCATTACGCCAGAGGCGTGATCGGCTGTATCCATGCCCACAACGTCAAGCAGATAGGCCGGGCCCATCGGCCAGCCAAAATCTTTTTCCATTACTTTATCGACTTTCACGAAGTCAGCACCGTCCAGCACCAGCTTGCTGAAGCCCGCAAAATAAGGGAAGAGTACACGGTTAACTAAGAAACCCGGGCAGTCATTTACCACAATCGGCGTTTTGCCCATCTTCAGCGTGGCAGCAACAACGGCGTTGATGGTCTCTTCTGAGGTTTTTTCACCACGGATAATTTCAACCAGCGGCATGCGGTGCACAGGGTTGAAGAAGTGCATACCACAAAAGCGCTCTGGTTTATCCAGGCTCTCTGCCAGTTGGTTAATGGAAATGGTAGAGGTGTTTGAACAGATGATCGCGTCATCCGCTACCACCGACTCGGTTTCTTTCAGCACGCTGGCTTTAATTTTCGGATTCTCTACCACGGCTTCGATAACCAGATCGGCATCTTTCATGGTGGAGTATTCCAGCGTTGGCGTAATGGCGTTCAGCGTGGTTGCCATTTTGGTGGCGTCTACCTTGCCGCGCTGCATGCCTTTACCCAGGATTTTCGCCGCTTCTTTCAAGCCTAAATCCAGCGCATCGCGGTTGATGTCTTTCATCACTACCGGCTGGCCTTTTGAGGCTGCCTGATAGGCAATGCCGCCACCCATGATGCCGGCACCCAGTACCGCAGTCAGGTTAATCTCTTTTGAAGACGACTTCGCCAGCTTCTTGCCTTTGCCTTTCACGTGTTGATCGGCCAGAAAAATACCAATCTGCGCTTGCGCGGCATCGGTTTTCGCCAGCTTCACAAAGCCTTCGTTTTCCAGCTTCAGGGCGCCATCGCGGTCTAGGCCAGAGGCGTTCTTCACGGTCTCTACCATCATGTGCGGGGCAGGGTAATGCTTGCCCGCTTTCGCCGCTACCATGGCTTGTGCGGTAGAGAAGCTCATCATGGCTTCGTTTTTGTTCAGGGCCAGCGGCGCTTTTTTCGCAGTGCGACGTTTTTCCCAGTCAATCTTGCCTTCTGCGGCATCTTTCAGCATCGAAAGCGCAGCGTCTTTTAACGCATCGGTCGCGACAACAGCATCAACCGCACCTTCGTTAAGGGCTTGCTGACCTTTGCGATCTTTTCCTGTGGTCATCCATTCAAGGGCATTGTCTGAACCAATCAGACGAGGCAGGCGAACGGTGCCGCCAAAGCCAGGCATCAGGCCAAGCTTCACTTCCGGCAAGCCAATGGATGCCGAGGTGTCGGCTACGCGAAGGTCACATGCCAGCGCCATTTCACAACCGCCGCCAAGGGCGAAGCCGTTTACCGCGGCTATGGTTGGGAAGGGCAGATCTTCAAAACGGTCAAATACCTGAGAGGTTTTGCCAACCCACTCTAATACTTCGTCATCCGACTTGCTGAACAGGTCTGTGAATTCGGTAATGTCAG
This sequence comes from Alteromonas antoniana, assembly GCF_019249295.1. GTDB lineage: Bacteria > Pseudomonadota > Gammaproteobacteria > Enterobacterales > Alteromonadaceae > Alteromonas > Alteromonas antoniana. The sequence goes on from NZ_JAESDH010000014.1 coordinate 6,700, forward strand.
CGCCAACAATAAACGCAGATTTACCACTGCGTACCAGTACGCCTTTCACATCATCGCGACCTTTTAAAGCCTGAGTGGCTTCATCCAGTTCGCTGACGGTCTGGCGATCGAACTTATTCACTGAGCCTGCGGCGTCAAACACCAGCTCAGCAAAACCGTCGTCAAGCATGCTGACGGACAGACTCTTGCCTTCGTATATCATTATCATCTCCTTTGGCATTGGCCAGGATGCCAGTACAGGGTCGTCCCTTTTGTGGGTACAAGGTGGAAAGTACGACTAATAACGTCGAAAAAGCTTCCAGGGATCGAATTGTACTGACGCGTTAGGGTGGCTAGATTCTTGACAAAGCCACGCAAAATTTCAATGAAAAATTCAAACAACTGTTTCAATTTGTGCAAAATATGGCGTCGTATGTCATTTTTTCAAGCCGAAACTCGACCAGTGACATACGAAAAAATGCGCAAACACGCGGATATATCAACTATGTGTTGCCAGCGCGCAAACATCTTCGCACCGGTGAGAAAAAAGCGACTTTCTGTGCATATTCCCCCTGAACCTGTTGATCGTTGTTCCGCTTTATTTAATTTACCTGGATTACCAGACCGCAATCGGCGCGCCGCGAGCAAAACGCATTTATCCCGAATAACATCCGTACATCAAAGATCAACAAACTCGGGTAACACAGAGTATGATTTCACAACCGCTTGGGTGTGGGCATGGTTGCAAACGAATCATTACAAGGTCGTCATGCTACCAATGTACACATGGACTTCTGCGAAACATCACTTGTATAATGGCTGCAGTTGAAGGTGATCGCCAGTCCTAACAACAATAACAAACCACCTGACAAAGTGCGTGAGTGCAGCCGGAGCCCCAGGGCCCGTTTACGATGCACAAGTTACACCTTTCTTTACGGGCCATAGTTTCCCGTCTGAGTGTTAAGTCGGTATGAATGTCGCATGCAATCATAGTGAATTTGTTCTTGCAGGTAGGGTGACACGATGGAAGTTTTCTCGTCGACATTAAGGAAGGCCCGGTGTTTTAGCGTTGCGCTGATCACGAGCTTGTTGCTGTGCGCATGGCCGGTGGCCGCGAAGTCCTTGTTGCCTAATGACGGTAAAGACGCCCAGCGAGAGGCATTCGAAGCCCTCGAAAAAGCCATCCAGCTTACTCCCCGAAATAAACTTCACTCTCTTACCAGCGAATTCGATGCCCTTCAGGGCTATCCGCTTTATCCATATCTTGTGCGGCAAAAATTGTTACGCGACTTAACCATTCGCAATCGCGAAGAGGTGGAACGTTTCCTGTTCGATTACGACGACCAGCCATTTGTTTACAGCCTGCGCCGTAAATGGCTGGCATACCTCGCAGAGAAAGGTCACAGAGATGCTTTTATGGCCAGCTATCGCGATAATATGGGAGCCGCCATTACCTGTCAGTATCTTGGCTATCAGGTAGAGATGGCAAGCAATCCGGCATACTGGCTGGCCAAGGTTGATGACATCTGGTTGTCAGGGGAGTCGCAACCGAACGAGTGTGACGACATATTTGCATTGTGGCGCAAGCACGGCATGATGACCGACGATAAAGTCCTTGGGCGTATCGAAAAAGCGGCGATGGGAGGCAATATACGCTTAGTACCGTATCTGCAAAAACGGTTATCTGATGATACCTACTACCTTGCTGATCTCTGGGAGCAGGCTCGCCGCTCAGCCCGTGTGGCATTGAAAGCCTCGCGCTTTCCGTTAAGAAATAAAGATGACGAAGCGCGCATTTTAGCCTGGTCTCTGGAGCGACTGGCATGGCAGCGTGTGGATGATGCCGTAAAAGGCTATTACCTGTGGCAGCCAAAGAAAATCTTCAGTGCTGAGCAGACGCGGGATATTTCCCGTGCTATCGCTCTGAGTATGGCAATAGACAATCATCCTGACTCTCGTGAGTGGCTGATAAAAGCCGATGTGTCCGGTGCGGATGAAGACGTAAAACGCTGGCATGTGGCTTATTTGCTTCGCCAGCAGCAATGGCAGCAGGTGTTAGCGGTAATAGGTAGCGCCAGCGACAAACGTCAGGAAGAAGATAATTTTCTGTACTGGCGTGGCCGCAGCTTTGATGCGCTTGGCATGCCCGAACAAGCCTCAATGGCCTACGAAGAGCTTGCTGGCGAGCGCCATTTTTATGGGTTTCTGGCCAGTGCGAAGCTGGCTAAAAAGCCCTCTCTGATGCATCGCCCTACACCGCGTGATCCGGCGGTTATCGAGCAAATTCGCAACCTGCCGTCTGCCAAACGGGCGTATGAATTTCTTCAGCTCGGACGCTTAATTGATGCCCGTCGCGAGTGGCGGCATTTGCTGTTTTCGCTTAATAGCACGCAGGTGAAAGATGCGGCTATCCTTGCCAGCGAGTGGGGATGGTACGATCAGGCCATCATCAGTTTTGCCCGCAGCGGCTACTGGGATGATGTTGAACGTCGCTTCCCGCTGGCGTATGCACCCGAATTTTCCTCAGTGGGTAAAACCTATAATGTGCCTCAGGCATTTGCGATGGCGATTGCGCGCCGGGAAAGCTCGTTTATGTCAGATGCGGTATCACCGGCAGGCGCTACAGGACTCATGCAGCTAATGCCCGGTACCGCGCAGTATATTTCAGAGCAGCGGGTAAACCGCCAGACCCTGTTTGAGCCAGACAAGAATCTGCATTTTGGAGTGCAGTATTTACGTTATCTGATGGATAAGCTCGACGATAACCCGGTGTTGGTATCGGCCTCCTACAATGCGGGCTGGAAACGGGTGCTGGAATGGCTGCCTGAAAAGCAGGCATTGCCCACTGACATCTGGATTGAAAACATCCCTTACCGTGAAACCCGCCATTACGTGAAAGCCGTGCTGGCTTATCGTTATATTTACGAGCAGCAGCTTGGCGAGCCTTCAGAACTATTCAATGAGCTGGCAACGCGTCCAATCCCTGCCGCCACGTCAATTATAGAGAGTCAGTCGACGGGACAGTTGCAACTGGCGCCGCAGTAGACGGCACCCGCTGACAAGCGCGTGGTGACGAAACGGTAAAGTACATCCCCCGGGTATCGACAAGTGGCATCGCGACTTTCCGGTTTCCAAGCTTGCTTACATACACACCATAACGTCTGAGCCAGAGTCATGGTAAACTATGCGCCATTGAAGAACGCGGGCAGCGGCATAACCCTTTTTTGCGGGTTTGGCCGGTCCAGCTTGTTGTGCAATAAACGGCAGGCCAGGGTATTGCCCGTTCACAAGGTTTAACAGATTACAGCAATGAGGTTTTATGACTGACCATAAGGCAACGTATCAGGCGCATATTGAAGAGCTGCAGGCTCGCACACGTGAAGCATTGCAGCGAGAGGGTTTAGATGGACTGGTGATCCATTCAGGACAGGGCAAACGCCTGTTTCTGGATGACAACCACTATCCGTTTAAAGTAAATCCGCAGTTCAAAGCCTGGGTGCCGGTTGTTGATAACCCCAATTGCTGGCTGGTGGTAAACGGCACAGACAAGCCCAAACTGATTTTTTATCGCCCGGTAGATTTCTGGCATAAAGTGCCGCCAGAGCCCAATGATTTCTGGACAGACAGCTTCGATATCATTTTGCTTAAGCAGGCTGACGCGGTAGAAAAACATCTGCCATATGACAAAACCCGTCTGGCCTATATCGGTGAATATATCGAAGTGGCCCGTGCTCTGGGCTTTGAAAACGTCAATCCTGATCGCGTGCTGCATTATCTGCATTATCAGCGTGCGTATAAAACTGATTACGAACTCGACTGCATGCGTGAAGCGAACAAGCTGGCGGTGGCTGGTCATAATGCGGCTGCTGAGGCATTTCGTCAGGGCGGTAGTGAGTTTGATATCAATCTGGCTTACGCGAAGGCGTCCCGTCAGGGGGACAACGATGTGCCCTATACCAGCATTGTGGCGTTAAATGAGCATGCGTCGATTTTGCACTACATGCAGTGCGATACGGTAGCGCCGAAGCAAAACCGTTCGTTTCTGATCGACGCGGGTGCAAATTACCATGGCTATGCCGCAGATATCACCCGTACCTACGCGATGGAAGATAACCATTTTGCGGATCTTATCAAAGCCGTCGATAAGGTGACGGTTACCTTAGGTGATGCGCTTAAGCCGGGCGTAGCCTATACCGACATTCACCTTCTGGCTCATGATGGCATTGCTCAGATCCTGCATGACACGGGTATCGTTAATCTGGCAGCGCCTGACATTGTTGAGCAGGGCCTCACCCGTACCTTCTTCCCACACGGTATCGGCCATTTCCTTGGTCTGCAGGTACATGATGTCGGTGGCTTGGTAAATGACGACCGCGGTACACCAAAGCCGTCTCCTGATGAGCATCCGTTCCTTCGCTGTACCCGCGTCGTTGAGCCGCGTCAGGTATTTACTATCGAACCGGGCCTCTATTTCATCGATAGTTTGCTGGCAGACCTGAAATCGTCACCAGCCTCTAAATACATTAATTGGGATACGATTGAACAATATCGACCATTCGGCGGTATTCGTATTGAAGACAACATAATCGTTCATCGTGATCGCAACGAGAACATGACCCGGGATTTAGGTCTCGAGTAAGGCTTAAAGGAAAAGGAGCGCAGGGATGCCAGACGCCGGAATTATTACATTACTGATTGTGTCGCTGATTGCCGGGCTTGCTATGCCCGCAGGCGCGCTGCTGGCATCCGTACATGGTTTTCAGCCTAAGTGGCTGGAGAAGGAGCTTCGTCACGGTGTCCTGGCTTTGGGAGCCGGGGCGCTGGTTTCCGCTGTTGCGCTGGTGTTAGTGCCGGAGGGCATAAAAGATGTGTCGGTATTAGCGGCATGCCTCTGCTTTGTCGGCGGCGCGCTTGCATTTATGGCGCTGGACATTTATCTGGCAAAAAACAAAACACCGGCCAGTCAGCTTGCCGCTATGCTCAGCGACTTTATTCCCGAATCAATAGCGCTTGGCACCACTGCCGCGTTAGGCGGGGGCACTTTGCTGCTGGGCCTGCTCATTACGGTGCAAAATCTGCCGGAAGGCTTTAATGCCTATCGGGAAATGCGAGCCAAAAACCGCGACAACCGCAAAAAAATTGTCTTGCTGTTCTGCGTAATGTCACTGCTTGGGCCTGTCATGGCCGCTGTAGGCTATTTCTGGCTGGCTGACTATCCGGTAATAATCAGCGGTATTATGCTGTTTGCCGCAGGTGGTATTTTGTATTCTGTGTTACAGGACATTGCGCCACAAATTCGAATGGAAAATCATTGGATGCCGCCGTTAGGAGGCATATTAGGATTTCTTATCGGTATAATTGGCTACATGGTGGAAGGGTAATCGTTAGCTGAGCAGGGCAACGGTTATCACAATTTGACGACGGTTATTACAGTAATAATTATTTCAGCACGGCAACGTTTATCTCGGTACGACAACGGTCATCGCTGCGGTATGACAGCTATCAGAATGATACGGCCTTAGCGTCTACCGCACCCAGAATAATATAAACCAGTCCTTCACAAAGCCTCGCCTGTACCGTCGCTGATGTCTCCTGATTATCAAAAGCCTCGTTAATTTGCGCTACGCAGGTTTCCAGATCCGGTGATGGTGACATAATCAGTGTCATGTCCCAGCCATCAAACTTGCTTGCTTCAATAGGCGTGTCCTGCAATACCATGAACTCAAAATGGCGCTGGTCAGCCTGAATCTTACTCAACAATGGCGTAAGTAGCGCCTCATCCCCTTCAAGAACCTGATAAAAATAGCGGTTAATAGCAATCAGTGCGCCCTGAATGCCAACTGCGCTATTGGCGGCTTTGGCATGAGAGCTAATCTCTCTTATTTCAGTACCGCCAACATGATCAGCAATATGACTTCGATAGATGATGCGTTTTAACATGAGGCCTTCACATTTACTCGTTATCACTTTTACGCACCAAGGAGTAATCGGATCGTAATTTAGCCTCGCAGAGGCCTTTTTAAGGCAGGCCAGAACTGCGTCGCTTTTCCCTCAACCTGAATCAGGTGCCGCGAGAGAATTTTTGCAGTTTTCTTTGCAATGTCCTGCGGTGCATCCCAAGCGCCGTCGCCGTAGCGCTGATATTGCCGTCATTCTCCTGGAGAACCCGTTCGATGTGCTCTCTTTCCACCTGACCGGGAGAGAGCGGAATGAAGTTGTGATCCTCTGTTACTGCTGAACCGGACAGCCGGTGAATAATTTCTTTAAGGCTGACAGGCTTTGCAAGATAATCTGTCGCCCCTTTTTTAATAGCCGCTACCGTTGTGGCAATACTCGCATACCCGGTTAATACAATAAGGTGGGTAGGGCTGTATCGCGCTTTTAGTTCGGGGATGGCATTCAGGCTACTCTCTTTTCCCAATTGCATATCCAGCAAAATGGCATCTACTTCATTATTGCTATCGCTCGCGTATGCTGCCTCCACAGAATCGAAAGCAGATACACAGATATCCCCTGACATCTCAAGACGTCGTGACAAGGTAGAGAGAAAGGCACGATCATCATCAATAATCAGTATGTGCATGGTGCATTCACCGGCAGTCTGATTTCGGTCGTCAGGATATTACCTGTTAACGTCCATTGTACGCGTCCGTTGAAACGCTCAATGGTGGCGTTGCTGACTATAGCGCCAACGCCATGCCCCTCTGCACTGGGTACAATTTGGCGACCAAGGAGGTTAAGCGTATCCTCATCAATAGACGTCGGGTTCGAAACACGGAGCAGCCAGTGCTGTTCTGTGACAGAAGATGAGACCTGAATGGGCGCAGCGCTGCCTTCCGGGCTGGCATCACAGGCATTAATAAGAATACTGCTCAATGCTGGCAATACCGTTCTGTCAGCAGTTATCGTGTACTCTGTAGATGGTGAAATCTCCCAGGTTACCTGTGTTTCAGGGCGCGCATTCAACAGTATTGATTTGAGCTGATCATGCAAGAAAGTCAGTGAGAAGGCGTGCAGTTTTTTTGCGCGTACATCGTTTGCAATTTCCCGCCATTCACTAAGTTGGTTTTCTACTCGCGAAAATTCAATTAAGAGATCGGACAGCCACGGCGGCGGTGATGAAGATTCCTCAGCTTCTTCAAGTAGCAATTTGATGGTTTGTACCGGCGTTGCCACATCATGAGTTAATTGTGCTGCCGCTGTGCCTATCGCTAACAATTGCTCGTTACGCATCTGTTGCTCACGCTGAAGTTGCAGTTGCTCTTCATGCAGAGAGAGTTGTCGTTTAAAGTACAACACCACCACGCCAATCAAAAGACTACTGAACGCAAAGCTCATCACCATTCCATGGTAGTGACTCTGCATAACATGGCCGACATGGCCCGTTTCGCCTGGAAATAATAGCTGGGCTGCCTGACAGCCTATACTGATTGCCACTAGCGCGCTTGAAAGCCGCAGTGGGAGCAACATAAAGGCGAGTACGACAGGAACCAGAAGAATCGAACCAAAAGGGTTGGTAGCACCGCCGTTAAATGCCAAAACTATGTTTACTGAAAAAATTTCAGCCAACAAAAGTGATGCTATCAACCAATTGGAAAACTGGCGCCGTCTTAAACTGACGAACAGCAGTAATAACAACATGTCGTATTAATCGCCTTATACTTTTCAGTGAGGTTATCAGAACCTGTATTTGGCGGCTATATTAAACGAGCGCCCTTCCCCTGCAAGCTGTTCGAATGCTGAGCTTCTTTGCATTCTTATATCCGCTACACTAACGCCGCCCAAGGGCAAGTCGTAGTTTTTATCCAGAAGATTGGTGATACCAGCGCTTAACTGCCAGTTTTGCCAACCAACATTGGTATATATGTTTACGATACTGAACGCGTCGGTTGTGTTTTCGAGGCGTCTTGGGTCTACGCGGTTTTTATCGTCTGTCCATTGTAATTCCAGTCGATTTTGCCACGCGCCTAATTCGTGCAGAAGGCTGAGTTTTAACTGCCAGGGGACGATTTGATACAAAGCATCATTAGTGTCGTCACGACTACCTCGCGTAAGGTTGGCGCTGGCGTTAACGCTGAGCCTGCCTGCGTCATCGCTTTCAAACACGTGTTGCTTTGCAGAGAGTCTGACACCAAACAAGGTAGCATCAACATTGGTAAACTGAAGTTTGTTTCTTTTAGCTTGTGGATTGTCAGTGCTGTTAAACGCAAAAAACGTGTCCGTCACTGTGACATCAACATAGTCTTCCACTTTGGTGTAATAGGGCGTAACAGATACAGATGTGGTATCGGCATCGTTGGCATAAGAGTAGGTAATGCTCGCAGTAGTGGCTGTTTCTGGTTTCAGCTCAATGTTGCCTATGTAGCCGTTACCATCGCCAAACCAGCCGATCATGGTAGTGGCCATCGTTCCACGCCCCCAACTGTAGCGTTCATAGAGGTTCGGCGCCCGGTTCTTGCGCGCCAGGCCAAATTGCCACTGGTGATTACTTGATGCTGAGTAGGTGAGAAGTAAACTGATGTCGGTAAGAAAATCTGACTGCTTTTTGTCTGAGGCGTTGAAGTCATCAGCCGCTTCTGCGTCGACGTTCGGCATTCCCATCATGGGCATGCGGTTGTAAGGAGAAACCTCCCCCGTGTCGGTGGTGACGTCTTCCACGCGAATGCCAGCTAACAGGGTGATGTGACTTGACAGCGCTTTGCCTGACTCCAGGTATGCAGCCAGGCGTTTACGTGTTCCGTCATTGATATTGATGTAATCGTTGGGGCCCATCATCATTGAATCAGCAATTGCTGGCCACCAGTCATCAAGACGGTATTCATGATACTCCAGCCCCATAGCGAGAGAATGTGACGGGTTTAAATTGGTGTCCCAGCGGAATGTAAGAGCACGATCGACAGCATCAGTGTTCATCGGCATCATTCCCGTTTTTTCATCGGTGAAAAAGCCCATTTCGTGTGTTACCTGATGCCAGTTGGCCTGAATTTGCAGGCGCTGTTCATCAAACTGACGGGTGTATCGGGCAATGACCCCGAGACTGTTATTGTCAGTCATGTCCATATACTGGTTAGCAAAGCCCTGGAAAGGAATTGATTGGTGGGTCAGTTTAATCGCAAACTGCTCTGATTCATCCTGTATTGCGGCCGTAATACTATGATTCTGCGCTCGGTACAGCGTGTCGAACACGGTGTCACCGTTTCCATCTTCATAACTTTCTGCATCTTCAAAGGCGCCGGTGTAACTCACACTAACGCTTTCACTGGCTACCTGAAAACCTGCATCAATGCCTTTTAAATTATTATTGCTACGGTAGTGCGAGCCGAGATAACCCGATTGAAATGCCAGCGAATCCGTATCGCTGAAAATAGGCTCAATGGTATCGACGCGAATAACTCCCGCAATATTGTCTCCCCCGAAACTAACCGGAGAGACCCCGGCAAACACACTTGCAGAATGAACCTGGCTTGGAGAGACGTAAGAAAGAGGCGGGTTCATTTGATTAGCGCATGCAGAGGTAATGGACGCGCCGTCGATAGTAACTGCTACCCGGTCTCCCATCAGCCCGTTAATAACCGGCAACGCGGAAACGCCTCCAGCAGCAGAGAAATCAACTTGCTCGCCAATTAATGACGCCATGGATTGGCCATTGCTGCCAAAAGGATTACTACCGGATACTTGTATATGTTCTACATGGCTATCGTTACCAAGAGAAGGATTTGAAAATGTGGCTGTCGCTATCGCAGTCAGGCAAAAAGTTGATATGTTCTTCATTAACCAGTTAATTTTATGTGAGTTTGCGAAAATCATATCAAGGGAGCGAATTGGATCAGATGCGACAAATTGTCGCAGTGGGTCTGGAAGCCCTGCAAGTGACTTATTTACCGGATACTGTCGAGGAAGGTACCACGGACGCTTCCGCGATACCTGAGGTAGAAATTAGTTGGTTCTGGCAACCGATAGGTATGCAAGACTGATTAACGCTTCTTTGTAAGGAGAGTCATTAATCTCGGATAAGGCATCTACAGCCATCTGCACTTCTTTACCGGCACACTCGGTGGTGTACGCTATCGCCCCGGTATCAGCCATAATTGACTGAATTCGAGATAAGTGAGGAAGGCCGTTACTGTTCTCAATAGCGTCACGAATAAGCGCTTTGTCTTCTTCATTTTCTGCGTGCCACATAGCATAAAGCAGTGGCAGGGTAGGCTTGCCTTCGGCCAGGTCATCACCCGCATTTTTGCCCATTTCATCACTGTCAGCGGTGTAATCCAGAATATCATCGGCTAACTGGAACGCCGTGCCCAGATGTTTGCCGTAGTCCTGCATCGCCTGCTCAATATGGGGCGGCTGTTCCGTGAGAACGGCAGCTAACTGAGTAGCCGCTTCAAACAAGCGCGCGGTTTTGCCATAAATCACATCAAAGTAACGCGACTCGGTGGTATCAGGATCGTTACAGTTCATTAGCTGCAACACTTCACCTTCGGCAATCTGATTTGTTGCTTCAGACAGAATTTCCATTACCCGCATCTGTTCCAGACTCACCATCATCTGAAAAGAGCGTGTATAGAGGAAATCACCAACGAGTACCGATGCCTGATTACCGAAAATGGCATTGGCAGTCTCGCGGCCACGACGAAGCGTAGACTCATCTACCACATCGTCATGCAATAACGTGGCGGTGTGGATGAATTCGATAATCGCGGCCAGCGTGTGGTGTTGCTGGGTTTCAATTCCCATCGCACGTGCTGACAACACGGTCAGAAGCGGGCGCAACCGTTTACCGCCGCTATTCACGATGTAGAACCCTAACTGGTTAATCAGCGCGACATCCGAGTCGACTTGCTGTTGAATCAACGCATTCACCGCCTTCATATCGTCTTCGGCAAGTGAACGAATTTGATCTAAATCCATAGGCATTGGCTGTCTTTAATTATAATCGCTTATTTTGGGCCGATTGTACCTGAAAGCCGAGGACTATCCACCTTGTCAGCCTGAAAAAAGCGCTGCTAGGCGTAATTTTATCCCGACGTGCCGTTTTGTAGCACAACACTGCACTTAGCAGACAAGGCGCTTGTGTGGATGAGCATACGCTTATAAACTAGCAAAATTGGCGGGCACGCAGCGGCGATTCTCCACCTGATCCTGTGCATATTTGACTGATCACAAGGTACTTACCGGGGTTTATGAAAAGTTAAAATGTAATTTTGAACAGTATCTTACGTGCAATACTAACGCAAAATACTGTGAGGAAACGGTGGTTTTCAGGGCCCTCGCGAAAGAATTAACGCAATGAGTGAAAAATAATCTATTTTTGCGTTTTTCGGGGTTGTGATCTCAGGATGTTTCACGTACAATTCGCGCCCTGTTTTTTGAATTGAAGCGTCAAGTGACGCAGAGCGGAGTTAAATATGTACGCGGTTTTCCAAAGTGGCGGTAAACAACACCGTGTGGCCGAAGGCCAAACCGTTCGTCTTGAAAAAATCGAAGTCGCACCAGGCGAGTCGGTTGAATTTGACAATGTATTAATGGTTAGCAACGGTGACGATGTTAAAATCGGCACTCCTCTTGTTGCTGGTGGTAAAGTGACTGCAGAAGTGATTACTCACGGTCGTGGCGAAAAGATTAAAATCGTCAAGTTCCGTCGTCGTAAGCACTCTCGTTCACAAATGGGTCATCGTCAGTGGTTCACTGAAGTGAAGATCACTGGTATCAACGCATAATAGGAGCACGAACACATGGCACATAAAAAAGCTGGTGGTAGTACCAAAAACGGTCGCGATTCCGAAAGTAAACGCCTCGGTGTTAAGCGCTTCGGTGGTGAATCAGTTCTTGCTGGTAACATCATTGTTCGTCAACGTGGTACTCGTTTCCACGCAGGCGACAACATGGGTATCGGCAAAGACCACACCCTGTTTGCACTGAAAGACGGCAAGGTTCAGTTCGACGTTAAAGGTCCTAAGAACCGTAAGTTCGTGAGCATCGTAGCTGAGTAAGCGCAGAGCTCTCGCCGAACAGGCTAAGAAAAACCCCGCGCTTGCGGGGTTTTTTGTTTCTGATGCAGAAAGTGCTTGCGTTGAAATGCGTAGTCAGGCGCTGTGTCAAACAGCCCTTTGAGGCCCGCCGTCACTGCAAGCCAGCATGTTGTAAATCTTGACCAAGCGACTAGGCGACCAACCGGTTCGCTAAGACAATCTGACGCTGGACGATAACCTCAGCTCACGCCATTCATGCCAGCGGTATGCGGCATTGCTGAGGCAACCCGTGGAAAGTTTCATGCCGTATGTCGGTGAATGGTGTAAAATAATAAGTCCGTACCTATTCCTATGGCCGGGCGCTGGCACCCAGTAGTCAGACGACATCAACGTCGAAATGGATGGCTATAGGAATAAGTATTGATTGATACCGCCCTGATGCGGTAATAAACCCACAGTCTTTGAGACTCGGAGCGATAAATGAAATTTGTAGATGAAGCTGAAATTCGTGTTGAAGCTGGTGACGGCGGCAACGGCGTAATTGGCTTTAGACGTGAAAAATATGTACCGAAAGGGGGCCCGGACGGCGGCGATGGAGGTGACGGCGGCAGCGTGTATCTGCAGGCTGACGAGAACCTGAATACCCTGATCGATTACCGCTTCGAACGTTTCCACCGTGCTCAGCGTGGTCAGAATGGCCAGGGCAGTGATTGCACGGGGCGTGGGGGTGAAGATCTTACGCTAAGCGTACCTGTCGGTACCCGTGCAACCGACGCAGAAACCGGTGAAGTGTTGGGAGATCTCACTACTCACGGTCAAAAAATGAAAGTGGCTCAGGGCGGCTATCACGGCTTGGGTAACGCACGTTTTAAAAGTAGCACCAACCGTGCCCCACGGATTAAAACCAACGGTACGCCGGGTGAAATCCGTAATTTAAAACTGGAACTGATGCTACTGGCTGACGTGGGGTTGTTAGGTATGCCAAATGCCGGTAAGTCCACGTTTATTCGCTCTGTGTCCGCGGCAAAACCTAAAGTGGCTGACTACCCGTTTACCACGTTAGTTCCGAATCTTGGCGTGGTTCGTCAGGATGCCCAGCGTAGCTTTGTGATTGCAGACATTCCCGGGCTGATTGAAGGTGCCGCAGAAGGTGCCGGACTGGGTATTCAGTTCTTAAAGCATCTGGAACGTTGCCGGGTGCTGTTGCACGTTGTTGATTTACTGCCGATGGATGAAAGCGATCCTGCTGAAAACGCCAAAGCCATCATCAATGAGCTGGAAAAATATAGCCCCAAACTGGCCGCGAAACCTCGCTGGTTAGTGTTTAACAAAGTGGACCTGCTGCTGGAAGAAGAAGTAGAAGAACGTGTTCAGCACGTGACTGAAGCGCTCGGCTGGGAAGGGCCGGTGTATCAGATTTCGGCATTCCAGAAGATGAACCTGGATCCGTTATGTCATGACATCATGAATTTCATCGAAACGCTTCCGGCTGAAAGCACAGAGGATGACGCGTCTGCAACCGATTTCAAATGGGATACCTACCATCAGAATACGCAGGATTCGTTTGAAGACGATGACGATGATGATGACTGGGATGAAGACGATTACGACGTAGAAGTAGAATACCGCAAGTAAGGACGGCCATGAAAATTGCAATGATTGCAGCAATGGCAAAAGGACGGGTGATTGGCGCTGACAATGGCATGCCATGGCACCTTCCGGCTGATTTAAAGCACTTTAAACAGACTACGTTGGGCAAGCCTGTGATTATGGGGCGGAAGACCTACGAGTCGATTGGACGGGCATTGCCAGGCAGAACCAATATCGTTGTGTCTTCGCAATCCGGTTATGCGCTCGAAGATGCCATTGTGGTGAGTAGTCCTGAGGACGCGCTGAATGTCGCTACAACCTCGCCGGATGCTGCTGAAGAAGTGATGGTCATAGGCGGCGGGAAAATATATGAAACCTTCCTGCCGTCTGCGCAAACATTGTACTTAACCTTCATTGAGCTGGATGTAGAGGGCGATACCTGTTTTCCGGATTATGAGGCTCAGGCTTCCTGGAAGGAAACAGAACGGCAGGACAATCAGCCGGATGAGCGCAACCCCCATGCGTATGCGTTTGTGACGCTTGAGCGCGTGCTTTGAAGCGGATAGCAAATCGTTGCTGATATTGTAGAATACAATAAGATGCAGCTAACTGAAGGAGTAGGATATGCAAAGGATTCTGGTTGTGGCCGCCGCCGCGACGTTTTTGAGTGGGTGTTCAGCCTCTACTTATCACCTGACGCAGGCGACAGTAGAAAATGCCGCAGAGCAGCAGCGCATTGATCAAAGCCTGTCTACGATGCATGATCCTATGATGAGCGTACCGGCCCCGCATGAGCCGCGAACTATTCACATGCCAAAGCGCAACCGCACGGGCAAAGACTATCTGTTGATGGGACTGTTTCAGGCGGGGATTGAACTGATGCTTGAAGGAGCGCCTGAGCGCTAAACTAATTTGGTGGTATCGTGTCAGGCCGGTTTGCTATGGCTGACATTATAGCTACGCCTCTCTGGCAGCCACATATCATGCTGCCTTATTCACTTCCCTTGCTGGCGGTTCTTATCAGGTAATGCTCTTTTCAGGTAATACTCTTATCAGGTAATAGCGCAGCACGTTAGCGCCAGATATAAAAATGCCACGCATTGGCGTGGCATTTTTGGTATTACAGGAAACCTCAGCCATTCATTCGGGCAAACAGGTTTTCCAGTGTCAGACCCTGGTGTCCCAGGGTGTCGCGAAGTCGACGCAGTGCCTCTACCTGAATCTGGCGTACACGCTCGCGCGTTAGACCAATTTCAGCACCCACATCTTCCAGTGTAGAGGGTTCGTAACCCATAAGACCAAAGCGTCTTGCCAGCACTTCACGTTGCTTGGGATTAAGATCTTCCAGCCATTTCACAATGTTGGTTTTTATATCTGAATCCTGCAGATTTTCTTCCGGGCCATATTCTTTCTCGTCAGCCAGAATATCCAACAGGGCTTTATCGTTTTCGCCACCTATGGGCGTGTCTACGGAGGTAATACGCTCATTAAGGCGTAACATCCGGGTGACATCTTCCACCGGTTTATCCAGTGCTTCTGCAATTTCTTCTGCCGTGGGCTCGTGGTCCAGCTTTTGTGACAACTCACGCGCGGCGCGCAGATAGACATTCAGTTCTTTCACCACATGAATGGGCAGACGAATGGTTCTGGTCTGGTTCATGATGGCACGTTCAATGGTCTGGCGGATCCACCAGGTAGCATAGGTTGAAAAGCGGAAACCGCGTTCGGGGTCGAATTTTTCCACAGCGCGGATCAGACCCAGGTTACCTTCTTCAATGAGATCAAGTAGTGCCAGACCACGGTTGTTGTAGCGTCGTGCTATTTTCACAACAAGTCTGAGGTTACTGACAATCATTCGTTTACGTGATGCTTCGCAGCCGCGTAGGGCACGTCTGGCAAAGTACACTTCTTCTTCTGCCGTTAGCAGAGGCGAGTAGCCAATTTCTCCCAAATACAATTGGGTGGCATCGAGGTTTTTGGGGAGCTCTTCCTGGGGAAGTACGATATCCTCGTTATCGTCATCCGCATTTTCGTTCAAGGTGGCTTCCGCTTTGACGTTAGCTGACATTTCCATATCATCCAGTTCATCGCGAGACTTCGGTTCGACTACAGCGTTTTTAGTTTGACCCACAACTGCATCTCCTGCTCTGTTTGGTTACCTTTGTACGTTCTCTCCTTTCATTTCTTATTATTATTATTTATTGTTGTTATGGACGTTGCGTTGGCAGATATCGCAGCGGATCTAACGATTTACCGCGATATCTCACTTCAAAATGAAGTTTTACCGAATCTGTACCGCTATTCCCCATGGTCGCAATAAGATCGCCTGCGCTAACCCATTGCTGTTCTTTTACTTTTATTGTGTCGTTGTGTGCATACGCACTTAAGAATGTGTCAGTATGCTTTATTATAATAAGGTTGCCGTATCCTCTCAGGGCATTTCCCGAGTAAACGACTTTTCCATCCGCAGCAGCCACTATATCTGTACCTCTGGCTGACTGGATATCGATTCCTTTATTGCCGGATTCATCCCGGCTAAACGTGGCAATTAACTTGCCTTTGGCTGGCCATACCCACTGGTTCACTTTATCAGGGAACGAATTGGTGGTGCGTTTTTTGACGCTTCCTGACGGCTTTTTGACGCCCTTAAGTGGCTGCCTGTTAACATTTTTTTCACTTTCACCATACGCCTGCTCGTTGGTACGGTCAACCGTATTTGTATAGACTTTAGGCGAGGTCTGACCAGTCGTTTTGGGAGGTGATGTTGGTTCGCGTTTGGCGACTTCCGGCGCTGTTACACGCAGTGACTGGCCCGGGAAGATATTGTAGGGCGGGCGTAAATTGTTATAGCGCGCAATGTCACGATAATCATTTCCCGTGTACCAGGCCACTGCGTAAAGCGTGTCGCCTTTTTTCACTGTGTAGGTGTCGCCCTGAAAACCTTTATCTTCGACAGGTTGGCTGTTCAGCACGACAACAGGGGCTGGCGGGGTAGATCCACAGGAAAACACTGCCAGACAGCAGATGAGAACGGTAAGGGCTCTGGAGGTCGCGTACTGCATGCGCGCTGTTAAAGCCTAGCGTAATATCAGGTAGGCCAGAACGGCGAGTACAACAACGCCCCAGCCAAGAATTTCGACATATTGCCTTAATTTGGCTTCCATCGCTGCGCCTCCCCACCGCATTAACGCTGCCACGAGAAAAAAGCGTGCACCGCGACCCACGGCAGACGCCAGTACGAAAGGCAGGAAAGCCATTTGCAAAAATCCTGCGCTAATGGTGAATACTTTATACGGGATAGGGGAAAACCCGGCTACAAAGACTATCCATACGCCGTAATCGGTAAACCACTGCATCGCTTTATCGAGCTTCGGCTGATAGCCTGCAGATTCGATAACCGGTTGCAGCCACGCTTCAAAGGCAAAGTAACCGAGAAAATAACCGGCAATGCCGCCAATGACCGACATCAGCGTTGTGAGCATGGCAAAGTACCAGGCACGCGTTGGCTGTGACAGTGACATTGGTGCCAGCATTACATCGGGCGGGATAGGAAAAAACATTGATTCAGCGAAGCTAAGACCACCTAAATAGCGACTCGCATGAGGATGCCTCGACCAGCGAATTGCCAGGTCATAGCACGGCTGAAACACTTTCACATTAGCTCTCCTGCTACCAGCGGCACAAATCTGACCGATTCCACGGTATCTGTCCGCAATTCTCCATCCACACGATCAATGCAAAGTAGTGACTGTTGCTCATCGCCGACCGGGATGATCATACGGCCACCTTCTTTCAACTGATCGCACAAATCCTGTGGCAATGAGCTGGCAGCCGCCGTTACGATAATGGCATCGTAAGGCCCTTTGGAAGGCCAGCCCTTCCAGCCATCACCGTGCTTCATTGAAATATTGTGTAAATCCAGCTGGTTCATACGGCGCTTGGCATGAAACTGCAGCGATTTGATACGTTCCACTGAATATACTCGCTGGAACAGCTGCGCCAGTATTGCGGTCTGATACCCAGAGCCGGTGCCAATTTCCAGCACGTTGACTGCCTGATTAGGCGCATCCAGCAGCAGCTCCGTCATCTTAGCAACAATATAAGGTTGCGAAATTGTCTGCCCCTGACCGATGGGCAAAGCCGTATTCTGATACGCCTTGTGTTTTAGCGTATCCGGCAAAAAAATCTCTCGGGGGGTGCCTGCAATTGCGTTCAGCACTTTCTGGTTTTTGACACCTTCCGAATACAGCAGTTCGGCCAGCGCGTCACCTTTTCTAGAGGATCTCATGGTACCTTATTATTATCCTTATTAAACCAATCTTTAGCAGACGGCGAGTTCCTTACTTCGCCATCCAGTCCTTCATATCATCTAAGCTTTGATAAGCCGTCATATCAACACTTAGCGGCGTTACCGAGCAATACCCGTTTGCTACCGCTTCAAAGTCTGTTCCCGGTCCGGCATCCTGTTCTGCCCCGGCCGGGCCATACCAGAATATTTGTCTGCCAAACGGGTCTTTATCTTCCACCATCCCTTCCGCGCGATGTCGGCGACCCTGACGGGTAACCTTAATGCCTTTAAGTTCCTCATATGGCACATCCGGCACATTCACATTAAGGATTTGGTTTGCCGGCAACGGATGCTTTTGCAATTTTTTGATAATCTCCAGCACCACGCGGGCAGCGGTCTCAAAGTGCTCGCCCTTTTTGCTGGTGAGAGAGACGGCAATGGCTGGCAGGCCCATGTAGCGGCCTTCTGTTGCTGCCGCCACCGTGCCTGAATAAATCACATCATCGCCCAGGTTTGCGCCGTGATTGATGCCCGATACTACCAGCTCAGGATCTTCTTTCAAAAACCGGTTTACGCCAAGATGAACGCAGTCGGAAGGTGTGCCATTCACAGAATAAAAACCACTGTCCATTTGCTGAATACGCAACGGCTGGTGCAAAGACAAGGCATTAGACGCGCCGCTGCAGTTTCTGTCCGGCGCGATTACAGTAACATCGTGTTCGCTGGCAATGGTCTGATGTAAAATCGCCAGCCCTTTCGCGAATACGCCATCATCGTTACTCATTAGTATTTTCATGAATCTACCTGACTATACGCTGTTGATTGGAGTGACCATATCGATGCATTCGCGCAACACTGACGTTGCGAAGCAGCCACTGGGAAGACTGAATGATACCGTTAATGTATCACCCTTACCCAACCATTCAAGCTGCTCTGGCCATATTTTTATCGCCCGACGTTCCTGCTCAAACCCGGCCGAGGCAAGAAAGTCAGTGACTCTCGGGTGAGCCTGGGCCACGGCCTGCTCTAATGCCCGCGCCTCATCCCGACTGGGTAAGTTGCCGGCCCCCCACTGTGGGGCTGTGGGTGACAGGTCACCGGTATCATACCGTTGGGGGATGGTGCTATCACTGCCATCATCAACAAAAAAGCTGTTAGAGCCCGTCAGTACCAGCGCATCCCCCGGCAACACCTGATTAAATTGCTGATTTTGCAGTCGTGTTGACACCACTTCATTAAAGAACCAGCTTCGCAATGCTGATAGCGCCATTGAACGTTTATTGCGGTGGCGAATGGTTTCGCCCTGGATCATGCGTTCTGCCAGTACCAGGTTTCCGCCGCGCATCACTTCGCCCTGATCGTTCATACGCATAACGCCGAATCGCTGCTCGCCGTAATAATTAGGCACGCCATGGGTGGCGATTTTCGACAGTGTGTCCTCAACCGCCTCGATGTTGTTTACCTGGCGAAGCTGAATCTGAAAGGCATTGCCCTTTAGCTGACCGGTTTTCAGCTTTTTATTGTGGCGGGTTTGCTTTAACACTTTTACGCCTTCCAGCTTCCAGTCTGAAAAGTCGAAATCCGGCTTGCCCGGCGCATGCAGCCCAAACCACTGTCGGGTGACGGCGTACTTATCTTTTCTGCCGGCATAGGTTACCTGGCGTAAAGGAAGGCCGGTATAACGTGCCAGTTGCTCGGCCAGATAAGCGGTGTTGGTGTTTTCTTTTTCGATAAACACAAACTGGTGTTCACCATCGTCGGTGGGTTCGTAGCCTAAATCCTCAGTTACCTGAAAATCGTCGGCCTGAAACTTGAAAAGCCCCGTGGACACTGGCCGGCCATACAAATATTCCCAGTGCTGTGTGGTTAACTCCATGACGGATCCTTTTGTAGCAATACAACCGCATGGGCGGCGATGCCTTCTTTTCTTCCGGTATAGCCGAGTTTCTCGGTGGTGGTCGCCTTCACATTAATATCATCGACCGGGCAACTGCAGTCAGCAGCGATATTGTCACGCATAGCGTCAATATGGGGGGCCATCTTCGGCGACTGTGCTACAATTGTCATATCGGCATTCACCAGTCTGTAGCCCTTTTTTTCTACCTGTAACATCACGTGCTTGAGTAATTCACGTGAATTGGCACCCGCATAGGCACTGTCAGTATCCGGGAAATGTTCGCCGATGTCGCCAAGGGCAGCTGCTCCTAAAATGGCGTCACACAATGCATGAAGCAATACGTCGCCATCAGAGTGGGCCACCAGGCCCTGCTCGTACTCAATTTCTACGCCGCCGATAATGATGGGACCATCACCACCGAACTTGTGTACATCGAATCCGTGTCCTATTCGCATACCGTGTCCTGATCCTCTTTTGCTAAACGTTCTAAATAAAATCCGGCCAACGGCATATCCGCCGGGCGGGTTATTTTTATGTTGGCAGGGTTGGCATCGATCAATGCGACCTTAAATCCGGCCATTTCCATCGCCGATGCTTCGTCTGTGACGGGGTGCCCCTGAGACAGTGAGCTGGTCACCGCCTCTCTGAGCAGCGCCGCAGGAAACAACTGTGGTGTCAGTGCATGCCATAAATCGTCGCGGCTCTCTGTATGTGAAATAGTGTGCGACTGGCTTACTGCGCGCTTCATGGTGTCTCTTACCGGGGTTGCCAGAATGCCGCCGGCAACGTCGCGCTGATCAATCACGCCAAGCAATTTATCGATATCAGCGTGACTTACGCACGGACGGGCTGCATCGTGCACCATTGCCCAGCAATCATCAGGTAGTTGCTTAAGCGCACTGAGTACCGAGTCGGCACGCTCGTTTCCGCCGTCAACGATCGTCAGCCAGTTGGCTTGGGCAACTGGCAATGTGGGAAAGTATGGATCGCCGGGGCTGAGTGCTACGACAACCCGGTCGATAGCCGGGTGACGAATAAGCGCTTCCAGTGTATGTTCGATAATCGTTTTGCCAGCCAGTGACAGATACTGCTTGGGGCGATCTGCCTGCATGCGGCTGCCAACGCCGGCTGCAGGAACAACCGCGATAATTCGGGGGGATCTTTTCATTAATTGATTTTAGTCATTGTCAGCCGGCAGGATGCGATAGAAGGTTTCCCCTTCTTTGATCAGTCCCAGTTCGTTACGAGCACGCTCTTCAATCGCCTCAAGACCGATTTTTAAGTCGTTGATATCCGCTTGCAGCAATGCATTCCGCTGCGCCAGATTGGCATTCTGAAGAGATTGTTTGTGGACTTCCTGTTCGCGCGCGAGATAGTCCGGGATACTGTTTTTACCTGTCCATAAGCGGTATTGCAGCAAACCCAGCAAGAGCAGTAATACAATGGTAACCCATCTATCTTGCCACACGGCTATCACCTGTCGTTATTTGATTCGGAGTTATCGCCAACAAGGACGAAAGACGAAGCCCATGGCCGCGCCTGAATTGTGACTTATTATGCCGTGCCAGCGCTGTATTGCAAAGGGTAAGGGAAGGGACGGTTAAGGATCCGCTCTTCAAGGGTGGCAGGAAACACGCTATCGCATGCAAATAAAACCTGAAATACATTGGAAATGCATTGTTATTCTCGCTGTCACCGCGTGCTCCGGCGCCCGGGCCGTAAGACAGGGGCCGGGCACTTGTGAAGCACGAGCCTGATTTAGTTACTGTTGCCAAGCTTACCTTTGAGCTTATCCAGCAACTTGTTTTTCTGTTGGTCGACAACGCTGGATAACTGGGCTTTGAGCAATTCATCCAACTGTGCTGTGTCGCCCTGAGCCGCATTTAGCATGGTAGTAATGTCAACAAGCTGGCCGGATGCTGCGTCCTGTTGCTCGGCAACCATGGCATTGAGCTTAGCGTTAAGTTCATCCAGTTTATCCTGTTGCGAGGCAGTCAGTTGCGACAGTGCCATCTGCGCCAGTTGATTATCAAGATCCGAGCTGATGCCAAAATCAGGGTCTGATAGCGTCCCGGATAAATCCATGTCCATCGTCAGGCTGGATAAGCTTTGTAATGCCTTGGCAATGGCGGTGGTAATATCATTGCTACCGGTAGCCTGCATCGCCAGCTCAAGGAGGTTCACGGTACCGTTGCCGGATAACAGGTTGTTTTCTACTGTCATCGAACCGGTTGTCTGCATCAAAGCGCGATTGAGCGTGGCATTCAGCTTTTCATTCTGGCTAAACGGAATATCAGATAAATTCACCCCGGCCAGCGACCATTGCTGGCTGGCATCAACACCGTCATTATCTATCCAGAACTGACCGCTCGACTCAAACTGTTTCAACAACTCACCTGCCGCGGCAATAGTAAATGTGGTCGGCTCGCCAACAATCGGATGGGTATTGGTGATATTTTTCCAGACACTGGTGATAGATTCTTCTTTCCATTTCACTGAGACGTCAGCCTGACGAACAAGAACAGAAGGCAGGTCGCCACTTTCCTGTTGCTCACCTTCCTCACCCTGTAGCAATGGAAGAACGATTTCTACTGCTGACATCAGGTAACCGGTATATTCTGCCGCTTTATCACCAAATACAAACTGGGTTACCTGCTCAAGTGCAGCCTGATCGCCGGCAATGACGCCCTTAAGTAAATCATAATCTTGTTTAGGAGCATTTTTGAGCGCTTCTACACTGCCCGCCAGCGCGGTTTTGGCCTCTTTGGCTTTCTCAGTAAAGTTACCAATAAGCGCTTTATCCTGACGAATTTCTTCTTTCAGTTTATCCAGCGTTTCTTTGGCCTGAAGTAATGCCTGAGGATCTTTGTAATCGGTTTCCTTTAGCTGATTAATCTGAGTTTTGTAATGCTCCAGCCTTTCTTTATCAGGCAGTGACTCGTAATCAGATTTAAGGCCTTCTGAATACTGAGAGTAGGTCTGTTGCGCCTCTTCAATCGCCGCGCTGGTTTTCAGCGGATTACGGGCAAGCAATTCATCCACCGATGGCACGGCTTCTTTTGCTTTAGCTTTAATTTCATCGAACGAAAGTGAATTGGTTGGCTGTCGATAGACTTCGCCCGGCGTTTCCCGCGGCTGATCGAACTGCACCTCAAGTAACTTCAGGTTGTTCACAATCACGCGGTTTGATAGCAGTGGCATGAGCTCTACGTCGGCCTGAGCGGTGCCAATAAGCACCTGATTGCGTTCAGGGTGAACCGCGTCTGTCAGCCCGATGCCATGCATTTCTACTTCAACCGGAAACAGGCTGTGATCGAATTCTGCGATATCGACTTCTGCGCCATAAGACTCTGAAAGCTTTGACTCAAGAATGCTTTTAATAATGGTATTGGCAAAAATCCAATAACCAAGAATAATCAGCACCAGTGCCGCCAGTACAATATAGCGACGACGAAAACCCTTACTGCTCATACCTTCACTCCTTGTAGACCACGCAATCTGTTGATACTGACGCTTATGGGAACTGACGCAATTTATCATGCGGTTATTTACACTCAGGGACGCCAATCTATTCAGGTGGATACCTTTCGCAGGCGATCACTCTTCTACGGTGAGTGTTGTATGACACGAAGCCGGCGCTGGGAACTTGCGAAAGAGACTGCCGTTCAGCGTGTGTCTGATCAGCCTGGTTTCAGCGTTGCCCTGTCAATATGGCCGGAAAGCGAATCCCATAAGAACAGCGATTAGTCTATGATAAAGCCTTGTGCCAGTACAGCGTTACCCTTTTCCGGTATACCACCGGCACAAAAAAACTGATCACTTTTGCGAAAACGCGATAACAATATAAGCCAGAAAATCAGGGGATGCACAGACGTCGGGTGGCCGCGTGTTCCCCCTTATAGTTAACGCTCCAGTTTAAATCCATCCGTGATGGCTTTGAGTGCCTCGCAACTTTTGCGCAGCATTTCACTGGTGCTGGCCAGTTCCTGAGAGGACGCCAGGCTCTGGTCTGCGGAACCGGACAAGTCATTGATCCGCATATTCACCTCTTTCGCCGCTTCAGCCTGTTGTTCGGTGGCAATGGCAATTTCACTGTTCATCGACACAATATCATTCATGAGCGTGTCGGCCTGTTGCAGACTCTGATTCGCATGTGAGGTTTTATCACTGGTTCCGACAGCGGCCTCCTGACTGGTTTTCACTGCGGTAACTGCGGCACTGGCACCACTTTGCAGTTTTTCAATCATAACCTGGATTTCATCTGTGCTCTGCCCGGTGCGGCTGGCCAGTGTGCGCACTTCATCTGCCACCACAGCGAAACCTCTGCCTTGCTCGCCGGCGCGAGCGGCTTCAATGGCAGCGTTCAGTGCAAGCAGATTGGTTTGTTCAGCAATGCCCCTGATCACGTCCAGCACCGAGCCTATACTTTGCGATTGACTGGCCAGCGCATCTACCACACTGTTTACCGATTCAATTTCTGTGCTTAAATCCCGCATATCACTGACTGCGACTTCCACCACCTTGGCAGCTTGCCGTATATGATTCCGGGCTTCTTCTGTAGAGTGATTCGCGGTTTCGGCATGTTGCGAAACGTCCTGTATTTGCGTCGTCATTTGTTCCATCGCAGCGGCAACCTGTAAGGTGTTCTGACTCTGGGATTGTGACTGAGCATTGCTTGCGCTGCTTGCTTTATCTAGCTGATTGGCCTGTTCAGTGACCTGGGAGAGAGTACGGCGCACGGCGATGAGAGACTGGCGCATCTTTTCGGTGTACTCATTAAAGTAGCGGGCCAGTCGCGTCATCTCGTCAGCGCCATCCTCCGGCAAGGCCCGGGTAAGATCGCCTTCGCCTTTCGCGATGTCTTTCATACTTTCCGTGACCTGCTGAACGGGGCGAACTACGCTGCCACCAATCAATGCCACCAAGCCTGCCACAAGCAGGATGCTGGCGATGCTGGCAGCAATAAACAAGTTTCTGAGATTGGCGTATTCGGCGTCAAGACGGGTTAAGTAAATGCCGGAACCGATAGTCCAGCCCCAGGGTTTAAAACTTTTAACATAGGAGATTTTTTCCGTCGGCTCGGTTTCGCCCGGCAGGGGCCAGACGTATTCGACAAATCCTTCCCCCTGTTGTTGCACTACGTCTCTCATTTCAGAGAAAAAGCGCTTCCCGTTGGCATCTTCAAAGTTTCGTAGATCCTGACCGTCTAAGTCCGGTCGCATAGGGTGCATTACCATACTGGGTAAATCGTCCTGTACCCAGAAATAGTTGTTTTCGTCGTAACGAAGCGTGGCGATAGTCTCCAGTGCACGGGCTTTTGCCTCATCCACCGACAACTGGCCGGATGATACACGTTCAGCAAACGCAGCTGCGACGCTGTATGCGGTTTCTACCAGGTGCTGATTTTCATTGAAAGCTTGCTGACGCAACGCGTTATGATGGCGATTAAGCGCTAAAATAGTGAGCAAAGTCAGAATAATTGCCATCAACAGGGTGATGAAAGCGAGTCGCTGAGTCAGGCTGAAACGGCGCAACCAAAGCATGCCATACCTCTCTTTTATTGTTGTTAACTGACACAAAATAGTAATTGCACGTAACTCGCCAAGCTTACGGACGCATCGATGCGCCCTCACCAGTTGTTGGCTTTGCTGTGCACGATATCATCGCCAGCCAGAAACACGTTGCCTCGGCAGGCAATTGATAATGTCAAAACATGTTATCGGCATTGAAGCCCATTACGTTATCGTTCTGCGGCACATTACACTGTAGTGCGCGGCACTTGTTGTTCGAGCAAAATTTAACCAGGTTTGACCACGGCAGCATTGTCGTTAACCTCAGGTTGCGCCCGACGTTAATATATAATGTTGTAACCCGTTGCCTTCGGGCTTTTAACGGACATACCACTTAACAGTGTAGTAAGAATTTTTAAAAAGGCGTTGTTTGCGTTTATTTTCCCTTTTTCAGCGACGAATGCCGGATCAAAAAAACGATCTTTTGCAAAATCTTAAACTGCCCGCAAAAGTTGACACAAAAGGGGTTTGCGGATGTTAGGGGTGTGCTAGTATCCGCGCCGGATCAGCGCTATCGTGATCTTCTGCAGGTACAGGTAGTTATAAAGAGAATCAGACGCAATACGTAAGCGACTTCGACTTTACTTGCTATTTGCCGATATCATCGCCAATGTGGCGGTACTGAAGATTTTTCATACAAAGGTTTTTTGTTTTTCCAGTTTTAATTCATAAGGGTTGCAATGCTCACTAACGACGATCTTTATACAACGACTCCCTTACGCCAGCGCATTCGCGATTATTACAGAATCAGCGAGTCGGTAGCGATTGACCAGATCCTGCCAATTGCAGAGGTCAACCCACGCGCCCGCAGCCGGGCGTGGGAACGCGCCAGAAAGATGGTGTTAAAAATTCGCCGTGACCAGGAAGGTCATGGTGGAGTCGATGCTTTACTACACGAATACTCATTGTCTACCGCCGAAGGTGTGGTGCTGATGTGTCTGGCAGAAGCGCTGCTGCGGGTGCCTGATCAGGAAACCCAGGATGAGCTTATTCGCGATAAGTTGTCTAAAGGACAATGGACGCCGCATCTTGGTAATTCAGAATCTCTTTTCGTGAACGCCTCAGCATGGGGCCTGCTGCTTACCGGTAATATGGTGAACTATGCCGACAAGCGCAAAAAAGAGCAGTTTGGCCTGCTGAAACAGACACTGGGCCGCCTGGGTGAACCGGTTATTCGTCGTGCCATGAATATTGCTATGCGCGTGATGGGCCGTCAGTTTGTCATGGGTGAAACCATTGAAGATGCGGTGAAACGCGCGGAAGAGAAAGAAAAGAAAGGTTACGTCTATTCGTACGACATGCTGGGCGAAGGTGCCCGCACTATGAAAGACGCTGACCGCTATTACGACGCTTATGTAAAAGCGATAAAAGAGATTGGTAAAGCGGCAAAGGGCCGAGGTCCTAAACGGTCACCCGGCATTTCGGTGAAGCTGTCCGCCATTCACCCACGGTTTGAGTTTTTGCAGCGTGAGCGGGCAATGGAAGAAATTCCAAAGCGTCTTAAAGATTTGTGCATGATGGCCAAAGAGTACGATATTGGCCTGACCGTTGATGCCGAGGAAGCTGACCGCCTGGACTTGTCACTGGACATTATCGAAGAAGTATTCTCTGACGAAGATCTGGATGGCTGGACAGGCTTTGGACTGGCAGTTCAGGCGTATCAGAAGCGAGCTATTCACGTTATTGAGTGGTTGCGGGAGTTGACGATCCGTGTCGGCAGAACCATGATGGTTCGCCTGGTAAAAGGTGCTTACTGGGATACAGAAATAAAGCTGACGCAACAGGCGGGGCTTGAAGAGTTTCCGGTATTTACCCGTAAATCATCCACCGATGTGTCCTATCACGCGTGTGCCAACCGTCTGCTGGACTATCGCGACACGATTTATCCGCAGTTTGCTACGCACAATGCCTACAGTGCATCAGTGATTATTGAGCTTGCCGGTGACGACAAAGAAGGGTTCGAGTTCCAGTGTCTGCACGGGATGGGCGATACCTTGTATGATCAGGTCGTAACCGAAGACAAAATTCAGTGCCGCGTGTATGCGCCGGTAGGTGAGCACGAAGATTTGCTGGCCTACCTGGTTCGTCGTCTGCTGGAAAACGGTGCAAACTCCTCTTTTGTTAACGCGATTGTGGATGATGAAAAGCCGGTTGAGTCGCTGCTTGAAGATCCGGTTGAAAAGACCCAGCGTCTGAAAGTGCGTTATAACAAGCTAATCAAAACACCGCGCGGATTATACGCGCCGGAGCGGGACAACTCTCGCGGTCTTGATCTTACTGATGTTAACGCGGTCCATGCTCTGCAACATGAATTGTCACGCTGGAAAGACTTTTATCGGGTAGATGAAAGTGAAATACCTGAAGGTGGCACGGCCGTGAGAAGCCCGTCAAATCACAGCGATATTGTGGGTTACCACGTTTATACCACACAGGATGAAATGCTGGCATCGCTTGATAAGGTCAGCGATGGCTTCCAGGCATGGTCTAAACGACCGGTAGAAGAGCGTGCTGAAATTCTTAACCGCACTGCCGATGCACTGGAGCGTCATATGGCTGAGCTCATCGCCATCTGTGTGCGCGAGGCCGGTAAAGTGGCGCAGGACAGCATTGATGAAGTGCGCGAAGCCGTAGACTTCTGTCGCTATTATGCGGTGCGCGGACAAGAGCTTGCAGAAGATCAGCGCTTATTGCCTCGTGGCGTCACGCTGTGTATCAGCCCGTGGAACTTCCCGCTGGCCATCTTTATGGGACAGGTCGCAGCAGCGCTGGTTACAGGGAATACTGTGCTGGCAAAACCGGCTGAGCAAACCAGTATCATTGCCAAGCGTGCTATCGATATTATGCACTCAGTAGGTCTGCCGGAAGACGCACTGCAACTTATTATCTCTCCCGGGAAAGGTGTTGGCGAAACGCTTTTGCCTGATGAGCGCATCAAAGCCGTTATGTTTACCGGCTCAACGCAGACCGGCACACTGATCTCGCAAACACTGGCCAACCGTGGGGGCGAGCAGGTGCCGTTGATTGCCGAAACCGGCGGTCAGAACTGCATGATTGTCGATTCAACCGCATTGCCTGAGCAGGTGGTGGATGATGTTGTTCACTCTGGTTTCCAGAGCGCGGGTCAACGTTGTTCTGCACTTCGTGTGTTGTTTGTGCAGGATGAAATAGCCGATAAGCTTACCGAGATGTTAATTGGTGCAATGAAAGAGCTGAAAGTGGGCGATCCCGCTTACCTCTTCACTGACATTGGCCCGGTCATCGATGGTAAAGCGCATAAGTCACTGACGGACCATGAAAAGTACATGGAAGACAAAGGCAAGTTGCTGTATCGCGCAGCGCTGCCGGAAGTGGCCGAAGAAGGTACATACTTCCCGCCAACGCTTTACGAGATTGATAACATCAATGTGTTGGAGAAAGAAGTGTTTGGACCGGTTGTACATATCGTGCGCTTTAAGTCCAAGCAACTGGAAGATGTACTGAATCAAATTAACGGTACAGGGTACGGTCTGACGATGGGTGTGCATTCACGCATTGAAGAGCGCGGTCACGAGCTGGCAGCGAAAAGCCGTGCGGGTAACGTCTATATCAACCGCAATATGATTGGTGCGATTGTTGGCGTGCAACCGTTTGGCGGACGCGGCCTGTCTGGTACCGGACCGAAAGCGGGTGGCCCGAACTACCTGACGCGTCTGATGATGGAGCGTGCAACGCCGAAGCCGTCAAAAGTAGAAGATGTCGATGCAGAAGATGCTGCGCTGATTGGTGACGAGAAAGTATCCGGCGAAGCTGCGTCCATTATGGAAAAAGCCATGAAGGTCGAGGCCGAGTGGCGGCATAAAGCGCTTAACGATCGCATCTCAATGGTGCGTCAGCTGCTGGCAAAAATTGCCAAAGTCGACATTGTCGAAGAGCTTGCCGATGACCTTAACCGGACACTGGCGACGTCTCGACAGCAACTGACCTCGATTGAGCGCCGGCTGGCAAAACCAACGGAACTGCCAGGCCCAACAGGTGAGTCTAACAAGCTTTACCTTGAACCTCGCGGTGCGCTGGTATGTTTCGCCGATAAAGACGTTACGTTTGAATACTGGACGTTGTCGATAGTGACTGCACTGGCTACCGGTAACGTTGTGGTTTCTGTGGTTTCAGAAGAGTTTTACGAAGAAGCCCTGCAGTTCCAGCAGAACTTCGAATCCACCGGTGCGCCGAAAGGTGTGTTCCAGGTTGCCAAGCTGTCGCACTTTGATGCGTTACTGATGGATAAAAATCTGGCCGGTGTGGTTGTGGATTCCAGTACGGAACGTACTGCCCGTATTACGGCGATGCTGTCATCACGCGAAGGTGCGATTTTACCGGTTATTACTACCGAGTATAACGACAAGCTGATACAGCGACTGATGACAGAAAAAACCATCAGTATTGATACTACGGCATCAGGCGGTAACACATCGCTGATGACGCTGGTGGAAGATGACGAGTAACTCACCGTAGGGGCGCTGTGTCGCATGACGACGCAGCACCAGTGATTCTCGATACAACGCCCTGCTTAACCGCGGGGCTTTTTTATGCGAATAGTTAAAGAATACAATGTTGGTAAAAGCGCACTGCTTGCTATCGTTATGGCCAGCCCTAGTGTCAGGTGGTTGCTTCATTGAAGGCGGTATTAAGGCGGTATTAATGCGCTGCATCGCAGGAGTCACTAAACCGTTGGCCCAGGGTTTTGCTGATTTAGTGATAGCCCGGTGCACTTAGCGCCGCTGCCTGTTGCCGGTTGTCTGACATAAAAAAGCCAGCAATATTGCTGGCTGAATAATCTTGTACGGCAGAGTAGCGCGGTTACATCCACTGATCGCTGCGTTTACGCTTCTTAGGCAGATACGTAAGAATCACTCCCAGTAAGATACCGGCACCGGCGACCAGGCCACCGCGGGTGAACCAGCGAACCAGTTCATCCTGATCTGCCCGTTCAATTTTTGCTGATAAGGCCGTTACCTCACGAGCTTGCTCTTCAGTTTGCTGTGTGAGTTGGGCCACGGTCTGACGTGCCTCACTCAGCTGTTGTCGAAGCTGGGTATTTTCATTTCGTACGGCTTGCAGGCTTGTCTGACTGTCAGCCAGCTGTTCGCTTAGCAAGGGAAGCTGTTCTGCCATTGAAATGGTGTTGCTGACATACCGGGTCTCTACCCAGCCGGTTCTGCCTTCATCATCTTTTACCTGACTGAACTCTTCTTCCCGGTTGGTATCGAGAAGAGTAATGGGAGTGCCGGCTTCAATGGAGCCTAAAATGCGGTAATTACGTCCGGGACCGGCATGCAAGAAGACGAAAAGATCATCCCGGATGTAGTGTGAAGAGGACGCCTCGATATCTGCCGTATCCTGCAAGCCGAAGCTTTGGAAGGACACTGCGATGAGTGCGACCGATAACCACCTGCGAATCATATTCATTCCATACGCTGATAAAAAACATAAGAGATGGTATGGCTTGCATCGGGTAAAGGCAAGTCCGGGTTGTTGCGCTGCGCATGGAAGCATAGAAAATTTGCGGAACATCGTCCGTATTTTAGGGCGACGAAAACAATCGTAACGCATTGCAGGCCAGTTTTTCTCTTTCAAACTGACACAGTCACTTACCCTCGGTTAAATCCTGTCCAGTGGCGTTCTCTGACAGTGAGAGGTCGTTGCACAAAGCGGTGGACGGGGGTAAGGTGTGGACAACTCCCTTTATTTACATATTTCATGGCTGAAATTGAATTAAAATTTGTCACTCGCCAGAGTGTTTTAGCGCCATTCATGGAGAAAGTCATTCCGGCACTGCAGCAGCAGGGGATGGGCGTTTCCAAAGCGACGGAAATGCGCTTACAGAATGATTATTACGATACCCAGGAACATGAGTTTCAGGCGCGCAAGATGGGCTTTCGCGTGCGGGGTAACAATGGCGAGTTTGAGCAAACTCTGAAAACCCACGGAAAAGTGAGTGGCGGGTTGCATGAGCGCGCCGAGCACAACGTTGCGTTGTCAAAAGATGAACCCGATCTGACACTGTTCGACGCGTCTGTCTGGCCGCAGGATTTAAATATCAAACAACTTGCCGGGCGTCTTGAACGTCAGTTCAGCACCCATTTCACGCGGACGGCGTTCGATATCCAGGTTGAAAACACCGTTATTGAGCTGGTGCTTGATGAGGGGGAAGTGACCACAGGCAAAGCACAGTCTCCTATTCACGAAATTGAACTGGAGTTGAAGTCCGGTGATGTAGGGATGGTCTTTACCATTGCCCGCATTATCAACGAGGTGCTACCGGTTCGCTTAAGCGATGTTTCAAAAGCGGCCCAGGGCTATCAGTTATTGCATGGTATTCAGGCTCAGGTGACATCATTGCCTGCGTTTTTACCACTGGACAGAAACTGCAGTACAGAAGAAGCGTTCGCCACTGCGATGCGCTGTGCGCTGGCGCACTGGCAGCGTCACGAACACCTGTTTATGGAAACAGGCTCAATTAAGATGCTGGCCGAAGTGGCCAAGAGCCTGCGTCTGATGCTGCAAAGCGTATCGCTGTATCTGCCGGTATTGCAGTGCCCGGCAATGCTGTCACTGCATAAACAGTTACTGAATTATGCACAGGAATGGTTGTGGCAGGACGATTTACAAAGCCTGCGGTATTTATTGTCGAAAAAGAGCCTGTTCAATAAAAACCTGGCACGCCACCCCTCATTGTTAAGTTACCTGCAAGGACGAAAAGCCGGATTACTACAGGCCCATAACCCTGAAAATCTGTTTTTCGAAACCACTGCCACATCGGCGAAGTTGTCGGCTTCTGCCATTCTGCATAACCGGCCCTGGCGGAAAGAAGCTAAAGGATATGACATGCCGGTTATGGAACACGCCAAGGGGTGGTTGTCACAGGGGTGGCAAACGGTACAACAGAGTATGCCGGTTAATCGTGACATGGCGGCGGCGAACTACACGGCAATCGAGATTTTGTTGCGCCAGACACTGTGGAACGGCTTTTTGCTCGCCGATTTATTCGTAGAAGAACAGGGAACCTTTCGGGCACCGTGGCTTGATCTGCTGACCGGTATTGATGAGCTTCGCGCGCTGCTGATGCTCAGACACACGCTTAAAGAAGCCGAGCCGGAAGCAGAGGATGAGCTGGAGGCGTGGGTTGATGAAAAGACCCAAAGTTTGCTGAAAGTGATGGAACGGACGCGACAGGTTGCAATGCGTGGCGACGTTTACTGGTAAACATTAACCGCAACTATTTAAGGCGCAAGATGACTTCGTTGTCGTTGATATATACTTACTCACTAATGGCGTCGTCTGCCTTCTGGGGCGTGTTGGTGATCAAGTTCTGGGCCACGCATGAAAAGCTGCCGGGCAGAAACTGGATATTGATTGCACTGTTGCTCTGGCCCTTTCTCATTCTTGATGAGTGGCTTAAGTACACAGAATCTTTCGGTATGGCCTGGGCGCTCGGAGCGTCTGACTTTGTTGCCCCAGTGCTGCTTGCCTGTTGCTATCGGGCAACCAAGCTGCTGGTTGTTGATAAACCGACATATCGTCGCCGCCTCTGGGCACCGGTGCTGGCAATTGCCTTGCTGCAGTCAACCCTGGTCTTTATTCCTGTTGCGCTTCGCCAGACCTGGTTCGACGGTTCGCCCACCGGCGCGCCGCTCACGTGGTGGCCGGTGTATTCGGTAAATCTGCTGGCCGGCTTTTCCGTTCTGCTTTATAGCATTCTCATCGCTGAGCTTATTCAGCATTATCACCGCTATCTGGCAGAGCAGGTTGTAGACACCGCGCAATATCGTATCCGACGAATGGCTGGAGTTGCCGGGACCACTGTTGGTATGAGTTTCGTCAGTATTCTCCTGGTCACTGCCGCGGCGTTTGGCTTCTTCCCGGTAGCGTTCTGGCAATCGCTGCTGCATATGTTGATGGCGTTGGTAACCTTATTGTTGCTGGCTGGGCTGACAACGCCAAGAAAAACGTCTCCCAGCCCGCTGGATTACGAAAGACTGGAAGCCTGCAGCGCTCAGCAACAGGAAATGCGTGAAACCCTGCAACGGGCAGAGCAGGTTATTATCGATAAAAAGCTCTACAAAAAGCTGGGCCTGACGTTGAAGCAGTTTTGTGTCTACGCAGAGACGGATCCTACGTTACTGGCCATATCACTGCGATTGCTCAGACAAAAAACCTTCAGAGTGTGGGTATTCAGCTACCGTCTGGAGTATGCAAAAAACATATTGCTGCGCACTGACACCAGCATTTCTGCTGTGTCAAAGCGTTTGGGGATCCCCTCCGGTACGGTGCTTAGCGACGCGCTGGTTAAATATGCAAAAGACAATCAGACAGGGACGAAAACCGCCTGATTAGCGCTCTTTTGCCTGTTTTTGTAACCTTCCGCTGGCATTACTATCGCCGATCTGCCGTTGACTATCAGGCGCACAATGCGGCGTACTTCTCTGCCAGTTGGTCCAGTGACTCTCTGCGTTTTGGGTCAGGCACAATACACTCTACCGGACATACGCCTACACAGCTTGGCGAGTCGTAATGGCCGATACACTCAGTGCACCGATCGGGGTTGATTTCATAAACGTCATTACCGGCAAAAATGGCGGTATTCGGACACTCATCAACACATAAATCGCAGTTGATGCATTCATCAGTAATGGTTAACGCCATGGCTTCGCTCCTGTGATAAGGATGGTTTGCAGATATCACAGGCAATGTTAAGAGCACAGGTTTATGCTGGCAAAGTGAATATGGATAAGTCTTGATTCAGGTCAACAAGGAATATTCATCAGGCTTCTGAACACCCGCTGCAGTCTGAAACAAGCCGACTAGGCGTTGTGTTTAAGGGCATATCACTACAGTTTGATATAAGGTGCCGGAGGGCAAAAAGAGAAGATGATAAACCGGGTATTGGTGCTAACAGGCATGTATGTCGTGGCAACTATAGGGCGCACAGTTAACTATCATAAAACTCACGGGCCAGGATGTCCTGAGTAAACGTCTTTCGCAAATAGAATCCGCGCGGACGGGTTTTAATTCGATTACCCTCTTCATCCAGCGCGTCAGTTAACACGCTGCCATTGGCAGCTTTAGGACGAATGTGCAGCGCGTTACCATGGCGCGCGGTAATCGCCTCCACGTTGCCTAACAGGATAAGTTCGGTCAGCTCCTCCCAGTCCTGTTGCAATAACCGGTCTTCCTCTGCTGAGGGGGTCCAGAAAAATCCTGTCGCAACACGGCGTTGTGCCAGTGGAATTTGCCGGTCACCTTCAAGCGGAAGCCACAGCACCATTTGCAATTTATTACGTACACTGGAGGTTTGCCAGGTGACACCGGGCTGAGGCAAAAGCGGCGCAAAGCAGACATACGTTGTCTCAAGCGGCTTTAACGCGGCATCAATTGGAATGGTTTTCAGTTCAATGCCTAGTTCCGGGAAGTCCTGCTGTGGCTTTGACCCTGCCGTGGCCCCCAGCCATAATTCCAGCAGCATGCCCGGCCAGCCTTTATGACGCTGCAGGTTGTCAGGAATAGCGACGTCAGCCATCGAGGCCAGATCGCCCAGCGTCAGGCCAGCTATTCGATGGCAACGCTCAAGCAGTTCATCAGGGGAGGACGGAGGCGTCCGTGGTGGCTGCATACTTTCCTCATTAGTTACTATGCACCGGCGCAGTATATCAGCAACTGCAACCGGCTGCTTTGCCTGTCAGAGGACGGTATACTTGGCGTGTTCTTCAGCGTGATCCGGTGTTCATTGTAAACACCATAATCCTGCTTCTGAACAGCCCCCGCGTTACAGGCAAATTATTAATGCTTTGAATGCTCAGCAGTTTATGGTCAAATGCCAGAATAGAAAAGTTTATCGTGCCCGGGAGTCTACGTGATAGATGCCGACGGATTCCGTGCGAATGTGGGCATAGTGATTTGCAACAAAATGGGTCAGGTATTTTGGGCAAGGCGTTATGGTCAACATTCATGGCAGTTTCCTCAAGGCGGAATTGATGAAGGGGAAACTGCAGAACAAGCGATGTATCGGGAGCTTCATGAGGAAGTAGGGTTAACGCCAAAAGACGTGACCATACTTGGCGTAACGCGCAACTGGTTACGCTATAAATTGCCGAAACGGTTGATTCGGCAGGGAAGTAACCCGGTATGTATCGGACAAAAACAAAAGTGGTTTTTACTGCAACTGGACTGCAATGAAAAAGATGTCGATGTACTGAAAACCGGCCACCCGGAGTTTGATGACTGGCGATGGGTTAGTTACTGGTATCCCATTCGTAATGTGGTTTCGTTTAAGCGCGACGTCTACCGACGTGTGATGAAGGAGTTTGCGGGAACCGCAATGCCTGTGCATCAGCGTCATCACAATCAGACTTCGAAACGTCAGCGTAAGCGCAGGCGCGGCTAGGAGGTTAAGGTGGGACAAGACGCCGGTAAAGGGAATATGCTGACGACGCTGAAAAGCATCGTGCAGGAGATTAACCAAATCCCGCAGCTGGAAAAAGCGTTGTTCCGTCTGGCTACCCGCGTTAAACAAACCATGCAGGTGAACTCCTGCTCAATCTACCTGGCGGATTACGAAAACCAGGAGTTTATCCTTAAAGCCACTGACGGCTTGCATCCTGATGCCGTCGAACAGGTGCGTATCGGATTTTCCGAAGGGTTGATTGGCCTTGTAGGTCAGCGCGAAGAACCTCTGAATATCGAAAATGCGCACCAGCATCCCCGCTTCAAGCACTACCCCGAAGTTAAAGAAGAAAACTACAACGCCTTTTTAGGCACCCCGATTATCCATCAGCGAAAAGTGCTGGGGGTAATCACCATGCAGCAGCAGGATATGCGTCGATTCAGCGAAGACGAAGAAGCCTTTCTGGTCACGCTGGCGGCGCAGATTGCGCTGGAAATCACCAATGCTGAAATTCGCGGTGCACTGACCAACAGCACGTCGCTGGATCATCTACCGAAACAAAAAAATGTTCGCGGTATTGCTGGCTCGCCGGGTCTGGCGATTGGCCTCGGGTTTGCGCCGGAGCGAAAAATCGATCTGCGGGACTGGGTAGTACGCCATTCGAACAATGCAGAAAAAGAAATTCAGATATACCGCAAGGGTGTGGAAATTACCCGCGAGCATGTCGACAATCTTTCAGACAGGCTGGATAAAAATATACCTGATGATGTGAAGTCAATATTTCAGCTTTATCATCACTTGCTGGATGCAAACAGCCTTGGTCGTGAAGTCGAGGCGAAAATCAAAGAGGGGTGGGATGCGGCGTCTTCTCTGAAGATGGTAGTAGAGGCCTATGCTGCTCGCTTTGAAGCGATGGAAGACCCGTATATGCAGGAGCGGGCTATTGATATCATTGATTTATCAAACCGGATCCTGACCAACATTCTTATTGAGTCGCGCGGTCACACCATTATCGAGCGACAGGCGACCTGCGACAGTATCCTGGTGGCGCAAGAAGTGACCGCTACCATGCTAGCTGAATTTCCGCGCGATAAGCTCAAAGGTATTTTGTCCATTCGCGGCTCAAACAACTCCCATGCGGCAATTCTGGCCCGTGCTATGGGTGTACCGGCGGTTATGGGGTGTCAGAATGTGTCGCCGGCGCTACTCGAAGAGAAAGAAATTTTACTGGATGGCTATTCGGGTGAAGTGATTGTTGCGCCAGAGCGCAATATCCGCAATGAGTTTATTCAGCTTATTGAAGAAGAAAAAGCGATATCCGAGCGCATCAACGCCGATAGCGACAAGGCCTGTGAAACCTCAGATGGCTGCCGCGTAGCGCTGTATATCAACGCCGGACTTTCGGCCGAGGTTGAGCTGCATGCTGGTGCCGGTGGCGATGGCATCGGACTGTACCGTACAGAAATTCCTTTTATGCTGCGCGAGCGCTTCCCTTCAGAGAAAGAGCAGGTGCAGCTTTACCGACAGGTACTTGAGTCATCACCGGATTTGCCTATCACAATGCGTACCCTGGATGTTGGCGGCGATAAGCCACTACCGTACTTTCCGATTAACGAGGAGAACCCGTTTTTAGGATGGCGCGGGATCCGTCTTACACTGGACCATCCGGAAATTTTTCTGGTGCAGATACGGGCGATGTTACGCGCCAGCATCGGCATGAAGAATTTGCAGATCATGCTGCCCATGATTTCTTCCGTAGGCGAAGTGCTGGAAGCACGCCGGCTTATCGACCAGGCATTCTATGAGATCAGTGACGAGGTTCAGCTTACGCAGGAAACACTGGTACGGCCTAAACTGGGTATAATGCTGGAAGTCCCTTCGGTGCTGTATCAGCTACCACAGCTGGCGCGCCACGTTGATTTCTTTTCAGTAGGCAGTAACGATTTGACCCAGTATCTTCTGGCCGTTGATCGAAACAATACCCGCGTTGCCAGCCTGTATAATGCCTACCATCCCGCTGTGCTAAGCGCTTTGTACGATATTGTCAGGCAATCCAATCAAAATCAGGTGCCGGTGACAGTGTGTGGTGAAATTGCCGGCGAGCCTGGTGGTGCAATCCTGTTACTGGGGATGGGGTATCGTAAACTCAGTATGAATGCATTTAACCTTCGCAAAATAAACTGGCTAATTCGCAATGTCAGCCTGCCTGAATGCAAAAGCCTGCTTTCCTGTGCGTTAACGTCAGATTCACAGGAACAGGTGTTTACGCATATCAATCAGTATCTTGAGGAAAAAGGGCTGGGTGGCTTAGTGCGCGCCGGAGCATAGAGTATTTCGTAGGTGCGGCAGCTAAACCTGCAAAGGCGCACGCTACGTGAGTATCTGAAAAATACGGCCTGAACGAGTTACGACGTCCACTGGATTTTCCGCTTACATGTTGCCAGAGCATGTATAAAGATATTTTTATTTGTATGACTTTTTTGAGTCTTTCGCAAATATCCACTAGCTTTAAAGAGCCGCTTTTTTTAAGGAATGAGAAATGCCGCTTTTTCGCAAAAAAACAAAGCACGCAGTGCAACCGGACCCTCTGACAATCGAAAGAACAGATAATTTCCTCGCTATTGTCGCTCACATGGGAATGATTGCGTTTGATGTTAATGGCATCATCCTTGATGTCAATGACATGTTCCTGCAAGTTACGGGCTACGAACGAAATGAAGTCATTGGCAAACACCACAAGATGTTTTGCAATCCTTCACTGGTGGCGTCGAAAGACTATGCCCATTTCTGGGATGATCTTAAACAGGGAAAGTCGTTCAAAGGGCAGTTCGAGCGCCGCAATAAAGCAGGTGATACGATCTGGCTTGAGGCCACCTATTTTCCGGTAAAAGATAATAGCGGCAATGTGTTGAGAGTGATAAAACTCGCTTCAGATATCACCCAGGAATACGCCAAAGCAAGAAGTAATGAAGCGCTGCTTAGTTCGCTGGACAGGTCAATGGCGGTGATCACCTTTACCACCGATGGACACATTCTTGACGCCAATGCGAACTTTTTGAGAACCATGAAAGTGACCCTGGATGGCATCAAAGGGAAACATCACAGAATGTTCTGCGATGACGAATTTTACCGCGAAAATCCGGATTTCTGGACATTATTGGCCAGTGGAAAATTCCAGTCAGGTCGCTATCGCAGAATCGATGGACAGCAGCAGGAAATCTGGCTGGAAGCGAGCTACAACCCGGTGTATAACCCCGAGGGTAAAATCGACAGAGTCATTAAGTTTGCTGCTGATATCACTGAAAGAGTGAGAGCGGCGCAGAATGCGATTGAAATGGCTTCAGAAACGTCAGATATAACTTCCCGTTACACAGATGAAGCAATAGCGTCACTCACGATAGCCGAGCAGATTTCGGCAGCCATTCGCAGGCAGGTGACGCAGGCAAATAACAGCAGTCAACAACTCGCCGGACAGGCAACCGATATCCGCGATATTGTCAGTACCATTCGAAGCATTTCAGAGCAAACGAATTTACTTGCACTTAACGCTGCTATCGAAGCCGCCCGTGCGGGTGAGGCTGGGCGCGGTTTTGCGGTTGTCGCCGACGAGGTGCGCACACTGGCAGGACGGGCCAGCGATGCCACACAGGATATCGAGAAGGTGGTGAGTGCCAACGCCGAGCTCATTAACGACATTCATTCACAAATGGAAGACATCGATAAGAGTGCCACAGAAGGGCAGCAGGCTGTGATGTCAGTCTCATCCAATGTCGAGCAGGTAAAGTCCGGGATCCTGTCATTGGTGAGTGCAGTGAAGCAGCTTATCCGATAGCGAAAAGTCGATTATTTGCGCGTTGCTTTGTGGTACGCTACGCGGCAAATAATAAGGACGCGCTAATGGATCCCACAATCATCATCTTCCTGAGCTGTATGGCTATCGGGACAGTTGTCGGTTTACTTGCCGGCATGCTGGGGATTGGTGGTGGGCTGATCATTGTCCCAGCGTTATCTTATCTGATGGTCCATCTCTTACCCTTGTCAGCCGATACCGTCATGCCTATTGCAGTAGCAACGTCGTTATCTACCATCATATTTACCGGGGCGTCGTCTGCCCGCGCGCATTATAAACTCGGGAACCTGAAAAAGGAGCTGGTGGTTGTCACCGGGCTGGGAATTACAGCAGGTGCGATTGTTGGCGCTCAGATTGCCAGCCACATATCAGGCCATCTGCTAAAAAATATTTTTGCCACGCTGGTCATACTCATTGCTGCGCAAATGCTGTTTGGAAAGCGTGAAGCGTCCCGGTTCGCCTACACCCGACCTATTTTAGTCGCAGCTGGCTCAATAACCGGTGTAATCAGTGCGCTGATGGGGATTGGCGGCGGTGCGCTGCTGGTTCCCATGCTGATTTGGTTTCAGGTTAATATGCGTCATGCTATTGGTTGTGCCGCTATCAGTGGGCTTTTTATCGCTATTTTCGGCACAGCAAGCTTTGTGATCGCCGGGTGGAACCGCGCCGGATTGCCTGATTGGTCGATAGGATATGTTTACCTGCCCGCCACTTTTGGTAT
Organism: Alteromonas antoniana; assembly: GCF_019249295.1. Lineage (GTDB taxonomy): Bacteria > Pseudomonadota > Gammaproteobacteria > Enterobacterales > Alteromonadaceae > Alteromonas > Alteromonas antoniana. The sequence goes on from NZ_JAESDH010000014.1 coordinate 46,987, forward strand.
TGTAGCAACTTCTATGTTTACCGCGAACCTTGGCGCGAAGCTTGGTCAGAAGACGAACACGCGGATTTTAAAGATGATATTGGCGATTTTACTGGTCATCGTCAGTATCCGTATGATTTCAGGAATAGAGTAATTCATGACAGACAGCAGTTATCTGGTTTTTCCCAATATTGATCCGATTATTTTTAGTATCGGTCCGCTGAGTGTGCGCTGGTACGGTGTGATGTATCTTGTCGGCTTTATTGCGGCTTACCTGCTGGCCCACAAACGGCTGGAAAATACCAACTGGTCCAAAGAACAGCTCAGTGACTTGCTGTTTTGGGGATTTGTCGGGGTCATTATCGGTGGCCGGTTGGGGTACGTACTGTTTTATCAGTTCGGCATGTTTCTGGATAATCCGCTGTATTTACTGAAAATATGGAGCGGCGGTATGTCGTTTCATGGCGGTTTGTTAGGAGTGCTTGCCGCGCTCTACTGGCAATCAAAGCGAATGAAGGCGACCTTTCTGGAAGTCGGCGACTTTGTAGCGCCGTTGGTTCCGATTGGTTTAGGCGCAGGCCGCATTGGTAATTTTTTAAATGCAGAGTTATGGGGACGAACCACCGACGTGCCCTGGGCTATTATTTTTCCGGGCGCAGGCGGCGAGCCGCGCCACCCGTCACAGTTGTATGAGTTCGCCCTTGAAGGCGTCCTGTTATTTATTATCTTGTGGCTGTATTCTGCAAGACCGCGTCCGGTAGGTGCTGTCAGTGGGCTGTTTTTATTAGGTTACGGAATCTTCCGCTTCATTGTAGAATATTTCCGCGAACCTGACGCGCACATCGGTTTATACCAGATGGGCCTGAGCCAGGGACAACTTTTATGTTTGCCGATGATAGCTCTGGGGGGATGGTTACTATTCCGGGCCTATCGTCAGGGCGCAAAACCTGTCACAAAAACAACAACGAAATAGACAAACGCCATGAAAGAATATTTGCAACTAATGCGACACGTCAGAGATAACGGCGTGAAAAAGGAAGACCGCACCGGCACCGGAACGCTGAGTGTCTTTGGCTATCAGATGCGCTTTGATTTGGCACAGGGGTTTCCCCTCGTGACCACCAAAAAATGCCACCTGAAGTCAATCATTCACGAGTTGCTGTGGTTTCTGAAAGGCGAAACGAATATCTCTTATCTTAAAGAGAACGGCGTGTCTATTTGGGATGAATGGGCTACCGATGAAGGTGAACTGGGTCCGGTATACGGGCATCAGTGGCGCTCATGGGATGCCGGCGACGGCACCACGGTGGATCAGATTAGCGATGTCATTGAACAAATTAGAACCAACCCTGACTCGCGTCGGCTGATAGTAAGCGCGTGGAATCCATCAGTGCTTCCCGACACCCGTTATTCGCCCAAAGAAAACGCCGCGATGGGGAAACAAGCATTACCACCGTGTCATACCATGTTCCAGTTCTATGTACTTAACGGCAAACTGAGTTGTCAGCTATATCAGCGAAGTGGTGATATTTTCTTAGGGATCCCGTTCAACATTGCCAGTTATGCGTTGCTTACCATGATGGTGGCACAGGTTTGTGATCTTGAGCCCGGTGAGTTTATTCATACGCTTGGCGATGCGCACCTGTACTCTAATCACCTGGAGCAGGTCGAAACACAACTTTCCCGCGAACCTTACCCGCGTCCGGTTATGAAAATGAACCCGGAGGTGAAAGATATCTTCGGTTTTTCATTCGGCGACTTTACGCTGGAAGGCTATCAATCACACCCCCATATCAAAGCGCCTGTAGCGATTTAGGGGCAGACGATGACAACACCTGTACTTATCTGCGATGATTCCAGCTTCGCGCGCAAACAAATGTCGCGGTCAATTCCTGATGGCTGGGATGTAGACGTTTCCTTTGCGGGGAATGGGGAAGAAGCGCTGCGCCTGATCCGGGAAGGAAAAGGCGACATAATGTTTCTGGATCTCAATATGCCGGTAATGGATGGCTACGAGACCATGAAAATAATCCGCGAGCAGGATTTGCCCTGTCTCGTCATTGTGGTTTCCGGAGACGTGCAGCCCGAAGCGCGCGATAGAATGGTAGGCATGGGGGCACTCGACTTCATCCGCAAGCCGATTGATAACGACAAGCTGACTTTACTGCTGAATCAATATGGTATTTACAGCGGCGACAGCAAGGCCGAAAAGCGCGCCGAGCCGGTGGTATCTCAACAATCAGCGAGTACGGAAGACAAGCTGGATGCATACCGCGAGCTGGTCAATGTGGCAATGGGAAGAGCCGGTGAAAACCTGGCGAAGTTAATGGGCGAGTTCATCGATCTGCCTATTCCCAATGTAAATCTCATTGAAACCAACGAGCTGCACATGGCCATTGCGGAAATTAACCATAATGAGAGTGTTTCTGCCGTTTCTAAAGGGTTTATGAACGCCGGCATAAAAGGCGAAGCGCTGGTAATTTTTAATGATACCAACGCTGCCAATATCGTCGAGTTGCTGCGTTATGATTCCTCTCACGCTTCACAGCAGCTGGAGCTTGAGGCACTAATGGATGTGTCAAATATCCTGATTGGCGCGTGTTTAAATGCACTCTCAGACCAGCTCAACGTGCACTTCAGCCACTCACACCCTATTCTGCTTGGGCGCCATCAGGGCCTGGATGCCCTGCTAAACGGCAGCGTCTCGCGCTGGAACAAAATTATGGCGGTAGAAATCGGGTACGCTATAAAAAGCCGTGATATTCGCTTTGACCTGTTGTTGTTATTCCCGGATGAAGCTATGGAAAGAATTTATTCCCGGTTGGTTGAAGAGGAGGAGGGCGTATGACCGTGCCTTCGGAAATTGCCAGAATGCACTGGCAACATGAGCTGCTCAGTTCTATCGAAGTGGGGATCGTGGTGCTCGATAAAGATTTCAGAGTGGAAGTCTGGAATCAGTTTATGGAAAACCATTCCGGTATATTGCCCAGCCGTATTTGTGAAACCTCCTTATTTGGTCATTTTCCGGAAATTGACGAACAGTGGCTGCGTGCCAAAGCTGACCCGGTTTTTTCACTGAAAACGCCGGTGTTTGTGATATGGGAGCAGCGCGCACACCTGTTTCGGTTCGGCAGCAACCGGCCAATTACCTCCGACTCTGACTACATGTACCAGAACGTCACGATGTTTCCGCTCACGTCTACCACCGGCGAAGTCGAGCGAATGTGTATGCTGGTTTACGATGTTACCGATCAGGCGTTAGGAAAACGCCGGGTTGAGCGCCTGAACGACGAACTGAAAGTAATGAGTCGGGTTGATGGCCTGACCGGGTTGTATAACCGTCGTTACTGGCAGGAACGCTTCGACTACACCTTCAAACTGGCCAAGCGCCGGAGTAAGCCGATCACCGCTATGATGCTGGATATCGATCATTTCAAACGAGTGAACGATACCTACGGCCATCAGGCTGGCGATAAGGTCATTCAGGCGCTGGCGAGCGTGATCAAGCGTTGTGTGCGCGAAACCGATCTGGCAGGACGATACGGCGGTGAGGAGTTTGCCATCATCCTTACTGATACCCAGGAAGAGGGCGCAAAGAAGGTCGCTGAACGCATTCGTAAGCAGGCCGAAGAAACGCTAGTGGAACATGAAGGACAGCAAATCAGTTTCACGGTCAGTCTGGGACTGGCTGAGTACAGCAGTGAGTGCACGTCGTCGATGGCATGGCTGGAGCTGGCCGATCAGGCGCTGTACGACGCTAAGCAAAATGGCCGGAACCAGTATCGGATCCGTCGTCAACATTAGTCAGGCGCTGTCAGCGCTACCGATAACATTACCTGACAGCACCTCACCTTATAGCTGCAGTGATAAGGCCAGCCTCAGTGTATTCTTAAGCTCCTGATACGAAACCGGCTTCACCAGATGATAACGTACGCCAGCCTCCCGTGAGGCTTTTTTGTCGGACTCGTAAGCGTTAGCAGTGGCGGCCACTATGGGGATTTCCAGTCCGGACTCGCGCGCCACTCTGGCGACATCCAGACCATTCATATCGGGCAAGTTTATGTCCAGTAATATCAGGTCAAACGTGTTATTTTTGAGCATCACCAATGCCTCGTCACCAGTTAGTGCGAGCATGGTGTGATAGCCGAGATTACTCAGCATGTTATTCATAATTTCTGCATTAATAGGCTCATCTTCTACTACCAGAATGCGTTTCCCGCTGGGCAGACTGTTGCGCTGGTAACGGGGTGACGCCAGTTGCCTTAACGTATCAGTAAACCGTGCGCGGTCGACAGGCTTAAGGAAAACCTGCCAAGCTGAAATATGGCTATTGGCGATAATATTGGCGATTTCCGGTGTTGCTGACATCATGATGAGTGGCGGCGTCTTCTCGCCAAATATTGCAGAGACGGTTCTGGCCAACTCGACCCCGCTGATCCCCGGCATATAGAAGTCAGCGATAATTGCGGTGTAACTCAGCACGCGTTCATGCTGAGCAAGAAGCTCGGAACCAGATTTAAAACATTCTGCTTTATACCCCTCACTTTGTATCAGGTTACTCAGATATTGCCTGCTGATTTCAAGATCATCAATAATCGCGAAGGTAGCATTGGTTTTAGCGACTGCCTGTATCGGCTTTTCTTTGACAGGCTTCAGAGGAACGGTAATGGTAAATTCACTGCCTAACTCTATCTGACTCGACAGGGTAATGTTGCCACCAATATTCTGTAATTGCTGGAGTGCAACGGTCAGCCCGATGCCTGCACCCGGATATTGCCGGTTTGACGGCGCGTCGCACTGGTAAAAGCGCTCGAAAATCTTCTCCTGATACGCCTCATCAATACCGATGCCACTATCGGTCACCGAGATTGTTAGCAGGAACTCTCCCTGAAGCACCTTAATCTCAAGTGAAACACCAATAAAGCCTTTCTCGGTAAATTTCACTGCGTTATCAAGCACATTCTTCAGGGCCTTGCTGATCTCCACAGGATGCCCCTTGACGTAATGAGGGAGTGGGGTGCGACAACGCATACTGAATTCAAGTTGTTTCGCCCGGCATTGTGCAGAGACGGGCGCGATACACTCCTCCATAAGCTTAATCAGGTCGAACTGAATTTTTTCAGATAGGGGTACCTGATTGGTAACGCCGATGATGTCCACAAGATTATTGGTCATGGTTAACAGGCGGTAACACGCCTGTTCGGCTTGCTGTATCAGCTCACTCTGCTTCGAGCGCATATTGGGTATAAGTTCCAGAGCACCAATCATGGCGCTGATAGGAGTACGGAATTCGTGACTCACTTTGGACAGAAAGTCTGCTTTTATCTGGTGCGCCATATTTGCATTGGCGCGCTCTTGCTCTGCGGCCTTCTGTGCGTCTTCCTTGGCCGCAAACTGTGCAAGCACAATCCGCTCCAGAGGGCGAAAGAGAAAAAACACCGCGCCTAACATTGCTAACAACAATGTTATCCATACCAGTGCTTCGGCCCATCGCTCCTGCTCTAGGCGCTCACTCAGCATGGACTCGTAAAGAAAAACGGCTCTGTCCAGGCGGTCCAGTAAGCGCAGGGTCGCCTCTGCGGTAGGCAGTTGCGTGTCCGAAAGTTCAACTGAAGGTGTTTCAGATATCCGCATGGCGCGGGCGGCATAGCGTTTTACTACGACATCCAGTGAGGTCAGGCCATCGAAGTAATGCTGCTGCAACTCGGGAGTCAGCGATAACGCTTCTCCGTGAAACAGTGCCGCGCCAGACAGAATCGCATGGTTCTCCAAAAACAGGTCGACACGTTGCTTTAACTCCTTTTTAAGAACGTTTTGCTTGTCAGGCGAAGACTCGTTAACCAACATAAACGTTAACAACGCAATTCGCTGCGACAGCATGCGCTGCATACCGGCTTTGTTTATCACGCCGGGAAGCACGGCATTAGATGCTGAGTGGAATTGAGAGTAGGCGAAAAACACCGTCATTAACAATGCAATCACGGTTAATGCGATAGCGTAAGTCCGGGTAATTTTTTTGCGAAGCCTGTCGCTGGAATCCATATTGTATCGGTCCTGATACCACCTCACACAGCGGCTGTGATAGTAAAGGGGAGACCAAACTGAACAACCCCAAGGGCTGTCACTGATTGTTTGATAGCCGTTGTTAAGATTGCCTGTCTGTGGAGGTTTTCCTGAAAGTTGCTCGTCGTCCTTAGAAGATAGAGGTATTTGGCGACGTTTGCCAATACTTTACTTACTGCGTTGCTATCAAGCAGGAAGCGCGCTTACAACATCATCTTTTGATGAGGAGCTGAGGCAGAATTGTTCCGCCTGTCTGCAGACGCTTCACGCGTGATGGCTCCTTATGGATCTGTCTCCTCAGTACACGACGGCAGAGGAAGTGCGTTCTCCAGCAGCGTCATTTGGGCAGGTCGGTTAGCCCTCAGCCTTTGCTACCTTTGGTGTTGACTGCGCTTCAAGCCTGATCACATGATGCCTGATGGCGCGTAAGAACAGCAGGCTCGGGATCACCATAAGCGCAGTAAGAATAAAGAACGCGCTCCAGTTGCCGTCAAGACCGTCGACGATAAATCCGCTGCCAGAGGCCAGCAAGGTTCTGCCAGCCACGCTCAACGACGCCATCAATGCGTATTGCGATGCGCTGAACGCCCGGTTACACAATAAAGAAATAAAGGCCACCATGGCAACGGCACTCCATGCCGCGGTAAACCCATCGACTATCACCGTTGCTGCAAACAATGTCTTGCTGGGACCTGCCTGCGCCATCCACGCAAACATCAGGTTGGAGGCCGCCATCGCGATGCCAGCTATCATCAGTCCGCGGTAAATGCCATAACGAATATTTACCATGCCGCCGATTAGCGAAAAGACAATCGTCACCCACCAGTTAAGCAGTTTGGACAAGCTGCCTATCTCTGAGTTGCTGAATCCAATTTCTTTATAAAACACGATACTCATTCTGCCCAGAAACGCTTCGCCAATTTTGAACAGAAAGATAAACAGCAGCATAGACAGCGCAATTTTCACGCCGTTACGCGTGAAAAAGTCGCGGAAAGGCTCCACGAGGGTCACCATGATCCAGCTTGTGAGCTTAATTATCGGGGTACGCCTGCGGTCACCCAACATGGCATTGTATCTGTTAATTGCTTCCTGGTGCGCTGCATCACGGTCTACGTCAGGCTCTTTTGCGAAAAAGGTCGCAGCGGTAAGCGCAAGCATAATTACGGCCAGCATCAGATAGATTTCAGGCCAGTACCAGCCGGAGCTGTCAGCCATGAAAAACGGAATGGCCCCAAGCCCGCCGTAACCGGTCCACCAACCGGCGGTTGCCAGTGATGATGCTGCTGACAGTTTGTCTTTTTCATCCTCGTTGATAACGTCAATACGGTAGGCATCAATCGCGATATCCTGCGTAGCGGAGAACACAGCCAGTATCAGCCCGGTAACCGCCATGCTAAAGAGGGCCTGCTGAGCATTAAGCTGCGACATCACCACGCAGCAGACGGCGATCCCCAGCTGTAAGAGACTTATCCAGCCGCGCCGCTGACCCAGCCATAGCGGTTTAATTCTGTCGAGCAGCGGCGACCATAAAAAGTTAATCGAATACACCGCAAATATTGCGCCGAACAGACCGATGGCGGAGCGAGACAAGCCTTCGTCTTTTAACCAGGCAGACATGACCGACCCAATCATGACCCATGGAAAACCACTGGAAATACCAAACAGAAAAACGCTGAGCAAACGCCGGTCACGAAAAGATTTTAAGGTGTGCAGCAAAACAGAAAACCAATGGTTAATTTACTGTATTGGATCACGTATCAGCGTTGGGTGCAACCAATGCGTGAACGGAGAGTCGCAGGCAACAAAGTCGTATTGATAACGTGCTCTGAGTACGAAAAAGGATTGCCTGGCGGATTGCTGTTTAACGCCTGGAACACAATAGACAACGTGTTGCTATGCGGGAGCGCTCCTGAATAATGGAGCGATGCTGCGAAAGTCGTGTTTTTGCCGAAGTCGGGGCGATTCAGTAAAGCCGGTGCAAGTTAAAGAGTTTGTGTTGCTAGCACCAGGTGCGGAGACTGATCTGACATGAAAGATTGAAAACGGAAAAGACGTGATACAGCAGAAGGGGATTAGTTGTTAGTCCTGTTGTCTTCAAGGGAGCAATAATGCCACCGGAACCGGTGTCAGGGGCGAATACCAATACAGTCGAACGGGCAGATACCTTTTCCTTCAAGATATAACGTGCAGTTTGCCAGTTCTTCTACCAGGTAATTGTCATATTTTAGTTTTTCTTCAGGCCAGTAATGTGTCTGATGAAGTAAATGCCAGAATACGCGTTCTCTCTGAGTATAGGGATATTCCAGTGAGTATTCGACTTGTGCCCACTCTTCCAGCGTGTCCCAGAAAAACAACTCTAATTCGCTGAACGGGAGTTCACCCTCCCAGAATGCTCGCAGATAGAAGCAGAGTTGCTGGGCCTTATGTTTGATGAAGGGTTCAACTTTCACGAGATTACTGCCTGCTTGCCTTATCTTCACTTTATTATAGTCGGGGCTGTTAGTGATTGCGTTGTCACTCTAACAAATTAGTCGGAGGATAATGAATTTGCTAGAAAAAAAATCTTCAGAGATGATTAAGTTTGACTTAAAATTTGGTGGGTTACCAGCCTAAGTGACTGATCCAGCCGTAGATCTCACCGCTTAACCAGTTAACAAAAGGCGTGTTGGCGGCCTGCCCGGTGGCTGTGAGTGTGGACATAGAGCCAAGTCGGCGCTGGCGATACTGCAACTTAAGCGCTGTTTGGGCGGCGTGCAAACGCTCGGAAGTAGTCAGTGCTTCCCACTGGTTTACCTCTGGGAGACTGATATCCAGTATGGGAAAACCGCTTTGCGCAATGTGTTGCGGGATATTCTCATTGATTTCCCGTTGTGGCCAGAATGGAACCAGCGTGACCAGCGAGTCAGGAGGCGCGATCTTACCTTCATTCGCTGCGCTCAGTATCTGCGCTGCGGTCATGCCGCTGGCAACGACGATCCTGAAGCCTTTGTGCGAGCTGATATGGTTTGAGATAGCCCCCATAAGCAATGTGGTCTGTGTTGTTGACGCCTCAAAGTTAACCGCCGGGGTCAAAATGTCCTGCATCGGATGAAGTGCAGTGGTCGCCGCGGCTGCGTTGTTAGTGGTCTCCTCGTCAGTATCAGGCGATACCGGCGCTGCTGAGGGGCGCGCGTTTACCAGCAACGAGGGGCTTATCAGCGTATGCCAGCCTTTATCATTTAACTGTTGTGCAAGCTCACAGGCTGACGCCAGGTTTAGCGCCTGATTGCCTTCATTGACCAGAATAACGATAACCCCGCGGGCAAGTGGCAGCGTGGAATCTGAGTACAGAATGGGAACCGATTCTTCCCCAACCAGCAGCGTGTCATAGTCTTCCGGGAAAAACTGTCTGGCAACATCTTCTACGCGCAGGCTTGCCGTCGCATTTCTTGTCGGATCAAGAAACATGACAAGCGCAAAAAGTGTGAATAGAAAGTGCTTCAATGCTGCCTCTGAACTGCCATAACGCTACCTTACTTTTTATCGCCTGCAGAACCGAAAACTGTAGTCAAAATTGCAGCCCTTCGAACGCAAACGTTGGGGCGGTGTGGTTACGGATTATAAATTAATGGCCGGGAGTGCCTGCGGTACGCCAAACATACAGGCTCAGGCAAAGGGGGACGCACTTTCAAATGTCAATGGGGTGTCAGTAACGGGGTGGCTGAGGCTCAGACGCAGCGCGTGAAGCTGTAAGCGCGGGGCGAGAGCTAATGCATCATCATGGGCGTACAGCCGGTCACCAAGAATAGGGTGGCCCAGTGACAGCATATGTACCCGTAACTGATGTGAACGCCCGGTGACCGGATAGAGGGCGACGGTGGTAATGCCATCAGCACAGTGAAGAATTTCGTAGCGGGTGAGTGCCGGCTTGCCCCGTTCGTGGTCTACCATTTGCTTTGGCCGGTTCGGCCAGTCGCAGATAAGCGGTAAATCAATTTCACCCTCAGGTGCTTCAACGTCACCGTAAACCCGTGCAACGTAAGTTTTGCGGGTCTCGCGTTTTTCAAACTGCCTTGAAATATGACGATGGGCATCTTTGGTTAGTGCCATAACCATCAAGCCGGACGTGGCCATGTCGAGCCGGTGTACCACCGTCGCGGTGGGAAACACCCGCTGGACACGACTGATAAGGCAGTCTTTGTGCTCTTCAGCTTTTCCCGGCACGCTTAGCAGGCCGCTTGGCTTGTTAAGCACCACCATGGCGTCGTCCTGGTAGATAATCTCCAGATACGGTGACTGCGGTGGCCGGTACACAAAATCCGGGTTTGCCATGACTGCGCTCTCTTACTGGTTTGGGTGATTAAGGGTTATTCACCACAATACGAAGCGCATCAAGCTGCACATCTGCCTGCTGAATTGCTTTATCCAATGCCTGTTGCTGGCGTTCGATAAATTCAATTTCACTGTCACGTACCGCCGGGTTACGTTTTTGCAGGTCACGTAAACGCTGAACATCGTTTTCAAGGGTTTTGTGCATAGCGTTTAGGGCATCATGCTGAACCTGATTGCTGCGCTGATGCGCCAGCTTGCGCGCAGTCTCAAGATGCAGCGATAACGGCTGATGCAGCGCCTTGGTGAGCTGTTGCGAAATTTTCCGGCCAATAGGGCGATGGATATCAAATTCCAGGTCGACCTCGCGACCTTGCGCATCCAGACAAATTCGTACCGGCGTTTGCGGCAGGAAGCGGCCAAGTTGCAGGCTTTTGGGCGCATTGGCGTCAAGCACAAACAGAGCTTCCAACCAGTAAGCGCCTTTGGGCAGGTCGGGCTCTTTGATGAAGCCCATACTGGCTTTGCCGTTGACGTCAGTGAGGATCATATCAATGGCGTTGTGTACCAGCGGGTGGTCCCAGCTTAAGTAGTGCACGTGCTCCAGCGTCGTTGCCGCGCGCCGCTTGTATGTCACTGTCATCCCTTCAGGATCCAGCCCAGGCAGTTGCGATACCATCGATTCTGTCGGACGCAATAGGAAACAGTCATTCCCCTGTTCTTCCTGCTGAACGCCGATCGCATCGAACATCCGGCCCATAAACCGTGACAGGTCCTGTGCGCTGTCCAGCTCAATGATCGATTCCAGTAACCCTTCGACGCGGCCTTCTCCAGAGGCATTTAATTCAAGCAGACGGTCGCGACCTTCTTCAAGGCGGGTTTTGAGTTGGTGATTAATGGTCTGGCTGGCTTCAATCAGCTCTTCACGGGCAATAATGTCATCGGGTTGCAGGCACACGCCAAGTAACTGCGTCTGAACCTGTTCGTAAACGCCTGCACCGGTCGGACAGGTGTTCTCGAAAGCACCCAGGCCTTCGTGGTACCAGTCAAGAAGCACATGCTGTGCGGTGTCTTCCAGGTACGGTACGTGAATTTGAATATCCTGTTGCTGACCTATCCGGTCCAGACGGCCAATCCGCTGCTCCAGCAAATCCGGTGTCATTGGCAAATCAAAAAGTACCAGATGATGAGCAAACTGGAAGTTACGGCCTTCACTGCCTATCTCACTGCACAGTAGAATTTGTGCACCATCTTCTTCTTCAGAGAAGTAGTGGGCGGCTTTGTCACGCTCTACTATGCTCATGCCTTCGTGAAAAACGCTGTGACGAATGCCGGTTTGCTGGCGGATCACTTCGCCGAGCTGTTGTGCGGTGACAGCACTGGCACAGATCAGCAGCACTTTTTCCGGTTTGACCGAAGGCAGAAACTCCAGTAACCAGCTGACACGCGGGTCGATCTGAGTCCAGCTGGATACCAGAGCTGGCTGACGTTCAGGGTAGAGTGCGTCAATTAAGTCGGTGTTGGTGACAACGCTTTCGTATGCCTGTGGAATCGGAAGCGGGTAACTCACAAGCTGGCGCTGCGGAAAGCCTTCAATGTTGGCCCGGCGGTTACGGAATAACAGCCGCCCGGTGCCGTGGCAATCGATTAGCTGGTGCAGTAAAGCATCACGTGCGTCTGCGTCGGTTAAATCGCCCGCGTGCTGCATGACATCCGGGGCCAGTGCTTCTAAGGCTTTGCGTTGCTTCGCGTCTGGCTCTGCATCCGATAACAGCGGTGCCACCGCATCGGCTAACTGACTGTATCTGGACTCCTCTTCCAAAAAGGCGTTGTAGTCGTGAAAGCGGGCAGGATCAAGCAGTCGCAGGCGGGCAAAGTGGCTTTCATGGCCCAGCTGGTCTGGCGTTGCTGTTAGCAGCAGTACTGACGGTGTGCTCTCAGCCAGCGCCTCAATACACTGATATTCTTCAGAAGGCGCTTCAGGTGACCAGGCGAGGTGATGAGCCTCGTCCACTACCAGCATATCCCAGTCGGCGGCAAGCGCCTGTTGTAAGCGTTTCGGATGCTGACTCAGTAAATCCAGGCTGCAGAGCACCAGTTGATCATTGTCAAACGGGTTGCCGCCTTCCTCGTCAAGCGCCTCACAACGACTTTCGTCAAAAATAGAAAAGGCCAGATTTACCCGGCGCAGCATTTCAACCAGCCATTGGTGCAGCAAGGAGTCAGGTACGGCTATCAGCACACGGGAGACTTTGCCGGTTTTGATTTGCTGGTGGATAATAAGGGCAGCTTCAATGGTCTTACCCAAGCCTACCTCGTCTGCCAGTAACACGCGTGGCGCATGACGACTGCCCACTTCTGAGGCAATATGCAACTGGTGCGGAATAAGTTCGATGCGGGCTCCCGCCAGACCAATCGTATCTGATTGCAGGTAATCATACTGATGACGCAGAGAGTTAAGGCGCAAATCGAACCATTTGGGTTTATCCAGCTGGTTATTGAAAAGCCGTTTTTCCGGTTGGTTCAGACGAATATGATGATCCAGCAGCGTTTCGGACAGTCGCACATCGGCTTTGGTATCTTCACGCAAACCGTGATAGATGATAACACCCTGATTTTCTTCCACTTCTGAAACGGTCAAAGACCAGCCATCCTGGCTCTTCACCGTCTCGCCGGGCTCGAATGTCAGACGCGTGAGTGGGGCTTCCTGCTTGGTATAAATACGGCTTTCTCCGGTCGCCGGGAACAGCATTTCGACGGATCGGAAATCGACACTAATTACCGCACCAAGACCCAACTCAGTCTCAGTATTACTTAACCAGCGCTGACCCACCGAAAATGGTTTTTCTGTACTCATATTTCACCTACCTGACAAACGGGGGGCGGTATTGTACGCATTGCGACGTGAACTGAAAAGCGCTGCGTGAAAAGCGTTGTCGGCGCAACTCGCCCGGTAAGGCCTGTCATCCTCCGGATTGTCGTGGCCGGATCCACCGTTATGGCCTTGCGCAAAAGACGATATGACATCAAAAAAGCAAAACCGCGGGTTGTCTCACGTCACCGTCAAACACAGATACCACGGGTTGCCACGCTGAAGCATCCGGTCGCGATAATACGCTTTGTTGAGTGTAGCACAGCAAATTAATGGCACCGGTTTGAGGCCCACAGCTTTTCCAGGCGTCGGGTTGGCAGATTTTGGTTATTAAAATGTTTGATTTGCTGAAGGGTCTGACATATCGCTGTACGTGCTGCTTCGACCCGTATAGCGCGTTGCGATTCGGTAATGCTACTATCTTCAAATGCTCGAATTAACGCCTCATGGTGTGTCGCCAGCGTGGCATTCATGGCTGTAAGTAGCTCGTCATCAATCACTTGACTGACCACTTTGGTGCCGGTTTTCAACGGCGACGCCGCACGCTCTCCGGCTTTTCTCAGCGTACTTTTCTTTACCGCGCGTTGGTCCTGTCGTGCGACATAATAAGCCTGCACAAGTGTACCCAGTGCGCTGATACCTGCGACGAGTAAACCTGCTATATCCATTGTAATTTCTCTTTCTGGCAACCGCGTCTGAGTATCATGCCGCAATGAAGGTAAATGTAAACTGTCGTTCGTATGGCAGAGTGCAGATGCGTGTTAGTAATCATGGGATACAAAAATTTTTAAGAAAAAAAGTGCGAAGGGACGAAAACTGGATTATGGTGGAATTGAAAGTCGACGCGACACGGAGTGGTAGTCCGACTCGACCGGTATCCTCTCCAAAGCGAGACTCTTGATTGCACGTCAGCAGTTAGGCGGGCCTGGTTTTACACACTGGAGCGACGGATGCCACGACAAAAATCCACAGATACCAAGATCTACGTCTTAGACACCAACATCCTGCTACACGAACCTCACGCATTTTTATCCTTTAAAGAGCACGACGTTGTCGTTCCGATGACGGTGCTTGAAGAGCTTGATTACATCAAAGACAGTAAAAAAGATGTTGCCCGCGATGCGCGCGTGTCGATTCGCGCGATGGAAGATTTACTTCATGAGGCGACACCGGAAGATATGCTCGCAGGGGTATCGATGGAAGGAATGGGGGCGGGAGAAACCGCACCAACAGGATGTCTGTCTATTTTTACTGACCTCACGATGGCTGAGTCACAGCAGGTTTTTACCAGCAACGAGAATGATAATCGCATCATTAATGTTGCCCTGCATTTGCAAAAGACCTACGCCCCCCAGCAAGTGGTGCTGGTAACCAAAGATATCAATATGCGCCTGAAAGCAAAAGGGGCGGGACTGGCTCATGTTGAAGACTATCGTACCGATCAGCTGATCAGCGACATCAAGTATCTTTCCAAGGGGTATCATACTTTTGAGGGGAATTTCTGGGAGCAGGTAAAAAGTGTCGACAGTCGTACAGAAGGGCGCGATACCATTCACACCGTGCCCCGTTCTGTGTTGCCGGAAGCTTACGTCAATGAATTCCTGCTTGACGATACTAAGCAGTTCGCCGGCCTTGTCGAGGCAAAAACTGAAGAGTCACTGGAAGTGCTGGATTTGGGCTACGACAGGCTGATGGGTCGTCATGCCTGGGGAATTACGCCAAAGAATATTGGGCAGGCACTGGCGCTGCATTCGTTATTAGACCCGCACATTGATCTTGTGATCCTCACCGGGCCTGCGGGCAGCGGTAAAACCTTACTGGCACTGGCGGCGGCCCTGGAAATGGTGGTAGAGCGAAACATGTACGATAAAATTATCGTGACACGCAGTACGCCTGAAATTGCCGAGTCAATTGGTTTCCTGCCAGGCACCGAAGAGGAAAAAATGCTGCCATGGCTGGCGGCGATTACCGATTCGCTGGAAGTGCTGCACAAGCATGATGAGAACACGAAAGGCTCGATGAGCTATATCATGGAAAAGGCCAATATCCAGTATAAATCGGTTAACTTTATGCGCGGTCGCAGCATTCAGAATGCCATTGTGATCCTCGATGAGTCGCAGAACCTGACCGCATCTCAGCTGAAAACGATCATCACCCGCTGTGGTGAAGGAACCAAGCTGATTGTTGGTGGTAACCTTGCACAAATTGACAGTAATTACCTAAGTGCCGTTACCTCAGGTCTGACGTATCTGGTGGAGAAGTTTAAGGACTTTTCTGGCAGTGCGACCATCAATCTGGACGGCGTAGTGCGCTCAAGGCTGGCAGAGTTTGCCGAAGAGCAGCTATAACCGCAATTAAGAAACCGTACAGGCAATGTGAAAAGCGCCGCGATAGTCGCGGCGTTTTTTGTTTTTAATATAGCAATTCCTTTTTTCTCTGAGCTGAGCACACATTAATACCGGTTGGTATTCCACTACCTATTCTGAAAGGTAACCGTTACTGAATTGTTTCAAGTGTATAACGGCGGTTGGCGATTGCCATCGTGGTATCGGGTGACACCTTACCAAAGGGCAGTAACGCCGGCCCTGTGGGGTCAAACATCACGTAGGTTATGCCGTTTTGCTTTATGGTTTTGTCGCCTGCTCGTGGCGGCAGAGCGATCCCCAGAAGCGCATGTTCTTCCAGCAGTACCAGCACCATCGGAGTAGAAGGCAAAAAGGCGCGCACAATTGAGGCGGTCAGCACCGCTTTGCTGTCACAGTCACCTTTGTTCTGGGACAACAGCGTAAATGGCGGTGAGAAACCGGAACCATGACTTTCAGAGCGATCTTCTAGGGTATTGTAGGGAATATTCTGCACCCAGCCGAGCAACAGGTTCATGTAATGGCGGGCGTCTGAATTCTGTTGCAGTTGCTCATAAAACGCCTGCGATAAGGGAATTAGCGCCATGGTGCTTTCACGAATGTAGCGTACGTGGTCAGGCTTGATCGCTTCCTGATTCAGCGGTGTCAGGTATTCTGTATAGTAATGCTTATCAAGATAGTCGTTAAAGGCGGTGTTTTTTGCACTGCTTAACTGTTCCTGGACATCCGCAATAATAGCATCACTGGCAGCGCGCACACCTACCTGAATTTCATCGCCGCGCTGCTGAACATTAACGCGCGCAACCCTCGGGTCGATATCCCGGGCAGCTTTGGTCATCTCTACAGCTACGTAGCGCTGAGCAATGTCCGGGCGGTAGCTGGTTTGCTGAAGCGGAATATCCTGTAGCGCTTCTCGTTCTAGCGCAAACTGAATGGCCTGCTGCTCTCCCTGTTCATCCAGCCAGACGTATTCAAACTGATACTGCGTGTCAGTATTAAGTCGTTTGAACAGGCGTTGCTGGGCCGCTGTCGTAAAAGACAGCATCAGCGCACTCGTGGCAAGTAGCCCCAGGTGCAACAGGCGGGGAGAAATCCAACGTTGCATAGCCTCATTATGGATAGACTATGGGAAAGTACAAGTTTTTGTCGTACGCACCGTCTCGGCGCGCTATGGCGAAGAGTACACCTGCGCCAGCAAGGCCGCTAAAGCGCGGACTATTCGGTAGTGGTCGTCGTGAACCAGTCCAGCGATGGGTGCAAGGTGACAACACCGCCAACAATAATCAGGGTAGGAGGTTGTAACTCAGCCACTTCCTGCTTTCCACATATTGTAGCAAGCGTGCCGGTGACAACGCGCTGATTCTGAAGGGTAGCGGATTGCACCAGTGCGATCGGGGTGTGTTCGGACAATCCGTGCTCAATAAGCTTTTGGCAGATAATCGGCAGGCCGGTAAGCCCCATGTAAAAAACCAGCGTTTGTTCAGGTTGCGCCAGCGAATCCCATTTCAGGTTGATCGTATTGTCTTTGAGATGCCCCGTGGTAAACACAACCGACTGTGCGTGATCGCGGTGTGTCAGCGGGATCCCTGCATAACTTGCTGCGCCACTGGCTGCAGTAATACCCGGAACAACCTGAAAGCCAATACCGGCGTCTATCAGTGTTTGGATCTCTTCACCACCACGGCCGAAAATAAAGGGGTCGCCGCCTTTTAATCGCACCACCCGGTTCCCTTTCTTCGCTTCGCGAACCATCAGCGCGTTTATTTCCTCTTGCGGAAGGGTATGGTTGCTGCGTGCTTTACCGACATACACTTTTTCCGCGTCGCGGCGAACCAGCTCGAGTATTTGCGGTGACACTAAGCGGTCATAAACTACGACATCTGCTTTTTGCATAAGGCGGAGTGCTCGGAAGGTTAACAGATCCGGATCACCTGGCCCGGCACCCACCAGATATACCTGGCCTTCCGGCTTGTTGTTCTCCGCCGCAGCCTGTAGTGCAATTTCAAAGGCATTGTCGGCTTTATCTTCCTGACCTTTTTCCACCAGTTCAGCAATATCGCCATCCAGCACATCCTCCCAGAAGTAACGTCGGGCGGTGACACCGGACAGCGTCTGTTTTACTTTCTCCCGGAATTTTTCTGAAAACGCGCCCAGCCGGCTTAGGTTAGCCGGTAATACCGTTTCCAGTTTTTGTCGCAGGTAGCGAAGCAAAACGGGAGCAACACCGCCGCTGCTCATCGCGACAATGATAGGTGAACGATCCACAATCGAAGGAGTAATGAACTGGCAAAGCGGTGTGTTATCTACCACGTTTACCAGGACTTTCTGTGCTCTGGCCAGATCGTGAACGTGTTGATTTACTGCATTATCATCGGTGGCCACAAATACCATATCCTGCTGATGCAAATCGGTATCGATGAATTTACGCTCGATAAGCGTGACGTTAGGATCTTCCGACAGCTGCTTTACCGTGTCGCACACCCACGGTGCCACCACCGTGACGGTCGCAGGGGTTTTCATGATCAACTCAAGCTTGCGCGCAGCCACTTCACCGGCACCTACAATCAGGCAACGAAGGTTTTTGGCATCAAGAAAGAGTGGAAAGTAGTCCATGAGATCAACGTGCTAAAACAAGAATTGGCGCTATTTTGCGCCAATTCTTATAAGTTAAAAAACAATTTATCGCGCCAAGTTATTTTAAAAAGTTATAACGAGACGGCGGAGTCGTTGTTATGAGCGTTTCTTACGCGCGCCCTTATTTCCGTCTCGACTTCCGTCCCGGCTGTCGCGGCGTTTCGGCGGCGTGTCTGACCATTCACGAATGTTCAGACGCTGACCGGCAACGCGGGTGCCGGTTAACAGGTCGCGTGTTTCACCTGGCATACCGGCAGGTAAATCGACGGTACTGAAATTATCGTAAATTTCGATAGCACCAATGTTCTTTGAACTGATATTTGCCTCGTTAGCAATGGCGCCAACAATGTTACCTGGTTTCGCACCATGCGCATGACCTACCTCGATACGGTAGCGTTGCATACCTTCTTCAGGACGGCGCTGCGTGCGCGGGCCCTTACCTTTACGGTCGCCGCGTTCGCCACGGTCACGTCCCTGACTGCCACGCTCTTTATCGCGTGGTGGCTTGCTGTTTAGGTCCGGTCTGTCGCCTTCTTTAAGCAACAGAGGTTCATCACCCTGTGCAACTTTAATCAGGGCGGCAATCAGTACTTCCGGTGACGCTTCAGACTCACTTTGAATCATGTCCACAATTGGCATCAGTGATTCGAGGTTGTCGTCTTTGGTGGCTTCCAGTACAGATTGTTTGAATCGCGTCAGACGGGTTTCATTTAGCTCGCTGATAGACGGGATCGGCATCTGCTCGATAGTCTGACGTGTGGTTTTCTCAATAGCAAAAAGCAAACGTTTTTCGCGGTGTGAGATAAACAGAATCGCGTCGCCGCTTCTTCCTGCACGACCGGTCCGGCCGATACGGTGAACATAAGACTCGGTATCGTATGGAATATCGAAGTTAATCACGTGACTAACGCGCTCAACATCCAGGCCGCGGGCTACAACATCGGTGGCAACCAGAATATCGATTTTGCCCTGCTTCAGTTTATCTACGGTACGCTCACGCGCAGACTGCGGAATATCCCCGTTCAGAGGTTCAACATCAAAACCACGTGCGGCCAGCTTTTCAGCCAGCTCAACGGTCGCCGTTTTGGTGCGCACAAAGATGATCATGCCGTCAAACGGTTCCACTTCCATGATGCGGGTAAGTGCTTCCAGTTTGTGGTGCTGGGCAACCTGACAGAAACGCTGGCGAATGGTGCTTGCCGTGCTGACTTTAGACGCAATTTTTACGTGCTTGGGATCTTTTAAATAACGCTGCGTGATTTTCTTAATCGGTCCGGGCATGGTCGCAGAGAAAAGCGCAGTCTGACGTTCAGCCGGTGCGTGGCTTAAGATCAGTTCCACGTCATCAATAAAGCCCATTCGAAGCATCTCATCCGCTTCGTCGAGTACCAGAAACTTAAGGCCGCTTAAATCCAGCGTTTTACGTTTTATGTGGTCGATAATACGACCAGGTGTGCCGACAACAACCTGGACACCGCGCTTTAACTGGCGAATTTGGTTGTCATATGACTGGCCACCATACACGGGCAATACTTTAATTTTCTTGCTGAAACTGGCGTATACCTGGAACGCTTCGGCGACCTGAATCGCCAGTTCACGGGTTGGAGCTAAAACAAGAAGTTGCGGGCTTTTTTCGTCGGCATCAATATTTGCCAGCATTGGCAAGGCAAAAGCGGCTGTTTTGCCGGTACCGGTTTGTGCCTGACCCAGCAGATCATGACCCTGCAGTAGCAACGGAATGCTTTCTGCCTGAATTGGGGAGGGTTTCTCGTAGCCAACTTTCTCTAAGGCTTGTAAGATGGGTTCAGGTAGGTTGAGGTCGCTAAATGTCAATTCGACAGTAGTGGTCATTAAGGGTCCTGGTGCTAAGGCGGGCGCTGCGTCGGGATGACTTGCCGGCAAAGGTTGCAAAACCTGTATTATATTAGAATAACGGACGAGTTGCCATGCAATGTTGCATACTCTCTCCAAAGGGAACAAGAATTATAATTATTAGTAGGTGTACAGGATGAATAAAACAGGCTTCATGAGACGGTCTTTGCTCTCGGCAACACTGGCCGCATGCGTAATCACTGGCCTTACCGGTTGCAGCGAAAAAACGGTGGAAGAACACCTTCAGGCAGCCAAAGCCCATATCGACGCTGAAGATACTCAGGCTGCCGTCATCGAATATAAAAATGCCATTCAGCTTGACCCTAAGGCTGCGCAGCCACGATTTGAGCTGGGTAAGCTTTATCTGACACAGGGCGATTATGCCGGTGCAGAAAAGGAGCTGAACCGGGCGATGGATCTTGGGCAGCCGGCGTCAGACGTTATTCCGTTGCTGTCTCAGGCCTACCAGCGAACCGGCGCGGAAAATGCCCTTGCTGATGTTGATCATAAAACCGCCGGGCTTTCCGCGGTTGAAAAAGCCGAAGTGGGATTTTATAAACTTCAGGCACTGATGCAGCTGGAAAAAAACGAAGAAGCTGAAGCCTTACTGGAAGAGCTGTCTGGGCTGGATACGGCCTCGGTGTATAAAGGTCTTATTGACACCTATTCATCCATTATCCAGAAAGATTATGAAACCGCCCTGACCCAAACTCAGGCGTTACGAGAGCAGGCCCCGTCGAACAAAGATGTGCTGATGCAGCTGTCGAGACTTTATCTGATACTTCAGCAACCCGAAGAAGCGGTTGAGGTTTATCAGGCCTATATCGACCGTTATCCGTCTGATATCACCAGCCGCTTTGCACTGATTTCATTATTGATTGAGCTTAGACAGCTCGACGCCGCGAAGCCTCACGTAGATGAACTGCTGAAAATTAATGACGATCACGGACTACTGAATCAGTACAAAGGCATTATCGCTTCTTCTGAGGGCGATTACGAAACCGCGCTGATGCGCCTGGAAAAAGCGATTCAGAACGGTCGTAACGATCCGGTTGTACGTCTCATCGCCGGATTCAGCGCCTATCAAATGCAGGACTTTGATGCCGCCAGCCGCCACCTGACGATGATTGCATCGCAACTGCCGGACAATCATCCGGGGCTGAGAATGCTTGCTGACAGCCTGCTCCAGCAAGGAGAGAGTGAAGATGCTACCGCCATACTGGACCGCGTTGAGGGTGGCATGCAGGAAGACGCAGCATTGTTCTCTAAAGCCGGCTTCCAACTGCTTCGAGAAGGCAATATCGTCGATGCGCAGAAAATGGTCGACCGTACTGAGACGGTCAGCACAACGTCTGACGATTTAGCGCGTCTGGGCATATTGCAGTTATCGTTAAATAACGTAAGTGGGTTGGTGAATCTGGAAGCGGCAGTAGAAAAAGCGCCGGAATCCGTCGCTACTCAGCGCACACTGATGACAGCCTATATTGCCACCGGCGAGCTGGAGAAAGCCCGTGCACTGGCGGAGCAAATCAGGGAAGCCAAGCCAGAAACCGTGCTTCCCTATGTTTACCTTGCCGATATCAGCTTGCTTGAGGGTAACCTTGAGCAGTCACAAAGCTACCTTTCACAAGCCAAAAGTGTCGACGCAAGCGCACCAACAGTGAGGATGCTGGAGGCGCGGTATGCGCTGGCCAACGATAATCAGGAAAATGCAGTTAGCGTGCTCAATGCGCTTATTGAAGACACACCTGACAACGTGGAAGCCATCACGCTGCTGTACTCCATTAAAAAGGAGAACGGCGGAGAGTCTGTGGTGCGTCACGTTGAACAGCGGTTGAAAGCCCGCCCTGGTAACCTGGCAATGCGCATACTATTGTCGCGGATGTATTTTGCAAACGACAAGCTGGACAGCGCACTGGCAACCTTAAGCGAAGTGAAGCCAGATAAAAATACACCAATGACGTACTGGAACCTTAAAGGTCAGGCTTTGGTGAAAAGTAATGATGTAAAAGAGGCAACTGCGCATTTCAGCCAATGGCTGGAGCTTTACCCGCAGGACAAAAACGCCGCATTGGGGATGCTTCTCATCCTGGATGTTCAGAATAAGTTTGCTGATGCGATTTCACTAACCGAGGCGTTTCTGAACAAACGTCCCGATTCGCAAATTCGGGTGTTGAAGGCTTATTTTCACGCCATGAACAGAGAGCCGCAGAAAGCCCGGAACATTATTGAACCGTTGCCTGACAATGTGAAGTCACTGCCGTTTGTACGCGGCATTCTCGGTCGAGTATTGGTACTGGAAAATAAACCTGCGGAAGCCATTCCGCATATACAAGCAGCCTATGAGGCGAAACCAAACGAGCAAAACGCTCTGTTACTGGGCACTGCTCACGAGCTTGCGGGGCAGGGTGAGGAGGCGTTGGAGTTTTTACAACTGCATGCTAACGCCGAACCGCAGGACATCCGCGTGTATATGCTGTATGCCGAGCGTCTTATTCCCCACGACAGGAATAAAGCGAAGCTGGCTTACGAGCATGTGCTGGAACTTGTGCCGGATAACTACGTGGTTTTGAATAATCTTGCGTATATCTACTTTGAAGAAGGTAATCTGGAAAAAGCTGAACCGCTGGCAGCCCGTGCTGTTGAGCAGCAGCCCAGAAATCCGGACATCGTGGACACGCTTGCGCAAATCGAAATGAGCCTCGGGAAAACACAAAAAGCATTGTCGCTGTATGAAGGGATTGCCAATGAGCGTATTCGCTCTGATGATGTTTTTCTTAATTACGTCGAGGCACTGCTGTTGACGGATAAGACTGCGCTGGCGAAACGCAAGCTGGAAGACCGTACATTAACGTCGCAGGCAGCAATCTCACGTCTGGAAGAGATGAAGCAGACGTTCGGGCTCTGATCCGCTTCAGTCAGGTTAGGGCCACGTGCGTAGCGAACCATGGCCCTGACAGATGAGGCACGTATTCTTTGTCAGGTGATACGGTAGGATGCCAATTTGGGCAGGTAGTATGTCGTGGTCTTTAGGTATCAGGCAGATATCCCGGCAATTTTAGCCGTCCACCTGGGTGTTCTTAGTCGTCAGGACGCGCTGCCGGTATACTTAAGGATGAAATAATTAGAGAAAGGGAGTTGATAACTCCCTTTTTTCTTACTCGTTCTCTTTCCCGCCTTGCTTGATGGTATGCAATTCACGTCGCATAACCCGCAACTCCTCCATGACATCCTGTAATGTAGGCTCGTTATTTTCTTCCGCCTCTTCTTTTCTGAGCTTCTCGTTTTCCTGCTCCATGACATTGACCACAATACCAATAACCATATTTAAAAAGGCAAATGCGGTTAAGAAAATAAAGCTGATATAGAAGAAGGGGCTCAACGGATAGACTTCCATCGTTTCATACATAACATCAGTCCAGTCTTCAAATGTCATAACTCGGAACAAGGTTAGCAATGAGATGGTGATGTCACCCCACAGCGTCGGGTTGATATTTTCAAACAAGGTGCTGCCTATCGCTGCGTAAATATAGAAAATAATGAACATCAGCAGCATAACGTAGCCAAGCTGTGGCAGCGCCTTTACCAGCGACACCAGCAACAGCCGCAGCTCCGGGATGATAGATATCATCCTCAGGACGCGAAATACTCTGACCAGGCGTGCTACCAGCGCCAGCTCGGTATCGTCCGCAGGAATGAGCGAGACAATAACAATGACGGTGTCGAACCAATTCCAGAAACTCTTGAAGAAATTGCGCTTACGCTTCTCGCCGAGGAAGCGAATGGTAATTTCGGTGAGAAAAAATGCGCTGATAAACCAGTCGAGAAACAACGTGACGGTGGCGACACCGGCAGGCATATCGTAGGTCTTAGCGCCAACCAGTAATGCAGACGCAATAATGACGACGATAACAAACGTCTCGAATAATTTGTTCGCTCGAATACGTTCAAATTTTGCTTGAAGAACAGAGGCTTGCATTTCTTATTTTTCCACCTGGGAATCGCTGGGGTTGATAGGATGGTTTATCGGTTTCGAAACCACCTGCTTGCTGGCTGCATTATCATAAAGAGCAAACAGAGACCGTTTCATGGACGAAAAACATAAACTACGTAAGGGATGAGGTTTCACCTCGCCCGATTATCAGGGGGGATGCGAACAAGTCCAAAGCGACTTTGCTGTGTGCCAGCGCAGCCAAAGACGTATTCATCTCTTCCCGGAAGGATTGTAATCTTACCCGCGATAACGCTCAACAGTTGAAATGCGAAGTTCTGGCAACACCGACAATACATTCTCTCTCGTAACGTTAAAATTCGAACGAAAATGGCGTGCTCGGTATCATCACCTTTACCCAAAATGGCCTAATACACAGGGTAAGATATTTTTTCATCAGATTAGTATCGCACAGCATTTTACGATGGTAGTGAACTGTACTGTCAGTGAGAGTGCGACGGCGTTTGTTGTCACCTGGCAAGTAAGACGTTGTTCCCGGGCAGGGACGCATAAACTGGTGTGAGGTGACGTGAACTAAGTGAAAAAACGGAGAGACTTATGCAGTCTCTCCAGCATAATATTATTCCGCTGAGACCGGCTCCAGTCCGCGGTTGATTTGCTCAATGTCTTCGTTAGTCAGTGTTCCTGCAGCCTCTTTCAGGCCAACAACAGACTGGATGAAGTCGTAGCGTGCACCGGCAAGATTCCGGCGTGCATCGAATAGGTTACGTGTGCTGTCCAGAACATCTACGATAGTACGGGTACCAACATCAAAGCCGGCTTCTGTGGCTTTTAATGCACTTTCTGCAGATACTACAGCTTGTTCCAGCGCCCGGATCGTAGAGATTGCGGCTTTCACATCATTGTAAGAGCTGCGCACTGACTGCACGGTTTCACGGTAGGTCTGCTCAGCCTGCTGGCTTGCCGCTACGTACTGGTAACGTGCCTGATCGGTCTGGGCGCTTACACGCAGGCCCTGGAAAATAGGTACACTTAACTGTACGCCAACGCTGTAGTCATCCAGAGAAGGAAGCGAGATGTCACGGCCCTGACTCTCAAAGTCACTTTTGGTTCTGCCGGCTGAAGCATTTAACCCCAGTGTTGGCAGGTGACCTGCGCGGGCTGACGAAATGTCTTCTTTCGCAATATCTACCGCCAGTTTATCAACTAACAGTGCCAGGTTCTTATCCTGTGCGGTTTCCAGCCAGGATTCTACGGCATTGGGGGTAGGTACCGATGCTGAGAAGGTGCTGGTGTCCAGGCCGTAAAGACGGTCATGGTACTTACCGGTAATCACGCGCATCGCTTCCAGTGCCGACTCAAGCTGATTCTCAGCCTGAATTTCCTGAGCGACGGTGTTATCGAAATTCGCCTGCGCTTCGTGAACGTCAGTGATAGCCGTTAAGCCCACTTCAAAACGCTGACGGGTTTGTTCAAGCTGGCGTTCAATAGCGCGTTTTTCTGCACGAACAAAGTCTACGTTATCGCGTGCACGCAACACATCAAAGTAGGCTGTGACGACGCGGACAATCAACTGTTGCATGGTGGCAGCATACTGAGCATCGCTTTGCTGAGCGACTTTCTCGGCGCGATCCAGTCCAACCCAGTTCGCATGGTCGTATAAAGACATATCCAGATTGAGCCCGTAAGACAATGTCTCGGTATCTGAATCAATGATGTTGATAGCCAGCGTGCCGTCATCATTTTGGGCAAAGTCGGTACGCTCTGAGCTACCCAT
This sequence comes from Alteromonas antoniana, assembly GCF_019249295.1. Taxonomy (GTDB): domain Bacteria; phylum Pseudomonadota; class Gammaproteobacteria; order Enterobacterales; family Alteromonadaceae; genus Alteromonas; species Alteromonas antoniana. Next base: position 72,807 of record NZ_JAESDH010000014.1, read on the forward strand.
TGTGTAGCCGACTGAGCCTGAAATCTGGGGTAACAGGTTCGCACGGCTAATAGAAATACCTTCATAGGCGGCATCGCGTTGTGCTTTCGCCTGGTTTACCAGCGGATCATTGGCCAGGGCCTGTTGGTAAACCTGGAGTAAATCATCGGCTAATGCGGATGAGGTGATTCCCATGCCAATCATCAGCGACAGTAGAGTTCGTTTCATGCTTGCGCCTTCCTGTTTGTAAAATTTTAGTCCCTGGGACTGCTAATGGTTGAAAGTGTATGAAAATCAACGGCAAACCAACAGCCTAGAGTGGTAACAGTCTTTGTTCAACTGTAACAGAATATGTTTCCACACCGGTTTTGATTCAAAAATGCACCTGGATGGGCTTCTTGATTTATCCAGAATGAAAAGCTTGGAGCGCAGGGCACGCATTCACAACGGGCTTTCCAATCTGTACTATGCATCATAAATCTTTTACAGGCAAAAGTGACTGCTAATGAGCAAAGAAATCCCCGCATTTACCTCAAATGATGTGGAAATAACTGATGTTACTCCGGTATATAGTGGCTTTTTTAAAATGCAGCAGTATACCTTTCGCCACAAACTTTTCGCTGGCGGCTGGAGTGGCGACGTAAAACGCGAGATTTTTGAACGTGGCCATGCAGTGGGTGTCTTACCCTATGATCCCGAGCGCCAGGAGTTTGTGTTAATCGAGCAGGTAAGAATTGGGGCGCTGGCAACATCTTCAAGCCCATGGCTGATAGAAATTATCGCCGGTATCATTGATAAAGGGGAGACGACCGAATCAGTGTGTCACCGTGAGGCGATGGAAGAAGCCGGAATTGCCTTACAGCACCTGACTCCTGCCTGTAGTTATCTGTCAAGCCCAGGGGGCACAACCGAGCGTTTACACATTTTTGTGGCTCAGACCGATGCTTCAACGGCTGAAGGGATCCACGGACTTGAGGAAGAGTCAGAGGATATTCGCGTTCACCGCGTTGCAGAAAAAACTGCCCTTGAATGGCTGAAAAACGGCCATATTGACAACGCAGCGTCGATAATTGCGCTACAATGGTTTTTCTTACATAAATCCGAACTTATGGAGCAGTGGCAGTCACAGTGACTCAATCAACGCGCAAGTACGTCCCCCATTTACCCACCATGCAAGCGCTCGGTGAGCTGAATTATACGCATTTTATGCGGATTCTGCCTGACTGCGATACCGAAGAGCTGTGCTATCAGTTTCGCGTGGGTAAATCGTTGTGCTATGCCATAACCATCACTGACTCTGCGCGCTACACCAGCACCTTAACGATAGAGCAGCGTCATGCTGCAGGGCCCGCGTATCTTAAGCCAGCCATGACGGTACGTTTGTATCATGACGCCAGAATGGCAGAAGTGATAAGCAGTCAGAATACAGGCGCATTCAAGCCGTCATATTCCTATCCAAACAGTAAGATGCGTCAGCGCAATGAAAAGCATATGGTTAATGTTTTTCTGGCTGAATGGCTGGATTTTTGTCTTAAGCAAAAGCCGCAGGTGATGACGGAAGCGTGAAGCGTCTTATACAGATAAGCGATTGTCACTTGCTTGGCGATCCTTCACGATATGCTTACAACATCAATCCTGCAGCATCGCTGCAAGCGGTATTATCGAATCTGATGCAAGCGTCACCGGATATGCTGATAGTCACAGGCGACATCAGCGGCGATGATTCTGTACAAAGTTACCGCTTATTTCTGAGATTACTCACCGACGCTCTGGGTGACACGCCCTGGTATGTGATACCCGGAAACCATGACGGAAATCCCTCGTTTGAATCCTTGCTGGGTCACAAGCAGCTGCGCGCCGGCAGTCCGGTCAGCCTGGGCAACTGGCAGATTCACGGTATAGATACACGTTTTAAAGGCACGTTGGGGCATGCCAGCGTGTCCGAACTGGACGCAGTAGCCAAAGTGATGCAAGCAAATCCGCAACATCACCATTTGCTTGCCTTGCATCATCATATCCGGCCTTCTGACAGCTGGATGGACAAGCATTATCTGACTAACGCTGACGACGTAGCGAAGTGGATTGCCCGGCAGTCCGGGCTGCGTGCAGCGATACACGGACATATTCACGCGCAAGACCATTATCCGCTTTCTGACTGTACAGTGATATCGGTGCCATCGACGTGCTGGCAATGGGCAATGCAGCCGGACTTCGGGGTAGCCGACACACAACCCGGATACCGCGAGTTATTGCTGGGGGATGATGGAAACTGGACGACAACAATCAGGAGACTCCCTTGACACATGTGCTGTACCTTCATGGCTTTCTTAGTTCGCCACAATCCGTAAAAGCACAGGCGACCAAAGCCTGGTTTGAAAAGCATCGCCCGGATGTCACACTGCATACCCCGCAGCTCTCAAATTATCCGGCTAAAGTGAAAGCACAGTTGCTCGATTTGCTGGATACACAGCCCGCTATCAGAGAGGGTGGTTTGAAAGTGATTGGCAGCTCGATGGGCGGCTTTCTGGCCACCTGGCTGGTTGAATCCTTTGGTGGAAAAGCGGTGTTGGTGAACCCTGCGGTTGCACCCTATGAATTGCTTAAAGACTTTCTGGGTAAACATGTAAATCCGTATAGCGGCGAAGAGTTTGAACTGGTGGCCGATGACATGCAGTTTCTGCGTGATCTTGATTCAGCCGAAATCCGTCAGCCAGAGAGCTATCATGTGATGCTGCAAACCGGCGATGAAACACTGGACTATCGCGAAGCAAAACAGAAATATAAGGCCAGTGCGTTGGTGGTGGAAGAGGGCGGCGATCACAGCTTTACTACCTATGAAACGCATCTGCCTGCCGTTGCCTCGTTTTTGCTGGAGACGTGAGTGCGGATTGTCTGATGCCGTCGTCAGAAGGCGTAAGCGCAATCTGACCGGGAGCGTCTGGATGGAGGCGTCAGCCTGTTTTTGCTGGCTACGTCAGCGTATCTCAACAGGCCGGCGGTCTGGTTTACGATAGAACACAGTGGGGCATTGCCGGTATACCAAACCCCTGATAACATCATCAAAGAAATGACCTCTAACTGCGCGCAACCATAACGATAACTATGTCTAATCAATATAATTCTGATGCCATTGAGGTGTTAAACGGCCTGGAGCCTGTCAAACGTCGTCCTGGCATGTATACCGATACCACTCGCCCGAATCACCTTGGGCAGGAAGTCATTGATAACTCCGTAGATGAAGCGCTGGCTGGTCATGCTACGAATATCAAAGTCATATTGCATGAAGACCAGTCGCTGGAAGTTATCGACGATGGTCGGGGAATGCCGGTAGATATTCACCCGGAAGAGAAAATATCCGGTGTGGAACTGATCATGAGCAAGCTTCATGCGGGCGGTAAATTCTCCAACAAAAATTACGAGTTTTCCGGTGGTCTTCACGGCGTGGGGATTTCGGTAGTCAATGCGTTGTCGAATCGTGTTGAGGTGACAATTCGTCGCGACAGTAATGTGTACCAGATTGTCTTTGCCAGCGGAGATAAAATTGAAGAGCTGCAGGTAATCGATACCTGCGGTAAACGCAATACCGGTACACGGGTACATTTTTGGCCTGACCCGCAGTATTTCGACTCGGCAAAGTTCTCTGTCACGCGACTAAAGCATAACCTGCGAGCCAAAGCGGTGCTTTGTCCGGGCCTTCGTATTCGCTTTGACAACAAAATTGCCAAAGAAACCGATGAATGGTATTTCGAGGATGGGCTGCGCGATTACCTGTACCAGGCCGTTGAGCAATATGAAACTGTGCCTCAGGATGATCCGTTTGTTGGTACTTTCAGCGGTAACCATGAAGCTGCCGACTGGGCGGTAATGTGGCTGCCTGAGGGCGGTGAACTGGTTACTGAAAGCTATGTGAACCTTATCCCGACAGCACAGGGCGGAACGCACGTAAACGGATTGCGGCAGGGGCTGCTGGAGTCGATGCGCGAGTTTTGTGAGTTTCGTAATCTGATGCCACGCGGTGTGAAATTATCGCCTGATGATATCTGGGACCGCTGTGCCTACATTCTCTCAACGAAAATGCAGGATCCGCAGTTTGCAGGCCAGACCAAAGAGCGTTTATCTTCTCGTCAGGCATCGGCGTTTGTTTCCGGTGTGGTAAAAGATGCATTCAGTCTGTGGCTCAACCAGCACACTGATATTGCCGAGGCGCTCGCGGAAATGTGTATTAGTAACGCACAGCGCCGCTTGCGTCAGAATAAGAAGGTGGCGCGCAAAAAGGTCACGCAGGGACCCGCATTACCGGGCAAACTGACAGATTGTTCATCTCAGGATATCTCAATGTCAGAGCTGTTCCTGGTGGAAGGGGATTCTGCTGGCGGGTCGGCTAAACAGGCACGCGACCGTGAATATCAGGCGATCATGCCGCTGCGAGGAAAAATCCTTAACAGCTGGGAAGTGGATTCTTCGCAGGTGCTTGGCTCACAGGAAATACACGATATTTCTGTGGCGCTGGGCATTGACCCGGATTCAACAGATCTTAGTGGTCTGCGCTACGGCAAGATCTGTATTCTTGCTGATGCTGACTCGGACGGGCTTCACATCGCAACATTGCTATGTGCGCTTTTCGTTAAACATTTCCGAACGCTGGTCGATAATGGCCACGTGTATGTTGCGATGCCGCCGCTGTTCAGAATTGATGTCGGCAAGGAAGTGTTTTACGCCCTCGATGAGGGAGAAAAACAGGGAATTCTGGACCGCATTGAAGCGGAGAAAAAGCGCGGTAAAGTGAATGTTCAGCGGTTTAAAGGTCTGGGCGAAATGAACCCGATCCAGTTGCGTGAAACGACAATGGATCCGAATACCCGCCGACTGGTGCAGCTTACCTGTGATGACGCTGAGGATATGCTGGAGCTGATGGACATGCTACTGGCAAAAAAACGCTCTGGCGACAGAAAAACCTGGCTGGAAAGCAAAGGCAATATGGCGGAAGTCGTATAAGCTTGTTTTCGTTCAGCTATGTCTCTTCGTGGTATGTCTTGCCTGCCACGAGGCGACTCTCAATAGTAAGCTAACGGAATCTGATGAGTTATCGTGGCGGCGAATGTATTGACACCGTACACCTTCTCCAGGCTGTGCAATTGCCACGATAACGCGCTAAACCGTTTGATATGAAAAAACCTTCATTTTCATGCGGGATCCCTTTTGGAATGTGTAGACCGATTTTTTACCTCCTGGTCGTTTCTCAAAGGTATTTCGTTATAACGGTAACAAGTTTTAAAGCATAAAAACACGAAACCTCTGATAGTGCCTGACAGCATGAGATTCACTTACTTAAAGAGGTATAAAGTGCTGTCTGTTTTGTGAGCAATTGTTTAATGTCACGGCGTAAAAAATTGTGCTACCGTCTCGTTTTAGACTTAAGTCTAAGATGAATTAACCGAAGAATTTTAAGAATAAGTGAAAGGTCAATCTGACAAGATGGAAAAGGACACCGAAAAAGCAGAAAAGCACTCACAGAAAGCACCATTTGTCGTAGGCGTGGGCTCTTCTGCTGGTGGTATTGAGGCGCTGATTGGGCTGGTTTCAGGGCTCCCCGATGATCTCAATGCGTCATTAATTGTTGCACAGCATCTTTCACCCAGCCACAAAAGTCAGATGGCGGATATCCTCTCCCGTGAAACAACGTTTCCGGTAAAAGAAATCAGTCACGGCATGGTGGTAGAAAAAAATACGGTTTACGTGGGTCCGCCCGGCCGCCATATCCTCTTCCGTAACGGTACCTTGCATCTTGAGAAAGAGCCCGCTGAAATCGCGCCCAAACCGGCAGTGAACCTGCTGTTCGAAAGTCTGGCCGATGAGTTGGGTGATCATGCAATAGGGGTGGTGCTCTCCGGAACGGGCAACGACGGCTCACGTGGTCTGAAGGCAATAAAGAGTGTTGGCGGTTTTGCGCTGGTACAGGATCCCCGGTCCAGTAAATATGACGGCATGCCGCAGTCCGCACTGGAAACGGTAGATGTAGATAAAATCCTTGAACCTGAAGATATCGGTCAGGAAATTGCACATATTTCGCAGAACTTTGCGCGCAGTTTCTTTCCACCTTCAGAAGAGGCCAGAGCCGAATTGATGTCAGCGCTTTACAACAAAATTCGTGAAGCGACAAAAATTGATTTTAGTTTTTATAAGCAGTCTACGCTATTGCGGCGGGTTAACCGGCGGCTGATCGCAACTCAAAAGAGTAGTCTGACTGAATACCTGACTTATCTGGATCAACATCCTGAAGAAGTGACCGCGCTGGCGAAAGAGCTGCTTATTTCAGTGACAGACTTTTTCCGCGATAAACACGCATTCAAAGCAATCAGAGGTTACATCTCCGACATTATTGAGCGTAAAGGCGAGTCGGACAATGTTCGGGTGTGGGTGGCAGGGTGCGCCACTGGTGAAGAAGCGTATTCGATTGGAATTTTGTTTCTGGAAGAAATCGAGTCGCAGGGCAAGTCATGCAAGCTTCAGATCTTTGCTACTGATATTGACGATCACGCCTTAGCCGTCGCCCGTAAAGGGGCTTACAGCCCGCATGCCGTAAACAGTCTGGATACGGATCTGGTCGATAAGTATTTTAAGCTGACGAATGATGCGTATTATCCGAATAAAAAGCTACGCGATGCCATCACCTTTTCGCGTCAGGATATCACTCGCGATCCACCCTTTTTACATGTGGATATGGTGTCGTTCCGTAACGTGCTGATTTACTTTAACAACGAACTGCAACACCGGGTGTTGTCGTTGTTCCGATATTCGTTAGTCGATGATGGCGTACTGTTCCTGGGAAAATCCGAGTCTATCGGCCTGAAGGAAGAGTTTTTTGTGCCTCTGGACAGGCGCAGCCGTATCTTTAAGGTAAGCGAAAATACTAAGCCACCTGTTGTCCCTAAGATGCTGAAAAGCAGCATGCCCGCCCCCCGAATGAAAGAAGCGGTAAGTAATAGCTACGAACGCATCTTTACTAATGGGGTGCTGGAGGAGTTTGGGCCGTCCATTCTGATTAATTCACGGTTTTCGGTGCTTCACTCTCATGGAAGGTTAAAGCCATTCATTAATTTCCCGTCCGGCGTGCCAGAGCTAAATCTGTCCAAGCTGATTACCCCGGAGTTCTCCGCAGAACTGATTTCTGCCATGAACAAAGCAAAGCGCACCGGGGATATCGCTGTCAGTCGCAGCCGAAAAGTCGAGGCGGATCACGATCGTCCCTGGAAGCTGGCGGTGATCCCACTGGAAAAGCGGGACGCAGAGCACTACCTGATCAATTTCAGGGAGGCCGAATCCGCCACACCGGTGGAAGACAACAGCGATTACGATATTGACAATGCGGATGTGGCCGAGCTGATCGCGGCAAGAGAGCAGCTACAAACGCTGACCGAAGAAATGGCAGCGTCAGCTGAGGAGATGCAGGCGCTGAATGAAGAGGTTCAGGCCGCAAACGAAGAGCTGCAGGCGAATAACGAAGAGCTTGAGGCCACAAACGAAGAGCTTCAGGCGACCAATGAAGAACTCATCAGCGTAAACGAAGAGAGTATGAAAAAGTCGTCAGAACTGGCGGCGATTAATAATGAGCTCGAAAGTGTCTATAACACGCTGGATTTCCCCATCCTGGTATTTGACACCGATCTACGCCTGAACCGAACGAATGATGCGGCAAATCGACGCTTCCATCTGAATAATGGCTCGTATCAGCGTATGTTCGGGGATTTAAATCTGCCCGATTATTTTGAGGATATTGGACGGCGCATCGGCAACACGCTGCAGACTGGAGCAAAGACCAACATTGTCATAAAACCCACGTCCTCAGAGACTTACAATGTATTCATTACGCCGGTGTTTAATAATCGTCATCGCATAACCGGTGCCATATTGGTTATCATTGATAATTCTGAACTGGTTATGGCGCACGAGCGCATTGAAAAAAGTCAGGAGCAACTGTTATCAATAATGAATAACTCGCTGGCGGTAGTGGCGCTAAAAGACAATTCCGGGCGCTACGAGTTCGTGAACGCCCGTTTTGAAGACATTTTCGGCGTTGAAGCCAAAGACGTGTTAGGTAAAACCGATTTGCAGTTATTCGAGCGCGACGTGGCTATCAGCTTTCGCGAAAAAGATCTCGATACCATGCGAACGCTGACACCTGTCAAAACAGTGGATGAGTTTGACTTAGGTCGGGGCCGCATTGTCCTTGAAAGCGTCCGCTTCCCCATCTTCGACGCTGAGGGAACTATCAAGTCAATCTGTACACAGGCTACGGATATCACAAAGAACCGACACGCTAACGAGCAGTTAAAGCTGGCCGGTAAACTTTTTGATCGGGTTGGCGAGGCCATTCTGATCACAGATAAAGACGAAACAATTATCACCAGTAACGATGCGTTTGCCGAATTCACCGGATACTCACTAAGCGACATCATTGGTAAAAAGCCCTCTTTGCTGGCATCGGGTCAGCATACCGATGAGTTTTATCAGAACATGCTCGATACGCTTGACGAAAAAGGGTATTGGCAGGGCGAAATCATTAATCAGCACAAAAATGGTCAGGAAATTCCGATGTGGGTGACGATCAATAAAGTGCGCGATGCCAACGGCGAACATCAGAATTATGTGGCCACTTACAGCGATGTTAACGAAATTAAGGGGGTGCAGAAAAAAATTGAATTTCTGGCCACGCATGATGAGTTAACGAAGCTACCTAATCGCACGGTCATGACTGAGCGTCTGGACTTTATGATCAGTAATGCGAGCAGAACCGGCACATTATGTGGCGTGATGTTTATCGACCTGGATGATTTCAAGCAGGTGAACGATAACCTTGGACACAACGTTGGCGATGGCTTGCTAAAGCAGGTTACCCGGCGTTTGCAATCCTGTACTCGCGATACAGATATGCTGGCCCGGTTAGGCGGCGACGAATTTGTGGCACTGATACCGGCGAACGACTTGAGCGAAGTAGACGATGTGGCAAAACGCATCATCGACCTGATCGATAAACCGTTTGATATTCACGACCATGAATTGCGGATTTCTGCCAGCGTCGGTATCAGCGTTTATCCCAATGATGGTGAAAAACATCAGGCTTTGCTGAAGCATGCAGACGAAGCGATGTACATTGCCAAGCAGAAAGGCCGCAATCAGTATCAGTACTTTACTCAGCAGATGAAAGAAGACGCAGACAGGCGACTTAAGGTTGAGCGGGCTATTCGCGACGCCCTGTCCAATGATAGCTTTGAGGTGGTATTGCAGCCTCAGGTTGAGGTGCTCACCGGGGTTATCGTAGGAGCTGAAGCGTTACTGAGAAGTGATGATGACATACTGAAATCGCTACCGGCATCAGAGATGATTGATATTGCCGAGAAAAGTAAGCTTATCGACAGTGTGGGTATGCTGGCGTTAGAGAAGGTGGTGCAGATTGCTGCACACCAGGAAAAGTGCGGGGTGAAGTTGCCGCAGATAGCAGTCAATATTTCCACGAAGCAACTGAAAAAGCCCGAATTTGCGACAGAGGTTGGCGATATGCTCAGAGAGCATAAGGTGCCTGCCAGTGCCATCAAATTGGAAATCGCCGAAAATGCCTTGCTGCACCGTATGGATAAAATCAAAGGAACGTTAGAGGCGCTTTCCGAGATGGGCATTGCACTTAGTGTTGATGACTTCGCCTTAAATCAGTCCTCCCTGATCTATTTACGCAAGCTTCGTATAAGTGAAATAAAGATTGATCGTGATTTTATAAAGCACATTGCTGATGACGATGACAGCCGGGTTTTGACTCAGGCCTTCATTAAAATGGGAGCGGCGATGGGATTGAAAGTCGTGGCCGAAGGGGTCGAGGAAGAAAACCAGTTCGTCGTATTAAAAGACTCAGAGTGTGAAATTGCTCAAGGTTATTATTTTAATGAACCCATGACACCGGATGCGTTTATGACGTTGATTAAAGAATCGCGCAACTCATCGACATGAGCGACGCTCAGCTAAGCATCGATGACGTTGTTGCTAACTGTGAAAAGGAACAGCTGCATTTAAGCGGGCAAATTCAAAGCTTTGGGGCGCTTCTGGTAGTAGACAGTGAGTTGCAGGAGATCCGCTATGCCAGCGTCAATACCGAGGATATTCTGGGTATTGAGGCCGCCACGTTGATCGGCCAGTCATTGACCGGACAGTCCTGGTTTGATGACGTACTTTGCACCGAAATCGGGAAGAGTGAGGGAGATCGTGTTTGCCGGTTTGACCATCAGCTGGATGGCAGGGTCGTCAACCTTCGGGTATTACGTGGTGACAATACGTTTATTGTGGAAGTCGAGCCGGTCAACGAGGATGGTAGTCACTGGTCATTATCTGAACTGAGAGCAATGCTCTATCCGCCGGCAAATAACGAGTGGGGGGCTAAAGATTACTGGAATCAATTGCTGGCCGCCATTGCCTCCGTGTTACCTTTCCATCGCTTGTTGCTTTATCGGTTTGAAGAAGACTGGACAGGCGAGGTTATTGCCGAACAGGCCCGAGAGAACGATATTCAGTATCTGGGGCTGAAGTTTCCTGCGTCAGATATTCCACAAATCGCCCGCAAGATGTACTTTGAAAACCCATCGCGACTGATAGATCACGTTGACCAGCCACCTGTTGATCTGATAGCAGATTCTGACGCTCCGCCAGACCTGACCTGGTCTGATTTACGCAGTGTGTCTCCTGTGCATGCCCAGTATCTCAGAAATATGGGAATTACGACGTCGTTTTCTATCCCGATTATCCTTTCAGGTAACCTGTGGGGCATAGTGTCGTGTCATCATCCGTCACATTTATATGTCGATGCACAAAGCCGTTACCAGTCTGAACAACTGGTAAAACATTTTTGTTCCATCTATGCCACTTATCTGTCGCGACAGCGCTTATCACTGCTATCCACTATCGATGACAAAATCAGCAGCATCACGGCACAAATGTCGCTGCTTGAGGGCTCTGACGAAGCGCTGAATCTGCTGTTAAATGAAACGACAGACACCTGCAACGGCAGCTTTTCAGCGGTGGTCATGAATGGAAGCTGGACCTGTTCAACGGATGACACAGATATTTCGCTACTGAACAGCATTGATAAGCACTTTCGCCAGGACACCTCTGATTATATCCTCAGTGCGACCAACGTACGGGCACTGCCTGGTCTGGAAAGTGTCGAAGAGGCAGATGTCAGGGGCGCGTTGGTGATAAAGCTGGACCATTCACGCGAAAACACCCGGCTTTACATTTTTCGCGGTCCGGAAAAGCAACTAGTTGAATGGGCTGGCAACCCGGACAAGTCGAAGGCACAGGTGAATGAAACCGGCGCACTGTCTCCTCGTCAGTCATTTGAAAAGTGGACAGAAGTAAAAGGCGAAGCGTCGTTACCGTGGTCTAAATCAGACGTTCTGTTTGCGAAAAAAGCGCGGGTAGGCCTGATGCGATTTTTCAATCATATACGCCGGAACGGCTAGTAGGGTGAAGTACACAACACGTCAGGGAATGCTATGGCTTTAACAAAAACAGTTACCTCCGCAACCACCGTTATTTTGTTTGATCATGATGGTACCCTCATCGATTCTGAAGCAACACATTACCGGCTGTGGCAGGAGGTGCTTGCCCCCTACGACATCACATTGAGCGAAAATTTTTACTCTGCAGAAATGGCCGGGATCCCGGTGAACCAGAACGCGAAAGATGTGGTCAGACACTTCGGCATGAAGGTCGAGCCACAGGTGCTCGCCGATGCCAAGCATGAAAAAACCAGATTGTTTTTGCAGTCGCAGGCGTTCCCGTTGATGCCTTTTGCAAAAGAGACAGTTAAGGCCTGCGCTGAAGCCGGTTATACACTGGGGATTGTCACCGGTGGCAGCGGCCTGTCAGTGAAACGCACGCTGGAAACCTATGAGCTTGCTCAGTATATAAAAACCGTAGTCGCGGCAGAAGATGTCGAGCACAGTAAACCTGCGCCAGACTGTTACCTCAAGGCTGCTGCACACCTCAACATGACGAGCGAGCAGTGTATCGCAGTGGAGGACACACAGCATGGTCTCGAGGCAGCCATCAATGCGGGAATGCGTTGTGTAGTGATACCGACTTCACATTCGGAAAAGCACGATTTTCGCACCGCAAGCTCGCAGTATTCGTCACTTCAGGAATGGGTTGAAGCAGAGATCATCTCGCACTAACCATTTTAAGAAAATTCAAACTTTTAAACGCTAATCAGGTCTATAGCCACGACGTTGCCGTTGCAAATTTTACGCTCATGACAAAAAATACCCTTTATTCCCCTGACTTCCGGATACGCTTTCAATGATTTTTCGCACGCTGCTTGCAGTTATGGCGTTGCTATTTTTGCTGTCGGTAACAGCGATTGTCCTTATTGTAGAAAACGAGCCTCTGGTAAATGCCTCTGCCCCGGAGCAAGTAAATAACGCAGACACGGTAAATGGATTACTGGCGCAGCTGGAACGTAGTCTGAAAGACCGGCACCAAAGTCAGCAGTTGACCATTACCGAATCGCAGTTTGATTCTCTGGTTGGTTTTGTGCAGCGAGCCTCTTCTGACTTTCGCGGACAAGTGAACCTTACACCTGAAGTCAGCGCCGTTTACCTGACACTGGCGCTGCCTTATACCGGCGGGAATGGGTTTCTCAATGTCAGTATTGAGGTAGTGCCCGGTGACAGACTGATTATCGATGAGGTGCGTCTGGGCGACCTGACTGTGCCTGGTTCGCTGGCCTTCAGCATTACTGAGTGGCTGGTCAACACATGGACGCAAAGTGATATCGCAACCTATGCGCGTACCCAGGTAGAAAGCGTGTCGATGACGCATGACGATGTCACAGTTAGCCTGGCACCATTGGATGGCTTATTGAAACGCCTCAATGAAGTGAAAAACGGACTGACGGTTGAACAGGATACCGAATTACGCGACCTTACCGCGTATTACCTGCGCTATATTTCCTGGCAGGATCTGTCGATTGATTCCCAGTCTCATTCTCTGGCCGATTATATGCAACTCACGTTAGCCCGGGCCGGTCAGCGCAGTACGCCGGAAACTGCACCGCTACACAACAAGGCGGCGATTCTCGCGCTAGCGGTCTTTGTTGGGCATCATCGCATTGCAAATTTTGTTGGCGATATTCAACCCGACGCCGAGCGCGCGCTGAAGCCAGCCAAACCCGCACTGCTTCGCGGCCGCGAAGACCTGGCCCGACATTTTATCATTTCTGCCGCGCTAAAACTGTTGTCAGAACAGGGCGTGTCGCTGGCTATCGGTGAGTTCAAAGAACTTATGGACAGGGCTATGGGCGGCAGTGGGTATAGTTTTGTCGATCTTGCTGCAGATATGGCTGGCGTCGAGTTTGCCAGCGTGGCTACCGATCCTGACAAAGCGGTAGAAGTGCAGAAACTAATTGGTTCAGTCAGTGATGAAGGTTTGTTTATGCCGCCTGTTGAGGGGCTTCCCGAAGGGCTCAGTAAGCAAAAATTCGAAGCGATTTACGGGCAGGTAGACAGCGAGAAATACCTCTCAGAAGTCAGTGAAATAAAACAGCGTCTGAAGACGATTGCACTTTATGCTGAATAGGGGCTACTGACCTTTATATGTCCATTTTTGCAGCGAACTGCTTCGGTGCAGGCAGGGAAGCGTCCATGCTTTATAGTTACTGCACATAAGCAGAGCTTAGACTGCAAACATATGCTGCCCGGCGTGCGCTTCATAAGCGCATTTTGCACAGCAATGCTCGTTATTCTTTCAGTCGGGCTAAATCACACTCCCCGTGCCTTGCTGAACATTTGCCTGGGTTGCACAGAATTCGTAAGTTAAGGGCCAGCAGACCCTGGAGGCGGGTCAACGTAAACGTCAGAGTCAGACTGGGCTGCCGCTATCCCTTCGTTAATGTGGCCTGGAAGTGCGCCAGCGTTGTCAGCATCATTTCAATTTTTTTCACCAGTGCCGGCAAAGCCGCTTTCGCCTCGTCATCATTCATGTCTTTAAGCGCCTGCCAGTCACGTGTGACCTCTTCAACATAGGGGCCGAATCGTTTGGCTTCGGTATCAAAACCGGCTTCGGCAGGGAAAATGGCAGCAAACTTGCCCTTTTTGTCCTGCTGCAGGCGATCCAATGCCTGGTCTGCGTCGATTGACTTACGATACAGGGTTTGAATGGTGTCCTGAAGCTGCTGATGAATTTCTTGCATGTGATTCCTGAAAAAAGTGAAAAAAAGATCTAAAGGTTGTTAAGTGCCTGTCGATAACAGTTGAGGTGGGCAATTCTGCCTACTTTTTAACTTTGCGACAAGCAACAAAGGAAACTGGTATGGATCTACAAGGTGCTAACACCTCTGGAACGTCCGGTGCGTCACTTGAGTTGGCTTCTCTTAAATTGGCTAAAAACCAGCAAAAACAAGAGGGACAAGCGACGCTTCAGCTGCTGGAATCAGCCGCTGACGTACCAAAAAGCACTTCGGCAAACCCTGCGGTAGGCGCCAACATTAATACCTACGCGTAAGTTACGGGTGCAGACGTAAGTCTATTGGCGTTTTGCCAGGCTGGCCGCCGATCTCTCTGACGAGTTTCGGCACCAGAAACCCTGGCAAACGTCTTATTACTTCGGCCATTAACCCAGTGGCCAGCTCATCTGTTACATAAAAATGCCCCGCACCCTGCACCTTGTCCAGGACGTGCAGATAATAGGGTAATATTCCCGCTTCAAATACCGCTTCACTTAACGCTACCTGCGCGTCAGCCGTATCGTTGATCCCCTTAAGTAACACAGCCTGATTCAACAGGGTGATACCGGCTTGCTGTAATGAACGCAGTCGATCACGTAGTGGCTCGCTGACTTCATTGGCGTGGTTAATATGCAGTACCATAATGCGCTGCAGCGGGAGGTTCGTAAACCAGGCGGTAAAATCCTCATCGATACGCGCTGGCAGCACGACCGGCAATCGGGTATGAATGCGTAATCGCTTGATGTGCGGGATGTCGGCGATTTCTTCTGCCAGCCACTTCAGCTGTGTGTCTTTTGCCATCAGCGGATCGCCGCCGGAAAAAATCACCTCGTTGATTTCATCGTGGCGTCGCAGGTAGTGCAGGGTATCTTCCCACTGACTTTTGCTGATGCTGTTGTCGGCGTAAGGGAAGTGGCGGCGAAAGCAATACCGACAATTTACCGCACAACCGCCGCGCACAATGAGCAGCGCGCGAGATTCATATTTATGCAGTAAGCCACGGGCGGCGGTGTCGTGCTCTTCCAGCGGATCTTCACTGAACCCCGGCGTAACAACGAACTCGTCCTTTAGCGGCATGACCTGCCTGAACAGCGGATCATCCGGGTTGCCTTTCTCCATCAAGGCTGCGAAGTGACGAGGTACACGCATGGGAAATAAACGCCTCGCTTTGCTATCCTCCTGATAGGCGTTCACAGGCAATTGCAGATAGCTGAGCAACTCTTCCGGGTTAGTAAAACTAAAAGCTAACTCTTTTTGCCAGTTATGCTCTACAGCAATCGCTTTTTTAGGTATTATTTGCGCCACTTTGTATTTTGCACCTTATGTTTTATCAGAGGATATATGGCTAATTACAGCACTAACGAGTTCAAAGGCGGCCTGAAAATCATGCTGGATGGCGAACCGTGTAACATTCTGGAAAATGAATACGTAAAACCTGGCAAGGGTCAGGCGTTCAACCGGGTTAAAATTCGCAAACTGATTTCAGGCAAAGTGCTTGAAAAAACGTTCCGCTCTGGTGAAAGCGTAGAAGGCGCGGATGTCATGGACACCGAGCTTGCCTACCTGTACACCGACGGCGAATTCTACCACTTTATGAATAATGAAACATTCGAACAAATCGCCGCTGACGAAAAAGCGGTAGGCGATGCGATCAAATGGCTGGTGGAAAACGATGTGTGCACGATCACACTGTGGAACGGCTCTCCTATTACGGTAACACCACCAAACTTTGTTGAGCTGGAAATCACAGAAACGGATCCTGGCCTGAAAGGGGATACAGCCGGAACTGGCGGTAAGCCTGCAACGTTAAGCACTGGCGCTGTAGTTCGCGTCCCGCTTTTCGTACAGACCGGCGAAGTGATCAAAGTGGATACCCGCTCTGGCGAATACGTCTCACGCGTACAAAAATAAGTGATGTCGTGCACCTGTTCGGGTGCACGCCTTTTTTATGTCCTGGCAACCTACCACTACCCATCAGGCACGCGTCGACCGTGCGTCCTTATTAAAAACCATTCGTACGTTTTTTGAAGACCGGCAGGTGCTGGAAGTGGATACCCCTTTGTTGTCATCGGCAACGGTGACCGATGTGCATCTGGACGCCTTCCACACGCAGTTTGTTCACGCTACTTCGGGGAAGCCGCAGACATTGTGGTTACAAACCTCGCCGGAATATGCGATGAAGCGGTTACTGTGTGCACAGAGCGGGCCGATTTACCAAATTTGCAAAGCTTTTCGCCACGAAGGACAGGGTCGCTACCACAACCCCGAATTCACCATGCTGGAGTGGTATCGGCCCGGCTTTACCCATGAGAAGCTGATGGACGAAGTGGATGCATTGCTTGTCGCGACGCTCGCCTGTGAGCCTGCTGACAAGCTCAGCTATCAGCGGGCGTTTCTTACTCATACCGACATTGACCCTTTGACAGCATCTCAGTCGGAACTGGTGTCAGCGCTGACGCACCATGGCATTGATATTTCTGAACCACAAACGCTGAATACAGATAGCCTGTTACAGCTTATTTTCAGCCTGGTGATAGAGCCCAAAATCGGCGCAGAGCGCCCGGTAATGGTATATGGGTTTCCTGCATCACAAGCCGCACTGGCAAAAGTAAATACTCACGATCCACGCACTGCAGACCGATTTGAGGTGTATTTCAAAGGAATTGAACTAGCTAACGGCTTCTATGAATTACAAGATGCCAGCGAGCAGCGTAAACGGTTTGAGGCCGACAATCTTGAGCGATTGTCGATGGGGCTGCCTGAGAAGCCGGTAGACGCCCACCTTTTGCATGCACTGGAAGCCGGATTGCCAGATTGTGCGGGTGTTGCGCTGGGTATAGACCGGCTGTTGATGCTTAGAGCCGGCGCTACCGCTATCAGCGATGTCATCAGTTTTCCTGTAGCGAATGCGTAAGCAAGCTGACGGGCTCGATTCCTACGAGCCCGTCATTAGCTGATTTATTTGATTTTCTTTCTGGTTCTAAGAGCACATAGTAGGCCTAAACCAAATAGCCCAAGTGTCGCTGGAGCCGAAACTTCAGCAGGCTCAAGGTCAAAAGCAAGAAGCCCTTGGTTGCCAAAATCAAATACGACATCGTCAATTGAGCCTTCAAAGGAAGATGCCCAACCGCTGCCAGTACCTATTTTAATGCCAAGAATTTGTTCAGAAGCATAATCTACATCACTAGAACTATAAACATTATCATCCGTGTATGCAGGATCGAGAAGTTGAGCTAGCGTTGGACCAGAATAACCTCCAAAAAAACCATTCGCGGAATCATAAACAGCTAAAATATTTTCTGTACCGTTAGTACTCCATGTATTCCAGGTATTGCCAGGAGCATTTATGTTTGCAGCATAACGAGGGTCGAAAGTCACTCTCTGACCAAACCAAGACCCATCACTGATACCATCCTGTGTTGTGTAAATCTGAACAAAAAAGTCGTTTTGTTCACCGCTAGTAGGCTTTTTCGTTTTAAATGATACGGACTCTAAATTGCCTAAGAAATACTCAGCGGTTGATGTGTCAAAATCAAAGTAGAAATAGTACTCTGAATAGGGAGCAGCTCCGCCAAACGTATCTGCTGACCAGGCTCCATCTCCAACAGGTGCAGACGGGTCTGTTGTACCTGTAATACCCGTGCCTAATCCATTATAAGCGACAACAGCTGCTTGACTGGAAAATGAAAGTGCTGCGACTAAAACTAAACTCAATCTTTTGAACATTGTTCTTCCTTATTGTATTTATATAATTTTGAGCAAAGATGTTTATGCAAGATTTACACCTCAAAAAAACCTCAACATAAACAAACTGATATGAAGGTGTTGTGTTTTATTTGTAAAAAAAATTGACACTTTATGTTAACCGTCTTCTTGGTACCCTTTTGCCAGGCCACTTCCGATTTTCGCTACTTACTTACCACGATATTGGTTTTGTCGGAGAACATTGCTGTTCATCCGTTATCCGGAAAAATACCATTGACATCGAAATGCGCAAGGTTAAAAATGTTATAACATCACATAATGAATATTGATAACCGATAAGAGATAACCATGTTCAGACATTCGCTACTTGCACTCACGGTGGCTGCTGCGTGTTCCGCCAGCCCAGTTGCGCTTGCTCATAGCAGCCAGGTTACACATTCCGGGCTGGCCGGAGCAATCGCCAGTACGCCAGTTACCATCACCGGAAGAGTCACTGCAATTGACGGTAGC
The DNA here is from genome assembly GCF_019249295.1 of Alteromonas antoniana. Taxonomy (GTDB): domain Bacteria; phylum Pseudomonadota; class Gammaproteobacteria; order Enterobacterales; family Alteromonadaceae; genus Alteromonas; species Alteromonas antoniana. The sequence goes on from NZ_JAESDH010000014.1 coordinate 91,267, forward strand.
CCCGTATCGGGGGCGCGCATTGAGGTTGAAGGCTCTCGCAAGACGGCTTATACCAATGAGCAGGGTGAGTACACATTAGCAGATGTGCCGCTTTCCCATATCCACCTTCATGTTTACAGCAACCGACATATACACGGTGATAAAGATCTTGGCGATGTGTCTGGGAATCAGCAGGTAGACTTTGTGCTGGAGCCAGCGTCGGTAGAAAATATCGTGGTTACAGCCACCGCCATGGAAACCTCGGTGCTGGAGTCGGTAACGCCAGTTACCGTGATTGGGGCTGAGAAGCTCAAAAGAATTCAACAGCCTACGCTGGGGGAAACCTTAAAGCAGACTCCGGGTGTGCATAGTACGTATTTTGGTCCGGTATCCAGTAGTCCGATCATTCGCGGTAACAATGGTCCACGTGTAAAGATTGTACAAAATGGCCTGGACGTATCCGATGTCTCACGTGTTGGTCCTGATCATAACGTTGCCAGCAACACGTCAAGTGCGACGCAGGTAGAAGTATTGCGCGGCCCGGCCACACTGCAGTTCGGGAGCGGCGCCATTGGTGGTGTTGTGAACGTAGTGGATAACCGGATCCCACGCGAGTTGCCCTATGGCGTAGAAGGCGAAGCGGAAGTCAGCTATAGCAAGGTGGACGAAGGAAAGTACGGCAAGGTTGACGTTACCGGTAATCAGGGAAAACTGGCCTATCATTTTGATGCTTACTCACGTGACACTGAGAATGTAGACATTCCCGGTTATGCCTCGCTGGAACCGGATGAGGACGAACCTAAAGGCACGCTGGAAAACAGCAGTATGGAAACGACGGATTTCGTTGCCGGGTTATCATGGGTAGAAGATGAAGGCTACTTCGGTTTTTCTGTCGAAAAACTGGATAACCTTTACGGTGTTCCCGGACACTCTCACGCGCATGGCCACGAAGATGAAGATCATGAGGACGAGGAACACGACGAGCTTGATCACGAAGAGCATGGCGACGACGGCGTAATGCTGGATGTTGACATGACGCGTTACCAGATGGCGGGTGAATGGCATTCGCCAATAGCGTTCATTACTAATGCCAAATTTGCTGCAGCATATACCGATTACGAGCATGCGGAAATTGAAGGCGACGAAATCGGCACCGTATTTACTAATAAGTCCAGTGATATCCGCTTTTCTGTGTCTCATGAAGAAGTGGCCGGCTGGCACGGCGTTCTTGGCCTGCAGCTAAATGACGCCGAGTATGAAGCCGTCGGTGAAGAAGCGTTTACGCCCGCAACCGACTCAAACAGTTACGCACTGTATCTGGTTGAGCAGCGTAATATCGGCAATGTAACGCTGGAACTGGGCGGACGCATTGAGCGCACGGAATATGATGCGGCAGATACTGTCGTTGATTTGCATGTAGATCACAGTGATCACGATCATGAAGAAGAGCATGGTGAAGATGATCATGAGGAGGAATTGCACACTTACGACTTCGATACGTACGGTTTCACGGCAACCTCACTATCTGCAGGCTTTAACTGGGAATATGTGACGGGACAGGCAATCGCGCTGACGCTGTCTCGAAGCGAACGCGCCCCAAGCCTGCAGGAGCTGTTTGCTGCGGGACAGCATCTGGCGACGGAAACCTTCGAAGTCGGACTGGTATTTGACATGGATGACGATGGTGAAATCAGCGAATCGCTACGAAATGTGGAAAAAGAAGTCAGCACGAACATTGATCTGACATTCAGAAAGTTCACCGGTGACTGGGGTTACTCTGTCTCGTTCTTCTACAATCAGGCCGATGATTATATCTACCAGAGTGCAACTGGCTTAACAGCGCTGAGTGAAGCACATGAAGATCACGACGAGCACGAAGATGAGGTCGTTGGTGAGGAGGAGCATAGTGATCATAGCGAAGAGGGAGTGCCAGTATTCTACTTCCAGCAGGCTGATGCCGATATCTGGGGGATGGAAGCGGAAGCGTATTATGATTTGAATGACCAGTGGCGTGTGACCGTGTTTTCTGATCTGATCAACGCAGAAGTGGATGGTGACAACCTGCCGCGCATCCCGCCAATGCGAATCGGATCGGAGTTCAGTTATGTTAACGATGGTCTCAGCGCATCATTCGGTGCTACCTGGCATGATGAGCAAGACCAACTGGCTGCATATGAAACCGTCACGGACGGCTATACCCTGATTGATGCAAGCATTCAGTACGAATTTAACCATACAGGTATCGACTGGGTGGTGTTCGCAAAAGGCAATAACCTGACTGACGAGGAAGCGCGGGTTCATACCTCATTCCTTAAAGACAAAGCGCCGTTGCCGGGTCGTAACCTGACGCTGGGCGTACGCGCTTACTTCTGACTAATCGTGAGCGGCTGACAACGTTCAGCCCGTAAAGTGTTCTGTAAAATGCAGTTTGTTCTCATCGGCAAGCTGCATTTTTTTATGTCTGCCAAATATTGTCTTTTCTCCACTTCCAGTGATTCACCGAGCCACCGTTCTACCCATCCGCGATGCTGTGTGATTGATATTACCTGCAGATATGTGACGTTGAAGCGCACTCGACAAACGGCTTTGCGTCTCACCGATAACCCTTGTAGGCTCTACTATTTCAACGCAGGCGAAGGACGCTATGGACGTAGCAACTATCAAAAGCTGGATGGCGGACATTGATGAGCAGCACATTGTGCTCGGTTATGGCAGTTTGATGAATACTGACAGCCGACAACGTTTTTCTGCCATTCCTCATGATGGCATCCCGGCGACGGTAAAGGGCTTTGCCCGTGCCTGGCTTACGCGTAGTGAAGCCGAAAAGCAGACTTACGTTGGCGCGGTGCCTGACAGCAATGCGCAGCTGAATGCCCAGTTACTTCCCAGTAAGATGGATCCTGGTCTGGCCGAACGTGAGCGCGATTATCAGTTCGTGAGCGTAAGTACTGCGGATCTTGAACTCGACCTGACGGAAGCGGCCAGTACGTTGCTCTTTCCCTGGCTGGAGCGCAAATCGCTTTGGATTTGCGAAACCTTGTTGCAACAGCCCGCTGATCCGGATTTTCCGGTGAGCCAGACTTACATCGATACCTGCATGGCCGGGTGTATAGAACATGGCGGCGAAGACGAAGCTGTGAAATTTATAAAAACCACTTCGCTGTGGGAACATCCACGCAGTAATGACCGGCATGATCCGGTGTATCCACGAGCCGGGCGTGTTCCAAAATCAGTTTGTGCGCGTATCGATGCATTAATGGAGGCATATTTATGATGATTCAATCAGGACATATCCGTTTACGCCGCCTGCATCAGGATGATGCAGACTGGGTACTCAGATTAAACAACGACGCCTTGTGGCAGCGTTTTATCGGAGATCGTGGCGTTACCGATTTAGACTCGGCAAAACAGTACATCATGCAGTGTAACAAAAGCTGGGAGACCAACGGTTTCGGGCTGCTGGCGGTGGAAGACACCCAGCACGATCAGGCATTTGGAATGTGTGGCTTTGTCACTCGTGACAGCTTTGACTGGCCAGACTTAGGCTTTGCATTGTTACCAGAAGCGCGAGGGAAAGGCATCATCAAAGGCGCGGTAAAGGCACTGTGTGCCTGGGCATGTGAAAATAAACTCAGTTCTCGGATCACGGCGATGACGCACCTGGACAATAAGGCGTCTCAGCGCATTCTTATCTCCGCAGGTTTTACCCGTATCGGCACCATTTGTCATAACGGCAAGCAGGAGTATCTGTACTGGCGGGATTTGCCGGAGGAGTAGCCCGGCCATATCGCGCGAGGAGACTTAAGCGCATAGCTTCGGCTGGGAAAAACACATACTGATAGTGCAACACAGCCCACTGGTAAGGGCTGTGTCATGACTGTCTGCTACATGCTGGTATTGACCGCGCAAGATTAAAATGGCGGCAGCAATGTCACTTTTTCGAGGATAATCGGTTCTACCGGCACATTCGGCGCATTCAGGCGCAGCGAATATTCGGTTTCTACTTCTGACATTTTATCGACAATATCACCGCCTTCCACAATCATACCAAACACGGCATACCCCCATTCCCGACCGGGATCCAGGCTGGTATTGCTATTCACGTTGAAAAAGAACTGACGGTTAGCAGTGTGTGGATCGTTCTGACGCGCCATCGCAATAGTGTGAATTTCATTTTTCAGACCATTGCCTGACTCATTAAAAATTTCCGGAAATTTGGATTTCTCATCGAACTCCGGCGTGTAGCCGCCGCCCTGAACGACGAATCCCGGAACCACACGATGAAAGATGGTGCCATTAAATGCCTGTTTATCGACATAGCGTAAAAAGTTGTTCACCGTAATGGGCGCGCGCCGGCGGTCCAGTTCAACCACGATGTCACCCATGGTGGTTTCCATTTTCACGCGGGGATAATAATTATCTGGCTGCACATGCGAGCCATCTTGCTTGTCTTTCGCCGAAACGCTGGCTGACACAAGCAACAACGCGGCAATCAGTAATCGAATCATAAAAGTTCCTTATCGTTTGGCTGCACTCAAAATAACGAATTTCTGCTGGCTTGCAAGTACCTTCACGCCACCAAATAGTCGTTTGAGCTTTACGTGATAATCGAGGTGACGGTTTGCTACCACTATCAAATGGCCTCCCGTGACCAGCAATTCCCGCGAGTCATGGAACATTTGCCAGGCGATATGATCGGTGATGGTATTCTGCTGATGAAACGGCGGGTTACACAAAACCTTGGTGTAAGCCTGGGCATCTGGCTGATGTAGCAGTGCTTCCAGGCAGTTGCTGGGCTCAAAACGGCATTGCGAGAGTTGATCCGGGAAGTTGTCTGATACATTCTGGCGTGCCGATGCCAGTGCCATAAAGGATTCATCCACGAAGGTGACCCGACATTCCGGTGCCATCGACAGCGCGTTTAGCCCGAGGATGCCGTTACCACAGCCTAAATCAATCACGCTGTCGGTATTCTCCACTCGCATATGTTCAAGCATAAAGCGGGCGCCGATATCCAGCGACTGACGGGAAAACACATTCGCATGGTTTACCACCGAGATGGTTTGCCCCGTGGCCAGTTTTGCTGACCAGCGGGTAGGGAACGCAGACGCTTGTACCTTAGGTAGCGGCGTCGACGGTGTGCAGAATATCAGCCGTGATTTCTTCTTCGCCAGCGAGGTGGTGGTTGGGCCTAAATACTTTTCAAACAATGCCAGCACGGACTTTGTGACGGCTTTCACTTTCCCTGCGGCAACAATTTGTGTGTTTGCATCAACGCAGTCACGTAAGTCAGACAACTGTTGCTCCAGCAACGCCAGCGTTCTTGGAATTTTCATTATCACCGTGGTCGGCACGCCTGGGAGCTTATCCACACTGGTGAGTGCCGTGACCGGTGCTGTTACCCGGTTTTCGTCACCGGTTTCACAGGTAAGCCCGTTGGCGTTAAGGTTTTCCTCAAGTGAACGATGGGCAATCCAGGAGTCGGAGATCCAAACGGGCTGGTTATGCGCATACCAACACCCAAGAGCCCCAAAGTCGTCGTTAAAAATCATGAGCCGGACGTCGTCGAGTAGCGTATCGTCACAATGAGACATGATCAGTTCATCGGCGCTGTCCCATGCCTGTAAACTTTTGTGCTGGTGATTGGCAGGATAGCGGATAAGGTTGAAACTTCGCCCTGCGTGTGAAAAATGCGTATTGTTCATTGTCTGTCGTTATTGCTTAATACCTTGGGGAGTCGCTGTGCAGTTTTCTTTATTCGGGGATGATCAGGATAGTCGTGGTAACGAGCCCATAAACCTGGCCCTGCCGGAAGCCAGTGTGCACTATTATCCATCATGGCTGGCAGGTTCTGAGGCCAGCAACTTCCGGCATCGGCTGGAAACTGAGCTCCCCTGGTCACAGGATACCATTAAACTGTTTGGTAAGGCGGTAAAAATTCCAAGGCTTCAGTCCTGGCATGGGGATCCCGACTGTGCGTACACTTATTCCGGATTAACGATGACCCCAAATCCGTGGACACCGGCATTGTCCGAAATCAGGCAGCGATGCGAAGCGACGCTGTCGACGCCCTTTAACAGCGTTCTGGCAAACTGGTACCGTCATGGGCAGGACAGCATGAGCCTGCATGCAGATGATGAGCCGGAACTTGGGCCAACACCGACGATTGCCTCGGTAACGTTAGGCGAGGCGCGCCCGTTTATTTTTAAACACCGTGAGACTGGCAAACGATACACCCACGTGTTGGAGCACGGCAGTTTACTGGTAATGGCGGGAACCACCCAGTCGCATTATGTCCATGGTATTGCAAAGACCCAAAAGCCGGTTGATGGTAGAATTAACCTCACGTTTCGATTTCTTTATCCGCGCTAAGCGCACACCTGCGAGGTTGGCAAATGAATGTAAAAGCTTTTATCGAGTCCACACTGACAGACGCACTAACGCCCCAGCTTCTGGATGTTCAGGACGAGAGTCACATGCATAATGTGCCGGACGGCGCACAAAGTCACTTTAAGGTAACGATTGTTTCTGCGCAGTTTGAAGGCAATCGCCTCATCGCCCGTCATCGCGAGGTGAACACTTTACTTGCTGAAGCGCTGCAGGGACCAGTGCACGCGCTGGCGCTGCACACCTATACAGCGCAAGAGTGGGAAGCCCGTGGCGGGACGTTTAATGAATCTCCTGCCTGTTTAGGCGGTAGCAAATTCGATAATCGTTAAGCGGCACTCACTGGCGTCAGGCTCAGTCTTGCCAGAATTTACTGTGGCGCGACATAGTATTGAGCCGGCTTCCCCTTGATGAATTTCAGCGGAATAGGCGGGGGAGTTCGGGCTGCCTTTTGGTGATTGTCAATTCTCTGCTGCACGTGCACACTATAACGCACACATTTCTTACTACATAAAAACCTCATGCTCGCCAATATTATCCGCTTCGCTTCTAATATCGTCGTGGCCATGCTTGCCATTTTACTCAGTTTTGCCGTGTTAGATGGTATCTGGCTGGGGGTGATAGCGGGCGACTGGTATCGCGCCGAAATGCAATCACTGTTACGTGAACAGGTTATCACCTGGCCCTGGGCGGTATTTTACCTGCTGTATGGAGGTGTTATTTTCGTTCTCGCGGTAGTCGCCAATCGTGATAAGCCGCTGTATTACGCAGGTATTGATGGAGCATTACTCGGACTGGCAGCTTATGGTACCTACAACCTGACCAACTACAGCCTGATTGACGGATTTTCACTTACTCTCGCACTGGTTGACTGGTGTTGGGGGATCGTGGTTACCGGGCTATGCGCTATGGCGGGCTGGGCAGGATTCCGTTTGAAAAGAGGCGGTTGACGCTGTAACGGATGTAGACGGGAGTGAAGGCAAGACTCTTTTAAATGATCAAAAGGCAGGCGCCTGCAGTATCACAAAAAAAGGTGTAATCACTTTTAAGTAATACTGGAGTCTGTTATCCGTTCAACTGCATTTTGCTGCCCAGCATTAACAGAGGCAGGTGGCAGCGCTCTCTGCCTGTTACCCTTTTCACAGGCTCAGGGGGCTGAACTGGGTGTCAGCACCATTGTAGAAACCTCGTATTTTGAATCCCGTAATGACGAGGACGAATGGATCACGCGCGGGTTGATCACTGTTTCATTGTCCGGCAAGAAAGGCGCCCTGGATTACTACATCAGTGGTCAGATGCTGGAAGGCAGGAACGCATCCACCCAAATCGGCGATATTCAGGTAGCCTCGAATATTGATGCTGAAAAATTCGCTAGACTTTACGAATACTGGCTGAGCTATGAGATTGCATCACTCGATGGAAGAGTGACGGTGGGACAGATGGATCTGAATACCAGGTTTGCCTACGCGGATAATGCCAGCGAATTCCTGAATTCCTCCATGGGAATAAGCCCGACAATTTTCACGATCCCGACCTACCCGGAGCCTGCACTATCACTGGTGTACGAGCAGAATATAACCTCGCAGCAATCGCTTTCCGGTGCCGTTAGTGCCGGTGCTGACAATGATGATTTTTCCGACTTGTTTTATATGGCGGAGTGGCAATATCGGGCTGACAATTTCACAGTGAAAGCTGGTGGCTGGCATCATACCGGTGATCTGACGAGGCTGGACGGAACTGTCGATAGCGGCAGTGAAGGGTGGTATGCGTTACTGGAGGGGCACTCGGCAAGTTTACCACTTCGCTATTATGCACAGTACGGCTACACGGATGAACGGTTAACCGAAATGTCCCAACATGTGGGAGCTGGTGTTACCACAGATCACTTTTTGTTTCAGAAGAAAGCACAGATTGGCGTTGGCGTTACCGCGGTCAGGCTCAGCGACCTGGTAGATTCACAAAAGCGCTGGGAGACCGTTGCCGAAGTTTTCGTTAAATTTGTTCTTAATGAGTCTGTCTCGGTAAAACCGGATCTTCAGTATGTGATGTCACCGGCCGGTGATGACCGCAATGTGTGGGTAAGTACGCTGCGTCTTGCGCTGACCTTTTAACTGCCACTGCCAGAGTCCGTCAGTTACAACGCCCCGGAATACACAAGAAGGCCATAGCCCGCTACGGTCACGGGCAGTGAAAACACTGTGGTTATTACAATGATACTTGCCGCCAGACGGGCATCCCCGCCAACGCCTTTCGTCATCACATAGCTGACAGCCGCGGTGGGGGCGACACAAAGCAGATAGACCACACCTAACGCCATGTCCCGATACCCGAGCATATAACAAGTCAGTGTAATCACTAATGGGTAAAGTAAGCATTTACTAACTGTGCTAAATGCAATATTTCTGGCATTGCCACCCACCGCGCGAAACTCCAGCGAGGCTCCGGTGCACAATAATGCCAGCGGTAATGTCAGTTGTGCAAAGTAATTACCGGTTTTCACCGCGAACTCTGGTAACGGAATTTGCCAGTAGGAGATGGGCATAGCCAGCAAAATAGAGATGATCAGCGGATTGGTGATCATTCCCAGCACGTGCTGCATGGGGGAGCGTTTCGCCGGTAGATAAAAGTTAAGCACAAAAACGGATAAGACGTTAAACAGCGGCGTCACTACGCCAAGCACCACGGCAGCCAGTGCCAGCCCCTCAGTACCATAGAGGTTATCGCAGTAGGCCAGTCCGATGATGCCCATATTGGCACGAAAGCCACCCTGGACGACGACGCCGCGAGCGGCTTCAGGTTGCACAGTTTTATGCGCAACGAGTGTCAGTGCAATGAAAAACAACAGGGTGGAAAGCAGAGTTGCTGCAAGTAACTCAGGATTGGCGGTTAGGGAGAAATCTGCCTGACTGATAGACAGGAATAACAGGGCTGGCAACGCGACATTAAACACCAGCTTTGAACCGGATGTAACAAACGCTTCGTTGAGCAATCCCGCGCGAAACAGCAGGTAACCGGTTGCCAGCAGCACCAGTACCGGGCCGGTTACATTAACAGCGAAGAATAATGTTTCGGTATTCATTGAAATCAGGTCAACACTCTCTAGCAACTGAAACTTCCGACACAGGTAGATAGCATCACGACATATCATCGGCTATGTGTGCCGTTTAACGATAACTTACCGGAATAAGTGAACAATTTCTTCATTTGCGCGAATAAATTGAAAAGGGAAACGCGACATTGAAAATTTGTGTCGCGCCACTATCAGGGTGAAGAGAAATGTTATCGCGTATAAATCTGAATCTGAAACATGTCATTTTGCTGGGAGTACTTTGTGGATTAGCGTGGCTGTTTATCGAGTTGGCCATTGTCATCAGTACCACAGAAACCGTGCAACTGGATCGGAGTATCTTACTGCTGCTGCGGGATCCCAACGATTTAAACAATCCACTCGGCCCTACCTGGCTGGAAGAAATGATGCGTGATGTTACTGCTTTGGGCAGCAACTGGATTTTGTTTTTTCTTGTTCTGGTGTCTGTAGTTTACCTGTTTTTGGTCAGGCAGCGCAGGCTGGCTGTCCTTCTTATTACGTCGATTGTCACTGGCTTTGTTGTGGCATTTTCACTTAAGCATGGCATAGACAGGCCCCGCCCCGACCTTGTTTCTCACGGCACAATGGTCTATACCGCTAGCTTTCCTTCCGCACACGCGATGATGTCGACATTGGTTTATTTTACGCTGGCAGCATTGCTGTCTCAGACACAGACCCGACGATCAGTAAAATTGTTGTTATATATCTGTGCAGGCTTTCTGGCACTTTGGGTCGGCTCCAGCCGGGTATATCTTGGGGTACACTGGCCTTCAGACGTCGTTGCCGGATGGTGCGCGGGTGGATTCTGGGCACTATTGTTTTATTATCTGGCGAAGCGGTTGTCTATAAAAGAGAAGCTGTAGCACAGTGATCATGTTGTGCTCCAATATAGAACAGTGAATGAACGTGATACCGGAGGAAAAATGACTCTGTCCTGGGAGCAACAAACTGCGGCTTTGCTGGCAAACGATAAGCACAGAATGGCGTGTTTACGCGTAGCGCGTTCACTGCAATTGCCTGACTGGTTTATCGGTGCCGGCTTCCTTCGTAATGCCATATGGGACGCCTGCCATCAGCACTCAGACCCAACGCCGCTAAATGATATAGATCTGGTTTATTTCGATAGCGCAGATAAAACACCCTCCCGGGACAGCGCGTTGGAAGCAAAGGCGCACCAATGCCTTCCTGTGGAGTGGGAAATCCGAAATCAGGCCAGAATGCATGAAAAGTATGGCAGCCCGCCCTATAAAAATACTGCGCATGCCATTGCGCACTGGGTTGAAGTACCAACCTGCGTTGGTGTCAGGCTCAATGACGATGAAACGCTGACCTTTACCGCACCTTTTGGGCTGGGAGAAAACTGGTCTTGTCAGGTGAGGATGAATCCGGAAGTACCACGGCCGGAAGCGTACAAAAAACGTATTGAAAGCAAACGCTGGTCAAAGCGATGGCCTCGTTTGATATTTACGAGACCAGTGTAGAGGTTATCCGGGCAAAAGAATGTAGGGCCATATTGTTGCGACAGACGCATCAGCCGAGACAGATTCAGGTTCTCACCACCTGCAAAAACCAGCCGACAAAAACCGATACCAGCAGACCGAAAAAAGATACCAGCGCCGTGATGTACATCAGATAACTGGTGAGGTCTGGTTCCTCTCCGGACTTTGGCGCGGTGAGCATGCCAGAGGCCTGGAAAATATACAGCGCCGCAACGGACAATAGCAGGATAACCGCCGTTGACATTAGTGTGGCTTTCCAGAAAGTGCGTGGCGCATTCCAGTGAATGATGCCTGCCACTAAAACAGACAACCCGGTAAGTAAATATGGGACCACGACAACCTCGTTAGCGTTTACGGATAAATTCGAAACAATGCGGGGTAAGCTTTGCTTATGCTAGCCCGATTTCAAACCGCCATGTTACCGCAGTACGAAGGGGCTTTCAAAAAACGGTGGCTAAAAACCGCAGAACGGGGGCGTTGGCGAGCCTCATCTGCCCGCCGACTCAGGGTGGCTGTACCCCTGAAACGAAATGGCTCCCCCTGAAACAACGTCATGTATGACAGTTCGCTCATTTACCGGATTGCAGTGTCATCAGAAATGCCTGCATTTTCTTAACGTGCCAGGTACGGCGGTTTTCTTTGGCCAGCTTAACCGCCTGTTGTTGTGAAGCAATTGCCTTATCCAGTTTGTCTGCCTGCCGCTGCGCCCGGGCAAGGTTATACCAGCTGTATGCGTCGTCGGGAAAACGTGAGGCTACCTCGGTAAAAAAGCGCAGTGCATCGTCAGTCTGGCCGTTATCCAGCAGCCAGTTTCCCCGGTTTTGCAGGCTGAGGAAGGGCGATACAGGAAAGCCGTACTTGTCCTCTGAAAGTGTTGCTACGGCATCAATTATTGCGGCCACGCCTCGCTGACTTATTTCAGTATCGCCGGGCAGACCGTTATTTGCCTCGTCAAACACCCACTCCAGTCCGTCCAGCAGTGAGCGGACCGGAAAGCTCATAAAAGCGTGGCCTGAAAGGTCATAATATCGGGTGTTTAGTGGCTTAATGTCTGTCAGCAGCTCATGAAGTGTCTTAATATCATCGATAGTATGCGCGGTCTTGACATGATCATCGGCACAGCTCAACAGTACATAGCGATAGGGGGGAATGTGATTAGCCTTGTCGGTGATATCTGACATCACGTTATTGAAGTTATTTTGTACCTCCGGACAGCTGATAAAGTAAGCCTGAAAGGACTGCGGATGATTTACCAGCATTGACAGACCAATAGTGCCGTTATCTCTGAAACCATTAAAAATCCGAAAGCCTGTCAGCGGGTACTTTTGTTCTATCGCCGGTAACAGACTGTCGGCGATAAAGTCAGCCAGTGGCGTTGCTTTCTGGTCCGGCGCGAACAGCATACCGCTGCGGTTTCCCGGTGCGGGTGTCACGATGATGGTTGACGGCCAGGGGGAATTGCCGTTGTGGCTTAACCAGAATTGCAGCCCTTCAAGGTATCGTCCTGCAAGGGGATGATAGTCGAATAATAAGTTGTATCGGCGCTTAGCCTTAGCATCATAATTGTCAGGCAGATAAACGGTGAAGTGAAGCGGAGCATCTATACTGTCATGGTGAAGTGTCAGTGTGTCGGTTTTTGACTCGGCAAAAGTCGCGATACTCAGGAGCAGTGCTGACAACAATACGGGCCAGATTTTCATGGCATTCCCTGCTATTTTTTTATCAGATTAACAAACTGTTAAAAGATTTTCATTAGCGATGGTGATAGAATCGCCGACCGTTTTTTAACCATCAACAGAATTGGAAATACATGTTTGACATCATTACCAATCGCGACAGCAATGTAAAAAATGACGTGCTGTCGGGAATTACCGTTGCGCTCGCGTTAGTGCCTGAGGCGGTAGCGTTTGCTTTCGTGGCGGGCGTAGAACCCATGATTGGCCTGTATGCGGCATTTATCATGGGGTTGATTACCTCTGCTATCGGTGGTCGGCCGGGAATGATTTCCGGCGCGACGGGCGCGATGGCTGTCGTTATGGTAGCGCTGGTTGCTGAACACGGCGTGCAGTATCTGTTTGCTGCGGTATTACTCGCCGGGGTGCTGCAGATTCTGTGTGGCATATTCCGGCTGGGTAAGTTTATCCGGCTGGTTCCCTATCCGGTAATGCTAGGATTTGTAAATGGCCTTGCTATCGTTATTTTTCTTGCGCAGTTAGGTCAGTTTAAAGTGGTAAACGCCATGGGGGAACTGCAGTGGATGCAAGGCACCATGCTCTACTGGATGCTGGGGCTGGTTGCCATGACGATGGCGATAATCTATCTGCTACCCAAGCTGACAACAGCGGTTCCTGCCTCATTGGTGGCCATAGTAAGCGTGACCTTACTGGTACATGGTCTGGATCTGGAAGCGCGCACCGTCATCGACTTTGTGAGAGACCTGTTGCCAGCGGATCAGAAAGATACCGCTACACTGGCTGGCGAGCTGCCTGGCTTTGCGATCCCTATGGTGCCGTTCACCTGGGAGACCTTCATGATTATCCTGCCTACTGCGGTGATTCTGTGTTTGGTAGGTTTGATTGAATCCCTGCTGACGTTGACGCTGATTGACGAGATGACAGATACCCGCGGTCGCGGGAATAAAGAATGTATTGGTCAGGGCGTGGCAAATACTGTAAACGGCTTCTTCGGAGGTATGGGGGGGTGTGCCATGATTGGGCAGAGCATGATTAACATCAATTCCGGTGGTCGTGGACGCTTGTCTGGGATCACGGCGGCACTGGTGTTACTCGGCTTTATTCTGTTTGCGGCACCGCTGATTGAGATGATCCCTCTGGCGGCGCTGGTGGGCGTGATGTTCGTAGTGGTCATTGCGACCTTCGAATGGGCGTCATTCCGCATCGTGCGTGGTGTAAATAAAGAAGATGCATTTGTGCTGTTTTTGGTTACGGCGGTTACCGTAATTGCCGACCTGGCGATAGCGGTTGTGGTTGGTGTGATTGTCTCGGCACTGGTATTTGCCTGGAAACATGCACGTCATATTGAAGTGAAAAGCCACATTGATAGCGACGGCTGGAAAGTCTACGACCTTGAAGGTCCGTTGTTCTTCGGTTCAGTGACGCATTTCAAGGATCTTTTCGATATCGCAAACGATCCTGAAGATGTCGTTATCGATTTCCAGAATTCACGTATCTGGGATTCATCCGGCATTGATGCCTTGGATACACTGGCTGACAAATATGAAGAGCAGGGTAAGAAGCTGCATATACGCCACATCAGCTCGGAGTGTCGCGGGTTGCTGCGTAAAGCAGGCAAGTTCGTTGAAATGAACGTTAATGAAGATCCGCGCTATCGGGTTGCTACCGACGAACTGGCATAAGGTCCGAAGAAAATGCGACTAAGTCTGTAATCCTCCGCGGGCCCTGAAGCTGGCAATTGCCAGATAGGGTTCGCAGGGAAGGGTAGTCGTCTTTGCCGAAAACGAAAGCCCGGATAGCCAATGCATCCGGGCTTTTTTGTGCCTGACAGGCAGCCATTGCGTGCGTTACACTTCAGTAAATCCGCAATGTTTAGTATTGATTATCTTTTTTATGTCGCACCCGTTCAGCAACTACATCAAAATTATTGGCAAGGGCAAGAAAGGCAGCCGCAGCCTGACCGAGCAGGAAGCGTTTGATGCTATGGGAATGCTGTTGCGCGACGAGGTAACGGCTGAGCAGCGTGGTGCATTTCTGATGCTGCTGCGCACGCAGGAAGAGACCCCGGCAGAAGTGACGGGCTTTTTGCGGGCCTGCCGCTCGCTGATTCGTGATGATTTCCAAAATCTGAACGTGAATGTGGATATCGGTTGCTACGCGGGCAAGCGCAGACAACTGCCTTGGTATCTGCTCGCAGTCGCGCTGCTGGCGAAATCCGCTGGCCCTGTACTGCTGCATGGTGCCCATGAGCCAGGCTCGGGCAGGCTTTATGCCAGCAAGGTGCTGCCAGCGTTAGGGTTGCCGCTCGCTGGCAGCGCAACTGAAGCAAAAACGCATATAGCCCGGCACCAGGCGGCATACCTTGATCTGGGCGAACTTCTTGCACCGCTGAATGAATTGATAAAATTGCGTGAGTGGTTTGGTCTGCGATCCTGCGCCAATACGCTGGCGCGGTTGTTAAACCCCTCTCTTGCGCCCTTTGCCGTGCAAGGGGTGTATCACATGCATCTGGATTACAAGCATTGCCGGGTTAATGAGGCCTTTCCTGAGTATGATTCACTCTGTTTTCGTGGGGATGGCGGCGATCCGGAAGTCAATGCGGAGCGGCCCACAGACTTGCTGATAACGCGACGCGGCCACACCGAGCTGGTGCCGTTTCCGGAGTCATCATCGCGGTGGGCACTCAAAGACAAAGCGATGGACGTGCAAACTCTGTTAGCGGTATGGCGCGGTGAATCGACTCATGCTTATGGCAATCAGGCGATCCTGGCAACTCTCGCAAGCCTGTTAGTTTTCACTCAGTCTTTACCGGTAGAGACTGCCATGAGTCAGGCGAAAGCCATGTGGGAGAAGCGCGATACCAGTACGTTGCCTTTTCTCTGAAGGTCGTTATTGGTCCACTCTACGTAACATTGAAACCCGAATAAGGCATTCACCCGCGCGCTAAAAAAATGTAATTAAATAGCATTTTGTAAATCGCTCCTTTGCCCCTATACTCGCACGTCACCTCCTCATAACGCGTTTCGTTATATCAAACAGAAACAGCACTACATTCATAGCGCTACACTGTTGTTTTTCCATATAGCGGTGTTAATCACTGACTTTTTCAAGGATACGATGTGAGTTACCCTCAATTGCCCCATGAAGTTGCCAGGCTTCAGTCATTAATTGATTTACAGATCCTGGACACGCCCCCTGAAGCTCGCTTTGATGCGATTACCAGTGCGGCACAGGATTACTTTAACAGTAAATCTGCACTGATTTCGCTGGTGGCCGAAGACCGACAGTGGTTTAAATCTAAGCAAGGCCTGGACGTAAACGAAACGCCCCGGAATATTTCATTCTGCACTTATGCTATTGCTGAAGAGGCTTATTTATTGGTACCTGACGCGTTGCAGGATGATCGGTTTGCCAACAATCCGCTGGTAAAAGGTGAGCCCTATATCAGGGCTTACGCAGGCGTTATTTTGCGTTCGCCAGAGGGGTATGAAATTGGCACTTTATGTGTCTTGTTCGCCAGTGCCAGAACCTTTAGCAAAGAAGATATCTCCATGCTTCAGCATTTAGGAAAACTGGCCGAACGCGAGTTCCACGAGGAGTAATTTAGGTGGGGGCCGATGGATGCGGCCCAGGCTTATGCGTCTTTAAGGTACCCTCGCGCCACGGCGATGTCTGCCTGTTCAATGACATAGTCCCAAAGTGCCGGGGCACTTTGTTCAAGAAAGGCATTCCGTTTCAAAATCTGGCTGCGGGCAATGCCGTTTCTGGCCCAGCTACCTCCACCGGCTTTCATGTTCTGAAATACCGGTAATATCCTGTCCATGGCTTTAGCAAACTGCGCATCTGGCGTTTCCGCATCCTCGAACTCCTGCCAAAGTAAACGAAGCTCGGTGTTCAGCGGTGTTGGCAACAGCCCGAATATACGGTCGGCTGCCGCCTGCTCCTTGACTTCCTGTTCTTCGTGATGAGCGTCACTGGCAAACGCAAACATATCGCCGGCATCAATTTCTACCAGATCATGGATGAGGATCATCTGCACCACGCGGGCAAGATTGACGTCACTTCCCGCATACCGGGACAAGCTGACAGCCATGAGCGCTACATGCCAGCTGTGTTCAGCTGAGTTTTCCTGACGATCACCGTCTTCAGGTATACGGACCTGACGCTTTACCGCTTTAAGTTTGTCCAGTTCCCGAATGAAGTCGCTGATTGCTGAGAGGTCGGTCATAGATTACTTCTCCGAAAAAAAACGCGCCATACCGGCGCGTCTTTTATTTCCTGTGAATTGCGGTTAGTCCTTTGCAGACAACCACACAATAAGGTCGACGATGTCGTCCATGGTCATATCAGAGGTGAATGTCGGCTGATATTTGCCATTAACAATAAAGCTTGGCACGCCACTGAGGTACTCGCGGTACTGCTCAATTTGCTTATTGTTCTTTTGCAGCATGCTGTTCACGCCAAAGCTGTTTGCCAGTTTGTCAAATTCAGCAGCGTCTACACCGTTAACAATAAAGATATTACGCAAGTCTTTCAGGCCAGTAACAGAGGCACGTTGCTCATGAATGTAGTTGAAGATTGCCGCGTTCATGGCATCTTCCTGTTTGATCGCGCGGGCAATCATCATGGCACGTGTCGCTTCATCCTGCACTTCTGTGCTGGCAAAGCGCATGAAATTCGCGTGTACTTTGGTCAGTTTAACGTCATCGCCTGCTTTCTCTTTCATCTGCTTTACCAGCGGTTCAAAGCGATAGCAGTGAGGGCACCAGTAAGAAAAGAATTCTTTAATTTCGGGCTTTGCCGTAGCTGGCTCATCAAGCACGATATAATGCGTACCTTCTTTCCAGCGCGCTCCCTGTTCCTGAGCACAAGCCTGAAGTGGCAGCATCAGCGCCATCAGAATAAATAATGCAAATTTTTTCATTTTATTTTCCTTGGGGTAATGCCTAACAGCCGAAGAGAGTATCACAAGGGTTTTGACTCGCCTAGGGTAGACTTATTCGCATCTGCCCTGATTCGGTTGCAACGTATCCACAATGTATTGTTTAGTTTTCGCTTTTCGCATTGCCAGCTGAATATAACCGCTTGCCCGGTTGAGCGGGGCAGTAATCCTGCTAGCGTAATCCGGCTGTTAAAATCGGCGTATGGGCCTATCGTACGGATATTGAAACGCAATTCGATAAAAAGTGCCCGAAAACACGACAGGATTAACAAAATTTCAGTCGAGAATAGTATGGGTGAAAAGCCGGGTTTATATGAGAATATAACCCCGGCATGCGTTGGCAGCTATCCCGCTTGAGTTGCTGGCAGGGACATTAATATTGCAGCGTGACGCTCAACAAGGCGCTGCGGTCATCACCCTGATACCCGACGATATCCTCAAAACCCGCATTGAACGCATTGTTTATCCTCAGGTTCGTGCTCCAGGTGTCGGTAATCTGATACCGGGCATTCAGCGTTACCAGCGTGTATGGATGCAGGCCGATAGTTTGCGCATCTGCTGGATAGGGAGGATAAAAGGTATCCAGACGCGAGCCGGTATAGGCAAGCTTCGCATATCCGGTGAACTTGTCGGTATTAAAGTCGCTGCGAATGGTGATCGCGCCCTGATGACGAGCCCGTCTTAACTCAGTGATGTTATCTGCGCCCTCTTCCTGGCTGGCATCCAGGTAGCTATAACTCAAGGTGATATCCGTGCTGGTAAAGGCCCAGTTCACGCTGGCATCAATGCCCTGACGCTCGCTGTCACTTCCTGCGTTCTGTGCCGTGGCTCCGATATCGGGGACAAACACGTAGCCAAGGATTTCATCTTCGAGCCTGGTGAAATACGTGCTGACTTCTGCACTGGCGTCATTCCAGTTGGCACGAAACCCTAACTCTATTTCACGACTGATTTCTGGTTCCAGATCGGGGTTGCCAGTAAAGGTTCCGGGATAGTAACCGAAACGTTCTGTGAAAGTGGGGTTTTTCACTGCCTGGCCGACACTGGCAAAAACGGCATATTGTGTGTCGAGCTGCCAGGTAACGCCAGCGCGGGTGCTGAACGCCTCGTCAAACTCTGTGTTATCGTCATATCGCGCGCTCAAGGTGGCTGTGACGCTGTCTGTAAACTGCTTACCCGCCTCCCCAAATACACTGGTTGTGGTGTCGTGACGGTGCTGGTTCGGATCGCCATAATCTGTCGGACCACGCTGCTCAAAGAAGCGCTGCAGATACTCCAGACCACCGGCAAGCTGCCAGCCGTTCCCGGTTTCGAAACGATTCAGCCATTGAAGCTGCATACGCTCACCGGTGGTACCGCCGGCGTCAATGCCATTGGTGATATTATCCGCTTCATCGCTACGCCACTGTATGGAAACATCGCTCTGATATCCATTTTGCGCCGGTGTATACCGCCAGTTGATCTTACTGGTGAGCTGGCTGCCTTCGGTTATGTTATTGGCATCGGCAGGCAGGCCGGTAGTGAAATCTGTTGCATCGTACTCGTTTTCGTAATCTACCGAGCGCAGGGTAAACGTCAGGCTGTGGTTATTCGTCAGGCTGGTGTTGAGGTTAAGCCCGGCGGTGAGGTTTTTATAGCCGTCATCCTCGGGTCCCTGTCGTGAGATGTTGTCACCTGCAGTTTTCAGATAATCTGCATACACTGTGAATGAGGTATTCTCACGCTGCGTGGTGGCATTTACGCCGCCCTGCCAGGTTTGCTGAGTGCCGGCACCGGCATGGGAAGTAATGTGATTTCCGGGTTTGACATTGCCATTTGCCGATGTGGTGATGCTAAGCACGCCGCCAACAGCACCGCTTCCCCACAATGCGCTCTGCGGACCGCGGAGTAATTCAATGCGCTGAACATTGGCGGTAGTCAGGTGGGCGAGATCTACCAGGCTGCCCTGACCGATATCGTTGGCAATAACACCATCGATGAGTACCAGCAGGTGATTACTTTCGCTGCCGCGTAACCGGATTTCGGTCAACGAGCCAGGGCTGCCGGATGCAGCAATACTGACGCCGGGAAGACCGCGTAACAAAGCAGTGAGTTGCGTGGCACCGGAAGCCTGAATGTCTTCTGCAGACAATACACTGACTGATGCTGCAAGATTCGATAAGTCAAAGGGCAGGTGAGTGCCGGTGACGGTCAGGGTTTCAATGTCGTTGTGAGATTCAGCCAGCGTGTGGCCGGAATAAGAAAAAAGGGCAGCCGCAAGTGGCGCCACAAGTCGTGCGTGTGTTTTGGTCATGTTGGTTCTCGTCTCGCACTCCGCCCGAGTGCATTACGTTGAAAAGGGCCCAGTATCTGGACATGCATGTCGGGCCGGTATCCGGGCTTGCTTCTGGCGCTGTGAGGCCGCTTGTCACGCCTTCCCATCAGTTATGCTGACAGTGGCTTTTGCGGATTGTGACAAGTGATCGTATGACGATCGAAAGCTTACCGTTGCGGGGGCAGCGTCAGAATTTCACTGACTTCCCGTTTACCCTCAGTCACTGGCCTGTGGCTGAGGCACCACGAACGCGGCGGAGTATATCTAAGTGTATGATAAATAGAAAGTGTTGTAGCAATGAAGTGCCGTGTGCTACATCCCTACCGTGAGTGTCGGTTCATCCAGTGCAGCAAGCTGCTCTTTCAGAGCCAGGATTTGTCCTTCCCAGTATTTGGGCTCGGCAAACCAGGGGAAAGCACGGGGGAAGGCAGGATCTTCCCATCGACGTGACAGCCACGCCATATAGTGGACCATGCGCATGGCGCGCAGCGGTTCGATAAGTGGCAACTGTCGTTTGTCAAAAGTGTGAAACTCTTCATAGGCTTCAACCAGCACGTCCAGCTGCAGTAATTGCTGCTGCCGGTCTCCGCACAGCATCATCCATAAGTCCTGAATGGCTGGCCCCATTCGACAGTCATCCAGGTCGACAAACATGGGGCCATCACGCCACAGAATATTACCCGGGTGGCAGTCACCGTGCAGGCGAATTGAATCGTGGGGCGCAAACCGGGCAATGGTCTCTTTTATAACCGGATCGAGAATAGCAAAAAATGCCGTTTTCAGTGAGTCTGGTAGCAGGGTACTGTGTTCCAGAACATCCCGTGGCTTTAGCAGAAAACTGTCAGTGTCCAGTTGTGGGCGCTGCGTGAAGGGTTGACTCTGGGCCACCCGGTGAATACGCCCGATAAAGCGGCCCATCCACTCAAGCTGGTCTAAATTGTCGACCTCGAATTGACGGCCTCCCACTGAAGGGAAAACAGCAAAGCGAAATCCCTCGGCATGGTGAAGGGTTTTCCCATCGATGATCATGGGCGGAACCATAGGGATGTCGGCATCCGCCAGTTCCAGTGCAAAGTTGTGTTCTTCCTGAATTTGCGCATCGGTCCAGCGTGCCGGACGGTAGAATTTCACTACCATCCGTTGGCCATCATCGGCCTGAAACTGATAAACGCGGTTTTCGTAACTGTTTAAGGCCAGCAGGCCGGTCTGCGGAAAAATACCGCAGGCTTCCAGGGCGTTGAGAATGGTATCTGGCTCAAGCCCTGAAAAGGCAAAGTCTGTCATGAAATCTACCGGTAGAGGAATTTGGTTGGCTCTTCAACCTCTACTGTATCACCGTCACTGTTGGTTGTAGACACACGGAAGTAAATTTCGGTTACCGGATCCTCAAGATTGTAGGCGTCAGTGGCTACCGATACCGGCATGCTGTACACTTCGCCACCATCCACAGTGATGGTGGTGTCGCCAATAAAACGATAATCCGGCAGGCCAAGAACTTCAATCGAGTAAGCGTATTGCGTCTGCGATTTATTCAGTATTTTTAGGGTATACACATTCTCTATGAGACCGTCATTGGTTTCCCGGTACAGTGAATTGCGATCGCGGATAATGTCGACTTCCAACGGAATGCGCATCATCAGGTTAGCGGTCAGCAGGCCAACCATTACCAGCAGAACCGCAAAATACCCTACCAGTTTGGGGCGCACGATGTGCGTTTTTCCGCCCGACAACTCTTCTTCAGAGGTGAAGCTTATCAGGCCTTTGGGATAGCCCATCTTGTCCATCACGCCGTTACAGGCATCAACACACGCACCGCAGTTAATGCACTCATATTGCAGACCGTTGCGTATATCAATACCGGTTGGGCAAACCTGTACGCACAAGTTGCAATCCACGCAATCACCAAGTCCTTTTTCCTGTACCTGCTCATGTGTGAGTTTGCGGGGACGTGGACCACGTTGCTCGCCGCGGCGGGCATCGTAAGACACGGTAAAAGTATCTTTGTCAAACATCGCCGACTGGAAGCGGGCGTAAGGACACATGTGCGTACACATGATTTCGCGCATGTAACCGGCATTGCCATAGGTACACACGGTGAAAAACAACACGGAAAACACCGCCCAGAAGCCGGCGCTGAAGGTGAAGAAGTCGATAAACAACTGACCGATTGGGGTAAAATAACCCACGAAGGTGAGTGATGTGAGTAGCGCTACAGCGACCCAAGCGGTGTGTTTCAGCGTTTTGCGCCAGAACTTGTCGACATCCATCGGGCGTTCGTCAAGCTTCATACGCTTGTTGCGGCTACCTTCAATTTTCTCTTCAAACCAGATGTAGATATACGTCCAGGTAGTTTGTGGGCACATAAAGCCGCACCACACCCGCCCGGCAAAGGTGGTAATAAAGAACAGGGCGAAGGCCGACACAATAAAAATATAAGCCAGCAGGGTAAGATCCTGTGGCCAAAGGGTAAGCGCGAAAATAGTAAAGCGTTGCTCCATGATATCCAGCAATACCGCCTGATGGCCGTCATACTGAATCCAGGGGATCACGGCAAATAACGCAAGAAAGAAAAAGCCAAAAAAACGTCTGAAGGTTTCCAGAGGCCCCTGTACGGCCCGCACGTAAATCCGACTGCGTGATGCGTAGCGTTTGTCCTGGTCACTTTGGGCTGGCTTGTGGACTTTCACCGGTGTCACGTTTTTCACCGGGATCTGCTCGTTCATTCGATACCCTTTTTAATGCAAATGGTGATTCAGCAGGTCGAAGTATAACAACCCTGTAAACCCCTGGCTTAATGTAGATCAAATTATTGCGTGCTGGTTTAGATAAACGCTGTCCCCCGCGTATTACAGACCGCGTCAGGACTGATTGCATTGCAGCCAGGATAAAAAAGTGTGCATAGTCTAACGCTTCTATATGGTCATTGACTATGCGCATTTAGTGGTAATCCGTTGTGCGCCTCATCCTGTGCGGTTAATGAAAGAAATACTGAGGTTTTTCTATTGCGCAAAAGGCGCGCGCATCACTGTGGATTGGTATATGCGTTATCCATGCCTGTCATCGGGCCTGCGCAGACACAACCTTCAACAGGTCGCTGTCTTGTTAAGCATATGGTGCGTTAAATTTGTCCGCCCGTGGATGAAAAGTAAGTACCCGCTTAGCGATGCTGGAGTGTTGAACGGGGCTCTGCGTATATTAATTGCTATATCTACGTATAAAACCCATTACTGTAAGCGCGCAAAAATCGGACTATCGTTACGCTGTCTTAAAATCACACAGCGAATTGCTTTACTAAGTAGGCTTAAAAGTTATGTTCCGTTCCTTTGTTGTCATCGCAGAAATTATTGTCCTTTCGATCGTTCTCCGATCGTCTTTTGTGCAATATATGTTTACGGATGCACAAAATACCGTTTCAAACTGGCTGGTTGCCATTGCTGAAATTCCGGATAAAGCTGAGCTGGCCAAACTTAATGAAAAGGTGTCGCCTAACTTTCAGGCAATGCGTCCTTATCAGAAAGCGTACCTTGATGAAGTTATGCAAAGCCGTACCGGCGTAAATCATTTTTACGATCTTTACTGCATGAAAGGCGATAAAAACCCGTATATTTCCGGTGCGTCGCTCCGTTACTTCTGTACCTCAATTCAACAAACACAGCTTCTTGACGTGGCGATGAACCGTTCAGGTTGAATTCAGTAACAATATATATACTTACATAGGTAAGAAAGCCGCGCTGCGTGCCTTTACGTACAGGCGGTAATGAACCTGAGACAGGGGGTATATATGAAATATCGTTCAGCCTTTTCCGCCATCCTTCTGGCGGGTTTGTCGGCACCCGTCTGGTCTGCCGCAGAAGTAGAAGTGAAATGGGAAGATCCGGACTCCTACACTGACGTGAAGCCCGCAAATGAGTCGCGAGGCGGATTTCAAAAACGCACGTTTAACGCCCTTGAAGAATACTTTGCAGAACTTGCAGAGTCTCTGCCTGATGGGCAAACGTGGTCTGTCACCGTGACTAATTTAGACCTTGCCGGGCAGGTATGGCCAAGCAGTTTCGTTGGCTTTGGAAGTTCAGCCGGAACGGATATTCGACTTATTAAAGAGATAGACATTCCACGTATCGCATTCAGCTATACGTTGACAGATGCGTCAGGTGCAACCATCAAAAGCGCAGACGTCAAGCTTAAAGACATGGGATTCATGGATGGCCTTGCCCGAAAACGTCACCGCGATAACCTGGCATACGAAAAAGAAATGATCCGCGAATGGTTTAATGAAGAAATGACCGACGTGGTTGTAAAACAATAGGCCCAGCGCGGCTGTCAGATTTCTTTACACAATGTGTAATATAAAAAACGTGCCGGAAAATCAAAAGTTGTTTGATTTTCCGGTTTTTTTTGCGCGATCCTTTGTGTTTTTAGTGTCGGAAAAATTAACACGGAATCCCAAGTTGATATAATGTTAAGTGCTTGATTTTAAAGTGATATAAAAATAATTGTTGATTAAGTGGTCAAGGTAAGATTACTGTCATAAAGGACTGTTACATTTTCAGTCCTTTTGTGCATTGCAGTTTAATGTGCAGGATACGCAACAAAACCAAAAATAGGGATCCACATGACATTACGCTACCCAGCGTTGTTAGCTGCGATGTTCTCTACATCTGCACTAGCGACAGATATTTTTATTAACGAAATTCACTATGACAACGCCAGCACGGATAGCGGCGAATTTATTGAAGTGGTTGCCCCACAGGGAACGGACTTATCGGCTTACAGTGTTGTTCTTTACAATGGCAACAATGGTAACAGCTACAACACGCTGGCATTTTCTACGCCGACAAGTACCGAGGGCGGAAAAGACATCTACGATTTTTCGCTTCCATCGAACGGTATTCAAAACGGAAGCCCGGATGGGCTGGCGCTTATCGCCGATGATGGCTCGGTTGTTCAGTTTCTTAGCTATGAAGGCACGTTCATCGCAAACGACGGTGCCGCAACAGGCACAGAAAGCACCGACATTGGCGTAAGCGAGACCAGTTCCACGCCAGTAGGCGCTTCTCTTCAACTGGCCGGTCAGGGCACGGTATACACAGATTTCACGTGGGTGGTTCGCGAAACCAACACTCAGGGGGCCATTAACGAAGAACAGACATTCAGTCTGCCTCAGCCCTTTATCAATGAAATTCACTATGACAATGATGGCGGTGACACCGGCGAATTTATTGAAGTGGCAGGTCAGGCCGGTCTGGACTTAACCGGTTATACGCTAGTGCTTTATAACGGCAATGGCGGTAGTTCTTATGACACCGTGGTACTAAGCGGTGTGATCCCGGATGCTGACAACGGCTATGGCGTCATTGCCTTCGCACAATCAGGTATTCAGAACGGCGGACCAGATGGCCTTGCACTGGTGGATCCGCTGGGTGTGGTCGTGCAGTTTTTAAGCTATGAAGGCAGCTTTACCGCAGTAGGTGGTCCGGCTGACGGCATGGTCAGTGAAGATATTGGCGTTGCAGAATCCGGCAGTACACCGGTGGGCTACTCTTTGCAGTTGGCTGGTACAGGCACCGCTTACAGTCAGTTCAGCTGGCAAACGCCGATGACAGACACCTTTGACGCAGTCAATACGGGTCAGTCGTTTGGCTCTGGTGATGATGGCGGCGATGACGGTGGCAACAATGGCGGCGGTGATGACGGCGATAATAACGGCGGTGGCGATACCGGCGATATCACCGGATTATTTATCAACGAATTCCATTATGACAATGTGAGTACTGATACCGGTGAAATGGTAGAAATTGCTGGTCCCGCAGGAACCGATTTATCGGCAGTTACAGTTGTGCTGTATAACGGTAATGGCGGTGGTGCTTATGAGACTCTGACATTCTCAGGTTCGATCCCGGATCAGCAAAACGGTTTTGGTACCGTCTTCGCATCGGCTGGAAGCCTGCAAAATGGCAACGACGCCATTGCACTGGTAGTCGGCGATACTGTGGTGGAATTTATCAGCTACGAAGGTGAGGTCGAAGCGACTGAAGGACCGGCTGCAGGCATGACCAGTGTCGATCTCAGCGTGTCAGAAACCAGCAGTACGCCGGTAGGCTACTCATTGCAGAAAGTCGGTAGTGGCAACAAGGTCTGCTCTTTCGTATGGACAGACCCTTCCCCGGAGAGCCCCGGAAACATTAACACTAACCAGACTTTTACGGTTGAAGATGATGCCATCTGTAGCGGTGACGACAACGGACTGGTACTCGGCCAGTGTGGTGATGACGCCACCTTCATCAGTCAGGTGCAGGGCGCAGGCTATGTGACGCCGTTTAACAGTCAGGACGTTATCATCGAAGGTGTGGTTAGTGCCGTATTCCCGGCATTGAATGGATTCTACATTCAGGAAGAGGCCGCTGACTACGATGCCAACGACAATACATCTGAAGGTGTGTTTGTGTATACCGGTACCAGTGATATGGCGGTGTCTGAAGGTCGGGTTGTCAGATTGTCTGGTAGTGCTGGCGAGTTTAATGATGTCACTCAGGTATCTCTGGACTCAGAAGTACTGGATTGTGGTGCGGGTTCAGTGACTCCGGTTGTCCTGTCACTGCCAGTTGACCAGTACAGTGATTTTGAGTCGCTCGAAGGCATGCTGGTGGAAAGTGGCGAAACCTGGACTATCAGCGGTAACTTTAACTACTTCAGTTATAACGAGCTTATCGTATCAAACGGCAGACTGTACAACCCCACGCAGTTGTATCTGCCAGGCACTGAAGAGCAAATCGCAGCCAGCGATGAATATACCCGCAACCATATTATCGTGGATGATGATGCCAACGGTTTTGTCTATGACGCCAACACCGACAGCGGCGACTGGTTGCTGCCTGTGGACGGATTGAGTCCTTACAATCCGGTGCGGGCTGGCGATGAAATCAGCAACGTTACCGGTGTAGTGGGCTATGGGTTCGGCGAATACCGTATCTATACCGTTACCGAGCCTCAACTGGCCCGGGTAAACGTTCGTGAAGACCTCATTGTTGAAGACGGAAACCTCCGTGTAGCCAGCTTTAACGTGCTGAACCTGTTCAATGGTGACGGCAACGGCGGTGGATTCCCAACCGAACGTGGCGCTGATACCTACTCAGAATATGAGCGACAGCTTGCCAAAATTATCAATGCACTGGATGACATGAATGCGGATGTATTAGGTCTGATAGAAGTGGAGAACGATGGTTTCGGCGAAGACAGCACGCTTGCGCAGCTGGTTGACGAATTAAACGCCGCTTTTGGGCCTGATACCTATGCGTATATTGATGTCTCTGGCAACGACGAAAGCGGGCTGTTAGGAACTGACGCCATTATGTCAGCGATCATCTATCGTCCTTCTGTAGTTACCCCGGTAGGTGCACCGAAGGTCCTGATGGAAGCGAATGCGATTACCGACGAGTACGGCTCGCTGTTCCGCGACCGCGGAACCCGTCCTTCTGTTGCGCAGCTGTTTAAGCACGCGCAATCAGAGCGTGAGTTTGTGTTCAACGTGAACCACCTGCGTTCAAAAGGCAGCTCCTGTAATAAGTACGGCATTCCTAATGATGACAGCGTGGTACAGGGAAACTGTAACCTTACCCGGACGCGCGCTGCGACAGCGGTGTCGGTATGGCTGGAAGATAACTATGCGAACGTACCTGTAGTGATTGTTGGTGACCTGAATGCTTACGCTAAAGAAGATCCTATCACTGAGTTTGAATCCTTCGGCTACATCAACACGGTTGCGGCTCAGCATGGCAATGAAGCGTACAGCTATTCGTTTGATGCACAGGCCGGCACGCTGGATTACCTGTTGGTCAATGCCGGTTTGAATAAATACCTGGTTGACGTGCAGGAATGGAATATCAATACCGACGAGGTTAGCGGGTTTGATTACAACGAAGAATATAAGCCTGAAAGTTGGCTGAACACACTGCCATATCGCGCTTCAGATCATGATCCGGTTGTGGGCAGCTTCCAGCTGACACTGCTGGGTGATCGTGATGGCGATTTTGATGTTGACCAGAACGACATTAAAGACTTTATGCGTGCCGTGGTGCGCGGACAGGTTACCGATATGGAATATGACTTCAGTGGTGACGGCAGGATCACTGCACGTGATGTAGCCTACTACCGTCGTCTGTGTACCGTTCGCGGTTGTCGCGTTCAGTAAGTATTGCTTAAGGAATTAAATTATGAAGACGTTATTTTTTGCCTTGCTGGCATGTGTTTCACTGAATGCGAATGCGGCGTTGATCCAGTTTTCACTTTCAGATGATGAGATTAATGTAGGTGAATCAACCATACTGGACGTATCGGTCATTCTGGGTGACAACGAGTCGTTTGACGGTTTCACTATGGAAGTGCTGTACGACTTTTTCAGCCTGGAAAGTGTCAATATCATTAATCCTTTCTTATCAAATCCTGACGTGTTTTTTGACGGTTTTGAAGGCTATGTTCTGATGAGCGGGGATGCAGCTCTGTCTTTCACTGGAGAACAGTCACTGTTCTCTATTGAATTTCTGGCGCTGTCTGCTGGCGTGTTCGATTTAGAGCTGGCGATATATGACTTCTTTGATGATGTTGGGGACGCAGCAAACCCTCAATTTATCGATATTGATGTGATTAACGCACCAAGCGCAACGTTGACAGTAAACGCCGTACCCGCGCCGCAAACCGCAGCACTTATGCTGCTGGCTGTTGCCGGATTAATGGTGTCGAGACGCAGGTCGTAACGTTTTTTCGTGCTTACTAAAAAGCCCCGCGTTTGCGGGGCTTTTTTATATGTAGCAGACAGCCTGCAGTAACCTGTCTATAGCAGGTTAAAGATAATCAAACTCGCTGCCACTCACTGCCAGTACTTTTTCTGCACCAGACTGGAACGCAACTTTATGCGCATCACGACGAGGCAGAATGCGCGCTTCGTAAAATGCGCTGCACTTGGCTTTCGACTCGGCCAGCGTAGCATTGTCACCGCGTTTCGCGGCATCAGCCATGCTGTACCAGAGCACGCCAAGCAGAGAGTAAGCGGTATAGGCCAGATAATCACAGGCTGCAGCCGCAACATCTTCCGGCGACATACCCAGACAATCGGCAGATGCCGCACGCCAGTCATCCAGTAATGCTTGTGCGCGGGACTGACTTTCTTTGTCATCCATTGCACTGACAAACTCGCCAAAGGCGTTGTATGTGGCTTCCAGCATGTTGCCGCCGTCGCGGGTTAGCTTACGACCAATCAAATCCAGCGCCTGAATACCGTTGGTACCTTCGTAGAGCTGCGCAATTCGCACATCGCGCATCAACTGCTCCATTCCCCATTCGCGTATGTAACCATGACCGCCAAATACCTGAATACCCAGGTTGGTCACTTCCAGGCCCATATCTGTCATAAAGGCTTTGCACACAGGAGTCAGAAACTGAAGGACTTTATTGGCTTCACGTTTCGCGTCGTCATCGCCGTTCTTTTCGATGTCCATGTACTTTGCATACATCATGGACATGGCGCGACAGCCTTCTGTCAGTGTTTTCTGGGTAAGCAGCATACGTGCAACATCAGGCTGAAACACGATGGCATCTGCTTTTTCGTCCGGCTGCTGAACGCCCTGCGGAGCACGTGATTGCAGACGTTCTCTTGCATAGGTCAGGGCACCCTGAAACGATGCCTCTGCTGCGCCCAGTCCCTGAAGTCCCACCTGAAAACGCGCATCGTTCATCATGGTAAACATGCAAGCCAGGCCCTGATTCGGCTCTCCAACCAGCCAGCCTTTGGCTCCATCGTAATTCATCACACAGGTTGGGCTCGCCTTGATACCCATTTTGTGTTCAATACTGCCAACCGATAACGCATTTCTTTCACCGGGCTCGTTGTTGTCATCCAGCAGAAACTTGGGCACCAGAAACAGGCTTATTCCTTTTACCCCTTTCGGCGCATCTGGCAAACGTGCCAGCACCATGTGAATAACGTTGGACGTCCAGTCATGGTCGCCGCCGGTGATGAAGATTTTATTCCCGGTAATGGAGTAGCTACCATCGTCCTGCGGCTCAGCTTTCGTTGACAGCAGCGCCAGATCGGTACCGGCGTGAGGCTCGGTCAGGTTCATGGTGCCAGTCCACTCGCCGGTCACCATTTTTGACAGGTATTTGTCTTTTAACTCATCGGTAGCATGGCGGGTAACCGCCAGTACGGCGCTTTCGGTAAGCATGGTGGTCAGACGCCAGCTCAGGTTGGCCGAATTCAGCATTTCATGTACCGGAACCGCCATGGTGTATGGCAGCCCCTGACCTTCATACTCTACCGGGCCCAACATGGCGTTCCAGCCATTGGCAACGTATTCCTGATAGGCAGCAGCGAAACCTTCCGGTGTGCTCACGTTCCCATCTTTCAGAGTACAACCCTGCTCATCGCCTTCGCGATTAAGCGGTGCTACCACATCGGTCGCGAACTTAGCGCCCTGCGCCACGACTTCGTTTGCCAGCTCGGCATCGAAGTCTTCCATGCCGAGGCTGGAATAATGATTTTCTAACCCTAACCAGTCTTTCATAAGAAACTGAAAATCGGCCATGGGAGCCTGGTACTGAGGCATAACACACTCCTTTCAAACAGGTGTTTAAATTTTTACTCATTATACGCATTTTCCCTCATAAAAGAGTAGTCTGTTTGTCCCTTCCTACCCAAAATCCTGCGTTACTTGCCTTGCTTTTCCCTTTATCATTGGCATGCTTACGCAATTGGATTTTTTGAAAAAGGTTTGCCATGAGTGACTTAGCGCGAATTTGCGTTGTAACCGGAGGCAGTGTTGGTATCGGTTTTGCGGTATGTAAAAAGTTTGCCGCTGAAGGCTATCAGGTAGTGAATCTGGATATTCAGGCGCCGCAGGAAGCCTGTGATGGTGTGACACATCTGCAGTGTGATGTGACGTCAAAAGCGCAGGTGGACAGCGCGATCAAAAGCGTGAGTGAGCAACACGGAAGACTGGATGCGCTGGTTTCCAACGCGGGCATTCACGTTTCCGCAACCATTGAAGAGACCGATGAAACGCTCTTGGATAAGGTTTTCGCTATCAATGTAAAAGGCGCGTACTTCGCCATCAGTGCCGCGCTACCTGCGATGAAAGCGCAGAAGCAGGGTGCGATAGTGCTGATGTCGTCGGATCAGGCGCTGATTGGTAAACGTAACTCGTTTGCTTACAACCTTTCAAAGTCAGCGTTAGCATCAATGGCTAAAACTACGGCGCTGGATTATGCCTCCTACCACATCCGGGCAAACGCAGTATGTCCGGGTACCATTGAAACGCCTTTGTTTCATAACGCCATTGATAACTACGTCGCCTCTTCGGGAGCCAATAAAGACGACATCGTAAAGGACGAAGCAGCGCAGCAGCCGTTAGGGCGGCTAGGTACGCCGGAAGAGGTCGCCGAACTGGTTTATTTTCTGGCCAGTGACAAAGCGGGCTTTATTACCGGCAGTCTGCACAGTATTGATGGCGGCTACACCGCGCAATAGTATCCGCACGACGCGGAAGCGGCCATGAATTATGAAAATTATTGATCCACACCTGCATTTATTCTCACTGACCAAAGGACGGTATGACTGGCTGATGCCTGAAAACGCTCCCCACTGGTCAGAAAAAGCAGCAATTTATCGCGATGTGTCAGAACATGAGCTTCGCCAGGTAAGTCTGGCAGGTTATGTCCATATTGAAGCGGGATTTGATAACGCCAGACCATGGCGCGAAGTGAACTGGTTGCAGGGATCCTGCCGCTTACCGGTGCGGTTTATTGGTGGAATAAACCTGACTTCGAACGATTTTTTTACTCAGCTGGATGCGTTAACGGCAAATTCTGAGGTGGTTGGGGTACGAGACATTCTGGATGAGCGCGCTGCAACACTGCTGCAGTTACCCGTTGTCAGGCATCGGCTTGGTGTACTGGCCAACCGCAAGCTGATTTTTGAAGCCCAGTTGTCCCTGACTGACAGCCGCGCCGTCGCGCAACTGGAACGCGTGCTTTCGCATTATCCGGACCTGAAGCTGGTGATTAATCATGGCGGCTTTCCCCCGATGTCGTCGCAGGGAATGAATTACCAGATGCGACAGTGGGAACAGTCTGTTAAACGCCTTAGTGTCTACCCGCACGTCGCGGTGAAATTATCCGGTTGGGAAATGATGTCTGAGACCATCGATTGGGGCAGGGTTTCGCAGGTTATCAGTACGACTTTGCGTTATTTCGGAACAAATCGCGTCATGATGGCGAGTAACTTTCCGTTGATTACGTTCAGGCTCCCTTACGCACACTACTGGCAACGCATACCGGCACACATACCGCAGGCGTCTCGCGACGCGTTGCTATATGCCAATGCGTCGCGAATTTATCGTTTTTGAGTCATCAAGTCGGGCAATCCGCCCGACTGCATCACTACTGAACAAAGATAAATGGGCTCTCGGGAATACCGCTAAGCGCGTTATTTCAGCGACGTGATTGTCATATGCGGTGAACGGTATACCACATCATCGTTCAGCTCGATGCCTATTCCCGGGGTATCCGGTGCCTCGATAAAGCCGTTCACCGGCTGAGGGTCCTGAATACACAGTTCGCGGTTCCAGTCTTTAATCGCATAGGTATGATGCTCATGGATCAGGAAATTAGGGATGGCTGTTTCTAAGTGCAGGCTGGCAGCCGTCGCCACCGGGCCCCCGCATACGTGAGCCTGGATGCGCACATCATACACGTCAGCATAATCGCAAACCTTTTTGGTTTCTGTGAAACCACCGCACAGTCCAACATCAGGTTGTAATACATCCACCGACTGGTCTTCCAGATAAGGACGTACACCCCAGCGGTTATACAGGCGCTCGCCGCCGGCAATGGGCACATTCACACGACGCGCAACTTTGTCGTGAACTTTGGCGTTAAGGTAATTCACTGGCTCTTCGTAATACAGGCAGCCGATTTCCTCAACAATATCGCCCAGCTGAATCGCGGTGCTTGCGCCTAATAAGCTGTGACATTCAAAGATTATGTCGCCATCTTCTCCCATTGTGTCGCGAATAGCCTGTAACCGAGCTTTAAACAGTTTGAGCTCTGGCTTGGTGAATAGCTTCGTGCGGTCGTAATGGGTAACGCCGTCTTTGTCATAGACGATAGGGTCAACTTTTACTGCGTCGTAACCATCTTTCAGTGCTTTTTCTGTCGCGCGCGCGTAATCTGCAGGATCGTTAAGCTTAGTGACCTCTTTGTCCCAGTCAAATTGCAACTGACTGGCATAACAGCGCAGTTTGCCGTTAGTCTTCCCGCCCAGCAGTTCGTAAACCGGCACATTCAGTGCTTTACCGCGAATGTCCCACAATGCGGTATCAATCGCACTCATGGCCGCATAGATCACCGGGCCGCCACCCAGCCCCCAGAAACTCTCGCGCAACATGCGAGCCCACAGCCCTTCAGTGTTAAACGGGTTCCAGCCAATCAGCATGGCTTCAGCAATTTCTTTTATCATGTGTGCTGCTGCACTGTGACCCAAATCATAAGCCAGTCCGGCTTCACCTACGCCGGTAATGCCCTCGTCGGTATAAACGCGGACAAATACCGGGTTCCACGCAGGTCGCTTGGGACATTCGATATCGAAGATCTCTACTTTAGTGATTTTCATTGTTGTTCCTGAATTCATTATATTAAGGTGCGGTCAGACACGCGTGTTTAGCGCAGCGTGCGGTTATTCACAAAAGCCGGGATCGAGACGATACGCTTTGCGCAACATCGCCGGCCAGGCTTTCTGCCCACCGGTCTGCCCTGAATGAACGACTTTTGCCTGATCGTAAATACCATCAACAATGGTATGTGGTATCTCAATGACGTCCTCGTTGGACTGCATCAGTGCAACCTGAATCTCACAGGCACGCTGTAAATCGTAAAACCGCATGAAAGCATCACCGATAGTGGGGCCAATTGTCAGGCCGCCATGATTCGGTAGCAGCATGTGATTGGTATCGCCTAAATCGTTTTGCAAACGCTTTCGTTCGCTGTCATCCACGGCGAGACCTTCGTAACCGTGATAGCTTAATGACGGCAGTGAGAACATGGCATACTGACTCCATGGCTTCAGGCCACCTGTCGATGACGCCACGGCTATCGTGGCCAGCGTATGCAGATGAATAACGCATTTGGCATCTTCACGAACTTCATGAATTGCGCTGTGAATGGTAAACCCGGCCGGGTTTATACCGAATTCCGAGCCGTCCAGCACGTTGCCTTCAAGATCGACTTTCACCAGGTTAGAGGCGGTTACCTCTTCAAACGCCAGGCCGAACGCATTCACCAGATAATGCTGGGTTCCCGGTACTTTGGCCGAAATATGAGTGTAAATCAGGTCGCCCCAGCGCATGTCCGCGACTAACCGGTAACAGGCAGCCAGATCTATCCGTGTCTGCCATTCTTCATCAGTTACCTGACCTTTCAGGCTTCTGCTTTTAAGTTCGAACAAGCGAGGTCTCCGCGAAATTGAGTGCTACAGCAAAGGTAAACAGCCCTAGAAATTAACAGAGCCACGCAGTAGCAACAAGCCATACAATGGAATAATTCATAACGCTTTGGTTTCAGACTGCCCAGTTGATGGGGGGGCTGCGGTTGAAGGCTGCCCCATTGCCACGAAGCCGTCCCGCAGCGGGATCAAATCGCTGGCAAAGCGTAAATCATCGTGCTCCAGCTCGAAGGGGTTGATTTTATGCAGTGAGGTGACTTCGAGTCTGGCCCAGTCTGGCGGATTGAAGGTGTCAGGCAGTGCGCCTGCGTTTGCCTGTTCGTGACAAGCGAACAACAGCATGCCATTAGGCGTTCGCCCGAGCGGCTCGCCTACCAGTACATTGAAGCCGGTTTCTTCCCAGGTTTCCCGGTGGGCTGCACAGGCCAGTGATTCACCATGTTGTTTACCCCCACCAGGCATATCCAGCTTACCCGACAGGCGATGGCGTATCAGAAGGAGCTTGTCACCCGTGCGGATGAGACATGCGGCATTCTCTTCGCTGCCGGCGTAATCAGACGTTGTGCGACACATGGGCGGCGCAGGCGCGTCGCTGCTGCATCCCATAATCGTTAAAACTGCGAAAATTACTGATAAGCGAAACACGTCAATCATGAGAAGTCAGTACACTAAGCACATAATTACAATCCCTCTTGGGAACAGCAAAAACGATAACAAGCAGGAGCCGACCTGCGATTGGCGCGGTCAGTAATGAGACAGCAAAATATCATGCTGATATGAATAAACATACCACGAGCCGCCCACAAACTGATAGGAATGGATAATGTCGCGTAAATCAATTTTTTCTCCGCTGGTGCTGGCCGTGGTCGTATTGGCAGGGTTTCTGGCGTACCTCTTCATCCCACAGGATGAGGTTGCGGAAACCCGGCAGGGCAGGGCTACCCCTGTAAAAGCCGAGCCGGTGAAACGCCAGCCTTTCCCGGTAACCATTGAGGCGCTGGGGACAGCGAATGCGAACGAATCCGTCACGCTGACAGCGCAGGAAGCGGACATTGTCAGTGAAGTCATGTTTGAAGACGGGGAAACGGTAGAAGCCGGACAATTACTCATTCAGTTAAATAATGAAGAAGAGCTTGCCCGCATTGAAGAACTGGAAGCGAATATTGAGGAAGCCCGCCGACAGTTAGATCGTGTACAGAATCTCCGTGCTTCCAGTGCCGCGTCTGAACAACTTTTTGATGAGCAACAGGCCCGTGTGAAGGCGCTTCGGGCGCAGCTGGATGTGGCCAAAGCACAACTAAGAAACCTGCAGGTTCGTGCGCCATTTGCTGGCCTTCTCGGTATACGCGCGGTAAGTAAAGGCTCACTAATTCGCCCTGCCGACGTGATCACTACGCTGGATGATACCAGTGTGATGAAAGTAGATTTCAGCGTCGCCGAAAATCACCTCGCCAGTCTGGCGCCAGGGCAGCGGATCACCGCCAGTTCGGTGGCCTACCCCGGTGCATCCTTCGACGGCACTATCAGCACTATCGATTCACGGGTAGATCCGATCAGCCGTTCTGTGTTGGTACGAGCAATTATCGACAATGAAGACGGACGTCTGCGACCCGGTATGCTATTGCAGATTACCGTAGAAAAGCGCGTGCTGGATGCGCTGGTGGTGCCTGAAAAAGCACTGGTGCCGGTGCAGAATAAACAATTTGTGTTTGTGGTAGACGGTGAGGCTGTGCGGGAAACCGAAGTTACCCTTGGGGAGCGCAAGCCCGGAATGGTTCAGATTATCGAGGGTGTTTCGGAAGGAGACCTTGTGGTCACAGAGGGGACGTTGCGGGTGCGCGATGGCTCGAAAGTGAACGTGCTGAATGCCGGCAAAGAGGGCTAGGCCATGTGGTTATCCGACGTTTCTGTTAAGCGCCCGGTTTTTGCTACGGTAATTAACCTGCTACTGGTGATATTTGGTGTGGTGGCGGTCAGCATGCTGTCACTGCGCGAATACCCGGACATTGACCCGCCTATTGTCAGTATCAACACTCAGTACCCCGGTGCGTCAGCCAATATTGTGGAAACCCGCATTACCCAGTTGATTGAGGATCGCATCTCCGGCATTGAGGGAATAAAAAATATTACCTCGACGAGCCGTAACGGGCGTTCCGATATCACTATCGAGTTCAAGCTGAGCCGCGATATCGACGCTGCTGCCAATGATGTACGTGAACGCGTCAGCCGGGCATTAAACAATTTACCCGATCAGGCTGAGCCGCCGGAAGTGGCTAAAGCGAACTCGGATGAAAATGTCGTGGTGTGGTACAACCTGCGCAGCACCAATCTGGATACTATGGAGCTTACCGACTACGCAGAGCGCTTCCTGGTAGACAGACTGTCAATAGTTGAAGGCGTAGCCCGCGTTAGGCTGGGTGGCGGTCGTACTTATGCTATGAAAGTTTTCCTGGACCGCAACGCGATGGCGGCAAGGGGGATCACCGTCACGGATGTCGAGCAGGTTATTCGCTCTGAAAACGTCGAATTACCCGCCGGCGAAGTGGAATCTGTCGACCGCAACTTTGAAGTGAGAGTGGCCCGCAGCTTCCTGACACCAGATGACTTTTCAGAGCTGGCCGTAGCGGTAGGACAGGACGGCTATCTGGTTCGTCTGGGCGAAGTGGCCAGGGTAGAGCTGGCAGCAGAGGATGATGAAACCGAGTTTCGCGGCGATGGCGTGAATATGATTGGTCTGGGCATCGTAAAGCAGTCCAAGGCCAATACGCTGGAGGTTGCACGTTCTGCCAGAGAGCAAATCGCTTCTATCGAAGCCTCACTCCCGGATAATATTTTCATTGTTCCCAGCTACGACTCTTCTGTCTTTATTGAAGAATCGATAAGTGAAGTGTACAACACGCTTGGTATTGCCATGCTGATGGTGGTGATTGTGATCTACCTCTTTTTGGGGAATATCCGTGCGACGCTAATCCCGGCGGTAACCGTTCCGGTGTCCCTGATAGCAGCTTTTATGGTGATGTACTCGCTGGATTTCTCAATCAACCTGCTGACGTTGCTGGCGATGGTTTTGGCTATTGGTCTGGTCGTCGACGATGCCATCGTCGTACTGGAAAATATCTATCGTCGTATAGAGATGGGCGAGCCACCACTTCTGGCATCCTATCGCGGGGCGAAGGAAGTGGGCTTTGCGGTTATTGCCACGACGCTGGTACTGATTTCCGTATTCGTTCCACTTATCTTTCTTGAGGGCAATATTGGCCGGCTGTTTACTGAGTTTGCACTTGCTATCGCGGCGGCCGTCGCTTTCTCAAGCTTCACTGCACTGACGCTGTCACCCATGATGAGCTCGCTGCTGCTGAAAAAACGCAGCCGGTCATCGGGTTTCGGCGCGTGGATGGACAATCGCTTTGGGCGACTGGAATCGTCTTATTACAACACGCTGGGCAAAACGCTGCACCAGCCCTTCCTGATGGCTGTGTTGCTAGTGGTCGCCCTTGGCCTGATATACCAGCTTTCAAGTCGCATCCCCAGCGAGTTTGTACCGCGCGAAGACAGAGGAAATTTCTTTATTCTGATGAACGCGCAGGAAGGGGCCAGCTTTGAAAGCAATGCCGCTAACTTAAAGAAAATTGAAGATATCCTGATGCCATACCGTGAGGACGGCACGATTGGGCGCTTGCTGGTCCGTACACCTGGTTTCGGTGGGAATGCCGGCATTGCTATTGTTGGCGCCGCGCCATGGGACGAGCGTGATTACAGCACCTTTGAGCTGATGGATGAAATCAGTGCAAAGCTAAACAATGTACCTGATGTCCGCGCGTTTGCCATTATGCGAAGCGGCATCAGCGGTGGCTTCGGACGTCCGGTAGAGTTTGTGTTGCAGGGTGACACTTACGAAAATCTTGTGGCCTGGCGCGATACGGTCATGGAGGTTGCCTCAGAAAATGAAAACCTCATTCAGCTCGACTCGGATTATAAGGAAACCTTTCCACAGCTACTGATAAACATTGACCGCGATCGTGCCGCCGATTTAGGTGTGTCGATTACGGATATTGGTCGTACGCTGGAAGTGATGTTGGGGCAACGGCGGGTATCGACATTTCTGGACCGGGGGGAAGAGTATTACGTCATCATGGAAGGCATTGAGTCGGATTACCGCAGCCCCAGCAGTATTGATAATCTGTATGTTCGTTCACAGCGAACCGGTGAGCTTATCCCCATGGATAACCTGCTTACGTTTACCGAGCAGGCAACGTCTTCCCGCCTGAATCGCTACAACCGGATGCGCTCGATTACTATTTCGGCCAATCTGGCTGAAGGCTATACCGTAGGTGAAGCGTTGGCATATCTGGAAAATATTGTGCGTACCGAACTGCCAGACACGGTGTCTATAGACTATAAAGGCGAATCACAGCTATACCAGGAAGCCGGTAACTCGTTTGTGTTTGTATTTATACTCGCACTGGCGGTGACGTATCTGATTCTGGCGGCCCAGTTCGAAAGCTGGATCCATCCGCTGGTGATCATGCTCACCGTGCCTCTGGCGCTGGTGGGGGCGTTTATCGGACTGTACTTAAGCGGCATGACCATCAACATTTACAGCCAGATAGGGCTGGTTATGCTGATAGGACTGGCGGCGAAAAACGGGATCCTGATTGTGGAGTTTGCCAACCAGCTCCGCGATGCCGGTATTGAGTTTGAAGAAGCTTTGCGCAGAGCGGCACGTCAGCGTTTGCGCCCTATTGTGATGACCGGCTTTACTACGGTGTTCAGCGCATTGCCGCTGGTTCTGGCAACAGGCCCGGGCGCAGAAAGCCGAATGGTTATTGGTATGGTGATTTTTGCAGGTGTGCTGTTGTCGGCCTTTATGACGCTGTTCGTTGTGCCCACGGCCTATGCCTGGCTGGCCCGCCATACCGGCTCGCCACTCAAACGCACGCAGGACCTTGAACAACTGGATGCGCAGATTCCCTATAAAAAAGGTGAAGCAGAGTAGAAAAAGGCGGAGATATAAAAAAGCCCCCGATAATCGGCTGACCAATTATCGGGGGCTTTTTTGTCTCCAGAACAAAGCGCTCCGCAAGCCAGTCAAAACGTAAAGCAGGCGAGGAGCGTTTTGGTCGGTCGCGAAGGCAATTACTCGTCCATCACCTGTGCTTCTGTTGTAATGCGAATATCGACCGAATCGCTGACATTTGGTACGTATTTGTCCAGACCGAAATCTGAGCGCTGGATCTCAGTGTGTGCGTCAAACCCGATGGTTTCATTTTTGGTCATCGGGTGTGTGCCTTTTTTGTTTAACTTGGCATTGAACATGACGTTTTTGGTGACGCCATGAATGGTCAGGTTGCCGTACACTTCGTAGTTATTGTTATCTTTTCCAATAACACGCGTGCTCTCAAATGTGGCCATAGGGTACATGTCGACATTGAAATAGTCTTTGCCAAGAAACTCATTGGTCAGCTTTTCTACATAAGTATCTACCGTGTTGACCGGGAGAGTGACTGAGATGCTGGAGTTTTCCGGCATTTCATAATCAAAATCAATGGTTCCCTCAACGTCATGGAACGTCGCTGTTGGATTAGAAAACCCAAAATGGCTCCATGATGCAATTACGCTGGTATGGTCAGGGTCAATAGTATAGACATCGCTGGTTGCAAAGGTAGGGGCTGCAAATAGTCCCGCAAACGCGGCTGCTGTCAGCAGTGAGGTTTTATTCCTGGTCATGCTTTTTCCTTACTTGGTTTAATCAGAGGTGTCGTGCTGAAAGACGGCATTTCGGAACAGCACGTTACATGTAGACACCCTTTTTAAGCATAACGGGGAGGTTTGGTTCAGTGTTTCTCAGAATTGTCTGATAACTCATTGAGAGGAATGGCCGGCGGCTACCGTTGCCAGAACGATGGTTATCGTAACGCCAGTATCCATTCCGGTATCCAGGTGCAAAAGAGGATAAGCAGCACGCTCCAACACAGCAGTACCCCAGCACGATAAAGACTGATACCGCGCACAGAGATAAGCGTACGGGTAACGTCATTTGGCCAGACGAGGCTGAGGATCCACCCAAAGCAAACGGTGACGGCAAATCCAATCGCATTCCACCAAAACCAGAACAACGGGCTATCAAACAACCAGAGCCCGACGTTTACCGCCACACCAAGCGCAAGCCCGGTATTCGCAGCGCGGGGTGAGACAGACGAGGAGTGTATGCCCAAAAGAAATATAGCCAGCACGGGGCCGTAGAAGACCGATCCTATTTTGTTAATGGCTTCGATGACAGTGGGGGCGATATCGCCGGCATACAGCGACAGCATCAGCGTCACAATGCCCCAGCCGATGCCGGCCAGACGCGCGTGTTTAAGATATTGTGCGTTATCAGGCCGGCGCTGTCTCCAGCGCCCGATGTCTTCCACTGTCACCGCCGCCAGACTATTAATGGCGGAGCTTAAAGATGACATTGCTGCGGCAAGAATAGCCACGACGAGAATGCCAACGACGCCAGAAGGGAGGTACTCAATGATAAAGACCGGCATCATCCAGTCAGGCTCTCCTTGTGGGACTTGCTGCATTAGCGACGGCGTGTTGAGAAACAACGTGCCGATGACCAGACCTGCTCCACAATAAAGTAACGTGATCGGGAAACGCAAAAACGCGACCGCCATCATCATTTTGCGAAGGTCAGAGACCGAGCGGCTTGATAATGAACGCTGCGCTTCTGACTGGTCACAGCCGTAATATGATGCGTATAAAATAAGTCCACCAAATAACATCGGCAGTAGCCCGAAATCATTCCCGGATGTACCAAAACTCGTTGGGTTTGTCGCCAGCAGACGGTTACCATCGACTTGCGATAACATTTGTTGCCACCCGCCGATAGCGTCAAGTCCTGCCCACAGGCATACCGCAGCACCGGCCACGATCAATATCATCTGGATAGCATCACCATAGACCACCGCTTTCATTCCACCCATCGCAGAGTAGATAAGCGTGATCACACCGATAATGGCAATGGAATGCCATTGCGCAATACCCATGGTGCCCTGAAGAATAAGAGATATGGCGTAAATCATGATGGCGGTGGCAAAGGAGCGGCTGATTTGAAAAACCGCGCTGATTAGTAATCGGGTAGAACGTGAAAAGCGTTGCTCAAGGTAGTCGTAAACACTCACCACGCCAGCGGCATGCAGAGTGGGCAACAATCGCCAAAGCATCACAATCACAGCAACAGGCAAGGCCAGTTCGTAGGATAACCAGATTAAGCCGCCGCCTTCGCGTAAGCCAACAAACGCCGGGGCAGAGATAAAGCTGATAGCAGAGAGCTGGGTTGCCATCACTGAGAGGGTGAGAGCAGGCCAGGCCAGAGTCCGACCACCCAAAAAGTAATCCTTTTTATCTTTTTGCTGACGAAAAGCCAGCCCCAGAATTAGCAAACCGGTAAGATATAGCCCGACAATGATGTAGTCCAACGTACTCACGACATGCTCCTTGTGTCAGGCGACGATAAAAGAAA
Organism: Alteromonas antoniana; assembly: GCF_019249295.1. GTDB lineage: Bacteria > Pseudomonadota > Gammaproteobacteria > Enterobacterales > Alteromonadaceae > Alteromonas > Alteromonas antoniana. The sequence continues at coordinate 133,168 of NZ_JAESDH010000014.1, forward strand.
AATGACTCACAGCAGGTCAGAATATAGATATCCGCCTGAATCCGTGTGTTCATTTAGTATGCAGAACTCTGGAGGGAATAAAAAGCCCCGGTTCGTCTGAGAGAATAAAAGTGGATGAGGTGTGCCACACCTGTTTGCTAGTACAAGTAATCTCGATCACTGAGACAGCAGTACTACTTATAGACATATCCAACGGCGTATACAGTAAATTGGCCGGGAATATGATAATTAACTTTTGCTGACTTCATCACCGCAGAGTCAGCCAGTGTCAGGAGCGTAGTTTGGCCAGCCAGCATGATGCAAATTCGTTTACTCAGCTTCCCAGAGAAGCCTGGTGGGAAATCGTGCGCCGGGTCTATGGCAAGATAGAACAGCACAATTTGTCTCTTATCTCTGCGGGCGTCGCGTTTTATTTCCTCTTGGCGATATTTCCGTTACTCGCCGGAACCGTGTCGCTGTATGGGTTGATATTTTCCACCGAAGACCTGCAATCACACTTTCTGACGCTGCTGAATGTAGTACCTCCGGAGAGCCGGGGAATACTGGAAAAGCAAATGGAAAGTCTGATGGACAAGTCAAATGTCACGCTTAGCTGGGGCGTGCTATTCAGCTTATTGCTAACGGTGTGGAGCTCCAGTAAAGGGGCCAATGCGCTGATCACGGCCTGTAATATTACCTATTACGAATCCCGTAACCGGGGTTTTTTCAAGGCGTTGCTGGCACGCATCTGGTTTACCTGTAGTGGCATTGGTGTCGTCATCATTGCGCTGCTGACCATGACGGTACTGCCAAAATGGATTAGCTGGCTTACAGGGTATGAAATTAGTGATGACTCTGTGAAGTGGATCACGTGGCCAGCGTTGGTGCTGATATTTAATGTAACATTGGCTGCCCTCTACCGCTATGGTCCACACCGGGCTCCAGCAAAGTGGCGATGGGTAACGCCGGGGTCGTTTATGGCGACAATATTCTGGCTATTGGCTACCTATGCGTTTTCCCTATACCTGCATTCGTTCGACACTTACGACAGAACCTACGGCTCGGTGGGCGGTATCATCGTGTTACTGATGTGGCTGTTTATCAGCGCGTTTATTATTTTGCTTGGGGCGGAGCTTAACTCTGCTATCGAATTGCAGACCACAGAAGACAGCACAACAGGCTCACCCAAACCCATGGGAGAGCGGGGCGCTTATGTGGCAGACAATACACCCGAGGCGCTTAAGGGAAAGCGGCTTGGTGCCAGCAAGCAAGAAGATGGCGATTCGGGACCAATAAACGATGATGGCAGGCCACAGCAGTAAGCGACGCAGATAAAACGACGGTTTATTGCGTCCCAGATGGGACTGCCTTAGAGGCCTTTATTTTCCCTAACGCCACCTCGACGTCTTCTTTTGCATAATTTTCAACCCGGGAAGAGAGCCACGAAAGCGCTTCCTCATACGCTCTTGATTTGGCGGAGTCCGCCGAAACTTTGATGTGCGGTGTCACGCCTTTTCCTTCCCAATTAGTGTTTGTAATTGGATTAACGGCCATGGCGGTTGGGATCCCAACGTCAAAATTATCGCTGGTGGGAAAATATTGCCAGGGATTTGCTCCGCCTCGGGTCACCTCACCTACCAGCGTAGCGCGTTTCAGGTGTTTGAGGTTGTAGGCGAATTCCTCTGCTGCCGAAAAGGTATTTTCACTGGTTAACAGGTAAAGTGGTGTGGCAGCCAGCCAGGACGGCACTTCATCCATGGTCCAGAATTCTGTCATGTTGTCTGAATCGCGGTGATAAAAACTGTTGAGATGGGTTCGCTTATCCAGCAAAAAGCTCGAAAAAAAGCGGACCATATCCGGACTGCCTCCGCCATTCTCACGAAGATCTATGATGACTACATCACTGTCTTTTACCAATGTCACCGCAGCGTCAGCCAGCGCCCGGGTTGTTGGGGTGAGTTCAGCAAAGGCGCGCAGGTTGATATAGCCGACGTTTCCTGCCAGATTTTCTACAGCAGCGAAACCATAGTTCTGGCGAGCGACTTTTTGCGTCCAAGGCTCTTTTCCGCTTGCGCTAACTTCAGGCGCATTTGGATCGCGCCAGCGTACTGTGAAGTGTTTGTCGAAGACATGAAGTTGTTCAGTGAGCGCTTCAGAGAACTCCCGTTTATTCTGGATTTGGTTGAAGCTCTTTGACTTCGCAAACGTCTCCAGAGCGTTGTTTATTGCTGACAGCGAGGACTCCAGCACATAATGCTCGTTAATTCTGGCTATTATTTCATCCAGCTGTTCACGCTTCTGACGTTCAGATATCGACGCAGAAAAAGCCGCGTTCGTCATTGATAACATCAACATTAACGTCAAGAATATGTGCTTCAAAACCTGTTCCTTTCTGAATTACCAACCAAAGCGTGGCAAAGTGTCAGGCTATGCTAAATCAGATAAATGCGATAAAGCGTAAAATGTTGTTAGCAAGTGTGTCGAAGACAAGCTGGTGATACAGGGTGTTGCCCGAAATGGAACTCTGCAAAAGCACGACGCGCTTGATAAGCCGGAACAGCGCATCTGCGCCACAGCAGGACGATGACGGTTTCGGTAGAAATCTGGTGATTTGCTCGGGGGACAGATACAAAAAAGCCGGCGTTCCTGCCTGTCTCTTGATCACAAGTCAGCCTCCAGAGACCTGGCAATGTCGTAACCCTCAAGGATGGTTTGCAACTTAAAC
>NZ_JAESDH010000015.1 GCF_019249295.1 Alteromonas antoniana
ATATAGAACGCATCTCCTTAAACGAAGATAGCCTCAAACACTAAACGAATCACAACGGTCTATATTGATCGCTTACGTGATAACGAACTTCGCCCGTATCAGGATTGATGATAGGTACCGTTGGTCCGCAATAGTCAATAAACAACTTATCGCCTGCGATGTGATGTTGTCGCATACTGCGTTTCTGCTTTTTAAGCCACCGCTGATAGTGCTCGCAGAACTGCGTGTAGCCGTAGGCTGACGCACTATCCTCGGCGCAATATTCTTCCCACAGCAAGAGCTTAGTCATGCCTTTGCGCTTCAACTCTTGCTGCATTAGCATAAAGTCAGGCAGCCGTTTCTGGCGCTGAACGGGACCCGTGCTATACAACTGCGCTTCGAGCGTTTTATCGTTTAGCGCTTCCGGCAACGGCCACGATAAGTCACTGGATTTAAAGCGCGAGAGTATTTCACTCACGGTTGAAGGACCAAGACTTAAGCATTGGCCGATGTCTCGATGGCTTAATCCTACTTCGAATTTGAGACGCAGGACGTCTTTAATCTTTCTCATATCGGTTCTCTTTCTCGCCATGGCAGCTCATTCCTTCAATAAAGTGATGAAGTGGAGCTTACCAATTGATTTAATGAGAAAAAGAAGAAGATTTCGGGATTCCGATCAGTGATTTCGGAAAAACGTCATTTTTGATCGGATAACTCCGAAATAGGCGATCGGATTAGACCGAAATCAGTGATCGGATTGAACCGAAATGGGTGATCGGAATGGGCCGGAACATGCAAGCGCCGTAACTCACCTGAGTTACCAGCGTAATAAAGATATCCAGCCTGACTAAAAGGGTCGAACTTCTTAATGTCGCAAAATGCAATGTAAGTCTTTAAGGCGCTTAATTTAACTACTAGAGACCATGCATTGGTTTCATTTTTCTTCTCTTGATCAACCCATCTTTTTAGCTTTTGCATTCTTTCCAGTCGAGAGGGTTTAGCTAATGGTTTTTTGGGATCACACTGTTCATGACACCAATAAATAAAATTGTGTCTTGTGCTGTTTAGCACCCCTTCTGGCCGTATATCAACGATCAAATCTAATGAAGTAACATTTTTCTTAGTAATCGGCGGAGCGGGTGATTTATTTTGATTTCTCGATGCTGCTAATCGACTTTTTGCCATATCATCACCTCAGCGATTGTTGTGCGAATTGATTTTTACGCTGAGCGAATTCCAACCATGTTTTATTGTCATTCATGTAGTTAACGTATTTTTGAGTGGTAGAGGTGCTTTCATGCCCCATCAAATCAGCCAGCTCCTGTAACAAAGCCTCGAAGGGCTTACCTGTTTCCATATGTTTGCTGTACAGCCAGTCGGTTGCGAAAGTGGCTCGTAAGTCATGAGGGGCAAAATAAATATCAAGCCCACAGTGTGTCAAATCATTGCGGATAGTTTCCACATACTTTTGAATGGTGTTTGGAGCGTAGATATTGCCATTCGATTTAACGAATAAGTGGTTATGGCGAAGTAATCCTTTTTCAATAGCCTTCTTCCTCGCCTTACTTAACTTGTACTCGTACAACAGATCCATGACACTGGCTGGGATTTCAATTGTTCTGTTTTTTTTGAACTTGGTTAAGCAACCGTTAATATTCTCACCAATTTGCACCTTAACTACTTTAGCTTTTGGCTTGTCCACGACAGAGGCAGGAAATGTTATTAATTCCTCCAATCTCAATCCCGTTTCAGTTTTTAAGTACACCATTAGGGCTTTAGTGTCAGATGAATTTTCAATATCAAGGTGTTTATAAAGCTCTTGTTTTTCATCTTCACGAAGTGGGTTAAGCTCTCGAATATCAGCATCTTGAGGTTTTTTTATGTTCTTAAATGGTCTAGTGAGACCTGTGGTGTATACAATAATTTCCTTACTGTGACTGCGATTGAGATGTGAGAGCATTTCATGTTGTGCTCTGTTTCCTTTGTTGCTTATGCGAACAGTCTTTGCCTTAAACTCAAATGGTCGAAAGGTTTTGCTGATTGAAATGATCCGCTGGCGATGAAGGAAGATGAAGTAATTGACAACTTTCAAAACATAGTTAGAGGCTGTACTTGGAGAACCACCGACTTTTCCAGTTTCATCCTTGGTATAAAGGTTTTCCAATAAATAGTCTCGATATCTCACGATTGGACTTTCCTCTACCTTCTCGGTGCAGTCATATATTGTTAACGGAGGTTTTTCATCAACCAGAAGGCCAGTCCTTGGGTGTGTATGTTCGGGGATTTCCGTGCTCAACCACCGATAGAAGCTCAATAACGCAACTGCATGGGATTGAATCGTCTTATCGGAGGATATATCTGGATCTGCCAACAAAGAGTGAAGATATAGATTCACTGGCACCACATTGATACCATCGGGGTCTATTAAAATTGGAAGTTTATGAGCAAATGGTTTTGAGTTGTCCCTAACGTCATGGATGATCTCGCCACTGTCAGGGTGTGGCCTACTTATAAATGAGGGATATTTCTCCGTACTAATCCACATAAGACAATAGTCAAAGCCGAAGTCATCTGGAAACGACCTATTTTGTTCAATCACATTAACACCTAAATCATCCGTTATTCACACTGCTAAGCCTTCCCCCAGGGGGTTACGCGTTCATACATCTACTTTTTCAAGATATTTCTTAACCAATAGTAAAAATTGTAACCACCCCTCATCTCGACGTCTAATTTATACAACCTGAAACATTACAACATGTGATGTCTAAAGTATTTCCCAACTGTAAGCGCATAGTTAGAGGAGAATGCCAAAATGCCATGGCGCTGCATTTCGGCTTTGATCTGAAAGACGGGTACGCCCATTTTAATACCGAGTAACTTAGCTTCACGCGAGCGTGCAACCACGCAGCCGTCATTGTTGGACAGCACCACAACCGGCGTATCTTTTAAATCAGGACGAAACAGCTTCTCACAACTGGCGTAAAAGTTGTTGCAGTCCACCAAGGCAAATACAGGCATGGGACAGTCACGACTTACGGCGCATGTTTCGCACCACATTGGTGACCACACCAAATATCTCTAACTCTGCCCCTTCAGGAATATGAATGGGCTCATACGCCTGGTTTCTTGGGATCAGCTTGACGCACGGCCTTAGTTGAAGCTCCTTTACCGTGAGTTCTCCATGGATGCCAGCGATGACAATGTCACCGTGTTCTGCTTGAACAGAACGATCAACCACCAAAATATCATCTGGGTGAATCCCAGCATCAATCATTGAATCACCTTCAACACGCACAAAGAACGTTGCAGCCGGTCGCTTGATGCACAGCTCGTTGAGGTCGAGCGTTTGCTCAACATAATCCTGCGCTGGTGAGGGAAAACCAGCAGAAACACGTTCCATGAACAATGGAATACGAAGGCGCTTGGCTTTGATGAAGGCAAGTGCGCCGCTACGGCCTATCAGCGAGACACTCATGACGAACCTCGAAAAAATAGAATTAATACTGTTTGTTTATACAGTATCTGATGCTATGCTGATTTCTACAAGTAAAATTGTAGGTAAAACTGTAGTTGTTCGAGTAAGACGTTGTGTCGTGGGTGATTTCTTTTTTGTGTTGAAAAGCTTGATGTGGGGATTGCTCGCCCTCGTCAAAGCCTGCAAGGCTTGGACAATACTGCTTCTGCCTACTGCTCTTGTTTCTGTTACTGATCCTGTTACTGCTACTGGTTAACGCATGGGTCAAGTAACCGTCAAACAAGGCTTGTTGAACCCTTTGCAAAGGGTTTAAAAACAGTTAGTAAAATTCTGCTTCGTATTGAATTTACTGGCTTAAAGCGAAGTCAGGAGCATCATTAAAATGCTCAGTCGAACTCAGTTCAAGCCTTTTTCAACCGTTTGAAAAGGGGTTGGCTAAGCCATACCTAAAGGGTATCGGTAAGGGTTACCTAAAGGGTTTAGCTAAGGCTTTCTGAAAGGCTTAGCCAAAGCCTTCATACATGGGTCACCCAGTAGAAAGATCAAAAAAACGCTGAGGTATCCAAGGTGCATTTAGAGAAACCTGTGGCACAGTGAAATAACCCAAAGCGAACAATAGAATTGAAGAGGAACCATCAATGACAAGAGCCCCTGCGCCATTTCCGCTAGAGCGCCTCGCGGATATTCCAGAAAGACCAGAAGATTTTAGATTGCTGGAGCGTATTCCATTAACGCGTGAGCCGCAGTCCTGGCCACTTGAACTTTCTCCTATGGTTGGTGATGAACAGCCAATGGTGCTGCTCGATACAGAGACAACCGGACTGTCTGCCGAGGACGAGTCCATTATTGAGCTTGGTATGGTTAAGGTGCTTTACAGCCCCTCTGCTCAGCGGATTGTGTCGATTGTTGATGTGATCAGCTTGTATGAAGATCCCGGTAAGCCTATCCCCGAGCTGATTACCGAGTTAACCGGTATCACCGATGATATGGTGCAAGGCCAGCACATTGATGATTCACTGGTAGCGAGTTGGTTATCCGATGATCCGCTGGTGGTTGCACACAATGCGCAGTTTGATCGTCCTTTCTTTGAAAAGCGGTTTGCTGCATTAGGCCATCTATCTTGGGCCTGTTCAGCCAGTGGCATAGATTGGAAGGCACTGGGTTTTGAAAGTCGAAAGCTTGAGTACCTGCTGCTTCGCTTAGGTTGGTTTTATGAAGGACACCGAGCTGCAACCGATTGTTTGGCGATGGCCTGGTTGTTCCATTTGTTGCCCGAGTCCGTTGCAAACTTGTTGTCTGAAGCGGACAGGCGAACTGTGTTAGTTCGTGCGTTTGGTGCGCCGTTTGACGTAAAGGACTATTTAAAAGAGCGTGGTTACCGCTGGCATGACGGTGTTAAAGGTGCCAACAAGCATTGGTGGCGCGAAATCAGCGAAGACGAGTTACCGCAGGAACAAACTTACCTGGATGATTTGTACCATCGTGGCTCAGAACATGCCCACTATGACTACAAAGATGCTCGCAATCGATTTAAAGCTTTGTAGCTCTCTATAAGTTAAGCCTTGCATATTTGAGAATCTCTGGAAAATGGAAAGTGAACTCATGGTTTAACCAACAAGAGGAATCTTTCCATGTACCAAGACACCTACATTGAATACTGGGGCGAAATCTTCGTCTCTGCCCGCATCATTGAATTTGGCATCACGTTCGAGCGCTTTCTTAAAGATCCATGGAAGCACTTGATGTCCTGTGGCCAAGAGTCTGCACCGGACGCGATTGCTGAAGGGATGCTGCCATTGCTACCAGCCCAGGCAGAAGTCGCCAGGCGCATTCGGGAGAGTGAGCAACGAGCCCTGATGTCTACAGAGTCGGACAAAGGGGTATCTCATTGCAGTTACATCGTGGTGCCACTGGTTCGGGTAGCGCATTGATTGATAGCAACTATCATCGATGGCACCAAACAAGGTCTTCACGCCCATACCTGAGCGGCAATTGCAATCCAGATCAAAAAGTTGCCGCTTAGTCTTCCCTACAAAATAATTTGTGATAGGATGATACCTAATAAAATTAATTAGGTTGAAGCCTATTCAGTGTTTTATGGCCATCTGTCCAGCTTCAACCGGTAGAGATTGATTAGTCATTGCGGATGAAGAGCAGCATTGAGTGACACTATTCAATGTGATTACGCGATGTCTGACCGTACTTTATAAACAGAGTTTTAAGAATCTGGTTGAATTGGATAAACAAGACGCATGACAAATGATGGTCTGAAACAAACGGTAGTGGTGAAGCCAGATAGGCTTTCGCAGATAGCGCAGTTGCCACAAGCAACCAGGGATCGCATTGCCCACATCGATTTCACCTTATTGTTTAAGGGAGAAGCGGTACGGGCAGACTTAGTAGATCGGTTCAGCATAGCTGCTGCACAAGCAACGAAAGACTTCACCATGTACCGAGAGCTTGCGCCAGGCAACATTGAGTATGACCAAAAGCTCAAATTGCATAAGCGCGGTGAAGCTTTTGAACCCTTGTTCGACTACGACGTTGTCAGAACACTGGCAACCATTAGCCAAGGCTACGGAGATGGCTTTACTGGAAAGGTAAAACCACCATTGGCTTGTGAAGCGCCTTATCACCTTAACAAGCCGAGTTTGTCGATAGTGGCGAAGGTCACCGAAGCCATCCACAAAGGCAAAGCCTTGAGCATTACCTATGTGTCGTTATCGAGTGGTGAAACTACGCGTGAAATAGTGCCGCATACGCTGGTGGACAATGGCCTGCGTTGGCACGTTCGTGGTTTTGACCGCAAGCATGGCCAAAGCGGAGCGCCAAATGGGTTCCGTGACTTTGTGCTTACCCGAATTAAAGCAGCGGTCGTGCTTGAGGATTCCATTCTGTCAGAGGCTGAACTTGAAACCCAAGACCGGCAATGGAATCGCTTTGTAGAGCTTGAGTTAGTACCGCACCCACGCATAGAGCACAGCGAAGCGATTGAGCTTGACTATGGCATGAAAGGTGGTGTTTTAAAGATTGAGATTAGAGCGGCAACGGCAGGTTATTTACTCAGACAATGGAATGTCGATTGCTCCAAAGCAGCTCAGCTAAAAACACCCGAATTTCATTTATGGTTAAAAAATTATCAAACTTTATACGGTGTGGGTAACCTTGCGATTGCGCCTGGTTTCGATAGCGTCACAGCATAGGGAAGAACATGAATAATTCAGAACAGCAGTTTTTAAAAGAACTCGATGTAAAGTTGTGGTCGGCAGCCGATCGGTTACGTAACAACCTCGATGCCGCTAACTATAAGCATGTCGTGCTAGGGATCATCTTTCTAAAGTATGTGTCAGACGCTTTTGAAGAGCGCCAACAAGAGTTACGTCAGTTGTTTACTCAGGACGATAGCGATGACAATATTTATTACATGCCTCGTGAAGATTATGACTCTGACGAAGAATACAACGATGCGGTCAATGCAGAGTTAGAACTGCACGAATACTATCAAGAGAAAAACGTTTTCTGGATACCAAAAAGGGCAAGATGGAAATTTATAAAAAGTACTGCTTCTCTTCCGATCGGTAGTGTAATTGACAAAGATAGTCATGGAAATGAAATTAAATTGAGATCAATTTCATGGTTGATTGACAATGCACTGGATGAAATAGAGTCGCATCGGATAAATGATAAGCCAGCAAATCCAAAGTTAAAGGGAGTTTTACCTCGAATAAGTCGTTACGAAGTTGAAAATACGAATCTAACAGAGTTAATAAATAGATTCTCTGATACGAGTTTTAGTAATCCTGAGTTTAATGGAAAGAAGTTAAGCTTAAAAAGCAAAGATATTCTTGGTCATGTATATGAATATTTTTTGGGGCAATTCGCGTTGGCTGAGGGAAAACAAGGTGGGCAGTATTACACACCTAAAAGTATTGTTACTCTAATTGTTGAATTGCTAGAGCCATATCAGGGGCGGGTTTATGATCCTGCAATGGGGTCGGGTGGATTTTTCGTTTCAAGTGAAAAATTTATTGAAGAACACGCAAAAGAAAAAAAATACAACGCATCAGAACAAAAAAAACACATATCTGTTTATGGTCAAGAAAGCAATCCTACCACATGGAAGCTTGCGGCTATGAATATGGCTATAAGAGGCATTGATTTTAATTTTGGGAATAAAAACGCTGATACTTTTCTAGATGATCAGCATCCAGATCTTAAAGCTGATTTCGTAATGGCAAATCCTCCGTTTAACATGAAAGAATGGTGGAGTGAAAAGTTACAAGGAGATATAAGATGGATGTATGGAACACCTCCAAAAGGGAATGCTAATTATGGATGGCTTCAACATATTATCCATCACCTAAATTCTAATGGTAAGGCAGCAATCTTACTTTCAAATGGGTCTTTGACCGTAAATGCTAAAGACGAATATGAAATAAGGAAGTCCATCGTTGATAGTAATTTATTAGATTGTGTGATTGCTCTCCCGACACATTTATTCACTAACACGCAAATTGGTGCATGTATTTGGTGCTTTAGTAAAGCAAAAGACAAAAGACAAAACAGAGCGAAAAATGTGCTATTTATCAATGCTAAAAATTTAGGAACTCTTGAGACTAAAGTAATCAGATCTCTATCAAAGTCTGAAATAGAACAAATAGCGGATTGTTATAAAGACTGGGTTAGATCTGAAGGATACAAAGATCAGCCTGGGTTTTGTAGAAGTGTTGATATAAGTGAGATAGAAAGGCATAAATATGCCCTTGTACCAGGTCGATATGTGGGTTTTGACAGGAAAAATCTTGTATCGAAGGAAGCACAGATTGAAATGTTTAAGAATATTCAAAAAGTAAGTAATAGGCTTAATGAAGTAGTTCTGGCGGCTGAAAAAACAAAACAAATAATGGAGAAAGTTTCAAATGGCTGAACCATTTCTATTAAGTCATAAAGATTGGTTTCATGGAACTTTAGAGGCTTGTAAAAAAACTGGATTAATTCTTCAGGTTGAATCAGGTGGCACACCCAAAACAAATGAAGATGATTATTGGGAAGGAGATATTCCATGGCTAACTCCCAAAGAAATTACTGACATGGATGGTGTTTACGTCAGTAAAACAGAGAGAAATATCACTACTTTAGGTCTTAAAAGTTCGGCAGCAAAACTATTGCCTGCAGGAACAGTAATGCTCAGTAAAAGAGCCCCTGTTGGTGCAGTTGCTGTCAACACTGTTCCTATGGCTACAAATCAAGGTTTTTTGAATTTTACATGTGGGCCACTTTTGAGGCCGCTTTATTTAGCATATTGGTTTCGCTTGAATAAGCCTTATCTTGACGCAGTTGCTAATGGTTCAACATATCCTGAACTCTATAAAAGTGATCTCTTTGAGTTTCACATATCAGTGCCTTCAGTAGATGTACAAGACAAAATATTGAAAGTAATTAGCGCACTTCAGTTTTGTAAACTATCAGGGCATGCACTAGAACAATCCGCATTAGATATGCAGCAACTTAGCAATATAAAAGCAGAAAGTAACGAGTTAGAAAAGACAATAAATCAAGTGATGTTCCTACTATTTTCAGGGGAGCTTTCAATAGATGATCTTAGTAAAAGGCTCTCATTATGATTGGTTTGTGTCAAAAAGGTAGTTGCCGAAAGTTGATTGGTCATACTGGGAAGTGCGATCCTTGGCCGACTAACTGCTGGTCATTTCTGGAAGAAAAAGATAAGAAAAAACTTTCAAAAGCAGGCTACGCAACACCGCGAGGAGGAAAGAAGGGGGCTTATCAAAATCATGTTTATAGAAACAATAAAGTTATCATTCCTTTTGAAAAGATTAATGTTATTGATACTTCAAACTATGAAGATGGGTACATCGTAAGGCTGTACCCTGATCAAGCTTTTATTTCTTCAGGTATTTTGAGTGAAATAAATTTGCCAGATGGTGAGCCACTCGTAATCGGTGAAAATGCTTTTGTATTGTATCGCTCTCATCAATCTTTTGATGAGTTTCCACCGCTTGACGAATGGTCCGTTCGTCACTTGGAGGATAAGAATGGAAATATCGTTGAAAAAAGAAGTTCAGAAGTATTAGACAAAGGGCATTATATTCTTCGCCTTCCAAAAGTTGGTGGAGGCAAGAAAATTATAAAAAATGAAGTTATCGAAGGGCCACCGCAGGGGATTTTTGCTCCTGAATATGCTAACAAGGAAACTAATTTTCTATCACAAGCATCTTTAGCATGGCAAATTATACATACATCGTCTAGCCCATATACAGCATCACAAGCATTACATCTGAAATTAATTCTAGATGAGTGCTCACTTAGTGATGGGGTTCACTATAACTATCTTGGGATGATGAAAGGAAATATTACAACTTGCCCACTATGCCTCAAAAGAATTTCATATGATGAGCTTCATAGTCATATAAACCTTGAGAATGAAGAATCTCTTTTAAACTCTGGCCTAATAGTAGATGGAACCAATCGTTCTACTACAGTAAATCTATTTCATATGATTCCACTTGAATATGAACGGTTGCATCATAATCACTTCTACGTTTCTTGGGGGCATGCAACTTGTAATACCAAGCTTGGGCAGCGAAGATGTTATTCGCTTGCTGAAGTAAAGGAAATGGATATAAAAGTAGCTAAGTTAATTGGTGATAGCATTGAAACTTTTGGGTGGATTAGTGATGACGACAAGATGATTAGATCCCCGAATGGAGCTGTTTGGATCAGAATCTCTGAAGAGCTGTATATAGAGAGGGATTAAAGTTATGAATGAAGAAAATCTAGAGAGCCTTTGTTTAGGTTGGTTTAGGGAAAATCATTGGGATATTCTTCATGGGCCTGATATTGGTCCAGATGGCAACAATCCTCTGAGAAAGAATTACTCTGACGTTATCTTAGAAACTTACTTAAAATTAGCATTTGAAAAAATCAATAACCATATTCCTGTTGTTCAAATAGATATCTGCTATGAACAGTTTAAAGCCATTATATTAAAACCTGATTTTTTTGATTTAGTTACAAGTAACCGTTCTTTTCATCGTTTCTTGTTGCAAGGAGTTCCTGTTGTATATAAGGGAGCCGATGGTGAATCGATACAGGATCATGTTTTTATTATCGACTTCGATAACTTGAACAATAATCTATTTACTGTCGTCAATCAGTTCACGATTACTGGCACCAAACAGCCACGTCGGCCTGATGTCATTTGTTTTATCAACGGCTTACCGATTGCTGTTCTTGAGTTGAAAAGCCCAAGCGATGAAAATGCCGATATTTGGGATGCCTTTAATCAACTGCAAACCTATAAAGATGAAGTCTCAGACCTTTTTATCTTCAATGAGGCGCTAGTAGTCAGTGATGGTTACACCGCTCGGGTCGGCTCTCTAACTGCTAACCAAGAGCGTTTTATGCCTTGGCGCACTATTAATAATGAAAACGATAAACCTTTACTGGAGTGGCAGCTAGAAACCATGGTTCGCGGTTTTTTTGATCGTGAGTTGCTGCTGGATTACATACGATTTTTTGTATTGTTTGAAACAGACGGTGAGACGATCATTAAAAAGATTGCTGGTTATCACCAGTTTCATGCTGTGCGAGAAGCGGTAAAGACGACAGTCATTGCGGCTCAGCAAATTGATGGCGTAACAGAGAAGCGGGCAACCTATGCCGATGAGGTAGTACCTGGTAGTAAAAAAGCAGGTGTGGTTTGGCACACTCAAGGCAGCGGCAAAAGTATTTCAATGTGTTGTTATGCCGGTATGTTGCTTCAACAAAAGGCTATGAATAACCCAACGCTGATTGTTGTTACCGACCGCAATGATCTAGATGGTCAGCTCTATGCCACGTTCTGCAACGCAGTTGAGCTCTTGAAGCAAACGCCTGTTCAAGCATCTGACAGGGATGCGCTAAGACAGTTGTTAGCTGAAAGAGAGTCTGGCGGCATCATTTTTACCACAGTGCAAAAGTTTGCCCTGCTTGACGACGAGAAGCATCATCCAATACTCAATGAGCGTCACAATATAGTTGTTATCTCAGACGAAGCACACCGCAGCCAATATGGCCTGAAAGCCACCTTAAGTGCAGATGGTCAATATAAGTTTGGTTACGCCAAGCATATGCGCGATGCGCTACCGTCTGCTTCCTTTATTGGTTTTACTGGTACACCCATTTCACAAGAAGACAAAGACACTCGCGCTGTATTTGGTGGCTATGTGTCCATCTACGACATTCAAGATGCAGTAGATGATGGCGCAACCGTTCCTATTTATTATGAGTCACGCTTGGCAAAGCTTGATTTGAACCATGCTGAAATCGCTGAGTTGTCCGATCAAGTTGATGAAGTGGTAGAGGACGAAGAGGACGTAAGCAACCGTGAAAAAACTAAGGGGGAATGGAGCCGTCTTGAAAAGCTTGTTGGTGCGACGCCTAGATTAAGCCAAGTTGCAGCTGACTTGATCGAGCACTTTGAGACACGCAATGCCACTATGGATGGTAAAGCCATGATAGTGGCTATGAGCCGTGATATCTGTGCGCATCTCTACAATGAGATTATTGCACTGCGCCCAGAATGGCATTCGGATGATCCTGAAAAAGGGGCGATTAAGATTGTGATGACAGGGTCAGCTTCGGACAAGCCACTTTTGCAACCCCATATCTATAACAAAAAAACCAAAAAACGCTTAGAAAAGCGCTTTAAAGATATGAATGATCCTCTGAAGTTGGTCATTGTCAGGGACATGTGGTTAACGGGGTTTGATGCGCCTTGTTGTAACACTATGTACGTGGATAAACCGATGAAAGGCCATAACCTGATGCAGGCCATTGCGCGGGTTAACCGCGTATTTAAAAACAAGCCAGGCGGTTTAGTTGTTGACTACATTGGTATTGCTAACGAGCTTAAGCAAGCATTGAAAACCTATACAGACTCTAAAGGTAAAGGCGAGCCAACACTCAATGCAGAAGAAGCGTTTTCCATTCTTTTAGAAAAAATTGATGCTATCCGTGGCATGTTTGGTAAAACACCAAAATCCGATGGTTTGGACATATCGGGGTATGAAACTCAAGCGCACAAACTATTGGTGCCTGCCGCTAACTATGTACTTGGCTTAGAGGATGGCAAAAAGCGTTTCTTAGACTTAGTGTTGGCGGCAACAAAATCATACTCACTATGCAGTACCTTGGATGAGGCCAAAGAGTATCGGTGCGAAATAGCTTTTTACTCTGCCATTAAGGCCGCTATCAGCAAATTTACCAGTGTGGATAGAAAGCGCACTCAGGAAGAAAAGAACTCGGCACTGAAACAGATCCTAGATAACGCAGTGATCGCCGAAGGCGTTGCTGACGTGTTCGCACTTTGTGGCTTGGACAAGCCCAATATTGGTTTGCTATCGGATGAGTTTTTAGAAGACGTGCGACAGATGCCGGAGCGCAACCTCGCCGTTGAGTTACTTGAAAAACTTCTCAAGGATGACATTAAAGCGAAAACACGTAATAACGTTGTGCAAGAGAAGAAATACGCAGACCGCTTGCAAGAAACGCTTAGAAAGTACAATAACCGCGCCATTGAAACAGCTCAGGTCATTGAAGAACTTATTCAAATGGCCAAAGAGTTTCAGGAAGAAATGATGCGCGAGGCTGAACTGGGGTTAAATCCAGATGAAATCGCGTTTTATGATGCTCTAGCCAACAACGAAAGTGCAGTACGTGAACTTGGTGATGAGATCCTTAAAAAGATTGCCGTCGAAATCACAGACAAACTCAGAAAATCGACCACGGTTGATTGGCAAGTTCGTGACAGTGTTCGAGCTAAATTAAAAATACTCGTGCGCCGCACTTTACAGCGTTACAAATATCCACCTGACAAAGCCGCTGAAGCTGTAGAGCTTATTTTGAAGCAGGCTGAGACATTGTCGAATTCATGGACGAAATAAAGGGTGCTTTTATAGATGACAACAAATAAATCTAATTCATTCTGGTTTGTGGGTGCATCCTACGGCAAAGGTAGTGAAGACCAAACGGAGCGTTTTCTCAACGATGGCGTTTGGCAAAATGGCTATGAAGATAAATATCTCGATGTAGTCCGCAGTATGCAGCCGGGCGACAAGATTGCCATTAAATCGTCATATACAAGAAAGCGAGAGCTCCCTTTTGATACTAAAGGCCAGACTGTTTCAGTAATGGGGATCAAAGCTATTGGTGTGATTACCCGTAATCATGGCGATGGCCGGTTTGTCGATGTTGAATGGCAACCACGCTTTGAGCCTGTTAATGAATGGTATTTCTATACCAATCGCAGCACTATTTGGCGCGTTTCTCCCGATGATTGGATGACAGAGGGGCTTATTGACTTCACTTTCAATAATAAACCCCAGGATATAGATCGTTTTCGCAATGCTCCCTATTGGAAGGAGCGCTTTGGTGATACCCCTGTCGATAAACAGCGTTTTAAATGGACCCAATTTTACGAAGAGTTTGCCGACAAGCTATTAACTTACAAGGATGATCGTGCTTCTTTAATGGCAGCCATCCACGATTTACCGAACAAAATTGAAAGCATTTCTGTCCTTCAAGATCAGCCTAAGGAAGGCACAAAAGATTTGCTAAGTGATATTTGCCCGTTTACCGTCTTCGGCCTGTTTAACCGGGGCATTACCGATGCTAACCGAATAGCCATCGCAAGCGAGCTTGCTGCTTTTTTGAAAGTTGAAACGCCTGTTCCTAATTCCTTTGAAGGTATCCCTGTTGTTAATAATCAGCGCTCTTGGTTTTTTGGATACAAATACCGACGGGGTGAACATGACATTGATACACTATGGAACCTTTTTGAGGCCGCCATAGAACACGCTAATAACTCAGAAACTGATACCGCAGAGGCACTTTACGATGCTTATGAAACTGCGACTAAATGCTGGGGAACCGGCTGGAACCTCTCAATGGGGCTGTATTGGATTAGACCATGGAAGTATCTGACACTTGATGGCCAATCACAGGCATACATCACTAAAAAGCTGGGTTTAGAAATAGGCAAGAATGGCGAAAAAGGTCGCTGTAGCTCAAGAGATTACTTCGGTCTGATTGATGATCTAGAAACACGATTTCAAGAGGACGCCTACCCCGTACACTCTTTTCCAGAACTGTCGCTTTCGGCCTGGCTATTTAAGGATACCGACACATCCGCTCATCCGAATGCTACTAACCTTGATGACGAGGAGCTATCGGCAGAAGAAGACGAAGTTGCTGTTCAGACTGCGCCTATTGAACCTTATACTATTGACGACATCATTGCCGATGGTTGTTTTCTTGAAAGAGAAAGCATCGCAAAAATAATTACTCAGCTTAGACATAAGAAAAACCTTATTCTCCAAGGCCCTCCGGGAACTGGTAAGACATGGCTCGCAAAGAAACTTGCATATGCGTTAATGGGCCAAAAGGACGAAAACTCTCTACGCGCTGTTCAGTTCCACCCCAATCTATCATATGAAGATTTTGTGCGTGGTTGGAGGCCATCAGGCGAAGGAAAATTAACTCTCGTTGATGGTCCATTTCTGGAAATGATTAATGAAGCCAAAAAAGATGCGAGCAGCAAACACGTAGTCGTTATCGAAGAAATTAACCGAGGAAACCCTGCTCAGATTTTTGGCGAAATGCTCACATTGTTAGAGGCTGACAAGCGCACGCCAAGTGAAGCTTTGGAGCTTAGTTATCGTCGAGCTGAAGGCGAAAGAATTCATATTCCCGCTAACCTTTATGTTATTGGCACTATGAATATTGCCGACCGCTCATTAGCACTTGTTGACCTTGCTCTACGTCGCCGATTCGCATTTTTTGATCTTAAGCCAACGCTCGGTGAGGCATGGCGCAATTGGGTTCATAGTAAGGCTGGTATTGATAACGATTTTTTGCAGTTAATTGAACAGCGCATAGTCTCACTAAATAACGAGATTTCAAAAGAACGCAACTTGGGCCCTCAGTTTAAAATCGGCCACAGTTATGTAACACCACCGTTAAATACAAAGATTGAAGATGCTGCAGCATGGTTTCAAGGTGTCGTAGAAACTGAAATTGGACCGCTTCTTGAAGAATACTGGTTTGACGATATAGAACGCGCTATCAAATCCAAAGACGCTTTGGTTGAAGGCATCTAATGTCTGCCGTTATTGAAGCTAAAAGCCAAACTACTTCGTCGAGACGATTAGGAAAGATTCCTGTTCGTAACCTGTGGTTGTTGATGCTCTATGCTTCGGACCTTTATCGCCACCTTGGCACCAATAAAGTCGACGTAGAAGACAACCCAGAAGACATAGCAGATTTGGTTGCCGAGATTCTCTGCCATCAAGTTGAAGAACGCATGATGCGAAATTTAAGCTATGGGTATGAATCGAAAGTTGCTGTAATCAATCGAGTTCGTGGACGCATAGATACCCTAACCACCGAGCGGCAAAGGCTACTTGAAAAAGGTAAGGTATGCTGTCGCTTTGATGAGTTAACGGTAGATACTCCCCGTAATCGTTATGTTAGATCTGCATTAGAACGATTATCAAAGCTGAATATTAAACCAACTCTTGCCCATAAATGCCGAGCCTTAATGCTGAGTTTAGAACGTCTAGGCGTGAGCAAGGCAAAGCCAATAAATTACAGCGGAAAGTCGGAAAGATTTGGACGCCATGATATTAGCGATCAGAAGATGGTTGCTGCAGCCGATTTGGCTTTTTCACTCGCTATACCCACAGAGTTTGACGGTCAATTTCATCTAACAGCTCCTGACACTCGAAAAGAGTGGCTTAGAAAATTGTTTGAAAAAGCTGTAGCGGGTTTCTATGCCGTAGCACTAGATAAAAGAGAGTGGCGAGTATTGGCTGGCAAACAGTTTGATTGGCAGATATCAGATAAAAGCTCAGGGATAGACGAAATTCTTCCCAGCATGAAAACAGACATCATTATCGATAATCGTTCACCAGACAAGCGTTTGGTAATCGACACAAAATTCAATTCAGTGACCACTAAAGGTTGGCATAGGGAACAGACTCTTCGCAGTGGTTATATCTACCAAATGTATACTTACCTTAGAAGCCAGGAAGACACTTCAGACCCCAAATCACTTGAAAGTATTGGCATGTTACTTCACCCGACAGTAGATAAAGAAGTCGCTGAGATGGTAACAATTCAAGGCCACCCAATATGGTTTTGCACTGTTAATTTAGGTGAGTCAGCTATTTCAATCAGAGAGCGCCTACTTGCTCTTTTACAAAAGAGTTTCCAGGAGAAAAAATAATGGTCACATTCGATCAACTTATGCTACCGCTAATAAAGGCATTAGTGAACCTTGGGGGCTCAGGCAGTATCGACGAGATATACGAAGAAGTTGTCGAGCTTGAGAAGTTTGATGAGGGTACTTTGGCTGTTCTGCACAACCCTGAAAAAAGTAGCCAAACTGAAGTTGGATATCGATTAGCATGGGCTAGAACCTACCTGAAGAAAGCTGGATACCTTGAAAACTCATCTCGTGGCGTTTGGGCACTTACAGATAAAGCTAGACAGGAACCGGAAATCGATAGCAGAGAAATTGTCAACTTTGTTAGAGCACTGGACCGCAAGCCTGAACAGACTAATGCTACGACATCTACTCCAGAACTGTCGTCCGATGACTCCCCTGAAGAGGCTATGCTTTGGCGTGAAAAACTGCATCATGTGCTAATTGAAGAAATGAGCCCGGATGCGTTTGAGCGACTAACACAGAGGTTATTGAGAGAATCAGGCTTTATCCATGTTGAAGTGACTGGTCGCACGGGTGATGGTGGTATCGATGGCAAAGGAATTGCCCGAATCAACGGTTTGATGAGCTTTCATATCGC
This sequence comes from Alteromonas antoniana, assembly GCF_019249295.1. Classification (GTDB taxonomy): domain Bacteria; phylum Pseudomonadota; class Gammaproteobacteria; order Enterobacterales; family Alteromonadaceae; genus Alteromonas; species Alteromonas antoniana. The sequence continues at coordinate 17,323 of NZ_JAESDH010000015.1, forward strand.
TTTTCAGTGTAAAAAGTACAAAGGTTCCGTTGGGGCTCCCGAGATCCGTGATTTTAGGGGCGCAACCGTTGGTAGAGCTGATCGTGGGATGTTTATCACTACAGGTAACTTTACAAAAGCTGCGATTGAAGAAGCCAACCGTGATGGCGTTGCTCCGATTGACTTGGTCGATGGTGATCAGTTAGCCGATAAGCTTAAGGAACTTAGTTTAGGCGTTAAAACAGAGTTAGTTGAAAAAGTAACAGTTGATCCTGGCTGGTTTTTAGGTCTTTAACTGTTAATAAGCACCAAAGGAACTCCAACGTGCATTGTCTAGTTCTTGAATATATGCGGTTAAATACGGCCACTCACATAACGGAAAGTTAGAATGAATCCTGAAAAATACAATAGAAGTATAAGCTTGCTTTGCCCGACTTGTGGCTGTTCAGACTTTTCATACGAAGACGGTTGCGATGAAACAATACAAGTAATGACTTGTGCATCTTGTGACCGAGAGTTTAATAAAGATGAGCTTATTCAAGAGAATAGCGAAAATATTGACGAGCACCTTTCTGAAATCAAGGAAGAAGTTTTAAAAGACGTTCAAGACGAACTACGTAAATCTTTAAAAAAGGCTTTTTCTGGTAGCAAGAATATAAGGATTAAGTAATGCCAGTAACTATTGATGCAGGTGATGTGATAGCTGGATTAGCTTTCCTTTTATCTGGCTACGCAACATGGCAAACGGTCAGCTTTAATAAGAGGCAGAAGTCACTTGTCGAAAGCCAGGAAAAGCTAAACACCATTCTCTTGGAAAAAGAAAATGAAGATGCTCTGAAAGGAAAGCAAGCTGACCTTGGTGCATCAATTATAAAACTTGGCAGCAGTAAGTATCGGCTTAAGGTTTGGAATAAAGGTGCTGCTACTGCAAGAAACGTCAGAATTGAGTTCCCCGAAGGTAACGATTTAGTTATTGAATCAGAAGTGACTGACAAATTTCCAATGGAAAGCCTCGAAAAGTATCAAGCCGTTGAGCTAATAGCCGCTGTTCATATGCAAACGAAACGAAAGCATGTTGTTCGGCTAGTTTGGGAGGATGATGCCCAGTCTTACAATGAAAAGCTGTCTTACCCCACACTGTAATGTAACTGTCGGTTTTCTCACTAGAACGAAGACAACTACAGATAAATGCATATTTCTTTCGGCTATCTAACATCTTCAGTTGCTACAGAACCTTCACACTATCGTGTCGGAGGTTCACTATGTTCAAAAACCTATTTTTTCAAACCAAAGCACTACCAGAACTGTCATCGCAACTGGATACAGAAATTCCACGCTACCCGCCATTCCTGAAAGGGTTGCCAGCTGCGTCCCCCGAGGATTTGCAGTCTACACAAGACGAGCTAATTACCAAACTGCGCCAGGTACTTGGCTTTAACCTGCGTGATTTTCAAAGGCTAATTCAGCCCTGCATTGATCATCTGGCTGCTTATGTTCATTTGTTGCCAGCTTCTGAGCATCATCATCACAGTGGCGCTGGTGGTTTATTACGTCATTCGTTGGAAGTTGCTTTCTGGGCTGCACAAGCTGCTGAAGGGATCATCTTTGTTGCCAGTGGCACACCGGTTGAGAAAAAAGAGCTGGAACCAAGGTGGCGTGTTGCGGCGGCATTAGGCGGTTTGTTCCATGATATTGGTAAGCCTGTTTCAGACTTGTCTATTACAGACGAAGATGGACGCTATCAGTGGAACCCTTTTTTAGAAACCTTATCCCAGTGGACCACAAATAACAGCATTGAACGCTATTTTATTCGCTGGCGCGACGGACGGTGCAAGCGGCACGAGCAATTTTCAATTTTGGTTTTAAACCGGGTGATGACACCCGAGTTGCTCGCCTGGTTAACCCAACCGGGCCCTGAAATTTTGCAAGCCATGCTGGAGGCAATTGGCAATACCGATCCCGAGCATGTCCTGTCTAAATTGGTTATTGAAGCTGACCAAACCAGTGTCCAGCGAGACCTGAAAGCTCAACGAATTTCCGTTGACGACAACACCATTGGTGTCCCAGTCGAACGCTATCTACTTGATGCCATGAGGCGATTGCTTGCCAGTTCCCAGTGGTTGGTCAATCAGCGAGATGCCAGAGTTTGGATACGAAAATCGAATCAATCAACCAATCTTTACCTGGTTTGGAAAAGCGCGGCTAAGGAAATCATTGAGCTGTTGGCCAAAGACAAGATACCTGGCATTCCAAGAGATCCCGATACCCTTGCGGACATCCTCATTGAGCGAGGATTAGCCACAAAATCAGCCTCAAATGAGCGATATGAAAGCCTTGCCCCTGAAGTGCTGATCAAAGACGGCAAGCCAATCTGGTTACCCATGCTGCATATATCTGAGGCCGATTTATTGTTCAGTTCGAATGTACCAAGTGGTGTGAGGCTGTTTAGCAAATCTGAGTGGGAAGCAACACAGCAAACACAAGCAGAGCCTCAGAGTCGTTCCAGTGAGCAGCCAGGCTTGTCTGAAGCGTCATCATCAATTGAACTCAATAATTCGGCTGAGTCGCCATCGACAAAATCGTCCGAACAAGATGATGAACGTCGTCTTGCCAGTGATGTTAATCACCTTCAGGCAACTGAAAATGCTCCAGGTGATGAATGCGAAAAGCCTAACAACTCATATGATGGCGCTATCTCAAATAACGTAAACCAGCACGATGCAGAAGCATTGAATCTGCCTGAATCTTTGGCATGGCTCCCAGAGGCCAGTAGTGCGTTGGTTATGGTTGATGAACAGATACTGGTCCGCTATCCCGATGCCGTAAGACATTGGTGTGCTCCCCGAAAACTGCTTGCTGAACTCAGTCGATTGGATTGGCTTGAAATAGATCCGGCAAACCCGACGCGTAAAGCCAGAACTGTGACTACGAAAGGTGGCGTTCAGGAGCAAGGGTTACTGCTGAAAGTATCGATTTCTAAAGGGCTTACTGCACTGATTGACCTTCCCAAACAAGACGCAGAATCAGCGGCAGCAATTCAGAACGAAGAGGCTTCACCGCGACCGAGTCGAACTGAGACAACCAATGCCCGAGCAAAAGAGCCCTCCAAAAGAGCGGAGTGTAAGCAAAAGCCGATTGCGCCCAATGCGAACTCAAGTATCGACCCCAAACACGCGCAGCGCCAACAGATGGTTAATTTTGTGAAAGATTTGCCCATCTTACTGACCGATGGCGATTACCCAGACGTGGATCATAGTGCCGATGGTATTCGCGTCACGATTCAAACCTTACGCCAAGTCGCCAATGAGCATGGCATTCCAGCCGGACAGCTGCTTCGGGGGATCTCGGCCAGTGACCAATGCCAGTTTGATGAGGGGGAAACGGTTCTGTTTACCGCTCACGCTGAACGTTAATCCATTTGAAATTAAGCGGATTGCAAACGGTTATTTTGCGGAGCATGAATGAAAGAAAACGCATACGAGATGCCCTGGCGCACGAACTATGAAGCCATGGCCGCAGCAGGTTGGCTGGTTGGGGCAACAGGGGCAATAGCCGCAGAAATGCTGACTGAGTTACCACCTGAACCATTTTGGTGGATGACAGGGATTTCCTCGGGCATGGCGTTGTATCGCCTTCCTGAGGCTTATCGCCTTTATAAGTTGCAGATGGGGCTAAAAGGCAAACCATTGGCATTTATGGAGCTGTCGCATTTGCAAAAGGTGATGGCAAAACATCCTGATGAATTGTGGTTAGGGTATGGCTTTGAGTGGGATCAACGTCATGCCCAACGCGCTTATGAAATCCTAAAGCGGGATAAGCAAACCTTGCTTAACCAAGGTCACGGCAAACAAATGGGTTCGACCTGGATTCATGGTGTCGAGCCCAAAGAAGAAGATGTGTATCAGCCAGTTGGTCACACCGAGGGGCATACCTTAATTGTCGGAACGACCGGTGCCGGAAAAACCCGATGCTTTGATGCGATGATCACTCAGGCCATTTTGCGTAATGAAGCTGTGATTATTATTGACCCTAAGGGAGACAAGGAACTTAAGGATAATGCACAGCGAGCCTGTATTGCCGCCGGTAGTCCAGAGCGCTTTGTGTATTTTCATCCGGGTTTTCCAGAGCGATCAGTACGTCTTAATCCTCTGAGAAACTTTAACCGAGGCACTGAAATTGCCAGCCGAATAGCGGCCTTAATCCCATCCGAAACCGGAGCTGATCCATTTAAAGCTTTTGGCCAAATGGCATTGAACAACATCGTGCAAGGTTTGTTGCTTACTTCTCAGCGTCCTGATCTGAAGACTCTGAGACGATTCTTGGAAGGCGGCCCAGAAGGCTTGGTAGTAAAAGCCGTCACGGCTTGGGGTGAGCAGGTATATCCGAACTTTAGTGTGGAGATTAAGCGCTTTACCGAAAAGGCCAATACCTTGGCAAAACAAGCGATGGCGATGCTGCTTTTTTATTACGAACGCATTCAGCCCGTTGCCGCCAATACCGATTTGGAAGGGTTATTGAGTATGTTTGAGCATGACAGAACCCACTATTCCAAGATGGTGGCTTCATTGATGCCGGTGCTCAATATGCTCACTTCAAGTGAACTTGGCCCGCTGCTATCACCGATTGCAAACGATGTAGATGACAGCAGGTTAATTACGGATTCTGGCCGTATTATCAACAATGCCCAAGTGGCCTATATCGGGTTGGATTCATTGACCGACGCCATGGTTGGCAGCGCCATTGGTTCGTTGCTTTTATCCGATCTCACCGCCGTGGCCGGTGACCGCTATAACTATGGTGTTGAAAATCGTCCCGTAAATATCTTCATCGATGAGGCGGCTGAAGTCGTCAACGATCCCTTCATTCAACTGCTCAACAAAGGCCGTGGCGCAAAAATGCGTTGTGTGATTGCTACTCAGACCTTTGCTGACTTTGCAGCTCGTACAGGCAGTGAAGCTAAGGCCCGTCAGGTGTTAGGTAACATCAACAACCTGATAGCTCTTCGGGTGATGGACGCCGAAACACAGCAGTACATTACTGACAATCTGCCTAAGACTCGGTTGCAGTACATCATGCAAACTCAAGGTATGTCGTCCAACTCGGACAGTCCAGCGTTGTTTACCGGCAATCATGGCGAGCGCTTGATGGAAGAAGAAGGCGATATGTTTCCACCGCAGTTATTAGGCCAGCTTCCCAACCTGGAGTACATCGCCAAGCTTTCAGGTGGCCGCGTGATCAAAGGCCGCATTCCTATTTTAACCAGCTCTACACAGGCAGCATAAGGAGTCTGTATGCATCATTCTGTCTGTCTGAAAATGACAACACTTACCAGTAAAGAAATGCTCGCTCAGTGGCAGCAACATAACCCCCAGTTCAAGGAAACCTTAGGACTGCTTGAAACCGACTGGCCTCATGCTTTGGCCTCGGTGTATTGCTTGGCGGACTACTTAACGGATGCGTTCACGTTAGATGGCCATTCCATCTTTGATTTGTGTCTGTGTAATGGTTTGGGCAGTTATGAAGAAGTCAGTTGTGATGATGATAGTGTACGCCTTTGGCATTTCATTGAGGCACTGACCTGGACTGCCGCCAGTGCTTTAACGGGGATTCGCCTGCGTGATCCTGACCATTTCGAGTGGGCCGCCGTAGATGGTGTGTATTTCTACTCCTGGATTCGTAATCGTCCAAATCGGATGGCGTATCTGGCTGAAGGACGTATTGATATGCGTTATGTCAGTGGCCATACATCGACAAAGCGGCTTCAACAAGTGATTAAAGCCCGGATTATGACTCCAACCGTTGCAGCCATGCTGGCGCGAGTTGAAGAGGATGTTTGGCATGAGCAAGCATAAGTCGGTTTGGCTGCTGTGTCTGGCACTGATGCTGGAGATTATTGCCATTGGCGTGTTAGTGCCCGGTGATTGGACTGGCCGGGTCATCAGTAAAGAGAAGCAGATGATCCAAAACCAATTGGGCGCACAAACAAGCTATTGGATTGGTCAAACTAGCCATCGCTGGTATCAATCATGGGTTGTGGATACGCAGATGGAGCAATCTGTGCGAGATTTTCTAATCCCCACTGAAGAGCAGCGACTGCGCTCTAAAGGGATGGAGAACATGGGAGGCTTTTGGTTTGTCTGGGTAGAAGACCGTATTCAGGCATTTTTTGATGTGTTGTACCAAGTGTTCACTCGATTTGCTTTACTGATGGTCTGGTTGCCCTTTGCGCTTATTCTCATGTTACCGGCGTTGTGGGATGGCTTAATGACCTGGAAGATTAAGAAGACAACCTTTGATTTTTCGAGCCCTATCATTCACCGCTACAGCATGATTATCCTGGGTTCAGGCGTCATCTTGCTGTTTATGGGATTGTTCGCCCCGCTGGCTATTCCACCGGTGGTACTACCGTCGATGATCATCGGCTTGGCATTGATGGCAGGGTTGGCGTTAAGTCACTTGCAGAAGAAGATATGAGGCCAGTTGGGCCTCATCTTGTAGAGCTAAAACCTTACGCCTACGGTATTGCCGTTCTCGTTGCGTATTTTTCCCAACCGTGAACACCAGTTTTTCTCTAGCGTGAACACCTAATTTTCTTAACTGTGAACACTGATTTTTGCCTAAGCGTGAACACTTTTTCCGCATGACAAAATTTAGTGTTCACGGTAAGCAAAAATCCCCACCCCTTCTTGCAGGTCAGTTTTTAACCATTAACCTGCGCTCCTTTGTTTAACCCTCAGGAGCCGTTATGAAAACGAAGAAGATCTCTATGCAGAAAATCAAAGAAATTCTGCGCCTCAAATACGGCGCCGACCTCTCATCCAGGCAAATATCCCGTAGCCTGAATATATCAACGGGGGCTATCTCAAAGTACCTCAATCGAGCCGATGCGGCTGGCATTGGTTGGCCTTTGCCAGAGAGCATGACAGAGCAACAAGTTTTAGCCATCCTGCAGCCGTCACGAAAACCAAGAAAGGACACGGTCACCGTGTTTGCGGAACCCGATTTCAATGCAATTCACGATGAGTTGGGGACCAAGGGAATGACACGACAATTGCTGTGGGAAGAGTACACACAAGACCACCCCAGTAATCACTATAGCTATTCTCGCTTCACCGTTCTGTTCAAACGTTGGCAGGGCTCACGCCAGCTATCGATGAGACAAACACACCTAGCTGGCGAGAAGATGTTTGTCGATTATTGCGGGCCGACCATGGATGTCATTAACCCTCAAACGGGCGAGGTACGTACTGCCCAGATTTTTGTCTCCGTCCTGGGCGCCAGCTCTTATACATTCGTTGAGGCGACATGGTCACAAAGCTTGCCTGACTGGATTGGTTCCCATGTTCGAGCATTTAACTTTTTTGGTGGTGTTCCGGAGGTGGTTGTGCCAGATAACCTGAAAAGTGCCGTTAGCAAAGCCTGCCGCTATGATCCTGACCTAAACCCTACCTATCAGCAACTTGCAGAGCACTACAATGTTGCCGTCATCCCAGCTCGCCCCTACAAACCAAAGGACAAATCTAAAGCAGAGGTCGCGGTTCAAGTGGTTGAGCGGTGGATCATGATGCGCCTGAGAAAGCAGCCATTTTTTACTCTCGCGTCACTTAATCAAGCCATTCGTTTTTTGCTGGCAGACCTCAACAACCGCCCGTTTAAAAAACGTCCGGGATCTCGCCAATCTCAATTTGAAAGTATTGATAAGCCTGCGTTAAGACCGTTACCACCATCCCCCTATGAGTACCTTGAGGTTAAAAAGGCCAGAGTTCATCTTGATTACCATGTGGAATACGACGGTCACTTCTACTCCGTACCATATCAACTGGTAAAACAAAACGTGATGATTCATGCAAGCCGAACCACCTTGACCATTAATCATCAGGGAAAGCAGGTGGCCCACCACCCGCGAGCCTTTAAACACGGCCACACGACTGACACCACGCATATGGCGAAGGCGCATTTGAAGCATCAAGAGTGGTCGCCTCAGCGGTTTGTGTTATGGGCAACCCGAATTGGCGAATACACGACATTGGTGGTTGAGCATCAACTTGCTGGTCGCCGTCACCCCGAACACGGTTATCGCGCTTGCCTGGGTTTACTTAACCTGACAAAGAAGTATGGCCAGGAAAGGCTCGAAGCCGCCTGTCGTCGCGCACATTATATTAACGCTATTACGTACAAAAACATTGCCTCAATTCTCAGCAAAGGTTTAGACAACCTGCCCATGGAAGATGGCGATGCAGACAAGCAGATTTCCCTTCCCCTCAGTCACGATAATGTTCGCGGTGCCAAGTACTATCACTAATTACGCAAAGGAAAAACGAATGATTAATAACTCAAGTTTCGGGGTTCAAAAACAGCAAAAAATACAGCTTAAGTTACTGAATAATATAAATAAAAATAGCCTTTTCGTGGTATAATGTTAGTTAACTAGACAAAACAAAACACCCACCCAAGGCTATGTATGAATTCTGACACAACCTCTTCTGTTTTGCCATCGCTCACCGCTGAGTATTTAAGCCGCCACGATGTTCAAGTGGATAATCTGTTTAGCAAAGCATGGCAGCGCATCGGTTTTAATCGACTGCTGAAACAAGCGCGGTTTTCAAAGCGTTCAGGATCACCCGTCAGTGATGTAGTGTACCTTTTACTGCTTTGGGTCTGGCTTAACGATGTTTTCAAAGGAGTCGTTACAAAGCTTCTCGATCACTAAGAAGGATGCCCTTTATGATCTTCTTAATCGGGAAGATCTGGATTGGCGCAAGTTGCACCTTCAAACAGCGAAGACCGTCATCAGTTTGACTGACCACAGCGCCATACGCGCCTATGTTGTTGATGATTCTGTTAAAACACGGCGCGGTAAAACCATGCCAGGCATCTCTAGCCACTTTGATCACCTCAATGGTCGTTGTGTGATGGGGCAGCAAATCCTGACCCTAGGGCTGGCGACTGAAAAGCAATTTATCCCTTTAGATAGCGAACTCTATATCAGTCGAGTTAAATCACAACCTCTGACCAAAGCCTTTGCCGATGGTCGCAGTATCGCCGCAAAACGTTATCGTGATGCGCAGTCAATGACTAAACCGGAGATGGTCCATGGCATGATTAAGCGAGCCGATCGGTCCGGCATTCATGCACAGTATTTTTTAGCCGATTCATGGTTTGCCAGTAAGTCCATGCTGGCCTTTATGGAAGCGCAATCGTTAGTCTCCATTGTCCGTATGAAGAAAAATAAAATGAGTTACCGCGTGGCCGGTAGTGACAAGGTTCTCTCAACAGCGGCTGAGCTATACCAACATCACATCAAAGGCCAATGGCAGAAGGTTAAGGGCAGGCCATACCAGTCTAAGGCGATCACCGTTGAGTTAAACTTAGCACAAACCCTCGATGCACCTGATCACTGGATCAAGGTCAAGCTGCTGTTTGTACGTGGCGTTAACGAAGAAAAACAGCGTGCTGGAAAGCATGATTGGGCCTTGTTTTTATCCACCGACACTCACCTCAGTGATGAGAGAATACTCGAAATCTATGCATTACGCTGGGGAATCGAAGTGTACTTTAAGGAAGCGAAACAAAAGCTTGGGTTCCTTAAAGAGCAGAGTACACATTACAGTGCTTATATCGCCTCCATCCATTTAACGGCTCTGCGATTCTGCTTGCTGCTATTGACTCAACACGAGGAAGGTGCCGCTCGACTGAGTTATAGTCGTAACGACATGATCAACAGTCTGTGCACCTTAGATTTTGCCAGCCGACTCTGGGTTATCTTTAGAGCGCTGATATCGGGAGCGCTTGATGAGCTCAGCAAGCTATATGGAGTCAGCGTCGCCCAAGAGATCATGAACCAAATAGACAAAACGGTTCAGGAGTTCTTTATGCAAGTCATGCAAATGGATACCTTCACGCTGAGGCTAGAAGCCAAATCTATTGGTGATGAGTACTGATTTTAAGCTAAACTGAACTCCGAAACTTGAGTTATTACTCTCGGTGATGTAAAAGCCATTTTTTTCTATGCAAGCTTGTTTCCTGCATTTGTCGATCTGACGACTATCGCCACGTCAGACATTGCAACGATTATTGTGTTGACTGTCGTTGCAGTCGGTGGTGTTAAACTGGGTTATGCGTATTTCGCCAGCAGGATTCTGTCCTGGACTAAGGGCAGAGCACCAGGCGTTGTTAAAAAGACCGCTGGCGGTTTTATGGTTGGTGCAGGCACATACCTTATGGTAAAAGCCTAATGAATTGAAAATCCCACGTTGGAGGTTGTAGATGGAAGATGATTTTGAAGTTGAAATGAGTGCTTTAAGCCAGGAGCTGACGGCTGAGGGTAAAACTGTTCAGGTCGATATTTACCGTGGCGACACGGGAGGCTGGATTCTTGAAGTGATTGATGAATCGGGTGTTTCGACAGTCTGGGAAGATGAGTTCGATACAGAGGAAGCCGCACTGGATGAAGTTAAGGCGACCATCAGAGATGAAGGAATTGATTCTTTAATTGGTATGGATGTGTAAATGACGCTGGGTTAATCATACCGGGTTCCGTGGTGCGGATGGGGCTGGCATAGGAAACAGCCTGTTAACAGAGAACTCCTCCAGACAAAAGCTGAAGACCTGTTGGGAGCCCATTGCTTTAAAGGTTACCTGTTCCTGGGTTAGTTCACAAAACCAGTTTTCTCTGGATTGCGGCGCCTGGTCAGTGAAGGCGATGGGGGTAAAGAGGGCTGCGCACAGCTCATCACGAGCTGAACGGGCCGATAGATATTCAAAGGCTTCTACTCCAGCTTCTCTCATGTTGGTGCCTAATGCTTGAGTCAGGGAGTACTCAGTGCGGTGGCGCAATGCTGCCGTGAATGCACTAAAGGGTGGCTGTTGAAGCTGGATACCTTTATCGGTCTTATAACCCACTGTGAACAGCGTATGCTCGGTGTTCAATTTTGCCGCAGGTGCCGTTCCTTCCATTGAGCGGAGAAACACAAAGCGGTAGAAGGCGGATTCTGCCAGGGTTACTTCAAGTGATTTTCCGCCGTAGAACAGGCTAGGTTCATGGATACGGCCAAATCGAGATCCCCAGTGTAAGGGAGGATAACGAAAAGGTGTTTTGAGCAGTTAGTGCAGGGTGTTTGGGTAGGTATCAGGATAGTCGGGTTTTGAGGTTTCAAGTAACTCTTCAAGCACCGCCTGTTCTTCGAGTGTGTCCACATAGCCTAGTGTGGCGACTTGTTCCTGATTTTCCACCAGGCGGTATAACAACCCCTCAATGGGTCTGATGCAGGCTTCGCCGTTACAGTCAGCCCAGATCATGGTTACACCTTGCCTCGTATCGCATCCAGGCAGGTCACCACACGCATAAGTCCCTGAACAGTTTGTACCTGTATAGCAGGAACACCGCCAGTAAGCTTGTTCTGTGAGCGCATGAAATGTTTGATCCAGGCCTGGTCACCCCCGGTGAGTGCAAATAGTGCCCGGGCGGCTCTGATCAACAGCAGGGCCAGTTCACCTTGTTTACTGTCGGGACTCAGGTCCAGGTTTTGCTTTAAGCGTGTTATCGCGGTTCTATGCACACCAATCACCTTGCCCAGCTCATCTTGCTTGAGTGTCAGCTGTTTGGATGCATTAAGTAGTGCTTTTGACAGGACAACAGCTGGGTCTGGTCGTTGCTTTAGTTGTGCAGTCATCTTGCTTTTCACTCCAGGATCTAACTTTTGATCTTTATTTTAGATGCAAATAAAGCAAAATGGTAATCAGTTTTACTAAATGAAACATTTCATCTCTGCCACAGCCTCCAGCACTGCTTCACAACAGCGTCAACATGCCTGTTGATTTCCTCACCAGGTTGTCTGGGTGGGAGTTGATGCAAGGCACGCACTATGTCCAGTCCTGCAAGCATGCTCAAAAACAACTCGGCGGCATGCTCAGTATCAGTACACTCTATACGTCCTGCCTCTTGTTGTATTTTTAACCAGCCGCTCAAGGTGTCTAAGGCGTTTTGAACACTGTTGTTGTACATGCTGTGCAGTAGATCCCGGTCTACTTCGTGCAGGCTGCCCAGCAAACGCAGAAAATTGAGGTGTTCATGGCTGAGTACGAAATGTGCCAGGTTTAGTGCAAAGTCATGCAGTGCTTGCCGAGGTGTTTGGCCCTGCTCAGGTTCGATAACCAGGTGTTGAAGCAAGCTATCGCACTGGCGATGAATGATGGCCTCGATCAGTGTGTTTTTTTCGTTAAAGCGGTTATAGACCGTTACTTTTGAAACGCCCGCTTTACATGCGACCGCTTCTATCGAGAATTTAGCTGGGCCCTGGGTGAACAGAAGTTCTGTGGCGGCATCCAGAATAGCGACTTCTTTGCTGGGATCGACAGGTCGTCCCGATCGTGACTTACAAGGCACTTTTTTATCCATTTTAATTAGTGTACGATTGCGTTCATTAATCATAGTGTATTTTTGAGTCGATTACCATGCATAGACCCTTATTCTTTATGGCTATTGTGCTGTTAATGCTGGGCTGTAGTCCAGATAATGGTGCATCCAATGCACCTCAGTCTGCGGCTCCCTGGGTTCGAACTCTGGTAGTGAGTAATGCCTCTTCTGCTTTTCTGAAGCTATCCGGCACAGTAAAAGGGCGCTATGAAACACCCGTTGCCTTTCAGGTTTCGGGCCGTATTCTGGAGCGCTATGTTGATGCGGGTCAGCGGGTCGAAGCGGGGCAGTTGCTGTTCCAGTTGGACCCGCGTGATTTGTTAGCCTCGGTGCGAGTGGCTGAAGCTGACATGAAAACGACTGAAGCGGCATTGGCAATTGCACGCAGCGAGTTGAATCGTCAACAAACACTGGTAGACGGCCAGTTTGTCAGCCGCCAAACCCTGGAGCGTTATGAGCTGACACTGCGTGAAGCCATCAGTCGTCATCAGGCGGCTAATGCTGTGTTGGAGCAGGCACGTAATGCTGTGGATTATGCTGAACTGCGTGCTGAAAAAGCGGGCATACTGAATGCCGTGACAGCTGAGCCAGGACAGGTGGTCATCATGGGGCAGGCTCTGGCTACTCTGATTGACGATAGCTCACTTGAAGCGGAGGTATATCTGCCTGAAGGTGAGGATGCTCCAGCGTCTGGTAGCCTGTTGATTGATGGTGAATCATTAGCGATTACTTTGCGGGAGATGGCAGCCTCGGCTGATCCTGACAGTCGCAGTTGGCGGGCACGTTATCGTATTGAGTCGCGCTCTGATGCCTTAAGTCTGGGCAGTGTGGTACAGGTCAGGCTTGACCAGCCACTGCAGGAGACAACCTTTAGTGTGCCCCTGGGCGCACTGGATGAACGCAGTCAAGGCGCTCAGGTCTGGCAAGTAGTTGAGGGGCAGGTGCAGCCTGTGCCTGTGGAGGTGCTGGAGCTGAGCCAGGAATATGCCCGTATTCGCGCTTCCCTGACGCAGGGTAGTCGCATTGTTGCGCTGGGCACGCATTTATTAACGCCGGGCATGCAGGTCAGGGAGCAGGCGCGATGAATTTTCCCAATTTGTCAGCCCTGGCAGTGCGTGAACGCTCGGTAACCCTGTTTTTTCTTCTCCTGTCTGTCTTTGCCGGTGTCTATGCGTTTTCATCTTTGGGGCGTGCCGAAGACCCATCCTTCACTGTACGGGTGATGGTGGTGTCGGCTATCTGGCCCGGTGCCACACCGACCGAGTTACAGGATCAGGTTGTTGACCGTCTGGAGAAACGCATTCAGGAAGTGGAGTACCTGTATAAAATTGAAACCACGATACGTCCGGGTCGGGCCGATTTACAGATAGAGTTCGAGGACTTTTCACCCAGTGAAAGGGTGCCTGATCTGTTTTATCAGGTACGTAAGCGCATGCTGGATGAAGCCGGAAGTCTGCCTGCGGGGGTCATAGGTCCGATCGTTAATGATGATTTTTCAGATGTGTATTTCTCGCTGATTTCACTGACGGCACCGGGTATGCCGATGCACAGCCTCACCCGTGAAGCGGAATCTGTCCGTGATCGTTTACAGCGTGTGCCTGGCCTGCAAAAAGCGCTGTTACTGGGCGAGCGCAGTGAGCGGGTGTTTATCGACTTTGATATGAACCGCCTGAATAACCTGGGGTTGTCAGCAGAGCAGATTTTTGCTGCGATTGAAGCCAGTAATCGTATGATGCCAGCTGGCTTTGTTGACCTGGACGGGCCACGCGCCTACCTGCGTGTGGATGCTGATCTGGCGGACCTTGATCAACTGGCTGCTTTGCCGATACGTGTGGGAGACCATCTGTTAAAGCTGTCTGATCTGGCAGATATACGGCGAGGTTACGAAGATCCTCCCTCCTATATGATCAGGGCGGATGGTGAAGCGGCCATATTGTTGGGGGTGGTGATGCAGGCCGGTCAGAACGGCCTGGAGTTTGGTGAGCGTCTGACGGCCTTTATTGATGCTGAACAGGCCGCGTTACCCCTGGGTATGTCTTTGCATATGCTGACCAATCAGACCGAAGCGATCAGTCAGGCCGTTGATCTGTTTCAGATCAAGTTTCTGGTGGCGGTGCTGGTCGTTATGGCTGTCAGCATACTGGCGATTGGCTTTCGTGCGGGTCTGGTGGTAGGTATTGCCATCCCCGTTACCATCGGCCTGACCTTCCTGTTGATGAAAATTACCGGGATCAATCTGGATCGTATCACTCTGGGTGCCTTGATTATCGCCCTGGGGTTACTGGTGGATGATGCCATCATCGCCATTGAAATGATGATCGTTAAAATGGAAGAGGGCTGGGAGCGGGTGCGCGCGGCCAGTCATGCCTGGAGTGTGACGGCCGCCCCTATGCTGTTTGGTACGCTGGTGACGGTAGCGGGTTTTGTCCCGATCGGCTTTGCCCAGTCAAGTGTGGGTGAATATGCCGGCAATATCTTTTGGGTGCTGGCCTTTGCACTGCTGGTTTCCTGGCTGGTGGCTGTGACTTTTACGCCTTATCTGGGAGTGAAGCTGCTGCCATCCTATACTCAGCATCAGGCTGGAGATATCTATCAAACACGTTTTTACCAGTATCTGCGAGGCGTGGTAAACACCTGTGTGCGTTATCGTAAAACGGTCGTGCTGTCGACACTGATGTTGTTGATACTCAGCGGTGTGGGTATGGCAACGCTGGTACAAAAGCAGTTTTTTCCAGGTTCAGACCGTCCAGAGGTATTGATCGATATTTACCTGCCGCAGGGCAGTGCAATCGGCACGACAGAAGCCACGGTAAAACGCCTCGAAGCCATATTGGAAACGCTGCCCGAAGTGAAAAGCCTGTCATCCTATATCGGTGCGGGTGCGCCTCGATTCTTTATTTCGGCTAACCCTGAACAGCCTGATCCGGCCTTTGCCAAGATCATTGCCATAGGCCATGATGCCGGTGCTCGTGATCGTATTATGGCGGAGATGAATCGTCACCTGGAGGCAGGTGAGTTTCCTGAAGCACGGGTACGCGTTACCCGTTTGCTATTTGGACCGCCGGTTATCTGGCCTGTCAGCTTTCGCGTGCTGGGCCCGGATACTGAAGTCTTGCGTTCCATCGCTCACGAGGTGCGTAATCTGATGGCGGCGCATCCCAATACCGTGATGCCGCACCTGGAATGGGATGAGCGTACACCCGCCTACTATCTGGATATGGACCCTGACCGTCTGCGGTTAATGGGACTGACGCCGACCGAGGTTGCGCAGCAACTGGCGTTTCAACTCAATGGTTTTAATGTCACCGATGTGCGTCAGGATGTTCGCAGCGTACAGGTGATCGCGCGCAGTGCACGCGAAGGGGGGCTGTTACCCGAGGCGCTAGAGCTTAAGACAGCGGATGGGCGCAAGGTGGCGCTCAGTCAGTTGGGCGAGTTGAGTATCCGCTATGAAGATCCGGTGATAAAACGCTATAACCGTGAACCCTTTCTGGCTGTACATGCCGATGTACAAGGAGCCCAGCCACCTGACGTGACCCATGCGATCTGGGCTGACATGCAGTCGCTGCTTGCTGAATTACCACCGGGCTATCGTATCGATATAGGTGGATCGGTTGAACAGTCTGGCAAAGCGGATAGCTCCATCCAGAAGCTGCAACCGCTTATGCTGGCGCTTATGCTGATTTTCATCATGCTGCAGATGCGCTCATTTACCGGCACGTTTGTGGTGATTGCGACGGCTCTACTCGGGTTGGTAGGAGCGGTGGCAGCACTGCTGTTGTTTAACCAGCCGTTTGGTTTTACCGCGCTGCTGGGGTTGATCGGTTTAAGTGGTATTTTAATGCGCAACACCATGATACTGGCGCAACAGGTGCAGGATAACTTCGATTCCGGTATGCAGGCGGGTGCCGCTGTGGTTGAGGCGGCGGTGCAGCGTTCCCGTCCGGTGGTACTAACCGCTCTGGCGGCGGTGCTGGCTTTTATTCCGCTGGCTCTGGATCTGTTCTGGGGACCCTTGGCCTATGTGCTGATTGGCGGTGTCGCTGTGGGTACGCTGATTACCTTGCTATTTGTGCCAGCGCTCTATGCATGGTTGTTCAAAGTGAAAGTCAGTGACTATTGAGTCGTTCACTATCTGCAGAGTTGATAGCCTGTAAAGAGTGGATTGCCAGCCTGGCGGGTACAGCAGTTCGGCTGCTGTACTTGCTCACTCCTTCCGAAATACCACCGATAGATTGTTAGCTGGCATGGGAACTACCGCTTGTCGTATCAGCCCTTGCTCTTTTGCCAGATGAGTGACCTCATCCAGATGGCGGATACCCCAGAGCGGGTTACGTTGGCGGAGTGATGCATCAAATGCCAGGTTGCTCTCGGCAGGGCTGACATCGGCCTGCCAGAAAGGGCCATAGAGGAAGAGGACGCCATCGTTACTGAGCAGATTTTGGGCTAATTTCATAAGCCCCTCGGCGGCTTGCCAGGGCGCAATATGGATCATGTTGATCGCCAGCAGGGTGTTGTAGTCACCCTGAGGCATTTCTGTGGGAGCGGTTACATCCAGGAGTCGGGCTGGAAACAGCTTTGGATGGTGGTCACTCTGTCGCCTGGCTTCGATGCTGCTTAAGGCTGTCGGATCTATATCGGTGGGTTGCCAGTGAACGACCTGTGAGAGATTTGAGGACAGATACACCGCGTGCTCGCCCGTTCCTGAAGCTATTTCCAGTACCCTGGCCGGATCGGGAAGGTATGTCTGCAAGACATTGAA
This sequence comes from Alteromonas antoniana, assembly GCF_019249295.1. Taxonomy (GTDB): domain Bacteria; phylum Pseudomonadota; class Gammaproteobacteria; order Enterobacterales; family Alteromonadaceae; genus Alteromonas; species Alteromonas antoniana. The sequence continues at coordinate 34,479 of NZ_JAESDH010000015.1, forward strand.
GATCGGCTCTCTGTTGCGCCGTGTAGCGGGTGCATGGGCAAGCGAGTTTGATGGTTTCATCGCAGATAGGTCTCCCTGCAAAGCAAAAGGCTCTGTATCAGGGACATTAATCTACCGGAAGAAAAGGCCAGGGTCACGTTTCATTAACCTGTGGTGTTAATTCCCATAGCAAAAATTTACTGTATTTATCCCTTATGGATATATGGGAATAGGTGGCTGGTATACAATGTCTTTTTAAAGGTTTGAATTCGGCTATAAGGCTATTTTACACATGACATCACTTTCAGATGATGCAAACAACACGTTTGAAATCTTTCCCTGGAACCCGCAACTTGAGACGGGTATTGCGATTATTGATGATCAGCATCGTAATTTGGTGATCCTGCTGAACAAGCTGGGTCAGCAGTATGTGCAGGGTGTTTCCAAACAGGCTATTGAGCAAATTCTGAAAGAGTTATCCGATTACGCTGACTACCATTTCCAAACTGAGGAAGCTATCTCCTGAATCAGTGACGAGTATTGCTTAAGATTACAGATCGGAGCAGTCACTGTTTTATCGCTCTTTAACAATCGATTTTATTCGTACTGATGTGCGCTTGCATTGCAGGCTACTGATTTTTGCCTATTAAAGGATTTTTCTCTGGTTAAAATTCAAACAATTTTGACCGATTTGGCATGCTGAGGCCTGGCTACTAGCCATGCAAGGAATGTTTGGTATATCGAGTATGTCAGGTAATGTGATACACGCGATTGAATGCGCTAAAGCCTGGACAATGAGAGCCAAACTTAAGTGTCAGCTGTCTACCGCTCTTCACGAGTCGGCAGGCCAGATACATCAACTCTTGCATAACGGTTTTCAATCGGCGACGTTTCGCTGAGTGCCGCACAGGTGAGTCAGATTGCATTAAGCCGCGTAAACCGATCCAGCGTAAGATGTTATAAGCCATGACGGCAAAGCCCATGACCAGATCGTTGGTCGCGAACTTCCCAGATGGCAGGCGCTCTAGATCCAAGTCAGTCTTGAACTCGCTATGGAACTGTTCACACAGCGCATGCCCTTTGTAGAGTTTAATCACCGTGGCGTCATCTGCCACATCTGAAGACAATGAGGTCAACCAGCCATCTAAGCTGATTTCAGGCTCCAAGAACAACTGACCTTTGGCATCAGAGTGTCTCACCGTAACTTTGACCACTCGACGCGTATTGGCCGCATCATCCAGCTGTTGAGAGAACACGGCTTCCATTTTACCGGGTCGTGGATGATGCCACTTCGCATGTGCACAGGCTTCATCGTACCATTGCCAGACATCCTGCTTTCGTGGGTTCCATTTAATCAGGAAGTCGACGTTTTGGTTGTTCAGAAAAACACGGTTTTCAAGCGCATCATGTGCACTATCCAGTCGGATCAGTAATGACTGATCGGTCAGCTGACGTGCTCTTGGAATCACGCGTTGAAGTACATTGATAAACTCAGCATTAGCATGCTGGCTGCCAGGGCGTAACTCACAACCTAAGCACCACCCTTGCTGACCCAAATAGGCAGCAATCGGCGCATAGCCATCATGCCCTTTGTAAGTGTAGGAAACACCTTCCTTTTTAGTGTCACTGTTATCCATGGGGAACACGTCCATATCCAAGGGAATATGCCCTGTTGAGAGCTCTGTTAGTGGAATGGATGCATTCTGTAAAAACTCAACACTGGCCGAACTTAACAGTGGTAGTAAATTAACGGCATCTTCATCAAAGCGCTGACGTAATCGCGCGGATGAGGGTGATTGTTTGATACCCATGGCGGCCTTGAAGTAGGGATCATGTCTGGCTTGTTCGACGGCTTCAAAGTCACTTTTGCCCAAGCAAACGAGTCCTACATACGTACGAATAAGATCGATATTAGCGATACCATGGCGTTTAGCGACATCACGAGAAGTCTTATGAAGTGATGTCATTTGGTTGATGCAATGACCAATGAGAGCAAGACCACCATGAGGTGTGATCACTTCGGTTTTAGACTGAACAAGCTTGAACTTACGCATGGTAGTAACATCACTGATTGGGTGAATGGACAGTGATGACTATTTTAACGTTGGAAGCCTTGCTATTGCAGGGTTTTGAACACATTTATTGAATCTGAAGTCACGGATTCAGGTACAAGTTAAGATAAACTAATGCCTGAGTCAGTGTGTTAATGGTAATAAAAAAAATAAATATATGAATTTAATGGCTATGTTCGGATTAACTGTTGTTGAATCGAAAAGAGCCTGTTTTCGTTAAGGTTTTCTGGAGTATCCATAAACCTGAACCAACCTAGGTAGTGTTCCAAGTATTTTGTGGCTACTCCGTGAAACCGTTTTATCCACGCTTTCAGACGGCTGTGATAGGCGTTAACATTTTGAATGTGAAAGACTTTATCTATCACCTTAACTCCTCCTGCCACATCTAAGCGCTTGTGTATTAAATCATTTTTCTCAGAAAGAGCTATGTAGGGCTTATAGCCATCACTACACAACACACTGTCTTTCTCTAATTTCCCTGCTAGCTCCTGATGTAGAGCTGCCGATGTAACACTTGGCACAACGGCTTCATACGTATTCTTAGCTCGGTCTCTGACCGTTAAAACTGGCACCCAATCATCCTTTGAACGCCCCCGTTTTTTCGCTTTCATCCCTCTTTTACGGGGCTGACGAGTCATCCGTTTTGAGCCTTTCTCTGAGTAGGGAAAAAGTGTTTCGTCTGCCTCGATAATGCCTTCTAATTTGCTCGCTTTCAGTGCTGATGGTAGCGCCAAGAATCGGTGCCGCCACCTGAACGATGTTTCAAGGTGGAGGCCACATTCTTCGGCACATTTACGCAATGGCTTACTGTCCAGCATACAGCGAATATATTCTAACCAAAGCTCTTTGTACCTCAGTCGAGCTAGCGGTGTCGCCGTTGTCGCTACAAAGGTTTTGCCGCAGTTCTTGCAGCGATAACGCTGCATCTTGTTTACCTTGCCGTGCCGATTGATCAGTGAGCTATGGCAGTGCGGGCATTCAGGGTTTTCAACCATCCGCTCCTCAAGCTCTGTTATCAACTGTGAGACGCTATCAGTGCCTTTCAGCAGCTTCTCAACATAACGGGTTTGACTATCTGTTAAGTGTTCTAACTCGGCTATAAGCTTTGTAAATTGTGCTGGGAGCATGATCAATCCTTAACAACTGTATTCATATACAGTATAGCAACAATTTAGCAGAACATAGCCAATTTAATACTCAAGTTTCGGGGTTCAAAAACAGCAGAAATTATAGCTTAAGTTACTGAATAGTATAAATAAAAATAGCCTTTTCGTGGTATAATGTTAGTTGTCTAGACATAACAAATACAACTCAAAGGCTACACATGAATTCTGACACAAGCTCTTCTGTTTTGCCATCACTCACCGCTGAGTATTTAAGCCGCCACGATGTTCAAGTGGATAATCTGTTTAGCAAAGCATGGCAGCGCATCGGTTTTAATCGACTGCTGAAACAAGCGCGGTTTTCAAAGCGTTCAGGATCACCCGTCAGTGATGTAGTGTACCTTTTACTGCTTTGGGTCTGGCTCAAAGCAGACTCAATTGCGATGTTTTCAAGGGAGTCGTTACAAAGCTTCTCGATCACTAAGAGGGATGCCCTTTATGATCTTCTTAATCGGGAGGATCTGGATTGGCGCAAGTTGCACCTTCAAACAGCGAAGACCGTCATCAGTATGACTGACCACAGCACCATACGCGCCTATGTTGTTGATGATTCAGTTAAAACACGGCGCGGTAAAACCATGCCAGGCATCTCCAGCCACTTTGATCACCTCAACGGTCGTTGTGTGATGGGGCAGCAAATCCTGACCCTAGGACTGGCGACTGAAAAGCAATTTATCCCTTTAGATAGCGAGCTTTATATCAGTCGAGTGAAAGCACAACCACTCACCAAAGCATTTGCGGATGGTCGTAGTATCGTAGCAAAACGCTATCGTGATGCGCAGTCAATGAGTAAGCCGGAGATGATCCACCGCATGATTAAGCGAGCCGCGCGGTCCGACATTCATGCGCAATATTTTTTAGCTGATTCATGGTTTGCCAGTAAGTCCATACTGGCCTTTATGGACGCGCAATCGTTAGTCTCCATTGTCCGCATGAAGAAAAATAAGACGCGCTATCGCACTATGGATAACACCTCGGCTCTAGCAACAGCGGCTGAGCTTTACCAACACCACATCAAAGGCCAATGGCAGAAGATTAAGGGTAGACCATACCAGTCTAAGGCGATCACCGTTGAGTTGAATCTAGCAAAAAGCATCAAAGAGCCTGATCACTGGATCAAGGTCAAGCTGTTGTTTGTTCGTGGTGTCAACGAAGAAAAACAGCGCGCTGGAAAGCATGATTGGGCCTTGTTTTTATCCACCGACACTCACCTCAGTGATGAGAGAATACTCGAAATCTATGCGTTGCGCTGGGGCATCGAAGTGTACTTTAAGGAAGCGAAACAAAAGCTTGGGTTCCTCAAAGAGCAAAGTACACATTACAGTGCTTATATCGCGTCCATCCATTTAACGGCGCTGCGATTCTGCTTGCTGCTACTGACTCAACACGAGGAAGGTGCCGCTAGACTGAGTGATAGTCGTAACGACATGATCAACAGTCTGTGCACCTTAGATTTTGCTAGCCGACTCTGGGTTATCTTTAGAGCACTGATATCGGGAGCGCTTGATGAGCTCAGCAAGCTATACGGAGTCAGCGCCGCACAAGAGATCATGAACCAAATAGACAAAACGGTTCAGGAGTTCTTTATGCAAGTCATGCAAATGGATACCTTCACGCTGAGGCTAGAAGCCAAATCTATTGGTGATGAGTGCTGATTTTAGGCTAAACTGAACTCCGAAACTTGAGTTAATAAAACACGCACTCAGCTAAACAGTTTGCGATTAACCGGTATGGCTGAGGCTCTGTCTCAGCAGTGTGATCAACCCAATACCTATGAGGAGCTGAGCTTTCTCGAACGACTCGCACTCTTGGTTAATCATGAAATCACAACCCGAGATAACCGTAAAATTGCACGCCTGTTACAACAAGCCAAACTCCGAATCAATGCCCAACCATCAGACATTGATTACCAAACCAAGCGTGGTTTAAACAAAAGCACCGTCGCACAGCTATTGCAGTTTGACTGGGTTAAGCAGCATCGAAATATTCTGATTGAAGGGCCAACAGGCACAGGCAAAACATTCCTGGCCTGCGCCATGGGGCAAACTGCTTGTGAACAAGGAATCTCCGTGCGCTACTACCGGGCCAGCAGACTACTTGAAATGCTCACGATCGCACACGGTGACGGTAGCTTTGGTAAAGTGCTTTTACAGTTGCGGAAAACTGAAATCCTGATCATAGATGACTGGGGATTGGACGCCCTAAAGCGGCAGCAAAGAATGGACTTAATGGAAGTGATTGAAGACCGGCACGGAATCGGATCGACAATCATTACTAGCCAACTTCCAACCAATCATTGGCATGAAACTATTGGCGATCCAACACTTGCTGACGCCATCTTAGATAGGCTTTTACACAACGCCTATAAAATTAGTTTGAAAGGAGAATCCATGCGTAAAAAACAAGCGAATCTTGACCAACTGTGAACACTTAAGGTAAAAGTGCCGCATCTGCAAGAATAAGGGGTGGAAGTGTTCACGCTAAGCAAAAATCAGCGTTCATAGTTATAAAAATACGCACTCGTCTTCAGCAGGCAAATGGTAAGTATCAATAAGGTGGCCTTGAAGCCAAATATATTGAGGCATCCAAAACGAGTACTGTCGTATAAGAGCCAATACTTCTTTTAACGGTTTGTTTGCATGAGGCTCGGCAATACGAAAGTACATGAATGAGCAATAATCTCGAAAATACTCATGAAGCTCTGAATCCGATAGCGTTTCTTTTAGCGGCCTGTTTTGTTCGTCGTCCTCATCAGGGGAATTGGCATAAATTTCAAATAGCTGCTTTTCAGTGAGCATCTCCAAGAAGTGGTCTTCAATTAAAACCCCATCACTGGTATCGACGTCCATACCATCTTTGACATCAAAAGCCATGACACATCCAGAAGATAACGCCACTTCTGATGGTTTCAGTAAGTCATTAGCTAGCACAACTTGATGCCAATGATTAAAACCAGCAGATACTGCAACTTCATCGAGTGCTTGAGTGTGTGGAATGGATTTTTCACGTTTAAGCTTTCGTGCTTTTTGCTTTAAACGTTCAACCGAGGCAGAGGAAATGATTTTAGTAATTTGCATTGAGTTTCTCCTATTAGCGAATACGGTGCCCACTGCCGAGGTCGCAGAAAAAACCTAAGCAAAAAATAAATTTGATATGCATGTCGTCCCGTCCGGGTTTGCTAAAGTGGGCAGCTGGTCTCGACACGACCAATAACCCCATCATATCAACCGCATCAAAAAGATCAATTGTTAGTATTGTCTGAGTAGAACCCTCAAAACCTTCAAGAATTCGGCATCTAGCTGACCACTGAACCTACCAATCCCAAGGCATCCTTCACTTCTCAATTCAAACAACGAGGAGTGACTATGGAACCTGTGAATATTCCATCCTATATCGATGACCCGCCGCACTTCCTGCTTTGGAGTGCCGATGAGATGGCTCCCATTCTGTTGGGGCTAGTGATCGGCATTTTTACCGGTAATGCCTTGGTTTTATGCCTGTTGGGGTTGGTGACAACCAAGCTCTATCGGCGTTTTCGTGATGGTCGCCCAGATGGTTTTATTCTTCACGCCATCTACTGGGCCGGGCTGTTGCCAACCAAAGCCAAGACAATCCCTAACCCATTTATCAGGAGCTATCTGCCGTGAAGTTCGACGTGTTTTTAAAATCATGGCAAGGCACGCAATTAGAGAACCGATGGCAACGGTTCCTGATTGCGGTGCTGGTGCTATCTAACTTGCTGCTTGCGGTAGCGGCATTTTCTCGCAATACCGTGGTGGCCATTCAACCACCAACCTTGTCTGAAACGGCTGAAGTGTCACGAAACCAGGCCAGTCAGCCTTACCTGGAATCTTGGGGACTCTACCTGGCTGAGCTTATGGGCAACGTGACGCCGGGCAATGTGTCCTTTATCCGGGTTGCTATCGAGCCGCTACTTTCACCTGCGGTGTACCAGCAAGTGGTCGATGCACTGGAGATTCAGGCAAGACAGATCCGTGAAGACCGAGTCACGCTCAAATTCCAACCCAGACAAGTGGAGTATGAGTATGAAACCGGCCATGTCTTTGTGACCGGTTATTCCTTGGTCTCTGGACCATCTGGAGATGAGCAGCGCCAAACTCGCACCTATGAGTTTGATATCGACATTGAGCAATACCGTCCAAAACTTAGCTGGATGGATACGTATGAGGGGCAAGCTAGAACGAAGCGAGTTCGTGAAAAGTTGACCCAAGAGCAAAACCGGAGGGTGAATGATGCGAACCAAAATTAGTCGATGGATGACACCAAGTTTAATCGCAATGAGCTTGAGTGGCGTTCTGTTATCACAAGCGTCGTATGCAGACGTGGAATTGCCGATTGTGCCAGCTAGTGTGATGAAGCAGTCTGCTACTGCAAATCCACCGGTTCAAAGCAATTCGGTTGCAGCGGATACGCCAACAACGCTACTGATGACACCGGGGGTTAATGAACTGATCCCTGTAGCACTTGGTCATCTGAATCGAATTGTGACGCCGTTTGAATCGCCTAAGGTGAGAACAACCAGTGATGCTCAGACGCAAATCAAGGGGAATGTTGTATATGTAGCCACGGACAAAGAATCACCGGTTTCACTTTACATCACTCCGCCTGGTCAGGAAGCGCCCGCATTATCTGTCACCTTAGTGCCTCGTCGTATTCCACCGCGTGAAATTACCTTAGCTATTGATGGTCAGCAGTGGCCTATTAAGGGCGTCGTGAACCGCAAAGCCGCCACTTGGGAAACAGCTCAGCCATACGTTGATAACCTACGAGACTTACTCAGACGCCTTGCATTAAATGAGTTGCCACAAGGCTATGACATCCGTTTGGCTGTCCAAACTGACATAAGCCCTAAATGTTTTCAGCCAGGCTTAAAGTTTGGTTTTAAGCAGGGGCAAATTGTGACGGGACATTACTTCACCGTCTATGTAGGACTGGTTGAAAGCTTTGCCGATGAACCGATAGAAGCCAGTGAAATAGCCTGTCATGCACCAGATATAGTGGCAAGCGCCTACTGGCCGCGCAATATCTTGTTGCCGGGTGAAAAGACTGAGTTGTATTTAGTTGTTCGCAATCATCGTGAAGAAGCGGTGGAAAGTCAGCGACCTTCACTTCTTGTGGGAGGTGAATAACGATGAAAGCACAATGGGAACAAATGAGCCCGAACATGAAGCGTGGCCTATCGGTTGCTGGTATTGCTGGTGGTCTCATCCTTATGGTGATGGTGTTTTCACCTAATCCTGACGATGGCTCAAGCAATCGGAACCGGCAGGAAACGATCCGGCACATTCTAACGGATACCAATACTCGCGATGTTGGGGTCGATAGTTTGGCTGCAAACGTAAAACTACTCAGTGAGCGCAATGAACAGTTACGTCGTGAAGTTGAGCGCTTGCGTCGTGACGTCGATTCAGGGCGGCTAAGCCCAGGTTCGCCTTCTATACCAAGTGAGGTCAATGCGGAGCTGGCCCGCCTTAGAGCGGAACTTGATGATGTTCGCGCTGGAGGTGATGCAGCAGTTGAAGGCACAAATAGCCGCTTTGAAGTGCCTTTATCTGCCATGGAATTACCCAAAGACGAAAAGCCTCTGCCGTCTAACCCAGACGACTATTTTGCCAATGCGCCGCTGCCTGATCCGCTCTATCAGCAGCCAGCCAATGGCCAAGGTACACGAGCACGAGATGTTCCATTGCCGCCAATCACGATTCGTATGATTGAGCCTGAAGTGGTTGCTGAACCAGAGGTTGTTGTGCAAGAAGCGCCGCCTTTGTATCTACCGGCGGGCAGCATCATCTCAGGTACTTTGATCACCGGTTTGGATGCACCGACTCACGAGTCCGCAAGACGAGAGCCTTTTCCTGCATTGCTGAGGATTCAAAAGGAAGCCATTTTACCCAACCGATTTAGAGCGGATATCAAAGAGTGTTTCTTGATCGCCGCAGGTTACGGTGATTTGAGCTCTGAGCGTGCTTATTTGCGAGGCGAGACCATTTCATGTGTGAGAGAAGATGGTGGCGTCATTGAAACGCGACTGGATTCTTATGCCGTGGGTGAAGACGGCAAAGCCGGTATTCGTGGCCGATTAGTGTCGAAACAAGGCCAGCTGGTGGCCAAATCGATGATGGCCGGATTCCTTCAGGGCTTGGCAGGCGCATTTGATGTGAATCCTGTTCCGACGATTCAGACGGGTAATGCCGGTGATACTCAACTGTACCAGCAAGTCATGAGCCAAGAAGCATTACAAGGTGCTGCGATTAAAGGCACCGGTAAAGCATTGGATCGAGTGGCCAAGTTCTATTTGGACATGGCTGAAAATATGTTCCCAGTCATAGAGGTAGACGCTGCCAGGAAAATTGAAGTCATAGTCACTCGTGGTGCCTCGTTGTCGTTGGCCACTTCGCAAGGGGGAGGTGCAAGAAGATGAAAAAATCCTGCATGTTGCTAACCGATCGAAGTCCGTTTCAGACAATAAGATGTGTATCCAGAGGAGAGTTAACCATGACGACATCAATGCAGAACAACCCAAAGCACCATTCAAAACAGTGGTCTAAAGCTGGATTACTTTTATTGGTAGTCGGCTCAACCTTATTGTCTGGCTGTAGTTCATTGGGTCTTGGGAGTAGTGAATATGGATGCCCAGGTATGCCTGACGGTGTGCGCTGTTTATCCGCTCGTGAAGTCTATGAGCTTACCAGTAATGGCGCTGCACCCAAGACGATTGATGCTGTGGCGACTCGAATGGGTGCTCCCTCTGGGTATTCACAATCTGATTTAGAGACAGGACTGCTGAGCCATCCAGCATTACCTGAGACGCAGCAATCTGCACCTATTCGCATTCCTTCAAGGGTGATGCGAATTTGGATTGCGCCTTGGGAGGATGACCGTGGAGATCTGAATTTATCCAGCTACGTGTTTACCGAAATTGAACCGCGCCGGTGGGATATTGGGGTGTCAGCACCTCGAACGGTTTCGCCTGTGCTACGTCCACTTCAGACTCAGAGCGATTCAACCTCAGCGGGAGCTGATGGTAAGCGCGATAACTTGAGTATCTACGGAGAAACTAACGAATGACAAATGCAGTTCGCACCATTCAAACTCAGCGCCTAATGACCATTGGTGCGCTTGGTTTGATGGCGTTAATGATTTCGGAGCCCTCATTTGCGGGCACCGGTGGTGATGCTTTCACCGATGTGTGGGATACCCTAAAAGATTGGACCCAAGGTACTTTGGGACGGATCGTAGCGGGAGCCATGGTTCTGGTGGGTATTGTGGGCGGTATCGCTCGCCAAAGCTTGATGGCCTTTGCCTTGGGCATTGGTGGCGGTATGGGTCTCTACAATACGCCAACAGTCGTTGAAAGTGTTATGTCTGCAACTTTACCTGTCGTTGCCAGCACTCAAGAAGTCATTGACACAGCAGTTCCAGCGATCAGCGCCGTTTTACTGGGCACCTGAATGTGAGCCACAGTAGGCACTTCACTTAAGGTAATCAAACTAGGTCTACACAACATCGGGTTATTGGTGATGTTCTGTAGACCTTTTCATTTCAACAACGCCGCATTAGCGGGCTTGGTTTACAGTATTTGGTATATTAATACCTAAGGTGTTAAAATTCCTATCGTAATAAACTATATGGTTTATACTGTTCGTGATATTCATACCTTGGGTGTTAAAATGTCATCTAAAATAAACTGGCTTGTTGCTCATACTTCTCCTGGTGCGCTAGTACTTCAGCAATGGCTGACTGAAAACGGCGTGAGCTACTCCCTGGCTCAAAAGTACACGCAGAACGGTTGGCTGAAGAAGCTTAGTTCTGGTGTGTACTATCGTCCAAATGCGCAGGGCGATATAAAGCCAACTTGGGTTGATGCCATTCAAGCATTGGATGTGCAATTGGGCGTTCCAGTTCATTTGGCTGGATTGAGCAGCTTAACTCACCAAGGACTGAGTCACTATTTGCAGCTGAACAAAGAGCAAGTTTGGATTTGCGTTAAAAACAAGTCGTCCTTACCGAAATGGTTTCGTGAATTCCCTTATCAGAATTGGTTTTACTGCGGAAACCATAAGCTTGAAGTGAATCCCGAGAAGGATTTGAAAAGGATCACGGTTAAAGAGAAAGAGCTCACTGTCAGCTGTGCAGAACTTGCTGCCTATGAAGTGGTAGATGCGATTGGAAAGCTGATTTCATTTGAGCATGTCGCAGAATTATTTCAGGGTTTAGTCAATCTTAGCCCTAGAAAAGTACAAGATATTCTTGAACGAAGCAGCTCTGTTCAGGCAAACCGAATATTTCTATTTCTGGGTCGATACTACGATCACCAGTGGGTCAATCGCATAGATGAAACAAGAATTAAATTGGGGGCAGGAAAGCGGCAGGTTGTCGAAAAAGGACGTTTTGATGAGCGATATCAAATCACAGTGCCAGAGATATTAAGCGTCAAAAAAGGTGAACAACATAATGGATAAAGATAGCCCATATTACAAACAGGTTTCCTTGCTCATAAGAATGCTTCCTGTGGTAGCAACAGAGACGGTTTTTGCACTTAAAGGTGGCACCGCCATTAATTTATTTGTGAGAGATTTTCCTCGGCTATCTGTAGATATTGATCTTGCTTATCTTCCACTTGAACCAAGAGATGAGGCTTTGATTAATGTCAGGGCTGCATTGCAGCGCATTACAGACAGAATCAATACTCAACCAGATATCAGAGCGGCATTTCAGGATAATAAAGCTGATGAACTGAGAATCGTTGTATCAAGTCCGGTTGCGACGATCAAAATTGAAGTGTCGCCCGTCGCCAGAGGTACATTGCATAGTGCAGAAATAATGCCAGTTCAAGAGTCTGTTGAAGACGAGTTTGGTTATGCTGAGATTCAGGTAGTCAGTCTTCCCGATCTGTATGGTGGAAAATTGTGTGCTGCAATGGATCGCCAACATCCTCGCGACTTATTTGATGTGCGTATGTTACTTGGCAGTGAAGGGATTTCGAGAGAGATTTTGGTGGGTTTTTTAACCTATACATTAAGTCACCCTCGGCCTATTAATGAAGTCATGTCGCCAAACTGGCAGCCTCTGAATGAGAAATTTCAGGCAGAATTTGACGGAATGACTTTTGAAAAAGTTGAATGCGAAGACTGGGTAAGCGGATTAAATGGTTGATCTTACCTTTGCATGAGAGTGAGACAGACCGGCATCTCATCGGATTATCTGGTTGATGCTTCACCTACTGCTGGTGCATGTTTCCTTCGCTAATTCCAGCAAGAACCCCACACGCCTCAACTTCCCGGTCATCGTTGCAACTCGCTCTCAGTGAAACGAGTTGTTTCTCAAGCGCTTGCAGAGCGGTTATCTGCGACCGCACATGAGAGATGTGATCATCGAGCAAGGCGTTGACGGCGGTACAAGGCTGATGAGGGTCGTCCTGATAGCTCTGTAGTTCGTGAATCTCAGCCAGTGACAGGCCCAGGATTCTGCAGCGACGGATGAAGGCCAGCCCCTCACCATGCTTCTCGGTATAGACACGGTAACCGTTGTCCTGCCGATCAGGCGGCGGCAACAAGCCCTGCTGTTCATAGAAGCGGATCGTCTGTGTTTCGACCCCTACCAACTGCGCCAACTGACCAATGCGCATCAGCCTCCTCCCCAACGGATTCTTTACTCTATTGACATTATAGTAGCTTTATAGTTTTAAATGGTACCACAACATTGTTCAAGTGGAGTCGTATCATGAGAAAATCCTGTGGTGGCGCCTGTGGCGGTGATGCAACGTCCGCAGCGGATACCGATATACAGGCCTCCTCCGAGGCGCCAGGGAGATGGGTCAGTGTTTATGCCGTGCCGAAGATGGACTGTCCATCAGAAGAACGAATGATTCGCCTAGCCCTGAACGGCTTTGAGGAGATTCGGGCGCTGTCCTTCGACTTGTCGAACCGCCGGCTGAAGGTCGTGCATGACGGCGAGGTCGAGCCCGTCACCTCGAAACTGAAGACCTTGGGGCTAGGCGCCTCGCTTCAGGAAACCGTCGCTGCAAATCCGGAGACCATCAAGGCCGCCGAGTTTTCGGCAGCTTCTGCTAAGCAAGAATCCGGGACCCTGCGCTGGTTGCTCGGCATCAATGCACTTCTGTTCGTGGTGGAAATGACTGCCGGTCTGATCGCCCGGTCCACCGGCCTGATTGGAGAATCCCTGGACAATTTTGCCGATGCGGCGGTGTACGGGCTTGCCCTTTATGCGGTTGGACATAGCGTGAAAATGCAGGTACGTGCCGCGCATCTTGCTGGTGTACTGCAACTGATCTTGGCTGTGGGCGTACTCATAGAGGTGGTGAGACGCTTTGTATTCGGTAGTGAGCCTGAATCGCTGGTGATGATGGCTATCGCATTCGTCGCATTGATTGCCAATACCAGTTGTCTGCTGCTCATATCCAAACATCGGGAGGGCGGGGCGCACATGAAGGCAAGCTGGATATTCTCGGCCAACGACGTGGTGATCAACCTGGGGGTCATCACCGCCGGCGCTCTGGTCGCGTGGACCGGGTCCAATTATCCGGATCTGATTATCGGCACCATCGCGGGGGTAATTGTACTTAACGGTGCTAGACGCATTCTGGCGCTCAAGGATTAAGCAATGTCCATTTTTGGCAAACATCTGTCACCGTACGCTCTGTTGTCCATCTCCGGCCTGCTGGCAGCGTCTGATCAGGCCGTAAAATGGCTGGTGCAACAATCAATGGCATATGGCGAGTCTATTTCAGTGACCTCATTCTTTAACTGGGTACACGTATGGAATACCGGTGCCGCATTCAGTCTTTTTGCGAATGGTGGAGGCTGGCAGCGCTACTTTTTTATCGGAATCGCGGTAGTGGTCTCGATTTTTCTGATCAAGCTGATCCTTGAAAATCGTCATAAAGGAGAAGCCATCGCTTACAGTCTTATCCTCGGTGGCGCCATGGGCAACCTGATTGACCGGGTCTTTCGCGGCTATGTTGTGGATTCCTTTGATTTCTATTGGCGAGACTGGCATTGGCCGGCCTTCAACCTGGCTGATATTGCAATTGTCCTCGGTGCCTTACTTTTAGTTTCCAGCAGCTTGTTGGGTAAAAAAGCAAACACCAATGCCGAGTCGGATGGATCTGACTGACACCTACGCCTATACAACACCATGACCGAACTTCCCGACAACATCCTTCACCTGCCGCAATACCAAGTACTGGGCTGCAAATCAACCGACGACGAAATGCACTTCCAGGTGGACGTGCCCGATCCCATCGCCTGCGAGGAATGCGGCGTGCAGGGTGAGTTCGTACGGTTCGGCAAGCGTGACGTTCCCTATCGTGATCTGCCCATCCACGGCAAGCGGGTCACTCTCTGGGTGGTCCGCCGCCGATACACCTGCCGGGCCTGCAAGACAACATTCAGGCCCCAGCTACCGGAGATGGTGGACGGATTCCGTATGACACTGCGGCTGCATGAGTACGTGGAGAAGGAATCCTTCAACCACCCCTACACCTTTGTGGCGGCACAGACCGGCCTGGACGAGAAGACGGTGCGCGACATCTTCAACGCCCGCGCCGAGTTGCTGGGGCGCTGGCACCGCTTCGAGACGCCCCGCATCCTGGGCATTGACGAGCTATACCTGAACAAGCGCTACCGCTGCATTCTGACCAACATTGAGGAGCGAACCCTGCTCGACCTTCTGGCCACCCGCCGCCAGGACGTGGTGACCAACTACCTGATGAAGCTGAAAGACCGGCAGAAGGTCGAGATCGTCAGCATGGACATGTGGAACCCCTACCGGGCAGCGGTCAAGGCTGTGCTGCCCCAGGCCCGTATCGTGGTCGATAAGTTCCATGTGGTGCGCATGGCCAACGATGCCCTAGAGAGAGTGCGCAAGGGCCTCAGAAAGGAGCTGAAACCGTCCCAGAGCCGGACTCTCAAGGGAGACCGGAAAATCCTGCTGAAACGCGCTCACGAAGTCTCAGACCGGGAGCGCCTCATTATGGAGACCTGGACAGGCGCGTTCCCGCAACTGCTGGCCGCCTACGAGCACAAGGAGCGCTTCTACGGCATCTGGGACGCCACCACACGGCTCCAGGCAGAAGCCGCCCTGGACGAGTGGATAGCCACCATCCCGAAGGGCCAAAAGGAAGTCTGGAGCGATCTGGTCAGGGCAGTGGGAAACTGGCGCGAAGAGACCATGACCTACTTCGAGACGGACATGCCCGTCACCAACGCTTACACGGAGTCCATCAACCGACTGGCCAAGGACAAGAACCGTGAAGGGCGCGGTTACTCCTTCGAGGTGATGCGGGCACGAATGCTCTACACCACGAAGCACAAGAAGAAGGCACCGACTGCGAAGGTCTCTCCTTTCTACAAGAAAACCATCGGTTACGGACTGCCGGACTTCGCAGAGGAACTCAACTACGGAGTCGATCTATCAACCATCTGAGGGTGGTATCAGATTGATGGGGTGAAGGTGCCCCATCAACCATTAAATCCGTATACCCCGAAGACTTAGCCTCTTAGGCCCATGATGTTAATTGAACTGCAAAAACATTTCACAGAAAGGGATCATGCTTTCCTTATGTCATTCAAAAGAGGACAACCTGACTGGGCATTGTTTGACTATCCTAAAGCAGCAGACTTGCCAGCGATTCGTTGGAAGTTGCAGAACATTAACAAATTGGCAAAGAATCAAGCAAAACATCAAGAGCAATTAGATAAATTGAAGCAAGTGCTTGATGATTGGCTTGTTAACGCAAACGCCGAGTAATTCGTTTATAACAAACCTCAACGAGCTATAAGCCCCCTAGTTAGATTGCGATTTCTTCAATCTATCTAACCGAGTCCACATAGGACAACTGCATAGACTGGAGCCTCGATTTACATTAACGAGGACTCCTCATGCGAAAACTATCTCCAATTATTCTGGCGCTTGCGCTGTCTCCATTGGTTCAAGCTGAACCTGTGTCTGAAGTGTCGCCCGTTGGCAAAATTGACGGCATGGTTTCTTTGCCGGTCACGGGTATGAAAGCGGTCGAAAGCAATGGCCGTATTGTTTTCATGTCAGACAGTGGCCGGTTCGTCATTGATGGCACGCTCTATGATGCCTGGTCGAAAAAGCCGCTTACCAGCCTTGAAGAAATTCGTGAAGCGGGTAACACGCTGGACTTAAGTCGTCTTGGCTTAAAAATGGATGATTTGAATCCACTGACGCTGGGTGAAGGCAAAAAGAAAGTGGTGGTCTTTGTTGATCCCCGGTGTCCGCATTGCCATGAGCTTTTGAAACAAGCCCTACCGCTAACCAAAGAATACACCTTCCAAATACTCCCTGTGCCAGTGCTTGGTCCTGATTCAGAGCGTCAGGTTCGCCAGCTTGGCTGTGCGCGTGACAAAAAAGCGGCCACCGATGCATTGCTGAATGGCCGGATTGGTAACCTAGAACAGGATGATGCCTGCAACTTAGAACCAATGCAGCGTACCTTGGTGACGGCTCAAATCCTGGGCATTCAAGGTGTGCCTTTCATCGTCGCCAATGATGGTCGCATCAGCCGAGGCCGTCCTTATGATCTTTCTGCTTGGTTGGAGGGGCGTTAATGAAAGCCTCTCTGTATTCAGGGCAACGCGCTTCAGAGCTATTGCCAGTATTGGCCTATTCAGACGATGAGCAACTGTTTTTCATGGAAGACCAAAGTGTTGGCTTTGGTTTTCTATGTGACCCATTGCCGGGTGGTGATGAGTCTGTTGCAGACAGGGTTAATGTTCTTCTCAACAACGACTGGCCAAAAGACACTTTGCTGCAATTTGGCCTGTACGCCTCGCCTGATATTCAAACCGACCTTCAGCGCATGATGGGCTTACGGCATCGTCAATCCGATCCATTGCTTAGGGCGTCGATACGCAAACGTGCGGATTTTCTCGATGGGGGCACGGTTCAACCGATAGAAGAATCGACCCAGACTCAGGTTCGCAACTTTCAACTGATCGTCACCTGCAAATTGCCTTTGGAAAGTCCTATACCGACGGAGCGTGAGTTGAGTCGAGCATCCGCGCTTCGGGCTTCTTTCTCGCAAGCGCTGGCAACGGTTGGTTTTCGCGTCACTGAGATGACTGACCGAAACTGGCTCGCGGCAATAAGTGCTCAGCTTAACTGGGGAAAAGATGCTTCCTGGCGCAATCCATCACCAATCCGCAGTGAGGCAGATAAACCACTTCGGGAGCAAGTGTTGGATTATGACCGAGCTATCAAGGTGGATAGCCAAGGTCTGATGCTGGGCGATTACCGAGTTAAAACCTTATCGTTTAAACGCTTGCCTGAGCGGATCTGGTTTGGTCATGCCGCAAGTTTTGCGGGCGATATGATGACGGGCAGTCGCGGTTTACGCGGCAGCTTTTTGCTAAATGTCACCATTCACTTTCCCTCAGCTGAGGCGATGAGATCTCGTTTAGAGACGAAGCGTCAGTGGGCGGTCAATCAGGCCTATGGCCCGATGCTCAAGTTTGTGCCGGTGCTTGCAGCCAAGAAAAAGGGATTTGATGTTCTTTTTGAAGCTTTGCAAGAAGGTGATCGTCCTATTCGGGCCAATATGACTTTGACGCTGTTTTCACCAACGGGAGAAGCGTCCATCAGCTCTGTTTCAAATGCTCGAACTTATTTCAAAGAACTCGGATTTGAGCTGATGGAAGACAAGTACTTCTGTTTGCCCATTTTCCTGAATGCCTTGCCATTTGGTGCTGACCGCCAGGCGATGAACGACTTGTTTCGATTCAAGACCATGGCGACACGGCATGTCATCCCTCTGTTGCCTTTATTTGCGGATTGGAAAGGCACTGGCACGCCGGTGATTAACTTTGTTTCCCGTAATGGCCAGATCATGAGTGTGTCCCTTTATGACTCGGGCAGTAATTACAATTGTTGCATCGCGGCGCAATCGGGATCGGGTAAGTCATTCCTGGTGAACGAAATCATCTCCTCCTACCTATCAGAAGGCGGGCAATGCTGGGTGATTGATGTTGGCCGCTCTTATGAAAAGCTGTGTGAAGTCTATGACGGTGAGTTCTTACAGTTCGGGCGAAACAGTGGCATTTGCTTAAATCCGTTTGAAATCGTTGAGGACTATGACGAAGAAGCGGATGTGTTGGTTGGGTTATTGGCCGCAATGGCCGCACCTACGCAGTCATTAACCGATTTTCAGATGGCAAACCTAAAGCGTCAGACCCGTGAACTGTGGGAGAAAAAAGGTCGTGCCATGTTGGTTGATGATGTGGCAGAGGCCTTGAAAAATCACGAAGACCGACGTGTGCAAGACGTGGGTGAGCAGCTCTATCCATTTACGACACAGGGCGAATATGGCCGCTTCTTTAATGGCCACAATAATATTCGCTTCAAAAACCGTTTCACCGTTCTGGAGTTAGAAGAGCTCAAGGGGCGTAAGCATCTACAACAAGTGGTGTTGCTTCAGCTTATCTACCAAATCCAACAAGAGATGTACTTAGGTGAGCGGGATCGTCGCAAGATTGTGTTCATCGACGAAGCCTGGGATCTGCTGACTCAAGGTGATGTCGGTAAATTTATCGAAACGGGTTACCGGCGATTTCGAAAATATGGTGGCAGTGCTGTAACGGTAACGCAATCGGTCAACGATTTGTATGATAGCCCTACAGGTAAAGCCATCGCTGAAAACTCAGCCAATATGTACCTGCTTGGTCAAAAAGCTGAAACCATCAACGCGCTCAAAAAAGAAGGCCGCTTGCCACTAGGTGAAGGCGGCTATGAATACCTGAAAACGGTTCATACCGTCACTGGTGTCTATTCCGAAATTTTCTTTATTACCGAAATGGGCACCGGGATTGGCCGCCTCATCGTCGATCCGTTTCACAAGCTGTTGTACTCGTCCCGTGCAGAAGATGTAAACGCGATTAAACAGTTAACGCGCAAAGGCCTTTCTGTTGCTGATGCCATCTCTCAGTTGTTGAAGGAGCGAGGCTATGAATAAGACCACGCTTTGGCCATTTATGGCCTCTATTACTTTGTCTATTGCTGGTAGCGGTTTAATGACCAGCTGGCTCTTAATGAAAACACTCGAACCCATCCACAGCCAGTTGGCGTTAAGTACGCCCATTGCGGTCGTGGATTTTGGGGAGGCTGTGCTGTCACTGGGCCCCAATGCCAGCGAACAAGACATCGAATCCAGGTTGCTTCAGACCAATCAGCAAATTGAAAAGCTAAAAGCAGCCGGTTTTATCGTGCTGGATGCCCAAGCGGTGGTGGGTGCTGATGATTCCGTATTTGTGCCATTAGGCTCAAAGGAGGTGTCTCATGCAGATACTCCGTAAAAGAATGCCTTGGCGGCCATACCTCATCCAGTTGACTGTTCTTGCGTTAATCATGGCCTTGGTAGGCACCTACGCCATGATGCGCTACCGAATAGGTATTGATACCCAGCAAGAGCGCTGCCTGCCTGATACCACGGTGTATCTGATTGACCTATGGAATAAAAAGCCCGTTAAGGATGGTTTGTATGCCTTCCACTCAAAAGGACTCGCTCCGTTATATAACGACGGTACTCGGATGCTGAAACGCCTAACAGGGATGCCTGGGGATGAAGTCAAGGTGACGCCTGAGCATGTGATGGTGAACGGTGCTGAAGTCTCAAATGGCATGGCATTAGCCCAGCGTCTTGGTGTGGCGGAAACAGAATTTAGCCGCTCATTGACGCTGCAAGAAAACGAATATTGGTTTTCCGGTGAGGCTGCAACGAGTTTTGACTCCCGCTATTGGAATGCCGTTAAGCGCGAGCAGATTGTTGGTCGCGCTTGGCCGCTTTGGTAGGAGGTGGATGATGAGAAGACTATGCCTCTTATTTTTGTTGGTTGCTCCATTGGCTTGGGTTCAAGTTTCCTGGGCACAAGAGCCTTATCCGTTGTCTGATGAGGACAAAAAGATCGTTGAAATGAGCCGCAGCATTTTACAAAGTGCTGTGGATGGTTCATCTGAATTTATCGAGCCTTTTTCACCGATTGAACAACCTGCGTCGCTCAAACATAACGATGAATGGTTGATTTTTGCGTCGTCTTCACTGGGAGATTCCTCACTGAAGCAGCTATTTAAAGAGGCCAGTGCTACCGGCGCTATTGTGTTGTTTCGGGGAATTCCTGAAGGAAAGACCTTGGGGGCGGCTATCCGTGATTGGCATACGCTGATGACGGGGCTTGATCCTGTTCCTCAGGTTCGAATCGATCCGAAAGCCTTTGTGCACTGGCGGGTGACTAGCGTGCCTGCTATTTTCCGCATAGAAGATGACAAGGTGACTGCAAGTGCACTAGGGGTTTACAGCAAGGACTGGTTGCAGCGTCAAATTGAAACAGGCAATACCGGTTCATTGGGTCAACGCGGTCCTATTCATTCGATTTTAGAACCGGATTTGGTGCAAGTAGCGATGCAGCGTTTACAGTCGATTGACTTGGGCGCGTTAAAGAAAAAAGCCATTGAGCGTTTCTGGTCTCGCCAAACATTTACTGAGTTACCCAAAGCCACGCAGTATCGGATAAGAACGGTTGATCCAACCATCGTCATGCAGCGGCCACTATTGGATGCCAATGGCCGAACATTGATCCCAGCGGGAACGCGTATTAACCCGCTAAAAGCCTTGCCATTTACTCAGCAGCTCGTGGTGTTTAATGCGTCGAACGCTGAAGAAGTGGACGCAGTAGCGCATTGGCTTGAGGGCCAAGATAGGACACTGCGCCGCATTACGCTTATCACCACGCAGCTCGACCGTACTCAAGGCTGGAATCGCCTCAATGCGATAGAAAAGACATTGGACAGTCCGGTTTATCTTCTCAATGCCTCGCTAAAGCAGCGCTTTGATTTGCAAGTCACCCCATCGTTTGTTCAAGCAAAGGGACTCGCGTTTGAAATAGAAGAAATTCCAGCAAAGGAGCTTGTTCATGAAAAAGCTCAATAATACGTATCGTCTGTTGCGGACTCTCGTTGTCATGTTTGTCCTAAGCGCATCTATTCCTGCAAAAGCCGACCTGACCTGCCCAGACGCGGGGTTATTGTCCGGCAAGTTGCTGACGGATGTTTGCTGGTCATGCATTTTTCCTATCCGGGTTGCCGGTCTTCCTCTTGGTTCTGGAAATGTCCCAAGCGGCGCATCAAACAAGTCATTTTGCTTATGTGAAGACAACTTAGGTGTGCCAAGGCCAGGTATTGTTACCAGCATGTGGGAGCCAGCGCGTCTGATTGAACTGGTCAGAACGCCGGGTTGCTCGCCTTCCCTGGGAGGGATTCGTTTACCGTTAGGTGATAGACGACTGCAAGGTGGTCATGGCGAGGGTGAATACGACACCGGTGATCTCGCTTTCTACCATTACCATTATTACGCCTTTCCGCTTTTGGTCATGCTCGATTTGTTCATGGATGGCAATTGCAATGCCGATGGTTACATGGACTTTGACTTGATGTATTTGTCGGAATTGGACCCAACATGGCTGAACGATGAACTGGCCTTTTTTACTCAGCCTGAAGCTGCTGCCGTTGCCAATCCATTGGCTATTTCGGCTTGTACCGCTGACGCTGCCTCATCGACGCTTGGTAAACCCATCGACCAGTTGTTTTGGTGTGCTGGCAGTTGGGGCCATCTCTATCCCTTATCTGGCCACACCTTAGCCATTGGCTCATTAGCAGAAAACACCAGCCATTTAGCGGCGCGTGCAATCGCGGCTCAACACAGGCGTGGTCTTGCTAGGCGAACAATGGGGAACAGTGCGCTATGCCGACCTGTTATCGAACCCATGCTGCCGAAATCCCAATACAAGATGAGTATGTTCTTCCCTGTACCGGAAACTGAAAGTGCGCATGTCATCGGTGAAAGCACCATGAAATGGGGAGAGTGGCGAACGATCCCCGGTGCCGGTGAAGATGCGCTCTACATTTTGTGGCGCTGGCAAGACTGCTGTAACTCGGGAGGTTAACTATGAAACCAACACTTTTTACCCGAGTTTTAGCGGGTGTTTTATCAATCACTATGGCTTGCTTGCCCTTACATGGTGTGGCCGCTGATGTGCAGCGCCAATCCGGCTTAAGCGGACAACAAGAAGGTAAGCAATTACTGCAAAACTGGACGATGCCCGCACTTAACGGCAATACATTGTTGGTGCCGAGTGGCAGTGGTAATGAGTCCATTAACTTGCAAGAGCTATTTCCTGGTATGGATCAGGGCTCATTAGATGTCTTAACGGGCGTTTATGGCTCTGATGCCAGCATGAATCAATTGGGGACGCAGCGCCAAGAGAGCATGGCATCCGAAAGTGGCGCTACGGGTGAGGCGTTTCGCTCGCTACAGCAAATCAAAGACAGGTCTCGGCCAGATATGGTCAATGATCCGCTTTGGGCATTAACTGATGCGGTTCAAACTGACCCCAATCTATTAACCCAAAGCTTCCCCGGCTGTGAGTCTCAAGGTGAAGGCAGCCCAAATTACCAGCAATGTGACAGGCTCAATACAGCGGTTAACAGCTGCACTATTACTCACGATTACACGGCAGGCATCATTGAGCATGTTTCAGGGCCGATGAACCTTCGCTCTTGTGGTGAGGGGTGTCTTGAAGTTTGGATTGGACGAATTGGCGACAACTACTGGAGTGGCCGTTGTAAAGTGTTTGAACAGGCCATCACACTCAAAGTCGTGAACCCCGATGCGATTACCTCAGCCGTTCTTGAATACGCCAAATGGGATGACTACATGCAAGTGTGGCTTGGTGATCAGAAAGTCTGGTCTGGGCCGAACAATAACTTTCCACCAGAAACGGCAGGTCGTTGCGAGCTCAGTACCAGTTGGGAGCGCAATCCAAATACCGATCTCACTGCCAAGCTAAAAGCGGTAGAACCAGGTTTAGAAGTGCCGGTAAAAATTCGCGTATCGGTTACGGGTAGTGGTGAGGGCTATGCACGCATAAAGGTGCGCTTTGATCCAACCAAGGTAGTGATGAATGATAGTTGGTCGCCACAATCCTGTATCGAACAAGCAGCGGATATCCCGACGAAGTTTTCAGACTACAGCATTCAATGCACGGATCAGCCTTCTTCAACCAACGGATGTACGGTGGTCAATGGTGTTTCAGTTTGTGAATCCTACTTTGCCCCTAGCCCTGTGGCTGGCATATCGCCTTTGTGTCGGCGTGTACAAGTCAGTGTGGATGATGAAAGCTATAAGGGGATTGAAAATCAGGCCTGCCAAGTGCTTGAAGCGAATCCTTCCTGTGGATTCATGTCGTCAGAATGTGCCGAGACCAATGATAAAGGTGAATGCATTCGTTTTACCGATACCTATGACTGTGGATTGCAAACCAGCGATCCAAAGTGTGTGGTATCTAACCTTATGCCAAGTAGTTTTGAGGCCTGTGAGCCTACTCAGACGATTACGCCATTTACTGAAACCAAGCATGTACCGGATTACCAGGTGTGCGAGAAGATCAGCACGCTTACTGAGTGTCAGTTAGAACGACGTGTATCCGCTGAAACTCATCAACAAAGCTGGTCTATTGAGCGTGGTTGCTTTAGCTCTGAAACGCTCAGCTTTGTTCCACAGCACAGCAGTACTATGCAAACTGGGAACGCGATACTGAGAATTTTTGATAATCAAAATACTGAGATAAAAATTACCGAGTCGCCATCCAAGGCAAATGGTTGGAAAACGACACTCTCACTGACGGGCAATAAGGAAACGGTGACTGAGACGAAACCGTCCATTAAATACCCTGAAATGACGTGTCCAAAAGGAACCTTGGTTGGTTCATTGTGTAAAGTCGCCAATGGGTCGATTATTTCGTGGCATGAACCTCAGGAAGTTACTCGTTCCAGATGTGAATCCGGCTGGAACAAAGTCGATTTCGATACTTGCAGCCGAGAAGTTCAGAAGTGTTTGGCTCCTGCGAAACTGAGCGCTTCATTGACCTTCTCTGGCAAGTACTTAGAACAGGACGTTGTTCATCAATCAAGTGATCCGGGCATAGACCAATGCTTGATGCAAACGGATCAGTTTACTGCCGTGCAGTGGCAGTGTTTGGATACGGGCACAAAACGAATCGACGGGTTAACGGTTGGTAGTGGCGAGTTGGCCAATCTTGGGAGCCTTTATCCAGCGGTTGTTTCGTCTCCTGTTCATTTAACCAGTCGCGGCAGCTCTGATGGACTGGGACTCTCATGCTGGAGGGCAAGAGCAACCTACAATGCTTCGACTGCTCATCCAGAGTTCAACATGGGCAGCTCAGATAGCTGGGTAGATGCCAATGGTAATACACAAACCATCGTTAATAACGGACAAAACACGACCACCAATACGTGTGCCGCGCTGGAGCAAAACCTGGCCTGCCAGTACGTCAGAACCGAATGCACTGAAGGCGGGGCTGGTCATGAAGGCTTCTGCTATATCCAAAGTTTGGTGTATGACTGCGGACAAAGCGTTGAAGTGCAAAATGCACGAATGGAAACTCAATACAACTGTGAGGGGCCAGTTCGCTGTATGGGCACAGATTGTTTAGAGCCAGAGTCAATCAAGCAGGCTAACTTTGCAGAAGCCGCAGCGATGCTTAATGCGGCGCAGTTTATGACCAATGATATGTCATGTACGGGAGCTGATGGCCAAGATAACGTCGAGTGTACGGTCTTTAAAGGTAATGCTGGCCAGTGCAAAAAAGCCGTTGGTGGCATAGTGGATTGCTGTGAAAAGCCAAGTGGCGTGTCGTTATCGGATTACATCACGATGATAGTGGCGGTTAACAAGCTTGATACGGCAGTCATGGCCATGAATCCGTCTTCGGCAATCTATGGTTCGTGGAATACGCTCAGGGAACCAATCACCAGTACCTGGAGTGCGGTTAAAGAGCCTTTTGTGTCTGCATGGGACTCTCTCATGGGGGCTGGGCCATCAACGGCTGCTGGCGCGGGAGCGGAGCAAGCTGCGACTGGCTTTATGCAGGTGTTGACCAACAAAACGGCTGAGTGGGTAGGCTCTACGTTTGGTTCGGGGGCGCAATCGGCACTGTTTAGTAACGTTGGTGGTG
Source organism: Alteromonas antoniana (assembly GCF_019249295.1). GTDB lineage: Bacteria > Pseudomonadota > Gammaproteobacteria > Enterobacterales > Alteromonadaceae > Alteromonas > Alteromonas antoniana. The sequence continues at coordinate 59,781 of NZ_JAESDH010000015.1, forward strand.
CGGTTGGAGCCGATGGTGTCGTTTCGGGTGGTAACTTTGCCCTGGGGGGCGCTGCGGGCGCGGTTCTGAGTACGGTTATGACGGCCTACATGATTTATTCAGTCACTATGATCCTCATTCAGCTTATCTGGAAATGTGAGCAGAGCGAGTTTGAAATGAACGCCAAGCGGGTATTGAAGAGTTGCCACTATGTAGGCTCTTACTGCAAGTCTAAGTTCTTAGGTGCCTGTGTTGAAAAACGGCAGTCATATTGCTGTTTTACTTCGCCACTTTCACGGATCATTCAAGAACAAGTACGTCCTCAATTGGGCCTTGGTTGGGGCAGTGCCAAGTCACCAAACTGTGAAGGTTTGACCGCGAGTCAGTTAAACCAGGTAGATTGGAGCCAAGTCAATCTCGATGAATGGATAGGTATCTTGTCGATAACAGGCAACCTACCCGAAGTACCGTCACTGGATCTGGAACGACTCACAGGCTCAGGAAGTACGCTAAACGTTGATGGAAATCGTCAGAGTGCCGCAGATAGAGCCATTGAACGGCTAAACGGAATGGATGCACAGAAACTGCGTCAGGAGGCGACGGAAGAAATTTCGGGGAATAATTGAGCGTATCCATCTAAAACAGCTTTGCCAATAATGTTCCATCATGGTTACTTTAATGAGCTTATTGCGCCTTAAGGTAACCAATTTGGCACTTTGGGCCTCTTATACTTTCTGTTCAGCGTGTGCGCAATTTGCTCTTATTTTTTTACCATTTTCAGACTTAGGAGGCTGCTGCAAAAAGGAAAAGCTGATAGTCTGGCACATATAAAATTTATGATAAAAGGAAAATTAATAATGCCTAATTTCGATCAAAACTTTGAAGCTACTCGTTTGTCTATGCTTTCAAAACAACACCCTGACATTGTGAAGGTGTCGGGTGAGGTGGTGTTTCGTGCGGAAGATGACGAAGACCGCCTAAGCGGAACATCTTGGACTCTTGAAGATGACATTTTTGATCAGGTCACCGAATCAGGCTTCAAATTACACTTGCTTGAACTTCTGGATAATTTCATAGAATACCGAGGTCAATGTAACGAGCTGCCGAAAAAGGAAGGGATTGTGCGTTTTGGTGGTGGCACTTTAAATATTGAATGGCTACCTAATGGAACTACCCATCTATCCAAATGATGTTTTATAAGAACCAGCCTGAGTTTTCCTATGGATGATAAATATGTTTCAGAAATAGACTGTCTTGATAAGTTAATGGTTGCATGGTCAGAGGCATTCCCGAAGGATTGGTATTTCAACTACGATGGAGTGATTTCAACTGAGGACTGGGATAGTTGTGGTAAAAAAGTTTTGTTTGTTTTAAAGGAAACAAATGAAGCAAAGCAAAATATTGTCAACGCTATTAATAGGGCTATTGAGGTGAAGGCAAGTGGATGGTGGCGAGGAAAGGTTCTTCGTCGGGTGGGGCGTTGGGCTTACGGACTTCAAAAATATGATGGGGCTGTGCCGTCACTGAGAGATGCTAAATTAAATGAAAAAAATGCAGTTAAGAATATTGCATACATAAATATAAGGAAAACATCTGGAAGTGCGCGAACCGACCAAAAATCATTTGACGCCCATGCCAAAGAATTTGCCCCTTTTGTTCGAAGGCAAATTGAGTTGATTAACCCTGATATTGTTGTGCTTTGCGGCACATATAATCAAGTTAAACGTTACGTATTCCCTGAGCTTAAAAAAGTTAGCGAACGAGTGCATGTTAATGACGGGGTTGTCTTCATCAATGCCTTCCATCCTGCCGCAAGAAAAAAGTCGGCCATGCTTTATCATCAAGTACTCGATAACTACCACGCTTACAAAAATCATATATAACCAATGCTTGAATAGTTATATGCAGCGCAAGCCTTGCGTCGTATCTTGAAAAAGCCCCTTCAAGAGGGGCTGTGTGATGGGAGCCGTTCGCTAGTTGGCGGGAGTATCTGTTTCCTCTTCAGTGATATCGTCATCGGTTGAAGGCACCGCTTGCTCAACTTCTGCTTCTTTACCCTTAGCTTGGGCTGATTTTCGTGCACGAATTTCGATATCAATAATGCGTCGTGCAAGTTTGATAATGCGCTGTTGCCATGCGTAGTTGCCATCAACACGTTGCTTGTTACTAAGCACGCTAGATAACCAGAGTGTGTCCATTGAGATCATCAACGAATCGAGTTTGCGCACTAAGCCGACAAACTGGCCAACCTGAGGCGAGCTGATTTTAGCGTTGAAGGTAATCGGGTCGGTGTAGTCAGGTACTTCATCGATGCCGTTGGACTCCATCAATTTGTCCAAACGAGATTGTTCGTTGTCTACCGCCTTAGCGCAATCCTCGATCAACTGGCTAATGATCTGTTCCACGTCATCAATTTCGTTCTCATCGCCAATGATGCGCAGGATGACATCGATTCCGTAAAGCGCACTGACCGTCCGTCTAAAAACACGGTCAACGACACGTTGCGCCTGTAAGCTATTAATTGTGAATGATTGTTCAAAGATGGGTTTTGAGTAACTGGGTTTTGCTTGGGCCATAAGTTTGCTCCTGATATGACAATAATCAGTCCCTAGACTAATCCTCTGTGAGGTAATGGCCTTTCAGCTAGGTGGAAGAATTGAGCATCTTTCTGACTATCCTGTCTGGATAAGACGGTTACACTGACTATCAAATATTGCTGATCTGTTTCAGTGATATCTGCGCCTGAGAGCATGAGCTCAAAGGAAGCCCGCCGCTGAGTATTCTCAGTGGTACTAAGAGGTAGCTAGCCTCCTTAAACAAATAGCCTGCATGTTCTTACATGCTCAACCATGCGTTCCTTACGGTTCGCCTTTTCACCACCCAACTGGGGGAGTTTTCCCCAGTTGGGGGTGACTCCTTCAAAACCAAATTATGGAGTCACCAATGGAATATATCTTCGGATTTATTATCCAAATCGCGGGCATTATGTTGCTAGCAAAACTGAGCTGGTCGCTTTTGCGATTGCTTGCTCGTCAAAGCGTGCGTCCGTTTCGATTTGTACTTACTCAAATCAAGCGATTGCTCACACCAACACCAAAACGTCGTCCAATGGCAGTGCCTAAAGCTCCTGGTATGCCCCGTTTGACATCTGCGTTTTACAAAGAGCCACATCAGTACGACATGGCTTTACTCGAAATACCAACCTATCTGCGTCGTCAGTCTTCTTTGCCCAGCCGGGTAGAAGCGACTGTGTGCACAGAGTTCAACTAAGACGAGGAGAACATCATGAAAAACCAAGTAACACTCATAGGCTACGTTGGCGCTGAGCCAGAGACACGAGCCTATCCATCAGGTGATTTAGTGACCAGTATTTCACTGGCCACTTCTGAGAAATGGCGCGACCGTCAATCCAATGAGCTCAAAGAGCATACGGAATGGCATCGGGTCGTTTTTCGAGATCGTGGTGGATTTAAGTTAGGGCTAAGAGCAAAAGATTTAATCCAAAAGGGAGCGAAGCTTTTTGTTCAAGGGCCTCAGCGCACGCGTTCATGGGAGAAAGATGGCATTAAGCATCGATTGACCGAAGTGGACGCGGACGAGTTTCTGCTTCTTGATAGTGTGAACAAAGCATCTGAGCCATCACCGGCGGATGATGCGAGCTCCCAAGCTAATTGGGCACAAACTTATCCTGAACCAGATTTTTAACCGAGCAAAAACGCTTTAACCCAGCCGGGAGTACTTTCCCGTCAGGGGCAGACTCCCACTTTGATTGTCGGAGTCCATAATGGAAAAACCAAAGCTAATCCAACGCTTTGCTGAGCGCTTTAGTGTCGATCCAAACAAATTGTTCGATACCCTAAAAGCAACAGCATTCAAGCAACGTGACGGTAGTGCACCGACCAATGAGCAGATGATGGCGCTCTTGGTGGTTGCAGATCAGTACGGCTTGAACCCTTTCACCAAAGAGATTTTTGCGTTCCCTGATAAACAAGCTGGAATTATTCCAGTGGTAGGTGTCGATGGATGGTCTCGCATCATCAATCAACACGACCAGTTTGATGGCATGGAGTTTAAGACTTCAGAAAACAAAGTCTCACTGGATGGCGCGAAAGAATGCCCTGAATGGATGGAATGCATCATCTATCGGCGCGACCGTTCGCACCCAGTCAAAATCACTGAGTATCTGGATGAAGTCTATCGACCGCCTTTTGAAGGTAACGGCAAAAATGGCCCTTACCGGGTAGATGGTCCATGGCAGACGCACACTAAGCGAATGCTAAGACATAAATCCATGATCCAGTGTTCCCGCATTGCGTTTGGCTTTGTGGGAATTTTCGATCAAGACGAAGCGGAGCGAATTATCGAAGGCCAAGCAACACACGTTGTTGAGCCATCGGTGATTCCACCCGAGCAAGTTGATGATCGAACCCGAGGGCTTGTTTACAAGCTTATCGAGCGGGCGGAAACTTCAAACGCTTGGAATAGTGCATTGGAATATGCCAATGAACATTTTCAAGGTGTTGAACTGACGTTTGCGAAACAAGAAATATTTAATGCACAGCAACAAGCAGCCAAAGCGCTCACACAGCCTTTAGCTTCTTAGAGCCACGCATTCATTTTACTAACCCTGGCGGGATTATTCTCCCGTCAGGGGGAAGGTCTCGTCTTTTTTTGGAGATCTTCCATGACTAAATCAGCCTCACTTTTTCGCTTGGTATTGGTTGTTGCCCTTGTCGTAGGTTCGATTCAAGCCGGTAAAACGGCAATTGATTCGCTTCAAGCAAGTGTTGTTCAGCACCAAACAGCGTTAGCACAAGCTGCAAAGTAACCACTTAACCCTGAAGGGGAGTTCTCTCCTTCGGGGGAGTCTCCCTTCAAAGGAGGCAATATGAAGGTTATCGACCTATCACAACGTACTCCTGCATGGCACCAGTGGCGCATTGCAGGGGTTACGGCATCTGAAGCCCCAATTATTATGGGGCGTTCACCCTACAAAACACCTTGGCGATTATGGGCAGAAAAAACTGGATTCGTATTACCGGAAGACCTGTCGAATAATCCAAATGTGCTTCGCGGTATACGGTTGGAGCCTCAAGCAAGGCGAGCATTTGAAAATGCGCATAATGACTTTCTTCTGCCGTTATGTGCAGAAGCCGATCATAACGCAATCTTTCGAGCCAGCTTTGATGGCATCAACGATGCGGGCGAGCCCGTTGAACTGAAATGTCCTTGCCAGTCAGTTTTTGAGGATGTGCAAGCTCATCGAGAACAAAGCGAGGCGTACCAGTTGTATTGGGTGCAAGTACAGCATCAAATACTGGTCGCCAATAGCACGCGTGGTTGGTTGGTATTCTATTTTGAGGATCAACTGATTGAGTTTGAAATACAACGAGACGCGGCGTTCTTAACTGAATTGCAAGAAACAGCGCTTCAGTTTTGGGAGTTAGTACAGACCAAAAAAGAACCGTCAAAATGCCCTGAGCAAGATTGTTTTGTTCCTAAGGGTGAAGCCCAATACCGTTGGACATCGCTGTCTCGACAGTATTGCTCAGCACATGCCGAAGTGGTCCGACTGGAAAATCACATTAAATCTTTGAAAGAGGAAATGCGAGACGCCCAGTCAAAATTGGTCGCCATGATGGGTAACTACGCTCATGCCGACTATGCTGGGGTCAAACTCAGCCGCTACATGATGGCGGGCACGGTGGACTATAAGCAATTGGCCACCGATAAGTTAGGCGAGCTGGATGAACAGGTTTTAGCCGCTTACCGAAAAGCGCCACAAGAGCGGTTGCGCATTAGCACCAATAAGCCAGAGCAGCCCGTTGAAACACCAATCAAAATCAGCCTTGAGCAAGAGAACTTGGTTCTGCCAGGTGACTCGCCGAGCTCATTTTATTTTTAACGTTCACTTGGAGCCGATTTCGGCTCCTTTCTAATGCGCTCATATGGAGTGCATCAGAAAGCAGTTTCACTCGTAGCCAATGCTGGGTACGAATGATAGAGCGAGCTGAACTCTTACATACACAGCCATACCACAATCAACATACCACCCGACGGGGACTTCATTCCCTGCTGGGGCATGGAGCCTCGTCAAAACTGATGAGGTTTACCATGACTGAACAATCCCCATTTTTGGTTCAAGTGAATCAAGCGTTTAATGTCCCGGCTCCTGATGCTTTCGTTCTGGAAGGATTTAGTGCCGACACTACCCATCCAAACATTCCCGTTCGCAAGGACGAGTATGTTTTTAGAAAAGAAGACTTACGTGACGTATTGGCGTTCTTGTCTAACCCAGACGGTGACGGTTTGTATATTACAGGCCCCACTGGATGCGGGAAGACCTCGCTAATTTGCCAAGTTGCTTCTCGATTGAATTGGCCTGTTCAGCAAATTACTGCGCACGGTCGATTGGAATTGTCCGATCTTATCGGTCACCACACACTGGTTAATGGCAACATGACCTTTGTGTATGGACCGCTGGCACTGGCTGTAAAGCATGGCCATTTGCTGATCATTAATGAAATGGATCTTGCTGAGCCTGCTGAACTGGCTGGGCTCAATGACATTTTGGAAGGTGCCCCTTTGGCCATCGCACAAAATGACGGAGAGATCATCATGCCACACAACAAGTTTCGTTTTATCGCTACCGGCAACAGTGCGGGCAGCGGTGACCAAACGGGCTTGTATCAAGGCGTGCTTCAACAGAATTTGGCTTTCCTTGATCGCTTTAGAATCATTGAAGCGACCTATGCAGAACCATCTGTAGAGGAAGCCATTCTGGAGAACGTTGCGCCGGGCTTACCAGAGGTCTTTCGCCAAAAAATGGTGAAGGTGGCTGGTGACATTCGTCGTCTTTTTATTGGGGGCGCGGATGGCGGTGCAGAGCTTAGTATCACCATGTCCACTCGGACCTTGGTGCGCTGGGCAAAGTTAACACTTGCTTTTAAAGGCGCTCCTAACGCAGTGGAGTATGCACTGGTTCGGTCTTTGACGGCTCGTGCTGAGTTGGAGCAACGTGAAGCCATTCACCGTATTGCCGCTGATGTCTTCGGTGACCACTGGGAGGATTGATGATGGAAAAGTGCTTTGCTCTTTACCGTTACAGTCATTCTGATGGGACAGCCAAAGAATGGGCCATTTACGTTGGATCAGATACCCAGGAGATTGAAGTTCGGTTTGGAAAAGCAGGTCAATTGTCGCAGCAGCGATTAATTGACTCGACTGATCCTAACGCAGAAGCAGACCGAAGAATCAATGAGAAAATCAACAAGGGTTATCGATTTGTTGGACAAGTCGGCATTGATCATCAAGGGCGGCCATTTGAACTATCAAATGCGCTTGATAGCGTCGCGTGCGCCAATAACGTCAGTTGGGAGTTTCGTACTCGCAAGGACGTCAATGGTCAAATCTCGCTGGCGCAAAAAGCGTTGTTCGATATGGCAAAGCTGCTTGAAGCCTATGGCTTGGCTGTTATTGATGATAACCAAGTCAGGATTGGAGAATGGTCATTAGGGTTTTGCAAAAGCGGATTACCTAGTACCAATCAAATCAGCATGGTGTCAGGTGAAGGCGCTGGCATTGTTAACACTGATGATGGCCCGTGGCCATTGTTGCTGTTACTGGCTTTTAAGCGTCAATTACCACCACTGTGTTCGCTCACAGTAGCGAGTCCTGAAGGGATAGAAGTATCCGACCAACTGAAGTTGGAAAAAGATGTATTGCGGTTGCTAGGCAGTGATTTAGAGCGGGTTCGCCCGATAGCTGAAGCACTGGACTTAATGCCTGTGAAAATCGATCTCAACCAATCGTCGCCTGATTCGCAAAATTACTATTTCTGATAGTGGTATTGCCATTAGCGCGTCAACTACTACCACCCAAACGGGGGCCATTGCTCCTGTTGGGAGTGGTGCGTCCCCATCTCGCATGAGGATGCACTATGAGTATTCAAACCCTCGACAAACTGTTGATTTGTCACATCGACTGTTCCATCTGGAGCGGTAGAAAAAAGCTAAGGCCTGAAGATTTCAGATTAGCCAATGGCAGCCAACTTCCACCGAAGGATGTTGCCAGCTTAGGGAGTAAAAAAATTTGCGACCCAGAGGCATTGGCGAACTTTGAAAGGCTTAAGAAAGAAGCGCAGCGCTTGTGTGAGCAAGTCGGTGTGCGGTTTTTAGGTGGCTATGCCGTCCCTGAAGACCGAATTGATCAGATTGTTCCAGAGCTTGACAGGATCGGTCAGGAGTTTGCGCAGTGCAAGCAGTTGTTCTTGGACAACTATGATCAGGTGACGTTTGACTGGGTTGCGAAACACCCGGAATTTGCAGATGCAATTCGGCGTGCGCTGTCACCCATCGAAGACGTGGAACAACGGCTTCAGTTCGATTATGCCATCTATCGAATGCAACCGGCTGAACAAGCTGGTGGCTTAGATGACAAGGTCAATGGCATGGGACACACCCTATTTAGGGAGGTGGCTCGTGATGCTAATGAACTGTTTGAGCGTTCCGTTGCAGGAAAGAATCAAATCAGTCAGCGTGCCCTTAATCCTCTCAAGCGATTAAGAGACAAGTTGGATGGTTTGTCATTCCTGGATCATCGAGTTCAGCCGATGGTTGAAGCGATGGACAATTTATTTGTTCGTCTGCCGAAGACCGGCCCTGTGACAGACAATCTCTATCACGAACTGATGGCGACCATTTTAATTTTGTCTGATCCAGACAAGATGAGAATGCACGGTGAAGGTCAATTGGATATCAGACAACTGATGCCCAAACCTGAACCTAAACCCGCACAGCCAGTATCTGCTCAGGCAGATAACTTACGTGCAATACCACAACCAACCGTCAGACCAAACCTTGGTTCGACTGTACCAAACTCATTTTATTTCTAACGTCCTTGAGGGCATGTTGCCCTTAAGGGCGCATGTCCTCTGAACTATGTAAGAGGAAATTATGCAATCAACCATCCATAACCCCAGCCAACTGAACCAGTTTGAACCGCATTTTCGTGGTGTGACTGATGCGGTTGAAAGTGAATCGATACCAGAAGTGGCGTGTTGTCGAACGTTAGTACAACGATCGTACTCAACACATAGTGTCGTGATCCCCAAGAACCCTGTATTGATCGCAGATGCGGACGGGCAAGGTGTTTGGGTAACGGCCATGGTGTTTGTTCCAAACATGGCATTGCAGCAAACCGCTCATGAGCGGGCCTGGCTGCAATATCAACACGAGGTGTCTACTCAGTTACAAGACCAGTATGGTCTGACATTGGATGACATCCTGAGTTTAGACCAGCTTAAAACGTCATTTGAGCAGCACGAGAGTACCGCTCAATTGGTGGCTTGGTTAGGTCAAAAATACGACCTGGTTAAGCTAAAAGCACAGGTTTAAACACTTACATTCCCAGCGGGGAAACGCTCCCGCTGAGGGAGTATTCCCCCTAATGATTAGGAGACTCCCATGAATCATCCATTAAAAAATGCACTGCCAATCGTTGCCGCCGCTTATGGCGAAAAGTTTGGTGTGAAGGTGCTTATTCAAGGACAAGATGCGTTTACCGATGGTGAGCGGATTGTGATCCCAACAGCAAACCCAGACGACCCACACTATCAACAAATAGCTTGGGGTTATCTGGCTCATGAAGCGGCGCATATTCGGCATACCAATTTTGACATGGTGAAGAAGGCGTCGTCTAAGCCGATCCGTAAGGCACTTCTCAATATTATTGAGGATGTGCGCATTGAAAACGAATTGGCAAAGGATTACCCCGGAACCCGGCGCAGTATTTCGCAAGTGATTGAGTACATGGTGGACACACAGCAAATGTGTGTACCTGAACAGCCTGAGCCTGCATCTAACTTGCAAGCCTGGTTGTTGTTTCGCTTGAGATGCCATTTTCTGGGCCAGAAAGCGCTGACGCCTTTGTATCAAGCTGTTGATGAAAGAGTGAGACAACTCTTTCCTGCCGCAGCGATGAGCCGGTTAAGCGCCATGCTGACAGCAGTGCCTAGCCTGGCATCTACAGGTGAAGTGCTGAAACTTGTCGATGCCATCGTTGCCATGTTGGAAGAAGAATCTCGTCCACCACAGGATGAGTCTGATGCTGATGGCGGTGATGACATTGGACAAGATGCGAGTAATGACAGCAATAGCAGTAGTGACAGTCAAACCCCGGAAACAAGTTCGTCTGCAACAGGGGATGCTGCTGAAACGAGTGATTCAGATAACTCTGATCAAGCTGATAATTTGCGACAAGCCTTAGAGGCCAGTGCCGCTCACTTTGAACCCGATACCTTTGCACAAGTGGCAGAAGTGTTGTCGGAACAAGCAGAAGGACATCAGGGCGTCACTCCACTCAGTTTGCCCCAAGCAGAGCAAGCTATGTTGGGTGATGAGGCTATCTTGACCTTATCGGCGTCTGAGTCGGCTCAAATTCGAGCCCGACTTAGGGGCATGGTTCAGTCCAGTCAGGACAATCGGAATCATGCCAAACGGTACGGTCTTCGAGTGGCAACTCATCGTCTTGCCGCTTCACAAGCAGGTGAGTCGAGATTGTTTATTCAAAGGCAGCCCCGCATTGCGCCTAATGCTGCTGTGCACTTGCTTGTCGATATATCGGGCTCAATGGGTAAGCCCATTGGCGAAGGTAATCGCAAGTATTTTCATGTTGCCAATGAAGCCGCTTTGGCTTTAGCCATGGCATTGGAAGGTATACCGGGTGTTGTACCTGCGGTCAGTTATTTTCCTGGTATTCATCAGGAAGTTTCTATCGCGTTATTGCCCAAGCAATCGGTTCGACATCGGGCCGCCTGTTTTGACCAAAAACCAAGAGGTTGTACGCCTATGGCACAAGCTATGTGGTTTGCGGCAAACAGTTTGTTGGCACAAAAACAGAAGCGAAAGCTAATGATAGTGCTAACGGATGGTGACCCAGATGATTGGGCTGCCACGCATGACATTGTTGACCGGTGCAGACGCAGTGGCTTTGAGCTGCTGGGGATCGGGATTCAAACACGCAGTGTTGAGAAATTCTTTCCTCGAAGCATCGTGATTAACGACGTCAAAGATCTGAAGCGTGAGTTATTCGAAGTAACACAACAACTGATAATTCAGTAACCACATCCATTTTACCACCCTGCGGGGACGATTCCGTCCCCGCCTGGGCATGGGTTCGTCTCCGTTTTTTTTGGAGACTCCTATGAAAAACAGAAAGTTCTTAGCTGGCGAAGAAGCCGGTACTTACATCGTTCCTGAGCAAGTGACTGAAGCGGATATCTTAGATATGGCGCTCAAGCTTGCCCGTGGTCGATTGAGTAAAGGTCGAAAAATTGAACAGCCATCGTCGGCGTTCTCATACCTGCAAACACTGATGCACGAGTATGAGCACGAAGTCTTTGGCGTACTGTTTCTTGATACAAAGCATCGCGTTATTCGATTTGAAGAGCTGTTCAAAGGCACTTTAGATGCAGCGAGCGTTTATCCAAGGGAAGTAACAAAACGAGCGCTAGAACTTAATGCGGCAGCAGTGATACTGGTTCATAACCATCCATCGGGTGATCCTGAACCCAGTGAAGCTGATAAACGCATCACTCATCGACTCCGTGACGCCTTGTCACTTGTTGATATTCGAACGCTTGACCATGTCGTGGTCGCATCCGAGGGCTGCGTTTCGCTTGCCGAACGCGGTTATCTTTAATGAATGGGCGCATTGCCCATTCTCCTTCATCACAAAAGCAGTCCTATCAACACACGTCATCACAGCTCGAATTTCTATTTGAGTTTGATGATGCCCCAGTCACTTGGTCTGACACGGAAATCTGGCAGTTACGCGAAGGCATTCTATTGGATGCGATCCGTGTATTGCTGGACGGTCGTGTCAGTACTCGATTGCGAAGGGATGTGTTGTCGTGGATTCAAAATGACGAATTAACGCCATTTTGCTTTCGTGTTTGCGCGATGGCTGCGGTTGTCGATCCTGATGTGCTTCGTGATTCCATCATGTGGCTATTAAGACGACATGGTATCCAGCTTGACTAACGTTCCTGCATTAACCAAACGGCTCAATGCAGGACCCAAGCTGACTTTTACCACCAGTGGTAGGAGTCGGCTTTTTACTTAAGGAGGTTATATGGCGTTACCTTTACAAATTGAAACAGTAAGGCCATATCTTAATGGCCAATGGCTTCAAGTATTAGCGGTATTGGTGCCAGAACTTGATGCCGCCATTGCTCGAAAGGGCCGTCATGTGGCTTGTCCTGTTCATGGCGGTCGTGATGGCTTTAGGCTATTCAAAGATGCTGAATATACCGGAGGTGGCGTTTGTAACACCTGCGGTATCTTTCATGATGGTTTTGAACTGTTGTCTTGGATTAATGGATGGAACTTTGCTCAGTCTATTGAAGCAATCGGCCAGGTTCTTGGTATTCAACCCGGACAAATACAAGCGCCTATTCGGCCAATACCGAGTAACGCAGTTGATTGGAAGGCTAGAAAGCAGGACGAGGACAAAGCGATTATCCATCGCTTGAATCAAACCTGGGGAGAAACGTTTTCTCTTGCAGATACTCGTGCGCAACCAGTTTGGAACTACATGCATCGTCGTGGCATTGTTACCCGGCTTCGTCCTGAATGGGATTCGGTGCTGAGGTATCATCCAAACTTGCCTTACCATGATGAAGATGGCTTGTTTATCGATAGCTACCCAGCGCTGCTAGGTAAAATCGTTACTCAGCAAGGGCGTTCGGCCACGTTTCATCGGATCTACCTAAGTGAAGATGGATTCAAAGCGCCGGTTGAAAAGCCTAAAAAGATGATGCCGATACCAAGTGACAGAACAATCACTGGTGGTGCCATTCCGATAGGTGAGCCTGGTGAGGTATTAGGTGTTTCTGAAGGCATCGAAACAGCTTTAGCGGTTACCAGAGCTACGGGACAGACATGTTGGTCGGTTGTGAATGCAACGCTACTGGCTAGGTTTGAACCACCAAGTAATGTGAAAATGCTGTACATCTGGGCAGATCACGATCTCTCTGAGACCGGCCTGAATGCAGCGAATGAACTCAAGAAAAAAGCCTGGCAAAAAGGCATTCTGACACAAGTTCTGATCCCTCCGATACCAACGTCACTTGGCGTGAAAAGTTGGGATTGGAATGATGTGCTGAATGTTTACGGAGCCATGGGCTTTCCGAAAGTTCATATCTGATCTAAGGGGCTTCGGCCCCTTTTTTTGCGCCTTGCATATTTGAAAAATCATGGAGAATGAAAAATAGATAACCAATAGGAGAAACAAACATGATGGTATTAACCCTGTTAACAAAGCAGATTGATGGTGAGTTTACGGTTTACTGGAAGACCGGCCTTCGAAGAGGTGGTGAACTAAAGGTCGATTTAGGTGAGCAATACGACAAGCTAACTGAGCAGCAAAAGCCAATTGCAGCTGAGCTCTATGCGATTCATCACCTACTGTCAGTGAAAGAGGTGATGGGGAGTAACCGAAGCGGTAATGGGCTTCAAATCCGGGTCAGTAAAGGAGCTATCAAAAAGTTACAGAAACAACGCTCAACTCAGCATTCACTTTACAGCCTGACTAGGTTTTTGCTCACTCGATACCAGGAAGCACAGATATCGGTAGAGAAACGGGAAGATTGGCTCTCATATTCCTTCGAAGAATACAGCGTCGATAATGCTACCGTGAGAGAAATCGATGAGGTCATCAACGTTCCGAACATTGGGCCTGTCGTGGTGACTCGTCATGCACTGGAAAGGTTTGTGGAACGGCTTTCAGGCGGTGTACCTAAGCATCCTTGGAAGGCTTTGTGCGCTAAATTGTGTAGCACAGAATTGGCAAAATCTTTATTGCCAGAATGTATAGCTTCAAAGAAAGCAAAAAAATATTTCGTACAGGCAGAGTTTTGGTGTCATGGGAGCTCTGGTATGCACTTTGTGATGGTGCCATCAGCCAAAGCACTTACGTTAGTAACAGTGTTTAATAGATAGTCAGAAACACACACGATTCCTTCATCTATCTGGCCAATCGCTCTTACGGGGATCTTTAGCATGTTAGCTCTGTGAAATTTCTGGAGCTGACAATGAGAACGCCTTTGTTACCTTGGTTCATCCTATGGGTGACCATCCCAATCATTATTTTCTTTCTATTCATCTTGCCCGCCTATGCTAGTGATGGGCAATTCTATCAGCGTGGTCAGGAAGGTTGGTTTTGGTATCAGGTCATTCCCGAGCCAGCCGAGTCTGAAGACCTAATGAAGCCGAAATCTGGTGTTGTGGAGCCCACTAAGGACGGGCTAAAGCCTTTCAGTGCTGCCTGGTTTCGTGAGCACATGCAGTCGTTCATGGACAAGGCAATTGATGAGCCGACGAATGAGAACGTCAGAGCCTATCTGTATCTCCAGCGCGTCATGATGGATAAGGGCTCACAGTTTGCTGATGTTAGTCAGCAGGTGGTCATGGGCGATCCTGTTTTGGATGAAATCAGTCGCAGACCCTTGGCGACCTATGCTGCCAATCGGATGGATCGAGAAGCTGGCGCTCAACGTGATGTAGCTTTAGGTGAAGTAGCGAAGCGGGCTGGTTTGTTCTTTTTCTATCGTTCGGATTGCCCTTATTGCCATGCTCAAGCGCCTATCATCGAATCTATGGCCTTGAACTATGGGTTCGAGGTGTTTGCTATTGCTGTCGATGGCTTGCCTTTACCCGGTGGAGAGTTTCCCAATTACAAAGTCGATTCAGGACAAGCACAATCCTTGTCCGTTACGACTGTCCCTGCCGTGTTCTTAGTTGACCCGCCTAACGTTATTACTCCGATTGGACAAGGCGCAATGAGCCTTGATGAGCTCAATAATCGAATCATTCTCGCAGCCCATCAAGCCGGTTGGATTGACGATCAAACTTACTATGCCACCAGACCTGTTCAACCCGGCGTGTCACTCGCGATGTCAGCCCAAGAGCTTAACGAAAAGATATTACAGGACCCTGAGTTCCTTGTTCGCTATCTGCGTGCACAAGGAGGGTTATAACAATGAAAAAAGTAATCCGAGTATCGCTAATCGCCTGTGCGATTGGTTTTTCATCTATGAGCCAAGCAAGCTTGCAACAGGAGATGAACCAGTTGTTTGGTTCAATGACCAACACCACTGCGCCTGGTGTATTCGAGAGTCAGCGGCGTGGCGTTATATCTGGAGGAAGCGTTGTTGTTCGTAACAGGATCATGAACGAGAACCTCGTCTCTATGGTGCCACCGTCATTCCAAGCCGGTTGTGGCGGCATTGATATGTTCGCGGGAAGTTTGTCATTTGTTAACGCGGATCAGTTTGTTCAATTACTTCGCTCTGTTGCTGCAAACGCCAAGGGGTATGCATTCCAATTGGCGCTCAGTGCTATGTGTGAGAAATGCTCTCAGCACATGGAGACACTGCAAAAGAAAATCCAGCAGTTGAACGAGTATTTTGGTAATTCCTGTCAAATGGCTCAGGGAGTCGTGAACGATACCCTGGCTGCTTTTGGTAAAAAGGGGCAAACAGAAGCCAGCATGTTGAGCTCACTTAAAGGGGCTGGGGACATTTTTACCAGTTGGAGTGAGTCCAATGGTAAGAACCCATATGAGAACGCTTCGAGTGTCGCGGCATCTGATGTAAACAGAACGATTAAAGGTAATTTGGTTTGGCGAGCACTGAAACGTCATTCGGCATCAAGCTGGTTTGCATCGGGGGATGACCGTTTTCTTGAAGCAGTTATGTCGGTGACTGGTTCGATCATTGTTGGTGATCTAGCTAATGCCGCTGATGGCCAAGGTAAAGCCCCGAAACTGACCAGACTGAATGGCAATAAAGTGACTATTGAGCATCTAATTCACGGCGGTAACGTCGCTATGTACCGATGTGACACAGTGACACAAGACGGCTGTCTGAATCCGACAATCACTAACGTGACCCTGACGGGGTTATCAACCCAAGTAGAAAATTTACTTCTTGGTACAGGTTCCAGTAACGGCATTATTTTTAAGTTTGCTCGAAATACAGGAGCTGCTAGCACCACCGAAAAGGCTTTTATGACATCGGCTCCTGCGAGCATTGGCGGCATGATTCGAACACTTTCTGCATTAAATGAAGGGGCCGCTAGGTCGTTTGCTTCACGAACGGCACCATTTATTGCTGTTGAGATGGCGCGAGCATTGGTTGAAGACATGCTCAATGCAGCTAGAAGTACCTCCGGTGTGGAAGATCATGCCTATGCGAAGTTATTAACGGAAGACCTTGAACGTGCACGTCGCCAAATCAATGAGGAGTACGCTGCGTTGCAGCGAAGATACGGCTCAGAGCAAGAATTGCTGGCGCATTTTAACCAGGTGATTCAGACCATTCGCAAACAGCGTTATTACACCGTTAAATCTACGGCACTGGGGGAATAGGTCATGTGGGAGATCTATTCCATCGGGGATTCGGCATTTTTAGAGCAGGTCTTGAACGCTGTCGCGATGATTACTGGTACAGGCGACTTTACTTCAATGGTTCGCATTGGCTTGCTCATTGGGGTATTGATGGTCTCTGTTCAGGCCTTAATGCAAGGCGGTCGTGGCATTAACTTTCAACACGTTTTAGTCTCATGGTTAGTCTTTGCAACCATGTTTGGACCCAGTACCCGAGTGAGCATTGAGGATGCGTACACGGGACAAGTTCGAGTGGTTGATAATGTGCCCATCGGTGTTGCTGCCGCAGGCAGTACGATTTCAACTGTCGGCTTTCAAATCACGCGATTGTTTGAAACGGCGTTCTCAACTCCCGCCATGACGGAATACGGCTTTGCATCCAGTTTACAGTCACTGATTAAAGTGAGAAAACAGGTGATGGATCGCTCGGGGTTGGGTGATGCAAATCGTGTCGGTGGCTCAGATATCGAGCAATCGTGGTTTAACTACATCAAAGAATGCACCTTGATTGGCATCGACATCGGCCAAAAGAACCTAGATCAGGTGCTGAGTGATCCTAACCCGATGACTGCGATTAGGTTTGATTCGCGCATATATGGCACACGCATCATGCTCAGTGGTAGCAGTAGCGATCTGGACTGCACCGATGCCTATAGCCAACTGAAACTCATGACAGAATCAACCTTCATTCCGAGGCTTAAACAGGTTCTGTCAGCCTCATTGGGGACTTCGTCAGCCACTGACACTGATGACGTGATCCGAAATGCACTGAATAACCTTGGTTTGGCTTCGGTTAACACCCAAGAGTACATGACCGCGTCAGTGCTTTTGCCTATTTATGAGCAAAGCGTGACGGGCAAGTATATGGATGATCAAGCTTTCACCGCCGCCGTTATGGTTAATCAAGCGATTGAACAGCGCAATACACAATGGGCGGCGGAGCAGACTCTTTTCCAAAGTATCGTTCGTCCGATGATGACGTTTTTTGAGGGTTTCATTTACGCCATCACCCCTTTGATGGCCTTTGTGATAGCCCTTGGCCAAATCGGGATGCGAATGGCTGGGAAGTACTTGTTAATCCTGCTTTGGATTCAACTTTGGATGCCTGTCATGGCTATCATTAACCTGTATATTCATTTAACCGTTGCAGGGAAAATGTCGGCTCTTGATGCCTTTGCAGGTACAGAAGTGCCATCTTTTGCTGGGATGATGCAGATGGATTCAGTGCTGCAAACCTGGATAGCTACTGGCGGCATGTTGGCGTCGAGTGTTCCGGCAATTTCGCTCATGCTCGTGTATGGCTCAGCAATAACTGCAACCCACTTGGCTGGACGTCTTCAAAACGGTGATGCCATTGATGAAAAGATGGCAAGTCCAGATGTCGCGAAAAATGCCCCGGTGATGCAATCACAGTCAATGTTCCAAAATTCAGCCCTCACTGGTTCTGCTATGACCGGCGCGTCAAACCTACTTAGCAGTTTCTCTGTCGGAAATGCGGTGGGTTCAATGGTCGGCTCTGCAAAAGAATCCATGACTCAGGCAACTCAAGCCTTTAGCCGTCAGGTTGGCAATACCATGAGTCGAACCTTTGGTGAAAAGCTAAGTTACGACAACCTGTCTTCAGTTGGACGTCAGATCGGTTCTTCTAATTCCGCATCTAGCGCCGTTGTTAATCAGGTTACTGATGACCTGCAAACACGGTATGGTTTCGGAGACGATAAAAAAGACGCTGTACGTGGCTTGGTATCGGGCGTGTTATCGGGAGGCCTAAGGGTCGGTGGAGATGGAACCATTACAAATACCGGTGATAAAGAAGTAGCAGATAAAGGGTTCTTGGGAAGATTACTTGGTACAGGGGGGAATGACTCCCCACAAGGTAACTTGCCTGGAGTCGATAAGCCTGAATCCTCAAGAGTGCCAAAAATATCACGGCTACGAGCAGGCTTGGATTTAGGTGGAAACTTTAGTGGCCAAGTTGAGTCGTCAGAAGGCAGTTCTCGATCTACGACCGCAAATACGCTCACTGGGGAGATGCAAAGCTTGGCATCGAGTGATTCACGACGTGCTGAGTATCGCGATGCAATGGTTAAGGACCTTTCAGATTCAAGACGTTCTGGCGTTGAAATGTCGTTGTCTAACCAAGACTATCAGTCACTTCAGAGTTCAGCACAAGACGTTATCACGGCATCAAACCGCTTTAGTGAGCTTGATCAGGCCAGCTACAGTCTATCAGGACAAAGGAACACGGATGGTGCGACGTTAACTCGATTAGCAGCGGATAATCCTGAAGTCATGGATTATTTAGGTCGCTATATGAACCAGCATGTTGAAGCAGGTAACCGATTACGTGAAAACCTTCCAATGTATCAGCGCTTGCTACCTGATGATAATCAGGCGTATGTGGCCGCAGCTATGGAGTCTTTAACCTATAGCAACTCCTCGACGCCCGCTGAACGAGACAATGACTATCAAGCAGCAATGACTGTTATGGCCATGGCTACCGGAGCCGATTTACGATCTATTCAGCCACGCTCTAATGAAGGCTTGTCATCAACTGCACCTACTTTTGGTGGCACTCAAAGCCAAGTTGAATCCGGTGTTCTGGGAGGCTATGAGGATGCTGCAACAGTTCAAACGCAGTTCAATTCGGCTCAATCCGCTTACCAAACCAATCTTTCTGGTGTAGATGGACAGCTGAATGCGCATCAGCAACAAGCCCAGCAGGCCGTAGCTTCTGACACAAGTACCTATCAATCTGGACTCAACAGTGAAGCTGGCTCTCAGTGGCGATCTCGCATTATGGCTGATGATAGCGGAGTCTCAGGTGCTGAAATGTTCTTCAACAGCGCCAGTGCTATCGGTGATTTCAGTGGCAAGCATACTGATGCAGCTCTGCATACCCTGAATCACTTTGGCGAAGACTATGAGAGTTACAAAGAACAAGCGCTTGAAGATCCTGGCTCACGAGGTTTCTTGCACAACGCTACTGTGGCCAGCAAATCAACCTGGGATGGCTTAAAAGCCGCCGTTGATGCAGGAACCTCTTTGGAAAACCCATTGACGGCGTTTAATGATGCATACAGTGGATCGAGTTCGCAGTATGCCTCCGAAGTAAACTGGGGCACTAAGTCTGAAGCCATGTTGGCGGGGGCATTCGGTGCGGCAGTTAACAATCGATATGGTGAGTTTCTAGAGCAGTATGCTGATGATTTTAAACAGGAAGCATACAGCGAAGGGCAGAGAATGGGATTGACCCCGATTCAAAGTCAAGTTTTCGCTCAAGCTTTCAATGAAGGTTTGGCGGGGCGCGTTTTCAATTCTGAAGACTCATCGAGTTGGTCGCCTGAAATGCTTGGTCTAAGGGAGCAAATGCTAAATGAGTATCGTCAAAAGGATGAGAGTGGCGCTTACATCTCTGACAGTGTGTCTGATGAAGATAAAGCATTTGTGGATAAGCAGATTGCAGTGATCTCAAATGCATCCCTTGCGGGAGATTATGCTCAGAACAACTTGATCGATATTAGGGCATATAACCAGGCATCAGGAAATAAATAAAACAAGGAGTAGAAGCTCAAGGCTAACGAAGTTTTATGGCTTAATTACGTAGATAGGGATATATTTCTCCGTACTTAGATACGGAGAAATATATCACATGTACACAATTGGAAAATTAGCCGAACAAGCTAGTATCAATGTTGAGACTGTTCGTTATTACGAACGACGTGGTCTTATAGAAAAACCTGAAAAACCGCATCTAGGCTACCGACTTTATCCTTTGGCAACATTAAACCGAATAAAATTCATTAAACGTTCCCAAGATCTTGGGTTCACTTTGGAAGAAATCTCCAATTTACTCAGCCTTAATGACACTCCCTGTATAGAAGTGCAAGAAATGACTTTACACAAGCTTGCAAGTGTGAAAGCCAAAATAGCAGGTCTTCGCCGCTTAGAAACCGTTCTCACAGAATTATTGAATGAGTGTAATTCTAATACTAACCAATCCCACTGTCCCATTATTGATTCCCTACTTCCTGAAGATTAATAATGAGTCAAATTTTATCTTGACTCCGTAGTTGGGTACGGGGTTTAAGCTTGTTTTACTAAAGTACGATAAGTAGAGTGAGTTATGTCAAAAAGTAATCCCAACTTTCCAATCATCGGCGGTGTTATTGCCGCTATTGGCGCTGGTCTTTGCTGCGCTGGTCCTTTCGTCTTGTTGCTGCTAGGCGTGAGTGGCTCCTGGATTGGTAATTTAACCTTGTTAGAACCTTATCGTCCCATTTTTATCCTGCTGGTTTTAGCCTTATTTGGCTTCGCAGGCTGGAAGGTCTATCGCCCCGTCGAGGACTGTGAGCCAGGCACCGCCTGTGCAGTTCCTCAAGTGCGAAAACGTCGGCAGGTGATCTTTTGGTTAACGGCACTGACTGCGTTGGTTTTAGTCACCAGTAATTATTGGATTGTCTGGTTTGCCTGATGACGATTTCTAACCTTTTATTTTGATTAAATCTTTATGGCTTGCTCTTGGAGAAAATTATGAAAACACTCGCCCTAATGTCCCTGTTCGTACTGACCAGCCTGAACGCTTTAGCTGCCCCGAAAACAGTTACTTTGGAAGTCCCAACCATGAACTGTGTGACCTGTCCCTTTACCGTGGAAAAAGCCTTACAAAAAGTCGATGGCGTCAGTAAAGCCGAAGTGACCTTTAAGACCAAACTGGCGGTGGTCACCTTCGACGACGAAAAAACCACGGTAAAAGCACTGACCGAAGCCACCACTAACGCGGGTTATCCGTCAACGCTCAAGGAGTAAAGCATAGAAATGCTAATACGGTTACTGACCCGGTTCGGCGATAAGATTAGCTCATTGGGCGCGCTGGTTTCTGCTATGGGATGCGCCATGTGTTTCCCGGCCATTGCCAGTCTGGGCGCTGCGGTAGGACTGGGTTTTCTCAGCCAATGGGAAGGTCTGTTTGTTAGCACGCTATTACCCCTGTTTGCCTGGATTGCCTTGGTACTCAACGGACTTGGCTGGTTCAGCCACCGGCAATGGCACCGTAGTGCGCTGGGTGTGGCCGGCCCCATTTTATTGCTGTTATCGCTCTATCCGTTTTTCCAGTACGGCTGGAGCAGCTATGTCACCTATTCAGCATTAGGCCTGATGGTTGCCGTATCGCTTTGGGATATTTTTTCACCGGCGAATAAACGCTGTGATGATGACAGCTGTGCTGTTTAACACGACGCAATGCCTGACTACTATTTGAGGAAAACGAATGATCTTACTATCGATAGAAGGGATGACCTGTCCAAGTTGCGTCGCCCACGTTAAAGAAGCACTCGATGCGATCGAAGGCGTTAATAAGGTTGAAATATCTTATGAAAACGCCAGAGCAACGATCACCACGAACGGTGGGGTCAGCGTAACCGTTCTCATTGGAGCAATAGAAGCTCTCGGTTATATCGCAAAAGAATCCACTGGCACTGCAAAAGAAATTACTTCACCGAACGACTGCTGTGACAACGAAAATGCAAGCAACACTGAAAGCAACCAAACTCAACATGTGGCGATTATCGGTACGGGTTCCGGCGCTTTTGCCTGCGCTATTAAAGCCGCTGAAGGTGGTGCCAAGGTCACTCTTATTGAGGGAGCCGATGTGATTGGCGGCTGTTGCGTGAATGTCGGCTGCGTACCCTCAAAAATTCTAATCCGCGCCGCTCAATTGGCTCAGCAGCAACGCAATAATCCCTTTACCGGACTGGAAAATCATGCGCCCCAATTGAGTCGAGCCTTGTTGACTCAGCAGCAGACCGCTCGGGTCGAAGAGCTGCGCGCGGCAAAGTACCAGAATATTCTGGAGACAAATCCTGCGCTTAGTTTACTTAAAGGTTGGGCGCAATTTAAAAATGCCAACACCCTGATAGTCAGAAAAAATGATGGAACCGAGCAGGCAGTTCACGCCGATAAAATCCTGATCGCTACCGGCTCCACGCCAACCATTCCTCCTATTGATGGTTTAACTGAAACACCTTATTGGACCTCTACCGAAGCGCTGTTTGCTCAGGAATTGCCGCAGCACCTGGTCGTGATTGGTTCGTCGGTTGTAGCGCTGGAAATTGCCCAGGCTTATCGCCGTTTAGGCAGTGAAGTCACCATATTAGCAAGACATACATTGCTTTATCGGGAAGATCCCTTGCTCGGTGAAAAACTCACCGGATGTTTTGAAAAAGAAGGCATTCGAGTATTAAACAGTACGCAAGCTACCAAGGTGACCCACGATGGAAGCCAATTTACATTGGAAACTAACGCGGGCGATCTACGCTGCGATCGTTTGCTGGTAAGCACCGGGCGACACGCCAATACTTGCCAACTCAATCTGGGCGCGGTGGGTGTTACGACCAACAAAAAGGGCGAAATCGTTGTTAACGAACGCATGGAAACGAATGTTCCCGGTATTTACGCCGCCGGAGACTGCTGCAACATGCCGCAATTCGTCTATGTCGCCGCGGCCGCCGGTAGCCGTTCCGGCATCAACATGACGGGCGGATACGCCAAACTGGATCTATCCACCATGCCAGCAGTGATTTTTACCGATCCCCAGGTGGCAACTGTTGGGCTCACGGAAGAGCAAGCCAACGCACAAGACATTGAAACCGACAGTCGTGTATTGGAGATGGAGAACGTGCCGCGCGCACTGGCGAATTTCGAGACCGATGGTTTTATCAAATTGGTGACGGAAAAAGCCACTGGCCGCCTGATCGGGGCGCAGATTCTGGCGCATGAAGGTGGAGAACTGATCCAGAGTGCGGCGCTGGCGATCCGCAACCGTATGACGGTGACGGAATTAGCCGACCAGCTTTTCCCTTACCTGACTATGGTGGAGGGTTTGAAGCTCTGCGCCCAAACCTTTAACAAGGATGTCAAAGAACTGTCCTGTTGTGCTGGGTAACGAACTTGAGTTGATCCGTATTCATTGATGGAAATGGCATTTTTCATTCGTAGTACGAAAGTGCCAATCAATTTTTTGAGTATAAGTAAAAAAGCAGTCAATTTACTATGACCTTGTTTTTTTAGGGAGGATAGATGAGCGACCATCTGCAAATTCGTTTACCCAGTACCAATATTTTTTTTCGCTCAGGCTTAGTTCTCGACCGGTATCTTTCAGTTGTCTTTGAAATAAATGGATTAGTCCGCTTAAGCCTAAGAAGGCTAAACCGACACATAAAATTGTCCAACTCGCTTGCCAATATGCGATTGCTACAAGCATAGTGATGATGGCTATAAGTCCGATGGGATTACAGGTCGCTTTGAATCCCAAGTAGCTGAAAAAAACGACGGTGCAAATCAGAAATGGCAAAGCCGCTAACTTGGCAGATGCCGTTAATATTTCTGAGGGAAAAAAATGAGCCGCAGCCAAAGTCGCCAGAAAAAGCCCCAGTGATATAAACCAGCAGCGTGCTGGTAAAGATTTAAGTAATTTTATCATCTTAGTACTCTCAAAGTGCACGGGCGGTGCACAATCAAATCATGCATCAGCATGTTAGTTCTCAAAAAGTGCTCTAGTGGTTTGCTCGGCCATAATCTCACACACAGGACATTTAAGCTGAATGCGCTGTTGAGATACCGTCAAATACAGACTGCCGCATCGACACCGGTGTAAGGATGCAAGCTGTGATCTTAAATCACGAGCTAGAACCCAACCTTCATTGATGGTCAGTTTTTTCCAGGGGATCTCAGCTGGAAGATCTGCCTCTTCTCTTGCAACCAAGTACGCATCGTAAGCCTTCATCAAAGCATCGATATTTAATTTCTTGTAGACATTATCACCACCAATATTGACATAAAGCGCCATCAGCAGGGAGCCTTCAACTAGGGCTCTTCTGCTTTTAACGATGGCATCAGATTCTGGCAATTGACCAGGACAAGGTGACTTGCCAGTCACTTCTTTGTGCAGCCTTCTGATAATGTGGATTGGCAAACCTGTATCGAGCGCGATAATGGTCGTTCGAAATCCGTACTTAATAAGCAGCGAGGCTCGGGTAAACAGCTCACTTTTGGACAGGTTATCAATCATGCATCCCCCTTGTTGTTTAGGGTTGATAATAAATAAGCGATTCTTGGGATACCTGTACCTTTGCTCTTCACCATCTCAATCAGTTGGCTTTGGTTACCCCTTGGTTGAAACAGCATGAATGATGAGGTCGCCACTCGTTGCAGGTCGTCAACACCGGCATTAATCAGTGCATCCACCACGTCGCGTGTAAGTCCAAAGCGCAAGACCGCCTCTTGCGGATCAATGCGCGCCAATTCACGTGCTGCGTGTAGGTACGCCAAATTTAATTGATAGAAGTCTTGTTGATTGGTTGTCATTGACGGACCTCCAGTTCATGTAAAATATTGCGATAGATAGAAAGCACTCTTTGCCCATACCAGCGTGCACGATCTTCGTTCCAACTGTGATAGCGGCCTATGCCAAGCTCTAAATCATTTGGTGAAGACTTGATTGCTTCGGCCAAAATACTTGAGCCGACCGTAAGGTTGGTGATGGGGTCTAGCAGTTCCGCTGCTGAGCTCACCCGATGCCCATGCCAATGCAAATTGATTTGCATAAGGCCAATATCGAGCTGATATTTTTCAGTCTCTTGCAGTGCCTGGTTTAACAGTTGCTCTGCTTCTGTCTTAGATTTGGCGTAGG
Source organism: Alteromonas antoniana (assembly GCF_019249295.1). Taxonomy (GTDB): domain Bacteria; phylum Pseudomonadota; class Gammaproteobacteria; order Enterobacterales; family Alteromonadaceae; genus Alteromonas; species Alteromonas antoniana. The sequence continues at coordinate 84,895 of NZ_JAESDH010000015.1, forward strand.
TTGCGTTTGAACCATTGCGAATTGCGTATGGCCATGGACTGGTCATGTTGAGACCACGATGTGAGGCCGACTCAGCCAAGGCAACGGCGTAGAGCATGACTGGATCAATACCAACGCTTTGTGCTGCTTTTTCCCACTGATAGCCCGGAAACGCATAGACTGAAGTGCTTGCGGACATGGCTATCACTAGGGCAATGGTTTTTGCTTTAATCGTTTTCATTTTTGTCCTCTAATTGATTTCCGAGAAGCGCCTGAATGGCTTTCGGGCTTATTCTTTTTAATGGCACTGCGCTAAAGTCGGCGATGCCTCTCGTATAAACTTGTGCCGCTTTTGACCAGTCGCCTACGGCAACAGGCGCTTGCATATCAAATCCTTTTTGCTGGTTCTGATGGTCTGCAATACCCTGTAATAGCCTTGGGTATTCACCCACTTCGTCCCGTAGCAAGTAAGCCTGGTAGCGTGTTAAAAACTCTTTTTGCTTAAAGGGGTATTCCCTGTCATCAACCTTGCAGAGTTCAACCCATCCACCCATGTCTGAAATCACGCGGTGGATAAGCGCATCGTCAAACATCACGGATGTCCAAGCGCCAACCTGACGAACAGCCTTGTCAACTTTGTTCCAAGCAACCATGGCTCTTGAACCTGAGTTGCCGTCGATATGCTTGATGACGTCAGCGGGCTTTGGAAAAAATTGCCCAGTATCCGGTGATTGAATATGCCGAGTCAGACCGATTCGCACTTCTTCAATGCTATAAGCACGAAGGGCTTCAAATGCGATGGATAGCAATTGTGGTGATACGCTTTTGCCATACATGGCCCAAGCTGCTCCCCAAACTTCAGCAAACTCGCGTTTATCAACCTCCTGCACTTGAACGAACCTCCCGAATACCTGGTCCGGCCCAGCTTTCAGCAATGCGGCGATTGCTTTCTTCAATATTCAATTGGTGATTGCTGCCCTTTAGGCTCGTCGATGATTGCTGTACTTCATCAATGCGAACGTACTCGTCTTCCCATTGCCGGTTTAAAAGCCAGTTATGTGGCATAGGGGTCTTAGTCCGATCTTGATACTGTAATCGGTTGTCTCGTTGCTCTTTCCAGCGTGTTAGCACTTCCAAGGCGAGTTCATGGTCTTCATTGAGGCCCATGCGTAGCCATTCTTCTTTGGCTTTCGCTTTTTTTTCTTTGCGTATTTGTACATCCCAGAAGTCTTCAAACTGTATGTGGTCAACAGTTTTAACTGTTGGTTTATTGCTTCTCTCAGAGTCATCCGACCGTTGAGAGTCCCTTACCGGGTTGCCATCAGGCATAAACAATGATGAAAATTCTTCTGGTAGCCGAGCTTGAAAAGCGGCAAGAGATTTCAAAAGCGATGCCATACCAATGAAGTCGGCAGGTACATCTTTAAGCAACCGAAAGGCTGCCTTACCTTGGTTTGGGTTTTCGATTGGGTTGTGCTTCAGAAAGCTTCGAATCAAAGTCCAACCAGATCCCTCGCAACGAATCAGGAACTGATCTTGTTCTAACTCACTTAACGTCTTGGCAACCTGTTGCTCATCCCAGTTCAAGTCAGAAGCAACGTAACCAATCGGCAGTCGAAAGCAGCCAAGCAAATTACAATGTGGGCATGTAAGCAAATACAGTCCTAGCAACTTCGCTGAGTCACTCCAGGACAAAACATTTTGCTTTAGCCAAAAGCGGGTATAGACCTTGCCATAATCACGCATGGAGGAACTCGCTTTTGTGTTTACGTAAAATGCTGACCATTATTTGCCCTTAATCCTACTGGTTACTGGCTTTCAGCTCGCTTGGGCATTCGGGATAGATGTCCGGTCTTAACTGAGATCGGGTTACCTGTCCTTGCGTAGCTTGTTCGATGGGTAAAACGAATTCAGCGGGAACACGCCCTGATTTATTCAACCAAAACCAGACGTTTTGCTGTTTTGAGTTGATGGCTCTTGCTAATGCTGATTGCCCGCCGACCAAGTCAATGGCACGGCGGAGATGTTTTTGTGTCGTTTTGAACACTTCCATACCGTCTCCTGTTACAATAATAACTGTTACAAGATTGAATGTTACAGTTTAAACTGTAGATAAGTCAACAGTTAAAATTGTTGAAAGACTACAGTTTTATTTGTAGAATGCGGGCTTATGAAAACTTTATCCGAACGACTAAACCATGCCTTGCAGCTTACTGGGGTAACTCAGTCTGAGTTGGCTCGTCGCATTGGTATCAAACAGCAGTCGATCAGCCAGATTTGCTCTGGTAAATCGGCTAGGTCTCGTTACACCATGCAGATCGCGGAGGCGCTTCGCGTGAATGCTCATTGGCTCGCCACAGGTGATGGCGAGATTGGCTTGGGGGTCGGTAATGTAGAAGTCGGGCCTGATATTAAGGGAAGAATTCCTCTCATTAACTGGGTTCAGGCCGGTGATTGGACTGAAATAGCGGAGGGATTTGCCCATGAAGATGCTGAGGAGTGGCGTGAAGTCACTGGGAAAGCACATGAGGGTTGTTTCGCACTTCGCGTAAAAGGCGACAGTATGGAAAATCCAAGCGGAAAAAAATCCATACCTGAGGGGGCAGTGATCGTTGTTGATCCTGAGTTACCTTACTCTTCAGGTTCATTGGTTGTTGCGCGTTTGGATGATTCGAAAGAAGCAACCTTTAAGCAGTTGGTTATTGATGGTGAACAGAAGTATCTAAAACCTTTGAACCCGCAATACCCTGCAATACCGATCAACGGCAACTGCACCATCATCGGTGTAGTACGACAAGCTATCATCGATTTCTGGTAGCGAAGGAATTTGTGGTTTAGCCACAGTTGTTCATTAGCTGAAGAAGCAACGATTGCAAACAGCTACAACTGAGCATTGGTGCACGCTGAGAGTAAATGGTAACCGATTAGATAACCATTGATTGTTTATAAAGTCAAGATCAGCGAAAATAGCGGCCAATTACGATTAACACGACGGATTTGACAAGCGAAGAACTGAAAAGAGAGTACTTCCAAAAGTGTGTACAAATCCGTGTACAAACTAAAAGAATTTATACATGGCAAACCAAGATTTTCTTAATGAAATCAATAAGCGAAGGACCTTTGCTATCATCTCGCACCCTGACGCCGGTAAAACGACGATCACCGAGAAGGTATTGTTGTTCGGTCGCGCGCTACAAACTGCCGGAACCGTAAAGGGCAAAAAGTCCGGTCAGCACGCCAAGTCGGACTGGATGGAAATGGAAAAAGAGCGTGGGATCTCGGTTACCACCTCGGTAATGCAGTTTCCCTACAGCGACCATCTGGTGAACCTGCTCGATACACCGGGACACGAGGACTTTTCTGAAGATACCTACCGTACTCTGACGGCTGTTGACTCTTGCCTGATGGTGATTGATGCGGCAAAAGGGGTTGAGGATCGCACCCGTAAGTTGATGGAAGTCACCCGTCTGCGCGACACTCCCATTCTGACGTTCATGAACAAGCTGGACCGCGACATTCGTGACCCGATGGAACTGCTTGACGAAGTTGAAACAGAGCTGGATATCCTGTGCGCCCCTATTACCTGGCCAATTGGCTGTGGTAAAAGCTTCAAGGGCGTTTATCACCTGTACCGTGACGAAGTGATTTTGTATAAAAGCGGTCAGGGTCACACCATTCAGGAAGTCCGTATTATCAAAGGCCTGGATAATCCGGACGTTGATACTGCGGTTGGCGGCGATCTGGCGGAGACATTGCGGGATGAACTGGAGTTGGTTCGTGGCGCCTCAAACGAGTTTGACAAGGAACTGTTTATAGATGGACAGCTTACACCGGTATTTTTCGGTACCGCGTTAGGTAACTTTGGTGTCGATCACATGCTGGACGGCATGATTGAGTGGGCACCAGCCCCGCAGGGACGGGAAACCGAAGACGGCACTATTGACGCCAGCAGCGACAAGTTCAGTGGCTTCGTGTTTAAAATCCAGGCGAATATGGATCCGAAACACCGGGACCGCATTGCGTTCTGTCGAATCGTGTCGGGTAAATATGAAAAAGGCATGAAGATGCGCCACTCGCGCATTGGCAAGGACATTCGTATCTCCGATGCGCTGACCTTTCTCGCGGGCGACCGCTCGTTGCTGGAAGAAGCCTATGCCGGCGATATTATCGGCCTGCACAACCATGGCACAATCCGTATCGGTGACACCTTCACGGCGGGTGAAAACTATCGCTTTACCGGTATCCCTAACTTTGCGCCAGAGCTGTTTAAACGCATTCGCCTGCGCGACCCACTAAAACAAAAGCAGTTGCTGAAAGGCCTTATCCAGCTTTCCGAAGAAGGCGCGGTTCAGGTATTCCGGCCGATGGCAAATAACGACCTGATTGTCGGGGCGGTAGGGGTACTGCAGTTTGATGTGGTGGTTGCCCGTCTGAAAGCAGAATATAATGTGGATGCCCTGTACGAGCATATCAATGTGAGCACGGCGCGCTGGGTGTACTCAGACAGCGAAAAGAAACTGGATGAGTTCCGCCGAAAAGCTGAGCAAAATCTGGCATTGGATGGCGGCGACAACCTCACTTACATTGCACCGACCATGGTGAACCTGCAACTGGCGCAGGAACGCTATCCGGACATCGAATTTAAGAAAACGCGCGAACATTAAGACAAAGACAACCTATGAATATACATGCACTATTGGTTAGCCGGTTTACCGAAGCTTTAGAGACATTAGGCGTTGAAGACGCGCCGGTACCGGTAACGCGCAGCGCGCGCCCTGAATTTGGTGAGTACCAGTTCAACGGCGCCATGGCACTGGCCAAAAAAATGAAGCAGAAGCCGCGCGACATCGCTGAGAAAATCCTCGATGCGGTAACGCTCGGTGATGTGGCCCAGAAGCTGGAAATTGCCGGTCCGGGTTTCATCAATATCCATTTAAAAGACGCCTGGCTGGCGAACCAGTGTGAGCTGGCGCTGCATGATCCGCGTTTAGGCATCGCTAAAGCGCCGCAACAAAATGTGGTTGTGGACTATTCCTCTCCGAACCTTGCTAAAGAAATGCACGTAGGCCATTTGCGTACCACCATTATTGGTGATTCGGTAGTAAAAGTGCTGGAGTTTCTTGGCCACAACGTTATTCGCCAGAACCACATGGGCGACTGGGGCACCCAGTTTGGTATGCTGTTGGCGCACCTGTCTGACAAACTTCAGGAAGAAGTGGCGGAAACCGCATTGTCTGATCTGGAAGACTTCTACCGTGAAGCGAAAGTCCGCTTCGACGAAGAAGAAGGCTTTGCAGATCGCGCCCGTGAATACGTGGTTAAACTGCAGGGTGGCGATGCACAATGCCTGGCGTTATGGGAACGGTTTATCGATATCTCAATCGCGCACTCTGAAGAAGTGTATGAAAAGCTGAATGTGAGCCTGACCCGCAAAGACATCATGGGCGAGTCGGCGTATAACGCTGACCTGGCGAACGTGGTGGCCGACCTGAAAGAAAAAGGCATTGCGGTGGAAGATCAGGGCGCGCAAGTGGTGTTTATTCCTGAGCTTGCCGACAAAGAAGGTAACCCTGCGGTGTACATCGTACAGAAGTCCGGTGGCGGCTACCTGTATGCGACGACTGACCTGGCGGCAATGCGCTACCGAAGCGGGAAGTTGAATGCTGACCGTACACTGATTCTGACTGATGCCCGTCAGGCGCTGCACTTTAAACAAACTGAAATCGTAGGTCGTAAGGCTGGCTTTATGAAGCCGGAGCAAACCTATGAGCATTGCCCGTTCGGCATGATGTTAGGCAGCGACGGCAAACCGTTTAAAACCCGCTCTGGCGGTACAGTCAAACTGGCTGAACTGCTGGACGAAGCGGTAGAGCGCGCGACAAATCTGATCACGCAGCGGGATACCGACTTAAGTGGCGACGAGCTTAAAGAAGTCGCGCGTAAAGTGGGCATTGGTGCCGTGAAATATGCAGATCTCAGCAAGAACCGTACTACCGACTATATGTTTAGCTGGGATTCCATGCTGAGCTTTGAAGGCAATACGGCGCCTTATCTGCAATACGCCTACACGCGGGTAAAAAGTATTTTCCGCAAAGCCGGGGTATCACTGGCGACTTTACCGGGTGAAATCACGCTTACCGAAAAACAGGAGCATCACCTTGCCGTGTTGCTGATGCAGTTTGAGGAAGTGGTTGGCGTGGTATCCCGTGATGCAACACCACACGTGCTGTGTACTTATCTGTATGATGTGGCAAGCGCATTTATGTCATTTTATGAGGCCTGCCCTATCTTAAAAGAAGGCACGGAGCAGAAAACCCGGGAGAGCCGTCTGGCACTGTCAGCACTGGTTTCCAGAACACTGGAACAGGGCTTATCGTTACTGGGTATCGAAACACTGGAAAAAATGTAACAGTCACCGTACCGTTAAAAAGGCAGTGCTAATACACTGCCTTTTTTGTTTGTATTCATTTTGTCGTCTGTTTGCTTCTGACTTCGGATAGCTAACAGCACGGGATAAATTAAAAACTATTGGAGCACAACATGGCAAAACTTCTGGCCTTTGCAGGCAGTACCCGTAAGAACTCGTATAATCAGGCGATCCTCGATGTCGCTGCAGAAGGGGCCAGAGAGGCGGGGGCTGAAGTCACCATGATATCGCTGGCAGATTATGCGATGCCTATTTTCAATGAAGACGAAGAAGCGGAGTTCGGTATTCCTGAGCGAGCACAGGCTTTCAAAGAATTGCTGATTTCTCACGATGGCTTTCTGATTGCGTCACCAGAATATAACTCCAGCTATCCGGCATTGCTGAAAAATGCCATCGACTGGGCATCCAGAAAAGCGGGCGATGAAAAAGTGCTTGGCGCTTATAAGGGCAAAGTGGCAGGGATCATGGCGGCATCCGCTGGTGGACTGGGTGGTATGCGTGTGCTGGTTGTGCTTCGGATGTTGCTGGAAAATCTGGGGACCATGGTGCTGCCCACTCAACGCGCCGTGGCTAAAGTCAGTACGCTGCTGGATGACAATGGCGCAGTTAGCGATGAAAAAACCATCAAGCAGCTTAAATCGCTGGGAAAAGAAACCGCAGAGCTGGCCGCGAAAATCAACGCGTCCTGAGTGAGCTTACCGCACATCGTTGCGGATTAAAGATACAAGGTAGATGCGGTCAGTGATTGTTTTACATAACGCTGACTGCAATCAGCCGAACAAGCCTGAAAGGGAAACAGGCTAACTATGGGCTGCGCCTTCAGTATAAGTCAGTCATGGTATCCGCTTAATTTCTTATCCTTTCTGTCTCTCCACGCTATCAAAATTGCCGTAAATTCGTTACTATCCGCGGTCTTATATTATTTGTACCGCATGCTGCAAACGGATTGCTTCTGATTTGCGATTTTTTCGCAGCCAGAACTCTGCGAACGTGAGTTCCGGGCAGGGAAAGTCGCCGTTAGCATGAGACCGCATGCGATGAACTAAGGGTCATTGAACACGCATATGTTTGAAACCAATCCCGTATACAATGCATTGAAAGACATCCGTGAGCGCACCGATGCGCTTAGGGGGTATCTTTGACTTTGATACAAAGTCAGAGCGATTAGAAGAAGTTAACCGCGAGCTGGAAAGCCCTGAGGTCTGGAATGAGCCGGAACGCGCACAGGCGTTAGGCAAAGAAAAAGTTGCCCTGGAACAGGTGGTAGAAACCATCCAGAATCTTGATCAGGGAACTGAAGACGTTGAAGGCCTGGTAGAGCTGGCGGTTGAGGCTGAAGACGAAGAAACCTTCGAAGAAGCCAAAAAAGAAATGGAAGGCCTGATTGCGCAGCTGGAGACCTTAGAGTTTCGTCGCATGTTCTCAGGTCCGAATGACACCTGCGATTGCTATATTGATTTGCAGGCAGGTTCTGGCGGCACCGAAGCGCAGGACTGGGCGAATATGCTTCTTCGCATGTACCTTCGCTGGGGCGAGGCGCATGGCTTTAAAACCGAGTTAATTGAAGTCTCTGATGGTGATGTGGCCGGTATCAAAAGTGCTACGATTCGCTTACAGGGTGAATATGCCTTCGGTTGGTTGCGCACGGAGACCGGCGTCCACCGCCTGGTTCGCAAGTCACCTTTCGACTCAGGGAACCGCCGTCATACCTCGTTTTCTTCCGCCTTTGTCTATCCTGAAGTGGATGATGACATTGAGATTGATATCGATCCGTCAGATTTGCGCATCGACACCTACCGTGCTTCGGGTGCGGGTGGGCAGCACGTAAACCGGACGGACTCAGCGGTTCGTATCACGCACGAGCCAACCGGCATCGTCGTGCAGTGTCAGAACGACCGCTCACAGCATAAAAACAAAGATCAGGCGATGAAGCAGCTGAAAGCCAAACTGTATGAGTTTGAGCTTCAGAAGCAGAACGCTGAGAAACAAGCGATGGAAGACAACAAATCTGATATTGGCTGGGGAAGCCAGATCCGCTCTTACGTTCTGGATGATTCCCGCATTAAAGATTTGCGCACCGGGGTAGAAACCCGCAATACGCAGGCCGTGCTGGATGGCGACCTGGATAAATTCATTGAAGCCAGCCTGAAATCAGGTCTGTAAACGAACATTAGCAAGTGACAGGTTATGACCGACCAACAAACAGACGAAAATAAATTAATTGCTGAGCGCCGGGCGAAACTGAGCGCCATTCGTGAACAATGCCGTGCTAACGGCTTCCCGAATGCTTTCCGCCGCGAGAACTATGCCGAAGAGCTACAGGCTGAATTTGGTGAACTGGATAAAGAAACGCTGCAGGAAAAAGACCATAAGGTAAGCATTGCTGGCCGCGTAATGGCTAAGCGTGGCCCGTTCCTGTTGCTACAGGATATGACTGGCCGCATTCAGGCCTATGCTGCCAAAGAGGTTCAGAAAGACATAAAAGCCAAGTACGGTGCACTGGATATTGGTGACATTATTGGGGTGTCTGGGGCACTGCATAAATCCGGTAAGGGCGATCTGTACGTCAACATGGAAGAGTATCAGCTGCTGACCAAAGCACTGCGTCCGCTGCCGGAAAAATTCCATGGTCTTTCTGACCAGGAAACCAAGTACCGCCAGCGTTATGTGGATCTGATCACCAGTGAGCAAACGCGCAACACCTTTATGGTACGAAGCCGCATCATCAACGGTATTCGTCAGTATCTGACTACGCGCAACTATCTGGAAGTCGAAACGCCGATGTTGCAGGTGATCCCAGGTGGGGCGACAGCCAAACCGTTTACCACGCACCACAATGCCATGGACATCGATATGTACCTGCGTATTGCTCCAGAGCTGTATCTTAAGCGTCTGGTTGTGGGTGGGTTTGAGCGTGTGTTTGAAATAAACCGTAACTTCCGTAATGAAGGCTTATCAACCCGTCACAATCCCGAATTTACCATGCTGGAATTCTATCAGGCCTATGCAGATTACAATGATCTGATGAACCTGACTGAAGACATGCTGCGCACACTGGCAGAAGATATTCTGGGTACCACCACGCTGGTAAATACCGTGCGTGATTCAGAAGGTAACGTCACCGAAGAAAAGCATTATGACTTCGGGCAGCCGTTTGAGCGCCTGAGCATGGGTGATGCGATCCTCAAATACTGGCCAGAGGCTAATGAGGCTGCTATCCGCGATCCGGAAGCGCACCTTGATGAGCTAAAAGCCATGGCGAAACAGCTGCATATCAAAGAGCCGGAAGTTGATGGCATCTGGGGCGCAGGTAAGTATCTGTGTGAAATCTTTGAAGCCACTGCGGAAGAGAAGCTGGAGCAGCCTACCTTTATTACTGAATATCCGTGGGAAGTATCGCCACTGGCACGCCGCAACGACGACAACCCGTTCATCACTGACCGTTTTGAGTTCTTCGTAGGTGGTCGTGAGATTGCCAACGGTTTCTCTGAGCTAAACGATCCGGAAGATCAGGCTGAACGTTTCCGTAAGCAGGTAGAAGAGAAAGACGCCGGTGATGACGAAGCCATGCATTTTGATGATGACTATATTCGTGCACTGGAATACGGCTTGCCGCCAACAGCGGGTGAGGGGATTGGTATTGACCGTCTGGCGATGCTGTTTACAGACAGCCCGACCATCAAAGACGTTATCCTGTTCCCGCACATGAAGCCGCAGGAAAAACCTAACGCTGAGTAAGCGAGGTTACTTGTTCTACTAAAAGGGCATTGTGGGGAACCGCAATGCCCTTTTTCTTTGCCTGCAACACGATGTAGCCGTTAATGGCGTCAATTTCGGTTTGCCGGTGATGTACCACATCCTGATGCATGCTTGAATAATTGGCGGCGGTTGCTGCTGCGACGTCCCGCACGCGCGACACTAATGCTTTTGCATCGGCAGGTATACCTGATGCGCGCATGACCGCCGCAGTTTCATGACATATCTCATCTATCTGACTATCGAAACGGCCATTAAGCAATGTTCCATTAGGTATGTCATTGAGCGCTGTCAGTGGGTTTATGACGGCATTTATGCTCAGTTTGTGCCACAGAGACGGATAAATATCTGCGTGCCAGACCACATCCTGCAGACAGTGCCGCAGCGATGACAGCACCTGCTCCTGAATCGCGGTGAGTGGGCCGATATCCGGGCTGATAGAACCGATATCTGTGGTACCGCGACCTGTGATCCGGACGTGATTTTCTGAATGTTTTAACGCCCCCATTCTGGTGGTGGCCAAAAATACCGGATTATCGGGCAGAGTATGGCGTGCTGTTTCAGCGCCTCCCATGCCGTTGTGCATCAATACGACAGGCGTGTGCACACAAACGAAAGGTTGCCATTGCTGCAGGGCCGACGCTATCTGGTGGGCCTTTAGTGGCACAATCAACACATCGCTGCTATCCAGTTTTACTGGTTGCGATAACGGTGTGTTAAGCATGATTTGCTGATCTTGTTGATCGATCACTGTCACCGCTGCAGCGGGACTCCGTGAGAATACTCTGTAGGGGATGTTGTGCTTCGCTGCGCCAGCCGCGATCGCTGAACCTATAGCGCCGGTGCCGAGAATATTGAGCGTCATTATTCGTGACCTAGCGGGTATCAGGTGACGACGGGGCCGGGAAAGCGTACGCTGGCCAGTTCATCTTAGCGGGATCCCCCAGACTATCAAGCCACAGGGCAAACGCCTGCGTTGCGAAATGCTCGCCCTCTGCAGGTGGGCATTGTGTTGTGATGCGTTTTCCGTTGTGCATAAAACTCAGACGCCAGGCGTGTAAATAGGTGCGGTCTGACTGTGTGCCACCGTAAAGCGAGTCTCCGAGGATAGGAGAGCAAAGGCTTTTCAGCGCTACCCGAATCTGATGCGTTTTGCCTGTCAGTGGGCGCACCACAATGCCTCGTAACCCTGGTGCGATACTGCCGGAGAAGAATTGAGTGACTGCCAGGTTAGTCTGACTTTTTAACAGAATATGCTGCCCCCTACGGCGGTTTTGCATATCACCAGACACGGTTCCCTGCTTTTTTTTCGGCTTTTTATCAGTCACTGCAAGGTAGAATTTCTGCACTTCGCGATTAGCGAATTGTGCGCTCACAGACGCAGCTGTGCGGGCATTTCGGGCCAGACAAATCACGCCGGAAGTCACGGTATCAAGTCGATGGCAGAGATGAAGCTGGCTGTCGCCGCTTATCGCTTTCACCGCTGTGACAATGCCTTCGTCAGCATCATGCATGGCCATGCCGGTAGGCTTGGCAACGATCAGAAAATCCGGGTCCTCTCGCAGGATGCGGACAGGGTGCAACATACTTCAGGCTTCCAGTATATTCAGCGCAGACTGGTAATCCAGTTCATCGATATGGCCGCGCACGGTTTCTCGTACAGACGCATCCGAGTAAATGGCGTTGAGCCAGTCGTCAAGCTGAGTCTGCGGAATAAATTCGCTGGCTTTGAGCGCGTTGATAAGCGCTGCCTTTGCGGCGGTATCGGCCTCATCAGATGTTGTGTCAGCGGGGGATGTGCTGTCATCGAGTCGCGCTATCGCATCAAGCGTATCAGACAATATAACCACAAACGCCGGGTAGTGTTCTGGCACAGCATCTGCCTGTTTAAGTGCATCATCCAGCACTTTACTGGCTTGAAACAACGCACTCAGCCCAAGATTGCCGGCGACCCCTTTCAGCGTATGAATATGGGTGCGCGCAGCGGTAAAGTCTCGCTGAGAAAAATATTCCTGCATCTTGTCGTCTGTCTGCCGGTATTCATCGGAAAACTTACCAAGAAGCGTTAATAAAAGGGCTTTGTTTCCGCTAAGCTGCGAAATGCCGAATTCAAGGTCGATGAGGGTAATCGCTTGCGTCATGAATATTCCCTTGTTCAGTGTGACCCCAGTTTAAGCCAGAAAAACAGAAATTGATACAAACTGCCTGCCACTCATAGCGGCAAATTAGCGGATTCTCTGTTAGTCTTCTCCGTCGCATTGTCATTCGTAAACCGGGACAGGTTTTCGCACCGGTGAAAAAGGTGCACGGCGTGTAAACGTAAACAGTATATAAAATGTCAAACGAGTCTGGACGACGGTGGCGCTGTCAATAGCGTGAGAAGACGCTATCGGTTACGATGTCAGATTAAATTTTAAGGATGTACGATGATTTTGAAGTTGACCCATAACGCCCTCATCGCCCTGGGCATGGTGACCATCCTGGCAGGATGCCAGCAGGCGCCTCAGCAAAAGCCAGAGGCAACTGACTCCGCGAACCCGGTAGCACAGGAAAGCTTTATTCCCTATGAGAAATACACGCTGGATAATGGGTTGACCGTCATTCTGCATAAAGATGACTCGGATCCGCTGGTGCATGTGGACGTAACGTATCATGTCGGCTCTGCCAGAGAAGATGTCGGCAAATCCGGTTTTGCACACTTTTTCGAGCATATGATGTTTCAGGGCTCAGAGCATGTGGCGGACGAGCAGCACTTCAAAGTTATTACCGAGGCGGGCGGCAACCTGAACGGGTCGACCAATACCGATCGCACGAATTATTATCAGACCGTGCCGGCCAACCAACTGGAAAAAGTGTTGTGGCTGGAATCCGATCGAATGGGTTTTTTACTGCCGGCAGTAACGCAGGAGAAGTTTGAGAACCAGCGTGAAACCGTAAAGAATGAGCGTTCACAGCGTGTAGATAATCAGCCTTATGGTCTGCGGTTTGAGAAAACCGGCGAAGCCCTTTACCCTGAAGGCCATCCTTATTCCTGGTCTACTATCGGCTATGTAGAAGACTTAGACCGCGTCAGTGTGGCCGATCTGAAAGCGTTTTTTAAACGCTGGTATGGGCCAAACAACGCCGTACTGACGATTGGTGGTGATATCGATGTCGCTCAGACCAAGCAATGGATACAAAAATACTTTGGCAGTATCCCGGCAGGCCCAGAAGTCTCTGAACCTGAACCACAGCAAGTGACGTTAGACAAAACCCGCTTTGTTACATTGGAAGACAACGTACATTTGCCGTTATTGCAGATAACTTTCCCCACCGTCTATGCCCGTCATCCGGATGAAGCACCGCTGGACGTCTTGTCAGATATTCTTGGCGGCGGTAAAACCTCACTGTTTTATAAAAATCTGGTTAAGTCCGGCGTTGCGGTACAAGCCGGTGTGTCACATCCGTGTCGTGAGCTGGCTTGCGAATTTCAACTGATTGCGCTGGCGAATCCTGCCGTGTCAGGTAGCCTGGCGGACCTCGACAGAGCCATTACAGATACCTTAAAAGAATTCGAAGAGCGTGGTGTCATGCCGGACGATCTGGTCAGAACCAAAGCCAGCATCGAGGCGTCTACGGTGTTCGGTTTGCAAAGTGTCGCCGGGAAAGCGTCGTTACTGGCCAGCAACGAAACCTTTGAAGGCCAGCCTGACCTTGTGGCTGAAGACTTGCGTCGTTACCGTGCTGTAACAGCCGAAGATGTGATGCGTGTTTACCGTAAATACATCAAAGGGCAAAGTGCCGTGGTGCTAAGCGTTGTCCCCGAAGGGCAGACGGAACTGGCTGCAGCGCCGCAAAACTTTACGTTTCCCGGAAGAGACATACCCGAGTCAATCGCACTGGCAGACGGTGTATCTGCACCGGTTATTAATGAAGACATCGACCGTAGCAGCATGCCTGAAGCCGGGCCGGTACCTGTGGTGAAAGTCCCTGAATACTGGGAGACGACCATCGCGCCAGGCATTACGGCTTTGGGGATAACCAGCGATGAGACGCCCACGGTGACGCTGTCTATCAGTCTTGAGGGGGGAATGCTACTTGACCCTGCCGGGAAAGAGGGGACGGCGTTCCTTACCGCCCTGATGATGAATGAATCTACCAAGCGCTATTCCAATGAAGCGATGGCCAATGAACTGGCGAAGCTGGGAAGTTCAGTCAGCTTCAGCGCCGCCGGACGTTATACACAGATCTATGTTTCTTCCTTGACCAAAAATATCGACGCCACTCTGGCGTTACTTGATGAAAAGCTGTTTAGCCCGGCTTTCCTGGCTGAAGACTTTTCCCGTTTGAAAGAGCGCGTGATTCAGGGAATGCAGCAACAACAAAAGACACCTTCGGTGCTGGCAAAACGAGCCCGCGATCTGGTGTTGTTCGGTGAGAATAACCGGGTGAGTTACCCTGATGAAGGCACGTTAACCTCGCTACAGAACATTACGCTTGATGATGTGAAAGCGTTTTATCAAAAGTACTATAGTCCGGCAAAAGCCAGCATTGTGACGGTAAGCGATCTCAGTCAGGACAGTATTACCCGTTCACTGTCATTTCTCTCCGATTGGCAGGGCGAAGACTACGAGATTAAGGGGTACGCCGCGTTTCCTGACTATGACCAGCAAAACCTGTTTCTGGTAGACAAGCCAGGTGCTGTGCAGTCAGTAGTATATGTTGTAAAGCGTAGTCTTAAATATGATGCGACCGGTGAGTATTTCCGCGCGCGGTTAATGAACTTTCCGTTAGGTGGTGCGTTTAACAGTCGTATTAATCTGAACCTCAGAGAAGACAAAGGATACACATATGGCGCGTCCAGCAGCTTTCTGGGCGGGAAAACGCTTGGCTGGTTTGAGGTCAGTACCGATCTCACCGCCGCCAACACAGCCGAAGGCATCGAAGAGATTTTTAATGAGATTAATCATTATCGCGAAGACGGGATGACAGAGCAGGAACTGACGTTTATGCGCAACGCGTTTACCCTGAGTGATGCCCTGGACTATGAAACGCCAGGCAGTAAAGCGCGATTCCTCAGACAGCTGCAGTCGTTTAATCTGCCTGATGACTACCGCACGACTCAGGTGGAGATCCTTCGTAATATCGATACACAGACGTTGCAGTCGCTGGCGAAAAAGCATTTGACTACTGATACTATGCAGGTGATCGTGGTTGGAGATAAAGAAACAGTAATGCCCCAGCTAAACGCGCTGGGGATACCGGTAACATCGATGTCGGTAGTGGAGCCGTGACAACAGCGGCTGTCATTAAACGATATTAATACGCCAGCCGTGGCGTTTTCTGGCTGAATTTACGCTCACGGCTTGAATTACTAAAGTAGTTTCCCCATAACCGGGGAAAAACGACGACATGGACTGATACATTGACCATACCTGAATACTCTTTCAGCGAACGCCTTAAGGCATTGTCCCAAGACGATTTTCAGCAAGCCCTCACCGGCATCCGGCGTGGTGTTGAGCGTGAGGCATTGCGTATTAATAAGGACGGCAGTCTGGCAACGACACCACACCCCCGGGAACTGGGTTCAGCACTGACCCACGATTCCATCACCACAGACTTTTCCGAGTCGCTGCTTGAGTTTATTACCCCGCCAGAGACCAGTATCGATACGACCATGGGGCAGCTTCATGACATTCATAAGTTTGTGCTGAGCCACATCGGCGATGAAATGCTCTGGCCGATGAGTATGCCCTGCTTTATCGAAGATGAAGATCAGATCCCAATCGCCTATTTTGGTGAATCCAATGTGGGTAAAATGAAGCGCGTTTATCGCATGGGACTGAAAAACCGCTATGGCAGCATGATGCAGGCTATCGCTGGTGTACATTTTAACTTTTCACTGCCGGACACATTCTGGCAGGCGTGGTCGACATTCCATGGAACTTCATTTGGGCAGGAGCAGGTGTCTGCAGATTATTTTTCAATGATCCGCAATTATCGCCGACTGTGCTGGTTAATTCCTTACCTGTATGGCGCTTCGCCTGCACTGTGCGGATCGTTTTTGAAAGGTAAGCCGCATAACTTACCCTTTGAAAAAACGGGTAAGGGCACGTACTACCTGCCTTATGCGACGTCATTACGCATGAGTGATTTGGGTTACACCAATGCCGAGCAGTCAGCGTTGCAGATTTGCTACAACAAGCTGGATAATTACGTGCGTTTGTTGCGTGGTGCAATGGAAACACCGTCTACGCGTTTTGAAAAATTCGCTGCTGGTGAAGAAGGGCAATATCAACAGCTGAGTCACAATATCCTACAGATTGAAAACGAACTGTATTCGCCTATCCGCCCAAAACAACCAACCGCTTCCATGGAAAAGCCCACGGATGCTTTGGTTCGCCGCGGGATAAGTTACATTGAAGTGCGCGCACTGGATGTGAATCCGTTCTCAGAAGTCGGAATCGATGCCGGCCAGTTTGCCTTCTTGGATGTCTTTCTTCTGACCTGCCTGCTGATGCCCAGTGAGGAAATGACGCCAGCAGGGCTGGAAGAAGCAAATCACAACATGACAGCTATGGTACTTGAAGGACGTAAGCCAGGCGTGATGCTGCAAAAAGAAGGCAAAGACGTTACCATGACGTCATGGGCTGACGAGCTGTTTGCGAAATTCACCGAGGTAGCGCAGGTTCTGGATTCTGCGAATGAGACAACACGCTATTCAGCTGCGGTTAAGGTTGAATGGGAAAAAATAGATAATCCGGCGAAGACATTGTCCGGTCAGATTATTGAACAGTTGACAAAAAACAACGAAGATAATGGTGCGATGGGTATAAAGCTGGCCAGTGACTATCAGGCAGCAATTAGCCAATGGCAGTATACCTTTCAGAACGAAGAGTCGTTTCGCACGCTGGCCGCTGCATCGCTGGACGCGCAAAAAGCCGTTGAAGAAGCCGACGATAAAGATTTTGATACGTTTATCCGGGACTACTTCAGCGAGCCTCCAGCTAAAAAAAATGCCTGACTGGTGTCAGGCATTAGAAGGGTTCCAGGGAAACACACATTTTACTAGAACACTTAGTTGGACACGGTATGATCGAAAAGTTCAAACATCTGTGCATTTTTTTTTCAGGTTTGATAGTCCTCGTACCAGTTATCCTGGCTGGATGCGCCACGACGCCGCCTAAAGACAGCAGCAATATCTGTGAAATCTTCTACGAGAAAGATGACTGGTATGATGCTGCTGCGGCGGCGCGTGATAAGTGGGGCGCCCCTATTCACGTTCCTATGGCTATGATGTATCAGGAAAGTTCTTTCCGTCACGATGCATTACCTCCCCGTGATTATGTTTTCTTTGGCTTAATTCCGTGGGGAAGGGTAAGTTCAGCTTACGGTTATTCGCAGGCAAAAACACCTACCTGGGCAGATTACGTGCGAGAAACCGGCAACAGCTGGGCCGATCGGGAAGACTTTGAAGACGCCATTGATTTTATGGGATGGTTTATCTACAAATCGCAGAAAGTAAACGGCGTATCAAAATGGGATGCCTACGCACAGTACCTTAATTATCATGAAGGCTGGGGCGGATATCGCCGCAAGTCATACAATGCCAAACCCTGGCTTAAAAAAGTCGCTGCGAAAGTCAAAGCGCGCTCGCTACGCTATGCTACACAGCTGAAAACCTGCGAAGAAGATTTACAGAAAGGCTGGTTTATGAAGTTGTTTACCTGAGCCAGGTTTGCAGACAATTTCATCGCTGGGTGGTGGCAGGCAATAACAGCATAGCCACACAGAGAAACAAGCGCCGTGAGTGCTAAACAAAAGGAGGCTTCGGCCTCCTTTTTCTTTGCATTGCGATAACATGCTCTCAGAAGACGGATGCTTTGGTAGCAACGGCAGGCATGTTGATGAGATAGGAAAAAGAGAAGGGCAGGTGTGAGAACCTGCCCTTCAGCGACGTTAAGCCAAGACCGTTTAAAACCCAACGTCGAACAGGCAGGATCTACATTATTGCAAATGATAATGATTTGCAATAACTTTTTTATGGTCGGGTAAGACGACAATGTCTCATCGTTTTTACAAGACTCATTCCGGGAATTTCTCACGCATTTTCAACAGAGTCAGTCGTGCTTGATCCAGATCATACTTACCAGGCCATTGAAACCGGGCATTTGACCTGGATCAGTAAATGGATGACGGAATTGTCAGACACTCATCACATAGCGAAAAAGACACATGAGGAGAGCCGCTATGTTCATGACAATGTTAAAAGATCCGGTTGTTTGGGGTTCACTGTTAGGTATTTTTATTATCGTGTTGATGATGGCCTATTACACATACCTGTTTATGCACAACAGCGCGGATGAAGATAAATAAGTCTATGGTCACTCAGCGAGTCCTGAAGCATGCAGTTGCAAGACAGGATTCGCAGGGAATGGCAGTCGCCCTTGCCAAGCACTTCCCTAACGTTTTGCCGGGGCCATATCGTCGATATCAATGAGCACAAGCAGTGAAGCCTGACCGCCGTATTCCAGCGGTGCCTGGTGAAAAGCGCGCACGTTGGGATGCTGGATCAGGTAATGTGGCAGGGCACGTTTAAGAATGCCTTGCCCGATGCCGTGCATCACGCTGACACAGTCGATATGTTCTTTGCGCGCCGCATTGAGTAGCGCTGCCAGCTCTGCTTTGGCCAGCTCCTTGGTTAAGCCGTGTAAGTCCAACACCAGTTCAGGGTAAAAGTCGCCACGCCGTAACCGTTTGAGAGTATGGGTCGGTTCCCCTTCGCGACAATATCTTACCGGGCCTTCATCAGGCAGTCTTGCCTCGTACATATCAGAAAAATTAAATCTGGCCGCCACCTGACGGGATTGCGCTGAGTGTTTATCTGTACTTCGTTTGAACTGACGCTGGGCAGCGCGCCGGCGTTCCGGGTTTATCTGATCCTGTGCGAGCTTTTTGACGCCACGCATGGCATCCCGGAAGAGCGTTTCTTCTGCGGGCTCTTCACTGACAGCGCTGTCGACAACGGGCGTTTTGTGAAGTCTTATTTTCGCTTTCTTTAACTGATCTTTCATTTAGGCCGGATATCGTCAAATTAGGCATGGGCGAGCAAAGTATCTTTGGGTATGATAACAGCTTTGATAAAGCGGATGTACCAGAGCGCGAATGACCGACAAATTCTATCTTGAAGAAGCCATTGATGATCTTCATACCCTGCTGGACATGGTCCGGTGGGCGACCAGCCGGTTTAACGATGCGGCACTGTATTTCGGACATGGTACCGATAATGCCTGGGATGAGGCGGTAAGTCTGGTATTTCAGGCGTTACACCTTCCCCATACTATGACCACGCAGACGGGAGAGGCGCTCTTCCATGCCAGATTAACCAAAAGTGAGCGGGAGAAAGTGGCTGAGCTGGTGCTTAAACGCGTGCAAACGCGAATGCCTTTACCCTATCTGACGCATGAAGCCTGGTTCTGCGATTTGCCTTTCTATGTTGACGAGCGGGTATTGATCCCACGCTCGCCATTTGCTGAACTGATCAAAAAACAGTTTAAGCCGCACGTTACCGCCGCGCCATCCACTATATTGGATATGTGCACGGGCGGAGGATGCATTGCTATTGCGCTGGCTTACGCCTTCGATGAAGCTACCGTCGACGCGGTTGATATCAGTACCGATGCCCTGGAAGTGGCGGATATCAACATTCAGGAACATCAGCTGGAGCAACGCGTTTATCCCATTCACTCAGACTTGTTCACGCAGCTGAGCGGGCAGTCGTATGATCTCATCGTGACGAACCCGCCTTATGTTGATGCTGAAGACATGGCTGATTTGCCTGAGGAATATCATCACGAGCCTGAGCTTGCGCTGGCAGCGGGGGACGATGGTCTGGATTTGGTGGCGACCATGCTGGAACAGGCGCCGGCTTACTTAAACGACGGCGGCTGGATGTTTGTCGAAGTCGGCAACAGTGAAGTGCATATGGAAAATCGGTTTCCGGGGTTGCAGATAGAATGGATCAATTTTGAGTTTGGTGGGCAGGGGATCTTCGCTGTCTCGAAAACAGCGTTAACAGACTACTTTACGCGCGAGGATTAACAGAGAACTATGGCAGGTAACAGCTTCGGAAAAATGTTTACTGTCACCACGTTTGGTGAGAGTCACGGAATTGCAATAGGTGGCGTGGTAGATGGATGCCCACCGGGACTAACGTTATCAGAAGCGGACTTACAGGGAGACCTGGATCGCCGTAAGCCGGGAACTTCACGCTACACTACCGCGCGTCGCGAAGATGACGAAGTGCAGATCCTGTCAGGTGTGTTTGAAGGTAAAACCACTGGCACCAGCATTGGCTTGCTGATTAAAAACAAAGACCAGCGTAGTCAGGACTATTCCAATATTGCCGACCGTTTCCGCCCGGGTCATGCGGATTATACCTATGAACAGAAGTACGGTACCCGGGATTACCGTGGTGGCGGGCGTTCTTCAGCTCGCGAAACGGCTATTCGCGTGGCGGCAGGCGGAATTGCCAAGAAGTTTCTCAAAGACGAGTTTGGCATTGAGATAAAAGGTTACCTGTCACAGTTAGGGCCAATTAAAGCTGAAACGGTGGATCACAGCGTGACGAATACCAACCCGTTTTTCTGTCCGGACCCTTCAAAACTGGATGCGCTGGATGAATACATGCGTGACCTGAAAAAATCCGGTGACAGTATTGGCGCGAAAGTGTCTGTTGTGGCGGAAAATATGCCGGTAGGGTTAGGTGAACCAGTGTTCGACAGACTGGATGCAGATATCGCCAGCGCAATGATGGGCATCAATGCGGTAAAAGGCGTTGAGATTGGCGACGGTTTTGATGTGGTAGAACAAAAAGGCAGTGAGCACAGAGATTCGCTAACGCCAGAGGGCTTTGCCAGCAACCACGCGGGTGGGGTTCTTGGCGGGATCTCCAGCGGTCAGGACCTCATTGTGCATATGGCGCTGAAACCAACGTCCAGTATTTCCGTGCCCGGCAAGACTATCGATAAAGACGGCAACGAAATCGAAATTGTCACCAAAGGTCGCCATGATCCTTGTGTAGGCATTCGAGCGGTTCCTATTGCCGAAGCCATGCTGGCAATCGTTTTGATGGATCACTGTCTGCGTCATCGCGCGCAGAATGCCACCGCGCATTCTCAAACGCCTGTCATTCCCGGTAGCACGGGCTAACGCTGACAGTGAGATCTCACTTCGGGGATGACGGTTGAACGTCTCCCCACGCACGCAGTTAATTTTACTGGCAATCACCTACTGGTTTTATTTTGGTCAGTTAGGTGTTCTGGTTCCTTACCTCGGTATCTTCCTGGATGGCCGAGGCTTCTCATCGGCTGAAATCGGCGAGCTGTTTGCGGTCATTACGCTGGCACGGATTATTGGTCCTTCCCTGTGGGCCAGTATCGCCGATAAAACCGGTAAAAGCCTGGCGGTACTCCGGCTGGGCTGCTTTCTTACAGTTATCTCATTTTCCAGTGTATTTCTGTTTACCGGCTTTTGGGGACTTACTCTCTCATTCGGACTCATGATGATGTTCTGGACAGCCGTATTGCCACAGCTGGAAGTGATCACCATGCAATCCGTTGCGGGAACCCGGATAGGCTATGGCCAAATCCGGCTGTGGGGAAGTATTGGTTTCATTGTGCTGACCGTTGCATTGGGTAAAGCGCTCGATCACTTCACTACTGACGCGCCGGTTTATGCCAGCATTGCTGTGCTAACGATATTGTTCTTCAGTTCATTGTTGCTGCGTCAGCCAGCTATAAAAGCCAACGCCACAGAGCACAGTGGCAATCTGTGGCAGTTTGTTAAGCAACGCCCGTTTATTGTATTTTTAGTATCTGCGTCGTTACTGCAAATCAGCTTTGGTGCGTACTACGGCTTTTTCGCACTCTACATGCGCGATCTGGGCTATTCCGGCCAGCAAACCGGATTGCTGATTGCGTTGGGTGTATTAGCTGAAATCGGAATTTTCCTGATTGCCGGAAAGCTGATTAGCCGCGTTGGTGTGTGGGGGCTGTTGATGGCCTGTATGGTGTTAACCGCGGTGCGCTGGTATGCACTGGCCGACTTTGCACACAGTGGCTGGGTTGTGATGCTGACACAGCTTATTCATGCGCTAAGCTTCGGACTGACCCACGCTACCTCTGTTCATTTTATCCATCATTTCTTCCCGCAGTCTTTCCACAGCCGTGGTCAGGCCATTTATATCAGTATTGCGTTTGGGATGGGCGGCGCGCTGGGTAACTATCTGGCCGGACAAATGTGGGATCAGGGGACGAACGCGTTTAATACTTTCGGATTCTCAGCTATTACCGCGCTGGGGGCTGCTCTCGTTTTGCTGCTGTGTTCCAAAAAACGGATGAACGTGTAGCTCGCACCCAAGCATGTAAGCCTGCCATAACCCCTTAAATGACGTTGCGGCCACAACGTTTATCCTGTAAGCCCAGCCGTCATCTATTTCTCAGCTGCGCGGACCATCTTCGATACTGATCAACTTGCCGTTGTGAAATTCCAGCAGGCGTAAAAAGCGGCCGTTGCCTAAGTCGTAAGTCCAGCGCATCATATGGACGCGCTTGCCGTTCACTTCCACTTGTCCGAGGGAAAGCTCATCAAGCGGAGCGCCACACTTTCGCCTGACTTCGCCAGTTGTGTCTCCAGGCATCACCAGCTTGTTTTTACAGCGAAAGCCATCGGCCATAGCAGGGTGACTGAAAAGGAGAAAAGACAGCATTATCGTAAGACTGGCCAGGGCTATTTTAGCGACGTTGAACATCAGTATTCTCCAGGATGTTTTACTGCATTATAGCTTTAGAGTAGATCCGGACAAGTCTATGGTCTCTCAGTGAGCTGATATACATTATTGTTCCGCCTCATTTGCCTGGATGACTCGGCGCCGTGATCGATACGCGTTTGTCCAGAATGAAATTTGTACATTCAAGGTCAACAGGCCCAGAGTCTTTGTATTGCGTTTGCGGGTAAGGCCCGGACTTTGGTGTCTTATCATGGTAGGGTTATCAAGGTTGATAAGCGTATACATAACAGGGAAGCACTGATGATGCGTATTTCTGGTTTCACAGGGTTACTATTATTACTGGTAAGCCAATGCGTTCATGCACAATCCACAAAAGAAAACCTGTGGTTATTTTCGTTAGAAAATGCCAGCGGGCACACCAAAATTACCCAGGCTACAAAGCTGACTGACACCGCCGGATACAGTAATCAGCCGCATTTTTCGGTGGATGGCAGCAAGTTGTATTACACACAAGCTCTGACAACCGACGAGGGGCAGCAAACCGACGTGTTCGTGTACGACATTGTTCGTGGCTTTCATACCAACCTGTCTCGCTCAGCAACATCAGAGTATTCCCCAACGCCACGTTTCGATGGGAGTGGGTTATCGGTGATCCTCGTCGATAGCGACGGCAAGCAATGGTTATGGGGACTGGCATTTGACGGTACGAAACAAGCGCGCTTGTTTCAGGCGCAGCCCGTTGGATATCACGTATGGATAAACGAGAAGGCAGTACTGGCATTTGTATTAGGTGATGCGCAAAACAATGAACCGCATACCCTGCAAAGATTGTCGCTGAACGGCAGCGCGGTAATTATCGATCAGGATATCGGCGCAAGTTTGTGGGCGATACCTGGCAAAGGCATCTTTTCTTACACCAAAAATCCTGCGCCAGAGTCACAGCCTTCAACACTGATGGGATGGGATCCGGACGGGAACAGTGGCAGTGTGCTTACGCTGTTGCCGGATAATGTGGACTACATGGCCTGGACACCACGCGGAGAGGCTATCATTGTAAAAGGCAACGCAATCTGGCGCTGGAAGCCGGAAGAAATTTACGACTCGGAAGTGTCCACCACCAATGAGAATGAGGTAGAGGACAGTATGCTTGCCAACACCGTCAATGGCTGGGAGAAATGGCTGGATATCGGCACCTACTGTCCGAAGGGAGGCAGCCGTCTGCATATGTCACAAAACGGCACTTATCTCGCGGTAGTGTGTCAGGAATGATGCTGACGACGACATGCGCGGCGATGGGAATACCCTCTTACGCCGCATTCGGCGGACGCTTGCACTGACTCAGTATTTCTATCTCTCCGTCATCAGAAATCTGCTCCAATGTGACATCAAATTTCCACAGCCGGTGCAGATGCTTCATGACCTCATCTTTCGAGTCGGCCAGCGGAATGCCGTGCTGCGGTACATAGCGCAGAGTAAGCGAACGGTCGCCTCTCACATCCACGTTATATATCTGAATATTGGGTTCAAGGTTACTCAGATTATACTGTGCAGATAACTTTTCACGGATCTTCAGATATCCCTGTTCATCATGTATGGCGCTGACACTAACGAACGACTTACTGCTGTCATCTTCGACGGCGAAGAGTTTAAAGTCGCGGATCAGTTTCGGTGACAGGAACTGGCTGATAAAGCTTTCATCTTTGAAGTTATGCATGGCAAAGTGAACCGTTTCCAGCCAGTCTTTTCCCGCAATTTCAGGCAGGAAATGCCGGTCCTCGTCAGTGGGATTTTGACACACCCGTTTAATATCCATAAACATATTAAAGCCCAAGGCATAGGGGTTGATACCCGAGTAGTATGGGCTGTTATATTCCGGCTGCATCACCACGCTACTGTGACTATGCAAAAACTCCATCATAAAGCGGTCAGTGACCAGTCCCTCGTCATACATCTGATTTAAGATATGGTAATGCCAGAAACAGGCCCAACCTTCGTTCATCACCTGCGTTTGTTTTTGCGGATAAAAGTACTGGGATACCTTGCGGACAATACGCACTACCTCGCGCTGCCAGGGCTCCAGTAACGGGGCATTTTTTTCGATAAAATAAAGCAGATTTTCCTGTGGCTCGGCAGGGAAGCGCTGTCGCTGTGGTTTGCCGGAGGCCTTGGCTTCAGGTAGCGTTCGCCACAACTCATTCACCTGAGATTGCAGGTATTTCTCGCGCTGCTTCTGGCGCGCCTTCTCTTCCTGAAGTGACACTTTTTGCGGACGTTTGTAGCGGTCTACCCCATAATTCATCAGTGCATGGCAGGAGTCCAGGACGTTCTCTACTTCCTCATAGCCGTACTTTCGCTCACATTTAGCGATGTAGTTTTTGGCAAAAACCAGATAGTCGATAATCGAGTCGGCATCGGTCCATGTCTGAAACAAGTAGTTGCCTTTAAAAAAGGAGTTGTGACCGTAGCAGGCATGCGCCATAACCAGCGCCTGCATGGTAATGGTATTTTCTTCCATCAGGTACGCGATGCACGGGTTGGAATTGATGACAATCTCGTAGGCCAGCCCCATCTGTCCCCGTCGGTATTGCTGTTCGGTTTGTATAAACTTCTTACCAAATGACCAGTGCGTGTAGTTAATCGGCATGCCAATACTGGCGTAAGCATCCATCATCTGTTCAGCAGTGATGACCTCAATCTGATTGGGGTAGGTGTCGAGCTTAAAATTGGCAGCAATACGGTCAATCTCTTTTTCGTATTGCTCAATCATTTCAAATGTCCAGTCGGGGCCGTCACTTAACTGCGTTGTCTTAGCCTGGCGTTTAGGTGCCATACTGACCTCCAGTAGCGGATTTTCGTTCGGTGCGCGCAAAGAGCTCTCTGAACACCGGATAGATATCGCTGACCTGCTGAATGTGCTTGCACACAAAGTTGTCGACCAGCGCCTCAACCTGCTGATATTCCCGCCACAGGCTTTGATGCTGGCGTTCCGTGATTTCGATATATGCAAAATAGCGGGTTAAGGGCAGCAGTTTTTTCATCAGCAATTCGCGGCACTGAGGTGAATCATCAGCCCAGTTATCGCCGTCTGATGCCTGTGCTGCATAGATATTCCAGTCTGTGCCTGTATAGCGCTCCTGAATAATCTCATCCATTAGCTTAAGCGCGCTGGAGACAATCGTACCGCCGGTTTCCTGAGAGTAGAAAAACTCATGTTCATCTACCTCTTTAGCCTGCGTATGATGGCGTATATAAACCACCTCCACATTCTCATAAGTTCGGGTGAGGAAAAGGTAAAGCAGAATATAGAAACGCTTTGCCATGTCCTTGGTGGCCTGATCCATCGAGCCGGACACATCCATCAAACAGAACATAACGGCTTTGCTGGTGGGTACAGGTCTGCGGTCGTAGTTTTTGAAGCGTAAATCAAACGTATCGATGAAAGGGACTTTGGCTATTTTGGCTTTGAGCTGTTCAATTTCCTTCTCCAGCTCCATAATTTTCAATGTGTTATCGTGTTTGTCCGCTTTCAGCGCCTGCAGTTCTTCCTCTAATTCCCTGAGTTTTTTGCGATTGCCGCCCGTAAGCGCAATACGCCGAGCTACCGATCCTTTCAGTGAGCGGACGATATCTAGGTTACTGGGGACCCCGTCGGTTTGATATCCGGCACGGTAGGTTTCGTACTGTACGACTTTATCGAACTGATTTTTTTTCAGGTTAGGCAGGGCGAGATCATCGAACAGTAAGTCCAGATACTCATCTTTACTGATTGAAAAAACGAATTCATCCTCACCTTCGCCACTGTCGCTGGCATCACCTTCACCGGCACCCTGGCCGCCGCCAGAAGGGGGGCGATTGATCCTGTCGCCGGCCGTGAACTGATCATTTCCCGGGTGTACGACGTCGCGTTTGCCTCCTTTTCCGGTATGAAATACAGGTTCAGAGATATCGCGGGTAGGAATACTGATTTCCTCTCCGGTTTCCAGGTCGGTAACAGAGCGTTTGCCCACCGCGTCGGATACAGCGCGCTTGATCTGACTTTTGTAGCGTTTCAGAAAGCGCTGACGGTTGACGGTGCTTTTGCCCTTACTGTTAAGTCTTCTGTCTATAAAATGCGCCATAAGCACCTTCTTAAGTGACTACACCCTCCTTACGATGCTTTTCGCACACGCAGATACCATTCACAAAGCAATCTGACTTGCTTTTGTGTATAGCCTTTTTCTTTCATGCGATTGACAAAGTCATCGTGCTTTTTCTTATCTTCGGTGGAGCCTTTGGTGTTGAATGAGATGACCGGTAACAAGTCCTCTGTGTTAGAGAACATTTTCTTCTCGATAACGGTGCGCAGTTTTTCGTAACTCGTCCACGCGGGATTTTTGCCGCTATTATTGGCGCGGGCACGCAGCACGAAGTTGACAATTTCGTTTCGGAAATCTTTGGGGTTCGATATGCCAGCTGGCTTTTCCGTCTTCTCCAGTTCTGCATTTAACGACTCGCGGTCGAATAACTGGCCGGTTTCCGGGTCGCGGTATTCCTGATCCTGGATCCAGAAATCAGCATAGGTCACATAGCGGTCAAACAGGTTCTGGCCATATTCAGAGTAAGACTCCAGATAGGCTGTCTGAATTTCTTTGCCGATGAATTCGACATAACGCGGTATCAGATACCCTTTTAAAAACTCCAGGTAACGATCGGCCGTATCCTGCGGAAATTGTTCGCGCTCTATCTGACGTTCCAGTACATAAAATAAGTGAACCGGGTTGGCCGCCACTTCCTGATGATCAAAGTTAAAAACCCGCGATAAAATTTTAAAGGCAAAGCGGGTAGACAGTCCTTCCATGCCCTCATCGACACCCGCGTAGTCGCGGTACTCCTGATATGACTTGGCTTTGGGGTCGGTGTCTTTCAGACTTTCCCCATCATAAACCCGCATTTTTGAATAAATACTGGAGTTTTCCGGCTCTTTAAGCCGCGATAACACGGTGAACTGCGCCAGGCACTCCAGTGTGTCCGGTGCGCAGGGAGCACCGTTAAGCTCACTGTTATCGAGCAGCTTGCGGTAAATATTAATTTCTTCGCGCACACGCAGACAATAGGGCACTTTGACGATATAAACACGGTCCAGGAATGCCTCGTTGTTTTTGTTATTTCTGAACGTCTGCCACTCTGACTCATTGGAGTGAGCCAGAATCAGCCCGTCGAAGGGCAGGGCAGAAAAGCCCTCAGTAGGATTGTAGTTACCCTCCTGGGTTGCCGTCAGTAAAGGGTGAAGCACCTTGATTGGCGCTTTAAACATTTCAACAAATTCCATCAGGCCCTGGTTGGCCTTACACAACGAGCCTGAGTAGCTGTACGCATCCGGATCATTCTGAGCAAACTGTTCAAGCCGGCGAATATCTACCTTTCCGACCAGTGAAGAAATATCCTGATTGTTTTCATCTCCGGGTTCCGTTTTCGCAATACCCACCTGATCCAGCACCGAAGGGTAGACCCGGACCACGCGAAATTTAGTGATATCTCCATTGTATTCATGAAGACGTTTTCTCACCCAGGGTGACATGATGGTTTTCAGATAGCGTTTAGGGATGCCGTAGTCTTTTTCCAGTAGGTGGCCATCTTCGTTGACATCAAACAAACAAAACGGATGGTCGTTTACCGGAGAGTCCTTAAGCATATAAATCGGGACTTTCTGCATGAGCTCTTTCAGGCGCTCTGCCAGCGATGATTTACCACCACCTACCGGGCCTAACAGATACAAGATTTGCTTTTTCTCTTCCAGGCCCTGTGCGGCATGACGGAGGTAGGAAACAATTTGTTCTATGGCTTCTTCCATTCCATAGAATTCGCTAAATGCAGGATAACGCGCAATGACACGGTTGGAGAAAATTCGGCTTAGCGCTGGATCGTTTGATGTGTCAATCATTTCCGGCTCGCCGATAGCCTTCAGTAGTCTTTCTGCTGAGTTTGCGTATGCAAGAGGGTCTGACTTGCAGATTTCAAGAAACTCCTGGATGGTAAATTCTTCCTGCTTACGCTCCTCGTATCGATTCTGGTAATGTTCGAAAATACCCATGATTACCCCTAGAAAAAACGGATGCCCGTTCTTTTATCTTAGTCGGTATTCGGAAAAGCGTTAGAATTTTATAACGTATTTTGGAATAACCCCGCCCTATTTTGTCTAAACAAAAATTGAACTTTTTCCCAATAAAAACGTCTAGTTACGTTATTCGTAAGTTAACTTTTTTGTAACAAATATGAACAGTAGGGAAGTCAGGGGAGTAAGAGGACTCTCGTGAAGTGCGAACGTGAATTTGCGCTTAATGTAGAGAAGCATAAGGCCGACTGCATCATATCGGATATAAAAAAACGCCCGCAATCACGCGGGCGTTTTTAATGTACTTATAAACTTATGCAAAGTTTTCTGAGGCAAAGTCCCAGTTAACCAGTGCCCAGAAACCTTCCAGGTACTTAGGACGCGCATTACGATAATCGATATAGTAAGCGTGTTCCCATAAATCTACTGTAAGAACCGGCGTTACACCGTCTTCAGAAATTGGCGTTTGCGCGTTGCTGGTGTTCACGATATCCAGTGAGCCATCAGCAGTTTTTACCAGCCAGGTCCAGCTTGAACCGAAGTTGTTTACTGCTTTGTCGTTGAATGCAGCCTGGAAGTCTGCGAACGAGCCCCACTTCGCTTTAATGGCATCAGCCAGCGCACCAGTAGGTTCGCCACCACCGTTAGGGCTTAGGCAATGCCAGTAGAAAGTGTGGTTCCACACTTGTGCTGCGTTATTGAAAACACCGCCTTCTGAAGATTTGATGATCTCCTCAAGGCTCTTGTTTTCCATATCGGTACCTTCAACCAGGCCGTTTAGCTTGGTAACGTAAGTCGCGTGGTGCTTACCATAGTGGTAGTCCAGCGTCTCAGATGAAATATGAGGTTCCAGTGCATTTTTTTCATAAGGTAATGCCGGTAATTCAAAAGCCATACGAATCTCCATGTTGGTTCTAATTTGTCATTCCGACGAATGGTTTATGCTCGCATTGCGCCGGATTCGGTCTTAGCTTATCTGGGATATTGGGATTAATCTTTGTAATCCAATGACAAATTTATGAATTTTTCAAATTGTCTTGCCAGCGAAAGCTGTTACGGGTTGTGCATCATGCCTGTTCTGACTTACTTGGTAGCCTGTAATGTCCCAAACAGATCACTTCTGTTATGCGAAGTTTCCGCCTGATGGCAGGGTAGTAAACCCGTTCACCTCAAAATATCCTCTGTGCTATCATAGCTGACCTTGAAAAGTGAAAAATCACGCCCACTTATACGGGTAAATTTACGTTGCCGAGAGGAAACCATGGACAATACTGAAACCCAAGCCACTGTTGATAAAATTAAGCAGCAAATTGGAGAAAATCCAATCCTTCTTTATATGAAAGGGTCTCCGAAGCTGCCTAGCTGTGGTTTCTCTGCACAAGCCGTTCAGGCTCTGATGTCTTGCGGCGAGCAGTTTGCGTATGTTGATATATTGCAGAATCCTGACATTCGCGCAGAGCTACCAAAATACGCTAACTGGCCGACGTTTCCACAGCTGTGGGTAGAAGGCGAGCTGGTAGGCGGCTGCGATATCATCATTGATATGTTTCAACAAAACGAACTACAGCCGCTTATTAAAGAAACTGCGGCAAAGCATAAAGAAGCAGAGTAAGCTCGACGCTTTCGACGGGACGCAATCCTGTCGCGTTGCACACATGGAACCGGCCAATGGCCGGTTTTTTTATGCCTGGATATCGTCGCGCACTTCTTGGCAACAACACATTTTGACCTTAGCGCCTTTACCCGTATTCAAGCCTGACGAAAAAGCACCAATTTTATTTCCCCCGAATAGTCTATAGACAAGTGAGAAAACACGATCCTCTACGTGCTGAAAATATATTTTTAAATCGTTAAAAAGTGTTTGTTTTCAAGGGTTTTAGTGTCTATAAATCGTAACTCTGGTTCGCAGTAAAGCCAGTGTTGAAGGTAAATAATAAAGACATTTTTCAGGCTGAACTCCACAGTTGAAACCACTGAGGCTCAGACCCGAAATCACATCCGGGAAACCACTATGAAAACATCATTGTCATTACTGACAAAAAACGTACGCGCCGTACTCGCTGCATCGGCGGCGTTAAGTGCTATGGCGGTAACGCCTGTTTACGCACAGGAAGAAGAAACTGCTGAAACACCTGATGATTATGAACAGATTGCGGTTGTTGGTACGCGCGCAGCGCCTCGCTCAGTCGGTGAGTCTGCTGTACCTATCGACATCATCTCCGACGAAGAATTTAAAAGCCAGGGCTCGACCGACATGGTGTCGATGATGCAAACGGTGGTGCCGTCGTTTAACGTTAATGACCAGCCTATTAATGATGCGTCATCACTTGTACGTCCGGCTAACCTTCGCGGTATGGCATCAGACCATACGCTGGTGCTTGTAAACGGGAAACGTCGTCACCGCTCTGCGGTTATCACCTTCCTCGGCGGTGGCCTTTCAGATGGTGCACAAGGCCCTGATATTTCGGTTATTCCTGCCGCTGCACTGAAGCAGGTTGAGGTATTGCGTGATGGTGCGGCTGCACAATATGGTTCAGATGCGATTGCCGGGGTAGTTAACTTTGTACTTAAAGATGCCGCTGAAGGTGGCTCTGTTGAAGCGCGTTATGGCTCGTATTACGAAGGTGATGGCGACATGATGCAGATCTCCGGAAACGTGGGAATGCCGCTTTCCGATGATGGATTTATCAACCTTACCGCGGAATACCGTACAGCCGATCCAACCTCACGCAGTGTGCAGCGCGACGATGCTGCTGCGCTGATTGCAGCGGGTAACACTTTCGTTGCTGACCCTGCGCAAGTCTGGGGGAGCCCGGAAATCAAAGATGATGTAAAACTGTTTGCTAATCTGGGGTTACAGTTAAACGAAAATGCTGAGGCATATCTGTTTGGTAACTATGCCGAGCGTGAAGTGGAGGGGGGCTTTTACTATCGGAATCCGCACAACCGTGGTGGTGTGAACGATGGTGGCATTGAAGAGGCTGATGTCAACGGCGATGGTGTCATAGACGATGGGGAAGGTTATCAGCTTCTGCTGGTTGGGGATCTGACCGGCGATATGTCAGGAAACTGTCCCACGGATATCCGCGTGGGCGACAACGTTTTACAAAATCCGCGTTATATCGACCAAGTTGCAAATAATCCGGATTGCTTTGCGTTTAACGAAATTCTTCCAGGCGGTTTCACACCAAAATTCGGTGGAACCATCAAAGATATGTCACTGGTATTCGGTACGCGGGGCGAGTTGGACAACGAGATCGCTTACGACGTGAGTGTTAATCTGGGACAGAACGAAGTTGATTTTGCCATTAGCAACACAATTAACCCGTCGTTAGGGCCGGATACCCCATTTGAATTCAGCCCGGGCAGATATATTCAGTCTGAGCAAACTTTCGACTTAGGTTTAACCAAGCCATTTGATGCAGGCCTTTACGAGCCATTGTTTGTTGCAGGTGGCTTCCAGTACCGCCATGAAACTTACGAGAGTATTGCCGGCGACCCGGCATCGTATGAAATCGGTCCATTGGCTACGCAAGGGTTTGGTATCGGCTCAAACGGGTTCCCTGGTCTGGCTGCAAACAGTCAGGGCGAAGTGTCCCGTCATAACATCGCCTTTTATCTTGACGTAGAGGCGTACGTGACAGAAACATTTATGCTGGCTGGTGCACTGCGCTATGAGGATTTTTCTGACTTTGGGAACACCACCAAAGGCAAAATTGCTTTCCGCTGGCAGGCTATGGAGAGCATTGCGTTTCGTGGTGCATACTCTACCGGCTTCAAAGCACCCACACTGGGACAGAGCAACGTGCGTAACGTGACGACTGCGTTTGGCACAGATGGCCGACTTATCGACCGTGCCACTCTGCCACCTACCGATCCGGTATCGCAACTCAAAGGCGGCGAGCAACTTACGCCCGAAGAGTCAGAAAGCATTACCTTCGGTATGGTCGCTGACTTTGATAACGGCTTATTCCTGACTATCGACTATTACAACATCGAACTGACAGATCGTATCAGTACGGCCTCCGGTATTGCGCTAACTCAGGAAGATATTGATACGTTACTGGGACTGGGGATTCGGGATGCGTCCAGCTTCTCGGAAATCAGCTTCTTCACTAACGACTTCGATACCACTACCGAAGGTGTTGATGTAGTCGCAAACTACTCCATGGAAATGCTTGGCGGTGATACCAAGTTCTCGCTGGCATACAACTGGACCGAAACGACCGTTGACCAGGCGTCTGATAACATTTCGGACTTCCGTATCCGTATGCTTGAAGACAACCTGCCAGCGGTTCGATACAGTGCTACCGCTAATCATACCAATGGTGACTGGCGCTTCCTTGCACGCCTGAACTACTATGGCAGCATTTTTGAGGACCACCTGGACTCAGGGCTACCTATTGATAAGGTTGGCTCGGAATACACGCTGGATCTGGAAGTAGGCTACGACTTCTCGGATGAACTTACGGTGGTACTGGGGGCTAAAAATGCTCTGGATGAGTACCCTGACCGAAATGTGCAGTGGGACACCGAAATTGCAGGCTCAGCTTATCCCACTACGTCTCCCATTGGGATAAACGGCGGCTTCTACTACGTTCGGGGTATTTATACTTTCTAACACATGAAGCTGGGAAGCAAAGGGGGCGTAGGCCCCCTTTTACACCCCAAACAGCGCAATAAGAGCGCGAAAAAAAAGTACCAGTGAAGATGCCAATAAGTCTGCGCCCTGAAGGGCGAGCCCGGAAGCACGCATCTGCGACTTTCGACTTCCTGACAGGGACTGCCTGTGGATCCAGGGTTTGCACACGGCATATTCAGGACTCGCTGAATGGCTGCAGACTTATTCGCATCTTTACTGGGTGATAACAGGTGAAAAAGCACGCAGTTACTGGCAAACTATCGGAACTACGCGCTGTTATATTGTCGTCAAAAGGCACACAGATAATAATTTATGACAACTAAGTCGACACTGGCA
The DNA here is from genome assembly GCF_019249295.1 of Alteromonas antoniana. Classification (GTDB taxonomy): domain Bacteria; phylum Pseudomonadota; class Gammaproteobacteria; order Enterobacterales; family Alteromonadaceae; genus Alteromonas; species Alteromonas antoniana. Next base: position 118,895 of record NZ_JAESDH010000015.1, read on the forward strand.
GACACTTTTTTAAAGTATCGTACACGTTTAGTGCGAGCGGTGGGCGCGATTGTGAATCCGGATGACATCGAAGATATTGTCCAGGAAGCGTTTATAAAAAGTTATGAGGCTCAGTTAAATCAGGAAATTCGCTTCGAGCGAACGTACATGCTGAAAACAGCCCGTAATCTGGCCCTGAACCATGTGACCAAAGCATCTTCTCAGCTAAATCAGTCGATGGAAGATATGGATCACCTGCCGCAGGAGCTGGTGGGGCACAGCCTGGAAAAAAATGTAGAAAGCAAAGAGCGATTTATCCATTTTTGCCGTGCAACAGATACGCTGTCACCTGATGTGAAACGCGTATTTTTATTAAAAAAAGTCTATGGAATGCGTCAGCGGGATATTGCCGAACTGGTAGGAATAAGTGAGAGCACTGTGGAAAAACACGTGGCGAAAGGTCTCATGCTATGTGCCAGATATCTTGCAGATACACCTCAGGATGCCGCGAAAAGCGGGCAACCTGGCTTTAAATCAGGAACAGGACATACGCAGTAGTCATGAGTAATATCCGTCAATTTTCCAGCCGGGAAGATATTCAGGAGCAGGCATGTCTGTGGATCAGCAGACTGGACCGGGGGCTTTCTGAAGAAGAAAAAGCTGAGCTGAATGCGTGGCTACGTGACAGCAATTCACATCGTGAAGCGTTAATGGAGTACGCCAGTCTCTGGGATGACATGAGCGCGCTAAATGAGTTGAGTGGCTTGTTTCCGCGCAAACAGGTTAAACAGGATTCCGGCCGCGTCAAACGCCTGGTTAATCAGGCTCGCTGGAGTGTTGCAGCTGGATTCTTATTAATGGCGATCGCCGCTGGCGTTATCGTTGATCGAACTTGGTTTAGCGCGCCTGTCGAGGTAGCCAGTACCTCACAAAAAGTCGTCACCGGGATTGGTGAGCAAAAAAGCCTGACACTGACCGATGGCTCGGTTGTCCATCTGAATACCAACAGCATCGTAACGGTTACTTTATCAGATGAAGCGCGGGAAATTGTGCTGCTTAAAGGTGAAGCGCACTTTACGGTTGCGCATGACAAGACACGTCCATTTATTGTCACAGCAGGGAACAACACCGTCACTGCCGTAGGCACAGCATTTAACATGCAATATGTGAATGACAATGCGTTTGAACTGGTAGTGACCGAAGGACGTGTTCTGGTAAAAGATCGTTTTGCCATTACAAACAATAATCAGTCGCTGTTTAACAGCGAGCCGGTTTCCGGTGAAGGCCTGCTTATGTTTTCCGGCGAAAAAGCAACGATTCGCGGCGATGTGGAAGATAAAGAGAACCTTTCTCAGGATGATATCGAAGACGATCTGGCCTGGCAAAAAGGCATGATTGTGTTTAAAGGAGAACCTCTGGAGCAGGCGCTGGCAGAGATTGGCAGATACACGCAACTGCGTTTTTCTATCAGCGATGAAAGACTCAGGCAACGCCGGGTGGCTGGCTATTTTAAAGTGGGTGATATTGATGGTCTGCTTAACGCTCTGAAAAACAGTTTCAATATTGAACATACAAAGCTGAATGAAACCACGATCGCCTTGTCTGAGACCGAAACGACGTCCTGAACCCTGAGGTAAAGGCAGGTTCCGCCTGCCTGTTGTACTTACTTACAATCCGCCTTTAAAGTTAGCTTGGCAGGTAAAGTCGGATTGTGACAGTATGGTCATTCTTGTTATAAAAATAATCAAACAGTAACCAGCACTCGTGTTGAAAGCGTCGCTTTTCCCTATTAATTTTCATCTTTTTTCCCGCCAGTCGTGCAAGCGTTTTGGGTGGCAAATTCTGACGCTCTTCTTTTTTTCAGCATCTACATTTGCCGCAGATAAAGTGGCGTTTTCGATCCCGGCACAAACTGCTGATAACGCGCTTACAGAGTTCGCCCGTCAGGCAAATACGACCTTGTTGTTTCCGCCGGAGCTCGCAGAACAGATAACCACTAACGCACTGGAGGGGGAGTACACCGTCGCACAAGCGTTGGCGCTGCTGTTACAGGGAACGGAACTAGCGATGGTGGTCGATGAAGAGGGCATGGTAAGCGTGCGAAGCAAAGCGGCTCTGGTTTTCTCTGAACCGACAACAGAGATAGCAAAGGAAACCGAGGATAGCGGCGATTACCCTATGGAGCGGATTGCAGTCGTGGGCAGTCGCAGCGCCCCGCGCTCTGTCGTCGACTCTCCCGTGCCTCTGGATATTATTGGATCTGATACGCTTAGCTCACAGGGCAACAGTGACGTGCTGTCGATGTTAAGCGTGATGGTGCCCTCACTGAATGTCAATGATCAGCCAATCAACGATGCGACCAGTCTGGTGCGTCCTGCGAATCTGCGGGGCATGGCGTCCGATCACACACTGATTTTACTTAATGGTAAACGTCGCCATCGTTCAGCGGTGATCACCTTTTTAGGTGGGGGGCTGTCGGATGGGGCGCAGGGCCCGGATGTATCAGTTATTCCCGCGTATGCGTTGCGTCAGGTAGAGGTATTACGCGACGGCGCAGCCGCACAGTATGGTTCCGATGCTATTGCCGGCGTAATTAACTTTGTGCTGAAAAATGATGCTGAGGGCGGCAGTATTGCCTTAAAAACCGGGCAGTTTGGAGAAGGTGACGGTGAAATGTTGCAGCTTCAGAGTAACGTCGGATTGCCGTTGCAGGATAATGGGTTTATCAATCTGACAGCCGAGTATCGCCAGCAACAGGCAACGTCGCGCAGCGTACAACGGGATGATGCGGCAATGCTGTTACAAAGCGGGAATGAACAGGTTCGCGATCCTGCTCAGGTCTGGGGCACGCTGGATGTCGATAAGGACATTAAACTGGCTGCAAATCTGGGATGGGATATCACTCAAGCTACCCAGGGTTATGCGTTTGCAACAGCGGCGTGGCGAGAGATAACGGGCGGCTTCTATTTTCGTCATCCTCATGATCGGGTAGGGGTATTCCGTCATCCGGATGAATCATCACCGCCACGATTGCTGGTGGCTGACCTCGACGGTATCGGTCAGGGAATCGAATGTCCGGTCATTCTGATTACTTCTGACAATGTTCTGACGCAACCGGATTATCAGCGTATCGCGGATAACGACACTGCGCTGGGAAGCAACTGTTTTGCGTTTAATGAATGGTTCCCTGGCGGCTTTACACCTGAGTTTGGGGGGCGGATCGCAGATGCTTCGCTGTTTGCCGGCGTGCAGCACGAGACCGAATCAGGCTGGTCACTCGATTTCAGCGCCAGTATAGGGTATTCAAATATAGACTACCGGCTTAATGGTACTGTGAATCCGTCAATGGGGCCTGAATCTCCATTGTCCTTTTCTCCGGGCGATGTCAGCCAGGTGGAAAGAACAATAAATATTGACGCGTCCAGACAATATCACACCTGGCTGGAAGAACCGGTAAATGTGGCGGTAGGCGCTGAATGGCGGCGCGAAACGTATCATCAGCAGGCCGGTGACACGGCGTCCTGGTTTACCGGGCCATATGCGTATGACGCTAACACCGATGCCACCACAGGACTGAGTGTTGGCTCAAATGGTTTTCCTGGTTACCAGCCCCAGTCCGAAGGACACTGGAGCAGAAATAACTGGGCACTGTACGCTGATGTCGAACTGCTTCTGACGACCAACTGGCAAGCTGGTTTTGCCACCAGGTTTGAACACTTTTCTGACTTTGGTACCACGTTCGATGGCAAATTTACTACCCGGTTTGCGTTAACTGACACCCTGGCCCTGCGGGGCTCCGTGAGCACTGGCTTTAAAGCACCGACCGTGGGGCAAAGCAACGTGATTAACGTTACTACCGCGTATAGTGCCAACGGCCTGGAAGACCAGGCCACGCTACCGCCCACAGATTTAATTTCAAGACAGCTTGGAGCGACGCCACTGAAGCCGGAAGAGTCGGTCAATATGAGCGTGGGGTTGGTGGCTCACTGGCATGATGCACTGTATCTTACGATGGATTACTTTGATATCCGGTTACAGGACAGGATCAGCACCACCTCAGCAATCCCGCTGACACCTCAGGATATTGCAGTGCTTGAGCAGTTGGGACGGGACGAGGCTGCTAAATATGACAGTGCCAAGTTCTTTACCAATGACTTTGATACCCGCACGCGCGGCGTTGACGTTGTGTTGCAATATGGTTTCAGCGCCGGTGGCATTCCACACACGTTAATTGCTGCTTACAACTGGACCGATACACAGGTGGAGAGAGTGACGCTTTATCCGGCGGAGGTCGAAGGTGAGGTCGTAATGATGCCGAATCTTACCGCGCAGCGGATCCGAATGCTGGAAGATAACCTGCCGGCCCATCGTGCGACATTGTCACTTAAGCAGGTATTCTCAGCACTCACAGTGGACTGGCGCGCGAATTATTACGGTAAGTTCTACGAAGACCATTTGGATGCCTCTGCCGGAATGGATATTTACGGCAGCGCCATGGTGACCATTGATATGGAAGGGACCTGGCAAATCAGCCCGCACCTGTCGGTCTCAGTCGGAGCCCAAAATGTATTTGATTCAGTGCCCGACGACAATCCTTACAAGGGCGTTGTCGGGGCGCTGTACCCGCCGACGTCCCCCAGTGGTATAAACGGCAGCTTCTACTATTTATCGACTAACTGGCAGTGGTAGCGTCGCCTGACGCAGCGCGAGGAACGCTTTCTTCGCAGTTATCGCTACTCCCGTGTTTTCTAAAAACAGGTGTATGCCGGATAAGCCACATTTGAGTCGTCGACAGTCAGTTGAGGATGTTCATCAACGATATCCTGGTAAAGTGACGGTGCTTTTAGCTTCATCACACGCATTTGTGCCAGATGCGCGCCGCTAATCGCGGGAGAATACGCCATCAGGATATTGATGATTGCTTTTGCATCCTTAGCCCGGTCACGGGTCGCAACATGGTATAACGCAAGATATAACGGGTCGGGGGTATTGGGAAGTTGGTAGTAGGGTACACCTACTTGTTCCAGATACTGAAGTGCCTCTGGCGCCCCTGCGTTGACAGCAAGAAACAGAAAGTTTCGGCCGTAGATGTCCGTCATGTACAGACCGACGCCAGTCTCTTCGATTTTTTGTAAGTTGTTCACAAAACGATCGTTGTCTTCCAGGTAGGAGAAGTTCCAGGCATCCGGCACAAGTCCGGCGCCGGCGAATGCGGCATAGCTCTCAGGAATATAAGCAACAGATTCGTGAAATACCCGTGGTACCGCCTCCGGGAAGTCGTCCAGAATTGACATGGCGAGTTGCCATTCACCATCCGACAGAACCCGATAGTACCGACCTTCATCAAAATCTGAACGACGCCCTGGCCGTGCCTCAGTGAACATCACCTTTTCCCGTTTACACATTACCAGCTCAGGCGCCATTTCATACAGTTCATCATCACGATAATCGACCAGCTCACTGCTTAGCCATTTGGGTGACCAGGCTTCAGCAACCTGCTTTTTGAAACTGCGGCAGCGGGAACGTCTTTCTGCAGTTTCCTCACCGACTTGATCTGCGATCATTGCTTCCTGATGAGATTGAATTTGCGTGATCAGTTCTGATGAACGCGACGATGTCAGCGGTGGCATAATGGGCACTGTTTTCAGGTCAAACCCGTAATTCAGTTCCAGCGCCTCGTCCACCCCTTCCCAAAAGATAAACAGGTTAGCTGAGAAGCGGCTTTTAAAGCTGTCATTCTGAAATTCTGATACCGAACGCTGTCCCTGTTCTATTAAATCATTCGCCAGGGCAATTTGCGCCGCTACAGTGTTATTTTGTTCCTGCAGTGCCTCTTGAGGAAACCGGCTAAGTCCTGCCAGGACATAATCCAGAGTGGTACCCAGATAGGCATCTGACGCTGGCGTCGCGCCCTGTGCGATTAACCATTGCGCGAGGGCGGGGCGGCGGTTAAATGCCGCGACATCCAGCAACGAGATAGCCTGTTTATCAATGACATAGCTTCTCCCCAATCTGGCATTGATATCTTCAAGCTGTAACACAAAAGGCTTGATAGTCGCGTCGCTGAGATTGGGTTGCTGAATAAGCCAGGCAACATCGTCTACAATTAACGTCTCTTCGGAAGATATCTCAAGTGGTTTGTCATTTTTTACCGCCTCTTCGAGCCTGTCGACAGGAACGCCTCTGAATACGCCCATGCCAGAGGGCAAGTCAGGCATTTTTGCCCGCAGCGCTTTGTTCAATTGTTCATTCAGAGTATCGAGCTGGCTGTCCTTTTTACGGTAGTTATTCCGCCATTCCCTTGCAAAGTTGGGGTTGCGAAGCGCATCAATGGCCAGCGTGATGTCATCGACAGAGAAGCCGTCATCCAGGAAGGATGACAACCTTTCATCATCAAAATATTTACGGGTGACGCCATCAATACGGCTTTGTAATTCAGTGCATTGTTTATGATCTGCGACAAATACTGCTGCGGCTTCCTGTTGTACTTCTGGGGTATTTTTGGAGCTGCGGGTTGATGCAGGGGAGGATTTTGCCGGCGTTTCAGGGTTTGATTCAGATGCCGGCTCATGCGGTAGTCCGAACACCAGATAAAGAATCAGGAGTGAGGCGAAAATAAAAACGGATAAATACAACGCGCGAGCCAATTCACATCTTCCTTAATAGTAAATTTGCGCGATACAGAACGTGAAAAGAGAGGGTTACCCGACATCTCTGAATAAGGTTTCGTCGACGATTGTCGAGTCGATGATTTGCTGAGCCATTTGAATGCATTTGCCACATTGTGAACCGACATCAAGGCGCTGGCGCAATTCACGCATGTTCCCCACACCGCCTTCTTCGACAGCATTTCGTATCGCTTTGTCTGTGACACCATAACACATGCACACGTACATTTGGGAACCCCTGTTGACTCGTTGCAAATGATAATAATTGCTATTAGTGATTATTTCAACTTAATTCTACGCCGCGCTGCTACTTTTTTGATCACTTTTGTGGGGTGCATAAATGGTTTATGAGGCGAAGCGGGGAGTGATCAGAGCAGTTATCCACGTCAATGGCTTGTTATTTTCACATCTGCACCAATAATACAGGCGATAGCAAACAGCTATTTATTAAAAAAGCTGCCAGCGACAAGGCAGCACGATCAATAATTCAATTACGGAGTGAATCATGAGCGTACTAGTCGGGCGCAAAGCCCCTGATTTTACAGCTGCAGCTGTTCTGGGTAGCGGTGAAATTGTAGACACTTTCACACTGAGCGAAGCCATTAAAGGCAAAAAAGCAGTATTGTTCTTTTATCCACTGGACTTCACCTTTGTGTGTCCTTCAGAACTGATTGCTTTTGACAAGCGCTACGAAGAGTTTCAGAAGCGCGGTGTTGAAGTCATTGGCGTGTCTATCGACTCTCAGTTCTCTCACAACGCGTGGCGAAATACGCCGGTAAATGAAGGCGGTATTGGCCCGGTCAAATACACGTTGGTAGCTGATACAAAACATGAAATTTGTCAGGCTTACGATGTAGAGCATCCGGAAGCGGGTGTCGCATTCCGTGGCTCGTTCCTGATTGATGCAGAAGGCGATGTTCGCCATCAGGTTATTAACGATCTGCCGCTTGGCCGTAACATTGACGAGATGTTGCGCATGGTTGATGCCTTAAGCTTCCACGAAGAGCACGGTGAAGTTTGCCCGGCGGGCTGGACTGAAGGGAAGTCAGGTATGGATGCGTCACCAGAGGGCGTTGCTAAGTATTTGTCATCTGAAGCTGACAAGCTGTAAGATTTCTGACGTTATCAGATTAAAGCCCCGTATATCGGGGCTTTTTGCTTTTTGTGACTCTTGCAAAACGACTGCCACTTTCCTTCACTATATTTCTTTTACCCGCAATGATGCGTTTCACACGTTTACTACGGCTATTTGCAAGGTAGTAAGGGCCATTTCCACACCTTGCTATCAAGGCATAGCTGGCGCCGCTGACAACATCCGTAGGGTAGAAATTACGTAGCGTTGCCGTTAGCTACTTTCTGGCAATGGCCAGCCCCCAAGCGATTTATAGCGGTTGACGATATAGCAGAATAATTCGGTAGTACGGCTGGCATCATACAGCGCGCTGTGTGCTTCTTTCTGATCAAAAGCGATACCGGCTGCCTGGCACGCTTTCACCAGTACTGTCTGGCCAACGGCGAGACCGGCCAGGCTGGTGGTATCAAAAGACACAAAAGGATGGAATGGGGTCCGCTTTATATTGCTTCTTTCTATAGCAGCGTTAACGAAGCTCTGATCAAACGTGGCATTATGCGCGACGATCACTGACCGTTGGCATCCGGCCGCTTTCTGGGCTTTACGTATCGTTTTACACAATTCTTTCATCGCGTCGGTTTCATCAATTGCCCCGCGTAGCGGGCAGTCCGGTTTGATGCCGTTAAACTCAAGTGCAGCCGGTTCAAGGTTGGCGCCCTCGAACGGAATGATGTGCTGATGAAAGGTTTGGTCCGGAACCAACAAACCATCGTCGTTCATTTTTACCGTTACTGCTGCAATCTCAAGCAGAGCATCGGTGCTGGCGTTAAATCCTGCAGTTTCTACGTCAATTACAACCGGGAAATACCCACGGAAACGCGATGATAGCTGGCTGGCTTTGTCTGTCATATACTCTCTTAACTACAAAATTTACGTAAGGTCAGAAAACGGCTGCGTTTTCTGTCTACGGTACAGGTAGCGGATTATCGCAAGTAAGGCGTTGCCTATCCACCCCAGGAAAGTGCACACCTTATCATAATGCCATCCGGGCTTTGTGCTAAACTTTTCAGCAGTGTTGACGATATAATTACAGATAGCCACGTCACCTGCCAACGAGAGTAAAATCACATTCGCGTTATCAGCGAATTGTGGCAGTGATTCTCTTCAGTGGACTATTTCTGAACAGTGCGCGAATTAGGTATAACAACATGAAGCTTTTGTTAGTTATTGGATTACTGGTCAGCTCGCAAGCGTTTGCGGCGATGCGACAGTATGCGGCCCCGGTTGAGTCTTCGGACTGGCAGGTTGTGGAATCTTCACGACTCCAGTGCACGCTGGGCCATACTCTGCCGGGTTACGGCGATGCCTTATTTACCAGTGTGGCGTCTAAGCAGCTCAATATGGAATTTGAGCTGGATATGCACTTGCTGCCTAAAAAGTTTGAGGTAGCCGCAGTCTATTCTGTCCCCCCGCGGTGGATGCCAGGTCAGGCACCGAAACCGATTGCCGATATGACACTGAGAACCCAATACAATGGTGATTTGCCGGAGACGGCTGCCTGGACGATGTTGTCAGAGCTTGAGAAAGGCTACTGGCCCACTATTTATTATCAGGATTGGTATAACCAGTACGATAAAGTCAGCGTGGCTCTGAATGCCAGCAATTTCACGCCCCGTTATCGCGAATTCGCTGCCTGTGTTTCGAATCTGTTGCCTTACTCGTTTGAAGATATTGCTTACACTGTTTTGTCTTATGAGAAGAACAGTACTGAACTGACGAAATACGCGGAAAAACGTCTGACCATGATTGGTGAATACCTGAAAGAAGATAACCAGCTGGAACTGGTGTTACTTGACGGCTATACCGACAGCTACGGTGGCCGCTGGAATAACGAACAGTTGTCTATTCGCCGCGCTAATCAGGTGAAAACATATCTTTCTGCACTGGGTGTATCGGAAGAGCGTATCGAAGTCACCGGGCATGGCGAACGTCGCCACGTTGCGCCCAATACCAATGCTGATAGTCGGGCGCAAAACCGTCGCGTTGTGGTCAGGTTGTCCAAATCGTAAGACTGACCCGTATCCTACTTGCCTGCAGCGCTTACTATTGAGCTTCGGTAAAGGCTTTTACCGGCGGAATCTGGTCGGTAAACAGGCCGTCTACGTTAGCAATATTGGTTAACAACAACAGGACCTGCTGAGCACTCAGTCCCGCAGGCAAGGCATCGGCTCTGAAGGTGTATGGGTGAATAATCAAACCAGCCTCCTGCGCCTTTCTCAGCCAGGGTTGCGCGACAGGCTTACCCGCTGCGATGGAGTCAGGCTTTAAGAGCTGAGGTATCCATGGACCCATGCCATCAGCGACCTTGGCGACTTCCGCAATCCCTTCATCGCTCATTATCCAGTTGTAGTCGGTATCCGACTCCTGCCAGGCGTTATCGCCTATCAGCATCACCAGCTTGCCGTCATAACCCAGCTCATGCCGGATCCGTTTTATCTCCTTAAAGTCGAAACACTGAATGTAAAGTTGTTGCTCACTTATGCCGGCTCTACTAAAGGTGTCGAGCACAATTTTACTGGCATCAACGCCTTCAGACTGATGCCAGGCCGGAGACTTAATCTCGGTGTAAAAGCCAATGCTTTGTGAAAGCTGTCGGTTTAGCTGAGTGATAAGCTCAATATGCTCCGCTAAGCTTGCGATGCGATAACGCGCCGATGTTCCACGATACCGGTTCGGAAAAACAGGCGTACCATCGGCATTCTGACGCTCATGAACCTGCAACGTCAGGAGCTCTGAAAACGTAAAATCACGCGCATACCATCGTCCGTCTTCGCGGGCCCTTTCAGGAAACACGGTCTCAACGTCGGTGACGGTTTCCAGATGAATATCGTGCAGTACGACCGGAATATTGTCTTTGCTAATCACCACATCCTGCTCGATAAAGTCGGGATGCTGCGAGTACGCCAGCGTAGCGGCTTCAAGCGTGTGTTCGGGCAGGTAACCTGAAGCGCCGCGATGAGCGATAATATCAAACGCCGCAGTAGTGTGGCTTATCAGGCTCAACGCCGTCCCTGCGATAAGTGCCAGCCTGTTGGCTTTCATCATGTTAGTCCTTTTTCTCAATTAACTCGATGGCGTAATCATCCGGATCACGCACAAATGCGATAACCGTCGAGCCGCCTTTTACCGGCCCCGGTTTGCGGTAAACATCGGCACCATCAGCTTCCAGCTTTTCACAGAACGCATAGATATCATCCACTGCGAAAGCGACATGACCGTAAGCATTACCTTTTTCATAAGTATTGTCACCCCAGTTGTAGGTCAGTTCCAGTACAGCCTGTTCAGACTCATCTGCATAGCCGACAAATGCGAGGGTATATTCATAGTCTTTGTTGTCTGATTTACGCAGTAGTTTCATGCCCATCGTCTGGGTATAAAATGCAAGAGACGCGTCCAAATTTTCGACGCGCAGCATGGTGTGCAACATTCTCATGGGAAATCCTTAATAGCGCTTTTTTTTGAGGTCAGAAATTACAGCAAGGTAGTTTGTCAGCGATTGATAGCAAACTGTGGGCGGCAGAGCAAGTTATGCCGGACGAGCAGCCCGGCGCGTCGGATCAGATTTCCGTTTTCTCTTTAAACTCACACAAGTCTTCGATAGTACAGGAACCACAACGAGTCTTGCGGGCGATACAGGTGTAGCGGCCATGGAGGATAAGCCAGTGATGTACATCGATTTTAAATTCGGCAGGCACCACTTTTAACAGCTTTTGTTCAACCTGATCGACGTTTTTACCCATAGCCAGCTTGGTGCGGTTTGATACCCGGAATATGTGGGTATCGACGGCAATGGTAGGCCAGCCGAAGTATAAGGAAATTAGATGTTTGGTTTTACATCTTATATTTAAGTAAAATATTGTTCTCAGCGAAAACACGCAGCTTTGAGCACAAACAGTGTGAAAATCTTAGCTACTTTCTTCATTATCAATGTGTAAACAGGGAATAAATTCACATCGAAAACAGTCTCGTGTCGCTGTCATAATTATGCAGTTGCTCCTTCAATCTCTTTATGAATCCAGCATATTATTTGGTAAAAACAATCAAGCAAGACATATGAGGATACTCCTGATAAAGCCAGGGGCTTCCCGGAGAAAACGTACTCTCAGCGAGCGAGAATACATCAGCAGATAGCTTTGGCATAAAATACATCTGATGAGGAGGAAACGAAATCAACTTGTCTGTATCTTCGAGGTAAGCCTGATTATTTTTCGACATCATATACACCAAAGCCCCGACTTTTGCCGTGGGCAATTCATCCATCTCAAACTTTTTGGCGATTTCCCTCATTACTTGCTTGGTGCTGGCTCCAGCGTAAAGACGAGCTGTGTGATATTCTAATGTAGGTAATACTGTTTCGATTGCAGGTTTATTCAAACATGCTGGTTCAAACCGCCCATTTGGGTTACGCACTACTAAACAGGTAAAATCATTACTGCCCTTTTCTATGGTCTGAAATTTTCCGTCGCGGAACATAACGAATGACGCCGAATCAGTTATGTGGTTTGGCGCTGCTTCACTGGCAAACGCAATCTCTTGCTTTTCTTCATCCGTCATCGCAGCCGCCTCAGTGGTGACCAAAACGAAACCAATGACTGATACTATTTGGAAAACTTTTTTCATTTTACGATCTCTTGTAAATTCAATTCATTTTATTGGCGTATGCAAAAAGCGCACATCCTGTTCCATACCATTCTGCAACCCATTTTATATCAAGGATGAATACTAATTCGCTAAGCTACTTGTGACACACAACGAAAATCACTTTGGATGAATATCGTTCAATTCAGACGTGTTGACATGGAAAGATGGGAAGCAGGCTGATTCGCAGGCTTGACTAGGACGCTTCAAAAGAATAGACCACAGCCTAGTTTTCCACAATAGAGCATAGGGCTTATTAACACTATAGACTGACTAATGGCAATTTTCGGTGCAACCGTTACAGTAGTTAATTTGCGAAAAGTGTCATGAAAAAACGTCTGAAAGTTCTCAAAACCGAACGAGATTAGCTTAAGGCGACTTAGCAGAAGGGGTAGATGTAAATCGCCAAACAGTGAACGGACGAAAAAAGGCAAATACGCCCCGAGTTTACCATTAGCTTTTCAAATAGCTCGACTGTTTGAACTGACAATAGAAGAGGTTGTTCAGGGAAACAATGATAATTAAACAAAAAAAGAATTTACTAATAGCCAATCTGAACTTCTGGTTATCGTCTAAAAAAGAGTTAAGGCTATTCTATTCTGTCTTATCCTTGAATTCACACAGGTCTTCAATAATGCATGAGCCACAACGCGGCTTACGGGCAATACAGGTATAACGGCCGTGCAATATGAGCCAGTGATGTACATCCACTTTAAATTCTTTTGGGACTACTTTGAGGAGCTTTTCTTCGACCTTTTCTACGGTCTTACCCATGGCGAATTTAGTGCGGTTAGAGACGCGGTAAATATGAGTGTCTACGGCGATAGTCGGCCAGCCAAACGCCGTGTTTAACACCACATTGGCGGTTTTCCTGCCCACCCCGGGAAGGGCTTCCAAGGCTTCTCGGCTTTCAGGCACTTCGCCACCGTGTTGGGTTATCAGGATCTCGGCCATTTTATGCACGTTTACGGCTTTGCTGTTGTACAGGCCAATGGTTTTTATGTAGTCCTTGAGACCGTCTACACCCAAATCAAAGATCGCCTGCGGCGTATTTGCCACCGGAAACAATTTGGCAGTGGCTTTATTCACGCCGACGTCGGTGGCTTGTGCGGATAAGGTTACCGCGACTAACAGCTCATACGGGGTGGTGAAGTTGAGCTCTGTCGTTGGATGCGGATTGGCATCACGCAGGCGGGTAAGGATTTCTTTTCGTTTTGCGTTATTCATAGTTGTGTATGTGCGTCAGGTTTCAGCGGTAACACGTGCGCGAGTGGCTTTTTGTTTCACTGTCGCGCGCTTAGCAGCGATCCGGGCATCGATACCGTTTTTTATCGCGATAAGTAAGCCCATACCTAAAAAGGCACCAGGCGGTAAAATAGCCAGTAAAAACGGATTCTCGGTGGTAAACAGCGTGAGTGTCCAGTTATCTGCGATGGGGCCAAATAACCTGTCTGCGCCTGCCAGCAATGTTCCTGAACCGAGTATTTCCCGCATACCGCCGAGTATGACAAGAACCAGTGTAAACCCTACTCCCATCATCAGACCATCAAACGCTGCCGGGCCAACCGGGTTCTTAGACGCATAGGCTTCTGCTCTGCCGATAATGGCACAGTTGGTCACAATCAGGGGGATAAAAATACCCAGGGCAAGATAGAGCTCGTAAGTGAAAGCGTTCATAAGAAGCTGAATGATGGTAACAAACCCGGCAATGATCATCACAAACACCGGAATGCGAATTTCGTTTCTGACAATATTTCTGACCAGAGACACGGTCACATTGCTGCCAATCAGCACGAGAGTGGTTGCCAGCCCAAGCCCCAGCCCATTGATGAACGTCGCGGTGACGGCAAGTAATGGACACAATCCCAGCAACTGCACCAGCGCCGGATTGTTATTCCACACGCCTTGTAACGTGAGTGCTTTGTATTCGCTCATTATTGCTCTCTCTCGTTATCCGTTGGAGCACAGTCATTGGGTTGTGAAAACAGCGCTGACTGGTTCTGTTGTACAAAAAGCAGCGTATTTTTCACCGCCTCCACCACCGCGCGGGGAGTAATAGTCGCACCGGTAAATGCGTCAAAATCACCACCGTCTTTTTTTACCTGCCAGCGGGATAACTTGTCAGTGTCGAACTGTTTTTGATTAAATGACAATATCCAGTCGCTTACCGCGAGTTCTATTTTGTCACCCAGCCCCGGCGTTTCTTTGTGATCGACAACCCGAACGCCTAAGACTGTCAGGCTGGTATCAACCCCGACAACAAGCTCGATATTACCGCTGTATCCGTCCGGAGCGGTGGTTTCCAGTGCCAGCGCTGAGGGCGCTCCATCAATTCTGGCACGGTAAACCAGATGGGGCTCACGGTTACCCAATAGCTCAGAGCTGACAGCCGTGCAGTCTTCAAACAGCGTATTGGTATGGTAGTTTTCGGGTACGACCTCGTTTAATACTGCCAACAAACGTTTTTCCTGCTGATAAGCAATACGTTCCTCAGTGCCGGAATAAGTAAGTGCAATCAACGCGGTGGTAACGATCGCAAAAGCCGCCAGCATGCCGCCATTTTTCGATAGGGTAGACAGCATGGTTATCGACCTCCCTGCGGTTTGCGGGGGGCCGCACGACCATAGGTACGTGGCCGCGTATAGTAATCAATTAACGGTACGGCCATATTCATGATTATAACCCCAAAGGCGACGGCGTCAGGATAACCGCCGAATGTGCGGATGATCACAATCCAGAACCCAATAGCGGCACCAAAAATGATCCGGCCGCGAGGAGTGGTCGATGCCGACACCGGGTCGGTAGCGATAAAAAACGCACCAATCAACACGGCGCCGTTGAGCAGATGGAACACAGGTGAAGCGTAATGATCGCCATCAGCAAGGTGAAGCGCTAATGACACTATGGCTACGCTCAAAATAAGACTGCCGGGAATATGCCAGGTAATGATCCGCGTGCGGATCAGCAACAAACCACCGGCAAGATATGCCAGACTAACCAGTCCCCAGCCTTTGCCCATGGCATCAATTACCGGTGTTGTAAAAGTGGGTGTAGCAAGCAATTCAGAATAGGTTTTGCCTTGGGTCAGGCCGGTTTTTACTGCGTCCAGCGGCGTTGCTGCCGTAACACCATCGACCAGGGTGCGCAGTTGTGTGACATCGTAACCGTTTTGCGTAAAGCCGGTGAAAATGAGACTTACTGTATCAATAAAGCCGGGAGCGCCTCCCAGAAGACCTGCCGGTGGAAGCCACATCGTCATCGCGGCGGGAAAAGATACCAGCAGCATCACGTAAGCTATCATGGCAGGGTTGAACATGTTGAAACCCAATCCACCATATACCTGTTTTGCAACTGCGATAGCAAAGACGGCGCCCAGGATTGTCATCCACCAGGGCAGAGTGGGAGGGATGCTTACTGCCAGCAGCAATGCGGTTAATATTGCTGAGTAGTCAGACAGCGCCCGCTCTACATTCTTTTTTCGTAAGGTAAGTATGAGCCCCTCGCAAACCACGGCGGCGGCGACAGCAAGACATGCCTGAATTAATACACCCCAGCCAAACACGTAACACTGCGCAGCAATGCCCGGCACCATGGCGTAGATAACCATACGCATGACCTGGCCGGTATCGCGTTTTCTTCGAAGGTGTGGAGAGCTGGACAGACTCAGTTTCATTGCTCGTTATTCTCGTTGTTATTTTGCGCTTGTGCCGCCTTTTTGGCTTTAGCTTTAGCTTTCGCTACCGCGGCGGCGATGCGGCGCTTTTTCTCTTCCTCAGGAGAAAGCGATTCTGCATAGCTGGCCTGCGTACCTGCGGGTTTTGTGTCTTCAGTGACACTGGTGTCATTATCAGGTTGTTCGCCGGGCGCCTTCGTGCTCTCTGCAGTATTAGCAGTATTA
>NZ_JAESDH010000016.1 GCF_019249295.1 Alteromonas antoniana
GGCTTATTCCTATGAAAAAAGGGATTCAATTCGACGTTGTCAAAAAGCTAGGTCGGCAAGATAAGCTGGTCAGACTGGAAACAACGCCTCAGTCCCGAAAGCGCTTCAAGGATTTACCCGATACACTGGAGGTTCGTTTACTTACCAAAACGGTCAAAGGTAAAGAGGTAAACATTCTGACGTCAATGATAGAGCCGCTACGGTTCCCCAGTGCAGACATTGTTGATTTATATAGCCACCGGTGGGAAATAGAGCTCGGTTACAGGGAAATGAAGCAGAGCCTGCTGAACAGTGAGTTTACGCTGAGAAGTAAAAAGCCAGACATGGTAAAGCAGGAGCTATGGGGGGTGTTACTTAGCTATAACATCATTCGCTTCCAAATGGTTAAGATGGCGAAAACGAAACCTGGACTCCACGCCAACCAGCTCAGCTTTACCACATGCGCAACATCAATAATCCATTTGATTTATGGCTTCTGGCTGGAAGCGGCAGGCACAATCCCCAAACGAATTGATGGATTATTAGCAGAAACAGAACACCACATATTGCCGATACGAAGAGAAGACAGAGCTTATCCACGCTGTGTAAGACTCAAACCTAAGAAGTATCCAGTGAAAAGAAAAATGCCAGTCAGTTCTTAACTGACTGGCATTAAGCTACTGCTCGCCTTTTTTATATGCCAAATAAATTAGTTAGTAAATGCTCACTGTACGCTCGCGCGCAATGAATAAAGAGCAATATATGACTTGCCTGCGCTTATAAACGTTGGTTACGTGTTCGTCTTCGCATGGAAAGTCATGCTTCAAACGTCCCTTTAATAAGGACCCCGTTATCGCTCACCATGTGTTTGCCACGGGCTATTACGTCTCTGATGTCCAGACTCTGAGCGTCGCACAACACAATATCGGCATCGCAACCGGCCGCCAGCTTACCTTTATTTTTTAACTTCAACACTGATGCCGGGCTGGATGTCACCACCGCAATAGCATCATGCAAAAATACACCCTCGGTCTTCGCGAGCGTCTGCCAGGCGTCAAATAAGCTGCGTACTTTGCCCACCTCTAACCCAATAAGCTGACCTTCTGCATCGAACACAGGCAGGCTGGCGTTGCCATCGGAACTCATCGTTAGCTGACTGGCGTCAATACCCTGCGCAAGACACCAGGCGATGGCCTGGGCGGCAGGAATTTCACCCTCTTCGATAAATTGTTCGTTGGTGCTGGTGGTCATGTCTATGAAGCCACCGGCTTCACACCAGCGCTGTCCAGCTTCAAGTAACGACTGGTTTCGATTGATATGGGTAGGATAGAACTGTGAAGCAGGAATGTTTGTGGTGTTGATGACCTCATGCAGTAATGTTAGCTGATCAGAAGCATCGCCAGTGTGAATACTTACTATCCCGCCTTTGCCAGATAACATACCGCCTACTCTGGCATCTGCCGCTACTTTTGCAAGTTCACGGGCTGTTGGCTGTGAGCCTCTGTGATCGGCGATAGCCACTTCACCAATACCAATCATGGTATCAATCAATAGAATGTCGTCAGTGATACTGCCGGTGATGGTGCGCGCCGGTAGCTGGTATGAACCGGTGTAGCAATAGGCCGAAATACCTTCTTCATATAGCGCGCGCGCTTTGGCAATAAGGTCGGGGAGGGTGCGGGTGGTGGCATCGGTACCCAGCGCACCCACTACCGTTGTGACACCGGCTAGGGTGGCCTCGGTGAGCTGCATTTCTGGTGTGCGGGTATGAAACCCGCCTTCGCCACCGCCGCCAGTGATATGTACCAACGAGTCGACCAGACCCGGCATGGCAATACACCCTTTGCCATCCACTACCGTTACCGCACCTCCCTGAAGAGAGATAGACGGCGAAATTTCTACAATTTTGTCGTGCGCTATCAATATGTCATTGATGCCCAACGGCGTGGGCGCATATACATCCGCGCCCTTAATCAACGTGATCATTAAGAAAGTCCTGTCATTACTGCCAGCACCACCGTGCCAGCGGCAAGTAGAAGTAGCATCAGCACAAAGCGCCAGACAAACCTTATCCAGACCGACCAGTCCAGACGCGCTACCCCCAGGCAACCTATCAGCGAAGCCGAGGTAGGAATAATCAGATTTGTCAGCCCGTCACCTAATTGGAAGGCCAGTACCGCGACCTGTCGGCTGACCCCTACCAGGTCAGACAAGGGTGCCATAAGCGGCATGGTAATCGCGGCCTGGCCCGAGCCTGATGCAATAAAGAAATTAAAAATACCCTGAAACACTAACATGGCAACAGCGGATACCGCCGAGCTGGTATCAGCCATTAACTCGCTGGTGTGATGTAAGAGGGTATTTAATACTGATGGGGAAGTGACATCATCGCCGCCCAGCACCAACACGATACCTTTTGCCATACCCACAATCAGCGCCGCAGGCAGTAAATCGCGAGCCCCTTCGACAAACGCCTGGCTTATGTCATTGGCGCGCATTCGTCCCGCAAAACAGGCGATGATACCAATCCCGACGCCCATCGCGAAAAATTGCGAGGCAATTTGCGGGATATAGTAGGCTTTCGCCGTGACACCCCATATAACCCATAAGATAGCAGCAAGAAATACCAGCAGTATGATGCCATCGGTGCGACTGAATGTGCTTCTCACCGCTTCTTCTTTATTGCGGAAAAAAGCATCGGATTCATAGCTTAACGAGGTGGCAGGTTGCTGTTTTATTTTACTGGCATAACGCAGGGTAAAAATGAGTCCGGCAAGCGTGAATACGGCCCACATCGTGATGCGAAACGTTTGCCCCGACATCAGTGGCACATCCGCTATTCCCTGTGCAATGGCAACGGAGAAGGGGTTCATCCAACTGGTAGCAAACCCTATCTGGGTAGCAACGTAAGTAATCAATACCGCAGTAATACTGTCATAACCCAGGGCGATTACCAGTGGCACCAGTACAATACAAAACGCGATCGCTTCCTCGCCCATGCCAAAAACCGCACCACCTAAGGAGAACAGCAGAAACATTAACGGAATAATGAGTTTATCTGCTTTTTGTGTGCGGGCAATTAATGCCAGTATGCCGTTATGGATGGCCCCGCTTTTCATTACGATCCCAAACGCGCCGCCTACAATCAGAATAAAGGCAACAACCCCTACTGCTGATCCCCAGCGGTCACCGGAAACCAGTCCATCAAAGGCATAGTTCAGTAGTCCGGTCTGACTACCGGAGCCATCGAACAGCGCAACTCCCGCCGGGCTGTCAGCGGTATATCGAAATGAATTAGCGTCGATTACTGTACGTTCGTCACCGGTTTCCCCCATCGCAACCGTTTCGGTAGAAAACGCGCCGGGGCGAACCACAAAGGTCATGGCACCGGCAATAAGAATGACAAAAAACAGAATAACAAACGCATCAGGCATGCGCTGAACAGCGCGCAAATCAGATTTCACATTGCTCTCCGGCTGAAATGGAACGGGCAACACCATGCCCGTTCCACATCGGTAAGGTTACTGGAAGTAATAGCTTAGCGAAACGCGATAGCTGGTACCGTACGGGTCGTGGTTATAGGCATCGAACCCTCTGGCTGAACCATAGGCAGTTGGCGCATCGCGGTCAAACAGATTATCTACCGTAAAGCGGATATCTGCATTCTCCAGATAGTAACCGGCGCTGAAAGTGACCGTGGTCCAGCTGCTGATGTCGCGCTCACCGTTGGCATCGAGTGCGCCGATAGCCTCAAGCTCATCGATTTCACGGCCACGCAGACGCTCTGTTTCATCCATGTAGCTGTCGGTGAAATACACATACATACCGGCATACCAGTCATCGGTTACCCAGAATAGCTCAGCCGTGGCCACAGTTTCCGGATAACGGAAGGTGCCAGCGAGAGACTCGATTTCATCAGAGCCCGGCTTATTGCGCTCATAGGTAAGATAATGTGTACCGGACAATCCCATTTCCAGCGTGCCGCCAGACAGGGTGATGTCGTGAGTCACGTTGAAGTCAACCCCTTCCAGCGTTTGTGTACCGGTGTTATCCAGCAGCAGTACATGGTCGCGATACAGTGGCAGTTCAGCATAACGGGGGTCGTCAAATGCCACCCAGGCATCGAGTATTTCAGAGAGGTTTGCCCCTTCTTCTTCAATGGTCAACCCACTGGTATCCGTAACCAGACACAAGTCTTCCTCATAGGAAATTCCTTGCTCACCCTCCGGGATAACGCCGCAATGGCGCAATGAGGCGTTTCCAATAGCATTCGCCAGTACGCCTGTCATGTTGGTATCAACAATGTCTTCGTGATCAAACTGCCAGTAATCGAGGGTGACGTGAGTTTGTTCAGCCGGACTCCAGGCCATCCCCACACTGAAGGACTCTGATTCTTCCGCACGTAATTTCGGGTTACCCAGTTCCAGCACGTTATTGCCGCGAATAGCGCCTTCTCCCTCGCAATAAAAATCAGCAACCTCGTCATTTGCCGAGCAGTCAAATGACGCACGGGTGGTGCGCAATTTTACACCAGCTTGCGTCAGTGACGGCGCGCGGAAGGCGGTTGACCAGGAACCGCGTAAAATCAGTGAATCCAATGGGCGGAAAGTCAAACCCACTTTGGGGTTGAAGGTGCTGCCAAAGTCATCATATTCATCAAAACGCCCTGCCAGACTCAGGTCCAGTTGATCGGTCACCGGCACAAGCAGTTCTGCAAATACGCCCCACTGAGTGCGGTCGGCGGCAGACAAGCTTGAGCCGAACCCGAATACATCAACTAAATAGTTGTTTTCCGCGCGGGCACGGGCATCAACCGATGGAGTGTCGGTGATTTCCTCTCGACGGATTTCAGCACCAGCGGCCAGGTAGATATAGTCGCTCCCCCATTCCATCAGCTCGCCATCAAATTTAAAGTCCCAGCCGTAAACGGTACTTTCACCGTCCCGGGTTGGCATCGCCTGTGTTCGGGCGAGGATATCCTGATTCGCCGCATCACCCGTAGCAAACGGGTTGTACATCGGTAGCAGATCGCCGCCGGCGCAAGACAACGAGTCAACATCTGCGTCATAGCTGGCAATACCGCCATTACTACACAGTTCACCATGTACTGCTGCAGTGTACAGGTAGCGGTTGTATACACCGGCGCTGGCTACCTGCTCAGACTCAGAGCGGGACAACGTAATACCGCTCGCCCAGTTCCATTGCTCCCAGGTGCCACTGATTTCAGAAACTAAACGCCAGGCTGTGGTATCAATGTCAATGGTGCGCGGATCGCTGAATCGTGCGTCGTAGCGGAATCCATCCAGTCCCTGTCCGGACTGGGTATCAAACGGGTCGATGTACATTCTGTCTAACAGCCCGTTGCGCACATCGTCGTTAAAGACATTGAGCGCAGACACTGGCGCCCACGGCCCTTCGGTGTCATCCACCTGATTAATCGGCGCCGGGGTGGAGTAGGATGTGGACGACGAGTGCGATACCAGCAGATCTGTCTTCCATGTGACATCGTCAAACTCACGGGTAAAGGTCAGGCCACCAGAAAAGGTTTCCAGCGGTGTTTCCAGCCAGTCATCGCCGTTGCCATAGTAAGCACAGATTTCCTCACCAAATTCGGTGGTGACGTAAGGTGTGGCGCAGTTTGGGGCGCCAATTTCCAGGCCGTCAACCTCAGAAAAATAATAGATGTTGGGCGTGTTTTTCGGTAAGTACGAATAGCTGCTGGTGAGAATTGGATCCCGGGTCTGGCTGAAGTCGGTGGCTTTCGCTTCTTTGCGGTCATAGTAATCGGCAAAAATAGTCAGGTTGCCCTCTGCGACTTTCGTGCCCCACAGCGCCTGGAGGTTTATTGCACCGTGATCGTTACTGTTCGTCGTGTTTTCGTAACTGCCGTTTAATTCAAGGCCATCAAAGTTGTCTTTCAAAATGTAATTGATAACCCCTGCTACCGCATCAGCGCCGTAAATGGCCGAGGCTCCGGTCGCAAGAATTTCTACGCGCTCAATGGCGGATGCCGGAATACTGTTGATATCAACGAAGTTCTCGGTACCGGCCGCAAACGAACTGGCCGCAATGCGCCGTCCGTTTACCAGCGTGAGAGTGGCTGACGGGCCAATCCCACGCAATGACGCGGCGGCCTGACCAGCGGGGGTGGCGGTTGAGGTAGCGCCACTTTGGGTAGTATCAAACGTGCCGACACCGCCGCGAGCCTGACTAACGGTTTTCATCAAATCTGACAGTGATGTCGCGCCACTCTTGGCGATATCCTCTGCATTGAGGATAGTCAGCGGCTGCGCGCCTTCCATATCAACGCCACGAATGTTCGTACCGGTCACCTGGATACGTTCAACCACTTCTTCCGTTGATGAGTCGGTGGCCTCCTGAGCGAGTACAGAAGTAGAGAGTGTTGCAAGGCTGCTTACAATGGCAGCAGTAAGTCTGGATAGTTTCATAATGATTCCCTCAACACGATGCCGGTCTTAACGCCGACGTGATCGCGAGACGGCCCTGGGGCCGGGTTAACAAAATTTTATTGGATTGGTGCTGCAGAGCGCGCAGCAAAAAACGTCCCGAAGAAAACGGGAGGTTCCGGGGCTATTCGTCGAACCACTCCGACAAATAGTAATTTTGGTAACGGTAGTTGCCGAGATTGGCAGCTTTTTTAATCATGAAACTCTGCTTTCTCTAAATGCAAAAGTATGCATTTATTCAAATTTCAGGTGTTCGCGAAAATGTGATCCCGCGTTGACTTAAATAATTTGTTAACACTAGTGTAATTAAAAGTCAATCCAATCTTGCTACAGGAATTTGCGGTGTTTTCAAAAATACTTTCTTGCGTGAAAAATAAAAAACCGACTAATCAGCCAACTAACAGAAATGGTATAAAACTCCTGTTTATCACCGCATTAACGTCGTTTTCTTCTGTCGCTCACGATAAATTCGATTTGGTTTTAGCCGGTGGTGCGTTAAAAACCTGCTCCAGTTTTCTGCCGCATAACTGTAAAAATGACCCGTTATTTCATGATTCAAAAAAGCAGGATTTGTACAAAATATCCCCGGAATCTCATGCGAGATTTCGTGAAGCACTTTCACAATGGAAAAAAGATAACGCCGTGATTTCACAGCTTTATTCATCTCTTGAGCATATTTATGCGGGCGGTGAAAGCCAGGCGGTGTCGAAAAACACGTTCCTTGATGCGCTGAATGCGCAGGGGATCACAAACGCAGAGATAAGTCAGTTGCCCGACTATGTTTACTTTGCGTTGTTGGATACGCACGAGGTGTACCAGACAGATGAAACGGGCAACCGGATGAGAGAAAAAGTGAGTATCGGGGATACCAGTAATCCGCACAGTCAGGATATCTATAAGGCGTTTGTTGAGCAGGCCCGTGTGCGCGCCGGAGGGGATACGCCGATGATATTGGTAGTCACCGCTTCGGCAAGAGATCCCTTCAGTGTGGCCGATTTCTATACCGCCATTTTTACCGATCTTGGGGCAGACACACGCTGGTTGCCGGTCAGCGCTGCGTTTCAGCATGCCGCTTTTTCACAGGCGCAATCTGGCAATGGCTGCGAGGCATTGGCGATGAGTCGTAAACGCGTTAACGTGTTTGATCGCGAGCGGCTTTATCCTGAGCGCACTAAGCAGCAGCAATTATTGTGTGAAAACCCGGAAAAGTTACTAAGTCTGATTGATGAGGCCCATGGCATATTCTTTAACGGCGGAGACCAGAGCAAGACCCTTGCCTCACTGTTGCACCCGGATGGGTCACCCTCACCGCTGCTCAAGCGAATTCATTCGCAGGTGGATAAGGGCGCGCTGGTGGTGGGCGGTACCAGTGCCGGAACCGCAGTGCAGGGCGGCGGCGTTAATAATCAAAGACCCATACCCATGTTAAGCAGTGGTGATCCGGAAAATGCGATGGGCAGAGGAATGTTCTATCTGGAACCGCCGTCGCAGCGATGCGATGGGACACGTTGTGACAATGGTCTGAAGTCGGGTGATATTACCGTCAATCCTGCCGGTGGTACCGGACTGTTTACGTACGGGCTTATTGACACACACTTTTCCGAACGTGACCGCGAAACCCGCTTGATCGTCGCCACATTACTCTCAGGACAAACACTGGGCTTTGGTGTTGACGAGACCACTGCGCTGATGGTGGGAAAGCATGACGATGGCAAGGTGTCGTTTCGTGTTATCGGAGAACGCGGCGTATTTGTTGCAGATCTGGCTGAACACGAGTGGCTGGAACAGCAAACTGAAGCTGCATTCGTGCGCCAGGTTGGCGGGCATGCACATTACTGGGCAAGCGGCACGATAGCGACCTTGCAAAACGGAAAGTGGGAGATAGGGTTAAGTGGCGAGCCAGCGAAAAAGGCAACACCAATAAAAAACAACTATGAAGGCCGTTGGCGACGCGAAGTCGGGTACAAATGCGGCAGCGACAATATGGTCAGCTGGACGCAGTTTGGCAATCAGTATGTGGTTAAGGCCGGTGACCAGACCCGCTTCAGTGCATCTGAAAAGCATTGCAGCTATCAACATTTGCCTTTTGTGATCCGTTACGAAGCAGATCGCCATTAGACTGAGTCTGGCAGGAAACATGTCGTTTGGGTCCGCTGCTGCTTTTATTTATCGGTAAGCAGCGGTGTGCCTGAGCGGCTACAGACTTAATTGCACCGTCCCTAGTACTCTTTGCCGTAAAAAGCCTCGACCCGCAGCGCAACGCCATAAGACGCTTTGAAATCCTCTTCGCGAAGCCACAGCACGAACGGTTCCACTTCAAAATATAACCAGTCGCGCAACGGGTTCGTGCGCCACCGAACGCTGGTATACACTTCTTCTATCTGATAGGTGGGCTGGCTCAGGCCTTCAACTAACACACTGTAAACCAGCGCATTATTCGTGTTGATCGGCTGCAGTTGCTGCAACTCATGCCGCCACAGCCAGTCATTCGAATCATCACGAAAATAAAAGCGGTGATTAAAACGCATGACGTGGTCGTGCGGGCTGATGTATTGAAATGACGTGCCTATCTCAGCACCGAGACGGTCGCGGGTGTAGTAGTAAAGTTCTGCATCGTAGCGAAGGGCCCAGGCTTCATTGAACGCCACCACGTCTTCGTACTGGCTTTTTACATAAAGCTGGTCGCGGCGTCCGGCACCAATGCGGTGCGAGAAATGCGAGTCG
The DNA here is from genome assembly GCF_019249295.1 of Alteromonas antoniana. Taxonomy (GTDB): domain Bacteria; phylum Pseudomonadota; class Gammaproteobacteria; order Enterobacterales; family Alteromonadaceae; genus Alteromonas; species Alteromonas antoniana. The sequence goes on from NZ_JAESDH010000016.1 coordinate 9,171, forward strand.
ACATCACGTTTGAAGCGCAACGACAGGGTGGTGGAGTCGCCGCCACGGAATGCCGGTTCCCTTGCGGCTTTAATGGTATCTTCCTGTTGGAAGTCTTCGTTATCGCTAAGCAGTAAATCTACCCGGTTTTCCAGTGAGGGGAGTGTAACCCGGATACGAAAACGCAGATCGGTTTCAGCGAGGTCGCGACTGCGCGGCTCCCAGCCAAGACGAATGCGCCCCTCCGCTTTGGCGTCCTCGTACATCGTACTGTCCTCCATGGCAAAGAAACTGTCGAGTTGTTTTACCGTGTAATCCATCGAGTCGGTGAGATTGTCCTGCCAGCGATCCAGCCAGTGCTCCTGGTCCACCGACGATGAGACAGGCGAGCGGTCAACTTCGGCCAGGCCCTGACCATGTAAACCGGCCTCTTCCACGGAAGAGGTTGCAAGCCCAGCACAAAAAACCAGATACAGACAGGACATCGTATTTCTTTACCATCCTTTTCTACGCGCTACAAAAAGCGTCTTCCCTAACCAGCGATAAACGTCATGTTATTAACAATATCATGGGTACTCTTCATTGCCATCAAGAAAAACCAGGCGTCAAAATATAAACAAATGCATTGCCTTTCAGACAAATTCAGAGGAGAAAAAGTCTGAAACATCAACGGCTATGCGTTTACTGCATGTGCTAACAACACGTCGGCTGTGTCGCATACAAAATCATAACCACAAAATGCCGAATCTTTTAAATATTGTCGTGAAAGCTGAGTCTGGCGGTGGCATACTGTTGCGACTGAAGTTAGGGAGGTTTTTTTATGGGCGGTATCGGCATTTGGCAGTTGCTCATTATACTGGTTATCGTGGTTTTGCTTTTTGGTACTAAGAGACTGAAAGGTATCGGTTCCGATCTTGGTGGCGCGATAAAAGGCTTTAAAAAAGCAGTAACGGAAGAAGAAAAAGACGCTGACTTTGACGAGAAAAAACAAGTCGAAGAAAAACGTACATCTGACACCGTACAAACAGACACCAAGAGCGAAGCAAAAGATAAGTCCTGATGTTTGACATTGGCTTTTGGGAACTGTTGGTCATTGGCGTATTAGCTTTGCTCATTCTTGGGCCAGAGCGGCTACCCGGTGCCATGCGTTCCACCATCAAAATGGTACGCAGTGTGCGCAATACCGCTTCGGGTTTCAAACAGGAAGTGGAGCATCAGTTGCGGGTGCACGAATTGCACGAAAACCTGAAAAAAGCCGAACAGCAGGGATTGAAAGATCTTACCCCCGAACTGAAACAGAGCGTGGATGAGCTAAAAGACGCTGCGAAATCTGTTCAGCAACCTTATAAAAAAGAATAAATGTCTGATCCCAACAGTCTGATTTCTCATTTAATTGAGCTACGGTCGCGCATTCTCAAAGCACTGGCGAGTGTGCTGATTGTATTTTTGTGCCTGGCGTATTTCGCAAATGACCTCTACCAGCTACTTGCCATGCCGCTGCTGGAGTCGTTACCGGAGAATTCATCGATGATTGCCACCGATGTGGCGTCACCGTTTTTTGCACCGTTTAAATTAACGCTGGTGCTGTCTTTCTTTATTGCGATCCCTTTTGTGCTTTACCAAATCTGGGGATTTATCGCACCAGGTCTCTACCGAAATGAGAAAAAGCTGGTAGCTCCTTTACTGCTCTCCAGCACGCTGTTGTTCTACGCTGGTATGGCCTTCGCCTATTTCGTGGTGTTTCCCATCGCGTTTGCCTTTTTTAACAGTGTGGCCCCTGAAGGCGTTACCGTCAGTACGGATATTTCCAGCTATTTAAATTTTGTATTGAAACTGTTTTTTGCTTTTGGGGTCTCATTTGAAATTCCTATTGCCATCATTTTGATGTGCTGGACGGGAGTCACTGATGCCAAATCGTTGCGGGCAAAGCGGCCCTATGTGGTAGTTGGTGCATTTGTGGTGGGGATGTTACTAACCCCGCCTGACGTAATTTCACAGACACTGTTGGCTATTCCAATGTGGCTGTTATTTGAAATTGGCATCATCATTGGCGGCTTGTATGCGGGTAAGCGACGCCCGGACGATGATGAAGATGAAAGCGAGACAACCGGCTCTTCATCAGCCGAATAAAGATCAAGAAAGGATAATAAATGAAGTATAACGCCTTACTTTTAATCGCCGGAGCACTGTCACTGACAGCCACCTCAGCGCAAGCAGAATCGATAGAAGATGCGCTGAACAAATGTAAGTCGGTAGATAACAGTCTTCAGCGCCTGGTGTGCTATGACCGTGTCGTCAAAGATATGGGGCAATACAGCGGTTTAGAAGAGGCTATCAAGCGCGGATACCCCGTGCCCCCGGCCAATTCGCGTCCGCAAGCCGGAAACAACCCTCGTCCTGCGTTGCCGGAAGTCGCCCGTCAAAATGCGAAGCCAGCAGAGCCGGAAACCCGTTTTGGGCTTGAGCATACCGAGTCTAATGACTCTGGCGACGATACGATGTATGCCTCGATTGTAGAAATTGATAAGTCACTTCGCGACAAATATGTCATCACGCTGGATAACGGCACAGTCTGGCGTCAGACAGACAGTGATACGCTGAAGTTGAAAGCAGGTCAAACTATCAGTATCGAACGTGGTTTACTTGGGGCGTTTTACTTGTCACGCAGTGATGTAAACCGCCAAATGAAGGTCAAGCGAATCAAGTAGTATGAAATGGTTCGACGCGGGCGTTAATCTGTTAGATAACCGGCTTGATCCTGAGACGGTTATTGCAGACGCCGCCCGTGCAGGCGTTGATAAAATTTGCCTGATCACTACCCACCCTGATGAGTGGGATCAAGCCGCTGCGCTGTACGCGGCTTTTCCCGATTCACTCTGTTATACCGTTGGCGTGCATCCGCACAATGCAAAAGACGTTGAAGAAACCCATTATGCCCGGCTAAAAGCCTGTGCCACCGCTCCCGGCGTTGTTGCTATCGGTGAGTGCGGTCTCGATTTTAATCGTAATTTTTCCCCGCCGGCAATTCAGAAAACGGTTTTCACCCGTCAGCTGGAAATTGCAGCAGAGATGAATCTGCCGGTTTATCTGCACGAACGCGACGCGTTTGACGCGCAGCAGGCGTGCCTGAATCCATTCCTGCAAACTCTCAAAGGCGGTATCGCGCATTGCTTTACAGGCGACAAAGCGACCATGCAGGCTTATCTGGATATGGGGTTGTATATTGGCATCACTGGCTGGGTTTGTGATCCCAAGCGTGGTGTGGCGCTGCGGCAAGCTGTGCCTTCGCTGCCGCTCGATCGACTGGTGCTGGAAACCGATGCACCGTATCTGTTCCCGAAGACCCTGCGTCCTCGTAAAAAACATAACTCACCGGCAAGCGTCCCTCATATTGCAGAAGCTGTGGCAGAATTACTGCAAACAACACCTGCACAAATTAGCTTGAACAGTTATGCTAATAGCTGTCGTCTGTTTGGTCTTGGGTAACAGAACATAAATGCAGTTACGTACACACACGGTTCGTCGTTATGACTTCTGGTTGGTTGCTTCAACCTGCCTGGCGATCGCGTTTTTTCTTGTGGTGGCGTTTCGGCTGGTGCCAGTATCAACAAGTGTTGAGCGTATAGGTAACTTACAATACGTCCAGGACTCAGAAGAGACACTCACTTTTGAAAACGTCTTTGATGTGCCACCTGAACGATGGCAATCGGTATCTAACCCCGTGAATCTGGGGATGAATCACGTCCCGTTCTGGTTCTCGTTAACACTGCCTCCTACTCCCGATAATCTTGGCGCCTTTCTCGTCGAGGTTCGCTACCCTCTGCTGGATAATATTGAAGTGGCGTTTTATGCGCCGGGATCGACTGAGCCACAAATGACGTATTCGGGCGGCGATGCGCAGGCATTTTCCTCGCGGCCGGTATCACACGAGTCCTTGTTGTTTCCGGTTCCGTCCAGCTCAGAAGGTTTGCAGGCAATAGTGAGGGTGAAAACCGGGGGTACTATACGCCTTCCCATCCGCTTGTGGGAAGAAAAGGAGTTTGTCGAGCATACGTCGAAACAGAACCTGTTTATGGGAATATTCTTCGGCTTTTTGCTGGCGATGGGGATAAGTAACCTCTTTCTGTTTTTGACTACCCGAAACCGCACTTTTTTAATGTACTCAGGTTATGTGTTTTCGCTAACGCTGACACTGGGTGCCATTCATGGCTTTGCGTACGCACACATCTGGCCAAATCAGGTGTGGTTCCAGGGCCGGGCTGTCGCAATTTTTGCGAATGCAGCGATCATGTTTGCACTGATTTTTTCGCGTATGTTGCTGCAGGTATCAGAACACAGTCGACGGGCCGACCATTTACTGAAATTACTCAGCGCCTTATTCGCAGTAAATATCCTGATAAGCCTGATACTTCCTTATGCTTATCTGATCCGGATATTTTTGCTGCTTCTCAGTGCTGTAGTGCTTATTACGCTGGCGCTGGGGATATGGCTGGCACTTAAAGGTGTGGTTGTCGCACGCTACTACTCATTTGCCTGGGCATTTTTGCTGTTCAGTGGCTTTACTGCCAGTCTGGACAACCTCAACCTGCTCCCATTTGATATTCCGTCCAATTACCTGCTGATGTTGGGGGCCGCAGTGGAGACGCTGATTCTCGCGCTGGTGCTGGCGATAAGCTATAGCCACAATCGTGAAGAAATGTATGATGCGCAGGAGAAAGCGCTGGCGCAGGAAAAAGCAGCGCTGCTGGCTAAAGAAGATCTGCTCGCAGTGCAGACCCGCTATCAGGAAGAACTGGAATACAAAGTCGAAGAACGAACACTGGAGCTGGAGATCGCATTAAGAGAGCTATCCGATGCGAACAGAGAGCTTGAAACGCTCAATTCCATCGACTCCATGACGGGGATCCGTAACCGTCGCCACTTCGATAAACGACTGATGGCAGAGGGGCGTCGAAGCCGCAGGGAGCAAACCCCGTTGAGTCTGGCTATGCTGGATATTGACCATTTCAAACGTATTAATGATGAGTTCGGACATACGGCAGGTGACAGCTGTATCAGCCATGTTGCGAAGCAACTGCAGTCATTGTTACGTCGACCCACCGATGATGTTTGCCGTTATGGTGGAGAAGAGTTTGCTGTCATTCTGCCAAACACGGATCTCAGCGGCGCAGAGCAAGTTGTTGAGACCATGCGCAAGGCCATTGAATCGACGCCGGTGGAGGTTGACGGTGAGTCAATTTCTATGACGATTAGCGCGGGCGTTGCGACCACTGTGGTTGCCTATGAAGAGCACGAACTGGCATTATTGAAGCACGCTGACAAACAGCTATATGCCGCCAAAGAGGCGGGCAGAAATCAGGTAAAAGCAGATAACCTCCCAGGATAATTCATGACAGATTCACGTTTTCCAGCACGCCGCATGCGCCGGTTACGGGCTCAGGATGCACTTCGCGACATGGTTCGCGAAAATCAGTTAACCGTAAAAGATCTTATTTATCCGGTGTTTATTTTACCGGGGACAGGACAGCGTGAAGCCGTGCCGTCTATGCCGGGTGTAGAGCGCCTGTCTGTTGATGAGCTGATCAAAGACGCTGCGCACTGGGTGGAGCTGGGTATACCTGCACTGGCGCTGTTTCCGGTAACACCGATGGAATTAAAAACCGAATGTGCCAGAGAAGCCTACAACCCTGACGGCTTAGCGCAGACGGCGATGCGCGAAATCAAGCAAGCCTATCCGCAGCTTCTGCTGATGTCAGATGTGGCATTAGATCCGTTCACCTCCCATGGACAGGATGGTCTGGTCAATGACGACGGTTACGTGATGAATGATGAAACTGTAGAGGTGCTGGTGAAGCAGGCGCTGTCGCATGCCGAGGCGGGAGCGGACATTATTGCGCCTTCTGACATGATGGACGGTCGCATTGGGGCTATTCGTGAGGCGCTTGAAGAGGCTGGGCATATCAATACCACCATCATGGCGTATTCGGCCAAGTATGCATCCAGCTACTATGGCCCGTTTCGTGATGCGGTGGGCTCTGCTGCCAATATTAAAGGCGGCAATAAGAAAACCTATCAGATGGACCCGGCAAACAGTGACGAAGCCATTCATGAAATCAGGCTGGATCTGGAAGAGGGCGCTGACATGGTCATGGTAAAGCCCGGCATGCCATACCTGGACATTGTCCGGCGCTGCAAGCAGGATCTGGAAGTGCCGACTTTTGCTTATCAGGTAAGTGGCGAATATGCCATGCATCAGGCGGCATTCGCCAACGGCTGGTTGAACGAAGATGAGGTGGTTCTGGAGTCGTTACTGGCATTCAAACGTGCCGGCGCAGATGGCATTCTGACGTACTTTGCTCCCAAAGCGGCTGCATTATTAAGAAAGCCATAAGCTGCGAAAGGCGGTAAGCGTTACTGACAACAGCGCATCTGTGTGAGTATCATGCCCGCCAGCGGGCATGATAACAGGTACAGCTTAATAAGCGCCGTCGCTGTATGTCAGCTCATAACTGTGGCTGTAAATCTCCAGAATGTTGCCAAACGGGTCTTCCATATAAATCATTCTGTAGGGCTTTTCTCCCGGGTAGTAATACCGCGGCTTTGCCATTCGCTTCTTGCCGCCTGCAGCGACGATTTTCTCAGCAAGCCCCTCTACATCCGGATCCTGAACACAAAAGTGGAAAATACCGGTTTTCCAGTACTCAAAGTTGTTATCAGGGTTTTTCTGGTTTTCGAATTCAAAAATCTCAACACCAATACGATCTCCTGTCGATAAGTGCGCAATTTTAAATGTGTTCCAACCGGCGCCGAAAACATCAGTACACATTTCGCCAATAGGACTGTCATCTTCTTCAATAACCGTGGGTTTCATAATGAGGTACCAACCGAGTACCTCGGTATAGAATTTCACCGCTTTTTCAAGGGCGGGTACAGAAATACCAATGTGTGAAAATGTACGGGGATACGGTGTGTTCATGGTTTTCTCCTGTTGTCTGAATACTGCAACAGGTTAATAAATCATCTGATATAATGTGAAATTATCAATTTTAATCATTGTAATGACAAACTGTTATGGTTAATCCTGTCTGGTTGCGCACCTTCTGCTGTGTCGTCGAAACCCGGAACTTTACCCGCGCCTCGGAACGTCTCTTCATGACACAGTCGGGAGTGAGTCAGCACATTCGCAAGCTGGAAGACGCTGTGGGCACTATATTGGTTGATCGCAGCGATAATCACATTACACTGACGGCAGCAGGTGAGCGGATGTTTCATGAGGCGCAGCCCGTGCTGGCGGCGTTACAACGGCTCAGCGATAGCGTTACAGGGGAATCAGAATATACAGGTACAGTACGCATTATGACGCCCGGCAGTGCGGGGTTGATATTGCATGACAGGCTGCTTAGCCTGCAGCTGCAACATGCCGGGCTAATAATAAACTTACGTTTTGCGCCCAATAGTGATATTGAGCATGCGATTAGTGGACGAGATACTGACATTGGGTTGATGACCCGCTTACCAGAAGACCCGCAATGTGCTTTTCGTCGAATTTCTGAAGAGAGGCTTCTGTTAGTCACTCCTGTAAACGCCCAAGTGGATGATATCAACAGCCTGAATGCGCTGGGTTTTATTGATCATCCGGATGGCGCACATCATGCGAATTTGCTTCTCAGCTCGAACTTTACCGATTATCAGCAACACAGCCAGCTAAGACGCAGCGGCTACTGTAATCAGATTAGCCTCATTCTGGAGCCTGTAAGTCGTGGACTTGGGTACACCATTCTTCCGGAGAATGCGGTAAATGCATTTCAGCAGCAGGACAAGATTGAGGTGCAGCCGTTAGCCCATCCGGTGTCCGAACCGTTGTATCTGGTGTGGAGGCAACATCATTACCATGCTCGGGCAGTGGCTAATGTAATGGAAAAAGTCGAGAATTGGCTGAGTGTATGACAACGATATTGGGACTACTTGCAGTTGAGTTCCCAGCCAGCGCGATGTTGCAGCCAGACCTCATTAGCCATTTCTGCGTTAATTAACGGATGCGATTTCAGCCATCCATCCGGAAATTCCAGTGTCCAGTGGCTATCCGATACCTGCAGCTTTACCTCGGGAATATGTTTATTTTGACGGCGCAGGCAAAGTACAACGGAAATACGTAAAATACGCAGCAGGCCCTCCAACATGGGCTTTACATCATCATGATAGTGTTCAAACACATCGCCTGTGATCTTCGTGCGATGGTGTGCAACAAGGTCGCGTATTGCGGCACGTTGCAAGCGGGTAAAGCCCGGCAGGTCGATATGCGTAAGAATATAGGCACCATGTTCATGGTACTTTTTATACTCAATATGCAGGCCGATTTCATGTAGCGTGGCAGCCGCGCCCAGAACTGCCTCGGTATCCAGGTGACAGATATTCTGTTGCGAACACAGCTGGTGGCATAAGTTTACTGCCAGGCCGCGTACTGCATCAGCATGAGGTTTATCAATATGGTATCGGGCGGTGGTTTGGTTTAGTGTCTGAACCCGGCGGTCATTTTCCTGCAGGTTATCCAGCATGCCGTAAATCAAACCCTCGCGCAGTGCACCGCCTGAGATATTCATTTCTTTGATGTTCAGCTTTTCAAACAAGCTGATGAGAATAGCCAGTCCACTGGGGAAAATCGCTTTGCGGTTGTCCTCCAGTCCAAGAATATTGAGGGCATCGATATTGCCACACTCAATGCACTGTTTTTCGAGGTTATCCAGGTAGTCCAGGCGAATGGCGTCGCTGATCCCTTGTGCCACTAAAATCTCGGTAATGGCCTGAGGTGTGCCGGATGCACCCAGACAATGATGCCAGTCGAAGCACAGGAAAGTATTTGCGACATCATCCAACAGCGCATGTGCAGCGAGTTTGGCAGCGTTAAAGTTCTCTTCCGTAATGATCCCGCCGGGAAAGTACCTTTCCATAAAGGTAACACACCCCATATCCAGACTTTTCAGGTGGATAGGTTGCATGTCGTTACCAATAATGATTTCGGTACTGGCACCACCAATATCAATGACCAGCGTGTTGCCCTGATTCGCCGACGTATAGGCAACGCCCAGATAGATTTGTCTGGCTTCCTCCTCACCACTGATAACATCCAGTTTATGCTTGAGGATGTCTTCTGCCCGCTTAACAAATACGTGGGCGTTGGTTGCCAGTCGAAGGGTAGCCGTGGCTACCACTTTGATGTTCGAGGGTGGAATATCCTGCAGCCTTTCAGAGAAAGTTTGCAGACATTGCCAGCCGCGTTCCATGCTGACTTCATCCAGTGCCATGTCTTCATCAAGGCCTGCGGCAAGACGTACTTTTTGCTTCACCTTGCCAATAATTTGCACGCTGCCATTAACAACATGCACCACGACCATATGAAAGCTGTTAGAGCCTAAGTCAACAGCGGCGTAATATTCACCATAGGTCTGGGTGTCATGTTGTAATTCTGGCTGCATAGACGTACTAGCTGTTACGGTTATTAGGCTTGCCTCTGCCACGACCACGGCGCTGCGTGTTGCGATTGTTTGGCGTACGGCGTCGACGCTGTCTTGGCGCTTTCACATCATCCAGTAATGCCGATTTATCATAATCGGTTACCGGAATAGGGTGTTGAATATATTTTTCGATGTCCGGCAGATTCAGTGCATACTTTTCACAGGCAAAGCTGATGGCATGTCCGCTTTGTCCGGCACGCCCAGTCCGGCCAATGCGGTGAACGTAGTCTTCCGCGTCATCCGGCAGATCGAAGTTGAACACATGGGTAACCAAATCGATATGAAGTCCGCGGGCTGCTACGTCAGTGGCAACCAGAATGTCCAGTACCCCTTTGGTAAAGTCCTCCAGAATGCCCAGACGCTTCTTCTGCGGTACGTCACCACTTAGCATGCCTACGCGGTGACCATCAGCGGCCAACCAGTCAGTCACGCGTTCACAGCCCGACTTGGTGTTCGCAAAGACAATGGCTTTGTCCGGCCATTCCTCTTCCAGCAGCGTCAGTAACAGCAACATTTTGTCGTCATCTGACGGATAGAACAGTTCTTCCTGCACGCGGCTGGCGGTTTTTTGCTGTGGCTCTACCTGTACGTGAGTCGGGTTATTCATGTGCTCGTAAGCCAGTTCCTGCACGCGGTAGCTTAGTGTGGCAGAAAACAGCATGCTAAGACGCTTCTCGGCAGCTGGCATACGGCGGAAAAGGTAACGAATATCCTTAATAAAGCCCAGATCGAACATGCGATCGGCTTCATCAAGCACGGCTACCTGAATGTTATTTAGCGTGAATACGTTTTGTTTGTAGTAGTCCAGGATGCGACCTGTCGTACCGATAATTATATCCACCCCTTCTTCAAGCACTTCCCGTTGACTTTGGTAGCCTTCGCCCCCATAAATCAACCCAAGCGATATGCCGGTGTGCTTACTAAGTAGTTCAGCGTCGTTGTATATCTGTACCGCAAGTTCGCGGGTAGGTGCCATAATGATGGCACGTGGCCCTTTCGATTTGCTGGTTTCCTCATTATCTGCTTTGCTAAGCAGGTAATGGAATGTGGCAACCAGGAATGCGATGGTTTTGCCGGTCCCGGTTTGTGCCTGGCCCGCAATATCAAGGCCATCCAGCAACGGGGGCAGAGACAACGCCTGAATAGGTGTACAATGAGAGAAATTCGCCGCCTTCAGGGCATCAATGACCTTAGGGTTAATCGGCAAATCAGAAAAGTGAGTATCAGTTAAATGAGTTGTTTGCATAGCTTATAGCTTATCAGTGCTTGCATTAAAAAACAGTTTCTATATAACACTTATGGTAGAGCTGATACAAATCAGCGACAGACCAATCATGGAGAAAAGAATGAGCGACAAAATTATCCAGTTAACTGACGATAAGTTCGAAGCAGATGTTATCAATGCCGACGGTCCTGTGCTGGTTGACTTCTGGGCTGAGTGGTGCGGCCCTTGTAAAATGATCGCACCAATTCTGGAAGAAATTGCGAGCGAATTCGATGGCAAGTTAACAGTTGGTAAGTTGAATGTCGATGAAAATAACGAAACGCCGCCAAAATACGGTATTCGTGGCATTCCTACGCTGTTGCTTTTCAAAGGTGGTAACGTTGCCGCAACCAAAGTTGGCGCTTTATCGAAAACGCAACTGACAGAATTTCTGAACGAAAACCTGTAACGGTTCAGTTCAGAAAAAAAGCCCGGGAATGTCATGTTCGCCGGGCTTTTTTGTGCCTGTTTGATTTACCGCAACAATCGCTAAAGCTCCCCTTCGTATACTTCTGTTTTCCATTGTCAGCGTGTCGTTGGCGCATACCAGAGGCGCCACCATGTTACGCGTAAAAAACTGAAGAAAAGTGATGTCTGATACACCTGAGCTATTGTCCCCTGCCGGTTCGCTTAAAAATATGAATTATGCCCTCGCCTACGGTGCTGATGCGGTTTATGCCGGTCAGCCACGTTATTCGCTACGGGTGCGAAACAACGAGTTTACTCTGCCAAAACTCCACGAGGCCCGCGCGCGCACCCGGTCGCTGGGAAAGCAATTGTATATCGTCAGTAATGTGGCACCGCATAACCGCAAACTAAATACCTATATTGATGATGTCAGGGGAATTGCCGAGGTTAAACCAGATGCCTTAATCATGTCTGACCCTGGCATGATCATGCTGACCCGCGAGCATTTTCCAGATTTACCCATTCATCTTTCTGTACAGGCCAACGCGGTCAACTGGGCGACGGTGAAATTCTGGCAGCAGCAGGGGATTAAGCGAGTCATATTATCCCGCGAGTTAGGACTGGATGAAATTGAAGAAATTCGCCAGCGCTGCCCGGATATCGAGCTGGAAGTGTTCGTGCATGGCGCTTTATGTATGGCGTATTCCGGGCGCTGCCTATTGTCTGGCTATATTAATAAGCGTGATCCAAACCAGGGGGCCTGCACCAATGCCTGTCGGTGGAACTATGAAGTAACGCCTGCGACCGAGGACAGTGTTGGTCAGTATGTGCCCGAGCCCACATTAGGTCAGGGTGCCCCGACCGAACAGGCATTCTTGCTGGCAGATCCAATGCGCCCTGACGAATTAATGTCAGCTGACGAAGACGAGCACGGTACCTACATCATGAATTCCCGGGATTTGCGTGCGGTGCAGCATGTACATCGGCTGGTGGAGATTGGCGTCGATTCTCTAAAAATCGAAGGGCGAACGAAATCGTTTTATTACTGTGCTCGCACCGCGCAGGTCTATCGTCAGGCTATTGATGCGGCGGTGGCGGGGAGGGCGTTTGACCCACAGTGGCTGGCAGAATTATCACATTTGGCCAATCGGGGCTATACTGATGGCTTCCTTAAACGTCATTCTCATGAGGCGTATCAGCAGTATGAGCGGGGTGAGTCAAAAAGTCATTCGCGCCAGCTGGTAGGAGAGGTAACCGGTGAGACGGTCGATGGACGTTGGCTTATCGATGTGAAAAACCGTTTTGTTCTGGGGGATACTGTTGAGCTGATGACGCCATCGGGAAACCTCTGCTTTCAACTCCAGGATTTACGCAATAACAAGAATGAGTTGGTTGAAGTGGCCCCGGGAAGCGGTTACGAGGTAACAATTCCTGCTGTAGAAGGCATGCTACCTGATTTTGCGATCCTAGCTCGGTGCATTGACGCGCCAACGTATGACGTAACATTGGCAACGCCGGTTTAAGCCGGTTGTTTAACTTTTTTTAACATCTTGGGTTAAAAGGCTGGACGTACTCGGGTTATGGTGCTAACGTTCTATCAGCTCTCATCTGAGCAGCGTTCTGCTTAGCCCACATCCGGGCATAATTTAACTCTATTCTAAAGAAAACGTAGTGACTAATAGTCCTGTAAGCGAAGTTCAAGCACAAAGACCCACCAGTATGAATTTAACTGAACTAAAGAACAAACCAATCAGCGAGCTGGTTGGCCTGGCCGAGGAAATGGGCCTGGAAAATATGGCGCGAGCCAGAAAACAAGACATCATTTTCTCTATCCTGAAAGCACACGCAAAAAGCGGTGAAGATATTTTCGGTGATGGCGTCCTGGAAATCCTTCAGGATGGCTTTGGCTTCCTTCGTTCGGCGGATTCGTCTTACTTGGCAGGCCCGGATGATATCTACGTCTCACCCAGCCAGATTCGTCGATTCAATCTGCGCACCGGTGACACGATAAGCGGTAAGATACGACCACCTAAAGACAGTGAACGTTATTTTGCCCTTCTGAAAATCCGCGAAGTCAACTTCGACAAACCAGAAAACTCCCGCACTAAAATCCTTTTTGAAAACCTTACCCCACTGCACGCCGAGTCTCGCTTGCGCATGGAGCGTGGTAATGGTTCGTCGGAAGATATTACGGCGCGCGTGTTGGATTTGGCATCGCCTATCGGTCGCGGTCAGCGTGGTTTGATTGTAGCGCCGCCTAAAGCGGGTAAAACACTGCTTCTGCAAAACATTGCGCAGTCTATTGCTGCCAACCACCCTGAGTGTGAGTTGATGGTATTGCTGATCGATGAACGCCCGGAAGAAGTGACCGAAATGCACCGTCTGGTGCGTGGTGAGGTTGTAGCATCGACTTTCGATGAGCCAGCCAGCCGCCACGTTCAGGTAGCTGAAATGGTTATCGAAAAGGCCAAACGTTTGGTAGAGCACAAGAAAGACGTAGTTATCCTGCTGGATTCCATAACGCGTCTGGCACGTGCATACAACACCGTAATCCCTTCGTCAGGTAAAGTGCTGACAGGTGGTGTGGATGCCAACGCTTTGCATAAACCTAAGCGTTTCTTCGGCGCGGCACGTAACGTGGAAGAAGGCGGCAGCCTGACCATCATCGCCACCGCGCTTATTGATACCGGCTCTAAAATGGATGAAGTTATCTACGAAGAGTTTAAAGGTACCGGTAACATGGAACTGCATCTGAACCGCAAGATTGCGGAAAAGCGTGTTTTCCCTGCAATTGACTTCAACCGTTCCGGTACACGCCGTGAAGAGTTGTTGACCTCTGAGGGCGAGCTGCAGAAAATGTGGATCCTGCGCAAGATTGTGCATGAAATGTCAGAAATTGACGCCATGGAATTCCTTATTAATAAGTTGTCCATGACGAAAACGAACGACGAGTTTTTTGATGCCATGAAGCGTCAGAAAAGCTGACAACAGTTTCAGAAAGACAAAAACGCGCCTCAGAGCGCGTTTTTTTATGACTAACGAAACGCGCCAGGTGAGACTGAACGCGCTGCGTTGATTGTTGATGTTTCATACGGCTGTTCGAAGAAGATGTCCGGGTTTGTATCAATCATCACTTCTCATGGCATACAGCGCGCTTTTGAAAGCGTACAAACATGGCAGCACTCACAGCCGAATCATTTCGCTTTTATGCATTAACACGCAGCCCTCACTTAAAACGCGTTTCGAACTGCTCCGGCTGAGCCGGACTGGCGGGTATCCCTGTCAAAATATGAAGTTCAAACTTCTGTCTAATGTTCAAACACACGCTTTTGCTTTACTGTTCATTTTGGTGTTGCTGTGCTGTTTAGCATGCGTCCGGTGCGTAAACGACGCGGCAGCAATACTGAAGTTTGCAGGTTTTAGGTAGTTTCCCAAACCAATGATGTTGTGCGGTAACCCTTTTCACTATTTCTGGTGGCCGGTAACAGTGAATATTGCGCTTCCCCCTGTAAGAAAGATAGGATTTTCAAATCAGTGTGAGCATGCTCCTCTCACACGTGTCGCTGTGAAAAATGTACTGCAAGGCTTATCAAAATACAGAAAGGGAGCGGCTACGTTCAGAGTCAATCAGCGAGTTCTGAAGTATGCATTTGCAAGGCCAGGATCACAGGGAAGGGCATTAAGCCTGTGCGGCCATAGACTTATTCGCACCTTACCTAGTATGCTGGACTAGTGACCACTACCTAAAATGAAAACAAAGGATGTAACTATGTATAGAAAACTTGCTGCTGCAGCGCTCGGCGTTTTCGCTACTGTCTCCGTCGCCCAAACTGATGTAGAGAAAAAGGTCGAGGCAGTTGAGGCGGATGTCATCAAATGGCGCCACCATTTTCATGAGTTTCCTGAACTATCAAATCGCGAGTTCAATACCGCAAAGTACATCGAAAAATTCCTGCGTTCTCTGGATTTAGACGTCACAACCGGCGTCGCTCGGACTGGCGTTGTGGCGGTGCTCGACAGTGGTAAACCCGGTCCGGTTGTTGCCCTGCGTGCCGATATGGATGGCCTGCCGGTAAAAGAAGAAAGTGATTTGCCGTATCGTTCGACTCAGATGGGCGAGTATAACGGCCAGGAAGTCCCGGTAATGCATGCGTGTGGTCATGACACGCACATGGCCATGCTGATGGGCGCTGCCAAAATTCTGACCGGCATGAAGTCTGAGCTACGCGGCAAAGTGAAGTTTATTTTCCAGCCTGCGGAAGAGGGGGCACCTGCCGGTGAAAAAGGTGGGGCGGAAATCATGGTAAAAGAAGGCGTACTGAAAAATCCTGATGTCGACGTCATTTTTGGCCTGCACATCAGTGCCAATTCCGACGTAGGAACCGTCAGCTATAACGCGGGTGGTACCATGGCGGCCGTAGACCCGTTCAAAATTGTTATCCATGGTAAACAGGCACATGGTGCGTATCCGTGGAAGAGCGTCGATCCTGTAGTCACTGCCGCGCAAATGATCATGAGTTTACAAACTATCGTCAGCCGTGAGCTTAAACTGATTGATGACGCTGCGGTAGTATCGGTAGGCTCCATTCATGGTGGCAACCGCTCTAACATTATTCCTGAAACGGTTGAAATGGTGGGCACCATTCGCACCCTGAATAAAGCGGCCCGCGATCACATTTACGAAACGCTGCCGCGCAAAGTGAAAGGTATCGCTGACAGCATGGGGGCAGAGGCCGAGCTGACACTGCCACTGGATTATTACTATCCGATTACCTACAACGATCCCGAGCTGACCGCGCAGATGTTGCCTACCGTAAAACGAACGGCTGGCGAAGAAAATACCATTCTGACAAAGCCGGTAACCGGCGCAGAAGACTTTTCATTCTTCCAGGAGGAAATTCCGGGCCTGTATATGTGGGTTGGCGGAAAACCTTTAGATGTGCCAGAGGAAGAGTCTCCCGCCCATCATACACCTGAGTTTTATGTAGATGACTCGGGAATGAAACTGGGGGTGGAGCTGCTAACCAACCTGACACTTGACTACATGAAGAACAACTAGTCCCTGTTGTATGAAGAGAGTATCGTGAAACCTCAGCCAATCAGCGGTAAAAACGCGCTCTCTATTCTGTTGCTATGTGTTATCGGTGCCGGTTTGAATATATTGCCGGCACCATTTCAGTCTGAAGGCACAATTGCCTTTGGTTTTG
This sequence comes from Alteromonas antoniana, assembly GCF_019249295.1. Taxonomy (GTDB): domain Bacteria; phylum Pseudomonadota; class Gammaproteobacteria; order Enterobacterales; family Alteromonadaceae; genus Alteromonas; species Alteromonas antoniana. The sequence goes on from NZ_JAESDH010000016.1 coordinate 25,541, forward strand.
CGCCAGCGGTATATATTGCTCTGGTCTATCCATTTCGGGTTGTTATTCCCTCCCTTACCATCATCAGCCTGCCGGTTTTTCTGACTCAGTCCGCGATAGTGGATATAGCCGGACTGGTGTTATTACCACTGATAATTGCCTTGCTCAGCAACCGCGGTGATACCTTCAGGGTGTTAAAAACAGGGATGTATTACTGGTCTGTGATCCTTATCCCTCCTCTGCTGGTGGAATACTATTTTCGCTTTCCTGCAGAGCCGGTTATCATCATGACCGCCGCTATGGTTACCTGGTTAAGTGGCATATTTTCTCTGTTAGCCGGTCATTTTGTGTATGTCGGCTATAGCCTTTATGGCAGAGCAAAAAGTGACGAGGTCATGCACATCGAGTCGCTGTTTAGCTACTTTTTTGCTGGCACGTTTTTCATGTTATTGCTGCTGGTGATTTATTTTTATGTAGGCGTGTTTCAGTCGCAAACTTCTGACCGCATAACTAACTACATGACGCAGCGAACCATGGTGCTGTCGGAGCAACTGAACAGTTTTCTGACCGTTCATCACAACGCCATCATTAACAGTGCGGCAAATGTGGCCAGCCTGGAGACATTGAGTCAGGAGCAGCGAGATCGTCTCTCGCAACGTCTCCTCGATAACCTTGCGAATACCAATCCCCAGTTTTTGACGTTTCTGATTACCGACAAAACCGGAGAAATCACTCATGCACATCCTGACAACCTGTTGGAAAAGGCACGCGAAACCGGGTTTACCAATGTCTCGGAGCGTAGTTATTTCATTGTGCCAATGAACGCAGGCATGGCGTACAAGTCAGACGCGTTTCGCGGTCGTGGGTTTGGTAATGATCCTATCGTTGCGATGTCGGCACCGATAACCACTGATGAAGGTGAGCATACGGGCATTGTTGAAGGCTCGCTGTCACTGGATACCTTCGTCTCTTTTGACGAACAAAATATGGAAGGCTTCTCACTGCTAATTACCGACACGGCATCGCGTGCCGTGTATGCATCGCCTTCTTTAGGCATCGAGACCTTATCTCTGGTGAATCACAAGGTGTGTGATGGCTGCGAGGGTAAGGTGGTGCTGAATGATGCTTCCTGGCTTACGGAAGTCTCACCCATCACGGATATCGGCTGGCGCGTATACCTTTACTATGATGTTAAGCGTTTTATTAGCGTTACCAGTGAATATCTGCTGCTGGCATTAGTGGTATTGCTGTTGCTCGCATTATTTGGCGTGCTGGTAGGGCAGCTGGTAGCCCGACTGGTTGATAAGCCGATAATCCGGCTTATCCGGCATTTTACGGAGTTTGATCCTACTGCCAAAAGCATGAAGAAAATGACCCGGAACGCCGGCTTGCAGCTTCAGGAAATTTCAGCGCTGAATGAAGAGTTTGAATCGCTGCAACGACGTCTGGTGCAGGCATTTCAGGCCCTCGATGCTTCACGGGAAGAGCAGCATCGCCTGAATATTGAAATGGGCGTGCTGAATGCCTCTCTGGAAGAACGCATCGAAGACAAAACCCGCTCACTCACCATTGCTCTGGATGAAGCCGAAGCAGCCAATGTCGCAAAAACACAGTTTCTGGCCAACATGTCTCATGAAATCAGAACCCCGATGAATGGCATTATTGGCACGTGCGAAAACCTGTTGAGTAAGCCACTGGATAAAGACATCGCACGACGAGTCGGTGTTATTGCGTCGTCGGCAAATAATCTGCTGCATATATTAAACAGCATACTGGACTGGTCTAAAATTGAAGCAGGAAAAATGACGCTGGAACATCAGTCCATGTCGCTGTACTCGGTGGTTGAAGCCTGTTGTCAGCTGCATTCTCAGACGGCTAAACAAAAAGGCGTCGACATCGGACTGCATCTTCATGACAACCTTCCTGCGAGTGTTTATGGGGATGCCGCTAAACTCAGTCAGGTATTGAATAACCTGTTGAGCAACGCGGTCAAATTCACCGAAAATGGCGACGTGGAGGTTACGGCGTCATATGAAAATAACCAGCTGTATTTGTCGGTTACCGACTCTGGCGTGGGGATTTCGCCCGAAAAGCATGAAAGTATCTTCGAACAGTTTGAACAGGCCGATGCGTCCACCACGCGAATTTATGGTGGAACAGGACTTGGTCTGGCGATAACAAAAGGATTGATAACGCTTATGCGAGGCGATATCCAGGTTACCAGCGCCCCGGGGGCGGGTACCACATTTACCGTCACTGTTCCGCTTGAAGAGAGTCTTGATGATGTAGTGCCTGACGAGGAGCATGTATCGCCGTTGCCACCTGATTCCCGCATTCTGCTGGTAGAAGACAACGATATTAATGCCGAAATTGTGATGGAGATGCTGGCCTCTGAAAAGGTCAAGTGTTTGCGCGCGCACAATGGTGAGCAGGCGTTAGAAGCGTTGTCACGCACGCATTTTGATCTGGTACTGATGGATTGTCAGATGCCGGTCATGGATGGGTTTGCGGCCACCGGGGAAATACGCAAGCGAAAGGATGGTGTCGAAACCATTCCGGTTATCGCATTAACCGCTAACGCGTTTTCAGAAGACCAACAGGCATGTCTGGCTGCTGGCATGAACGCACATCTCAGCAAACCAATACGTAAAGCCCGCCTTTTTGCGGTGATGTCACGATATATTCGTACAAACTGAATAAGACGGTCACCTGTAAAACCGCGAGCTGACTACACACGCATCACGCAACAGACGTCGTCAGAGATTCCAGAAAGGCTTTCGATGCCAGACTCATCGGGCGTGACTTGACCGTGACTGCCTGCCAATGCGTTATCAGCGGAAAGTCCACTATGTTCAGTACTTTGAACGTGTCTTTTGGCACCTGCGCAAGTGTATGTTCAGAAACAATTGCCAGGCCGAGTCCGGAAGACACCGCCAGGCGAATAGCCTCATTGCTTTCAATAACCATGACATTATCAAAATGAACCCCGTGCTTATGGCAAAAGTCGTCAATGGCGCGGCGGGTGCCACTTCCGGTTTCTCTGAGCAGGAATTTCTCGTTCTGTAAGGTTTTGAGGTCACAGTTATCAGGCCCGTCATAATCAGGCGGTGCTATAACCTGCAAGCGGTTTTCTTTGAATGGCGTACAGGCTAGTTCTGGATTGCTTGGTGGCAGGCTGAAAATATACAGGTCGTCCTGATTACGCGTCAAACGGTCAACAATCTTTTCCCGGTTACCCACAGTGAAGCGAACATCGATATTGGGGTGAGCTTTACAGAACGGGCTGAGAAGCGGCGGAATAATGTATTTGGCGGTAGTCACAACAGCCAGCTTCAGTGAGCCCACTTCAAGGCCCTGCAAGGCCTGTATCTGACTGTTGAGCGTTTGTTGCGAAGTCAGTACTTCCTGCGCGCAGCGGTAAACCGCTATGCCTGCATCGGTCATGACTGCCTTACCCTGCTGATACTCCAGCAGTGACATGCCCACTATCGAACTCAGTTTTTTCAGCTGCAGAGAAACGGTAGGCTGTGATAAACCTAATTCAACCGACGCCGCAGTAACTGAGCCCGCATCGACGACGTGCTGAAAGACTTCTAACAAGCGAAAAGTGATGTTGTTCATACGGCTTTTTCTTATTTATTTTTGTAAATATAGATAAATACTATTTTATTATATTGCTACGTCAAGTTTATTGCTGAAGCGCTGTAAGCGTAGCGAAGCTATGGGATTTGATGGGAAATTGCGCTACAATCGCCGGCTTTTCCAGAAGGCCGGGCCTGATGCCAAAACCAGATCATCACCACGATCAGAGTCGGGCCAGCCAGGTGAGTCAAACATCTAACCGTTGAGGATTTGTAGATGGCAAAAGTTGCGATTGTAATGGGGTCCACGTCAGACTGGCCTACCATGCAGGAAGCGGCCAAAATGCTTAAGGCATTTGGCGTAGAGTTTGAAGCCAAAGTTGTGTCTGCACACCGTACGCCGAACTTACTTGTCGAGTTCGCCGAGAGCGCAGCAGAAAACGGTTTCAGTGCCATTATTGCAGGCGCAGGTGGCGCCGCGCATCTGCCTGGAATGGTCGCCGCACATACCCATCTGCCTGTGTTTGGTTGCCCGGTGAAATCTCGTGCGCTGAGCGGTCTGGATTCATTGCTGTCTATTGTGCAGATGCCTAAAGGCGTTGCCGTTGGCACACTGGCAATCGGCGAAGCGGGTGCCGCTAATGCCGGACTGCTCGCTGCACAGGTAGTGGCCTTGCACGATGAAAAAGTCCGTGATGCAGTTATCGCATTTCGTCAGTCGCAGACCGATAAGGTGCTTGCCAGCAGCAAGCTGGAGCTCGACTGATGCAGGTCCTCGTTTACGGTGCCGGGCAACTGGCACAAATGATGTATTTAGCAGGATGCCCGCTTGGCATTGATGTTCAGGCGGTAGATGTCAGCAACGACACGGTGGTAAATCCCGTCAATAAACAGCCGTTAGACATCACACTGGCGCACGCGATTGATGCGGCGGACGCGCTTACCGTGGAGTTTGAACACGTTCCGGAGCGCTTGCTGGAAGAGGCGGCGCGCTCAGAAAAATTGATGCCTGGCATTGAATCGGTATTAGTGGGAGCGGACCGGGTCAGAGAAAAGCGCCTGCTGGAATCTGTCGGCGTGCCTAATTGCGCACATCGTATAGTTACCCAACTGGACCAGCTTGATGAGTGTCTGTCATCGCTGGGTGAAAGGCTTATCCTGAAAGCCAGCCGTGATGGATACGATGGTTATGGACAATGGCGCCTTACCGATGCCGCAAAGCTTGATGAGCTGAAACGCAATTTATCTGCACTTGATTTAGAGACAGTGCCGCTTGTGGTAGAGCAAATGCTTAACTTTGACCGCGAACTCTCTGTTATCGGTATTCGCAGTAAGTCAGGTGAAATAAAGGTATATCCGCTGGCTGAAAATCTGCATCATCAGGGGCAGTTGCATGTGTCTGTGGCGCCGGCCACGAAGGTGAGTGAGCAACTTCAGGCCGAAGCGGAAAAGATCTTCACCACGCTGGCGGAAGGCATGGAATACGTTGGCGTGCTTGCTGTTGAGTTATTTCAGTGCGGTGACACCTTACTGGTCAATGAACTGGCACCCCGGGTACACAATTCAGGTCACTGGACCTTAACCGGCAGTGACACCAGTCAGTTTGAAAACCATTTGCGTGCTGTATGCGGCTTGCCTCTGGGAGATACCCGCGCGCGGGGGCCGGCGGCGATGGTCAATATTATTGGCTGCAGCAGCTTCTCCCGTGACCTGCTGAGTATCCCAGGCTGCCATTTGCACTGGTACGGCAAGTCGGTAAGAGAGAAGCGTAAGATGGGCCACATTAACATCACCGCGCAGACTTACGCAGAACTCGGCGATAAGTTGCAGACCCTGTCATCCTACGTACCGGTTGAGTTTTTTCCTAAACTGGGCAACGAGGCGCAGCGTCTTAAACACATTTAATCGCTTGACAACGTGCGGCGGATGACTAAAATACGCATCCGCTGTCACGCAGCCCCCTTCAGGGAATGTCGTATCAGTGTGTCACCTTAGTGTGCCGACTTAGCTCAGTTGGTAGAGCAACTGACTTGTAATCAGTAGGTCGCCAGTTCGATTCCGGCAGTCGGCACCATTTCTATTTCTTCTTTTATCCCGTCAGTGACTACCGTAAGATAACCCTTCGTATCTTTCGGAGTAACCGTATGTCTTTCAGGCAATTATTTTTCACCATACTGGGTTTGTCGTTGTCTTCGCTGACCTATGCTAAGGCTGACGTTATGATAATGGATCCTTACGCCCGGGCTACGTTCCCTATGGCCCAATCAGGTGCTGTTTATCTGACCATCGAGAATACCGGCGAGACGGAACGCACCGTGAGTGCAGTATCGGTAGCCGAAGATATCGCGAGTGAAGCCCAAATTCATACTACAGATATGCGTGGCGATATGATGCAGATGCGTCAGGTCACAGAAGGCATTGTGCTGGCAGCCGGTACCACGATGAGCTTTGAACCTGGCAGCTATCACATTATGCTGATGGGACTGAAGCAGGGTCTTTCAGAGGGTGACACAGTTCCGCTGACCCTGACAATGGCAAATGGCGAGACCATTACGGTAAATGCCGCGGTAAAAGCCATTGATAAAGAAGCAAGCCACCACCATCATCATTAATAGACTGAGAATGTGCGTCAGGTCGTTGAAATGGCGTGACGTTTGTCAGTACAGGCGCTCGCGGGTGAAGACGGTTTGTGCAGAACGAGCCGGACATCTGCCTGTGTCAGGCGCTTAAGCTCTGGTTCAGGGAAGGAATTTGCGGTGAAACTAATCCAAATCCCTGATGCTTTAGTATCAAAAATATAGATTAGATATTTAGTTTTTAATCTGTTCGCAAAAACTTAAAAAAGGAGTAAGCGATGACAAAGATTGATATTGGTATTTCTGAAGGGGACCGCAGTGAAATTGCGGAAGGTCTGAAAAAACTGCTGGCCGATTCCTACACGCTGTATTTGCAAACCCACAATTTTCACTGGAACGTGACAGGCCCTCAATTTCGTGAACTGCACCTGATGTTCGAAGAGCATTACACCGAGTTGGCAGAAGCGGTTGATGAAATCGCAGAGCGTATCCGTACCCTGGGCATTGCTGCGCCGGGCACGTACAAATCGTTTTCACAGCTCAGTTCAATAGAAGAAGTGGAAGGCGTACCGGAAGCAACGGAAATGGTACGACTGCTAACTCACGGACACGAGCAGGTGGTTAAAACCAGTCGTGAGGCGCTGAAGCTGGCACAGGACGCCGATGATGAGTCCACAGCAGCACTGGTTTCCGATCGCATGCGTGTACACGAGAAGACGGCGTGGATGCTTCGTGCGATGCTGCCAAACTAAGAAAGCGAGAAACAAATGGCTAATAAATTAAAGGCTGCGGCAATTGCCGCGGCCTCTTTATTTGTAGGAACTGCAGCGTCTGCTGAGGACATTGAGCTGAACGTTGAGACCCTGGCAGATGGGTTAACCCATCCGTGGGGCATGGCGTTTATGCCGGATGGCAACATTCTGGTCAGTGAGCGGGCTGGCGGACTTCGCGTATATACGCCAGGAGAAGGCCTTGGTGAGCGGCTGAAAAACGTACCTGACGTGGCGGCGGTCAATCAGGGCGGCATGCTGGATGTCGCTGTCGATCCCGATTTTGCTTCCAATAATACGATCTACTTCTGTTACAGCAAACCCGGCGATGGCGGCAGCAGTAGCAGCGTAACAAAAGCCACCCTGAAAGACGGTGAAATAGCGGATGCAAAAACGATTTTCACTGCCGCACCATTGGTGAATAACGGGTTTCATTTCGGTTGTCGCCTGGCTTTTGACAGCGAGGGGTACCTGTTTGTCACGCTGGGCGATCGTTACAAGTACATGGATGAGGCACAAAATACCGATAATCATTTCGGTAAAATAGTGAGGATTCATGCCGATGGCAGTGTGCCGGAATCTAATCCGTTTACTGACGGTGGCGCACCGGAAGTCTATTCTTACGGACACCGTAATGTCCAGGGGATCACCGTGCACCCGCAGACGAAAGCTGTGTGGGCGATGGAGCATGGCCCGAAAGGCGGCGACGAGGTCAACCTGCTGGAAGCCGGAGCCAATTACGGCTGGCCTGAAATTACCTACGGCATCGATTACAACGGCGATATCATTTCTGATAAGACGGAAATGCAAGGTATGAAGCGACCTGTACTTTACTGGGACCCGTCAATCGCACCAAGTGGCATGACCTTCTACTATGGAGAGCCCTTTAAAGCGTGGGAAGGAGACCTGTTAGTCGGGTCGCTGAAATTCACGCATCTGCGACGTGTCGAGATGGAAGGGGATACACCCAAAGATCAGCATGAGTACCTGCGTAACCGCAGCGAGCGGATCCGCGATGTGGAAGTTGGACCGGATGGGTTTATTTACCTGCTGACAGACGCCCCGAACGGCAAGCTGTTAAAGGTATCTCCTGCAAATTAATATTCTGACAGCAGGATCAGAGATAACGGGAAACGCGGCCATGGTGCCGCGTTTTTTGTGTTTGTCGGGAAAACCGGTAGAGTAGCGGTAAGTGAGAAAAAGCGCAGACTTCTGTGTCTGTGTACTACGCTATGACTGCTGCTGAGAAACGGTTCGCAGCGACGTATTTTCGCCACAATATTGCTGTTGTCTCGGGAGGCCCCGAAGAGCAGAGAACGACAACGACAGAGGAAAGAAACCATGAAAATAGCCTGGCTATTTGTTGCTGGATTAACGGTAAGCCACATCGGTATGGCACAGGAAGATCCCGCCTACACCGAACGCACCGCGAACAATGGGCAACTGGTAATGCAGGATGTGCCGGAAATTCCGGCGCAGGTGGAAGCAGCCTTAAATCAGTATCAGAACGTGCGTTCAGCGCCCTTTCGTAGCTTTACCAACGATGGAACTTCGGTGTATATCTCCACTCGCTTTGGCGACGTGTCGCAACTGCACCGGGTGGACAGCCCTGGAGGCGCCCGCCAGCAACTGACATTTTTTCCGGAGCCGGTAGGCAGTGTGGCCAGACAGCCAGGCAGCAATAATCTGGCTTTCACCATGGACTCCGGCGGCAATGAGTACGCCCAGATTTTTTTGCTGGACCCGACAACAGGCAAGCACCGTATGCTGACGGACGGCGAGTCCAGAAACGGAGCAATGGTATGGAGTCAGGATGGTAACTGGCTGGCTTTCCAGAGCACGCGGCGCAACGGTGCGAGCAATGATATCTGGATGCTGAACCCGGACAAGCCTGATGAAGCGACCATGGTTCTGGCTTCCGAAGATGGCAGTTGGTGGGGGCCATCAGATTTCAGCAAAGACAACCGTCAGCTACTGGTGCAGCAATACATCAGCGCCAGTGACTCGCGGGTGTACATTCAGCAAACAGACAGCGAAGAGAAAACCCTGATTGCCGGTGGTCAGGATAATCTCTCTGTAAACTTCGCGCTAGGGTTTGATAAAAGCGGCAACGGTGTGTTTCTGGTGACAAATCAGAAAAGTGAGTTCCGACAGCTCGCACATCTGGACACTAAGAGCGGAGAGCTCAGCGTCATCACTGCAGATATTCCCTGGAATGTCAGTGACTTTACCCTCAGTGACAATGGTGAACGCGCAGCGTTTACGGTAAATCAGGATGGGCGCGATTCACTCTATCTGATGGATACCAAAACGCTGGAATACACTGCTGTGCAAGATTTGCCAATGGGTCTGATTGGCGGGCTTGAAATCGGGCCGCAAAACAGCAAGCTGGCGCTCACACTTAATACCTCGAAAACGCCCAGCGATACGTTTGTTTTAAACCTGAAGCCGAAAGCAACGCAATATGGTGAATTGACACGCTGGACCTTCAGTGAAGTTGGCGGGCTGGATACCGAATCCTTTGTTGAGCCGGACCTGATCCGTTATGAAAGCTTTGACGGACGACAGATCCCGGCCTTTGTTTATAAGCCGAAATCGGCGCAACCAAGTCCGGTTGTGGTGTATATTCATGGCGGCCCGGAGGGGCAGTTTCGTCCTTCTTTTGCCAGCACATTTCAGTTGTGGGCTAAAGAGTTAGGGATCGCAGTTATTGCCCCTAATGTTCGCGGCTCGTCAGGCTATGGCAAAGAGTATATTAATCTGGATAACGGTTTTCAGCGCGAAGACAGCGTGAAAGATATCGGCGCGCTGCTTGACTGGATCGCCACGCAGCCTGACCTGGATGCCTCCCGGGTAGCGGTTTACGGTGGCAGCTACGGCGGCTACATGGTGCTGGCCAGTGCGGTACATTACAGTGACCGGCTTAAAGCGGCTGTGGACATTGTCGGGATCTCAAATTTTGTTACCTTCCTGCAAAATACCAAAGATTACCGCAGGGATTTGCGTCGGGTTGAATATGGTGACGAGCGGGACGAAGACATGCGCGCGTTTCTTGAGCGCATTAGTCCGAGTAACAATGTCGAGAAAATAAAGGTGCCGATGTTTGTTATTCAGGGTGAAAACGACCCACGGGTGCCGGTTACCGAGGCAGTACAAATTGTAGAAGCGCTGCGCGCGGCAGACAAAGAGGTGTGGTACATGAATGCCCTCAATGAAGGTCACGGTTATCGCAAAAAGGAAAACCGGGATATTCAGCGTCAGGCCGTTTATATGTTCCTGGAAGAACATCTTACCCAGCGTTGATGCTATTCGCAGGAAAGTAGCAACGTAGGGATTCTGGCAATTCAGATTGACCAGTATGCCAACACGTAACGTGGTGAAAAGGCCGGGCAAGTTGCCGGCCTTTTTTGACATCAATATCTATCGCATTATCAACTGTTGATTATCAGATGACGGTGTTTCACTCCCGCTAACAGGGCAACGCCCGCTTTCTTTTCTGATGTTTACCGCGATGGTATTCCAACGTGCTGCGAACACGTTGCACACATTAAATCTGCAGGACGTGGTGATCCCGACATCATTTGCAAACCTAAGCAATAGTAAATTCACCACAAGGAACGACTATGAAAAAGCAATTAATTGCACTACTGCTAAGCGTTTCCAGTGCATCAGCACTGGCCACCACGATTGATATGACGGACGCGAGTACCGGCGAAGCGATGGGAACCGTCGTGGTAAGTGAGTCCGATTATGGCCTGGTATTTACCCCGGCGCTGACCGGTCTCAAACCGGGCGGGCATGGTTTTCACGTACACGAAAACCCGTCGTGTGAAAGCAGCATGAAAGAAGGGAAAAGCGTACCGGCAGGTGCTGCCGGCAGTCATTACGACCCGAAGCAGACCGGCAACCACGGCTATCCGTGGGATGATGATGCGCACATGGGCGACCTGCCACTACTTTATGTGAGTAAACAGGGGGATGCGACACACCCGGTTCTTGCTCCCCGTCTGAGTATGAACGATATACAGGGGCGAGCCCTGATGGTCCATGAAGGCGGTGACAATTATTCCGATACGCCGAAGAAGCTCGGTGGCGGCGGGCCGCGCGTGTTGTGCGGTATTATCCGCTGATCCCATGCTGGCCCACCGTCTGACAGTAACCATAACGCAGCTGCACTGCCTTCATCGCGGTGCCATAGCCAGATGAGCTAAGTTAGCTGGACGCTTATAAAAAATGCCGGGTAAATCCCGGCATTTTTGTAAGCTTCGCTCGCACGATAGTGTGCGTTATCCGTGCTACTTATCCTGTGTGGTTTTGTAGCGCTCAAACCAGGCCAGAATGTTACCCACTTTCTGGATCAGTCGTGAAGGTCTGGACGCAATACCGTGTGAGGCTCCGGGAATGCGAACCATGGCAGCATCAACGCCCTGTAGTCGCAGCGCCTGATAAAACTGTTCAGATTCGCTGATGGGGGTGCGGTAATCCGACTCACCCGTCAACAGCATAGTAGGGGTCTTCACGTTGCCCACCAGTGACAGCGGGCTGCGGTCCCACAACTTATCCGCGACTTCCCATGGCATGGCTTCCATCCAGTACTGACTAAAGTAAGGATACGCATCTGCTGTCAGCGCGAAACTCACCCAGTTGATAACGGGCTTAGCAACCACCGCTGCGGCGAACCGGTCTGTTTTGCCCACTGACCATGCCGTCAGAACGCCCCCACCAGAACCACCGGTGATGAACAGGTTGTTAGTATCGACATAGCCTTTGGCAACTACCGCATCTACCACGTCCATCAGGTCGTTATAATCTTCAGACGGGTAGTTATGGTGGATCAGATTGCCGAAGTCCTCTCCGTAAGAGGAGCTACCGCGAGGATTTGACCAGACAACCACGTAACCTTTAGCGGCCATGAGCTGCACTTCCATAGAGAAATGTGGCCCATAGGCAGCGTGAGGGCCACCGTGGATTTCAAGGATCATCGGATAGCGCTTGCTGCTGTCAAAGTCAGGCGGCAAGGCAATCCAGGCATCAATGTTCCTCTCATCCACACTCGACGTGACGTTAATCGTTTCAACCTGCGCCAGCTTCAGGTGACCCAGCGCGTCGGAATTCAGGTCCGTTAGTGTAGTGGTTTTGCCGCGGCGGGTATGTAAGGCCAGATCTGCAGGGGTTGTCATCGTCGCTGTGGTAAACGCGATATCACCCTTTTTACTCAGTGCGAATTCTCCGGATGTGTAAGGACGCCCCATTGACTGACCGCCAATGGTGATATCCAGTTTATCGATGTCGCCGTCCAGCTCTACGCGGGCAAGGCGATTGTTGCCTTCATCCAGATACGAGAATACCAGGCTGTCGCTGTCATCCGCCCAGACAAAGCCACCGATATTGCGATCCAGCGCCGAGGTTAACCGACGGGTTTTACCTGATTCTGTATGCATTATCATAATATCGCCGGTCTGGTAGGACAGTTTGCGATCGTTAAGCTGCACGAATGCCAGCCATTTGCCATCAGGGCTAAGCGAAGGCGCATACTCAGGCCCGGCAATATCAGTGATTTGTTCAACCGCGGCTGACTGTGTATTTACACGGAAAATATCGCCTCCCAGAGGACGCAGCGCATAGTCTTCTTCGCGATCCGCGGCAAAGTAAATCCACTGATCATCCTTGCTGAAGGAAAGGCTTCCGCCATTAGGGAAATTGCCGGTGGTCAGCTGTCGCGGCGTACCGCCACTGACGGGTAAAATATAGATTTGCTGATGGCCCTCAGGTAAATAACCTGCTCCATCTGAACGGTACTGTGTTTTTTCGATAAGTTTTGCTGGCTCAGCCCAGCTGGCACCATTTGGCTTTTGCGGCATGTCCTTAAACAAAGGCGGCTGACTGGCAGGAGTAAACAGGGTGAACGCAATATGGCGTCCATCGTGAGACCAGGTCAGGCTGCCCGGAGAATGAGTCAGGTTGGTGAGTCTGGCTGACTGGCCAGAGTCCATGTAGCGCACATACAGCTGCGCGGAACCCCCTTCGTCTGAAATATAAGCCAGTTTACTGCCATCGTCGGAAAGCACCGCCTGCCGGATATTGGCATTATTTGCCAGCAACGGACGGTGAGACTGGGTTTTCAAATCTACCTGCCACAAAGAGGAATGAGTACGGTCCTGCATAATATCCATGCTACGGCGCTCATAAACCACCGTACCGCCATCCGACAGGAAGAACGGCGAGGCGGGGTACTCAAGATTAAATGTATCCTGATAAGACAGCGTATCCGGAAGTGATGATGAGTCCGCACTGGCTGCGGTTGCGCCAGTAAACAGCGCAAGCGCCAGAGAGACCTTTCTTATTGCTAGCATGTGCTTCCCTTTTTAATTATTAATTCTTCGCTACCGTTTCGCACTGCAATTTCGCTCACGTAACTTGGGGTCACATTGCCCTGTGCGCGCAATGCGAGCCCCATCTTATTCAGGCAGTCAGAAGTCGTCTTATTGACACACCCTATGACTGGTTATTGTGGGCACGCAACTGTGCGAATTCGTATCCGGCTATTTACGACCACTGAGTTCGTGCCGATCACGCTGAATTCCGTGTACGTAACAAATGAGATAGTGGTAAACCCTGGCCGCCGTTATCTCAGCGAGACTTTTCCTGTAAGGATATCCTTAAACATGACCCAGTCGCCCATCAGACTATACAGCGGATAACTGAAGGTAGCGGGCTTATTCTTTTCAAAGAAAAAATGACCGACCCAGGCAAAACCGTAACCAATAACCGGTAGCAGCCATAACAGCATCCACATTTGTGTGATGACGGCAATCCCAATTACGGCAAGTACCAGCCAGGAGCCGACAAAGTGCAGCAGGCGACAGGTGGGATGCGAGTGCTCTTGCAGGTAATACGGATAAAAATCAGCAAAACGGGTAAAGGGCTCGTGGTGTTTCTGAACCTGATTGTCGGGTGTGCTCATCATCCTCTCCGTGCAGTTATCAATGTAAACTGGACTGGTATTCGTCAACGTAGCTGCGACAGGATCCAGCTCGCATCACATTAACACTATTTTAACGTAGCGCCAATTTGCCACAGTTTACGACAGGCGTGAACCTGTGATACTCATAGCATCACCTTGTAATATTCCCTAACCGCCCCATATAACCCACAACGCAGATTAACAGGCAAAAACTATGGATAATTTAGTCGCAAATAACACCGCAACGGTGGTGGATATCACCGTCGAAAATTTCCAGCAAGTGATCTTGCAGGACTCTCAGGAAAAGCTGGTGATGGTCGATTTCTGGGCTGACTGGTGCGAGCCATGCAAAGATTTGATGCCAATACTGGAGAAGCTGGCGGGCGAGTACAGTGAACATATGATCCTGGCGAAAGTCGATTGCGATGCGCAACAGGAAGTCGCAGGGCAATTTGGTATAAGAAGTCTGCCTACCGTCATGTTGGTAAAAGACGGACAGCCTGTTGATGGTTTCGCCGGGGTGCAGCCGGAAGCGCAAATTCGTGAAATGCTGGCAAAATATTTACCAAATCCTGAAGATGATGCGTTGCAGGAAGCTGCCCAGCTGGCTGCTGCCGGGGATTATCAGGCTGCGTTTCCTATCGTAAAGCAAGCGTTCGATATTAATCCGGACAATATCGATGCGAAATACCTGTATATCGATTGCTTAATTGAAACCGGCTCGGTTTCTCAGGCGAAAGAACAGCTGGCGACCATAAAAATGGTCGATCAGGACGGACGCTATCAGGCACTTAACGGCAAGATTGAGTTGGCCGAACAGGCAGCAGAAACCCCTGAAATCAAGCAACTGCAAGAGGCTGTGGCTAACGAGCCGGATAATTTGCAGTACAAAGTCGATCTTGCCGTGCAGTTACAACAGGCACACAAGGCGGATGAAGCGCTGGAGTTACTTTACACTGTGCTGAAAAAGGATCTGGGTTTTGGTGACGCGCGCAAGCTGATGCTGGATATGGTCAATGCCCTTGCCGATGGCGATCCGCTGAAATCTGAGTACCGCAGAAAGGTTTACGGCTTACTTTATTAAGCAGGAAAAATGGCTGGTCGAGATATGCAGGCCAGCCTCTTTGCCTGATGCGGACTCTGCCAGAGTTCGCGATGTACTTTACGTCCCTTTCAAACGTTCCGGATACCTAGTCGGCTTGCGCTTCCTGCGCAGTTCCTGCAACCAGAATCATTATGGCGGGTATTTTCCTCACTCATGGTTTTGGAAAGGGTGAGTAGCCTTCCTTATGCAGCCAGTTCAGGGCGTCAAAGTACGTGGTAAAATACTCACGCTGATAATCGTATTTTGCCAGCTCACTGTTTTCTGCAGGATGAGTGCGTTCCAATTGCGCTTTTTTTACCATGCCGGCGTCCAGCACATAAGCAGAGCGTTTCAGTCCGTTGCTAATGTTGCTTTTGATGGTTTCAGACAGACACTTCTGGCAGTCAGGTGTGGACAACACCCACCTCCGGCCGTCCATGAGAGCAGCCCAGGGCGTGTTATCAATGCGGTGCACCAGCTCTTGCATATCAAGCGCCATCGCCTCTGCAGTATTCAGATTCCAGGCACCAGTCGCAAACACTTCCATGACATTGCCGGAAAAATCCAGAGCATAATGCCCGTATTTGGGGAATTTCACCTGCATCTCCTTGATACTTATTTGACTGGAATTTTCGCAAGTCAGTCTGACGGCTTACAGGGTAACGAGTACTTTGTCATTGTGTGACTTAACCCGTTAGGCCTGCAAAAGGCGGTCTCGACTATCCACTTGGCTGTAAGCCTGAGAGGCCATAGACTTAGTCGCACCTTCCCAACCCTTTACGTGAGTAAACATCAGTCAAAGAAGTATTTTTCAGGTGTCTTATTGTATATAGCAAATAAATCGGCACCAGGTCAGGTTAAATCCACTGGTCGTAGTTGTTTGTTGTAACGGAGAATGTGCGGGAAAGCAGCAAGTGGGATGTCTCACTTACTGCTCATGAGGACAAGGTGCCGGGTTACCCGTTGACCGCGTTGGGTGAGGCGGACAGGGCTGGAGCAAAGCGGTGGGCCAGCCAGGCGCCTAACAGGCATAGCGGGAAGGGCATAAGAACCTTTGCAGCTTGTTGTATCAGCGTGTGCTCGGGATGCAGCGCAATACTTATTGCGCCATACAGGACCAACATAGCAGCAAAGTATATTGCCGGTCGGTAGCCGCCCACTGTCCTTTTCAAACTGAGTATAAATGCGCAGACAACAGCACTGACGATGCCAATAATAGCCGAGCCTGTTTTAATAAATGGTGCGGTTTCCGCCATCAGCATCAGTTGCTCAGTCGTTAGCGTGGACGTATCGACGCCACGTTGCCAAATGCCTGTCAGCACAATGCTGCAAACAACTGATAATGCCACATACAGTAAAAACGTCAGGCCCGAAGCCTTTATCAATGAAGTGTTAGTAGTCATCTTTGTTCCTTTATTTAAGGGGAGTCTGTATTGCCCGCTAGACGAGGGTTATAAAGATGAGCCGGAGGCATGCTGCTTTTTCAACGTTCTGTCTTTGAAAAAGAAGATCCCCGCAGAAACAATTAGCACTATCGACAAGCTGTTTTTTAGCATTTGGAACGTATCTTCAGAGATGCGACCTTCATCAAATGCAGTAAAAATACCGTAAAACCCAAATAGGTGACTGGCAAAAACGATGGCGAATCTGATATACAACTTTCGTAACGCTCGTGCCGGGGCAGAACCGGAAACCGGTGATGACGGCGTGTCAAAAACGGTTTGCGTTGCAGGTGCTGCCGACGTGTCCTCTGCTGACGTGTTGTCGTAGTGTTTACTGTCCGTGGAAGCGTCAGGCGCTGAACTTTTTAACAGAGTGTGTGCAGGTACATCAAACGTCGCTGCCAGGCACTTTACGCTCTCTTGCGAGGCGACAGATTTGGCTTCAATTCGTTGCACAGTGCGTAAACTTAATGCTGAGAGATCTGCCAGTTGTTGCTGAGACCAGCAGCGGCTTTCTCTAAGCTGTTTTATTTTTTCAGCGTCTATATTCACTAACACGGAGGAGTTCCTCGTTGGCTCAGTTTTACCCTAACCGAAGACTCCACTTTCCTATACGTCATGACTACGTAAGCATTACGTTACCAATACGACACCCCGTGTCAAAGTATTATTTTTAAAGGATTTTATGTTTGCTGAGTTATTCACTTAAAGGAGCATTCTGTTTACGTATGTGTCACGATTAGTCGCCCGGTTAATGACCGGCAACGAACGAGGATCTGCAATAGCGCGCTTCTGGTGTAAACTCTGCTGACCAGATCCAGTGCCTGTAGCGATATAATCCGTCAAAGGAAACTACAGAGCCTGGCATTTTTTGCTAAAGTCCTCCTGTCTTGCCGTCATAGGATACATCGTACATGTTCAAGCAGTACTATCAGCGCTTTTTAAAAGAAAATGGCGCGAAACAGCATTTTTCGCCACACAGCCATTATTTCTGGCCAGATGTTACCCGCGATGCCATGTTGCAATACTGGGATGACAGCGCACGCTGGGTCGATGATAAATGGGGGCACTTTTTTGAAACCTGTGTACCGCAGTTACAACAACACATCAGTAGCTTGTTGAATACCACATGCCCAGAGCAAATCGTGTTCGCTTCCAACACCCACGAATTACTCTTTCGTATTCTCAGTTGCAAGGACTGGCGTCGTTCGCTGCGGATGCTTTCCACAGACAGTGAATTTCATAGTTTTTTCCGTCAGGCAAATCGTCTTGCTGAGCTGGATAATGTGACTGTGGATACTGTGGCTGCGCAGCCTTTCGCTTCTTTTACCGATCGCTTCATTGCGGCAATTGACGACGGACAGTATGACGTGGTTTTTCTCAGCCATGTCTTTTTCAATTCCGGGTTTGTCGTCAAGGACATCAACCGCATTGTTGAAGCCGTTGCCGACAGCGACACCATTGTGATTATTGACGGTTATCATCACTTTATGGCCAAGCCTCTGGATATTCGCGAGCTTGAGTCACGGATTTTCTATCTCGCTGGCGGCTATAAGTACGCGCAGGGCGGAGAAGGTGTGTGTTTTGCACATGTGCCGCGCGGCTGCAAACTAAGACCACTGTATACCGGCTGGTTTGCAGAATTTGGGGCGCTGGATAAGCCTCGTGCCGGAGAAGTACAGTACAGCGAGGATGGGATGCGCTTTGCTGGAGCCACCATGGACTTTTCCGCACTGTATCGGTTGCGGGCGGTGATGGACTTATTCGCGGACGAAGGGATTACGATAGCCGCGGTGGATGCGCATGTCATGGCCGTACAGGACGCGTTTCTGGATCAGCTGGATGAACTTTCGCATCCGCTCATAAACAGGCAGCAACTGCTGGTGACAGATCCTGCCCGGCGCGGCCACTTTCTCACGTTTGAGCTACCTGATGCAGATACCACTTCCCGCATTGCCTCACAGCTGAAAACACACAATATTCTTACAGACTATCGCGGTAATCGCCTGCGGTTTGGGTTTGCGATGTATCATGACCCGGACAGCATCGACATCAGTGCGCTGGCGCAGTGCCGCTAATGGCCAGGCGTGCAGTCACACGATGCATTAAATGTGGCTGCAAGGTACTAGACAACAGGCAAATAACTGACATCCACAGTCAGGCAAGGTAAGGAGTAGATATGGACTGGCTATGGCAGGCATTGGCTATCGTATTAATTATTGAAGGGATCGGGCCACTGCTGTTTCCGCAGCGCTGGCGCCTGTATCTGCTTCAAATTAGTCAGCAACCGACCAATCACCTTCGACAGATTGGTGGTGTACTGGTCGTAGTAGGTATCGTGAGTCTGTTTTATCTTGTTCGCTGATAAGATCCCCCCCGGCTATCTGACGAGGTGTGCCCATGCACGTCCCGATTAGCTGGCGAACAGACAGAAGCTATTGTGGCATCAGACAAGTATCGTTGGTATCTGGTTGATCAGTAAATTTTTCTGGCAACGCAGTGGAGCCTTGCTAACACGCTGAAATTCATTGAAATGCGGGAAAAATGTCCTGAGTGATGCCTTTTTGCGCATAAAAGAGATGATCACCACAGGTGATTTTTGATAGAATCCACGCCTAATTTTTTTACGCATTTGATTCATGGCAAAGAACGTTGTGGTACTCGGCACCCAATGGGGTGACGAGGGTAAAGGTAAGGTTGTTGATCTTCTCACTGATCGCGCTAAATATGTGGTCCGTTATCAGGGCGGCCATAATGCCGGTCACACGCTGGTAATTGACGGCGAAAAGACCGTCCTTCATTTAATCCCATCGGGTATTCTGCGCAGCAATGTTACCTGTATCATTGGTAATGGCGTGGTGCTGAGCCCGGACGCCCTAATGACCGAAATCAAAATGCTGGAAGAGCGTGGCGTGCCGGTTAAAGAGCGCCTGAAAATCAGCGAAGCGTGTCCTTTGATCCTGCCTTATCACATTGCGCTTGACGTGGCTCGTGAGAAAGCCCGCGGTAAGAAAGCCATTGGCACCACAGGCCGTGGTATCGGTCCGGCATATGAAGATAAAGTATCGCGCCGCGGCCTTCGCGTAGGCGATTTGTTTAACGCCGAGGACTTCGCCGTTAAGCTGAAAGAAGTACTGGATATCCATAACTTCACGCTGACACAGTATTACAAAGAAGAGCCGGTTGATTTCGATGAAACGTTGGAAAAAGCGCTGGCTGTGGCCGATATTCTGAAAGCCATGGTAGTGGACGTCACCGACGAGCTGGATAAGGCGCATAAAGCCGGTCTGCCCATCATGTTTGAAGGTGCGCAGGGTACGCTGCTTGATATCGATCACGGTACCTATCCTTATGTGACCTCTTCAAACACCACAGTAGGTGGTGTCGCAACCGGCGCGGGCTTTGGTCCGCTGAAACTCGATTACGTACTGGGTATCGTTAAGGCCTACACTACGCGGGTCGGTTCGGGTCCGTTCCCTACCGAACTGGATTGTAACGTGGGCGAGCACCTGGGTGTTAAAGGTCACGAGTTTGGTGCTACCACCGGACGTAAGCGTCGTACTGGCTGGTTTGACGCCGTTGCCATGAAGCGTGCCGTTCAGATTAACTCTATTACCGGCTTCTGTCTGACCAAGTTGGACGTACTTGACGGTCTGGATACCCTGCAAATTTGTACGGGCTATAAAGACGCACAAGGTAATGTCAAGGATGTACCGCCAATGGCCGCAGACGGCTATGACCTGGTAACGCCTGTTTACGAAGAAATGCCAGGTTGGTCTGATAACACCTTTGGTATCACCCGTTATGAAGATCTGCCTCAGGCTGCAAAGAATTACATTATGCGCCTTGAGCACATCACCGGGGTGCCTGTGGATATTATTTCTACCGGCCCGGATCGTAACGAAACCATTGTGTTACGTCACCCTTACGACGCATAACACACACGTTATTCAGTGATTATCCACAGCCTGCTTTTGCAGGCTGTGTTGTTTCCGGCAGCGACTTTTTGGCGTCGCCCCGGTGCCGGCTAATCTTTGGCGTGCGCATGAGCATCCGGTTGTCAAACCAGGAGTCCGCAGCACCTACCGTCGAATTGATAGCGTGGCAGGGGAGCAAACCGTTCATTTCGTTGCGCGCACTGCAAATCAGTTACGCTTACTGCGAAATGTCATGTCTGCTATATGAAACGCGCGGCGCAATAGCGGCCGAAGCTGAATATTGTGGCTTTTCGGTGAGAAAATGTTTTAGTATGAACTATGCAGTTCAAAACTACGCTGGCGCTAGTCTATTCGTGTTCAGGAAAAAACTGACAGACACGTTTGTGTCCGGACGCACTAAAAACGGAATACGGTGGTCTACTGATAATTTTCGTCTATGCAACCTCTCAGATAAAGGCTGGTTGCTACAGAAACTGGTATCGCACAATCATGGTGGCGAGGCCGCGCTGTCGTCTCTGAACGCCACTTCCGCATCGGGATACGGTCTGCCGGCCCTCTTATTCACTTTTGTTCCTTCTGTTTTTGTACTCTCGCTATGACTATTGCCAGGCACGCTCAAGTCCTTATTCTCACCGCTGCGCTCTATTTCGTATTAGGCGTGCTGGGTCAGAAAGTGGCTATGCCTCCGGGATTCGCGGCAATCATATGGCCAGCTGCCGGCATCGCCCTGGCGTCGGCATTATTATTCGGGCGTACCGGGCTGGCGGGAGTCTTGTTGGGTGCCTTTGTTCTGAACGTCAAAACCATAGGCTCAGGCAACTGGAACATCGATTATCTTCTGCCTGCACTGATGAGCGCCGCTGCCTGCCTGCAGGCTGCCGTTGGCAGCGTGCTTATAAAGAAGACCATTGGTTTTCCGTTCGCCTATCACCGCTCATCGAATGTTGTCACTTTCGTTTTACTGGGCGCGATACTCAGCACGGTAATTTGCGCCTCAGTGAGTTGCCTGTTGCTGTGGATGTACGGCTTTATCGACACCGGAGCATTGCTCATTAGCTGGATAAACTGGTGGGCTGGTGATGCCATCGGGGTCATCTTTTTGTTTCCCTGGTTGCTGGTATTGTTTCCGAAAACGTTCTCGGTATCACATCAAAAACCCAAGCTGGTATTGCTGTCACTGATTGGCATAACCCTTGGCATCCTGAGTCTGTCGTGGCTGGCCACACAAATGGAGAAAAACAAGCAACATCAGGCCTTTTCTGACAATGCCGCGATGATGTCACAATCGCTGAAAAGCGAGGTTAGCAATGTCATCAATATTCTGCACAGCACCGCCGGTTTTGTGGGCTCACACACAGAACTATTGCCTGATGAATTTGATGTGTTCAGCGCAGAACTGATGCAGCGCAATCCAATTTTGCACGGTCTGTCCTGGAATGCCAGGGTCCCTGACGAAGAACTTAAAGCCTTTGAGTCTCATATGCAGCAGCGGTACCGCGAGGGACAATTTGCCACCGACTTTGTCGTTAACGAACGGGGAGAGGATGGCAGTATTGAGGCTGTGCAGCCGCGACATGAGCATGTCGTGGTGAGCTACATCGCGCCATTTGAACGAAACCGTGAAGCGTTAGGTTATGTGGCAAACTCTCAGTCGACCCGCGCCACGGCGCTGGAAATAGCAAAAGTCACAGAGAATGTGTTCCCAACCCAGCCTATCCGACTGATTCAGGGGGAGAGTGAACAAACGGGCGTGTTGCTGTTTTTGCCCGCTCAGGCCATCACGACCGATACCGACAGTTATATGTCAGAGGGCTATGCCACGGCGATACTGAGGGTAAGTGATATGGCTGAGATGACGCTCTCTGGCAACGTTCTGGACAATACCGGTATTGCACTGGTGGATCCCGATGCGCCGGAAGAGCAAGCCATAATGTATCACTCTGAGATGTCAGAGTCCGCCTTGCAGGCACTGAAAAAGATGTTGGCCCCCGATCGTTACAATACTCCGTCTGACTATTTTCCCTTATTCGAGCGCCATATCGTGCCGGTTGGTGGCCGCGCCTGGGAGTTGATTCAGTTCAGCGAAACTGAATATATCATCCAGCCATGGGGCGTACAGTTGCTGCTGGCTGCCGGATTGCTTTTCACCGGGTTACTGGGATGGTTTATCGTGATCCTTGCCGGGCATGCTAATGAAGTGGAGTATCAGGTAGAAACCCGTACCCGGGACCTGAAATTAAGTAACGACCGCTTGATGGAGTCTGAAAAACAGCTGCAAGAAGCGCGTGATCAGGCGGTGAAGTCCAATAAAGCAAAAAGTGATTTTCTGGCGAACATGAGTCACGAAATTCGCACCCCCATGAATGCGATTATCGGACTGAGCAGCTTGGGAAGCCGTCAGGCGGTGAGCCCGGAGGCACATGAGAAGTTTACGCGAATTAACCAGTCCGGTGAGATGTTGCTGCAAATCATCAATGATATTCTGGATTTCTCCAAAATCGAGGCCAATAAACTGGAACTGGAGACGGAAGTCTTTGCCCTGACCGATATCATCCGTCAGCTCGATAGCATGTTCCGTTCACAGGTTCAGGAGAAAAATCTGACGCTGACATTTCGTTTTGGCGGTAAATGCGAAAAGTACTACGTGGGGGATGCCTTACGACTGAATCAGGTATTGGTGAATCTGGTGAGTAATGCGGTTAAGTTTACGCATACCGGTGGAATCGACGTTGTTGTCACGCCGGAGCAAACTGCCGCCGGTGAAGCCGCGATGACCTGGACAGTAAAGGATTCCGGTATCGGTATGACTGACAAACAGATTGATAGTCTGTTTGATGCGTTCACTCAGGCCGATACCTCTACCAGCCGCAAGTACGGCGGCACCGGGCTGGGCATGGCAATCAGCTCACGGCTGGTAAAAACCATGGGGGGAAAATTTGAGGTCGAAAGTGCACAAGGCAAAGGCACGACCATGACCGTTACCTTACCCATTCGTCCGGCGACTGACGCCGAACGCCTCCAGGCCGTATCACAGGAGCACGCGGTATCCTCAGCTGTTACGAATAATATGGCATTGTCCGGTAAAGTGTTGCTGGTAGAAGATAATGCCATCAATCAGGCGGTAATCAGTGAGCAATTGCAGCATATCGGCATTCACCCTGACATTGCCGAAAACGGCAAACAAGCTGTTGATAAAGTGAAAGGCAATACCTATGCGCTGGTACTGATGGACATTCAGATGCCGGTAATGGATGGGTACGAAGCAACACGGGAAATCCGGAAGGCGGGGATCACGGTGCCAATTGTCGCACTGACCGCCGCCGCTATGGTGGAAGACAAGCAAAAAGCCATTGCCAGCGGTATGAATGACCATCTTGGTAAACCGTTCCGCGAACGCGAAATGCGCGATGTTATCATGAAGTGGTGCGGATAAGCGCCGAACGGTACGATACGTCATCGTTCACACTTTCTTCAGCTCTAGCTTCTTGGTCTCATGCATCTCTTTTCTGCAGTGCTTCGGGGTCCATCTTCCCTGGTGAATATTGGCAACGTAGCGCGCCGCAAAGGCAGCGCATTCGTGTCGGTTGAATGACAAGCTCCCCATTCGCAAGGCATATCTGTCGGTTGAATGACAAGCTCCCAACACACAAAACCTACGTGACGGTGAAATGACATGCTCCCAACAAACAACGCATTGCAAAGCGGGTTGGTAAACGGCAGCTCAACTGGTATATGCTAAGTACAGACTAAACGGGGAATCAAATGAGTATGCAAGAGCACTATTCAGCGCTGCTTGAGTCACTAAATACAACATTTCGAAGCGGTAAAACCCGCGCGCTGTCCTGGAGAAAAGCGCAGCTCAATGCATTGGCTGCGTTGGTTGAAGAAAACCAGCAACAAATTGCAGAAGCGTTGGAAAAAGACTTAGGAAAGTGCCAGGCAGAAAGCTATACCTCGGAGATTGGTTTTTTACTTGGTGATATCAGGCATACCCTGAAGCACCTGAGCGGCTGGAGTAAGCCCCGTAAAGTCAGTACGCCTGTAGTTGCCTGGCCCGGTAAAAGCTTCCGGTATCCGGAACCGTTGGGTACGGTGCTGATTATCGGCGCGTGGAACTATCCGTTTCAACTGGTATTGGCACCCTATATCGCCGCGCTGGCGGCAGGAAACTGCGCGGTACTGAAACCCTCCGAGTTGGCTGCAAATACCTCTGCCATGCTCGCTGAACTGATCCCGAAATATCTTGATGGTGATGCTGTGTGCGTTGTTGAGGGGGCCAAAGAGGAAACGACGGCGCTGCTGGCACTGCAATGGGACCATATCTTTTATACCGGCGGTGAAGCGGTAGGAAAAGTGGTAATGAGCGCCGCAGCAAAGCACTTAACGCCAGTCACCCTTGAACTGGGAGGAAAGAGCCCCTGTCTGGTCGATTCACGCACGCATCTTGCGGTAAGCGCCAGACGCATTGTCTGGGGGAAATGGATGAATGCCGGGCAAACCTGTATTGCGCCTGATTACGTGCTGGTAGAAAAAGGGTTGCTGCCTGCCTTCATGGAGGCAATTACCGAAGAGCTTAGAAAGCAATATGGTGATAATCCACTGCAAAGCGATGACTACGGTAACATTATAAACCCGCGGCATTTAGCGCGGCTGAAAAGTTATCTGGAAGGGCAGGACATTGCACTGGGAGGCGAGGTTGACGACATTGCCAACGCTATGGCGCCGACGATTGTGGTGGATCCAGCAAAAGACAGTGCCCTGATGCAGGAAGAAATTTTTGGTCCAATACTCCCTGTTATCACGGTCGATAGTATGGATGATGCTATCGCATTTATTAACGACAGGCCCAAGCCGCTGGCATTGTATCTGTTTACCGATGACAAGCATCTGGAAGACAGAGTGTTATCATCAACCAGTGCGGGCAATGTGTGTATCAACGATACCATGATGTTTATGGCAAACCCTGAATTGCCGTTTGGTGGGGTAGGAAACTCAGGCATGGGTAGCTATCATGGCCAGGCTGGATTTGATACGTTCAGTCATTTGAAAACCGTGATGCGGCGCTCATTCTTATTTGATGCCGCTTTTCGTTACGCGCCGTTCTCGGATTTAAAACTGAAAATACTGAAGAAGTTTTTGTAGTCTTCTCGCAAACCCAACCGGAGAAGACGCGAGTTAATCTATGAGCACTCAGCGAGTCCTGAGTGTTGCAATCGCAAGGCGGAGCTCGCAGGGAATGGCAGTAGCCATTGCCAGCAAGCGAGCTGAAACCCTGACTATTCTACTAACTACAGGGCCCTGCAAAGCGAACGCAGGACTGATATAAGGAGTGTCGTTACATGCCCAATCCGTTTCACCTGGCAATTCCGGTTACCAACCTTGATGATGCGCGCACGTTTTATGGTGAGCTGTTAGGTTGTGAAGAGGGCAGAAGTGACAGCCAATGGATTGACTGGAATTTTTTCGGCCATCAGGTGGTAACTCACTGTGTTGCGAGTATGCCAACGCCGCCCTCGCATAACGCCGTTGACGACCATGCTGTGCCGGTGCCGCATTTTGGTGTTGTGCTGGATATGGATGACTGGCAGGCGTTGTCTGAACGTCTCAAAGTGGCCGAAACTGAGTTCATTATTGCACCTTATATTCGCTTTAAAGGGCAACCCGGCGAGCAGGCAACGATGTTCTTTAACGACCCGTTTGGTAACGCGCTGGAATTTAAAGCGTTTGCGTCAATGTCGCAGCTGTTTGCGAAGTAGGAAAGCTGACATCACGTTGCCGTCGTTTTGTCAGCTGCTGACAACCTTTATATAGCCTGCAACGCCTGACGCTGCCTTTCTATTCTGACCAGGAGACAGGGCTGGCGGCCGCCTGATCGAAGGTTTACCCGGCCCTGCGTACTCTGCGGAATGTGCATTATCCTCTGACCACACCCCATTGCAGATTCGTGTTACATCTCGTTGCCATGGTTGCGCGTTAGCTTTGTTTCTCGCTGCCATGAAACTGCGCTGAAGTTATCTGCGAGCGATAAATGGGGATCAGGGTTAGCCAATCATCGCGATACTTGCCAGTAAGTAGGCAATCAGCGTAGCCCCCCCTGCCACCAGCGCGTAGGGGAACTGGGTTTTTACATGCGTTAATACATCACAACCAGCCGCCAGCGAAGACACCGCTGTAGTATCTGAAATTGGCGAGCAGTGATCGCCGAAAATGCCGCCACCGAGTATCGCCGCCACCACCAGTGACGGCGGAAGGCCAAGAGACTGGATCAGGGGGACCCCGATGGGGATTAGGATCGCAAAGGTTCCCCATGACGTGCCGGTAGTAAACGACATCACGGCACCGGCCAGAAACAGCATTGGTACAATTAATACCAGGGGCAGAAACTCGCCCACCACACCGGCAACGAACACGCCGGTACCCAGTACTTTCAGGCTGCTTCCCAGTGTCAGTGAGAGCAACACGATGGTGACCAGAGGCAACAGCTCTCCCATGCCCTTAAAGCCGATTTCCACCGCCTCTTTATGGGTGAAACGCTTATGGGTGATAAGTAGCAGATATGCCAGTGCGGTTGCCAGCGCCGTCGCATAAAGAACCGATTTGCTGCCGCTGCCATCGGCCAGTTTTCCGTCGCCGGTCCATAGCATAAAGCCCACCATGCTCACGACCATGGTTATCAGAGGAAGCAGCATATAGCGGGCACGTGTTGCGGGTTCCGTTTTGATTACGGTGTCGGTTTTACGGCTGCGCTTATCCTCTTCAGCCATTGGTCCGTGAACCTTATCGGTAATGATGGTGTACAGCACGATGGCTAACGTAAACAGCGCATAGAAGTTCAGCGGTACGCTCCCCCACAGAATAGCTGCAGAGGTGGACTCCAGCTCGTAGCTGTCCAGCAGGCTGAGCACAAACGCGCCCCAGCCATTGAGTAAAATAAGAATGCAGACCGGGGCGCTGGTACTGTCGATAATGTATGCCAGTCGCGCCCGGCTCATGCCGAATTTATCAAACAATCCCCGCGCAAAAATACCGGAGGTCAGTACGCTTAAATTTGATTCTATAAAAACGGCGACACCGGTAAACATGGTCAGCCCGCCAACCTGCTTTTTACCGCGGGCAACCCCTTTATTGACAAGCCAGTTGACCGTGGCGGTGACCCCGCCTGAATCGCGAATAAAAGCCAGTAATGCGCCTACCAGTACTGAAAAAATCAGCACTCGGGTATTACCAGGGCTGGAAGCGGTATCAATTACCCGTTCGATACCGGTGACAGGCGTAAGCAGCACGCTTTCGCCTGGCTGCTGAAGTAACAGCAACCCTTCGGCGCAAAGTACCGCAAGCACCAGCGCAAGAATGACTTCTTTTTTCCAGAAGACGACAACAATCGCCACCAGCGGCGGGACAATGGACAGCCAATCCATACTTTTTCCTGTGTTATTTTTGTTTGGTACAGCCCCTGCTTTCCCGTTGATGTCAGATCATGAGCAAAGCGGGAGAATGTTTTCATGCTGCAGGGAGCGTCGGGGCCTGAAGCGAATGCGTAAGCGTACCGCAATCAGGTTGTCGATAGCCAGTCTGATTATGATTACCGGCAGGGAAACCGGCTGAAAAAACAAAGCAAGGCTGCCTCAACGTGGCGCGTTTCCAGCGCGCTCAAAGAATACCAAGCCGCCGAGACCTGTGCACATACCATTGTTGAATGAGTAGACCGTGTGGCGATGTGCATTATCGGGTAAGTCCAGCGAGGATCTGGCATCACCGGGTACGATGATGGAGCACCGCCTCATAAATCAACGTGACAATCCGCTCGTAGTTGCCGGTATCAAACTGAGAGCCGGAAAAGACGGGATTACCTGCACTGTCCTGCTTTATGGGGGAGTGGCGGGCGTTGGTCAGTAATATAATGCCCAAATCCAGCGCGGGATCTATTACCGTTACTGTGCCGGTCCATCCGGTGTGGCCAAATGCGCTGTCACTGGCGTAGGGGCCGAAATACGAATGTTTCCCGCCATCTCCGGCTCGCCGCCAGCCCAGGCCATATGCATAAGTATCGGGCCCGGGGCTGATAAATAACTGCATGATGTCGCCGTCAAAGAGATGGACGTCATCGTAGCCACCCCGGTTGATCAGTGCCTGTACCAGCACTGCCAGTTCTCCGGCAGTAGAAAACAGGCCTGCGTGACCGGAAACCCCTCCCATTGAATAGAAGGCTTTTTCATCATGTACCTCTCCACGCAGCGTCGATGTTCGAATGCCGGGAAAGTCGATAGTGCCATTGCGGGTATTTCCGTTTATCTCCGTAGCAGCAAAGGCGTTCTTCTGAGCGCCTTTTGAGAGCGGCGTAAAACGGGTGTGAGTGAGCCCCAGCGGTTCATATATCTGCGACTCACAGTAGGCATCCAGTGTCATCCCGGTTATACGCTCAACCAGTAAACCCAGCAGCATAAAGTTGGTATCGCTGTATATAGTCTGCCCGGCGCGGCCAGCGGTAAACGGCAGGTGCTGTAACAGCAGTTCGGTGGTGCGCGTTTTATCTAAAGAGTAAAAGTCGGAACCGAGCTGGTTCTCTGGTGTGAAAAACTTCACTTCCGGTGCGTAGCCAGACTGATGACTGAGCAGGTCGATAACGCGCCGGGCATCTCTTCCGGCGCCGCGATACTCCGGAATATAGGTTTGCAATGGTTCCGATACATCCAGCTTGCCGTCAGCGACCAGTTTCATCAGTGCCAGTGTAGTGGCGAACATTTTGGTATTCGAGGCCAGATCGAAAACGGTGGTTTTCGTCATCGGTTGCGGATTTTCAAGGGGCTGCTGGTTTTCATCGTATCTGAGGGCGTACCCGTAGGCATCGTGTTTGATGATTTCTCCGTCTTTGATGACCAGCAGCACGGCACCCGGGAAACCGTTATCAACATCGTGCTGAATCTGCTTATCCACCTCGCGAAAGGCGTTGGTATAGGCGGCGCTATTGTCGACAAGAACCGGGTAAGGCACGGTCACGTGCACGGAACCGGTTGCCGGAGAAATCTCACTGACTGAAAACGTATTGATGCCATCGTGGGTACGTCTTGCCAGGGAATAGGCATACTGTGTGTTGGCGGACAGCACGTCAGCGATATTTAACGCGTCACCGTTTACGCGCAACGTGGCACTCACATCTTCGCTTGCTTCAATCACGATGTCACCGCGACCACGATACGCCCTGAACCGGGCTTTATTATTTCCCTGCCGGTCTGCACCGCTTGCTGCGGTAAAGTGCATATCTATCTGCCCTCGTTTACGCTCAGTTTGGGGGGGTGGCAGGACATCGCCCTCACGTTGATAGCGAGACACCATGATTTCAGCCTGTTGCGGAAAATACTTATCCAGCAGTGCAAATACAGCGGCCGATGTCTGGGCGTCGGGGCGACCGCTTACCTGCCAGGGGAGAAAGTGCATCTGAAATGCACTGATAGCATTAATGGTCTGTTCATCCAATTGCCCGGTTTCCATCACGCCATAGCCGTAGCGGGCCAGGGCCTGCTGAAACAGCGATATTGAAACCGGCCGGGAAGCAAACGTCTGCCAGTAGGTGTTCAGCGTTTCTTTATCGTACCAGGCGCCAATACCGGCCTGATAAAGCGCATACCAGGGAAAACGCGGACCCGGATCGCTTTTGCGGTTAAACGCGATGTCAGCATGACCTACAACGGCCGTAGGGTTGATATCAGGATTTCGCGCCAGGATGTCGCGAATGAGGGTAGTCAGCAGCGCAATTTGCTCGCTGTCATAGTCGGGAAAAAGGCAGGGGCGGCTGGCACCGTGCTCGTTATGTTGACCAGGGACATCTTTTTCCCAGTGACAATCCGGCACATTAACCACTTCAATGCCAATTGACTGATCATTAAGACCTGACCGGCCTTGCCATGTGCTGATCCCGGCATGCCATGCGCGCCGGGATTCATCCACCAGCTGCATCACTTTCAAATGGTTGTATGGGTAGCTCGGGTCGCCGGATTCCGGCACCAGATAATGGGCGCTGAGTCCGCCTTCATCCACCAGGGCTTTTACGCTGTCAGCGTAGTTCAGTGCGGTGTAATGAATAACCAGGGTCTTAATGCGCTCCCCCTGATTCTTCGACGGCAACTGCACAATATTTGATGTGCTGCAGCTCATCAAAGCGGCAACAATCAATATCAGCACAGTACGGCGGAAGAAGCCGCAAAACAGAGGCGATGACACAGTCCGGTCTCCAGATAGTCTGAATGATCACCATACCGGTATTAGCCAATGATGACTACTTCCTGATAATAAAATATTCTTGAGATAATAGGGGGTGGCTTCCACTTCAATTTAGTCATGATCGAGCAATTCTGCGATAACGCTAAACCCGGACAATGCTCGGAGGAATAATTTATTTTATCAGCCTGGTGGGGTAGGATGCTTTTACCCTGTAGTCAGCCTGAGTATTCCATGCTTATCCGAACGCTGTGCCTTTGCATTTTTGTGCTTTCTTTTTTCAGTGCTAAAGCGCTTCCCGCTTCAGGAGATAACGCGCTGACAGCCCAAATCGGGCAAAAAATGATGCTCGATTTTCGTTATTTCTGTGATGACGGAACCGCTTCCCATCAATGCCGTAAGCCCGTGCTGTCGCTGACACCCGAGATGGAACAGCTGCTGGTAAGCAAACACATTGGCGGCGTTCTGCTGTTTGCAGAAAACTTACAGGATATCCCTCAGATCATACGGCTGAACTATCAGCTTCAGGCGCTGATGAAAAAGCATGGACTGCCGCCGCTGTTTATCGCTATCGATCAGGAAGGCGGGCGCGTGGCGCGGTTAAATGATCATATTGCCACACGCTTTGTTGGCAACATGGCGATAGGGGCAACCTACCCGGTGCATGGCACCGCCTTTGCCACCGATGTGGCAAAAGGCATCGCGCGGGAAATTAAAATGCTGGGGTTTAACGTCAACTTCGCACCCACGGTGGATGTGAACAGCAACCCGGATAACCCCGTTATTAATGTGCGTAGTTATGGAGAAGATCCCAGACTCGTGGCAGCGCTGGGGCAGGCCACCGTCACCGGCATGCAGGAAGAAGGTGTTCTGAGCGCCATTAAACACTTCCCCGGCCATGGCGATACCCATGTCGACAGCCATACCGGACTACCGGTAGTGAACCACGATCGCGCCACGATTAACCGTACCGACGTCTATCCGTTTGCCCGGATCATTGCCGGGCCAACACCGCCCGCCATGGTGATGACCGCGCACATACAATATCCGCAACTGGACGATACCCGCTTTCAGGCCAAAGATGGCAAGCCAACCATTGTCCCGGCAACCATGTCGAAAAAAATCTTAACCGGTGTCCTCAGGCAGGAGTTGGCATATACCGGACTGATCGTTACCGACGCGTTGGATATGGCCGGTATTGCTCACTATTTTTCACAGGCAGAAGCGGTGATCCACACCTTTGACGCCGGTGCTGATATTGCGCTGATGCCCGTATCGGTTCGAACCCCGAAGGACATCTCCACGTTCTCAAAAGTGTTTGATGATGTGGTGAATGCGGTGAAAGACGGCCGGCTCAATGCCGCGAACATGGCGCGGTCTGCCAAACGCATTGCCAAAACGAAAGCCAGTTTTGGCATTGGCGGGTTTACCTCGGTGCCGCTGGATGCGCGGATCCAGGAAGCGCGCGCTAAACTGCCTTTAAAACAAAATAAGAAAACGGAACAGGCGCTGGCAAAGGCCTCGCTTACGATAACCAAAGGGAAAGCGATGCTGCCGCTTTCACAAGCCGGTGACTGGCATTTTGTAATGCCGGACGAAGCGCGATGCAAGGCCATGCTGACGGCGGTCGAAAAACATCAACGCATCCCTGTGTCCTGTCAGTCGCTGGCCACATTGCCGCCGTCGCCGCCTAAAGCGCTACTGCGCTCTCTGAACGCGCTGGTGGTAGCCGATATCACGCCACAGTACAGCGTGGCGGAAATGGGAGGCATGGACGACCTGGCATCCTTGCGCGACCGTGCCGATAAACCTGCGCAGTACCTCTGGATGCGAAAGACAATGCAGGCGGCCAGAGATGCTGGCGTGCCGGTAGTGATGGTGGCGCTGCGCGCGCCTTATGTGCTGGCTGCGTTCTCTGATGAGACTGACATTGCGCTGACTACCTATGGTTACAACGTCACCGTGTATGATGACGGGCGCGCAGAGGGAGCGGTATTCGATGCCATCTATCAGGCTCTGAGTGGCAGGTTCAAACCTTCCGGTACGTTGCCGGTGACGGTTCGACAAGCGGGAAACGGCAGATAACATGAATACCCAATCCCGCATAGCTGCGGTTGACGCCCTGCGCGGACTGGCCATTGCGGCCATGATCCTGGTGAATAATCCCGGCAGCTGGTCTCATGTCTATGCGCCCATGTTACATGCCAAATGGCACGGCATGACGCCAACCGATCTGATATTTCCGCTTTTTATCTTTATTGTCGGCATTGCTGCGGCCTATTCATTACCCCGTCAGCTGGCAAAAGGCGTGTCGCGGCGCCAGGTGATGCGTCAGGCGCTGGTGAGAGCGGCGAAGTTATTGTTGTTAGGCGGGTTTCTTGCCGTGTTTTATTACAATTTCGCGCAACCTGACTACGATTGGTGGCAGTCTCGGGTGCTGGAAATCAGGCTTCCCGGTGTGCTGCAACGTATTGGTGTGGTGTTTGCGCTAACCGCCGCATTGCTTTTATGGCTCGGGCGCCGGGGGATCGCGGCTGCTTTCGTCATCACGCTGGCAACCTACTGGCTGCTCATGGCTCTGGTACCTTATGCCGATGCATCTGGTACGACATACGTCGGACAGTGGCAGTTTGGAAATAGTCTGAGCGCCTGGCTGGATCATCACATTCTCGGGCCTGCCCACCTTTATTATGCTGATGCCAAACCCTTCAGTTTTGACCCCGAAGGGATCTTAAGTACGCTTCCGGCACTGTCCACAAGTTTAAGCGGTGTGCTGACAGGTATGTACCTGCAAAGTACAGATAGTCATGCCAGAAAGGCACTGATGACGATGGTATGCGGTGTAGCCTGTATCGCGCTGGGATACGCGCTGTCGCCGCTTGTGCCGGTTAACAAAGCATTATGGACGCCCTCTTATGTCTTTCTGAGTAGCGGATGGTCGCTGGTGGCACTTAGTGTGTTGCTATATGTCATGGATGTACGGCGGTGGCAAGGCTGGGCAACACCACTGATCGTTTGCGGCGCCAACAGTATTGCGTTTTACATGCTGGCAGGCATTCTTGCCCGGTGTCTGATGATGGTACGTGTTGAGAACACCAGTCTGCACGGCTATTTGTACAATGACTGGTTTGCGCCTGTGTTTGGTCCGCTTAACGGCTCGCTTGCATTCGCTGTGTGTTTTCTGGTGGTGTGTTATCTGCCCGTGGCCTGGATGTACCGTAAGCGGATTTTCTGGAAGGTGTAACCTGGTTCACTGAAATAAAGCCAGCAATGATATGCGTTTACCAGGTTAAACACGCAAAGGTTGACTCCGCAATTTCAGATTTCAGCTATCGGCGTCAGTTACCACGGTCAGGACTTCACTTGTTTCAGGCTTTTCACCCGGTGTGCATGCCTTAATCGGCTCTTCGCGTAACACTTTCGGCTCCCACTCATCTCTGACTGAATTTTTGTGCTGGGCTGTCACCAGATAGCGGGTACATTCTTTAACATCAATTGCCAGCATTTTGTAGTCAGCATCTTTAGCGCGGGTGTTCAGTCGCTTCGTTGTCACCAGATTAATGTAGTGAAATCCGGGAGAAACGTTCTCAATGTCCTCTTTCGGTAGGCGTTTGCCATCAACGGACAGAATTTTCACATCGTAATTGTCGGGGTCGGAAACCTGACTTTGAGTGCCATCGATAATGGCGTACGGTGATGTTGCGCAACCTAAGAGCATCATTGTTCCGAGTAAAACGATGGTGGTTTTCATTAGTGGGCCCTGTCCATTGGTTTGTCCATTAGCTCGTTGATTAAGTCCGAGATCATAAGTAATCAATATGGCAAGTGGACTCAGGTAAATCAACAGTAAACTGGCTCAGAGCTGCGGGGTTAAGCTGGCGTTCATTTTCAGACCAGCATTTTGCAAGACGGCATCACTCTCTGGGAAAGTACGATGTGATTGTTTGCGTGAAAATCCCGTATAGTCGCGCCACCTCACGTTCTGCGGTATGCTGAAAATATCGTTATTCAACTATTTATGTGGCTATGGCAGAAACGATACTTACCGCCCTAACGTCTTTTTATCCGCTGGTAGTCAGTTTACTCGGTGTGGTGCTGGTATTGGGGCTCACCCATCATTTTCTGATTGGGCGTCACGACTATCTTTCGGGGGATAAAAAATTACCCCGGCAGGTCACCATGCTGTTACTCACTCTGGTGGGGTTACTGGTGGTGGTGCTGTCACTTCCTGTTATCGAAAGTACCCGCAACCAGATCATTGCCCTTATTGGTGTATTGTTGTCTGGTGTTATTGCATTTTCTTCTACTACCGTGGTCAGCAACCTGATGGCGGGGATCGTACTGCGGGTGAATAAGCCGTTCCGGGTGGGTGATTTTGTCCGGGTGAACGGGTTTGCGGGGCGTGTTACTCAAATGGGGTTGCTGGATACCGAAATTCAGAGTGAAACCCGCGAACTCATTGCCTTTGCCAACTCATTACTGGTGTCTTCGCCAGTCAGTGTGGTACGCGCATCAGGCGCGATTATTTCGGTCGATTTGAGTTTGGGCTATGAACTGCATCATGGACTGGTTGAGAAACACCTTTTGTTGGCGGCAGAGCGCAGTCAGCTTGAAGAGCCTTTTGTTCAGGTGACAGCGCTGGGCGACTTTTCTGTTACATATCGCATTGCCGGGCTACTCAAAGATGTTAAAAGTATGCTCAGTGCGCGGTCCAATTTGCACAAGTCGGTGATGGACTGTTTGCATGAAGCCGGCATTGAAATTGTCTCTCCCTCATTTATGAATCAGCGTCCACAGGAGCCGGGCGTCCAGATGATCCCGCAAGCTAAAGAGAATGAATCAGAGAGTGAAAGTTCAGCGCCCGAGGCTGTCGTATTTGATAAGGCCGAGCAGGCCGAGTCGCAGTTAAAATCGAAAGAAGCGATGGAAAAGCAGTTGTCGATGTTAAAAGAGCAGTTGCCGTCGGTCAGTGGTGAAGAGAAAGAGACACTGAAACAGCGTATTGAAACTCTGTCCTCTCGTTTGGAAGCCAGTGAGCAACAACACGAGGAACAGAAAGAGAGCCCCTAGAGAGTGTTTATCTAAACTTCGCTCACTTGCGGTTGTCTAGCACAAAACTGGTCTACAGCATTAGTACTGACCAAAGATCGCCAGGTTCCAGTGTTTTCTTCAATGCAGCGTCTGGGGAAATAAGTGCAAATGTGAGCGCTCACTAACCCGTGCTCATCGCTGTGGCAGGCCGAAAGCCTCGACACGGTTTTGATGCCAGTCGGTGCTCATTCTGATAGCTTAGCTAGCTGTCCCGGCGAAGTGTCCTGCACCTGCGCAATGTCTGCCAGTAGTTCAGTGTCCGTTAACAGTACAGTGCGTCTGGCGATATTCCCTGAACCCCATTCCGGTCCAGCGGCGAAATGCTTTGGCAAAAGCGTGCTCATCACTGTACCCCAGATAATCAGCCAGGCTTGCCTGCGTCACATGCGCCAGGCAGATTTGCTCAAGGGCATGATGCTTTCGCACCGCCTGAGTTAACTGCTGGTAAGTCATTCCACGTAACTGAAGCTTTCTTGTAAGCGTGCGCTCACTTACGGCAAGACTTGCTGCCATTTGAGCTCGGCTAAGCCAGGGTTGATTTTTCAGAAGTGTCTTAACGTTATCTTCAAATGACTGGGGGTGCAGCTGACTAAGCTGCTGTTTGGCAAGCTCCAGCATCTGCGCTTGCACTGCCGGATTCACCTCCCGCTGTTTGAAATGCCAATCGGCATCTGCATAAATAATCGCGTTTTCTTGTTGAGCAAATTGAATGTCTGCCTGTCCGAATACCTGCTGGTATTCGCTAAGAGAAGTCTGGGCTTCATGCGCAAAGAGCACGGCAGTCGGCGAGATATTTTTGCCTGCAACCCAACTGGCGCCGGTGGCGATGCTGGCAATAATAGCTTCGATACGCAGAGTGACAGCCGTAGTGAACTGATCGTCATAGGTAATTTTCCATCCCCGGCTTTCGTGTGCTTTCCTGAACTGCCCGCCTTCCCCAACCAAAGGTGAATAGTTCACCAGGCAATCCACAGCCACACTAAGTGATGGACTGCTGAGTAACAGAAATCCCATGGTGTCAAAGTGCTGGGGCATTAGTGCCCGGCCAACGCGAAGTCCTGTACCTGGTGCAACCTGACTCTCGATACTTTTCCACATTTCATCCTGCAGAGGTAACGGTAGCCGGGGCTGGTCGGCATAGTCTGCCAGCTGTGCACGAATGGCTGGTTCGAGCTGAATATCATAGTGAGCCAACTGCGATAAAATCGCTCTGGTAAAGCTCTGTGTCACCGTTGCTGTCAAAATAGTCGCGCTTGTTTACTTGTCTGTGCAGATCATCAGCATACGACGAATTTGTACTGTTGTCTCGAATTAACCAGTTAAATGGCCTGTGTTTGCGGGATTTATGTGTAAACTATTTGTTAACCTTTGGCCTGAGTCAGCAATAAGAGATACGCAGATGGAACCGTATGTTGTTATCGGCGCCGGCCCGATGGGATTGTGTAGTACACGCCGTTTAGCCGAGCAGGGCATTCAGGTGATAGGGCTGGAGGCCCACAATGACGTGGGTGGGTTGTGGGATATCGATAGCCCTACCAGCACGATGTATCAGTCGGCGCATCTTATTTCCTCTAAGCGCATGACTGAGTTTGATGACTTTCCCATGCGCGATGATGTTGCTACCTATCCGCGGCACAGCGAACTGAAGCATTACTTTCATGACTATGCGGCACATTTTGATTTGTACCGCCATTATCGCTTTGGTTGCTGGGTGGAACGCCTGGAGCCGGTTGACGATAAATGGCGGGTTACCTACCGCCAGCACGACAAAACGCATGAGATAATAGCGTCTGGTGTGCTGCTGGCCAACGGGACTTTGCATCACCCTAACCGTATAGAATTTCCGGGTCAGTTTGATGGCGAGATGATGCACAGTTGTGATTACCGCAATGCCGACATTTTTGAGGGCAAGCGTGTACTGATAGTCGGGTGTGGCAACAGCGGCTGTGACATTGCTGTTGATGCCGTGCACCGCGCCGAACACGTAGATATGGCCGTGCGCAGAGGCTATTACTTTTTACCCAAATTTGTAGCAGGGCGTCCCACCGACACGCTGGGCGGTAAAATCCGGTTACCTAACTTCCTGAAGCAACACGTGGATGGGTTGCTGGTGCGTCTGATATCCGGCAAGCCCAGCAGTTATGGTCTCCCCGATCCTGATTATAAAATGTATGAGTCACACCCGGTCATTAACTCATTATTTTTACATCACATCGGTCATGGCGACATTACCGTGCGGCCTGACATAGAAGCACTTACCTCAAACGGAGCACAATTCACCGATGGCCAGGAAGCGCACTACGACCTGATACTGCAGGCTACCGGCTATAAACTGCATTATCCGTTTATTGATAAGCAGCATCTGAATTGGCAGGGCGATGCACCGCAGTTATATCTGAATGTATTCAACCCAAAACATCCGGGGCTGTTTGTTATGGGGATGGTTGAAGCGGCCGGGCTGGGCTGGCAGGGCCGTGATGATCAGGCACAGCTGGTTGCCCGGGTTATCCGCATGCAACAGGATAATCCTGCTGCTGCCAGCGCATTCTTCGACAAGGTGCGCGCCAAAGCCACAGAGAGAATCGACGGCGGCATGCAGTATCTTCCACTGGAACGAATGGCCTATTATGTTCATAAGGCTGAGTATCTGCAGGCGCTCAACAATGAAATGCGCCAGTTAAGCGCGGGCGCGTAAATGTCTGCTACCAGCCTGATAATTCTCAACGCCATACTGGCCATGATGATGTTCGGTATCGCGCTAAGCCTCACGCCAGCCGATTTTCGTCGCATAGTGAAGAAACCACTGGGGCCGGTTGTGGGGCTTTGTGCCCAGTTTATATTGTTGCCTGCACTTACCTGCTTTCTTATATTCCTCATCCCCATACCGGCAGATGTGGCGCTGGGACTGCTGCTGGTGAGCTGTTGTCCGGGAGGCAGCTTTTCAAACCTGATGACTTATCTGTCGCGGGGAAATACGGCGCTGTCCGTCAGTATGACTGGCGTTGCCAGCCTGCTGGCCTGTGTGCTCACGCCGCTGAACTTTATGTTTTACGGGGCCCTGAATCCGCGAACCCGGGAACTGCTGAACAGTATTTCGGTGTCGGTAAGCGACATGCTGCTGATTGTTACACTGGTGCTGGCTATTCCGCTGGCGCTGGGACTCGTCTGCGCACAGCGTTTTCCAGATTTCGCCCGCAAAAGCGAGCCTTTTTTCCGGTTTATCTCCTTGTTTACCCTGTTTGGGTTCGTACTGATAGCCCTTGGGATGAACTGGCAGAAGTTTTTAAGTGGCGCCAGTATTTTTTTGCTGGCGGTCATTGCCCACAACGCGCTGGCGCTCGCAATAGGCTGGAGCTCGGCGCGAATGCTGCAACTGCCTGTCGCCGATCGTCGGGCGATAACGCTGGAGGTTGGACTGCAAAACTCCGGCCTTGGGCTTGGCATTATCTTTACCTTTTTTTCCGATCTTACCTCCATGGCGATTATCGCCGCTGCCTGGGGGATCTGGCATCTTATCAGCGGTATGAGCCTGAGTTTCCTTTGGCAGGGGCTGGACCGGCGCCAGGCCAGACGTCAATCAAATGCAAAGCAGTATTCTTATGAGTCTTAATATTCTTATCACCGGTAGCGAGGGCTATCTGGGCAGGCGGCTGGTTTCGCAGCTGGGAAGCGAACATACCGTGGTGGGCATCGATATTTGCGCGCAGTCTGCCCCGGGTTATGCCTATCATACGATGGATATTCGGGACCCGGCCCTTGCGACCTTGTTGAAAGCGAACCGTATCAGCCATGTCATACACCTTGCCAGCGTAATGAAAGCCAGTGATGACCGCGAGCGGGATTACGATATTGATATTAACGGTACCGCCAATGTCCTGTCCTGTTGTCTGGAGGCCGGCGTTGGGCATATTACGGTTAGCAGTAGCGGCGCAGCCTACGGTTATCATGCTGACAACCCACACTGGCTGACAGAAGAGCATTCCCTCAGAGGCAACGACCATTTTGCCTACAGTCAGCACAAAAGGTTGATTGAAGAGATGCTGGCCGCGCATCGACGCACCAGTCCGCAGCTACGACAACTTATTTTACGGCCGGGCACCGTACTGGGAAGCCACACCCAAAACCAGATAACCAACCTGTTTGAGCAGCGGCGCTTACTGGCGGTAAAAGGCTCGCCTTCTCCCTTTGTGTTTATCTGGGATGAAGATGTGGTCGAGATTATCGCCACCGGGGTTACTGAGAGCAAAACCGGCATGTATAACCTGGCCGGAGACGGTGCCATGACGATTGCTGAAATCGCCCGGGCGCTGAACAAGCCAGTATTGCAGCTACCTGCCTGGCTGTTGCGCATAGCGCTGACTATCGGACACAAGCTCAGACTGACGCAATACAGTGCAGAGCAGCTTGATTTTCTGCGCTACCGCCCGGTATTAAGCAACCAGGCGCTGAAACAGGAATTTGGATACACGCCCCGAAAAACCAGCCGGGAAGTATTCGAATACTTCGTGCAGCATAACCAGGCAAGGCTCGGATGAACGGTCTTACAGGGGCAGGTAGCAGACCTGTTGCCGTGATTACCGGCGCAGCATCCGGACTGGGAAGGGATCTTGCGCACGCGCTGGCGAACAGGTATCACCTCATATTGGTAGACATTCAGAAGGAAGCGCTTGAGCAGGTCGCTAGTGCTTTTACGCAAGTCGATACGCTGGTTTGTGATTTGTCTGATGTCGGTGACATCAGCCGGCTCATCGCTGCTGTTCGCACCCGCTGTGCCAGCGTTGATCTGTTGATCAATAATGCCGGGATCACGCACCGGTCACTGGCCGTATCAACGCAGATGCATGTAATGCAAAAAGTCATGAGTGTCGATTATCTGGCTCCGGTACAGCTGACGCAGGGGCTGTTACCGCACATGAATGCGGATTCAACCATAGTAAATATTGGGTCGATGGCTGGCTGGATGCCGGTTCTGGGACGCGCGGGCTATTGCGCAGCAAAATCTGCGCTGCATCAGTATTTTGAGACGTTGCGCGCCGAACTCGGCAAATCGGGTCCCCACATTCTGATGGTATATCCCGGCTTTCTGGATACCCCTATCGAAAACAATGCGCTGGATGGCGTCGGCGACAAGGCGCGGCACAAACGTACCATGGCTGGTCGGATGCGCAGCAGCCAATGGATGGCCGCAAACATCGTTACTGGCATAGAGAAAAAGCAGCGCCGACTGTTTCCGGATCGTTTCACTGCCATGGCCAGTTTGCTGTACCGCGTGTGTCCTTCGCTTTATCTGCATTTGATGCGTAAAAAGTTGCACCACGAACTGGATCCTGGTTTATGAGCTTTATCGTTGTAGCCCTGGGCGTACTGGTGGCTTTTACTATCGAAGCGATGACGGGATTTGGCAGTATCGTACTGGCATTGTCGATAGGGGCACTGGTCATGGAGATTCCGGTGTTGGTGCAATGGCTGGTGCCGCTGAATATCATGATGACCGCGCCGCTGGTATGGCGTTATCGTCATGCCGTTGCGTATAAGCTGCTGCTGACGCAAATCCTCCCTTTGATGGGCGTTGGCACGCTGGCAGGCGTCTGGCTGGCAGACTATTTACACGTAGTCTACACACAAGGCATATTCGCCCTTCTGATTTGCTGGTTCGCGTTGCGGGCGTTGCTTAATGCCAGGGCTCCGGCTCACAGTACGCCGGTACGAAGCAGCCTGATTGCCGGCGCGGGCGTTACACATGGCTTATTTGCATCCGGTGGACCGCTGCTGGTGTACGCGCTGGCGCGAACTGAGCTGGATAAGACACGCTTGCGTGCCACGTTGCTGTGCGTCTGGCTTACTCTGAACAGTATGCTGACAGTCTGGTTCGCCGTGTTTGGTGAGCTCAGAGACTATCTGCCAGAAATCGCCATGCTGCTACCGTGCGTGCTGGTGGGCGCGCTGTTGGGGAATGCACTGCATCATCACGTCAGTCAGCAGGCGTTTACCCGTGCAGTATTTAGCGTGCTGCTTATTGTCGGGCTGATTTTACTGGTTACTTCCGTTCACAGTGTCTGGGGATAAGCGGGAATAACGGTTAATGGTGCGGCGTGACGTTGTTGGCATTCCGCAGCTCTGCCCTGTGACCCCTTCAATCGCATAAACACGTAAAATCGTGACTTTTGGCACTGCTACACGCCACGCAACTATCCCATGCTATGTGCTGAACACATCAGGAGGGGATATGAAAATACTCACAACAGGGCTTGCCATCGCTGTCATGCTCATGCCGTTTACCGCCGCTCAGGCTGACTCAGAGGTGGATACGACACTCACCCGAATCACTGCACTGATAGAGACCGATATCGACAAGGCAGAAACCTTGGTTGAAACGCTGTTAGAAGACGCACCGGCAAATCCGGAAGCACATTTTCTGTGCGGCAGAATCATGGGGCGCCAGGCTTCAGACGCTATTTTTTCAGCGCTGAAATATGCCGGAAAATCGCTGGATTGTTTTAAGGCCGCCGTAAGGCTGGCCCCAACCAATGTCAGATATCGACAAGGGCTGCTGCGGTTTTATCTGGGGGCACCTGCCATTGCCGGAGGCAGCGAAGCGTTGGCCCGGGAACAGGTAGAGACAATCAGGCAGATTAGCCCAGTGGAAGGTGCA
Organism: Alteromonas antoniana; assembly: GCF_019249295.1. Classification (GTDB taxonomy): domain Bacteria; phylum Pseudomonadota; class Gammaproteobacteria; order Enterobacterales; family Alteromonadaceae; genus Alteromonas; species Alteromonas antoniana. The sequence goes on from NZ_JAESDH010000016.1 coordinate 67,833, forward strand.
AAGGCCGAGCTGGTATTGCTTGCCAGTACCGCAGAACCAGAACAGATTTCCGCAAGACTTGCTGAACTAAGAGAACAATTCCCTGAGGTTTCTGACTTTCATTTTCGCCATGGATTACAGCTTCAGGAGCAAAATCAGTATGACGCGGCTTACGACGCATTTGTTGAGGCACTCTCTGCGGCTGAGAAAACGCTGGTCGCGAATAGGTCGGGAGCGCCTGAGGAGATATCTGATGGAAACGTGGCAGATGCTGAATACGCCCGCAGCGATTACCTGAATGCGCTGTATCAGATAGGACGCAATGCGGTATTTAGTCAGGCGCATATTGAGCATGGGGTTAGCGCACTTCGTGAGTATGTTGCCGACATCGATAATACAGAGGTGCCGACCGACGCGCCTCCACAAACATGGGGCTATCTCAGATTAGCGCAGCTCTATTCGCTTCAGGGCGAGACCGAAAAAATGACGACGAACCTGGCGCTGGCCGAGAAAAGTGATGATGAGGCGTTACACGACGCTGCCCGCAAGCTTCGTAACGCGAACAGGTCTGACTAGGAAGTCGTGTCAGAAGAGAGTGGGGTTGCTGTGTGAAAGCCATACGTTTTAAGCCAGGCAACACCATCTTCGGCATTGTCGAAACGGTGAACGTCAAAATGTTCGAGGCTTTCCGAAACCACTTTATCCAGCAGGTAGGCTTTAAGTGCATCGGGATGGAAGATTTCTGCCGCGCAGCGCATGCCGTTTGCGACCAGCCAGCCGATGAGGTCGCGAATGACGGGAATGGTGTCTGGTCCCGACAGTTGCCAGTCATCAAAATATATCAGGTGACCAAAAGGCTGCTGATTAAACCCTTTTACCTGTTTCTTGATGTAGGTGGCGAACCGTTTCGCATGGTGTTCATCCCACTGTCCGATGGAATGCGTGACCAGGATTTGACCATTAATGCTACAGGTGAATTTTTTCTTCACAGTGTTTAAACTTTTAATGAATGCTCATTGATTATAGAGTGAATCATACCCGATAGCTATTCGCTGTCTTCAGGAAATGTCGGTAAGACCTTAATAACGGCCGTTTTAAGAGGGTAACACCCTTGTTACCCTCATGCAGTTTACGTACTAATAGCGAGGCCAGCCGTTGCTGTCCCAGTTTAGTGTGCTGATAAGCAGCTTAGGAGTTCCATTGTCGGAGGCGTCATAGGCATGGCGAACAATGACATCGGTATTGAGAATGTCCTGGCCGCCCGGGCCAATCCAGTTGCTGTTACCACCGTCGAGCAAACTTCCACCGCCGTTGAGCATGTTCACTCCATTTTTATCAACATAAGGACCGCGAATATCCGTCGCCCGGCCGTAGCGGATTTGGTAGGTGCTGTCAGTGCCGTTACAGCATTTACCCACAGAAACAAACAGGTAGTAATAACCCTGACGATAAACAATCGTCGGCGCTTCGATGCCACCAGAGCGGCTGGCAATGTCGTAGCGCTGACCAAAGGGTTTCATGGTTATTGGATTTATGCGCGTTACTTTTATACCGCTGTTCCATGAACCAAAAGTGAGCCATGGCGCGCCATCTTCTGCTACGACTAAATCAGGATCGATTGCATTGTAATTGTCATTGTTCGTGGTGTTTATCACTACGCCTTCGTCCTGCCAGTTACCAGCAGCAACCGAGCTGGCCGATGCCAGGCCAATAGCAGAAACACGGGAACCAAAAGTGGATATGGAATAGTACAGCCACGGCGTGCCGTTATAGAATTTGAGCTCAGGTGCCCACACATCCTCGCCATCATGCCCTGGCACATAATCAGACCACCAGGCCAGTCCGTTTGGAAAGATTGGTGCGGTACCCGTCCACTCTATGCCGTTGGTTGAATACTTGCCATAAATGCCCGGACCGGTCTGGAATATCCACCAGGTACCGTTTTCATAATTTATTGTGGGGTCATGCGTGACCAGGTTACCGGTAAGCGGCCAATGATTTTCTGCGCCGTTGGTGGTGGATGGATCCCAGGGTGGACCCTCTACGTCGGCAAGTTTGTTTAATTGCCATTGTTGCGCATCTCCTCCCCAGTAAGACCACTGCGCAATATTCGCACCATCGTCAGTGTCATAGTTGTAAAGATCCAGCGCTTTGCCGCTATTGCGATTAATGAAGGCAACATAACCGTTACTCAACTCATTTATCTGCCACTGTTGCGTAGCGCCGCCGTTGTATTCGTACTGAACAACATTGGCTCCATCTGCGGTGGAGAGTTCATAGACTTCCAGTGCTTTACCGCTGTTCAGGTTAATAACAGAGTGATAATTCCCGTCTACCTGGGTGATTAACCAACGTTGGGTATTGTTGCCATTAGAAGACCACTGCGCCACGTTAGCGCCATCCGTTGTCTGCGCCCCCGCTACTTCCACCAGCTTACTACTGACCTTTGATGTTATCGTATAAACGCCGTTTTCTATGGCGTTGACTGACAGACAGTGCAGCAATGCGAGTACGGCTAGCCCTGTCCTGGCTATCCAGAAATGTTTCATATTGTCTCCTGAGTAAATTCATTTGATTTGCAGGGTAGTGTCACATTCGATGCTTACGAATATGTATTATATTATTATGTTAATATTGTGTTATTTATATGTGTAGCGTGAACGTTCGTATTTAGCAAGGAAAGTGTCAAACAGGCAGTGGGAATTTGCAGCAAGTTAGGCTTTATTCATGCGCGCAAAGCGCTAGGGAAGGTGCGAATAAGTCTATGGTCGCTCAGGCTCACAGCCAAGTGACTAATCAAGGCGGTCTTTTGCAGGCCTAACGGGTTAAGTCAAAAAAGACCAACGGCGAGTAGGCGCTTGGCTGTAAGCCCCGAAGGGCGAGCCCTGAAGCAAACATTTGCGGCGTTAGGCTTCTTGGCAAGGGCGACTGCCATTCCCTGCGAATCCTGCCTTGCAACTGCATGCTTCAGGACTCGCTGAGTGACTATAGACTTATTCGCATCTTCCCTAGCAGAAAATCGGTGTTAGTGATGTATATATCAGAACGTCAGCCAGTGAGTGGATAGCAATGCACAGCAAGGCGTTTCGTCATCTCTGAACACGAAAAAGGCGGGTGTGTCAGGCAAGGGGCCGGTTTTGTCGGGTAATGGAGTCTGGCACTGCAGTACCGGGATATCGGTCGCGATATCACCCCGGTTTTCCTGACTCACAATATGGTTGTACCCCTGAGATAAAAGCTCCTGGTAGTGCTCATGGGTCACAGCATCGCCGGACTTAGTGCAAAATCCTTTTGCGTTACAGAGGATCAGGCCGTTGCAGTCAATCTCTCTGAACCCGCCAAGCTCAGTCAGATCGCCGGTAGCAAAGACGGTGGCATGGCCGGGCTGAGTCTCGTTGACGGCGATATCACAATAAAAGCGATCGCCGGCCTCGTTTTCCTGCGTCACGTTTTTCAGCAGCACGTCGCATAACCCATTTTCCACGTTCTCTGCAATGGCGTAGTAGTCATCCAGCGTGTATTGCCGGTAGCGCTGAGTAATGCAGGCGTTAAGTGCAGCATACAGCGCTACCACATTCAGTGCCCTGGCGTTCTGGCGGTTGGGGTCGTGATAATCGGCGCCGCTTTCAATCAGGATAGTACTGACGCCACAACCGGCAATCGTGTCGCCAAAGCAGCGGTGGGCATAAGTGTCGTTATAGCGACCAAATTGCCCGGGTCGAAAATGAGATACCGCCTCATACATTCCCGCTATCAGCTGCTTGGCACGTAGCCGACTGCCATCAACATCACCCGATGCGTTAAACGGCGGCGCGAGAAACGATAGCGTTGCCGGTTTTTTACTGCCGCCGACCGCATAGTAGCGACTCTGATCGTGCAGGTTAAACCCGACATCAGGGTGCAGCTCTCTGACTTGCTGTTCCAGCAGCCTGCCTTCCGGTGTCTGCAACGCCCGCGCATCGCGGTTAATATCAATACCCTGGGCATTCTCGCGGCGCTGTTGTAAGGCTCCATCGGGGTTAAGCATTACAATAATGTGCAACGTGACCTGTGAAAGCCAGTTATCGCTGATGATGTCATCGCAAGCCGGTTCGCTGAGCATTGCCAGCAAATCAAGCATGGCGGCGGTAGCGGTGGGCTCGTCACCGTGCATTTGTGTCCAGGCCAGCAACGTCAGCGGGCCTTGCCCAATGCTCAGGCGGTGTATGGGCTGCCCCTGAAAGCTATTGCCAATGTGGGTAAGTGTGATCCGATCACGTTCCGCAAGGGTCTTGAGCTCCGCGGCGATGTCAGCATAGGTAAGATGGGGTTTATCCAGCGCTGGCCACTGGTACGCGGTTATCCGCTTAAGCAGGGTGTCGGCCGCTGGCTGTTCAGTCATGCTGACCGCTCATTGCCGTATCGTGAGTGGTGTCACGTGGCCGACTGACTTCATCCAGCAAATAGGCAATATGACGGTAGGTCAGGCCGCTGTGATGCGTCAGTCCGATTTCACAGGTTCTGCTATCTGAGACAGCCCAGGTGCATGCGGATGGGATCTGCGTTTTTAATGTCGCCAGGGCGGCTGCATTCAGGCCCGGCTCAAACAGCCCTTTGTCGCCGGCGAAACCGCAGCAGGGGATATCCTCAGGCTCGATGAGTTGACGGGTGCAGGCTGCCGCTAACTGGCGCAAGGTATGCCCTTTATCGCGCTTGGACGACGAACAGGTGACGTGCAGCATGACCGGTGTCTCAAGCGGCGAGATTGTCAGATGAGGAACAATCTGCGTCAGCAAAAAGTCAGTAATGTCGAGTATCTCAGGGCCGCCTGAGTGCCGTAACTGACTGGTACACGGACTGGCATCGGTGATGACCGGCCAGCGCCCGTTTTCTGACGCAAGCAAAACCTGCTCTTGCCACTGCGCCCGTTTCTGCGCGGCCTGCTCCGTATAACCTTTACTTTCCCAGGGCTGGCCGCAGCATAATGACGATAGTGCGTCAGGATACAAGACTTCAAATCCGGCCTTATTCAGCAGTGAGGTAATGACTTCAGGCAGAGGACGCAGACTGTCGGCAGGACCAAAAATACGGTTCGGGCAGGCAGGCACATACACCACCTTCTTACTGGCAAGCGTGCCAGCGGGTAAGTGTCCGGGGGCGCCTTTGGGGACAGCCGGATACCATATCGGCGTTTTGCCTCCGGTCAGACTGCGGACCTTCGCGCTGAGAGACGCAATCGCCTTAGTGCCTGTCAGGCCTGCTATGGTATGGGTTGCAGACAGACTGAACCGGGCAATCGCTGAAGCACCACCAAAATGCGCTGCCGTGAGCGATGCACTGGAGTGTCGTGAGGTCTCAGTGCGACGTATCGACTTTATCCATTCACCGGTGTTGATGCCAACCGGACAGGTGGTAGCGCACATCCCGGTAGCGGCGCAGGAATCAACGCCAAGATGAGTGAATGCCTCATCTATCTGTCTGCGCTCGGTGACGGGAAGCTCATGCTGGCGGCGTATCAACGCAATACGCTGGCGCGGTGATAGTGTGTAATGTAACGACGGGCACTGAGGCTCGCAGAAGCCACACTCAATGCACTTATCTACTTCGTCGTTCACCGCAGGCATTGATTTCAGGTCAGTCAGGTGCGCGTTGCGGTCGGCGTTAATGATGACGCCGGGATTAAGGATCCCTGTCGGGTCAACGAGCGATTTAATGCGCGCCATAATGGCGACGCCGTCAACTCCCCACTGCGCCTGTAGAAACGGGGCCATATTACGCCCGGTGCCGTGCTCCGCTTTCAGTGTGCCGTTAAACGTACCGGTAACCAGTCTGCCCACGTCCTGCATAAAGGCATCGTACCGGGAAATGTCGTCAGGGGTGTCAAAGCGTTGGGTAAACACAAAATGCACGTTGCCATCCAGCGCATGCCCAAAAATGATAGCCTCATCATACCCGTGCTTATCGAATAATAACGTCAGTGCATCCAGCCCGTCGGCCAGTTCACTAAGCGGAAATGCCACATCTTCAATGATGACCGTGGTGCCGGTTTCACGCACCGCGCCAACCGCCGGAAACAGGCCTTTGCGAATGTCCCACAGTGCAGAAATCGTCACCGGATCAGCCGTAAACTCACACATCGGCATAATGTCCGGCGCATCGGTAAAAGCAGTGCGAATTTGCGTTAATGTCGCGTCCAGCGTGGCGATGTCCTCTGCGCCTACATCAATCAGCAGTGCCACGGCGCCATCAGTTATCGGCAGATGGTAAAAGGGGGCAAGCAAACCGGCCACAGAGCGCAGTGCCCGGGTATCCATCAACTCTACCGAATCAACGTTAAGTGCCGCCAGCGACGGAATGAACTCACAGGCGAGGCGGGCAGAAGGAAACAGGTAAAGCCCGCTTTGTCTGGCCTGCGGTAATGGAACAGTGCGATACGTAATACTGGCAATAAACCCCAGTGTACCTTCTGAACCAATCATCAGATGGGTCAGCACATCCAGCGGATCATCAAAATCCAGCAACGCATTCATTCCATAGCCCATGGTATTTTTCAGACGGTACAGATGGCGTATCTTTTCGCACAAAGCGGTGTTGGTTTTCAGGTCCTCGCAAAGGCGCTGGATATCACCCAGCAGTGCGGCGTGAGTCTCGCGAAAACGCGCTACACTGCGTTCACAGGTCGTATCGACATCGCTGCCGTCTGCAAAAATAACGTGCATGTCGCTGAGCGTATGGTAACTATTGTCTTTTACACCACAACACATGCCCGACGCGTTATTGGCCGCAATACCGCCAATTTTACAGGTGTTAATTGACGCCGGATCCGGGCCGATTTTTCGATGGTAAGGAGCCAGTAACCGGTTTGCAGCAGCGCCGATGATACCGGGTTGCAGAGTAATGACGTTGCCGTTGTCAGTAATGCTGCTGTCGGTCCAGTCACGTGTCAGCATAACCAGTACCGAATCTGAAATAGCCTGACCAGAGAGGCTGGTGCCGGCGGCCCGGAATGTGACCGGTATGCCGTATTCGAACGCCAGCGCCATAAACGCACGCATGCTATCTGCCGATGGGATACGAACCACAAGTTTAGGGGTTTTGCGGTAAAAGCTGGCATCGGTACTGAGCGCAATTCGTCGGGGAAGGTCGGTGATCACATGGTCGGCTGGCAATAATGCCTCAACCCTGGTAAGGAAATGCTGCCACTGGCGGGGTGCCGCCGGTGCTGTTTCAGGCATGTCGGTGGCTGCTGGCACATCGTTCATGGCGTGCTCCCGCGAGTGAAGATTACCGCTATTTAACGGGATTTTGATATTCTTATCAACTGGTTTATATTTGAATAAAAAATTCCATCTTTACTCAGCCTGATGCGGTATTTCTGTCAACCCAAAGAGGGGAGAACAGTTGCTGATCAAACCAGGAACGGCTATGTCTGCATTTGTAAAAATTAAAGCGGTGAAAGACAACTTGTCTGCCAGCGAGAGCAAACTGGCTGCGTTTACGCTCGACTCGCCCGGTGCAGTGCGCGATCTCTCTTCACAAGAGTTGGCAAATGTTGTGGGCGTGAGTCAGTCCAGCGTCGTAAAATTTGCGCAAAAACTGGGATATAAGGGCTATCCGGCTTTTAAACTGGCGGTGATTGATGCGCTGAATCGCGAGGCGCCAGATACACAACTTCATGGACAAATCGCGTTAAACGATAGTTTCGATACAATGGCTGATAAGCTGGTGGCCAGTAAGATCAGCGTACTGAATGAAACCCGCTCGCTGAATGACCGAGTAATGATTGAAGCCGCGGTGGAAAGGCTGAAAAACGCCAGAAGAATTCTGTTATGTGGCGTGGGTGGTTCCGCGCTGGTCAGTAAAGATTTTGCCTACAAGCTGCAAAAACTGGGGATAGCGGCAATGGCGGAAGGCGATGGACACGTTCAGCTGGCCATGGCTGCAACGCTGAGTAAAGACGATGTGGTGCTGGCAATCAGTGAGTCCGGCGAAACCCGGGAAGTGGTGAATGTGGTTGAGGAGGCCGTGCGCAGTCAGGCAACGATTATTTCGCTTACCCGGTATGGCGACACCCCGGTGTCACACCATGCTTCTATCACCCTTTACTCTGTGGCGGAACAGCGTGCAGCACGGCTTTCTTCAATTCTGGCTAAAACCTCGCAGGAACTGGTTATTGATATGTTGTTTATTGCCTTAACCCAGTCATCGCGCAGTGGACGAAAGTTACTTGAGAAAACCAACGAGGTGGTATCGCGCTTTCGCAGAGGCTGAAAGTACACGGCGCGGTCTGTCGGCCCAGCGGTTCACGGCGAATCAGGAGGATACAACAGGTAGGGCGCGCGCTGGCGCCTGAACGTAGCCAACTCTTCCTGCCAGCCTGCACGTATCTGCGCTTCACTCTCTCCGCGCATTATTGCCTCACGCAGTGAATCGGTGCCTGCCAGTTTGTCGAAAAACGCCGGACGCGTGAAAAAGGGCTGTGCGTTGGCCTTGAATGCCTGGTAGCTTTCTAGCAACAACGATAAGTCCAGCCCCGCTATCGGACTGTCGGTAAGCACAGTTGCCATTATCTCTTTGCCTTGCAGTTTGGGAGAGGGCGCAGATGCCATCGACACCGGCGTAAATGGCGTATCGCCAAGCGCGACCACGTCATGGCCGTATAGCTGAAAAGGCAACGGCGTGCCGCGACCCACGCTGACCGCAGTGCCTTCAAAAAAGCACAGCGAAGGATATAGCCTGATTGCCGTATCGTTCGGCAGATTGGGGCTGGGGGCCACTGCGACAGACCATGGCATGGTGCGTTCGTAGTCTTGTACCGGTACGATTTCCAGCAACAGGCGGTCAGCCTCATTTATCCAGCCCTCGCCCTTGATCATCAGAGCCAGTTCGCCGACAGTCATACCGTGCAGCACCGGGATTGGATCCACACCAACAAAGCTCTCGAATCCTGGCTGTCGTACAGGACCATCCACAAAACGGCCGTTCGGGTTAGGCCGGTCAAGCACCATCAGTGGAACGTCGTTTTCCGCCGCCGCTTCCATGACATAGTGAAGGGTACTGATGTAAGTATAAAAACGGGTACCGACATCCTGAATATCAAAAATCAGGATATCGATATCGTTAAGCATGTCGGGCGACGGTTTTTTATTTGCCCCGTAAATAGACAGAATGGGAACGCCTGTTTTGGTATCTATTCCGTCGCGAATGATTTCGCCCGCGCCCTGATCGCCGCGAAAGCCGTGCTCTGGTGCCATCACCGATGCCACAGTTATGCCGTTGTCGAGTAAAAAGTCGACGAGGTGCTTGCCATCAACAGTGGATGTCTGGTTTACCACCAGCGATACCCGGCGATCTTTCAGATGAGGAAGATACTGCGCAGGTTGATCCGCGCCTACAACAATGCCGTTTGCAACAGGCAGCCAACACATCATCAGAGTCAACAGAAAAACGCGCATTAGTGTTGCTCCGTCGCCTTGCGCAGGAAGCCCTGATGCGCATTAAGTTTCGTTCTGGCTGCCTCGGCAGAATCGCCGGTAAGGATCATCAGTATGGCCAGTTTTGCCTGATTGCCAGCTTTGGCCAGCGCGTCGATAGCGGTGGCCTCATCACACTCGGTAGCCTGCATCACGATGCGTCTGGCCCGGGCTTTGAGTTTCTCATTGGTGGCATTCACATCTACCATCAGGTTCTCATAGGTTTTACCCAGACGGATCATGGTGGCAGTACTTAACATATTCAGTACCAGTTTCTGCGCAGTGCCTGACTTCATTCTTGTTGAGCCAGTGAGGACTTCCGGGCCAACAACCGGACAGATCGGTATGTCTGCTGCCTGCAGAATTGGCGCCCCGGGATTACAGGCGATACCCACCGTACCGGCGTCGATTTCTCTGGCATACTCCAGTGCACCTGTCACGTAGGGAGTGCGTCCACTGGCAGAGAGCCCAACCAGCACGTCACTGGATGTCAGATTCACTGCCTGCACATCCGCTTTACCCTGAGCATGGTTGTCTTCAGCGCCTTCAACGGCATGCACAATGGCTTTATCGCCACCGGCAATCAGACCCACAACCAGCGAGTCAGGTACGCTGAAGGTGGGGCGGCACTCGACCGCATCGAGTATGCCCAGACGCCCGCTGGTGCCGGCACCGATATAAATCAGGCGTCCGCCAGACTGAAGCTTCCCGACAATACAATCCACGGCGCGGGCAATAGCCGGAAGTTCTGCGGTAACAGCTGGCGCTACTTTAGCGTCTTCATGATTGATGCGCGCCAGAATGGCTTCTGTCGGCAGTAAGTCTATGTCCATGGTATCCGGGTTTCTGCCCTCAGATACGATGCGGTCAAGCTGTGCCAGCAGCATCGTGTTTTCGTTATCGTGTGTCATGATGCACCTGTGTAGTGTGAGGCTGGTTCGGCCTGCAGCGGTTTGCCGGCAAGACAAACCAGAGTAGACAAGAAGGTTCCCAGCACCAGTTGCCAGGTGAACCCAAGGTGTAGTTGCCATGCGTCGGGCAGCCATAGACCGGCAATATAGGGTTGCAAACTAAGCGGCACGATAAAGCCTGTCAGCAGCGCGCTGGTTACCGAATAGCGATTGCCCCGTGTAGTAAACAAGGTAACAAAATACACGCCGAGCAAACCGGAATAGGAGAACACCATCACGCCAAGCGCAAACTGTAACAACGGCGTGTCGGTATATTGTTGCCAGTAGTAGCACAGACAGGCCATGGCACCTAACGCCGTTGCCACCAACACCATGCTTATTCGCCCAGCCGTCACATAATGGCTTTCCTGAGTATGGCGCTGGCGTGCTTCCCGCCATGGCCGGTAAAGATCCTGGATCAATACGCTGGACATCGAGTTCAATCCGGAATTTAAGGTCGACAATGCAGCAGCCATGATGCCGACGGTGACCAGTCCGCGGATCCCGTCCGGTATCGCCGTAAGCACATAGTACATAAAAATAGTAACCGGTTCTCCGGCAAAGGTTGGCGCGGGTGCGGAGCTGGTTCCCGACATCATCAAATCCGGGCGCGAGTAATATACCCACAGCAACAAGCCAATGGTGATAAACAGCAGCATAACCGGGATCACCATCACCACTGACATCAGCATGGCTTTACTGCCTTCTCGGGCATTTTTGCAGGTAAGAAGCCGCTGTGTCATGTCCTGATCCAAACCAAAGGCGGCGATGTTCAACAGCACAAATCCGGTGAATACCGACCACAGAGAAAACACGCCATCGGGACCGAAATTCAGCTCTGTGGAAAACAATGTCAGTTTGGAGTCCTGCCCGGGGCCCGGGTTTGCCAGCGCGTCAAGAATCGCGCTGGTATCTGCCGGTATGGCATACAGCAGTGCTGCAATAGCGGCAACGGCTGCGCCCACATAGATGCCGGCTTGCAGAACATCAGAATAGATAACGCTGCGGATCCCACCGTAAACGGTGTATACCAGCCCTGTCAGCGTGATTATCAGCGTGGCAATAATCACGCTGGAAGCGTCGATATTGCCGAACAGGATCATCGCTATCGCCAGTGCTCCCATATACAGCCTGGCACCACTGGCAAAAATACGGCCAAACAGGTACATCAATCCGGCCTGACGTTTTGCCGCGCTGCCAAAGCGTTTTTCCAAAAGCTCGTAAACGGTGAAAACCTGCAGTTGATAAAAACGGGGAATGAGAAACAGCGCAACAAAGAACGCTGCCAGAAAGGCACCCAGGTTCGTGGCCAGATAGGTGAGATCACTGCGATACCCCTGGTCCGGACCGCCCAGGAAGGTGGCGGCAGATTGCGAAGTTGCCAGTACTGAGATGGCGACGACCCACACCGGCATATTGTGCCCGCCTAAGAAGTAATCGTCTGTGGACTTCGCACGTCGGTTGAACAGCCAGCCACTGCACACCAGCACCAGGCCATAGGCCAGAAACACGTAGAGATCGGCTGTCGTGTAGTGACGTAGCATAATGAATCATTCTTAGCTTTTGTGAAAAATAGAATAGTTTATTCCTGTTGGTTTGTATACCGGGTTCCGGAGGAAAGCGCAGCGATACAACGGGTAACACATGAAAAAGTAATGATGCTTTGGAAATTCTAAAATCATGTGGTCGTGGTACACTTCGTGCCAGTGTATTTCTGACAGGACATGATCGTACGGTGAGCAGACAGACCCAGGCTATTATTCACGCCGACGCCATCATTCATAATTTTAAGCTGCTTCAGGCTAATGCGCCGCATAGTCGCAGCATGGCTGTGATTAAAGCTGATGCCTACGGTCATGGTGCGGTGAATGTGGCGCGTCTGTTACGGGATATCAGTCCGCGGTTTGCGGTGGCAATCATAGAAGAAGCTATCGCCCTGCGAGAGGCCGGTATTACTGCACCCATTGTTGTGTTAGAAGGCCCGCATCAGCAGCGCGAATGTGCACTCGCCAGAGCCAGCGATTGTATTATGGTGGCGCATCATCATGGTCAGCTCGACTGGTTAATGGCGTTACCGGAAGGGCAGCGCCCTCATATCTGGTTGAAGGTCGACTCTGGCATGCATCGCCTTGGGTTTGCGATTGATGAAGTCGCGCCGATCCTCAACACATATCAGACGTTGATAACATCAGAAACGGTACTGGCAACCCACCTTGCCTGTGCTGATGATTTGGACAATCCTTTTACGCAACAGCAGCTGGATGCTTTCGGGGCACTGACAAACCGCATTGATCTGCCGATAAGTATTGCCAATTCTCCGGCCACACTGGCCTGGCCGCAAAGTCAGGCAGACTGGAACCGGTTAGGCGTGGCTGTGTTTGGCAGTGGGCCGGATGTGCCAGAGCGGGCACAACTGAAACCGGCGATGACGCTACGTTCCAGCGTGATGGCAGTACGCACGATTGCCGCTGGCGAGTATGTCGGTTATGGACAAAACTGGCTGGCCCAGCGCACGTCGAAGATCGCCACAGTCGCAATCGGTTATGCAGACGGTTACCCGCGTCATTGCCCCAACGGTACGCCGGTGGCGATAAACGGGCAGCTTGCACCGCTGGCGGGCCGGGTGTCGATGGATATGATCACGGTGGATGTGACCGATATCGGCGAAGTTCGTCCCGGCGACCGTGTTGAACTTTGGGGGGAGCAGGTAAATATTGATACTGTTGCTCAGCATGCCGGCACCATCGGGTATGAACTGATGACCCGCGTATCCCAGCGCGTCCCGCGCATCGTCAGACATCGCTGAGATTGCTTTCGTGCACTTAGGGCGCGGCTTTTGAACATCGCCCGTTTCGCTTGAAATAGCTCCATTACACCTTCACAAACCGGCTTGTCGGAAGCTGAAAATTTCGCGCGCTGAATAAACAGACATCTCACACAGAGCAGTACGAGTGGGTAGCGCGGCAGCACGTATTCTCTTACCGTTATTCTGTGGGGTAAAGTGCCAAACCCGCATCGGTTCAGACGCAGAGTGAGCAAAACGGCGCGCCATGAGGTATACCATTACATCACTGTTTTTTCGGGAGCGTAATGGACGCCACAAATGTCGTATTAATGGGCGTGATTGCCAGCAGCTGCGCCAGCCTTGGAACCGCAGCAGGCAGCCTTGGCGTGTTTGCCATTCGCACCTTGTCCCGTCGCATGGAAGACGGTTTGTTAAGTCTGGCTGCAGGGATCATGCTGGCAGCGACTTTTTTCTCGTTACTGCTGCCGGCGCTTGACTATGCCACCGTAGAGTACGGTTCGGAAGGTTTCAGCGCCATCGCGGTGGCGCTAGGCGTTCTGGCCGGTGCCGGTACCTTGTTCACTATCCATCAGCGGGCGCCGCACGAGCATTTTATTACCGGTCGGGAGGGGGCATCAGATACCAAGCTGGGGCGCATCTGGCTGTTCGTCATTGCCATCACGCTGCACAATTTTCCCGAAGGGCTGGCGGTTGGCGTCGGCTTCGCAGGGGGCGAGGTAGCTAACGGAGTGAGTCTGGCACTGGGTATTGGCTTGCAGAATATACCCGAGGGGCTCGCTGTGGCTGTGGCCTTGCTGAGCGTTGGGTATTCCCCCGCACGATGTGCGCTGGTAGGCGTGTTATCAGGCATGGTTGAGCCTGTGGGCGGTCTGGTTGGTGCGGTTGCCGTAGCCAGCGCGTCAATGCTGATGCCGGTCGCACTGGCGTTTGCTGCTGGGGCCATGTTATTCATCATCAGCGACGAAATTATTCCGGAAACTCATCAAAACGGTAATCAGAACCTGGCAACGTTTACCTTACTGATTGGTTTTGTGGTGATGATGATCCTGGACGTGGTGATAGGGTGATAATATTCCGCGATGATGCACGTTCACAATTATTATGCCGTGCAGCACACGTTGCGGCCCGTTTCTTTCGCGCGATACAGCGCCATATCTGCGCGTTCCAGCCAGCGGTAGGACGACTCACCAGCAATATATTCGGCCACTCCGACGGATATCGTTAATTTGAGCCCCTCATGCATCATATTTTCCTGTACCGCCAGGCGTAGCGACTCGGCCAGAATACCGGCTTCATCCAGTGAGGTATTTTCTGCAATAACCACAAACTCTTCACCGCCATACCGATAAATGCCGTCAGATGCTCGCAGTCGCTGGCGCACAGTATCGGCAAAATGAACCAACAGGGCATCGCCGATGGCATGGCCATGCTCATCGTTAATCGACTTGAATTTATCAAGGTCAATCATCAGAAGGGACGCTCGCTGGTTTGGGTGGCGGGTAATTCGCTCGATAATCGACAGCAGCGTTTCTTCCAGCGCGCGACGGTTGGCCACGCCAGTCAGAGGGTCGTGAGTCGCCAGGTTATTCAGCTCTTTTTTCTGTTGGCGCATTCGGTATGAAAAAGCAAAGCAAAACATCAGGGTGCTGCTACTGGTGATCAGAAACTGAGCCATTGCCAGCGTGGTCATCTGTGGCCAGACCATGATGGTTGAACTAAGCAAAAACAGGCTGCTAAAGATAACGGCATAACCTGGACGCAGCATAAAAAACAGAGAAGTCAGCGCGGGGTACACCCAGAATATGTTGTCCGCCCCTTTAAGATAAATGGTGAGGGTCATCACCGATACACACAGGCCGGAAATACCCCAGCGTGCCAGGGTGGTGCGCTTGGTTATCAGCACATAAAAAAACATGGCAAGGTTGATAACTAAGGCAATAACATCGAGTAAAAATACCGGCCAGTCGCTGGCCATGAAGCGGATTACAACAAACGGCAGTATGCCCAGCGCAAAAGCTCCGCTGAGAATAAGTATGACCTGTAAGTCGGCATCATCTGCGTGATGTTTTTGTAAACTACGCTTTTCCACACGGCAATACTCTGATTACTCTCTCTGTAGATTGGCAGGGAAATGCTGCGTTTTACAAGTTTTTTATTGAAAATTGACCAGTAAAAAAAATAAATATCGCTGAGTTAACAGACTAAGTGGCTGAAAGCACAACGAAAGCCAGTGTAAATGTTCTGTAGCCCGGTAAGCCGTTAGCCGAAAGTACTAGCGCGGAGAGAGTAACAGGGGTATATAGTGTGTGCAGTTAATCAACTGTTAACGCACTGCCGGTTGCCTACCGGTGCTATCTACCTCAGAGGTGATTGATGCGAACTTCCTACTCCCGCCCACGCGTAAACCGTGGTGCTTATTCCAGGCCTGTACCAAAGAAAAAGCCTGCGCAGTAACTGTTTCTGCCGCGGCTGCGGGATGGTTATGGCTTCAACATACCCATAGTAACCCGCAACGCGGATGTCTTACTGTAACGCCTGCCTGATGCAGGCGTTTTACGTCACTACCGCCGTCAGCTGATACTCTTCAGGCAATGTGCGCCGCACAACCCTACTGCTCGACATACTTTATTTGCAACGTCCCTACAGAACGGGCTATGACACCAGTTGTTCGTTATCAGCTGTGCGTTTGTCTTCACCCTCATTCTCACCTTCTTTGTCACAGTTTGGCAAAACCGTGCTTCAACACCTGATCGATCAGTGCGTTATGAGCGGGCAACATCTGACTGATTTTCTCTTTCTGCATGCACAGCTGCTTGTGCAGCTTATCGGCATAATGCTGCTCGTTAATCAGTGCAGAGGGCTGAATATGACTTTGATAGTCCATGCCATACAACACAAACTGGTTGCTTTCTACGCCAAACATTTCATTCACATTGGGGAAGTCGTTGCGGTTTGGTGTGCTGTAGCGCCACTTCTCAAGCTTTTCCAGCAAACTGTCTGTTGCCGTCTCCGGACTGGTATTATCCAGCCAGAACTGATGGTCGTTTCTGCGCGATAAGTAGTAATGCATTTTAACGAAATCGACAATCGCGTCCCAGCGGTAAACAAAGGACGTATTAAACGCTTTTGCTGCAATAGGGTAAGAGGCTTTTGAGTAGGGGAATTCGCTGACAAGAAAGCGTGCTGCGAGCTCTATCATCGCAATGGCGGTGGCCTCAAGGGGCTCACAAAAGCCGGCAGAAAGCCCGATTGCCACACAGTTTTTATGCCACTGCTCAGTACGGTAGCCTGTTTTCATCGGGACGCGCCGGGCGCCGGACAAATCAACGCTGTCCCCCAGGTAGGCTTGCAATACGTCCTCGGCGCGCTCGTGGCTGGTATGGCGGGCGCTGTAAACATAACCTACGCCACGTCTGTGTTGTAAACCGATGTCCCAGGTCCAGCCAGCTTCCTGTGCTGTCGAAATCGTATGCGTTGGTATTGGCGCATCGGGCTCAGCATAGGGCACCTGAACGGTAATGGCATGATCCACCAGCAAGACATCATCAATCGATTTAAATGCCGTGTTGTATTCCTGACCAATTAAGCGTGCGCTAAACCCGGTGCAGTCTACAAACAGGTCAGCGTGAAGTTCGCCATGTTCTTTAGATATCACCGACGCTATCGAGCCATCCGCGGCTTTTTTCACATCTGTGACAGTGCCGGTCAGATGTTTAACTCCGAACTCTTCCACGCTTTTCTTTCGAAGTAATCTGGCAAAGGCGGCTGCATCCAGGTGGTAGGCGTAGTTGAGGCCAGCAAACTCTTTATGGGTAATTTTCTTGGGCGCCAGGTTATTTTCGCAGGTTGTGCCCTGAATGCTGACAGCCTCATCAAAATATGGGCCGTATTTCTCCTTTTCCTGTAGCCAGTATTTGGCAATATCCATATGAGGGCCGCCCAGCGGCACATCGAAAGGGTGGTAGTAATAGTTTCTTGGATGATTGTCTGCCGGGTTGTACAGCCAGTGCGCAAATTTGGCAGCCTGCTTAAAGGTGGCACTGGTTTCCCGGATAAACTCGGTTTCGGAAATCCCTAAGGTTTCCAGTGTCACCCGCATGGTGGGAAACGTCCCCTCGCCAACGCCGATGGTGCCGATATCTTCCGATTCAATCAGGGTTACCTGCACCGCGCCAGGTTCCTTACAGGACAAATGCTTGCCGAGGTACGCCGCGGTTATCCAGCCTGACGTGCCGCCGCCCACAATCAGTACGTGTCTGGTCGCCTCTGAATTTATCATCGTTTTTTTCTCACTTATCTTATGGCTACCAACGGTTAAGCCCTTTGCGAACAGCATCCTCTTGACGCATAACCTGCGCCATCTCCCGGGTTAAACGCAGCTGTAATTTTGGCTGTGTCACATCCAGGCCTAATCCCGGGGTTTGTGGTGCACTGTCGATCAGGCGGGCTATCGCTATCACTTCATCAAGCGGGTCGCTGTGTTTGATGCTTTTGACCTGTTTGGCAAAGCGGGTATTGGGGTAATAAAAGTTCACGGCATCACGAAAAAGTGATAGCCAGTTTCTGGTGTAGTCTTTGCCTGTAGAGACGGTTTTATGCAGGTAGTGGTTTAGCGTCACCAGAAAGGTTTTGTTGGTTTTAATGAAGGTTTTGTCCTGCAACTCCACATCGAGAATGCAGTTATACATGGTGTACGGGATCACAAAGTCCAGCCTGCCGCCTTTGAATGTTATGTTTTGCACGGCCAGTGTCTTGGTGTTCTCTGCAAGACGAGCCAGACAGTGATTATAAAGCTTCATGTCCATCGCGTTGTTGGCAAGGATCTTTTCGCGAAGGGCTTTTGAAATTTCCCTTACATCAGGACGGTTTAAGGTGGCGCGTTTTACATCAATGGTATCTGGCCATTGAAAGCCGCCTTTGCTGGAAAGGTAAGATAAAGACAGCGCGTACTGCTCAAAAATACCGGTGTGGATGTTTAACTCGTCAATAATGCCGAGAATGTCATCGGTTCGCTGCTCCGATATGTCGGTATTGTCGTCATAAATGCGCCGGCCATCCAGAAACTTCAGCATGTAGTTACTGGTCTGCGGATTGTCGATATATTCTTCGAAACTTCGCGGCTGTGTAGTTAAATACTGCATGAAATCCTGATTATTACGGATGTAATAATATTCGGAAATGAGCCTGTCGAGTGGATCCCGGAGCATCATAAAGATGAATTCATCCCGGTAGCGGTCCAGATTTTCACGCTGGAAAATATCGCCACAACTGGATTTTTTAGTTTCAAAAACCAGATGCCGGTAATGGTAATTTATCGGCGTTTGCCAGGACGTTCCCTTAATCACACAGTTGATTGAGGTGCCACCGGTTTTGGGGATATGAATAAAAATCGGCTCTTTCATTTAACTGTCAGCATACTCATTCAGTTTATCTGCCAGCCATTTAGCCAGCTGTTTACGCTGTGCATCCGGGACGTCACCCAGTACCCCTTTCACGTGGTCTGGAATATGTGCAAAGGTGTCGCTGTCGGACCAGACATAATGATCAAACGTGGCTTTCCATGCCTGCTTCACCGCAGGAGACATATGCGAGTATGTCAAAATCGATAACAGCAGGGTGTCTAAGCCTACCAGCGCTTTACCGTCGTCCAGGGCACCGCCATACCAGTAATTTACCAGACCGTTGATCCCGTCCAGCGCTTCAACATGATGCCACCACAGGGTAGGCACATAGACCGCATCACCGGGTTCCACCTCCGCGATGGTGGCGGTGGTAAGCGCCGCTTTGATTCGCGGGAATTTTGCGAAATCCGGCGCTCGCAAATCCACTAAACTGACAGGAGCCCCGGCGGGGGTTTTGTCCAGCGGCCCGATGTAAAGGTTAGGCAATTGTTCCGGTGGAAAGAACGTGAAGCGCCTTTTTCCCGCAATCACACAGGCGATGTTTTCACTGTCATCATTATGGGTGCCGACCACCGTGTTATTTCCCAGCCAGATCCTTGGCCTCACGCTGTCGGGCAGCAGGGTCATCGGGTGCTGTTGTAAAAACTCAGGAAAGAAATCATCGATGTGTGCGCTTTGCCACGAATGTGTTGCATAGCCGGGGTTTTCTGCACTGGCCTGCACATCACTCAAGAAGCCGTCAAGCGTCACCGCGCGCCGTTCAAAATTGAAGCCGGTGAAGCGTTTGTTGTAAAACATAAAGCCATTTTCAGCGGCGCGGCAGCGCACGGCTTCAATTTTGCCCTGGTACTGATACGACCGTAAATACGCAATAAAATCCCCGGCCGACTGCCTGGCTGCTGCGACGGCCGGCCAGCTACCTACCAGGTTTTTTAATATGGCAGGTCTACCTTTTTTGACGATGTCATCGCGAAACCGCGCAGCGTCGACATTGTGGTAAACCTCAACCGAGGGCAGATTTTCCAGATGCATCATTATTTCGACTGTGACTTCATGCGTTTTAGCGCCACCATGCGCTGTAACTGGCCAATTGACGTGAGGTGCGCATATATCGCTGGCAGATAATGCCGTTTGTGAAGCTGGGCAAGTACATCCGGCTCTATCTCGTCCAGACGCTCCTCATTGACTTTGTACACGCCATTCAAACTGGTGTTTCCGTCATCGCCAAGGGCGAGGGACAGAGAGGCTTCGTGCAGTAAGTCGTTGTCGATAAGGTAATCGATGAATTTTTTGGTGGCGAGTTCTTTGGTCATCAGTTCTGACAGAAACGCAGACACCTTGTGCAGATTGTCGGTTGGCTCGCCGTCATCAGTAAATAAACGCTGGCCATCCGTGTCACTGACCAGGTTGCTGGTCGTATCAATGGCGATGGCAAAGTTTTCTGACTCTGCGGTTTCTGCAGTCAGCACAAACGGGTAGCGTTGCACGTTAAGTGGAAAATAGTTGGTGTTCAGTCGCTCCGGTGTGAAGTAGAGGTTTTCGTCCTGATCAAACCCAAGCAACCCCACCGCTTTAAATTCCGCCGTATTCGCTTCTTTGATAAAGAAAATCGGGAAGTTGATGGCGGCGTGCATAAACTCATTTGCCACCAGTGGCACCATGTTTCGGTGGTACATGTGCTCAAATCGCGTTGTGCTTTTCAGCTTCAGGTTCCGGTGCTTATTATTATCTAGTAACTCAATGTTTTTATTCATAATGATAACTGCATTTGGTTAGTGTCATATGGCTTTCATGCCGTGTAGTCTGATTTGATCAATCAGTTCCCGGTGCGTCGGCAACCCTTTGAGAACATGGGTCTGGTATTTCGCCATACGCTGGCGGAATTCCTGTGTCTGCAACTGGTGAAAATAGCGTTTACGTGAATCTGACAGGTCGGTGTGAAAATCCATACCGTACAAAACATACTGGTAGTTTTCTAACTGAAATATTTCGTATTTACTGAAGAAGTCAGATTCGGCAGGCGGACGGTGTCGCCAGGCTTCCAGTCGTTCCAACAGGCTGTCCGGAGCGGTTTCCGGTCGGGTATTATCAATCCAGAATTGCGTATCGGTTCTGCGGCTTAAAAAATAATGCAGCTTGATAAAGTCGATTACGCGATCCCACCCATACCGGGTGATCGTATTCACGCGCTTCGCTGAATGTGACATGGATAGTCTGGTGGCCGGGAACTGCTCGACTACCAGCTTTGCTGTCGCTTCGATCAGCAAAATGGCGGTAGCTTCCAAAGGCTCAAGAAACCCCGCTGACAGCCCTATCGCGATACAGTTGTTGCGCCAGAACTCGCTGCGGTAACCTATTCTCATTGGAATGTGCCGGCATTCACATTGTGCGGCTGCCGGACCAATGTAATCGCGAAGCACCTGTTCGGCGGTATCGTGATCGGTATATTGCGAGGAATACACATAGCCGGTACCGCGACGCTGCGTTAACCCAATATCCCATGTCCAGCCGGCTTCCTGAGCGGTCGCAATGGTATGACTGGCAATTGGCGCGGTGTCATCCGCATAAGGCACTTGCATTGCCACAGCGTGATCGACAAATAACATATCGTTTTTGTCTTCAAAGGGGACGCCCAGCGTGTCGCCCAGCAGCATGCAGGCAAAGCCGGTACAGTCGATAAACAAATCGCCGTCGATAATGCCGGCGCTATCCGTCTCAATCGACGCAATATCACCGTTTGCAGACTGATGTACCGAGGTGACGTTTGCCAGGATATGCTGAACGTTGTGCGTTTGTATACCGTGCTTTGTCAGTAACGCCGCAAATTTAGCTGCATCGAGGTGATAGGCATAATCAAATACGCCATCAAATTCCTTGGTCGTAATTTTCTTTGGTGCCAAGCCAGCATGACAGGCCTGCGCCTGTGCGGATACGAGATCTTCGTATCTGATATTGTGATGCTCGTGCAACAGCCAGTATGGCGTGAGATCAAAGCCGGGATTGGCGGGGTATTGAAACAAATGCTGGTAAGCATGATGCTTGCCATTCTCTGGCGGATATAGCCAGTCGACAAAGTTAATAGACTGCTTAAACGTGGCATCGCACTCACGCACAAACTCGGTTTCGCTGAGGCCAATCAGCTTAAGCGTCTGGCGCATGGTAGGAACGGTGCCTTCACCCACGCCAATGGTGGGAATGTCAGGTGATTCCACCAGGCAAATATCAATACCGTGCGCGTCTTTCTGCGTGCTGAGTTGTGACGCAAGGATATTCGCGGTAAGCCACCCCGCGGTGCCACCACCCACAATTACGACTTTTCTAATGCTGTTTGTCATCGCGATATCTGTCAATCAACCGGCGAGCATTGCCTGCCTTTCATACTACGTGAACCCCTGCCTCAATACCATCGGTGCACACCTGTGCTATTGCGGGAGAGCCGCTTCGCGTGTTGTCGGTGCTGTTAAGAAAAAAAGCCAAGCAGATGCTTGGCTATAAAGGAACAACACATCAATCAAACAACGTTAGAACGAGAATCGCGCACCCACGACAAAACGGCGGCCGTTTTTGTACAGTGAGTACAGGCGATCCTTATCGGTGTTGTACTGGACAATCTCTTCATCCAGCAGGTTCACCGCTTCAAGCGTCAGCGAGATGTGTTCAGTCACGTCGTATGACGCGCTGGCATCCCACTGGCCAAAGCCTTCAGTCCACACTTCTGCACCGTTGGGTGAAATGCCCTGGTACCAGTCATCACGGTAGTTATACATCAGGCGTGCACCAAAGGTGTCGTTTTCATAGTAACCTACCAGGTTCATCATGTTTTTCGATGTACCTTCAAATAAGCCAGAGCCGGGTACGTTTTCGTCACGGGTCTGGTCAGATTTGGCATCGGTATAGGTATAGTTAGCCTGGACCCCGAACCCACCGAAGTCATGTTGCAGGTTCAGCTCGATACCGTTGATAGTACCGCCCAAATCATTTACCGGCTGGTTAAAGGCAACAGGCACGTCCTGATAGCGGTCATTCGAGCGCAGCTCGGTTACGACGTTTGACGTGCGCATCGACGAGATGGTTTTGCTGAAGTAGGTAGCAGAGAACATCGACGCCTCGGCATAATACCACTCGTAAGACAGGTCAAACTGGTTGGCAATCATCGGCTTGAGGTAAGGGTTACCGCGTGTACCGGTACTGGAGCCACCACCTAAATCACCGAAGTATTCGGTTGACGCAATCTCGGTCCAGTTGTGACGAGACATAACGCGCGCCGCACCTACACGAAAGATCATGTCGTCTGACAAATCAAACGCAATGTTGGCACTGGGTAAGAACTCGTTGTAATCGTTTTCCGCTTCCACCCAGGCTAATTCAGACGGCGCTAACCAGTCGTAGTTAAGGGTTAACAAGCCGGACGAATCCTGACTGAATTCATAGCCGCCAGAGGTTTGGTCGGTCGACACATAACGCACGCCAACGTTACCGCGGTAGCCGTCGCCGTCGAAATCACCCTGTACATAAAAGGCGGTAATGTCTTCTTCAATTTTGTAAATATCAGCAAGAGACAGGTGCGCAGCATAGCCGGCAGGTTCGCCATTAAGCGAGCCAAAGGCGATGTCTTCCATAGCCTGCTGGTTTTGCGTGACCTGATTGGTAAACGAGCCGTTAACCACCGCATCAACCGATTGCGAACCTGATGACAGGTTACAGTCAGCCAGCGTAGGGCACTGGTCGAATATCCACCACATGTAACCCGCAATATCCTGACCCTGAGAACCAGTCAGACCCGGACGAGTGGTTTCACCCCACTGCCAGCTGTTTACCTGACGATCCAGGATTGAGTTCTCGGCTTTACGAATTTTTAAGCCGGTTTTCAAAGCAGTGAACGGGCCATACTCAACCGGGACTTCCAGATCCAGCTGGGCATAATCTTCTGCATCATGCGTAGGGCGTTTACCCCCCCAAATCCAGCCTGCAGCAAACTGGCTTGCATCGCTGGGATCAACTGAGGTTTCGATTGTAGGTGTGCCGCGCAGATCATACGACCAGTCGGTGCCGCCAGCCGGTGCATATTCCCACGAGGTTTCGCGCAATGTACCGCCGTTGGCTTCGGTAGTCCCTACCTGCAGGTGCAACAGATACGTATCTGTGCTGTAGTTCATCTCTAAATCGATAGACTCGGTTTCGGTGCTCGATACCCGGTTGATGAAGTTATAAGGCAGGCGGCCTGAAGATGACGAAGCAACCACGTTGTTGTCACCCACGATGGTGCCGTTTTCGATAGTTTCGATAACGTTACCCGCGTCTCCCGGACCAATCAGCAGGTTCTGGTTTCGGTTGTTGGCATCCATTTCAGAGTTCAGGTAATTCAGTGTGAATTCCATCTCATCCGTTGGCGCATATTGCAGTGACGCAAACACGGTGCGTCGCTCGCGTGACTGGTCAAATCGTGGTACGCCGATCAGGGAAGGTACGTTGTAGGTATTGCCAATGATGGACGCATCGTCTGTGTCTTCAGCGGTTGGCGTGACTTTGTTGTATCCGAGTACTTCAAAGCCCTCACGACGTACGGTGCGATCCTGTGCGATAACGTTTACCAGGAAACCAAATGTCTGGTCGTCATTTTTCCACGAATACAGCGCGTCCAGTTGTGGATCCGTTTCTTCCGAGGTCTCTGAGTACTGGGCCTGCACACCAACGTTCACGGTATTGGCGTCTAGTTCCAGAGGTTTGCGGGTGCGCAGAATAACTGTACCCCCAATAGAGCCTTCATCGATAGACGCCTGTGGCGACTTATACACTTCCAGGCCTTTTACAATGGATGATGGCAGCAGGGTGTAGTTAAAAGAACGGTTAGACGGGTCAAGGATAAACCAGTCAGCGGAGGCGACAGTCTGTCCGTTTAACAGCGTACGGTTTAAGTCTGGCCCCGCACCACGAATACTGATTTTTTCACCTTCACCAAACTCACGACTTACGGCGACACCGGTGATACGAGAGAGCGATTCAGCGACGTTCTTATCAGGAAACTTGCCAATATCCTGCGCGCTGATGGAGTCTACAATGCTGTTCGCGAACCGTTTATTGTTAATGCTTTCTTTGGTGCTTGCACGAATGCCGGAAACTTCGATTCTTTCGATCATATCGTTTTCAGCACTTTCCTCCTGTGCTGTTGCCGTATTCACAGCAAAACTCGACGCGACCGCGAGTGCCAGTGTCGAGAATTTCAGATTTCTTGTTTTCATAGTTATGTGGTCCCATTCGTCGAGGTGAAGTAGAAATGACAGCGATGTCATTTTGAACAATCTTAAATCCTGACAGCGCTGTCATCAAGACTTTTTTTACATGTTTTTTACAGCAACATGCTGCATTCCCCATGGCGTAAGGCGAAACGGGCGATATACCTGTGCAAAAATAATTCAAATTAGGCAGTTTGATGACGGAAAAATAGCAAAAATAGGATGAAAGTTTCGCTCTGCGTTCATGATGACAATGCGTTGCTGTGCGCCAGTAAGTATAAGTATTAACAACCCTGTTACCTGTCACGGTGAAATCGCAGTATTAGCCTTGAGAACAATGGAACAATGGAACAATGGAACAATGGAACAAGGAACAATGAAACGATGAAACCCTGGCCCGTGTTGGCCGGATACAGTGTGATAGTCGTATCGAGAGTACGTAGCCTGATCTTATACCAGCCGGTGGTAATACCAATCCGTAATAGGACGAGGAAAACACGCCTGTGGAAGACGATGGCATGGCGGAGGTGTACCGACGGGCTGCTGATGGAGGTGGACAAAGGTGTGGGGAATGCGATTACGGCGCTGCACTATTACAGCAGTGTGGAGAGAGGGCCATTTCCTGCAGATTCTGCCTTGCCCCTGCATACTTCGGGACCCGCCGGGTAACTACAGACGGGTTCGCATCTTCTTTTAAGCAGCAATACTATCTGGCGCGGGGGAAGCGATCTTTTTCCAGGGCTTTTAACAATGCCCTGTGGGAAATCAGTTTTGCCTGCGTATAGCCCCAGCGTTCTTCCAGCGCCGCAGATGCCATCCTTGCGAGATCCGAGGCTTTGCCGTAGCTTTCGGCCATGGCATGTAATTGCTTCTCTGACTGCATGCCAAAGAGGATAAATTCGTAGTGCTCCCTTGTGAACAGGCTCTGACAATCAGGAAATTCGCAGCTGGCTGGTGGCGCACTTTGCCAGCGCAGCAATTTTTGTTTCAATCCGGCGGGCCAGGTCGATACACGCTTATTGTCCAGCCAGAAGGGGGTATCTTCGCGGCCACTAAGCACATAATGCAGCTTAATAAACTCCACGACATTGTCCCAGCGGCGAACAAAAGTGTCGTTGTACAGCGCCGCAGTGTGAGGCATATCCGCGTGTTTCGCCGGAAATAAATCTGCCACCTGTTTGCAGGCGTCTTCTATCATTAGCAAGGCGCAGGATTCAAGCGGCTCAATAAATCCCGCAGACATACCAATGGCGACACAATTATGGTGCCACGCTTTCGCGCGGCGGCCCGGGCGAAGGGGAATCACTCTGATATCGCCGGGCAACTGTTCATCACCCAGATACGTCATCAGGGCATCCCGGGCCTGCGCATCACTGCAGTCAGCCGAGCGGTAGACGTAGCCGATACCGCGGCGATCTCTCAGGCCAATATCCCATACCCACCCGGCGTCTTGCGCCACGGAACGGGTATATGGCGGAATTTCGGTATTTTCGCTGGAGTAAGGCACTTGCATGGCGATGGCACGATCGGCCAGCAGAATATGACTGTAATCCACAAAAGGCACATTCATCGATTGCGCTAGCAGGCGGGAAGAAAATCCCGTGCAGTCGATAAAAAGATCGCCGGCAATATCTCCGGCCTGGCGAGTCGAGATATGCGTAATGTCACCTGCAGCATTGTGATGCACGTGGGTAAGGTCTGCCTGAATGTGCGATACGCCCATTTCATAGCAGGCAACACGAGACAGCAAATTTGCAAACTTACCGGCATCAACATGGTAACCGTAATTCAGGTGACCCTGAAATTCTGGAGTCGATAATTGTTTCGGAGCAAGCCCAGCCTCACAGACCTGTTGCTGTATCGACACTGAGTCAGCGAAAGGGTGAGGATCGTCATTAAGGTGTGATAACCAGAATGGTACCGGGCTTACCGGCCAGTTGAGTGTAGGGGTATCAAACAGGTGATAAAACGCATCGTTATCGGTATTCGCGGAGTGATGTCGCCAGTTTTCAAACCGGGTTCCCTGATTGAACGTCGCCTGACATTCCTGCATGAAACGGTTTTCCGAAATTCCGAGATGGGCAAGGGTATTGCGAAGCGATGGCCAGCATCCTTCGCCTACGCCAACCGGGGTGCTGCCCGGTGACTCAACAAGGGTAATACGAATGTCGTGATTTACCTTGTCACAGAGCGTTCTTGCCATGTAGGCGGCGGTCAGCCAGCCGGCAATCCCGCCACCTACAATCACTAATCGGGAAACCTGACTCATGTTGCGCATCTCTTATTCTTAATATGCATGGTGTCAGCCATGGCGCATACCATTGGCACGTTTGCTCTGGCAGGCAATTGTATGTCTTCACAACAAACGACAGGGTAGCCAGCGCATCGTCTTTGATAAAACATAGTACCGGCCTGATGACGCACTTGTAAAACCGGTTAGTCGGGCAGGTAGGTAGACTCCCTGACGACCAGCTCCGGGTGAAAGTGCACATGCTGAACTTCCTGGCTGGCGAACCGCGCATTTCGGCCCGATTGCACCATGTCGATAAGCGTACGGGCAGCGTCGCGCGCAATTTCGTCGGTTGGCTGCGCCGCTGTCGTCAGTTTCGGCCAGGTTTGTCGTGAGAATGGCGAGTTCTCAAAGCCGGCAATTGCCAGTTTTCCGGGCACGTCGATACCGTTCAGTCTTGCAGCAAACAGGGTACCTGACGCTATCTCATCGTTACAGGCAAAAATAGCCGTAGGAACATCGTCTTGCTCCAGCAGTGTCTTCAGCCCTTTAACCCCACTCTCAAACGAATAGCTACCGTCAATTTCCAGTGCCGGATCCACACTCAGGCCACTGTCGATAAGGGCCTCGCGATAACCTTGCTTTCGCTCTTCTGTGGAACGGTGACCCTTGTCACCGGAAATAAAGGCAATACGTTTATGCCCCAGTGAAATCATGTGCTCAACAATATTTCTGGCGGCATCTCTGTCGTGAACAAACACGCACGGACGGTGCGTACGTTTGGTTGCGCTTCCTGACACGATCCGCACGTAAGGGACATCAAGCTCATCAAGTGCATCCATGACACTGGCCATTTCCGATAACGGTGGCGATAACACAAGGCCAGACAACTGAGACTTTCTTACCATTTGCACGATTTCGTCGATGACATTCGGACTTGCGGCCTGACAGGGGTGAATAATCAGCTCATAACCGCGTTCGCGACACTCCCGTAGTATGCCGTTTTGCATATTGATAACGTAGTAAGCGTTCGGGTTGTCGTAGACGTATCCAATGGCATAGGCTTTGGTGCCTGCCAGATTCCGGGCTGCTGTATTGGGCTGATAATGCAACTGCGCAATGGCTTGCTGGACTTTCTCTACGGTTTCCGGTTTAACGGTAGGTTCCGCGTTGATCACCCGCGACACCGTTTTAAAGGATACACCGGCAAGTTTAGCGACATCTTTTATGGTTGTTTTCACGCCACAACAATTCCTGAATGTCGTTATCGTCACTGCTGAGCGATAACGCTGTTCGAACAGGCACCTATGATGCCTTTTTCCAACAATAATGAGTAGTGCTCATGTCCGTCATATGCAAATAATTTACATCGAAACCTGACTTTCTGACCGGTGACCTTACTGCAATAAACGCGGCAAAATTTCCGTTTGACGATGTGGTTGTCAGGTCATACCTGCTCATACCACAGGGAACACGTGGGGTAGACATGGGTAGCACAGTTAATGTTAATAAAAGTTTGCATGAACAATAGGCATGTTGTAAAGTGAAATTAATGACAGCGTTGTCACGCGGTCTTTGATACTTATTATTATTTGTTAACTATGCCCTGTATTATCTGCTTTTGATGCGTTTTCGTGCTAAATGACAGCGTTATCAAAAAGTGTGGGAATGTTTTACGCTGGTGGTACACAATGCTCAATAAAACAATGTTACTGATAAGTGGTTTGCTCTGCATAGCAGGCTGCGTACATTCAGCACCTTCTCGAGCGCCGCTGCAACAACTGGCGGATAATCTGGGGGTGAAATATCAGGTCATCGATACAGTCTCACAGTCTGCGTGCCGGGAAGCGGGAATCGACAGCGATTGTTTTAGTGCCGCCGTTACCCTGACATTGCCAGCCACATTGCCCGATTCTGACTGGGAGATTCGCTTCAGTCATGTCGCTCCCGTTGAGGCAGTCACATCTGACGACTTTACCGTAACGCACATTAATGGTGATTTGCACGCACTTACGCCAGTACGCACTCTGTCACCGGGTGAGACACTTGAAGGCACTCTTCACGCACTGTTCTGGCATGTGTCCCGTTCTGATGCTATCCCGAACTGGTATCTGGTAGCCCCCGGGGCAGAGCCTGTCATTATTGAAGCCACCCGGTCGACAGTCGATCCGGTTCGTAAAATAAATACACCAGTGCACGCCGGCGAATGGGCAACGCGTAATCAGACCCGTCGCAGCGCCGCCGATACGATGCCGCTGGCCGATGCCGGATGGCTGTTTGAACATTATTCTAACTGGACTGAGTATCATCCCGACAGTGCTCCCCGCGTTATACCGGATGTCACAAGGTTAGACGTAACAGGCAACGCCGTTCCTGCGAAGGCTCTGGCAATAACGCTGGCAGCAGAACATCCCGCCCGTAGTGTATTCAGGAACGCAGGAATTCAGCTGCAAGCGAATGGCTTTCCGGTAAGGTTCGAAGAAACTCAGGACCTGACAGGCGCGGCTTACCAGATGAGCATCGATAATGAGGGCGTGAAGATTTCCGCCGCTAACGCGTCTGCCAGAGACTATGCGCTACTTACTCTGGCGCAGCTTTATCAGCCTGAGCAGCAGGCATTTCCCTCAGTGCGTCTCGCAGACGAACCGGCCTACCGCTATCGCGGTATGCATGTGGACATCGCCCGTAATTTTCCAGGCAAAGCCGTGCTGTTTGAACTGGTTGAACAGATGTATCGGGTAAAACTTAATAAACTGCATCTCCATCTCGCCGATGATGAAGGCTGGCGACTTGAGATTGAAGAGTATCCCGAACTTACGGATATCGGCAGTCGCCGCTGCGAGTCAGAGAACGAAAGCGCCTGCCTGATGCCGCAGCTTGGCAGCGGGCCGGACGCAAACAGCAGCGTCAACGGTTATCTTACGGCAGCTGATTACAAAGCGCTGGTTCAGTATGCCGCAGAACGTCATATCGAGATTATTCCGTCGGTGGATATGCCGGGTCATGCCCGCGCTGCGATAAAGAGTATGCAGGCGCGACAACAAACGCACCCTCAGTCACCGGATCTGGTGGAGGAGGCGGATACCACCGTTTATCGCTCTATTCAGTTTTACAATGACAACACCCTTAACCCGTGTATCGCCGATACCTACACCTTTGTGGACACGGTCATCAGTCGTATCCAGCAGTTACACGATGACGCTGGCGTACCTTTGAAAGTCTTTCACATGGGCGCCGATGAAACCGGTGGCGCGTGGGTTAACTCACCTGCCTGCGAGGCCATGCTGGGTGAGCCGCTGACGAAAGAAACCGCGCATCAGTTGCTGGGGCATTTTGTAGAAAAAGTGCAACAACTGACAAAAGATAAAGGGCTGATTCTGGGCGGCTGGAGTGACGGCATGAGCATGTTGCCAGCGCAGAAACGCACTGAGGATACGCTGGTAACCGTATGGACAACGCTGCCAGCGGGTGGAGCAGGTACGGTGGCTGAATGGCAACAGTCCCAGGCACAGGCTGTGCTGGCTTTCCCGGATGTTCTGTATTTCGACTTCCCTTATCAGAATCATCCTGAAGAGCCAGGGTATTACTGGGGGTCTAAAAATACGGACTTGTTTAAAGTGTTTCAGTTTACGCCTGAGGTGCTTCCGGTACATCAATACCTTTGGACAGACAGGATGGGCAAGCCGTTTAGCCAGAACCCTGAGTATACGGATGCAGCGCAAGACATCGCCGGGATCCAGGGACAAGTGTGGACGGAAGTGATCCGCAGTGCTGACACGCTGGAGTATATGGTCTATCCGCGCCTGTTTGCCCTGGCCGAGCGTGCATGGAATCCAGCCCCATGGACGAAGGCGGCGATTGATACCGTGGCGGGAAAAGCGGACGCGGTGAATGCCCTGCATGAACAGCAGTACGCTGCATATTCGGCTTTTGCCGGGCAACTGGTAAGCTATCAGTTAAAACAACTCGTCGACCGGCAGGTAAATTTCCGTCTGCCGCCGCCGGGAGTAAAAGTGGTAGATGGCAGAGTTAAGGTGAATGCCGCTTATCCAGGGCTTGGCATTGCCTGGTCTGAAGATAAGACGCATTGGCAGCCGGTAACCAAAGAACTCACACTCATGCCTGAGTACTACTTCCGTACATTCCTGCCGGGAACTGACAGAGTAAGTGCCAGTGTACAGCCTGCAAAGGCTGCGGCTACACAGCAGTAATGGCAGCAGAGGATATGACATTGCAATCGAGTAACTATTTTTATGTAGGTGTTGATGGTGGCGGTACCAAGTGCCGTGCAGAAGCCTACAACGCGAAAGGCGAAGTAATCGGTGCCGGCGTAGCGGGACCGGCGAATGTAGCAAGAGCTGCAGATATCGCCCGGCAATCCATCGTTAACGCGGTAGCCGCCGCGCTTGCTGATGCCGGATTAGCTGCGCCAGAGCAGCTTCGTAAAACGGCGGTGGGTGCGGGGCTGGCAGGTGCGAATTTGCCGTCGGCATCAGATGCACTGAATAACTGGCAACACCCGTTTGCCGCGTTCTCGTTTACCTCCGATCTCCATGCTGCCATGTTGGGAGCGCATGGTGGCAGTGATGGTGCCGTACTCGTGGTGGGCACTGGCTCCTGCGCTGCTGCGCTGACTGGAGGCAAACTGCAGCAGTTTGGTGGTCACGGATTTACGCTGGGAGATAAAGGCAGCGGCGCGTGGATGGGACGTCAGGCCGTGGTCCACACGCTGGAAGTACTGGATGGTGTACAGGAAGGCAGCGCGCTGGCAAAAGCCGTGTGCGATCACTACCAGTGTCATACGCCGCTGGCGCTCGTCGACAGGCTAAATCAGGCGCCTCCTGCACACTTTGGACAGCTGTCCCCGGTGCTTCTGCAACTGGCGGGAGACGGCGACGCTGCCGCCACGCAAATTATTGAGAGCGGCGCCCAATACCTCACCGCAATTGCCAGAAAAGCCATTGCGCTAAGTGGTAATAAGCTGGTGCTGGTTGGGGGAGTTGCCGGGTCGATCACCCCCTGGTTAGCGGACGATGTGCAACAAGCCATTGTTCACGCGCAGCATGGCCCGGAGTGGGGCGCTTTTTATTATCAGCAACACGCGAAATAGGAAATTTTCAGGTTTATGACTACCAGTATTATGGCACGCGAGGCGGCATCCAGTCCGACTGTGATCCGCACGCAACTTGCGAACAACCTCGACACCTGTAATGCCCTTGGCGAACGTTTTCGTCAACAGCCTCCCCGGGCAATTATGATGATTGGCCGCGGCACGTCTGATCATGCCGGCGTGTTTGCAAAATACTTATTTGAAGTGGGCTGTGGCGTACCGGTCATTGCCGCAGCGCCGTCTGTGGCAGGTGTGTTTGAGGCAACACTGAATCTGGAAGGCTGCGTGGCGATTGTTATTTCCCAGTCCGGACGAAGCCCGGATATTCTGCACCAGGTCAAACTGGCGAAAGCGGGCGGCGCATATTGTGTCGCGCTGGTGAATGACACTACCTCGCCGCTCAGTGAAATGGTAGATGCCGTATTGCCGTTGCAGGCAGGAAACGAAAAAGCGGTTGCAGCGACCAAAAGCTATCTGGCGACGCTAAGCGCACTGTGCCAGCTATACGCGTGTTGGAAACCCGATGCGCAGCTGAAAGAGGCTCTCGATGGGTTGCCGGACTGCATGCAAAAAGCGCAGGAGGCCACGCCAAGACTGCGCGCTGATGATCTCAGCGGTATTGCCCACTGCGTGGTACTGGGAAGGGGCTTTGGTTATGCCATCGCCAGAGAGATCGCTCTGAAGTTAAAAGAGGTGCTGGGGATTCATGCTGAAGCTTTCAGCAGTGCAGAGTTCCTGCATGGACCTGTCACGCTGGTTGAGAAGAAGCTGTGCGTGATTAATGTGTCGCTGGATGATGAGACTGCCAGTTTTCATACATCGCAACTGGCCGATATTGCCCAGCGCGGTGCAAGGGTCACGGATATCAGCCTGAGCACAGGCACGCACAAACGCCTGCAGCCGCTGGTTATTATGCAACGCTTTTATCTTGATATTGAACAGGTTGCTCAGGAAATGGGACTGGATCCTGATACCCCGCCTGGCCTGAAGAAAGTAACGGAAACGGTATGATTATCACGGGTAAACAGGTACTCACCGCCATAGGTTTTGAGGCGTATAAAACGCTGGTTGTTGAGGACTCAAGCATCGCAGATATTCGCGATGCCTCGGAGAAAGAGCGTGCTGTCGCACACGACATGCTGATCCCGGGATTTATCGATGTACAGGTAAATGGGGGAGGTGGTGTGCTGTTAAATCAACAGTGCACGGTTAAAGCCATTGAGACCATGATGCGTGCACATCGTCGCTTTGGCACCACGGCCATGATGCCAACACTTATCACAGATTCCACCGAGACGATGATCAACGCCGCGCAGGCCATTGTTGATGCCAGAAGCAATGATGTCCCTGGCATCATCGGCGTACATTTTGAAGGCCCGTGGCTTAGTACGGCCAGAAAGGGCGTGCACAGTGAAAGCTTCATTCGGCTGCCCAGCGAAGAGGAACTGGCGTTGTTACAAAACCCGGCGCTGGGTGTGGTTATGGTCACGGTTGCCCCTGAAAATGTGTCGCCTGCGGTTATTCGTACGCTGACCGATGCTGGTATTCGCGTTTTTCTTGGTCATTCCGATGCCTCTGCAGAACAGGTGACGGATGCACTTCAGGCGGGCGCGGCAGGCTTTACCCATTTATACAATGCGATGTCACCACTGCAGTCCCGCGCACCGGGAATGGTGGGCACTGCACTGGCCCACGGATCCAGTTACGCCGGCATTATTGTGGATGGCTATCACGTTGACCCCATTGCTTGTCAGGTCGCCTTTCGGGCCAAAGGTGCCAATAGAATGATGCTGGTAACCGACGCCATGGCGCTTGCGGCTACTGACCTGCAGGAAGTGCCTTTCTTTGATACGCGCATTGTTCGCGAAGGCGACAAGCTCACCACACCAGATGGCACCCTGGCTGGTTCGTGTCTGACTATGATTGAGGCGCTCAGAAATACCGTGTCAGAGTGCGCTGTCTCGCTACCGGACGCGGTGAAGATGGCCAGCCAGACGCCGGCAGAAATGCTGGGAGTATCCACCCGATACGGCAGCCTGCAGACCGGGTTGTCGGCAGATATCCTGGCGCTCGATCACTCGCTTACCCTTACCCACGTCTGGCAGCAGGGCCGCCTGACGGACACGCCAACGGAGTAATAATAATGACAACACTGGCTCAATCCGACACTGCGCGACAAAGCGCGCTCATACCGATGATCACTATCGGGATCCTGTTTTTTATCTTCGGTTTTATTACCTGGCTAAACAGCTCGTTGATTCCGTTTCTGCAAATCATCTGCGATCTGAACGAAATCGAAGCGTTGTTTGTGGCTTTTTGTTTTTATATTGCCTACGTGGTCATGGCCTTGCCGATGTCCTGGATACTCGACAGAACCGGCTATCAGCGCGGTATGGTCATCGGTCTGGGGTTGATAGCGCTGGGGCTGGTGATGTTTGTGCCCGCGGCGAAAACCCATTATTTCAGTATCTTTCTGCTCGCGCAGTTTGTAATGGGCTCCGGTCTGACCATTCTGCAGACGGCGTCTAACCCCTATATCGTGCGTATTGGTCCTCACGAAAGTGCTGCGGCGCGGATTGCGGTAATGGGGCTGCTAAACAAAGCAGCGGGCGTACTTGCACCTATTCTGTTTACCTTCCTGGTACTGGCTGACTTTCCGGATGTCAGTAAGGCCAGTGTCGACGCCATGGCTGCCTCTGACCGTGCCGTATTGGTGGCTGAAATGGCCAATAAAGTGATAACGCCCTACATCGGCATGGCTATCGCAATGGTCGTGCTTGCGCTGGGACTGTCGCGGGTCAACCTGCCACCGATACGCGAAGAAGCGCCATCAGATGCTCCGTCTCATGAAAGCATTCTGCGCTACCCACAACTGATCCTGGGGGCAATGGCGTTATTCTTTTACGTTGGGGTAGAGGTCATCGCCGGCGATACCATCGGACTGTACGGATCATCTCTGGGGCTGTCGAATGTGACTAGTCTTGGGGCTTATACGATGATGTTTATGGTGCTTGGCTACCTGGCGGGATTAGTGCTTATTCCCCGGTTTGTTTCACAGAGCCAGGCACTCACAGGCTCGGCCGTATTGGGTTTGATTGTTTCGGTCCTGTTGCTGTTAAGCAGCGACAGCAGTACCGCTATCGCGACAGCATTGTGGGGCTGGATGGGCGTACCGGTGGTCCCCGATTCTGTAGCACTTATTGCCCTGTTAGGCCTGGCAAACGCGTTGTGCTGGCCAGCAATCTGGCCGCTGGCGCTGGCCGATTTAGGTAAACTGACCGCACGGGGCTCAGCAATCCTCATTATGGGCATAGCCGGTGGCGCGGTGCTGCCGCTGGCTTATGGCGCACTGGCGGATATCACCAGTCTGCGTTCAGCATATGTCATTCTGCTGGTAGGCTATGGCCTGATTGGCTGGTATGGACTGGTAGGGTACAAAAAGCGAAGCTGGTAACGGCTTTTTATACCGGGCGGCATTATTACGAAGTGGTATTGCATGTCGTCTGAATGAAACTATCCGCTTCGACTGGGTTAGTCATATTGCGGATAAACATAAAAAAGGGAGCATCGCTCCCTTTTTTATTGTGCTGAACAATTAGCCGTTTTGCGGATGCATATCGTTGCCGAGCGAGACCTTAGCGTCATCGCCCTTTTCGGACTTTACCGGCAGAGAGTACCTTTCCGGACGATGGTTAAGTGATATAACCATGTTGAGACAAAACGCGGCAAGCACAGAAATAATGACCAGTGGCAATTCAATATAGAAAAGCGCTGCCGCCAGAATGATGCTGTCTACTGACAACTGGAACGTGCCAGCCCGGACGTTGTGCTTCGATTGTAAGTAGAATGCCAGGATACCGAGTCCGCCTAAACTGGAAGAGTGGCGAAACATAATCAACATGCCGGTGCCTATCAGAATACCGCCAAATACGGCTGCAAAAATCGGGTTTATCCGACTGATATCCACCACGTGCTGCACCTGATCACTCAGCACGGATACCGTGGTAACGGAAATAAAGGTATTCAGCGTGAAACGCTTACTGATTTGCGTCCACGCCAGTGCGTAGAACGGCAAATTGATGACGAAAAACAACACGCCGAAATCCAGCCCTGACGCATAGGTACCGAGCAGCGCGATACCGGCAGCGCCGCCGATCATCAGGTCCTGCGACTGAAACAAATGTACCCCGAACGCAACAAACAAGCCTGCACACAACAGGGCAAACACGTCCTCAATGACACTGTGATTTGTCTTTTGCATAGAAAATAATGGGTTACGAAATTAGGTGCGTATTATACGGTGGCACTTCCAGGGATAGCAGTGTCTGGAACAGATTGGTTGGCGAGGCTTTCGTACAAATGGTATGGCTGGCTTTACGACTCTTTTCAGTTCAGTGAACAGGCTGTTGCGCTACTGTAAACACTGCACCAAGTTGATACAAATAAGTGGCAATTTGTCACGGCCAGGGCGAAACCCGATGGCAGCTATCAGACTCATCCGTTGTCAGGAAAGGTGTAGCCAAAGCGGATAAATAAGCGCAACAGCGATATGCAGCGTGTTGATCAGTGCCCGCATCCCAAAAGGGAAGGTAGCATAGCGCACGGGTACACTGCGGTGAATGGCGGCCATCACCCCCATTATCAGAAACCAGGGTGTGAAAAACCAGGCCGGTTCGTGTCGCACGGCCATAGTCACCGCATCATGAAGTAGTCCATTTGCTGTGAACGTAATAACAAGGGCTATCGATACCGGCATGACCTGCGAGGCAGGATGGAAAATATACTTACCAAGATAAAAACTGAAAATAGGGTTCCAGTGTGTCCAGAACCGGTCAAAGCCTCTGGCTCCGAAGGCTCTAATTAACATGTTGCTTAACGAACCGGAAGCACCAAGCGGGACGCCATTCTGTCGTTTCACATACCGCCCGAGTGTTAACTTTACTTTGCTATCGTTAGGTGGGCCTTTTCGTGACTCTGTATTTGTTGATTGCAAGTAGTTACTCACTTTTAGGTGGGGTAGCAGGCTTATCGCTACGGGCTACACTCGTCAGCAGCAGTAGTGCGGATACCAGTTCTACTGCCGCGCCATACCCTGCGGTCAGATAAGCCGGAAGTCTGATAGACATCCCTGCCGCGCCACCGGCCATCAACACGATGCCAACCAGCCAGTAAATCTTCAAGCCGTACAGCGTCTGAAATAACAGGTAGCGCACGCCGATGGTCAGCAGCATGACGGGATAGAAAAGCCACGGCTGGCTTGACAACATCACAAAGGCAATGAGCAGGCCCACAAACAGCACCACGGTGCTTTCCATTGCTAAAGACGACAGGGGATTTTCCGGTGTGTGTTTTCCCGGACAACCAAAGGCACGTGCCAGGACAACACTTAACGGAAATATCAGCATACCGCCGAAAAACAGCACCATGGCGCTGGCCTGCACCGATATAAGCAACACACTGCATGTGGCTGCCAGCCACACGATGCCTGAGACCAACATGCCTGTCGCGCCATTGTGATAGCCGGCACGCATGTCCTGTTGGGCTGAGGTTATATCCATGAGGCTTTCTTTGCCGTTTTGCGTGGTTGCGGACGCTTGTAAAGAATAAACGCTTCAATATGCACAACAACCAGCATAAGTGACATAAACAGCAAAGCTTGCTCATCATGCCGGTACACAGACAGCTGGTATTTATCCGGCAGGTTTAGTGACGGATCATCCGCTGTGGCCATCACCCTGCCCTGATAATAGAATTTTAGCGTACGATCAACGATGTTTCCGGTGACCTCACATCCTTCGAACGGACCGTCAAGTACCTGATAGCGAGGGGTTAATGACCAGAACTTACGCTTAACCAGATATTCCTGCATGTTGCCTGATACATGCCAGGTGGCAGCGTTAGCGAAGATCTTTCGTCTGAAAGTCAGCACCGGACAATAATCTTTCATCACGTGCCAGACATTAAATGTCATGCTTTGTTCACAATAGGTCTGGTAAAGTATATTGCGCCGGTCATCATGAATTTCCATCAGATGCCGCGGGCTGTAGATATGCTGTCGAATTGTCAGGTATTTCATAGGTTCCCTCTATAACGATTTACTGACATTTACTGCTGTAACGCGGTTTTGCTTACTAAACCATATTGTGCAGGCGTATTCATCGATGTGCAGCAGGCTGTCAGCAACGATCTTGCTTCCATTTGCTGTAAACTCGGTGCGATACCGTAACAAATTGGCGGTATCTAACTGCCGTCTCACACTTTCTTTTGTAATTCCCTGATAAAAATTGCCACACAGGTAGGTAACTTCCTTGCGCGCCTCGCTCCAAAACCAGGCAAATACAAGCAGAGCGACGATGGCGACAACCGCCGCAATGTCGCCATAAACTGAACGTGTGATCGGAGACAAAACTAAGGTGTACCCGGTTTATTCAGCTGCAAAACAGAGACCGCAGCAAGGGCGGGAAGAATCATCAGCGTCAGAACCTCGCTCGATCCCAGAAGCGCCGACGCGAGGATGGCGGCAGCCCAGAGTAGCGCGGTTGATATGTTCTTCGTGCACTGAATACGTTGTACTTTCATACCTTCTCCGGTTCGCGATATCGCATTATCATAACCTGATTTTTCCGGTAAATAACCTGTACCTTTTCAGATAACCCTTCATAACAGTCACAGTAGCTCAGAAACCATAGCCTTCGTCATCTGCTTCCTGAACTGTCGTAATTGCGACTGAGAACTTAGTACTTTACTGAGTACAGAAAACAGACTCAATGGCTGCCGGCATTATGAGTGTAACGGGGTGTGTCGTGGTGCACTATCATTGCGGATCCCAGAAGAACACTTCGCCTATCTCTGTGTCGAAAAGGTTGGCAATGCGGAACGCGGTTTCCAGAGAGGGTGCATAACGGCGCTGTTCTATCGCGGCGATGGTCTGACGGGTCACACCAACGGCTTTGCCCAGATCAGATTGTGACATTGCACCGTGTGACTCTCGCATTGCGCGAACCCGGTTACCTACGGGTAATGTATCCGCCATCGTTTTACCCCCTTCTGTGCAGTAGTATCTGATACCCGGCATTCACTATCTCACTTAAAATCAGTGCATACATAACGACATAAAAGAGCGCGGCAGTGTTATTCGTGGTGATAAAAAACAGCAGCCCCAACACTACCCCAGATGCCAGAAACTGACCGGACAGCGCTTTAGCGCGTAAGGTAAAAACTTTCTCACGCTCATCTTCTGGCGTGTTTGCGGTTCCGGGCGACACCGCAGCAATGATGATATGGCCCACAGTCAGAAGGACAATAAGCGCAATAGTAAAACCGGCAAAGTCTACAGGAGAGGGTGACTTACCCTGGCTCACCCCCTCAAGCAGAGACCAGGTGAACGTTAGTGAGCCAACCAGATAGGCAAGCAATATCACCCACGCAGATTTTTCTTTAAAAGCCATGATGTTTCCTTTTGATGTTAAATATATTTAACAGCATAATAAGTTCGTACTGTTTGCGATGTCAAATATTTTTAACATAAGTGAGAGTCGGAAACGTAACCAGATGTGTATAGCCTTTTCGCAGGTCTCAGACGGAATGAAAAATGCGCGCCGAAAGCGCGGTACCTGGACGGTGATATTGAGATCACCCGGGGATATATCAAAGCGTGCAGTTATGGGACTGCCATTATCGCAGGCGGGTATATTGCCTGGTCAAGCGTTCACAAAGAACAGCACGACTCGCCCCGACATCTGGGAATTGCAGGCCAGCTTAAGGCGGTATGTACCCTGTCAGAGACACTCCACCCGTCGCGCAGGCGATTTTTTTTTACGCATAGGAAACTTTTGCGGGCATTTTCATCACGGGCGGCAATACTGCAAAGGGCGCAAAAGTGGCTCTACCGCAGTTTCCATTCGGTACCCAGCCCAGTGCGCTTTTGGCAATAGTACCTACAATCTCAGCAGTTGATCCCGGCATTCAGGCAACAACTTGTTACTCATCGCCCATCTGAACATTTCAGTGTGAACTCGCGTGTGCCAGTGCGTGGACCGCTGCCCTTACACTTGAGTATTCTCAAAGTGTGTAAAGTCTCGATGCGGCAACTGAGCTAGACGGGCTCGTCGCGCACGGGCCAGCTAACGTTTGACTGCAACAGCGAGTCGCATATTCCTTAGAGAATGCGGACATGATGCGCTCCTTATCAGGGGAGTCGTATTACAGTAATCAGTGAGCCAGAAAAACATCCGTATGTTGTTTGGAATTGCTGGCACAATATCTGCTTAGTATATTGTGAACAAAGCAAAGAAATGGAGAGACAAATGCTTAATTTGACCAAATTGTTTGCAATATCCAGTGTTGCATTAGCCCTAACAGCATGTGATGTAAATAAAACTGAAGAAGGTGAAATGCCTGATGTCGACGTTGATGGCGGCGAAGTGCCAGAGTACGAAGTCGTTAAGAAAGAAGACGGCGAAATGCCCAGCGTTGACGTTGAAGGCGGTGAAGTGCCTGAATATGAAGTAGAAACTGCTGATGTGGAAGTGGGTACAGAAACCAAAGAAGTGGAAGTGACAGTACCCGAAGTCGACGTTGAAATGCCTGAAGAAGATGACGATGACGAACCGCAAAACTAAGGTATCGGCACGATAAAAAAACAGTCCCACCAGGGGCTGTTTTTTTATGCCTTACCGGAAATAGCAATTGTGGCTGAGCGCAACGAAGCCTGTAAATCTTTCCGGGTGCTGTAATATGGTCATATTATGAGCAGTGAGGGCGGTGTTATGCACGGCCCCCGAAATCAGTTTTTGAAAGTTTACTGACAACGGCAGCCCACTGAACCATCGTCGTAGTCCCATTGTTCATACTGTTTCTGCTCGGACTCCATGTCTCCTTCCAATGCCTCGCACTGCGCTCTGACTTCGCGGCAGTGCTGGTGACTTTGCGACGGCGACACCGCAGAGTCAGTCGATGGGATGTCTCGTATACTGGTCGTACAGCCGGTTGCCAGCGTTGCTATGAGCAAGGCAAAGGTTCGCATTGTCACATTCCTTCCTTACGGTTTCTTCTGAAGACAGCCTTTGGGCGGCCTGCTAAGACAATAGCACGCATCTTTTCCCGGATTTTTCTGTCTCAAGGGATACTTAACCATAATCCCGTTGCCAGAAGAAGTGGTGTAACCAGGCTAATCACAACATTCACCGCCATCGCCGGTCCTAACGCCGGAATGTGATCGGGTGTTCTTATGACTTTTACTGCAGCAAACAGCGCCAGTGGGGCAGTTAATAAGGTCAGTGCTGAAAGTGTGGGTAATATGTCAGTGACTATTCCTGTTAGCACGCTCAGGTAAGCCAATAGCAAAAGCCCGGCATAAAGTCTGGCGGCGGCTTTGCGACCTTTAGCTATTGGGTAGTGATTACGACCTACTGCCCGGTCTGCCTCTACATCGGGAAACTGGTTAAGTAGCAACA
Source organism: Alteromonas antoniana (assembly GCF_019249295.1). Classification (GTDB taxonomy): domain Bacteria; phylum Pseudomonadota; class Gammaproteobacteria; order Enterobacterales; family Alteromonadaceae; genus Alteromonas; species Alteromonas antoniana. Next base: position 109,450 of record NZ_JAESDH010000016.1, read on the forward strand.
GGCCACTTACCAGAAACGTGGGACAAAGTGATGCCACCAACGCGGTCACCGAATAGCTTCCGGTAAGTGCGACAGCAGTTCCCTGCACCATTACTAAGCCAAACCCTAAACCCGGTGCCAGTAAACACAGACCTGGATGGTACACCCACCAGCGGGTGTAGCTGACCAGCAGAAAAAGCCCGACCAGCCCCAGTGGGATCAGTGCATAACCTTGCTGGTAAACGAAAAACAAACCGATAAGTGCACTGCCCAAAAGCGTTACCCAGGCAGTGATATGTGCGAGTCGCGCGGTCTGCGGATGTGCTGGTAAAGCGCCGCTGCCGCCACTAAACGGTGTGCGCGAGGTGGTAAAATCCAGACCACTGGTAAAATCGTCATACTCGTTAAATACATTTACGCTGATATGCGCTAACAGGGCACCTAAGAACACCAGTATGACGGCGAGTACGTCGATGCTGTTCTGCTCAATCAGCGCGCACCCCAGCCCCACACTGACACAAGCTGGCGTCAGCAGTAGAAATGGCATACGAAAGGTGCCTAACAGGGTTTGTATGGAGTAGGATTTCTTGCTGGTACCAGAACCGTCTCGGGAATGAGAAGACGCGGTAGCACTCCTATCCATGAGGGTTTCCTTTGCGGCTGGTATCGCGACTAGGATGTAAAGGATACTGATAGTCTCTCACTATTTTAGCCACCTGCACACGGTAACTTTTATACCAGGAGTTGCGGCCATTTTTTTGCGCCGCCAGGTGCTCAATATCCTGCTTCCAGAGCGCAATAGAGGCTTCGTCCTTCCAGTACGAAATTGCAATTTCAACGCCTGCCTCATAGGACAACACAAAATCAATACATCCATATCTGGAAAACGCGAGTTGCCGCAAGTGTTTTGCGTTCTCGATGTAAGCATCATCCAGAGTATTTACCTCTGCACGAAAAATGACAGCATACATAACGGTAGTTTTGCCTGGCTGAGTATTGGACCGTTCAAGGATGGGGTAATCAAATTGGGGACGCAACCGGAAATCCGGTGATCGTTGTCGTAAATCAAAGACCGGGACTGGTATCCTGACAGTCGGCTTGACGTCAGGTTTTACCGTGGGGGTGGCGTTGGAACCCGTGATGAGTCAATCGTCAGGAAACCTGAGTGGTTTTGCCGCCTCCATCATTTCGTACGTCATTCGCAAAGAGGACCACCTGAACATCCCCAGCACGAACCCCATAAATAACGACGCAATAAATACCTGAATGATGTCATCGTCCCACTGCAACACGTTGAGCCAATGCATGGCGAACTTAAATAAGAAAAAAAACGGAATGCCGAGACCCAGTACGCCCGAATAAAAAACGTAGCGTGGCTTACCCGCTTCAACGGTATCTCTGATTTCGTCGAGTTCATCTAAAGGATGCATGGTCTTTGCCCGTAGTAAGCCTGTTTTTTATCCTACTGCGGATAACCAAACTCTGTAAAGATGATCCGAAGTACAGGTTTATGATGATCGCGTCGGCAATACCGCTTCCAGGCGAGAGAAGGGCGCCCTGGCTGCGGGTCAGGAACAAACGTTACTCTGCTTCGACGGTGTTTTCTGAAGAAACGTCAATCACCTGCTATGCTCTCAGTAACAGTGTGATCTATGTGTATCGGAAAGCTGTACCCGTTAACACACTAACAAGAACCTTCCTTTCACAACGCGAACACCACTGGAATCGCTGCCAACCTGCACCCGGTTCTGGCAACAGTGTAGCGTAATTGTCTTTGCGGACAGGAGAGGATTAGGCAAGGACTGCAGTATGAAAAAAGTAACCTGCACTTTACTGACGTTAGCGTTACCCGCGATGTTGCCTGTTCAGGCACAGGAGGAGGGACTTCCTTTCGAGTTGGGCGGTCATGTCAGAGTGAATTACAGTCATATCGACTGGGCCGAGGATGAGTTGCGTGACGGTCTCGAGTTCGAATCCTTCCGGCTAAACGTTTCCGGCGACTACGAAAGTTTCAGCTACAAAGCTGAGTACCGGTGGTATGAAAATACAGACTTCAACACCGTTCGCTATGCCGATTTAACCTACACATTCGATGAATACTGGAAAGCCACAGCCGGAATCACGAAAGTGCCGTTCGGGTTGCAGCCTTTTGCGTCAAACAGTTTCTGGTTCTCAACCAACTATTATATTGGTTTTGAGGATGACTATGATGCGGGGGCGGTGGTGGAATATACCCGCGGCGACTGGACCGTTCAGGGCGGCTACTTTCTGAATGATGAATACAATGATGCCGGGCGTTTTGGGCGCTATTCGTTTGATGTTGCTGACAACGGCGAGTTTCGCAATAAAGAAGACGGTCAGTATAATTTGCGTGTGAATTATACTGGTAACTTCACCCGACGCAGCACCACCGATGTCGGCGTATCATTTCAACAGGGCGATATTCTGAATCTGGATACGCTCGACTCAGGTGACATGACAGCTTACGCCGTGCACCTGCGACATATTCAGGATCCCTTCCAGGTAGACCTTCAGTTCACTGACTTTGATTATGATCTGGCAGCCCCGGAAGGCCAGCCAACCGACAGACTGGCGCTGTCCTCCTTCGAATTTCCGTTTCTGGCAACCAGTGCCGGGAAAAGCTACGTAGCGAATCTGGTTTACACCTTGCCGATGAAGTTTAAGTCGTTAACACCAGTGAAATGTTACACCGAGTATAGTCGCATTGAGCCTGACGATGATGCGGCACTGGCGTCATCGCAGTGGGTAAATGGCTGTAGTTTTGGCTGGTCAAAGCTATATGTGTATATCGACAGTATTCAGGGCAAGAACATGTGGTTTTCCGGAGGCCCTGGCGTAGGGCTGGACTTGGGCGGCCGTCAGCACACCACTCACCGGCTTAACATCAGCCTTGGCATTTATTTTTAGGGGATGATTATGCGCATAAGTATTATGATTTTCAGTGCGTTACTTTTGCTGTTTTCAGCAAAAAGTGATGCTCACGCGTGGTTAAAGTTGCGCATAGCGACAACCGAATACGCACCGTACACTTCCACCTCGATGGAGCATAATGGCTACATCAATCACATCATATCAAAAGCGTTTCTGGAAACCGGCGTTATCGTCGAATTCACGTCATTACCCTGGGATGAAGCTCTGGAAGCCACATTGAATGGCGAATATGATGCTCTGTCGTACGGTAATTATATTCGCTCCCGGGAAAAAGAGTTCTGGCACAGCGAGCCCATATCGGTGGAAAACCTGGTGTTTTACATTAATGAAAGCAGTGGCATTACTGACTGGGGCTCACTGGATGATCTGAAACAGTACAAAATGGGGATCACCAATGGCTATCTGTATAATGACGAGTTGGCGTCATATATAAAAAGTGCGCCAAATGTGGTGTCAGGGGAGTCGGATAAAGCGAATTTTGACGCGTTGATTGACGGCGATATTGATATTTTCCCCATTGATGAACTGACCGGCTGGTATATTTTGCAGCGTGAGTTCAGTGATGCGGAAACGGATAACCTGACTGCGCTCAAACCCTACATTTCTACCGTGACTACTCACTTGCTGGTGCCGAAAGGCAAAATCAACGACAAACTGGTGCTGTCGCTGTTTAACGAGGGGCTGCAACGCCTGCAGTTACAGGGTGAGATGGAGCGCTTCAAACGCTTATTGCGAGAGGGTTACTACCAGCACCCGGAAAAGCCGGTGAATTACGATCGCCGCTAATGTGACGCAGAAAAAAACGAGATAAAAAAACGCTGCTGTGCAGCGTTTTTTTTATGGCTGCGCCTTACCTGTAGAGAAACAGGCTTCAATCCATGGCAGAGAAAAGCTGACGGTTAGTCGCGTGATTTACAGCGAGAAAGACGCAGAATTTGGCGTGATGCTTTGTTTGTAAGGAACATGGTTGAATGAAAGGAAGGCGCAACCGCTGACAGAAGTAGCGGTGATACACATTATTTCGCATCGGACGCTAGTTGCGAAGACGGTTTTTTACTTTGACGATTACCCAGATAAAGGCGAAAGCGGCCACCGCGATAATCAGTATGCGGGTAAATCGAAAGTGCGCGGGGCCCTGCACGCTCAATTCGTAAACGCAGGCCCCCAGGGCAATATAGATAGCAGCTTCTGTGATTTTTCTCAGCTCGGATTTTCGTTTCATATCTTCATCCGCCTTTTTCCAGTGCAGGCCCGGACGTCATGTCCTTGTTATAACTATTCAACCGCAAACGGTCTGCGCTGAAGATAATCGGTTTCGACCTCCATCTCATAGAGGATGCGTGTGGATTCCAGGTTTAACGCCTCGTGCATATTTTCGCGAAACGCCTCATAGTCTGGTGACATCTGAATATCAGCAGCCTTTTCCCATGTCGCTTTGTCAGGCCATTGGGCATAGGCAATAAATGCGCCGGACTTATCCCGATGCAGACGCGAACCCAGACTGCCTTTGAACAGATAAATACCCTGGGTAGTTTTCGCCCAGGCGTTAAGGAATTGCTGCCGGGCACCGGGTTTCACCACAAACTCAAACATCACGATATACATAACATTTCCATATTTCGAAAAAAACTTGTGCGTTGAAGGGGCTGTTGATCTTCGCTGCAAATGTGTACGGCAAAGTTCAACAGACGCTGGCAACAGGATCAGAACAGCCTTTTCCCGGTAATAGCAATATACAGCGCAATACCACCCGCTATGGCATACAGAACTTCAAAAGCACTAACGTTATTGCCCCCTTCATTGACGGCGGAATAAATAAGCATCGCTCCCAGCAACAGCGAGGGCAGGCCGGCAATACCGATAATCAGACGAAGGCCAACAGGAAGCACTTTTTGTGAAGAGGTGTCAGGCATAGCGGACCACATAACAGCAAAGAATAAAAAGATAGTATGCGCTTGGCGCGGATACCTCAATGGCTGTTTTGTGTGTAGGTACAGGTTTGGTTGTAAAGCGAAGAAAACGCAGAGCCATGCTCTGCGCGATGTGGCAACTGCCCGTTGAGCCAGGCAGCGCCGTTATCATGCGTTACCTGCTCAGAGGTTACGCTTTAATCTTTTTTCAACCTGCTTTTTTTCCCACTTTGGGCCGAAAATACTGAAAGTTTCAAATACGGCAATGCCATGAACCATGATCCCAAAGCCCCAGCCTACCAGAGCCCAGACTGCCCAAAGGTACCAGGGCGATACCATCAGATTAACAACAAACATCAGTGCCGTTGATACGACAAATACCATAAGGTGGGTATAAAACGCTTTTAAATCCCTTACTCGCTCTAAAGCTTCAGCCTCTTCAGCGGTGATCGTTGTGGTGCTTTCCATGGGTTCCTCCGTTGCCAGTTCACTTACGTCGATGTCAAACACAGCGGCAAGCGACTTCAATGACTCCAGACTGGCCTGCTGACCACGCTCAATTCTCTGTACGGTACGAATATTTAATCCGCTGAACTGGGCTAACTGGTCCTGTGACCAGCCATGTTGTAATCGCAGCTTTCTGATGATCATTGTTTTCTCTTTGCTTACTGTGAGCCGTGTTTATAGCAACGTTTTTCCAAAGCCGGTTACGGCGTTTGTACGGCACGATTACGACAGCGCAATAACGACGGGGGATACAGAGCCATGGCCCGCGTTGATAATCAAAAGCACACGGGCGATGGGTAAGGTTACTTATTCATTCAACTGGCGTGATTCTTCATGCCTGATACCGTTAAATTAGCATGTTATTAAAAAGTATGCCTGGCAAAAAAAAGCTCATGGCGAATACTGCCGAGCCGGTTATGGCAAAAGCCAGACAACAAAAGCTGGCCTGAACTGCAAACGTTTTCGGTTTGGCACTGGCACTGGTTTGAAGTGAAACCACAGCCAGCGTAATGCTGTCACGCGCCTTCTGGTAATGGTGTTTTAACCAGATTGCGGCAGGGGTAAAAAAGACAAACAGAAACGCGAACGCTGCTTCAATACCACCAAAGTGCACCAGCATCGCAATCTCGGGAGCGAAGCAGCCTGCAATCGCGATAAATACCCACACAACCGTTTTCTGCTGCCAGCTTAACTCACGCCATTTCATTTTCTATCCTTACTATTTAGCGCAGCTACATTAATGGGCAGCATCATCAGGGGTATCATTCGCCTGATTAAACTTCCTTTTAAGGTATTTAAGGTTGGCATTCACTTCTTTCAACTCGCGCTGTGATAATCTGGCCATGTCCCGCATGTCTTTCACTCGCTTTGAAATCAGAAATATGAACAGGGGAACCAATACCCAGAGCAGGATCAGAAAAAGATAAAAAAGGCTTCCCAGCAATCCCACGCCACCTAAAATACTTTCCGTCATGTCGATAGTCTTCCTTTACAAAATGGTGTGTTACTCACCGATAGTTTCTTGTAACGCCACCCATTACCACCTTCGTCTTGTGAATTGAAGCGTTGAGGCGAGCAGCCCGCCAGTTACCAAAACCACACAAGCTTAGCTCTCCATCTGTGTCGCTCATTGGCTCAGCAAGTAGTTAGAGAGTCGTTGGTTAGCTTGCGCTTGTTTACGGTAGAAAGTGTATCTGTTTGGCTTCTTTAGTCAGCTATTCGATGCGAAAGTCAAGCTGAACCACCTGGCAGGTGCTTTCTTCCGCCGGATAGCGCCAGCCTGTCAGAGCAGCCGCCGCGGCGTTAGCAAAGGTGTCGCCGGGGTACCCTTCAATAACATTGATGTTAACCGGTCTGCCATCTTCGGAGATATCAAATTCCATTTTCGCATACCCCTGAACACGGTCCCTCGCTGCTGCCAGTGGGTACTTGGGAGTTTTATCTCTGGAAATGGGATCGATGTTGTTTGACGGATCGTTTTCTTTTTCATGAAAACCGCAGCGTGATGGTTTTTTCATCACGTCAGCTTCGGAGATTTCCAGCGGGCCGGATGAGTTCGCGCAACCCGATAGTGAGATGGCAGTAAACAGTAAAGACGCAGTGATGATGTTTCCCTTCATGATATTGTCCTTTTTAGCTCAGGTATTAGTGTATAAAACTACGCGGTCATTTTTCGCGAGATGCCAGCCGCCCGCGTTCCCAAGCTGGCCAAATACAACAATTGGTAAAGTAGCTATCTGACGGGCTTTAATGGCGCCAGCAGAAAATAAAACACCCAGGCAAACCAGGATATGAAAATAACCGCGAGGATCCACGCTACTTTCTCTCCGCCCTGAGTTCTGTCTGATTTTGCAATTATCCAGACAGGTAAAATCCAGATAAAAACAAATAAGAGTAAACTCACCAGTGATACACCGCCCATTGTATTCCCTTTTCAATGCTTATCATTGATGAGGTTAACACACACGCTACGCGCATTTCTATTAAGAACCACTGACGGTCATTTCGGCCTGGCGGGCTAAAAAAACTACAGCGGCCTGTACGGCAGAGAACGAGCTGATTGGCGTAGCACGTTATCTCAGGGCTTTTGTTCCCATAAAAAACAGTTGGCGTTGAGACTGGGTCAGATAATTAGCAACACCAGAAATTAATACTGAGTCAGAGCGTAATCAACATAAGACGTTAACACTGTCAGAGCGTTGCAAATACCAGAAGGCACCACATTGCCAGCACAGCAGCGAAGTTAATGGTAAAAACCAGGCCCCTGACTCTTACGTTCGAAGAGAAAATCTGCACAACGCTATGGCCAACTCTTCCGGCAATAAAAAGCCAGGCAAGTAAGGGGTATACCTGCGGGATAGTGGTGTGGTGAATCATCAGCAACACACAGATGAGATGAAAAAACAGCGGCCACTCAAACTGATTACTAAGGTTTGCACTGACTTTTGTTTGTAAGTGGGCATACGGGTTTGTGCCATCAGCGCGTTGCCCGATTCCCCATACTGCGGGGGCGCGCACTGCGGTGAGCAGCACATAAAGAGCAGTGCACCAGATTACGTGGGCAAACATCGGAGCTAACAAGCTGTTCATAGGCAGTGGTGTCCTTGCGGATAATGGTGGTGAATAAGGCTACCACGGGATGGTCTATCCGGTGAGTTATACTGTTGGCAGGGTTTCAAATGCTGGCAGCGTTTCTAACTTGTTATCCCACTCGGCCTTGCTTGCCGTGAAAAGGTGAGCAGCTGGGGGAAATGTAACGGCGCTGTCCAGAGAGCCTGCAGGAACTACCAGCGTGTCATCACCGTCAGCCCCCGGAAGTGCTGAACCACAGTGCTGACAAAAGCGCTTGCTGTGCCGCGTTCCTGGTAGCGTAAATGATGTCACCGCGTCTTCACCGGCCTGCCATGAGAGCGTGGCCGAGCGGGAAAATAAATTCGCGGCATAAGCAGAGCCGGTATCTTTTTGGCAGTAGTGACAGTGGCACAGGAAAAAGCTGTCGAAGTTGCCGGTAACAACAAACCGAACCGCACCGCATAAACATGAACCCGTGTATTCAGACATAGTATGACTTCCCGGATAAGCCTGCATAAAGTGTTGGTGTAAAAGCGTATCTTCTCTACTGCCTGTTGCGTTGAACAGAGCCTGATATCACTCGCTTTATTATCAGGCCTGACGCTGAGAAGCGCCTCTCATTTTCTGAGTTGCCATCAGAAAAACGGCATAGCCAATCCATGACGTGAAGAGTGTCAGAATAAGCCAGCCTGCTTTCTCCGCGCCTTTGGCTCGCGTTGAAAAGCCGGTAAGAAAAACAGGTACAAGACAGAAGCCAAGAAAAACAAGAAACAACAATTGCCAAATGCTGATATCCACGCAGACCATCCTTGTGCTGATAGGTGAAAAAGTCAGGTTATCTTTTTATTTGTGGTTTGAAAACCCAACAGTGATTTTACGAAACGCGAGCAGCCCGCTCCACACCAGGTGAACGACAGCAAAGAGCTTCGGGTGAGGTTAGCAGTGAATGTAGTAGGTTATACCGTAATTGTCAGCGACTTTACTCACGGCGTAATTGTGTAATATGTAAGAGTTCACCAACAGGCCCCCAGAGGTAAAACACCTGTCCCCAGGATTCTTGCTGAATTGGCGATATCTTCGTTTTATGCCTTGACGTTGAACACCGCTCAAAGGCCTCGTGTATGTCTGTCACGCAGATTTGTAACATGAAATTTTTGGCCAGCGACTCGTCGTAAAATCGTTGCAGGAAAAAGTAGCAATCTCCGTTTTCGAACAGGGTGAGGTCGTCGGTAACGTATTCAGCATGAAACCCAATTTCCGAATAAAAACATTGGGATAGTTCATAATCTTTACTGGGTATAAACGGCTTTATATCTGTTACGTTCATGTCTTTTTCCTGGCATAGGTAACGCCATGCTGCCGGTCTGCAATACAACGGCTACAGGGCCTTTGTCGTCGTGCTTTTCCCGCATCGAACAATCAAAACGCGTTGTCTGTTATAAGCCTCTGGCTCGCTGATAGGTATACAAGCCTGATAACGCATTATACAGTCCTGCGGCCATTGTGAAATCGTGAGCAACGCCGTCAAATTCATTAAGCTGCAATACCAGATCGGTTGACCGGTTTTGCAGGATGGTTTTTGCAAAGGCATCATAAATTGAGCGCATCTCGCCGCTTTCACTCCCTATGTCCATATACAGATAGGTCCCCGTGTCACTATCTGAAAGCACGTAGTTTTGCGCGGCCTGTGCTGTTTCCTGCGCGCCCCACCAGACTGCGGGACTAAACGCCAGGTGCGATTGAAAAAGGTCGGGGCGCGAGTGAAAGCTATGGATAACAAGCAAGCCGGCAATCGAATGACCTGCGACGGTACTAAAATCGCGTGTTCGGTACTGCTTTGTGATGCGCGGCATCAGCTCCTGCTCCAGAAAGTCCAGGAACGTATCTGCACCACCTCCGCTTCCTACAGGGCCTCTGGGGTCCAGGTTCACAGTGGGAGCAAAGTCGTTTAACCGGTCTGCCACATCAATGCTGACAATAATATGTTCGTACGCCCCGTTGGATGCATGTAACCGCTCAAGCATACCGCGAAGCATCTCTTTATTTAATTCACCATCTAACAGGTAGATAACCGGATAATGTTTGGAGGTGTCGGTTTCATATGATGGCGGCACGATGACATTGTCCTTCGGCGTTTGCGCATTTACGCAGGAGCAAAAGAAAATGAAAAATAACAAACAGCTTGCTTTCAAGAGAGAAATTTCCGTATTCAAAATAGTTTTTCTTTTATAAGTTGTAGTCATTCACTACGTGTAACTTAGGCTTATGCGATAGCTTTTATGAAACCCAACAATGTATAAAACACTGTCACAAGTACACCGAAAGCCTGCAGCGCCCAATTAAACAACATTACTGCACGCCAGCCAACAGATTGAAACTTAAAATATTCTCTGTTCGTTCTTTTCAGTAATATCAACGATGTAGGGACTACCGTTACGGCGTAAATCATAAAGGCGACACCCATCACGCCGAACGCCGCCATAGTGACAGCGGCACCTGAATAGAGTGGTGTTTGCGCAGTTATATCAGAAAAAAAGGTGTGATTGACGGCAATGACGACAACAGGAAATAACAGCCCGAGAAGCTGAAAGCTTTTTACCAGCATGTAATTTGCTTTCTCAGCGCGTGACGGCTGATAACTATGGCCTCTGTCGAAGTTGGCTGCGCACTGCATCCTGTATCTTTTCGTGTTTTAAACAAGAATACCGCAAGTTTGGTAAAGGCTTCGATACCGGTTGTAACCATAGCTTCAACCATCCTTACTAATTGCATAAACCAGTAAGCCTAGAGGGGTTGCAACGATAAAAGATCCAATAAAACCAAACGGCATCACCATGAAGATTAATGCTGACTCATTCAGGGGGCCGTCAGCAATAACCGCAAAGGTAGTCATAGAGAGAATAACAAGCGTAAAGGCAGCGCAGAAGATAAAGTTAGTTCCCCAGATAAACCGGGCTTTTTGTTTAACAGGCTCTGTGGACTGGAAAAGACCGGTAAATATAGCTGGTACGGCTGCGCACCAGAGCGATAATTCGATCATATTGCTTACATTGATCGGGTTGTCGTAACCACTGATTATACTCATCACAACGATTAGCCCGGTAACGACCCAAAAGTACCTTTCCATGTTTGCCTTTCCTGTATTGCATCGTGCTCTAAATGGGATAACTATCGCAGACTAAAGCATACAGCGCCAATTACCAGAAGCCTGGGTGAGAGAGCCGCGCGCCTTAATTTAATTACCAGGTGTCACTCCGGCTGATAACTTCATACCCTTATACATGAAACATGACACAACAATAAAGGGCGAACGATAACGTGCTCTTCTGCATAGTATGCGGCGAATTTTAACTGCCTGGTAAACTCATTTCCTTAATGATACTTGTTACACCTGTAATCACCATTTGAGTTCCTATAATGGAAAGAATCAGCCCCATTAACCGAGTAACAATGCTCAATCCACCCCTACCAATTAACCTCAAAATATTTGAGCTAAAAATAAAGCAGACAAAAGTGATACAGCATAAAACGGCAAATACCGATATAGTAACCAATATTCCCGTTATTCCACCTGAAGAAGAAAAGTTCATTGCAGTTGCAATGGTTCCAGGGCCTGCTAGAAGTGGCACAGCTAAAGGCGATATCGCTATATCATTGTCTTCATTACCTTCGGCAGAATGTAATTTTGAACCATGCCCATTGAGCATATGATACCCGACCAGAAAAACCAAAATGCCACCTGTCACCCGTAATGCAGAAATAGTAATGCCAAACAGGTGAAAAATTACCTTTCCAAGTAGAGCAAAAGCTGAAATCACGAAAAATGTAATAATAAGGGCTTTCGCTGCAATTTTAATTTGTTCCGCTTTACTGTTTTCTCCTGTCAGGCCCGCAAAGGCTGCAGTATTTGCGATAGGATTCATGATCGCAAAAAAGCCTAGAAAGACAGTAAGTACTTGTGTATACAATTCATTCATTTTAGATAATGTTCTTAGTAAGTAGCTAGCGTGCGTAAAATGGTCTAATGATTTTGGTAATATTGAGAAGCGTAGCGGCCCCCCAGTGGTTATTTTTTCCTGTTTATATGCCTATTGTCTTTTGCCGTTCCTATTTACTTACACTCAATTAAAAGCGTATAGGAAACGACAAACCCATTAAACCAGGTGTTAGAAGTGATGGAGAGCAACTCCCAACCTTCTTTATTAATCTCATCAATTTGATTGTTTAGGGCATCTAAGTCAACAGAACCAAATCCCCAATATTTTCTTTTGTTAAATTCGACCACTCTTCTCATTTGCTACGCTCCTTGTAAGTACAAAAAATATTATTATGCATCAGTCCCGGAGTGGCATTGGGTTAACTGCCAATCTCTATGAACTCTGTGCGTTACCACCCAAAGAACCAATATAACCAAGCCCAATGGTACTGCGAAACTTGTAAAGATCTGCTGAGAGGTACTCATCAATACAGTATCAGTGGTGCTTGGCAAAAACATCTGTGAACCTAAAGGGCCATTAGAGAAAACCAAAATCGTAACTGTGTTCCAACCGAGGTGAAGCGCGACCGGTAAAACGAGTGACTTCGTCATCGAAAATGAACAGGCCAGCATGAAACCAAAGGAGCTTGTTAAGAGAAACACGTAAACCATGGGAACCAAGCTGCCGAAAACTTCATTGGAAAACCAATGATACGCCCCAAATGCTATTGCGGATAAAAAACAGGCTTTTCGCGTACCAATCAGCTCCATAGCTTTATAGAGCAGATAACCGCGAAATATAAGCTCTTCATAAAGCACAGAGTTTATGATCCAGCGGAGGCTGTCAAATGCCATAGCAGCACGAAAATCGGGGTTCGGAAGCCATTCAAATTCAGAAAATTTGGAAATCAAAAGGAACTGAGCCGAGGCAAACAAACTGGCAAGTACAAAGCCGGCTATAAGCTCTATTAAGCGCTGCGCAGGCCGGTTGAAGCCTAATACCGATAGCGATCGACCTTGAACTCGAAGGAGCCCCCACGAAATTGCAATAAGTATTAACCCGATCAAGCTTCTTACCTTGCTTTAGTATGTTTAACAGTTAGCTTAGCGGCCAAAATATAGCGATATACTGCCAAAGACCCGCCAAGTTTTTTGGTCATTGTTGTGTGCCAACTTATCTATTTTCTACTTGTTCTGAACACACACAGGAAACAGTCGCCCCGAATTCAGATAATAAGTGCACCACTCATGGTTAAACGGTGAGAAGAGATCAACTGCCTGTTGGTGGTACTCTGT
>NZ_JAESDH010000017.1 GCF_019249295.1 Alteromonas antoniana
GACTGATATCGGATTTTGAAGCCTTGAAAAGATCGGTCAACCGATCATCAAAATAATCTTAACTGATCGGCATTAGGTGTTCACCGGCTTTTTTTATTCTTACCCATTAGCAACGAAAGAAAGATGACACGATTTTGCCTCTGAACATACGCGGAATTTATGCTGCGAGTTATCTGATAGCTTGAGATAACCTTATTAATCTTCCCGTTTACGTCGCCACTATTTGGGAATATGACGAATTTATGTCGTTGCCAGCCTGTTTGCTATTGACCTGAGAGGATGATCTGTCTATTACTTGATATTGCGTGCAGTGAAGTCGGAAAAGCCTAATGACAGATAAAAGACAGTTTCAACGCATTTCCCTGAAAGTCGAGGGCAACTTGCGACATCAACACATTACCGTGCCGGTGGTTATCGAAGATGTTTCTCTTCAGGGGATCCGGCTTAGTGCAACAGAAAGCGCGCTGCTTGAGTTACCCTTCGACAGCCACGAGCCTTATGAAATCAGCTTTAAAGCAAACGATGACAGCCCGACTATAGTCATTCAGTTAGAACAGCTTTATCGTCAGTCAGACGCCCGTTCACCTCGCACCTTCATGGGATGTAAGGTCGCCTTTATCGAACTGGACAGTCTTAGCGCTCTGCGTCGCCTGATTATTTTAAACAGCCGCGATAACAGCTTAAGTGAGCACGACCTCGAAGCCCTGATAGACGCTATTTATTCCAGCGCATCAAGCGCTTCAGAAAGCTGAGCTACCGGCACCACCTGTAACCCGGGTACAGGTTGCTTTGGCGCATTGGCTTTCGGCACGATGGCGCGCTTGAAACCATGTTTTGCTGCTTCCAGAATGCGCTCTGTGCCATTAGGTACAGGCCTGATCTCACCGGCCAGACCAACTTCACCAAATACGATTAACTCTCTGGGCAAGGCACGGTTGCGGAAGCTCGATACCATCGACAACAGCAGTGCCAGATCCGCACTGGTTTCCGACACTTTGACGCCGCCTACTACGTTCACAAAGACATCCTGATCGTTCATCTGTACGTTGCCATGACGGTGCAGCACGGCAAGCAGCATAGCCAGGCGGTTTTGCTCAAGCCCCACTGCAACACGCCGTGGGTTCGCCATCTGCGAGTAATCTACTAACGCCTGAATTTCTACCAGCAGCGGACGAGTCCCCTCCCAGATCACCATTACACTGGAACCTGGCGCCTGGTGCTCCCCGCGACTCAGGAAGATAGCAGAAGGGTTATTCACTTCCTTCAGGCCTTTTTCTGTCATCGCGAACACACCCAACTCGTTCACCGCGCCAAACCGGTTTTTATGACTTCGTAAGGTACGAAAACGTCCGTCACTCTCGCCCTCTAACATCATTGACGCATCAATGCAGTGCTCCAGCACTTTGGGGCCGGCAAGGTTACCGTCTTTGGTAACATGCCCTACGATAAACATGGATATGTGGTGTTGCTTAGCAAAGCGAGTCAGATAAGCGGCACTTTCACGGACCTGAGAAACACTGCCTGGCGCAGACTGCACATCTGCCACATGCATCACCTGTATGGAATCTATAACCATAATGCGGGGCTTGTTCTGCAAGGCTAAATCGCAGATCGTTTCCACGTTGGTTTCTGCCAGCATCATCAGTTTGTCATCAGGGAGTCCCAGTCGCTTAGCGCGCATTGCGACTTGCTGCAACGACTCTTCTCCTGTCACATACAGCGCGCTTTCCATTGCTGCCAGCTGACACATGACCTGCAACAGCAATGTGCTTTTCCCCGCTCCGGGAGAGCCACCAATCAGCATTGCCGCCCCCGGTACAATGCCGCCGCCAAGAACCCGATCCAGCTCTTTAAAACCGGCACTAAACCGCGGTAGCGACTCAAGGTCAATAGCATTGAGCTTTTCTATTTTTGCCGCAGTTTGCCCGGCGTAGCCTGAATGTGTAGTTTTTGATGACGACGTTGCCGGACTGACAACAAATTCGCTGATTGTATTCCAGGCTTTACATTCACTGCACTGCCCCTGCCAGCGCGGGAATTCCGCCCCACAATCTGAACACACGTAGGCGGTTTTACGCTTTGCCATAATTATGTTTTAACTCGCTGTATTTCAGAGTATTCTACCACCATACTTACCCTACTTGCATACTGGCCTTTATGAACATTCGCTGTTCAGAGTTTGGCTGGCGTGCCGATAGGATACATTGAGTTGCTAATAACAAGTATTCAGAAAATAACGCATGAGCCAAGACCTGCAGCAATACGCTGACATTATTGAACAACTGAAACCAATGGTAAATGAACCTGAGTTCAATCAGGTTCTTTCTCAGGTTGCAGGCGGTCTCCCCAAAGAAAAGCGTTTTTTGATTAAAATGGAGGTAAAGCGACTCTCCCGTCCCTGCATGCGTTCTATCGATTTGCGAGGTCAGGTCGATGGTGATTGCCAGCTTTACGAATACGACGGCATCAAGCATTACCTCGACGACATTGCCATTCAAACCTTCGAGCAACAAGTCCGCGTGTTCGGACACTACAGTTTCGGTGTTTATGAAGCCGTTCAGGCGACCGAAAATAACTATCGCGTGATGCGTGAAAAAAGCGAAGCAACTCAGAAAGCAGACGAGCAGGAAGACAAGCTGAGCTCCCGCGCAAGAACGATGGCGAAGTACAACGTGCCTATCGTCAACCTGCTCGATTACTCCAGCCGCGGAACAGAACGCATGAATTTCGCGGTGGCGCTGGAGATTTTTAACGAGAGTAATCACTCTATTCGTGGGATTAGTGTGGATGTCTCCACCGAGGGCATTCAGGTCAAACTGAGCAAAGAGTCGTTGTTCAAACCCAACGAGAAAGTTCAGGTTTATTTCCGTGGTCTTGAAGACGAATTCACCATGGATAAACGCAACGGCATTGCCTATACCGTTGTGAAGATTATTCGTAAGAAAGAAATTCAGTATCTGGCGCTGCGACGCGCGAAAGAATACCCCAGCCCGGCGTTCGATCAATTTTTAGAAAGCTTTATCCACGGCAATAAGCGCCGCTATAAGGTCAACATGGCCAATACCATCGAGGCCATTGTTAACAAGTCTTGCGAGCAATATTTTTCCCCGCGCAGCCCTACGCTTCCGGTATACGTCGATGAAATCGATAACGAGCTTATCCCGCGTTACGCGATGGTGAACGAGGTGAACCGGGAAATTATTCATTACTGGAGTGATGAAGCGAACGACAGTCGTCTTGGCTTTTTAATTAATAGCAAACGACTCACATCCTTACGCCAGAAAAAGCCAGAAAAGCGCGAGATGTTCGTTTACAGCTTCACTCACCTGCAGAATGAAAAAGTGTACTTTTACTCCGCCAGCTCTGATGAACTGATGGCCAGGGACGTACTTCGAGGCGTATTCCTTGGATTTGGTTCGCGCAAAGTTAGCTGGCGGGTATTCAAGGTGACAATGACATCGATGACGCCCGACCAGGCGCATGCTCCGTTGTCCATCCCTGATAGCGTTGGCACCAAGATCAAGCGACAAAATACGCCACCCGCGCCGCGACTGATGTCGAAACTAAAAAACTTAAGATGGTTACTTCATATTACCGACATCACCAGTGACGCTGGTCAGCGACGCTACAGTGAATATAAATTCAGCCGCAACAACCTGAGCCACCTTCGCGTGTTCGGACACCCACGCAACCGCGTGCCCGAAGAAATCCGCACGTTCCGTTTCAAGCCACAGGAACAACGTCTTGAATCACGATACTTGCTGCGTTCAGCGATAGAGCTTAAGCAAAATGATACGGGCATCACGTTAAAAGGTGTTAGTGAAGATATTTCTGTACACGGTCTGCGACTGGAAGTGACCGGAGAATACAGCGGGGGAATTGACACCCCTGTTACCATCGCCTTCCCGAAGTTGCAGGAGCTTACGCGTAAGCACAATGTGATGGATTTGCAATATCAGGTAGTGCATTACAATCCTGACAGAAACATCATTCATTTAAAGAGCGTTGCAGGCGATGCTGGCCAGAGCGCACGACACTTTTTTGATGATCTGATTAAGCAAAACCGCAATACGCTGAAAAGCTACCCAGAGGAAGAAGAAGTTCCCGGCATTGGCCATGCACTGCGTATCATCAATGCCCGTAATGTGACTTCACTTTCTTTTCTGCTTAGCAAAGAAGGCGCGCGCTATAAGCCGGAAGCCAGTATCATCGGACAGCAGGATGAGCGGGTTTCCCGACTTGCCAGCCATTTTTCAGGAAAAGACCAGATAAACCTTGAGTTTATGTTCCGGGACAGAAACCTTGACTCGCCGTTTGTTCAACAGGGCGTTAAACAAGTCAAAGTGGAAAATCTGCCCATCCGACGAGAGCTTTTCATTGCCTTCGACCCATCGCAAAAAGACTCAAGAATGGCGATTATTCCTCGCTTCGATAATCAGTTTACCTCTGACGACATGCGCTATAACTTTATTCGCGAAGCGATGTCTCGTGGCCAGTTTATCGCGTTACACGTCATGCTTACCACAACCGGAAAGCCGGATCTGGACATGTTGCAGGCAGAAATTAACTATGTCAGCGTTTACGCTATCCATCGGGCAAAAGAGCTGGAAGAACGCCTCTGGAGTATTGCTGCGTGTACGCATCTGATGGATATAACTGATGAAGTCCTGTTCCGCTACAACTTCGAGCCCTCAGTCATCAATAAAAACCGTATTCTGTCTTCTCAGCATCAGGTGGAACCGAATGGCATCAAGGCACTACTGCGTGCCTGATAGGCCTCGATAGCAAGGATGTAAGGCGACCTTATCCGCTACTTTTGCGTACCGGCTTAATCCCGCGCAAACACCATATTTGCTCGTTCAGGACGTGAACTCTTCAGCGTCTGACACGCCATTTTTGTAAATGTACAGCCAGGCTGCATCAAGCTAAGCTGTTGCAGCTCATTAAAGAAACGCCAGCAAAAATGATCGGGAAGCTAACTTTTGAAAGCTGTCTTCCTGAATGTTGTCGCGATTAACGCCCCCTGCCGGTATCGCACTGTAGCGATAGAAAAGCGGCAGTGTCGATAAGCGCCTGCAAACTACTTCTGTAAAAGGCTCGCAATACCGAGGAATGTTTTATTGCCCCAGGAAGTACAGCATGGCGTGCAGCCCACTGTAACGAATAGCGACATCGGCTTTTTCATTAACAACCGGTTTCGCATGACAGGCAACACCCAGCGCCGCCTCTTTCATCATTACCAGGTCGTTTGCACCATCACCCATCGCAATGGTCTGCGTATCGGCGATCTGGTACTGCTGAGCCAGAGACCTTACTGTTTGCGCTTTAACCTCAGCGTCAACAATATCGCCTGCAACCCTGCCTGTGAGCGTTGCATTTTGCTCATCAACTTCAAGCACGTTTGCACGCGCTTCATCCAGTCCAAGCCGTCCTTTGAGATAGTCAGCAAAGTACGTAAACCCTCCCGATGCCAGCGCCAGTTTCCAGCCATGGGATTTCAATGTATCCACCAGCAACTGGATACCGGGCATCAACGGAATACTGTCGCGTATCTGCTGAAGTTGGTTTACGGCAACGCCCTGGAGACAGGCAACCCGCGAGATAAGGCTGTCGCTAAATGCCAGTTCGCCTCGCATCGCTTTAGCAGTTACCGCTGCCACTTCATCGCCCAGGCCGGCCAATCTGGCAATTTCGTCAATACATTCTATTTGTATAACGGTGCTGTCCATATCCATTACCAACAAGCCAGGCGCGGTCAGCGAAGGCTGCGCACGCTGAATACCAATGTCGATATGATATTTGCCTGACAGGGTAGACAGGGCTTTCGCCAGACCTGACTCCTGCTTAAACAGCACGGGCGCCCGCACCACTGTCTCGCCAAAGTGACCCGATAACGGGTGCAGCGACAGCGCCCCCACACAAACATATTCTTCCAGCTCACAAATCACTGCCTCACACTGCGCCAGCGTTAGTGCCTGTGCAAAGCACGTCAGCGTCGCCTGATCACACAAAGCTGGCTCGCTTTGAGACCATTGGCGACTGTGAATGTCAAAAGTGATGGCATTATGTGTTTTAAGCAGACGAGTTAACACTGGCGCTTCATGTTTTGCGCTTTCTGGAATAGAGATATCAGTCACTGCATGGCCGTTAATCTAACGAAAAAGTGCCCACATCCTAGCCCAAGATAGTGACGGCGCAAAGTCACCATCCGTAATATTTCCAAACATCTGGCTATATCCCAGTGCAGAGCACAGCTCTGTTACAAGTCCGAAGGCTCGCGCTATTATGCTCCAGCTATTTCAGCGCGTTGCCCATGACGACCGCTTCCGGCCCACCAACGGCTTGCCACAGTATGACGGCTTATACCATAGCGCCATTCACCTCTGTCGACTTGTTAATGCTTTCGGTAATATGCATTATTAGACATATAAAACCATCACTCCCGAATCCACTTTGGAGCAGAACTGACATGCAGGAGTATTGATGCAAGAAATCGCTTCTCGCACAGCATCAGAATCAGAACGTAGAGCTGAAAGGGTCACGTCTCACAGTGCCTATGTCGTAATGAAGAGGCTGGTTCATACGGTGTTGCTGTCTGTCGCAATCGCGGTGGCGATGGGAACATTACTGCTTTATCAACAACTGCAGGAAGACTGGCTGAAACTGGAAACGTCCCAACCTGGCGAACCACTTGCCAGGCAGTACAGCAAAATACTGCAGCCACACCTTCAGGCAAAAGATATTGAATCCCTCTCATCGTTGCTCACTATCCTGATGCAGGAAGAGGCGGTCATAGAAGCGAATGTATACGATAGCCGCGGGCAGGTAGTTGCGCCGCTGGAAAAATACACTCCGGTCGTCAGCAAGGCTTATTTAAGTAAAACTCCGCCGGTGGTGCATGTGCAGGATATCAAGAATGCCAGTGGTCAGGTATCAGGCTATTTGCGGGTGATGGTTGACCCGACTGTTATCCTCGGCCCGCCGCGTCAGCTGGCCCGTTCACGTTTACTGGTACTTGCGGGTTGCTTATTCCTTGCGTTCGTCCTGGGTATTTACCTGACGAGAGGCTTTTATAAAGCACGTCCTGCTATCAAAAAACGGCTTTCCGGCAGGCCAACTCAACCTGTACCCTTCGATGAGAAAAGGCGCGAATAGTTAGCGGAAGTCATATCAATCAATCGCTGCTCATCCTCGTCACGCAATTCACTTAACGATGACAACACCTGTCTGATAAATGCCGGCTCATTCCGTTTTCCCTGCCGCCCGGACATCGGCATATCTGGTGAATCTGTTTCCAGCAGCAGTGACGATAACGGCACGCTCTTAAATGTTTCTCTGGTTTTCTGCGCGCGGGTGTAGGTAATGGTTCCGCCCACGCCCAGCATAAAACCCCGATCGATATAGTCTTCGGCAACTTGCTGACTACCCGAAAACGCATGAATAATGCCACCATTTTCAAATTTCATGGCTTTTAGCCGCTCCAGCAGCAAGTGGTGCGTTTTACGGTGATGCAGGATGACAGGTAACCCGGCATCTTTCGCCATTTCAAGTTGCGTATCTAACACCGACAGCTGTTCTTTTTCGGGGATATCGACGGTGGCATCCAGACCAATTTCACCTATCGCGAGCGGCATGACGTCGCAGTGACTCAGATGTTCAGATAATGCCTGTAGCCCGGATTGATTGTCCTTGTGCAGAAAGTAGGGATGCAGGCCATAGGCGACATCGATATCCTTATATCGCTTGGAAAGTGTGACCTGGCGTTGCCAGCCATCCGGTGTGGTTCCGGGAATAAGAAACCGGCGCAGGCCTGCTTTGCGCGCCCGGGCAAGCACGCTATCAATATCATCCTTGAACGTATCGAAGTCCAGATGGCAATGACTGTCTATCATCAGGGCATCAGTCTTTGACTGTGCCAGTGTTCCTGATCATCCTTGTTATATTCAAACCTGTCATGAAGCCTGTCTTTGCCTCCCTGCCAGAACTCGATCTGGTGTGGTTTTACACGATACCCACCCCAAAAATCCGGGACCGGTAGCGTCTTATCAGCGAACTTTTGTTTGAGTTGGGAAAACTGCGTCAACAACAATTCCTTTGTGGAGATTGGCTGACTTTGCCTGGATGCATATGCGGCAATCTGACTGTCTTTCGGACGTGACAGAAAATAACTGGCATTTTCTTTCAGCGAGAGCTTCTCCGCTATCCCGCACACCCTGACCTGTCTTTCCATGAAAAACCAGGGAAAGTGGAGCGACACATTCGGGTTCTCGGCCAGTTCACGGGCCTTGCGACTACCCAGGTTGGTATAAAATATAAACCCGTCTTCGCTGACATCTTTTAACAGTACGATTCGCTGCGAAGGCTGTCCGGATGCAGACACCGTAGCTACCGTCATTGCCGTAGGATCGGGAATTTCTGCCTCAATGGCATCGTTTAGCCAGCGCGAAAATAAGGTGATGGGATGTTCGGTAAGATCAGCTTCGCTCAATTGCCCTTTGGTGTACTGGCGACGCATATCCGAAATAGCCATAGCAACTCCTTGGTGCGGGTATACAACGAGTCAATATGCCGTAACCTTTCGAGCCAGTACGGCAAATTGACACAGTAGAAAATGGCCTGTGAAGGCGGATAACAAAAGCGCATTTTGCATCAAAGCCGCTGGGTCGTACCATTGGTACTAAAGGTTACACGGACGATAACTGCAGCCGTCTTTCGTTAAGCAACGAGTCCGACATCAGCGCTTTTAACGAATCAGACGATTCATGTCTGTCGTCTCTTAATACTTCAGTATTCGTCACCGTAGCCGAGAGAACGCAACGCGCGCTCATCATCAGCCCACCCCTGTTTCACTTTTACCCAAAGCTCTAAAAATACTTTGTTATCAAACAGGTTTTCCATATCTTTACGGGCCTGCTCGCCAATAGTTTTGAGATGGTGTCCTTTTTTTCCAATGACCATCCGCTTTTGGGTTTCGCGCTCAACCAGGATAAGGCCGCTGATACGGTATACCCCGTTTTCTGTCATCTTGAACTGCTCAATTTCAACAGTTGTGGAATAGGGTAGTTCATCCCCAGTGAAACGCATCAGCTTTTCACGAATAATTTCCGCTGCCATAAACCGGCTTGAGCGATCGGTAATATAATCATCCGGATAATAAAAGTCACTTTCCGGTAAGCTATCCATCACCAGCGTACGTAAATCATCCACCATCTTGCCCTGTTTTGCACTGACAGGAACAATATGCTCAAAGCTGTGTTTTTCTGAAAGCACCCGTAGCTGTTGCATCAGGGCTTCTTTATCTTCAACCTTGTCGACCTTATTCACAATAAGATACGCAGGCAGACCGGAGTTCCTGACTTTCTGAAGTACCATTTCATCGTCGGTTGTCCAGCGCGTGCCTTCAACCACCATCAGCACCAGGCCCACCTCGGCCAGCGAACTCGATGCGGCGCGGTTCATAAAGCGATTTATCGCTCGCTTCTCCTCCTGGTGCAGTCCCGGCGTGTCCACATAAATGGCCTGGCAATTTTCTTCAGTATCAATGCCTAGGATACGATGACGAGTTGTCTGTGGCTTGCGCGATGTAATGCTGACTTTCTGCCCCAGCAAGCGATTGAGCAGCGTTGATTTACCTACGTTGGGTCTGCCGACAATAGCGACAAGGCCACAGCGCGAACCATTATTTTTCGCTGTCATCAAGTACCTCCAGCGTGAGTCTGGCGGCTTCCTGTTCCGCTTTGCGACGGCTGTTTCCGGAACCAAACACCGGCTTTTCCAGTGTAGTCACCTGACAGCTGACTTCGAATGTCTGGGCATGATCTTTACCAGAAATAGACACGACCTCATAGTTGGGCAGTGGCTGTTTTCTTGACTGTAAATATTCCTGCAACCGCGTTTTACTGTCTTTGGGATGAGCATTGGGATCCAGCTTTTGAATACGCGACTGCCACAGATCCAGAATAACGGTGCGCACTGCCTCGAAGCCGGCTTCTAAATAAATCGCACCTAAAATCGCTTCTACTGCATCAGCAAGAATGGAACTGCGGCGGTGACCGCCGCTTTTCAGTTCGCCCTGCCCCAGCTTGAGCAACTCGCCAACACTGGTCTCTCTGGCCAGCTCGGCAAGGGTTTCCCCTTTTACCAGCGTCGAACGCATACGGGTGAGCTTGCCTTCCGGTACTGCCGGAAATTGCTGAAACAACTGTTCAGCGATGACCATTCCAAGTACGGCGTCGCCAAGAAATTCAAGCCTTTCATTGTGGTTTTTCGCGGCACTGCGGTGGGTCAGCGCCTGCTCAAGCAGACTGCTGTCCTCAAACCGATAATTGAGTGCCTTGTATAACCTGGCATATTTGTCTATGCCCTGCATTAATCGATTCCACCTACTCGATTAAAGCGAACACCGGTCGGGATCCACGACGGTAATGCGCTGTCAGGGCCACGCTCAAATTCGAAGCTGATCCAGATAGCCACGGCTTTACCAACCAGGTTGTCGTCAGGCACAAAGCCCCAGAAGCGACTGTCGCGACTATTATCGCGGTTATCACCCAACACAAAATACTGGCCTTCCGGTACTATCCATTCATTACTGCGTGTGCCTGGCTGCGTCCAGAAATTCGCAGCGCTGATGTCCCGTGTGGGGTGGCGCAAAATATCATGCTCAACATCACCTAACTGCTCGCTGTAGCGCATCAGTGGTGCCATTTCCTGAACAAAGTCGCCGCGACTGACAAATTCCAATGGCACTTTTGTAAGGCCTTGGCAATCACTGCCGCCGTCACACTTAGGCTTGATATAAACCTGTTTGTTTCGATACACAACGGTATCACCAGGCAGTCCTACCACACGTTTAATGTAGTCAATGTTTGGCTCTTCCGGGTATTTAAATACCACAACATCGCCACGCTCGGGCTCGCCGGTTTCAACCAGTTTTTCACGAAAAACCGGATCTTTAATACCGTAAGCGAACTTCTCGACCAGGATAAAGTCCCCCACCAGCAAGGTTGGCATCATAGAGCCAGATGGAATTTGGAATGGCTCATAGATAAATGAGCGCAATACCAGAACGAAGGCAATCACCGGAAAAATCTGCTGAGACGTGTCTACCAGATATGGCAACTCTGGCTGGGGATCCATTGCAGAGCTACTGCCTGCTGCCGCTGCCGTCTGTGCCATCCGCGCTTTACGCTTTGGCGCAAATACCAGACTGTCAACCAGCCAGATGAGGCCCGTCGCAACGGTCAGAAAAACCAGCAACAACGAAAAATAGTTTGCCATTATTTACCTACCTTCAATACTGCTAGGAATGCATCCTGCGGCAGCTCTACGTTGCCTACCTGTTTCATTCTCTTCTTCCCTTCTTTCTGCTTCTGGAGCAGCTTTTTCTTACGGCTCACATCACCACCATAACACTTGGCAATAACGTTTTTACGCAGTTGTTTTACTGTGCTTCTGGCCACAACATGGTTACCTATCGCTGCCTGTATGGCGATGTCGAACATCTGGCGAGGAATCAGCTCGCGCAGCTTGTCCACCAGTTCGCGACCACGACTTTGCGAATTATCTCTGTGAGTGATCACAGCCAGTGCATCAACCCGTTCACCATTAATCAGGATATCCACCCGTACCATGTCAGACTGCTGGAAACGTTTGAAGTTATAGTCCAGAGAGGCGAAGCCGCGACTGGTTGATTTCAGACGGTCAAAAAAGTCCATAACGACTTCTGCCATCGGCAGTTCGTAGGTCACAGCAACCTGCTTACCATGATAGGACATGTTCGTTTGCATACCACGCTTTTCAACGCACAGGGTAATCACGTTACCTAAAAACTCCTGGGGCACCAGAATATTCGCCTCAACCATCGGCTCGTGAATTTCTGCGATATCGTTCACTGGCGGCAGCTTAGAGGGGTTGTCCACCTTAACCACCTCGCCTTTGGTTGTGACGACTTCGTAAATTACCGTGGGTGCGGTGGTGATAAGCCCAAGATCGTATTCGCGCTCCAGACGCTCCTGAATGATTTCCATGTGCAGCATGCCAAGGAAGCCAATCCGGAATCCAAAGCCCAGTGCGGCTGAACTCTCTGGCTCATAGAAAAGCGACGCATCATTGAGGCTTAACTTGGCCAGCGCATCCCGAAAATCTTCATAATCGTCTGAGCTAATGGGGAAAACGCCGGCGTACACCTGCGGCTTTACTTTCTTAAAACCCGGCAACATTTTATCAGCCGGTTTCTTCGCTAACGTAATGGTATCGCCCACTGGCGCACCATGTATTTCCTTAATACCAGCGATAACAAATCCCACTTCTCCGGCACGCAGCACGCCAGTTTCAACAGGTTTTGGCGTAAAGATCCCCACTTTATCCGCCTGATGGGTCTGCCCGTTCGACATGATTTGAATCTTGTCTTTCACGTTCAGTTCGCCTTCCATGATGCGGACCAGTGACACCACGCCCTGATAATTATCAAACCATGAATCAACAATAAGTGCCTTCAGCGGAGCTTCACGCTTACCTACCGGCGGAGGAATTCTGTTGACGATGACTTCCAGCACATCTTCAATGCCAACGCCTGTTTTTGCTGAGCAACGCACCGCATCGACGGCATCGATACCAACAATATCTTCAATTTCTTCGGCAACGCGATCGGGCTCAGCCTGAGGAAGGTCAATTTTGTTCAGGATAGGCACCACTTCCATATCCATATCAATAGCGGTGTAGCAGTTTGCCAGTGTTTGCGCCTCGACACCCTGACCGGCATCAACTACCAGCAGCGCACCTTCACACGCGGCCAGTGAGCGCGATACTTCATAGGTGAAATCTACGTGTCCCGGCGTATCAATGAAATTTAACTGATAGGTCTCGCCATCGCGGGCAGTATAGTTAAGCGTTACGCTCTGCGCCTTAATGGTAATGCCACGCTCACGTTCGATATCCATAGAATCGAGCACCTGCTCTGCCATCTCACGATCTGCCAGTCCACCACAGTGTTGAATAAGACGATCAGACAACGTGGACTTACCGTGATCGATATGGGCTATGATACTGAAATTACGAATGTGCGAATGTTGCATAATGCTGGAAAATACCTGCAAAAAAATTAACGTTAAACTATGACCAATCCACGTAGATAACGGCACGCCTGACGCCAGTGAGCCCCGCTTGCGATTAACGGAAACGTCTGCAAAGCAAACGTGTCCTGATTAACTCTTACGTAAGCGAACGGAAACCCGATTTCGCCATGCTGTACGGTTATCTATGTGGATTGATATTACCTCGCTGCCTGGCTTTCCAAAGCAGCGATTCCCCGCGGATCCTGTGATTTCAGAGACCAGCGCGGAGCGTGCGGATTTTACCGATTTATTGGCCGAAAAGCGAATGAAGTCAGCGAATAGTCGCTAAATAGCGGCAGGAATTGCGTCAAGTGAACCAGCCAGAAATATCTGGAGGTTTATTGTGGTGTGATCAGGCTTATTTTTTGCCCGCTAGGCAGCTGCCCGCCCATCTTCGACTTTGGAGAGCAGCACGGGCTGAAACCTTGCACCATCCATTTTCTTCAGCAGACCTGAGATAACGACAAACCCGGCCAGTGTGGACAACCCAGCGCCCGCCAGCACCCAAAGTTCACTGGCAAGTCCAAGTGCCGGCAACATCGTGTTGAACAACGCTGCGCTTACTATAAACACCAGCAAGGGGACGACGTAAAGCAGCGCCGAGGCACTGACAATACCGGCTTCCGGAATACCCACGCGCACCGTATCCCCCACGGTAACGGGCATGGGAGACTGTAGCGTCAACTGTTGTGTTTTCGGCGCAATTGCACGGGAAATTGCGCCGGTGCCGCAGTCTGATTGCGCCTGACAGGTTGAACAAGTGGTTTTAATCGCCGCCTCTACCGTTATCCAATCCCTATCAACCGCAACAACGGTGGCCGTTTCCGTAATCAATTGCCACTCCCGGTCAAAGACAATGAGGTTGCAATGGATTGCGCGGTCTTAGGCGGGATCTCGCCCACTACAGTAACCTGTGCTTTTCCATCAGTAAGCGTAAGAAAGGTATTCAAATCATGGCGTAAGACTAAATCTGAACCTAATGCCTCGTTTGCAGGCTGCACGTAGACAGACACATCTACCAGCCCGTCACTAAACATTTTGTACTCGACAACCTGCCCCGTCAGCGCCAGACGACGAATATCTCTGCGCACCTCCTCCATACCGGTAGGCAAATAGGTCACTTCCCAGTTATGCTCGCGGGTTTTGGCAGCTGAAATCGCCATTGGCTTGGGTAATGATGCCTGGTTGACGCGATGAAAATATTCATGAGGGTCGTCTGTGATGGTTAGCGCTGTTACCTGTATCTGCTCGAGCAACACCCCCTGCAAATCCAACATGTTCAGCTTAAGCAGCATGCCGGTTTTTTCATCCAGCCACAGCTGATAGTTGAAGCGGCTGTTGTCGCGACTGACGATACGAATTTGTTGTGCCGGCCGCCCGGCCACGCGGGCTCGTCCTACACTGACGAACTCGTAACCGTCTCTGAGACTATCCGGGTGATAAAGCAGCTCACTTGGGATGGGGCCGTTTATGTATTCTGAACGCAGGCTGTAAGGAGGCACGTCGGGTTCAAACACACTGACCACATCACCATCGCGGATCAGTTCCCTGCCCGGTCCGTTTTGCAGATTTAACTGTTCCATCGTGCGGCCGTCCTTCATAACGGCATGTCGCCACAAATAGGGCACCGTTTCCTGCCCTGCCCGGCTTTGTACAAAAGAAGCCTGAAAGTTCAACTCGCGCGTAGCGGCAGTCAGTCGGGCCAGCCAGTCTGACGTCGTCATCTCTGGTGTCGCGTTTTCAGAGTGAAAATAGGAGGGTTGGGTCTCGCCAGACTGGGTCTCAACAGACTGGGTCTCAATAGACTGGGTTTCAGCCGAATTGCTATCACCGGACTGGGCCTCTGAAGACTGTGTATCAGTAGGCTCGGTCGTTGACGAGGGACGTTCAGTCTGACCTTGTTCCGTTAAAATAGTATCGGGCTGAGAAACATTATCCTGCGCATACGCAGTGTTAAGCGTTAATGACATTAACGCAGCGAATTTTACTCCCCTTGAAAACAAACGTACCAGCCGGAGAGAGGCTGGTACGTTACGGCAAATAGTTATCATTTAATTAATTACTGTGGACTGTCTTCAGAACCGCTGTTTCGCTTAGCTTCTTCGCTCTGCTCTTCCGCCTGCTTCAACATAACCTGCTGCTCGTGATCGGCAATAAGTGCATTCACTTTACGCTTTTTCTCCAGCATAGTTGCCATATCGTTACGGGGTAACGTTCGGGTTTGCTGAAGACTGACTGGCGACAAGCCCCCCTGAGGCATTACCGTCGGTGCAGTCATAAATGGTTCATCCGGAGTCACTGGCTGGTTAAATTGCTGGTAACCCAGAATCAATGCCGCTGCCACAGACGCAGCCACGGCATACTGACCAGACTGCTTAGCAAACGGCACGACACTTCCTAACACAGGGATTTTACTCCATCGTGACTTCTTAGGTGCCATAATAGTAGGTTCATCTTCAAGCGCTTTGGCTACGCTTGCCGTGATATCCAACTGCGGTGCTACGCTGGCTTCTTTGCGCAGTCCGCTTCGAATCACGTGATAACGCTGCCACTTGGCTTGCAATGCGTCATCTTGCTTAATTGCATCAATGATGTCATTGCCTTCTGTTTCACCGTCCATGAATGCGGACAATTTTTCTTGCTGTTGCGTCATATGCTCAAATCCTGATCATAGTGATCATTTACCACCCTAACACAGCTGTTAGTAACCTTCATTTCAGAAAAGTTCAATTTTCTAACAACGGTTGTATAACTTTATCAATCGCCTCCCTGGCGCGGAAAATTCTTGACCTGACTGTACCGACAGGGCACGCCATCACGTTGGCGATTTCTTCATAACTCATGCCTTCTATCTCGCGTAACGTAATAGCCATACGTAAATCATCTGGCAGCTTCTCTACCACGCGAAACAGTGTCGCTTCAATCTCATCGGTCAACACACTGCGTTCCGGTGTCGACTGCTCTTTAAGGGCATCACTGCCTTCGTAATAATCTGCTTCCTGTGCGTCGACGTCACTGGCGGGGGGTTTACGCCCTTGTGCAACCAGATAATTCTTCGCACTGTTAACCGCTATTCGATAAAGCCAGGTATAAAACGCGCTGTCTCCGCGAAAATTCGGCAGAGCACGATAGGCTTTAATAAATGCATCTTGCGTGACATCAGCCACATCTCCGGTATTTTTCACGTACCGGGATACCAGGTGCATCACTTTATGCTGATAGCGGGTAACCAGAAGATTAAAGGCGTTTTTATCGCCGCTCTGGACCTTTTCAACAAGCTGTTGATCGGTTATCTGCTCGCTCATTCGAGCTATTACTCCTTAACGTCTACTACACGATAGCTCTCGCAAGCGTACATGTAGACTATCCACTATGATAAAAGTTCTATATGCGGGCAGTTTTTTTTAAAAAAACGCCTCTATCGGTCCAAACGCGATTGTGTTTTACACCTCATCCTTTAGACTTGCCGAACCTTAGCTTTTAATTTCTATGCTAAAAATACATGAAATCAGTGTCGTCTTCACTACCTAGTACATCAAGTTCCATTGAACATCGCTGCGATGTATTGATTATCGGAAGCGGAGCAGCCGGATTAAGTCTGGCATTAAAGCTGGCCGATCACTGCAATGTTATCGTGCTTAGCAAAAGCGATCGTAATGAAGGTTCGACCCGCTACGCACAGGGCGGCATTGCTGCCGTTTTCGATGAACAGGATTCGATTGATGCGCACGTGCAGGATACGCTCCTTGCTGGCGGCGGACTGTGTGATGAAGCAGCAGTCCGGTTTACCGCCGAACGTGCGAAATCAGCACTGACATGGCTTATCGGCTCAGGTGTTCCCTTTGATACTGAAAAAGACGATAAAGGCGAAGAGCGCTATCACCTGACCCGTGAAGGCGGACACAGCCACCGGCGAATCCTGCATGCCGCTGACGCCACTGGCGAAGCGCTGCAGGTTACTTTGAATGACGCCGTATCAGCACACCCGAATATCCATATTTTTGAGCGCTACAATGCTATCGACCTGATCCCATCCAAAACGACTCCCGGCCAGATAAACGGGGCGTATGTGTGGAATCGACAGCAGGAACATGTTGAAGTCATCCGGGCCAAATTTATTACGCTGGCCACTGGCGGCGGCAGCAAAGTGTATCAGTATACCTCTAACCCCGATGTGTCCAGCGGTGACGGGATTGCGATGGCCTGGCGCGCAGGGTGCCGGGTGGCGAATATGGAGTTTAATCAATTCCATCCAACCTGCCTGTATCATCCGCAGGCCAGGAACTTCCTGATTACGGAAGCGCTGCGCGGTGAAGGGGCAAAGCTCTGTCATGCCGATGGCACGCCGTTTATGACGCAGTTTGATGAACGCGGCGATCTGGCACCACGGGACGTAGTCGCCCGCGCGATTGATTTTGAAATGAAGCGGCTGGGCGCAGATTGCATGTATCTGGATATCAGCCATAAACCCGCTGACTTCATCGTTAAACATTTCCCGAACATTTACAGAAAATGTCGTTCGCTGGGTATTGATATCACCCGTGAGCCAATTCCGGTTGTACCAGCCGCGCATTATAGCTGCGGTGGCGTCATGACGGACTTCAATGCGAAAACCGACCTGGACAATGTCTATGCCATCGGTGAAGTCGCATACACCGGCCTGCATGGTGCTAACCGAATGGCCTCAAACTCGCTGCTGGAGTGCGTGGTGTTTGCCAGTGCTGCGGCAGAAAACATCCTCACTCGTCTGAATGACGTGACGGCGGAAGAACCCATTGCCCCCTGGGATGAATCGCAGGTGAGCAACTCAGACGAAGAAGTTATCATCCAGCATAACTGGCATGAACTAAGGCTTTTCATGTGGGATTATGTCGGTATTGTGCGTACCAACAAACGCCTCGAACGGGCGATGCGCCGGATCCAGCTGCTAGAGCAGGAAATTGCGGAATATTACGCGCACTTTCGGGTAAGCAATAACCTGCTGGAGCTGCGTAATCTGGTGACGGTAGCAGAGCTCATTGTCAGATGTGCTATGCAAAGAAAAGAAAGCCGGGGATTGCATTTTAATCTGGATTATCCCGAAACCAGCGATAACGCCGAGCCCTCTATTCTGACGCCGTCGAAAAACAGACAACAAACTGAGCCCGGCACACTCAGTACCTGAATATAAATATCACATTGAACGCTGCCGAATTCGTCATGTATGCGGCATCTTACTAGCGCGCCGTCGCATTTCACGATGGCGCTTTAGATTTCCCCCCAGCAAGTCAGGCAACATCGGCGAGCTCCTTATCCGCAAACCTGTGCGACAATCTATCGTTAACCGTGATTTGAACTGCCTACAGCGCTTTCAGCGCCCGGCAAGCCTTCCTGATAGTCAGCGCGTCGCAAGAAGCGTAAATACCTTCCCGCGAATGTGACAATGCTCGCCGTCATCAGAAACGAGCCTGAAGCCTGCCGCCTTCTGCTCATCATTGTCAGCTGACATGTCATTGACAAGGTGTACGGTTGCCGGCAGGAAGACAGGTTTTTCAAATTCGGCGTGTAGTCGGATGTTCTCAGAGCTGCTATCCATGCTATCTGCCAGCGCGGAATAACTTCGCGCCAGAGTCCACATTCCATGAGCAATGGCGTGCCTGAAACCAAACATTTTGGCGGACAGGCGGCTCAAATGGATAGGGTTACTATCTCCTGAAACGCGCGCATACCGGCGTCCTGTATTCTCCGGCACAGAAAATTCTGATATCTGTTTTGTCTCAGATGCTGCTGCCGCATCTTGCCGTGGTTTAACGACTCTGGCGCCGGCCGGCTCTACATGGGACGCTTTTACCCGGGTTAAATAGGTACTGGTAGCGTCATACACACACTGCCCTTGCTGAAAGGCTGTGATATTGATATCGCATTCCCAGCCTCTTGGGTGCTGGCGGACACCGGTAAAGCGAACGCGCAACTCCACTGGCAATTGCTGATCAAAGGTGTACTGGGTAACGTCATTTCTGATATGAACCAGGCCCAGCAGCGGAAACGGGCTTTTTTTATCCAGCAGGCATGCCATTTGTAACGGCAACGATAACGTTTGAAGGTAACAGGGATGAACCCTTTTATCGTTAGCCCAGCCTACAAGTTCGCAATAATCTGCGTAATGCTCAGGCTCAATGGTAATCGTCTTGTTGTAAATTCTTGCCGGTAATTGCGGTGGCTTAAACTGCTGCAATGGCTTTTTATCAACACGCTTTGCCAATGCTCGTAAATACAAAGAAATCATGTTTTCTCCCTGACATGCCGCGAGGTGCGTGATATTTGCCGGCATAACCTTCGATAATCGCGTTCGCAACACTGCGAACGAAAAATCCAGCGATGAATGGTTCGCCCTCTTGCAGGCTTCAGAAACAGGTAAATGACCAGTGCGGTGACCCTGGATTGATGTTCAATAACAAACGGGTGTTCCTCAACCGGCTTGCGGTCAATTGCTGTTCGGATAAGGATCCCCGACTCGTCCAGGCTGAATTGCTCGACAGCAGGTTGGCCGGCGTTCGCTGTCAGCAGAGCAAAAAATCCAGCAAAAATCAGGATGGTCCACGCCAGCCACTGGGGCACCCAGCTCCACACAGGCGCTGGCATCATCACAAACATGAGCGCAGCCACTGCGACCGGTATTAACCTTTCGAGTGGGTAGCGACACAACGAATGAATTGTCAGATTACACTTTGACACGCTTGATTATGATATCCACCATCTCGGCCAACTCCGGGTCTTCACATTTCTGATGGCCCATAAACCAGGCAAACAGATCAGGATCGTCACTGGTAAGAAGGCGTTCGAACGTTTCCTGTTTTTCATAGTCGAGCCCGTCAAACGCTTCCTCGACAAAAGGCAGCAATAAAACATCGAGCTCCAGCATGCCGCGGCGGCATGCCCACTTCAGTCGCGCTAATCGTTTTGGTGTAAACATAGATCACTACTTAGGTTATTAACGGGCAAATCATATCACGCGCAAGTCAACGAAATCACTGTCCTTTTAACAGGAATTTGTGCTTTTCCCTTGCATATTGTCAATGCCGCCCCATCTTAAAACCATTGTGATAGTTGATGTCAGTTCGACAACGAAAAACAGGCAGCCATACAGCCTTAGCGAACTGTAAGTTTTGACCAGGAGATCACCATGGCGACACTGTCGCGCTTAAGCGAACTCAATAGTAATGCCGTCATTCCACTGCCACATTTTGGGGTTGTCTCCCTAAAGGGTGAGCAATGCGATGAGTATCTGCATGGGCAGTTAACCGTTAATACCAAAACACTGACAGACTCTCAGGTTCGTCACGCTGCGCACTGCGACTTTAAGGGAAAAGCGTGGGCGTTGATGACGGTGCTGCGCCATCAGGACCAGGTGTTATTGTTGATGAACACCGATGCGCTGCAACATTCTCTGGCGCAGTTACAAAAATATGGCGTATTTTCGAAAGTCGACATCGAGGATGCCTCAGCGACGTACAGCCAATGGTTTGTTACTGGCGAGAAAGCACAAGCACATTTGAAATCACACTTCCCGACGTTGCCAGACACAGCGATGAGCTCAGTGCAGTCAGAATCGGGGGTGGTATTTCGCACCGACTTTCCCGCCAATGGCTATTGGGTAATTACCCAGGACGCCGACGCCCTAATCACGCCAATACGTAACGATGATGGGATTACTGAATACGGTCAGGAAGTTTTCGAGGCTATCTCAATAGCGAACGGGCAACCTGACGTGTCGGGCGAGTCAGTGAATCAGTTCGTGCCGCAAATGATGAACCTGCAAGCCTTGTCTGGCATCGATTTTGACAAGGGTTGTTATATGGGTCAGGAAGTGGTCGCCCGCACCCGCTTTCTGGGTAAAAACAAGCGCGCAGCCTACAGCTTTTGTGTTCCCGGGGCGACATCTGTGGCTGTGGATGGTATCGTAGAAAAACAGGTTGGTGAGAACTGGCGACGAGGCGGAACCATTATTCGTGCGGCTTCTCTGGGAGAAGAGTCCTGGATTATGGCCGTGCTGAACAATGATACTCAGCCGCAAGATAAGCATCGCTTAGCGGCGTCCCCGGATCTCGAATTTACACCAATGACATTGCCTTATTCTGTTGAAGAAGAAAAAGGCAGCAACATCAAAGGGCGAAAATAGCCTTACATTCACAAGTACTGCGTTGCCGAGGGCCAGTACTGCAATTAAACAGGAACTATTATGACAATAACCTCCGACAGCGTCGTCACACTGCATTACAAAGTCTCCGCAGAGGACGGCACCGAACTGGACTCTTCATTCGGTAAAGAGCCTTTGACAGTTCTGCATGGCCGCCGTTTCCTGATTGAAGGTCTGGAAGAGGCGCTCGAAGGTAAAGACAAAGGCGAGAGCTTTTCTGTTTCTGTGGAGCCTGAAAAAGCTTACGGACATCGTGTAGATGCGCTGGTACAGCGTGTGCCTAAAACCATGTTCGAAGGCATGGAAGTAGAAGTAGGCATGTCTTTTCGCGCCACCACGCAACAGGGTGAGCAGTCTGTAGTCGTTATCGAAACGACAGAGGATGATGTAGTGGTTGATGGAAACCACCCGCTGGCAGGCATACCACTGACATTTGAAGTGGAAGTGGTAGATATTCGTGAAGCGACGGCGGAAGAGCTTGAGCATGGCCACGCGCATGGTAAAGATGGCCACAGTCACGATCATTAATTGCTGAAACGCTGTTAATAGTAAACAGACAAATAAATAAAAAAGGTGGCTTTAGCCACCTTTTTTATTTTCAGGTTACGATGACGTAACGCTTTCCGTTTTCCCCATGTTGAGGCAACTTAAAGCGCATCGTCGTCGTGTTCACCGGTACGGATACGAATAGCTGTATCGACATTGTAAACAAATATTTTACCATCACCAATTTTGCCGGTTTTGGCTGATTGCTCAATAGCCTCGATCGCCTGTTCGACAACATCGTCTGCCAATACCAGTTCAATTTTAATTTTGGGCAGAAAATCTACCTGGTATTCTGCTCCACGGTATAGCTCAGTGTGACCTTTCTGACGCCCGAATCCTTTTACTTCGGTCACTGTCATACCGGCAATTCCAACCTCAGCCAGCGCTTCCCGCACATCGTCCATTTTAAAAGGTTTGATAATCGCTTCAATTTTTTTCATAGCAGCCTACTCGTAGTCATAAATGGTTGGAATGGGAACGCGTTTGTGTTGCGTTCGCGCATAGATATAAAGCAACTTCTCTTCCACTTCAGCAGACACGTTTTTCCCTTCAAGAAAATCATCAATTTGATCGTATGTCATGCCTAACGCCTGCTCATCCGCTTTTTGCGGCGTCAGGCTTTCAAGGTCCGCAGTAGGCGCTTTGTGTATAATAGTAGAAGGCGCACCAAGGTGTTCAGCAACTTGACGAACCTGCCGCTTACTCAAACCGAACAAGGGGGCCAAATCACACGCACCATCACCATACTTTGTGTAAAAGCCGGTAATATTTTCAGCGCTGTGATCTGTGCCCAGTACCAGACCGTCGACCATACCGGCAATCTCATATTGAATTACCATGCGGGTACGCGCCTTCACGTTCCCTTTTACGAAGTCCTGCTTGCTCTGATCATCGGGCAATATGCCTGCTGCAGATAGCGCTTCAGAGGTCACGTCGTGGATGGCATCGGCACCGGGCTTTACATTGACGCTTAGCGACACCGTCGGGGCAATGAAGTCTATAGATGCCTGCGCATCCTCTTCGTCTGCCTGCACGTCGTATGGCAGGCGAACAGCGACGAACTGATAGGTTTCGTGATGCTCGTCATTCAGCTCATTCACTGCAAGCTGTGCAAGCCGGCCCAGCGTACAGGAATCGATGCCGCCACTGATCCCCAGCACCAGTGCATTTAACCCTGACTGCTTGAGTTGCTGTTTAATAAAAGACACGCGGCGCGCTACCTCGAAATTCACATCAATTTCTGGCAGCACCCTCATCTCGTCTATCACTGCTTGTTTCTGCATCGTAAAATCCACTTGTTAAGAATGGCGTCCTGATATGCTGAGTTTACGCTAAAGCGAACATTAATGTCAGCAAACGATTGATACATAAGGAGAGAGTTGTCACAACTTAGTGCAAAAATGCATCACATTGTTATTATGCGGGTATCATGAACGTGACGCACCCCTCACTTCAGATACCTTTATACTATAATTTTAGTTTACGCTTATCTGAGATAAAAGTTTCCGGAGAAATTCTGATGCGTAGCCAGCACGGCATGACATTAATTGAAATGCTAATCTCACTCTCAATTATTGCAATCCTGCTAACGGTTGTCGCGCCATCCGTACAATCCATTTTAAAAAGTAATAAGGTGACCGCTGACGTAAATAACCTCAGCGCGCTGGCCAGGCAGGCCCGCTTTACTGCGATTAATGAACGTGCGGATGTTGTTATGTGTCCTACAACAAACTATTCGAGCTGCTCAGGCTCCTGGACCAATGCCAAAATGGTTTTTATTGATGACAACGGGAATGGTAACCGCGACGCGGATGAACGATTAATAGCCAGTACTGACCCACTTAGCGAAAGCAATCAAATAAGCGGCATTTCGGGCAACCTGTTATTTTTGGATAACGGCGGCATCGCCAAAAACGCGGAAATAGTCGTATGCCCTGGCGGCGGTGATGCCAAAACCGCATCGGCTCTGCTCATGTCTTTGTATGGACGCATCACCACAGCGACTGACAGTAACAATGACGGTATTAAAGAAAACGCCTCCGGGGCAAACCTTAGCTGTTCATAGTCGGCGCTGAGGTATCAATACTGCGCTGTTATAGAGAGCTACCGGCGGTAAAACTGCTTTCGCAAAGACGGCGACCACAACAAAACCAGAAAAAGAACGGTTAAAACCAATCTACTGCCAGCATCGGGCGGGCTGACGCGAGCTACTGGTAATAGTCAGCTCGTCGCATCCGCTATCTGTGTCAATTGCACTTATCGCTTTAATCGTGAAATCGTGACTGTCAGCACTTACCACCTGCACAGAGAATCTTTTATCCGTGACGCCAGGCAATGATGCTGCATAGCGCTGCGTCAGCAAATGCTGCGTGGCCTGTTCAGCTTCAAGATGAATAAGCGCCGCGCGCATGGCATACAACCTTTGCGTATTGCTCTGTGAAAAGTAAGACGCGCCGCCAATAGCCGCGAGAATACCGCAGATTGCCAGCACGATGGCCATTTCAACCAATGTCATTCCGTTGTGTTTCATCTCCCCTCCCTGAGAGTCTGCAAGATAAAAAAGCCTTCTGCCGCCCTTCAGTGACGGCGTCGTGTATCCGCGATTGCCGGTGAAGCTGTCATTCAATTAAGGTGATTATTCAGGTCACGATAGCAATGACGCGACCTGCACAAACTCTGCCCTACCGTTCAGCTTCGCGCTCTGTTCTCACCGGATACAATGACAATACGTTAACACCGGAAGATAAAAATGAAACGTGAACGATGGACCAGTTCAGCATTGCGGGAAGGTTTTACGTTACTTGAATGCCTGATAACGATGGCATTGGTTACTATCATTCTAAGTACAGCAGCACCCTCGCTTTACCAGTGGCTGCAACGCCAGCATATGGTAACGCAGACCCGCGAAATCGGACAAATGCTGAACATCGCCAGCAAACAAGCGGTGCAAACAGGTGAGCCGGTATACGTTGCCGCAGTGACAGGCAGAAACTGGTGTTTACGCCTGAGCCATTCAGCCACATGCGAGTGTCGTTCAGGACGCCACTGCAAGCCGCTTGCTGAGAAATACCTTCTAGAAGCTGACTCGGCGGATAGTTATCTGGCAGCGGGCAGGCACACGACACCGCTGGCAAAATTTGAGGCAACGCACGGGATGAGCATGGGCTTTGCCACTACCCTGTCAGTATATGCCGGGACGTTTGAAAGCAAAGTTATACTGAGCAATCTTGGGCGCGTTCGTTTTTGCATGACGCCATCTGCGGAAGGACTGCCCGCATGCTCCTAGCCCGC
Organism: Alteromonas antoniana; assembly: GCF_019249295.1. Lineage (GTDB taxonomy): Bacteria > Pseudomonadota > Gammaproteobacteria > Enterobacterales > Alteromonadaceae > Alteromonas > Alteromonas antoniana. The sequence continues at coordinate 25,126 of NZ_JAESDH010000017.1, forward strand.
GGTTTCACGCTTACCGAGATGATGATGGCAATGACCATAAGCAGCGTGTTTTTTGTCAGCGCCACCGGCATTAGCGCCAGTCATTTACAAAGACAAGCGGTGTTACACCACAAGCTGGCATTGTTGGACGAGATCACGTTACTGGAACAGGCAATTTCCACCGAACTTCGCCGCGCCGGTTTTATCAGCCTGCCGCTGACTGACTATCTGCTTTCAGCGGATATGCGACTCCCCTTTAACAGGGTAGATGTTGATGCCTTTCCGGGTGAAGATACCCGAAGCTGCATCACCTTCTCCTACGATAAAAACAAAAACGGCGCGCTGGACATTTCATCCCCGGCAGAACAGCTTGGGTTTCGACTCAGAGATAAGACGATTGAATACAGAATGTCCGGTCGCAGCTGCGGACAGAGTGGCTGGCAGGATCTCAGCACACCGGGAAAAATAGCTGTTACCGCATTTTCTGTAGACGGCCCTTACCCGGCAACCTATGGCGTTTTTTTTGAAATAGCGCTTCGCGCGCAAGCTGTAGCGGCACCCTCGTTACAGCATCAGACGCAGTTTCGTGTGGATGTGGCTAATGTGTCTTACCGTTAAAAAACAGCAAGGCACCACTTTGCTGGTGCCAGTGTGTTTGCTGCTGACCCTCGTGACGGCAGCGGTAGTGTCGTACTCGAAGCAATTACGCCACCATACCGTTTCCCTGCAGCGGGATGCACAGCGCAGCGAACTTCATTTTACTTCCCAGGCATCGCTGGCTCGGACACACCAGGCCCTTGGTTCAACAACGCGCTGGCAAACGGCACTTACCCCCTCACAAAGAAGCATAATCAGCGAACATCAGAAAATCGATATCCGCGGCGCTACAATAACGCTGTTTTCGCTTTCGGCCACGTCCGCCGATGATTTATCTTCCATGTCGGACATCCAGTCGATGAGTATCGTCAGAAGTCCCGTAATAAGAGCGTATCCCACGCACGCTGCGATAATTGCAGCGGGGATGAATCCAACAGCAGAAATGACTCTGACTGGCCTTCCTCTGACCAGGTCGGCGTTATGGACACGAGATGCGCCTGCGCCATCTGAAGCGATACAGCAGCACTGCGTAAGCTCCGCCATGACAACGTGTCAGCCACTGACGCCGTCATACTCAGCTTTTCCGGATGATATTTTCACGTACCTGTTCGGGATACCCCGAAGCGTCTTTTATGCTGAGACCTTGCCCGGCAGCGACACGCTCACAGATTGCGGGAGCATTGCCTCAGTGCACACACGGATTATCTGGATAAGTGGAAATTGCCATGTCCCTGTCGGCGTACAACTGGGTTCTGACGACAATCCGGTGCTGCTGATTGTTGAAGATGGACATCTGAGCCTGGCATCGGGAGTTACCGTGACAGGAATGCTGGTCACCCTGTCGCGACGCAGTGAATTACCTAAGGACATTATTCAGCACAGTACCAGCGAAATTATCGGCGCAGCAGTGGTTGCTCAGAACCTGTCCGCTCGCAGTATATTGCGCGTTACCTATTCGAAAACGACACTGACAACCCTGCAAAATGCAGCGTATACGCAGCGCGCATCATTTCTTTCAGGGAGCTGGCATGACTTCTGAGGTACTTGAGTTTCATCATCCCGAGCGTGGCTTCAGCCTGATTGAGTGTCTGGTCGCCACGCTGGTATTTACGCTGAGTTGTCTCGGTGTATTTTCGCTGTATCAGCAACAAATTGCTTCGACCCAGGCTCTTGTTCAATGGCACGTTGCAAAAGAAATCGCGTCAGCGAAAGCCAGCGACTTACAAAAGCAACTGACGGATCCGCACAGCACTATCGCTGACATTAATGATGATACCGGAGGGGAACTTGCAGCCGGACGAACAACGATTACCAGAGAGGGGCGTGACTACAACCTGCAACGACACTGGCAGGTAACAACAGTAAAATCCGCCGGCTCTACATTGAAGCTGGCGTCTATTAACATTTCGCTCTCAACCAGCAAAAGGACAGCCGACGCAACACAACACGTCATATTGTGGCAATCCGTCCCGCCGCTGTTACCCCGCTCTGAAGATTTTAATCCTGACAACGGAGAAAGCCTGCCATAACCAAACCCAGAACCTTTGCCCTACCTCAGTGTTATCTGTCTGGCACCCTACATCACTTCAAAATAATTGGTTTGCGCACCCAACCCGTTAAGGCAGATTCGAATCTTCCCTAACAGGCCCAACAATATTCGGATGCGCTAAGTGTGCCGTTCGCATCTTTATCCCAGCCTTTTCGACCGTCGCTGAAGTAGAACAACGCACCATCTCCCGCCTGCCCCCCTACCGGAGTCGCCTTAATTTCGAAAGACACGGCATCAGCGGATTCTATGGTTAAGTTATATCGCTTGTTTTCGGCCGGCTCCGATGCCGGAGAGTAAGAGGAAAAAATAGCCGGGCTACCTGTGTTACCTCCGCTGGTAGCTGCCCCCTCATAGCTGAATGTGCCGCTGTGATGCCGCTCCATTGCAGCCGCCAGTGCCATCAGATCGCTTTGTCCACTGCCACGATAACCATCTTTAATGACCGACTGATAAGACGGATAGGCAACCGCTGCGATGATACCGATGATCGCGACCACTATCATCAGTTCGATAAGTGAAAAGCCCTGTTGCCGGCGTTGCTTATGGTACATTGTTTAATCCCGCTCTGTTTCGGTTTTCCAGCTACCGCGCTGGATCCGTTCAAACTTACCATAGATGTTCCGGGCCAGACACGCAAAGTCAGAACCACAGTCCTCTTCTTTACCATCCTCATCCGTCTTGGTTACTGCTGACACGCACTCGGTTCCTAAGCAGACCACAGGCTCAACAATCTCTTCAATGAGAATTTTGGTTTCCGGTGCTATCCCGGTCTGCTTTAACTGGGCATACCGATCTTCTCCATCCAGCATATTATTCTGGTTGAGATCGTCTACCGCATTGCCATTAAACATATTCACCAGATAAGCACGGCTGTTACCCGTGGGTGGGGCGCAAGCACTGGTACTGCTGCTGGCCGGCACATAGGTGGTAAAAAAGATTTTGTAGTCAATTATCAGCGGCGAAGCCAGCACTTTTTCACCGTCTGTGGTCAGGTTCAAATACCAGCCTGCTTTATCCGCAAATTTTGCTGCCTCAAGACCACTTTGGGTGGGATCCGAGCTGCTTAAAAGATGGCCTGTTGCATCATACAAACTGCTTTCAGTAATACCGGTATTGAAGGTATAAAGTCCATTTTCATCAAGCTCAAACACACCGGTGTCTTTAAGCATATAGAAGCGGTCGTTCACCACCGTATCCAGCGGTGAGGCTCGCCAGCCACTTCCGAGCGCGACGCCGTAGTAGATCTGATCGCCAAGCGCAACCTCTGTCACATCGGGACCATAAAAGAAGCGGCGGTTGTTTTCAGCAGTCGTGCCACCAAAGTCCGCCAGTCTTGCGCCTTTGATGAAGTCATTGCCGGATTTTCCGTTATAAATATCGAGACGGAACAGTTGGCCACCCAGATCTGCCACGTACATGTGATCAGCCAGGCCGTCATTGTCACGATCAATCACGGAGATTCGACCAGGAATGCTGTAATTCATGTTACTTAAGTTAAGATCGGCGTCGGCGTTACTGGCATGCCAGAGCAATGCACCGGTATCGGCATCAAACATAAATACCGCGTTACCAGTGGCGTCCTCAGCCCTGACCGTTCTTCCGTCCTGCTCAGGATCGTAACCTCCGCCAACAATCATTACATTTTTCACGCTACCACCAATATTCACTTTGGTGATTGTCGGACGTGACCAGCTCTGCCCCAGCTTTTCAAGGCCTGCGCTGCCGCCCTCAATTTTGAATTTGAGAGCCGGAGAGGATTTCGCAGTCACATCAAACACATAGTAGTTTCGGCCGCCACGTCGCATTCCCAGATAAAGGTACATGCGCCCTGCGCTTTCCCGCAACACCATATCACCATCAAGCCCATAGATATGATTAAAGCTGGAGTTGTCTTTGTAGAAGTCGAGCACGTTGGGCAACAGCTCCCGCGGCATTACAGCAAAGTTTTCTTCGCCGGTATAGGCATCAATACTGTGAAGTACCCCGTGGTTTGTCGCCACAAAAATTGCCGAATCTGTGGCGCTGTAATTCACGATAACCGGCTGGGAGTGAATCGGGTCGCCCATTTGAAAGCGCACATCGGTAATGTCGCCATCGCCATCGACGTCCTTCACATCCACTCCGCGGGCCCACTTAAGCAGTGTTTCCCGAAGGACTTCCGGATCAGGTTCCGTCGCCAGCCCCATATCTTCCACCGAAATACTGGTGTTGTCCTCATGCAAACGGTTACCGGAACTGGCAATGCCGCCGGCGGAGTCAAATACATAAAAGTTCCGGCTTGCATTAAGTTGACTTGCGGCACCGCCTTCACGAACATCATTACCGTCTGACAAAACCGACCAGTAACTGTGAGACTCTTCTGCAAAGAAACCGGTCACACTGTCCACGGCGTTTAACCCGCGTTGATCTAATACCGTGTCACCATCAAGGCGATACTTTTTAAGATTTCCCGGCCAGATAGCCCCTTCTGCGGGCTTGAACAAGGCAAAATACAAATCGTCCCGGTGAGTCAGGCGGTTCAACTGGTTTACCGCTACCCCCGGTGACACGAACGTGGCGTTAATGTCTTTTACCGAACGCAGAATCGTCTGAAAGGCTGTTAGCAGTTCGGTACTATCTGACGCTTTGTAGAAACCACCGCCGCTTTGCACCGCCAGTTGATTCAGGAAATTGTTGGCCGTAGTGTTTGCCGCGAAACCGATAGTGTGAGTAATTACCCGACGATCAATGACCGACGTATCCGACTTACTGATATTTTTCACCAGATCGAGGCCGCATTTTTCGCCTCCGCTGCCGGTGCAGCCTTTGCCGAGCAACGTTTCTATTTCATAAACACTGTGGTTATTATTGGCCTCGCCGTCTGACAGCAAGACAATGTGGTTATTGGTCTGGCATTGTAGATCCTGCACAGGTGACACGTACGTCGCGCCCGTAGGAATGTACTCGTTGATACAGTCGCTGTCAGACAAATTGTCGTCAGTGCATCCCCATGGCCTTACCGCATCATCACCAAGATAAGATGAACGATGACTGACACGGGTATTTCGTCTTACGGTATTGGAAACGTTACTGTTGCCTCGCGATAGACCATAGTACACCGGCATGCCGCCATAATAGCTGGCTGCTTCGTACAGCGTATCGACGATGGGTGTCAGGCCGCTGGCACGAAGATCATCTACCTTACTGATTAAGTGTTCACGTACCGTAGAAGTTACCCCCGGCGTTGCGCTGCCGTTGAACTTCACCACCAGTCGAGGCGATGAAGACGGCCGCCCATTGTAAGAATATGCCCCTCGCTGCCCATAAAAATCGCTGAGTACAAAACCCATCGCATTCCCCGGTTGCCAGCCCGGACGATTGACAATTTCCTGGACGATGGATTTTAAATCAGGCGTTTGATAATCGCGGTTGCGATAAAAATCAGGCATATTCCAGTAAATATCGCTGGTCTTCGGCAGGTTTCTGACCATATACCGTTTATGAGGATGAAAATCGTCTGTATCGTCCTCTGCAATCCCCTGAATTCTCGCACCAGCACTATACCATCTGTCGCTATCGTAGGCGGTAAACTCCAGGTATGCTTCAGTAACTACTGCCGCTTGTGGAATATTGACGTTTTCGAAGCGCAGGCCAATGTAGTCGTTGTAATAGTCATAAAATGTTAGTTCGCTTCCGGTAGCATCGTAACCGTTCCCTTTTTCTTCAACATTATTTTTCGTTGAAGAGATCTGATAAATCGCCTCGCCGCCGACACAGCCTGTCGCGGTAGACTCATCATAAGAAATAACCAGTTGCGGAGCGCCACCCGTACCGCGATCATATGATCGGGCATAACGTGCGCTGGCACTGTCTGCGCTGCTGGCTTCCAACAACAGGCTCAGATCCTGCCCGCCGCACCAGTCGCTTTGATCAACAATTTCCTGGATCACCGCAGAAATATCCGGACTGGCGATAACCTCATCGGAACCAGGGAAGTCGTTATCGGAAGACCAGTCTATTTCATTTAGCGTTCTTGACCGCGAGGAAATGTCATTACTGCCACCACTGAAACTGCTGCTGTCACCACTTAACTCGCCCCGGATGATGATCGAAGTCGCTGGTAGATTCATCTGCGCTGAAGTAAAACGCAGGTATGCACTGGTGATTGTCGCGCCCTGAGGAATATTTAACTCTTGGAACCGAAGCCCGGTATGTACCGTGCTCGAACCGAAGCTGATCGCCAGCGTGTTGCTATTAACATTGACAGAGCCGTCAATTTCAAACGCATCATCTTCATTGTCAGAAACCGAAGTGACTATCTCCGGTCTGATCGGCTCATCGATATTCTTTATCGGGAATAATACCGGACCGCCATAATCAGAAAAACGCATTAATCCGGCGTTAATGTTAGTCGCCGACCCAAGCGCTTCTTTCAGCGCGTTTTGGACCCGCAGCATCCGCGACTGGTCTGTACCGTCAGTTGCCGTCATACTGCCAGAAGTATCCATGATAAACAGTACATTAGGATTGTAGGTAACTGCGGATGATGACGTCCCAAGATAGATATCTAAATCATCACCGAATGCTGACCACCCAATACAGCTGAACATCAGCGTGGAAATAAACCATTTACTAAACCATTTCATTTTGGTGCCCTCATATTACTGCGAGGCCGGCGCAATTACGGATGCAGATAAAGAATTTGCGACAATAGAAGAGCTGCCTTCCACTTTGCCGCAACCGCGGATGATAAAGACGTGACAGGTAACATTACTTCCACCTATCACGTTACTGGAGCCTCGACATGCCTGCTCACGCACAAACGCAGTGCGCGACCAGCTTTGTGTCGAAGGCGTAGACTGATAATTACCACCAGCGTTATGTTGGCTGCCGGTGGTTAACCCTGACGCTGTCATCTGGCGATTGGTCCAGTCAGCATCGTTGTTACAGCTAAGTTCAGCAACAGATAGATCAAGGGTGTTCCCCTGCCTTGCTTCCGAGAGAGGATCCAGTTTGGTGTCGTCTGCCAGCAAGACTTCATCTTCAGACTCAAAAAATACCCCGGCGATACCTGCCTCAGCGGCGTCAAATGCCATGCCACCCTGCTGCATAGCGACCGCCATTTTAGACTGTGACAAACTGCTGGAAACGGCGCTTACCCCCAGAATAGTCAGTGACAACAAAATTAACAGCGCCAGAACCATTACCAGTCCTTGCTCTCTCATCGCGAACTCCTCACAAAATTCTTCACATTGCGTAACGCTACCGTCTTCGTGAAAACCTGATAATAGTGTTGCTTATCCAGGGTCTTCTTATTCTCGTTAAGAACCGCAAATTCCGGCGCAACCGTTTGTGTAACCTGATCATCATAGCTGCTGAGCAGCAGGCCAAAGCGGATAGCCACAACCTGCTGAAAGTTATCACGAAGCGCGGGTAGAGCTTCCGCTGTCACATAGGTGATTGGTTGCCCCAGCGAGGTTTCAGCCCGGTCGCTGACACCATATTGCAATTGAAAGCTGTTAACGTTGTCCAGCAACACCACCGAAGAACTGGTAGATGCTGAAGCCTTCAGGCCTCGCAATACCCTGCCGTCGTAGCCGGTACAGGTCAGTTGTTCGCCGGACACCTGAAAATGATTAACGACATGAAACTCGTCGCCGCCGTATCCGTGCTGATTTCCAGCGCAATCCTCAGTATCCAGCATGCTGATCACCACACTGTCATTGGCACCTGATGCACCCTGAATACTCCCCAGTTCAGCACTGGCAGCGAAGTCTCCGGGAAGCGCAATAGGACGGTTTTGCACCCAGGCTTCTTCAACTACCGTATCCACACTCTTATCGATTGACGCAGATAACGAGTCATAACGGCCTGCTTCAATAAGCTCTTTCGTCAGCCGAATGCTGATAAAGCGCCCGGACTCCTGGACTTCTGCTACCGCCTGATTGAGGTTATTTGTGACCTGGCTGCTGACTAGAACCTGAATAATAGCGCCGGTAATAATGGTTCCCAGCAACAGGGAGATCATTAACTCGACCAGAGAAAACCCATAATTACGGGTACTCATAGCGTAATATCCTTGTACACACAGGCACTGCTGCTTCCGCTATCAGGATTACAACGAGCGTTTAGGGTATATTGCTGGTTGGCGGAATTGTTCACCGGCCACCGAACGGTAATCTGTATTCTGGAACCCGCGCTACAAACGTCAGCATCACCGCCATTATTGTCGTCGCAAGACACATTCAGCGTCATACTCGGATTCGTCTGCACTGTGGCACAGGACAATGCCCAACCATCATAAGCGGCCATATCGACTTCACTGCATTCTCCGCCTTCACAGTTTGGCACACCACCTGGCCGGCTAAGGCAATAGCATTTATAAGGGTGCGATCCCGCACAACTCAATCCCGAAAAGTTGTAATTATCGGATGAAAAATACGCATCATTTGCAACAATTCCGTCGCCCTGAATGGCCGGCCGCGCTGCGGCACGCAAGCGTTCAGCAACCTGCTGCGCCACCAGTTCAGCCTGCGTCCGGCTGATAGCATCTTTATTAGCAAACGAACCGGTAAACTGGAGCGCTGCAACGCCGAGAAGTCCTACAGCAAGAATAAAAAGCGTGATAAGAATCTCAATCAGGCCAACGCCAGCCTGAGCCACGGGACTTGTGGCTGCGGGCATTGTCGCCCTGATAGATTTGAAATTCCGACTTTGAATCACTACCGCACCGTCAAACATTAACGAATTTACCTGTGTAACTATAGTAAAGCATCTTGACCAGACACAACGTATTAGATGTGATCATAACGTATAGCGTATGTGAAATATGGGATACCGCATTTGGAGCGTGACCTGGCAGAAGGGACTGTGACATGGACACAGGAGCTTGGAAGTGAGTGCAGGCATGCCAGGTGGCCGCAACGAAAGTCGCTCTTGCGAAATAATTCGCTCTGAAAACAACAACCTTGCCGTCATGAATGCTTCTCTGCAAAACGCCGGGCTGTCATCCAGCGGGTATTAGACCACTGCATGAACATGTGGGCGCAAAAGCAGAAAATAAACGCGCTGAGTAATCACACATTAGTGCGGATCGGCATGACTAAGCGCACGATATTAATTCCAAACGACGTGACATCGCTTGGCACTGCAGCATGTACCGTCCTCACGCGTTGTTTTCTGAATAGATATTCCGCATTGACGCTGCGTTAGATACCAAACGTTTTTAGCCGTAAACACCTGCGGCTAGTCAGGCTAATGCACGATGGGCAACGCGCGTTGACTCGTTCGCGATATGGAATCTTGTATTCTTGCCACCAACTAACGCCAACGCTAAGCGGAATTTTACGATGTCCAACGCTTTTTATTTTTTCATTTTCAAGACAGGCAAAGCCCGCTGCGGCAGGTTTTCAACACCGCAAGCTGAAAGCAAAAGCGAAGTCGTTACCCTACCTGTTTTACCCGCAATTCTTTCGGCACAGCAAACTCGACGTTCTCTTTTCTGCCTTCTCTTTCCGTCGCTTTCACGGCACCGAGTGAAAGCAAATGGTCTACCACACCTTTCACCAGGACTTCCGGAGCCGATGCCCCTGCCGTTACGCCAACGTGTTTAACGCCATCGAGCCAGGCGGGCTGAATGCAGTTAGCGTCGGCAATAAGGTATGCCGTCGCGCCAACCTTTTCGGCTAGTTCGCGTAAGCGATTTGAGTTAGAGCTGTTTTGTGCCCCCACTACCAGCAAAACTTCGCAATCGTCAGCCAGTTCTCGCACCGCGTCCTGACGGTTCTGAGTGGCGTAGCAAATATCATCTTTGCGTGGTCCCTGAATTGCCGGGAAACGCTCACGCAATGCATCTATCACATCAGCAGTGTCATCTACTGACAACGTGGTCTGGCTGCAGTAGTACAAGTGCTCAGGATCTTTCACGTTCAGCCTGCCCACATCTTCCTGAGACTCAACCAGATAGATCCCACCTTCAGGATTATCATACTGGCCCATGGTACCTTCTACTTCAGGATGACCAGCGTGACCAATCAGGATGCACTCTGTGCCTGTTTTGCTGGCGCGGGTGACTTCCATATGGACTTTTGTCACCAATGGACAGGTCGCGTCAAACACTTTCAGGCCACGGTCTGCGGCTTCATTACGCACAGCCTGAGAAACACCATGCGCAGAAAAAATGACAATTGAGTCATCCGGCACTTCGTTTAGTTCATCAACAAACAACGCGCCGCGCTCCTTCAGGCCATCGACGACAAATTTGTTGTGAACCACTTCATGACGAACGTAAATAGGCGGTTCGAACATCTCCAGCGCCCGTTCAACGATAGTGATTGCGCGGTCAACACCCGCACAAAAGCCACGGGGATTGGCCAGATGAATTTGCATATTATGCTCCTACGCGTCCGCCGTTCGCAGGCGAACATCAATAATTTCTACGTCGAAAATTACCGTTTGACCGGCTAACGGGTGATTGAAATCCACAGTAACAGAATCACCGGCTACGCTGCGAATAATTCCCGGCACTTCGGCACCACCCGGCTGAGTAAAAGCCAGGATCATACCCTCTTCAACCTTTAAATCACCATCGAACCGGCTACGATCCATATAGTGAACATTATTGGGGTTAGGCATGCCGAACGCGTCTTCCGGTGCCAGGGTAAATGCCTTTTTGTCGCCCTTACTCAGCCCCATCAGACAGGCTTCAAAATTCGGGGTAAGGCTGCCGTCACCAATCACCATTTTGGCAGGTTTGTTATTCACCCGGGTGCTGTCTGCGGCAGAACCGTCTTCCAGCTTCAGATCAAAATGCAAAATGACTTCACAATTCTCACCTACGCGTAATGCATCTGTCATATCAGCTCCCGTTTACTTCTCGCCCGCAGCATTTTCGCCAGCGGTTTGTTTATTCTCACGATTTACAAACATATCGATAATCAACAATGCCGCGCCGATGAATATTGCACTGTCGGCAATATTAAATGCCGGCCAGGACACGTTGTTGATATGAAAATCGAGAAAGTCGATCACATAGCCATGCACCACGCGATCATAGACGTTACCCAGCGCCCCCCCCAGAATGAACGTAAACGCCACTGGCAGTAAACGCTGTTGCTTAGGTGACTGTTTCAGCCACCATAAAATCATTGCGCTGACGGCCACGGCTATCGCCGTGAAAAACCAGCGCTGCCACCCTCCGGCGGTATGCAGAAAGCTGAATGCCGCACCGTAATTGTGAACGTAAGTGAGGTTAAAAAACGGCAACACCTCAATGGAATCATACAGCTTCATGCTGCCGGTAACAGCGTATTTCGACCACTGATCCAGTACAAAGACGATGGCGCTGATCCATAAGAAACGCAACCCGGTGTCGCTGAAAAGTTTACGCATAATGACGCACTTCTCCTTCGCCATCGACATTTGTTACACAACGTGAGCATAGTTCAGGATGGTTACTGTCACTGCCCACGTCGGTTCTGTGATGCCAGCAGCGGACACACTTTTCACCTTCGCTTTTACCGACTTCAATCCACAAGCCATCGACACCCGTTGCCTGTGCCGCCTCAGTTTTCTCAGATTCGCTGTGCAGCGACACGCCTGAGGTGATCAACACAAAGCGAAGCTCATCTTCCAGTTTCGCCAGGTCATTTTGTAGTGCATCGTTGGCATACAGCGTAATGTCGGCTTCAAGAGAGCCGCCTAAACGACCGTCCTTACGCGCCTGCTCCATTGCCTGGTTAGCAGCCTCTTTGACTTTCAGTACTGTCTCCCAGTAAGCATCGCTGAAGGTATCATCAGCGGTAAAGGCCGACAGGCCCTCATACCAGGTTTCGGTAAATACAAACTTCGCACGTTCGCCAGGAATTTCTTCCCAGATTTCCTGTGCAGTAAAACTGGTGATTGGCGCCATCCAGCGCACCAGCGCTTCTACAATATGGAACAGGGCTGTCTGACACGAGCGACGGGCATTACTGTCCTGCTTCGCGGTGTACTGACGATCCTTGATGATATCCAGATAGAACGAGCCCAGTTCAATGGAACAGAAGTGCATCAGCTTCTGGGTAACCACCAGCAGATCATATTTTTCGTACGCAGCTATCAGTTCTTGTTGCAGTGCATTCGCACGCGCCACAATCCATCTGTCCAGCGCCACCATCTCTTCTGGTTTCACGGCATCGGCCGGGGTAAACCCGTTCAGGTTAGCCAGCAGGAAGCGGGACGTATTACGCAGACGACGGTAGCTGTCCGCAGCACGCTTCAGAATTTCATCAGAGACCGCGATTTCACCGCGATAATCAGTTGAGGCCACCCACAGTCGCAGGATATCAGCACCCAACTTGTTGGTGACTTCCTGCGGCGCTACCACGTTGCCCAGTGACTTTGACATTTTTTTGCCGTGAGCATCCACGGTAAAGCCGTGGGTCAGCACTTCTTTGTAGGGCGCATGACCATGCATAGCCGTGGACGTCATCAGCGAAGACATAAACCAACCGCGATGCTGATCCGAGCCTTCCAGATATAAATCGGCTGATGCCGGAATGTCGTCACGGCGATCGACAACAAAGTAATGCGTCACGCCTGAATCGAACCAGACATCCAGGGTATCCAGCACTTTCTCGTACTGTGTAGACTCGTCACCCAGAAGTTGGGCATCATCGATATCCCACCATGCCTGAATGCCCGATTGCTCTACCTTCAGGGCTACCTGCTCAATCAGTTCAGCGGTATTTGGATGCAATTCACCGCTCTCTTTATGCACGTACAGTGGAATTGGCACCCCCCAGGTACGCTGACGGGAAATACACCAGTCAGGACGGCCTTCGACCATTTTTTCAATGCGATTCTGGCCCCAGTCAGGGATCCATTTGGTTTGCTTGATTTGTTCCAGCGACGCGTCACGCAGACCGTTCTTGTCCATGCTGATAAACCACTGCGGCGTAGCGCGGAAAATGATCGGCGTTTTGTGACGCCAGCAATGCGGGTAACTGTGCTCGTATTTAACGTTAAGCAGCAGATTGCCTTTCTCAGCCACCGTCTCGATGATGGCGTCATTCGCTTTAAATACAAACTGACCACCAAACAAGGGGGTATTGTCCAGGTATACGCCGTTATTGCCTACCGGGTTATACACTTCGATGTTATAGCGCTTACCTACGTTAAAATCGTCTACACCATGCGCCGGTGCTGTGTGCACACAACCCGTACCTGATTCAGTCGTAACATGATCACCGAGGATCAGAGGAACCGTGATATCCAAAAACGGATGATTGACTTTCAGCGTATCCAGCGACTCACCCAGACAGGTAGCGACTTCTCTGAAATCTTCTACGGCATAGCGGGTCATGCAGCTTTCCAACAGGTCCTGCGCGACGACAATCCACTCGTTCGAGGGTTTCATTTCTACCAGTGAGTACGTCAGTTCTGGGTGTAAGCTGATAGCGCGGTTAGCTGGCAGTGTCCAGGGTGTCGTGGTCCAGATTGCCACACCGGCTTTGTGCGCAGTTAAATCATCGGCACTCACGCCAAATGCAGCAGCAATCGCATCTGTGTCTGCGACAGGGAATTTTACATCAATCGCTGGAGATACTTTGTCTTTGTATTCGACTTCGGCTTCTGCCAGCGCAGAACCACAGTCCGTGCACCAATGGACAGGTTTAAAACCTTTTTCCAGATGGCCGGATGAGACGATTTGTCCAAGCGCTCGGATAATGTCAGCCTCTGAGCGATAATCCATGGTCTTGTAAGGATTGTCCCACTCACCGAAAACGCCCAGACGTTTAAAGTCAGCCATTTGGCCGTCAATTTGCTTTTGTGCATAGTCGCGGCACTTCTGACGAAACTCTGCAGCTGTCACCTTCTTGCCCGGCTTACCGACTTTTTTCTCCACCATCAGCTCAATTGGCAGGCCATGACAATCCCACCCGGGAACGTATGGTGAGTCAAAATCAGACAATGTCTTGGATTTTACAATGATGTCTTTGAGGATCTTATTTACCGCATGACCAATGTGAATATCGCCGTTAGCATACGGGGGGCCGTCATGAAGAATGAACGGTTTTTTCCCCGCTTTCGCTTCACGAATTTGCTTATACAACTCTTCGTTATTCCACGCTTTCAGCATATCCGGCTCACGTTTGGCCAGGTTACCGCGCATTGGAAACGGTGTTTCCGGGAGATTCAGTGTGGCTTTGTAATCACTCATAAACTTGTTTTATCCATCGGCTTTGCACGCTGTTGGCAAAGCATTACTTTTTGGCAAATTATGGGAGCTGCGAGCGTATCACAGCGACGTTCTGGCTTGTAAAAAAAGGCGCGCATCCTGTGCGTCTTTTTGAATCTGTTGTTTCAGTGCATCGAAGGAGTCGAACTTCACCTCGTTGCGTAATTTTTTCAGCGGGTACACATCAATCGACTGTCCGTAAATCGATTCGTCAAAATCAAACAGGTGCACCTCCAGCTGATTGCGTTCACCGTTAAGCGTAGGGCGAGTCCCCACGTTGGCGACGCCATCGTACATCTTGCCGCTTATCGAGACTTTTACGGCAAACACCCCATTTATTGGGGCCCGGCAGCGCTTTAGCAATACGTTTGCAGTGGGAAAACCGATAGTGCGCCCCTTTTTCTCACCGTGAACAACCCGTCCACGAATAGAAAATGGCCTGCCTAACATCTCTTCCGCACGCTCAAATAAACCGCTGTCCAACGCTTCTCTGATTGCCGTTGAGCTTATCCGGCAATCATCCATACGAAAACTTTGTGTGCTGACGACCTCAAAACCGTACTTTTTACCGGCCTCAACTAACATGGCAAAATCGCCCTGCCGTGCTTTGCCGAAGCGAAAATCGTCACCGACGACAAGAAATTTCACGCCGAGTCTGTCCACCAGCAAGTGGTGCACAAACTCATCGGCACTCTGACTGGCAAACTCGCGATTGAACTTCACTGCCAGCAGACGATCGATACCCTGCTCTTTCAGAAGCAGATATTTTTCCCGCAGCGGGCTCAGCCGGGCTGGCGCTATCTCAGGGGTGAAAACTTCTTCCGGCTGCGGCTCAAACACCATGACAGTGGCGGGTAACCCCAGTTCACGTGCCTTATCTTTCACATTGGCCAGTACCGCCTGATGGCCGTTGTGCACCCCATCGAATTTACCGATAGTCAGTACGCAACCGCTATGTTGTGGCCGGATGTTCTGCAGGCCGCGGATAAATTCCACTGTGTAATACTGCCTCTGATCTGAAATTACGTAAAATGACAAAGCCCGCGATTATAAACGACACGGACAGGAATACCAATGCTCTGTTAGCCGCCGACAGCACGGAAATGTCGTGGCCTTGCTCCCAGTATCAGCAATACCACTGCAAAGACGCCAGCGGCGAGCAAAATGGTGATTGCCACGTTCAGGATCTGGGTAGACAAATCGAGGGCGTAAAACGCGTCGCCCTTATCGCGATACAGGATAAGCGCCGCCATTGCGATACAGGCAACCAAGACACGCATTACAAATAGCACCGTATCGCGGCTAACGCTGAACACGCCTTGTTTATGTAGCGTGATATACAGCAGTACCGCATTCATCGTGGCCGACATACTGGTAGCGATGGCCAGACCAATGTAGCCGTAAGGTATCGCCAGCACCACATTAAACACCATATTGGCAACCATGCACCAAATTCCGAATTTGACCGGTGTCTTGGTATCCTGGCGGGAGTAGAAACCGGGCGCGAGTACCTTTACCAACATGAAGCTGATAAGGCCAAAAGAATAAGCCGTCAGCGAATACGAGGCCATTCTGGCCGTTTCTGCAGTAAAGGCACCACGCTGGAAGATCACGGTCAGAATGGGTTCTGCCATCGTACCGAGGCCAACCGCAGCGGGGATCCCCAGCACGCACACCATGCGCACGGCCCAGTCCATATTGCCGGAAAATGCCGCCGGATTTTTTGCCACATGATTGCGCGATAAAGTAGGCAAAATGACCGTGGCGATTGCAATACCAAACAGCCCCAGCGGGAATTCAAGTAATCTGTCGGAATAGTACAGCCAGCTGATAGAGCCGGTCATCAGGAAGCTGGCGATGAAGGTATCGAAGAGCAGATTGATCTGGCCAACCGACACGCCGAACAGCGCCGGAATCATCAGGGTTCTGACTTTCACCACGTCAGGATCATGCCAGCCCCACTTTGGCTTAACCAACAAGCCGGCACGGAACAAAAACGGCAACTGAAATAACAGCTGTACGATACCGCCCACAAATACGCCCCAGGCCAGCGCATACGCGGGCTGTTCAATATTCGGCGCCATCCAGACGGCAAACGCAATAATGCAGACGTTTAGCAGTACCGGCGTAAAAGCGGCCACCGCAAATTTGTTCAGCGTGTTAAGAATAGCGCCAGCGAGTCCGGTGAGGGAAATAAACGCCAGATAAGGAAAGGTGATTTTCAGCATAGTCGAGGCCAGCTCAAACTTCTGGCCATCTGGTTCGCCCTCCCACCAGGCGACAAACCAACCGGTTCCAAACAACGCCGCCAGCACCGGGGAGGCAATGACGCCAATAAGTGAGACCACAAACACAATGGCCCCGAGCGTGCCGGATACTTTCGCGACAAATTCCCGCAACTGGCGCTTGTCGTCCTGCTGATGGACTTCCGTCAACACCGGTATAAACGCTTGTGCAAACGCGCCTTCTGCGAACAGCCGGCGCAAGAAGTTAGGAATTTTATTGGCAAAGAAAAACACGTCCGCCGCAGCCCCGTCTCCCATGAGACGAGCAACTACAACATCCCGTGCCAGGCCAAGCACACGTGAAACCAGCGTCATCAGACTGACTACCAGCCCCGATTTAATTAACTTCCCTGACACACAAGCCCTTATTCATACACTGACCCGGCCGCGTCAGCGCACCGTAAATCATTTAAGAGGAGGAATATCGCCAGAGCTTGTGTCGCTACCTCCCGGAATACGTTATCCGGTCAGTGTTCAAGTTGCTCCAGCAATGAGACTGATAATTTAACAAAATCTGAGGAAGTCACAATCCCTGAAAGCTTTCCATCTTCGCCGATAACAGGCAGACAGCCATGCTTATTTTTCAGGAAAAAAGGGGCAACCTCTTTAACTGGGTCTGTCGGAGATACCGTATCAAAGTCTACGACGGCCACCTCCATGATACTCGTTTGCTCTTCATGCGTACTGATGTTTTGCGCACCATAAAGATTCATCAGACTAATGACTTTTGCTATCATACTACGCTGCGTCACGATCCCCACAAGTTTACCACTGTCAGAATCGACTACCGGCAGATGTCTGATCCCCTGGTTACGTGTGGTATCATGGGCAGTGCGTAACGTGTCGTGCGGTGTCAGAGTGATGACCGATGATGTCATAATATCAGCGATAGTGATCATGGTTTGCTCCTTTGCTGGTGTCGTCTCAAACGGTGGCATGTCCAACAGGATAGACCAAATCACACACCTAAAACGTTGATGTCACGCAAACAATCTTTTCGTAACAGAGAAAATTGTGGTTGTCATGCAAAACTGTTTGACAAATGTTCGGTGACTCGGCATACTCCGCACCCTCGTTTTTGACATGAATTTATTTTGGGAGTTACACCTTGGCTAACATTAAGTCTGCTAAGAAACGTGCAATTCAAGCCGAAAAGCGTCGTCAGCATAATGCCAGCCGTCGCTCCATGACTCGTACAAGCATCAAAAAAGTAGTAGCGGCTATCGCTAATGGCGACAAAGAAGGCGCGCAAGCTGCATTCGCTTCTGCTGCTCCGATTCTTGACAGAATGGCAACCAAAGGTTTGATTCACAAGAATAAAGCTGCTCGTCATAAGAGCCGCCTGTCTGCGCAAATCAAAGCGCTGGGCTAAGCTTTTTCAAGCAGTTAAAAAAGCACCTCCGGGTGCTTTTTTTGTGCCTGAAAAACGCGCTTAGCTGCATCCTGGTGTCATTAGTTCGTCAAGCAACCTTCATGTAATCGTCAAGCGAGCGTCACTGAACTGTCAACTAGCCTGCCTATAGTGACCTTCCAAAGTCATTACTTTGGAACGCCGCTATGCAACGCACCTTCTATCGCTCACTCTGGTTATCCGACATTCATCTCGGCAATAAAGACTGTAAAGCTGACTACCTTCTTCACTTTCTACATCGAATTGACGTCGACACGCTCTACCTCGTAGGCGACATTGTCGACATGTGGGAAATGAGCAGACAGTTTCGCTGGCCTGCCTCACACAACAAGGTCATGCATAAACTGATGCAAATGAGCCAGCAAGGTACCCGTGTTGTTTATTTGCCTGGAAACCATGATGCGCCTATTCAATCGTATTCAGGAATGGCGTTTGGTGATATCGAAATAGAACGTGAACTTGTACACACCACCGCTCAGGGAAAGAAGTATCTGGTACTGCATGGCGATCAGTTCGATGCTGATGTCACCTTAGGGAAGTTTCACGCCTGGATTGGCGATAAGGCCTACGACCTGCTGTTGTTTCTGAACCGCTGGTTTAACCGCTTTCGCCAGTGGCGAAAACGGGAGTACTGGTCACTGGCAGGTTATATCAAAAAGCATATCAAAGGCGCTAACGAGGCCATTGCGCGTTATCGCACTGCCTGCTGCGACAAGGCCCGTGACATGCAATTAGACGGTGTCATCTGCGGGCATATTCATCACCCTGAGAGCCTTGTGGAAAACGGCATTCACTATGTTAACGATGGTGACTGGATAGAGAATTGCAGCGCACTGGCCGAAGATGCTGAAGGTAACCTGTCGCTTATTTACTGGCTTAAAACGGCTAACCAGACCTCTAATGTCTCTGCCATCAAGCCGGACAGCTCGACATCAAAGGCGGCCTGATGCTCAGGATAGAATCGATCACGTAAATGGTCGCTATGGCTTGTAGCCGGGAGGGCGGCCTACACACTTTTTCACCACAGGCAACAGCCTGCGTTTCATTGCTGTCGGAGAATCCGGGCAAGCCGGGGAAGATGCGAACACGTGTATGCTTGCTCAGGCATACAGCCAGGTAACAAATTGAGGCGGCCTTTTACAGGCCTGACGGGTTCATATAAAAAACCTAACGACGAGTGAGTACCTGGCTGTAAGCATGAATGTACGTGTCAAATAAGTGAAAAGAAAGTGCGCAAAAAACGTCACATTAGGCTGCTATTGTTCGCCAAAAACGGGGAAAGATCATGTTTACTGTAGATGACGTTCTGACAAAGCATTACCCTCAGGTGGTAGATAAGCCATGGCTGTTCAAGCCCCTGTCCTATTTGCTCAGCCATTTGCTGCATGAGCGTGAAATCATCGAGTTCGGTGAAACCTACCCTCACTATCACGACATCGATTTTGTTGAGCAGGTACTTGAGTATTTTAATATCAGCTACTCTACCCGGGATGTGGAAAAAGAACGTATCCCCAGCGAGGGTCGTGTAGTCATTATTGCTAACCACCCGATAGGCTCTCTGGATGCACTGGCCCTCATCAAGTTAGTCAGTGAGGTCAGACACGATCTCAAAGTCGTTGCCAATCAGATGCTGATGGCCATCGAACCACTGCATGACATGCTGCTACCGGTAAACAATATGCAGGGTGGCACGCCAAAACAGCACCTCTCAGCCATTCAGACGCATCTTAGTGGTGAGGGTGCTGTGTTGATATTCCCTGCAGGCGAAGTCTCCCGCCTGCGCCCTCAGGGCGTGCGTGATACACGCTGGCACAGCGGTTTTTTGCGAATAGCCAGACAAGCGAAAGCACCTATCCTGCCAGTATACATTGATGCCAAGAACTCCCCGCTGTTTTATGGGGTCTCGATGGTCTATAAACCATTAGCAACGGCGTTACTGGTAAAAGAGATGTTTAAACAGCGTCGCAAGCATCTGCCGATGCGTATTGGTGAAGTGATCCCGTATGAAAGCTATCAGACACTTACGATCCCCCTGAAAGATCAGGTTAAGCTGTTTAAGCGCCATCTGTATCGCATCGGTGGAAATAAAAAAGGCATTTTCGATACTCAGGCCTCGATTGCGTTACCGGAGGATCGAAAAGAACTGGCTCGCGCCATCAGACAGTGCGAACACCTCGGGGAGACCGGAGACGGGAAATCGATATACCTTTACCAGCATACGCATTGTTCGCCAATCATGCGTGAAATTGGCAGGCTGCGTGAAGTGGCGTTTCGCGCCGTTGGTGAAGGCACAAACAAGCGCCGGGATATCGACCAGTACGACTCGCATTATTTCCATCTGGTATTGTGGGACGATAACGACCTTGAAATCGCCGGCGCCTATCGTTTCGCCGATGCAGAATTACTCAGCCAGCCTGATCATCCCACTGGCCTTTACTCTGCCACGCTGTTCAATTATGACGGCGATAATCAAAACCTTTTCGCCGAAGGTCTGGAGCTTGGTCGCAGCTTCGTGCAACCGCGGTACTGGGGCAAGCGCAGTCTCGATTACCTATGGTTTGGGATCGGCGCGTTTTTAAGCCGCTATCCAAAATATCGCTATCTGTTTGGCGCTGTCAGCTTAAGCAATGCCTATCCTCAGCCAGCCAAAGATCTGCTGGTACAATTCTACCGCACCCATTTTCCTCCCCGGTTTGGTCAGGCTACCTCTAAGCTACCCTATCAGGTGAGCGCCGACGCGTTGCACACCTTCAGCGGAGAAAACTACAAAAAAGAGTTCAGTGAACTGAAACACCTGCTGGCAAATATGGGCGTTAATGTGCCTACCCTTTACAAGCAATATTCAGAGATCTGTGAAAAAGAGGGGGTCGCGTTTCTGGATTTTAATGTGGATCCTGACTTTGCTGACTGTATTGACGGGTTAGTCGTAGTCGACCTTAACTCCCTGACGGAAAAGAAACGCAAGCGATACTTATCACAAGCCCCCCTGCAGGCCACCGCCTGATAGTTGTATTTCGCAGCCTTGCATTATAACTCATAGTGCACGGCTGCTTTTTACTTCCTGTGCGTACATTACCCGCTAACAGTTGCAGGCGCTTACGGTGCAGCCGGAAAATCAGGAACAAGCCCGAGCCAGTAGCAAAGACTTTGGCTTATCAGAGAGAATAAGGGCGCAGCATGAATATGCATCGCCACATAGTGGACATCGAGCGCAACGCAATTAGCGATGCCGCCTCAACTGAAGCAGAATATCCGTGTAGACGTCTTCTAATGTCACAAGATCAGACAGGTGAATATGCTCATTTACCTGATGTATGGTGTTGTTAGGCACCCCCAGCTCGACGACCTGAGTGCGCTCACTGGCATAAAATCGCCCGTCGGATGTCCCTCCGGAAGTGCTAATCGCCGGGAAGCGGCCGGTAGCCCGCTTAATGGCGCTTTCACAGTAGCGCATCAGGCATTGTTCTGAGCGGGGCTGGCTCATATACGCACGGCAAGGTCTGGACCAGCGCACTTTTGCGGTATCATCCGCGCCGTTAATCAGCGCGTGTAACAGCTCACACAGGCTATGCTGAGTAAAGTCGTTATCATACCGCACATTAAATTCGATACGCGCGGCTCCAGGCACCAGGTTGTCGGTAAACGTGCCGCTATTGAGATGCGTTATCTGCAGGCTGGTACCAGGAAAGTCGGCACTGCCCGCTTTCCAGGGATACCCTGTCAGCGCCTCAATGATCTTACTGGCCCGATGAATTGCGTTATCGCAGCTGTGTGGGTATGCCACGTGTCCCTGTTTTCCGGTTACTGTAATAGTCCCGGATAACGAACCACGGCGTCCGACCTTCATGGTATCGCCGGTACGCACAGATCCGGTCGGCTCACCGACGATGCACATGTCCAGAGACACGCCCGCATCATCCAGCCACTGCTTGATCCACTGCGAGCCGTACTCCGCCTCACCTTCTTCGTCACTGGTAATGAGCCACCAGTAACTGACATCATCACGGTTTAACGACGGTATGGCGCGCTCGGTTGCAGCCAGCATCGCAGCGATTCCGGTTTTCATATCAGCAGCACCGCGTCCATAGAGAATACTGTTGTTAACTACCGGGGAAAACGGCGCGGAATTCCACTTATCCAGTGGACCAGGAGGAACAACGTCGGTATGTCCACTAAAAGCAAAATTAACCGGACCCTGCCCCCAACGTGCTATCAGGTTAGAGACCCCGTTGATCACATGCTGCTGACAGTGAAAACCAAGCTTTGAAAGGCGGTGAATAAGAAATGTCTGGCAACCCGCGTCATTGGGAGTCACCGACTCCCTCGCCATCAGTATTTCAGCGAAGCGCAGGCTGCTGGTTTCGCTGTGAGAAGAAGATAAAACATTCAGTGTCATTAACTAACTCAGAAGCAAAATTACGTTCAATCTGTATTAAACGCACCTTCTGTGACACTGAAATAACAGAAGCAATACAGATTAATGACAGTTAAAAATCATCAGTTACATCCAGAATTTCATGTGTCGCGGCAACCACTCTGACGAACTTATCTTCCAGTTGGATGGTCATTAACCCCAATTCGGGATCGCGATAGACAACTTCAGATGCCTCGAATAAGGTTCTGTCTAACGTGCTACCCACTTTAAGCTGTTGCTGCCAGCCTGCGGGCAGACTGAGTTGCTTGGCTCGTTGCTCTGCCTGTAACTGTACCGGACTATGACTTCTGTCAGCGGCCATGACACCAGAACTGACCAACGCTGAAAGCACTAACGCTGCAAAAAAACGCATAACAAATTTCTCCGGAAGATGAACTCTACATAACACGATGTAACCGCATAAAACACGCGGAGATACGCCGAAAACAAGCAATAACTATTCCCACCTTAGAATGGCTGACTTTTACTATTATTTTTCAATAAGATATAAATATTAAAAGAAAAATTCGCAGAAACTGTTAGTTTACAGTAAGTGAAAATGTTGCTGTTAAGGGACAGGGCACCTATAAGATGTTCACGGTGAATCAATGTCATTACTGTCACTGGCAGTAGCGATATCTTGTTGCGGGATGCATCAGCAAGGGTGAAGTTTCAGTAAACCGCTTTGAAGCGATCAGATATCATGGCATCGTGGTATAAAATAATACTGAGTGAATATGCAAACTTTCAAAGTTGCGACATTTTACTTAATCTGTTTCATTATTTCGGCGCCATTGAGGAGTATGTAGATGCTGAAAATTATCGTGCTGATACCACTGGTGTTAAGCCTGCTCTGGTTTGGCTACCTTAAATCTAACGGCTATTCACTGGGCCAGGGAAAACAGGGTTTCACCTATATTCTGGTGATATCTCTGGTTATCGCAGGTTTCTACACGTTAATGCTCTATCTCACACATTAATTATCGCAAGTAATTACAAGCCATCGGTCCATTTTGCCAATCCGCTGCAATAACGCACACAAAAAAGCCGGCATAACGCCGGCTCTTTAACATACTTCAAGAATTACAGGTTCGGATTAATCGTAACTTCCGCCTGTTCACGAAGTGCATCGATATAAGTCTGATACATACTCTGACTGTACATCTGCGCAAGTTGCTGTTGCAATTGCGTACGTTGTTCATCAGCCAGCGCTTCGCCACTGTTCACAGCCAGCAGCTGAACAATGCCAACATCGCCGGACGCCAGTGACGTCACTTCGGTGTTGCTACCTGATTCCGGAGACAAGCGGAACAGCGCATCTGCCATACCACGTGGGAGTTGTCCCCCATTGCGGGTAACGCCGTCATGGCTTTCCCAGGCAAGATCGTACTCATCGAGCATTGCGGTTACATCATTGCCTTCATTGAGTGATGCCACAACGTCTTGCGCCCAGCTTTGTGCGCGCTGCTGGGCTTTCTCAGCCTGAACGGTTGCCACAATGCCTTCTTTGACCTCTTCCAGCGCTTGTGTGCGCTGAGGTTGGTGCTCACGAACGCGCATTACGGCAACGGTGTTCTCACTTAATTCAACGATATCGCTGTTTACGCGATCTTCGATGAGTTCAGCAGAGAATGCAACATCGATGGCATTTGCCGAATCCAGTGGGACCGGCGCTGTGTTACGAGAATAAAACCCGGTTTCCTGAATCGTTCCGTTTACCGCTGCAGCGACATCGTCCAGAGAGTCAGGACGTTCAAATGCCACTTCTGCCATTGCAGTCTGCAGCTCGTAAAAACGCTCCATGGCTTTGTCTGAGGCTAGCCTGTCACGAATATCAGATTCTACTTCAGCAAGCGGTGTAACCTGCTCTGATTTAATATCTGTTAGCTTAATGATGTGGAAGCCAAATTCTGATTCAACCACGTCACTCACATCGCCCACATTTTGAAGCGCAAACGCTGCCTCATCAAAAGCAGGATCCATCATGTCCGGTGAGATGAAGTCAAGGTCGCCGCCATTTTCAGCAGAAAACGTATCATCGGAATAGGTTTCAGCAAGCTCAGCAAAATCTTCACCGCTGTTCACTTTCTCCAGAACCTCTTCCGCTTTTTGACGAGCGGCATCGGCATCATCACCCGCTTCAATCAGAATATGTGATACGCGGCGCTCTTCGTCCGTTCTGTATGCACCCATATTATTGTTGTAGTAGGTCTGAACTTCCTCATCAGAGACTTCAACATCTGCTTTGAGGTCTTCGGCATTAAGCAGAATATACGCAATATTCACGCGCTCATCAGTATCAAACGCCGTGATATTTTCATCGTAATAGGCCTGAATCTCTTCATCAGAAACAGTAATATCCGAGGCGAAAGCCTCTGCGCTAACCAGTACCGTTTTCGCATCGCGGGTCTGTTGCTGCAGGTCATAAGCGCGTTTCACTTCACCTGGCAACGCGAACTCGGAGCTATTTAGCGCCGCAGCAAGCTGTGATTGCGTCATCTGCGTGCGCATCATGCTCAAAAAGTCAGCGACCTGATAACCATTCTGCCCCAGGATCGCTTTGAAGCGCTCGTTATCAAACTTACCGTCAAACTGAAACTCAGGCATGGTGGCGACGGCTTCGCGAATTTGTTTATCACTGACGCGAAGACCCATCTCAGCCGCTTTTTGTTGGATGAGTTTTTCTGCGATAAGCCGATCCAACACATTACGGCGAAAATCCTGAAGGTAGCTCTCACTTGAGAACAAGGATGCAATGCCTTCACCGTATTGTGATTCCATTCTCTGGCGTTGGTTCTGGTAGGCGCGCTCAAGTTCCTGTGCACTTATTTCTTCGCCATTCACGGTCGCAGCTGCATTTGAACCTGACGATGTCAGATAGCTGCCTACACCTGCAAATACGAAACTAAGAACGATTAGACCGATTACGATCATCGCCCAAGGGCCTTGAGAACCTTCTCTGATTCTTTCTAGCATGATTAAATTTCAACTCCGTTGCTTACAACAATTGCCCCTGACGTTAAGTAACGTGCCAACTAATGTGGAGGCGGGCAAAATAAGCGGTGATTATAGCGTAATACCTAACCGAAACGCGAAACTTTTACGCGTTCTTGCGGCCGTTTTGATACCACAAATTTGCGTGCACAAATAAAAAAGGCGATGGACATGCCATCGCCTTTTCGAATTGTTTTTTGCGCTTAGTTACAAGCGTCTTTCAGAGCTTTACCTGCTTTGAAAGAAGGCACTTTCGCTGCAGAAATCTGAATAGTCTCACCAGTCTGTGGGTTACGGCCACTGCGAGCTGAACGCTCACGAACTGAGAAAGTACCGAAACCAACCAGTGCAACCTGATCGCCGTCTTTAAGTGCTGCTGTTACTGAGTCAGTGAATGCGTCAAGAGCGCGGCCAGCAGCTGCTTTAGAAATGTCTGCACCAGCAGCGATTTGGTCGATAAGTTGAGACTTGTTCACAATTATGATCCCCTTCGATTGTTATTATATGGTTGTCCAATACACTTGTTTGCTTGGACGTTATAACAAGCTTGATTATTAACATCAAGCAACATGTTACAAATAATTAACTTTTAATGAATCGCTGCAATCCCTTTAGTGACAAGGCTTCAAGCGAGTACTCAGTAAAGGTAACACAACTTCTGAGACTTGAAAGCCCTAATTTTAAAAAAATCGGCGTTTCGTTGTTTTTATGGTTAATTTTTGTACTATTTTATTAAAAAAGGCGCTACAGCCCTTGTAAATCACGTGCTGCAGCATTCCGATTGGTTATTTAGCGTCCACTACCTGAAACGATTCTACCGGTTCTTGCAAAGCGATATCCAGAACCTCATCAATCCATTTTACTGGGTGAATGTCTAAATCTTTTTTCACATTGTCTGGGATTTCTTCCAGATCACGTTCATTCTCTTTTGGTATCACTACGGTTTTAATGCCGCCACGGTGAGCCGCTAATAACTTTTCCTTAAGTCCACCAATGGCAAGAACCTCACCACGCAATGTGATTTCTCCTGTCATGGCCACTTCGCATTTCACCGGGTTTCCGGTTAGCGTCGAGACCAGCGCCGTACACATGGCGATACCCGCACTCGGACCGTCTTTTGGTGTGGCACCTTCTGGTACGTGAACATGAATATCACGTTTCTCATAGAAATCAGCGTTAATACGCAATTTGTCAGCTCGGCTTCTGACCACCGTCATGGCGGCTTTAATCGACTCCTGCATAACGTCACCGAGTGAACCCGTAGAGGTCATTTTGCCCTTGCCTGGTACGGCGGTGGTTTCAATGGTTAGCAAGTCGCCGCCAACCTGAGTCCATGCCAGACCGGTAACCTGACCAATCTGGTTGTCTTTATCGGCTTTTCCATAGTCGAAACGCTGCACGCCAAGAAAATCTTTCAGATTGTCCTGATTCACTACGACAGTATCTTTGCTTTTGCTTAGCAGGATATCTTTTACGGCTTTACGGCACACTTTCGATATTTCCCGCTCAAGATTACGCACCCCGGCTTCCCGCGTGTAATAACGGATAATGCCGATGATCGCAGATTCTGTAATGTCCAGTTCTTTCTTCTTAAGTCCGTTACGTTCCATCTGTTTGCTTATCAGATGGCGCGTCGCAATATTAAGCTTTTCATCCTCGGTGTAGCCCGAAAGACGAATCACTTCCATGCGGTCAAGCAGCGGCCCCGGAATATTCATGCTGTTAGACGTCGCCACGAACATAACGTCAGACAGGTCGTAGTCGACCTCCAGGTAATGATCACTGAAGCTGTTATTCTGTTCGGGGTCCAGCACTTCTAACAACGCCGAAGACGGATCGCCGCGCATATCTGCTGACATCTTGTCAATTTCGTCTAACAGGAACAGCGGGTTTTTCACGCCCACTTTCGCCATCTTCTGAATCAGCTTGCCCGGAAGTGAGCCAATGTAAGTGCGACGGTGACCGCGAATTTCCGCCTCATCCCGCACACCGCCCAGCGCCATGCGGACATACTTTCTTCCGGTAGCCTTGGCGATAGACTGACCCAGTGAGGTTTTACCTACCCCTGGCGGTCCCACAAGACACAGGATCGGGCCCTTAAGCTTCTTAACTCGCTGCTGCACCGCGAGATACTCAACGATGCGCTCTTTTACCTTCTCCAGACCATAATGATCGGCATCCAGAACCTGTTCGGCGCGGGACAAATCTTTTTTCACCGGGCTGCGCTTATTCCACGGCACATTCGTCAGCCATTCGATATAGCTGCGAACCACTGTTGCCTCTGCTGACATCGGCGACATCATTTTCAGCTTCTGCAGTTCGGCTTTCGCTTTGTCCTCAGCCTCTTTCGGCATTTTGGCGTCTTCAATCTTTTTACTCAGCGCTTCAAATTCATCAGGCGCATCGTCCAGCTCACCGAGTTCTTTCTGAATCGCTTTCATTTGCTCATTCAGGTAATACTCACGCTGGCTTTTTTCCATCTGCTTTTTCACGCGGGTACGAATTTTCTTCTCTACCTGCAACAGATCGATTTCACCTTCCATCAGTGCCATGAGATATTCCAGACGTTCATTAACGCCTTTCATTTCAAGCACTTTTTGTTTTTCGGTGAGTTTCAGTGGCATGTGGGCAGCCATGGTGTCGGCAAGACGCGCTGCATCTTCAATACCATTAAGCGACGTGAGTACTTCCGGCGGAATTTTCTTGTTCAGCTTTACGTATCCCTCAAACTGAGAAACCGCAGAGCGGATCAACACTTCCTGCTCGCTTTCAGAAAGCGTTTCATCTTCTACCCGGCTGACTGTCGCAGTAAAATACGGTTCAGACTGTGTATAGTCACCAATTTCACCACGAACATTCCCCTCAACAAGCACTTTCACTGTGCCGTCAGGTAACTTTAACAGTTGCAGAATGGTCGCTATGGTCCCCACGCTGTAAATATCATCCGACTCCGGCTCATCAACACCGGCATCCTTTTGCGCAACCAGGAATATTTGTTTGTCGTTTTCCATCGCCGCTTCCAGGCAACGAATAGACTTTTCTCGTCCTACAAACAAAGGTATGACCATGTGCGGGTACACTACCACGTCCCGTAACGCGAGTACGGGAATTTCAATGCGATTATCGCGCTCGTCTGTCATACGTGCTCTCTATCTCTTTTAGCAATGTCGATTTATATGGGGATGCGATGACAAAGTTCAATCCGGTTTTTGATTCAGAGGGTCTTTGGGTGATGCCGCAATCCTTTCTTTCACCATTATCGATTTTACGCGGAATGGCAACCCTTTCTTATATCGGTGTTACGCATAAATGGGGATGCCCCGCTATTACGACGTAATTTGTACAGAATACATGCAAATCGGTTCGGTATGAGTGGCAGCTCCCCTTACTCTGCACCCCGGCAATACCTTTTCAAAACCGCTTTTTCCTGCTGTTACTTTTAGCTATTCACGATGACAAAGCACTGCGGCACTGTGGCCGGACACCTGCAAATTTGTAGGCATTACGTTTTTGCAAAATCTCTTATGGCGGTGATGCTACAAACTTCGCGGATCGTAAAAAGCGGGCACAAAAAAAGGCCCGCAGGCCTTTTTCTATTCGGATGCGGCTTTCTTATCCGCATTGTCGTATATCAGGATGGGTTTTGACTCCCCTCTGATAACGGTTTCATCAATGACGACCTTACTGACATTATCCATGGACGGTAAGTCATACATAGTATCTAACAATACAGCCTCAACGATTGACCGTAAGCCACGTGCTCCGGTTTTACGATGCATTGCCTTTTTCGCTATGGCGTAAAGGGCATCTTCACGGAACTCAAGCTCGGTATCTTCCAGCGCGAACAACGCGCCATACTGCTTGGTAATGGCGTTTTTAGGCTCACGAAGGATTTGGATCAGGGCTTCTTCACTCAGCTCTTCTAAGCTGGTCACAACGGGAAGACGACCGATGAACTCAGGGATAAGCCCGTATTTCACCAAATCTTCCGGCTCTACCTGCTTGAACAGCTCACTGACCTTTTTATCGTCTTCTTTGGATTTCACTTTTGCACCAAAGCCGATACCCGAGCCAGTCTGCGCTCGCTGCTGAATTACCTTATCCAGGCCAGCGAATGCCCCACCACAGATAAACAGGATCTTAGAGGTATCAACCTGCAAAAACTCCTGCTGCGGATGCTTACGGCCACCTTGCGGCGGAACCGATGCGACAGTGCCTTCGATTAACTTCAACAGGGCTTGCTGAACGCCTTCTCCAGACACATCCCGGGTAATCGACGGGTTATCTGACTTGCGTGAAATTTTGTCGATTTCATCAATGTAAACAATGCCGCGCTGGGCCTTCTCTACATCGTAATCGCATTTCTGTAGCAGCTTCTGAATGATGTTTTCAACATCTTCACCCACGTAACCGGCTTCGGTCAGTGTCGTTGCATCCGCCATGGTGAAAGGAACATCCAGCAGGCGCGCCAGCGTTTCCGCCAGCAGTGTTTTACCACTACCTGTAGGGCCAATAAGTAGAATGTTACTTTTGCCCAACTCAACGCCATCATGAACATCGCCATTGCGAAGACGTTTATAGTGATTGTATACCGCTACCGACAACACCTTTTTCGCGTGCTCCTGACCGATAACATAATCGTTCAGGTGCCCGTGGATCTCGTGAGGTTTAGGAAGTGCGTCCTGCTTTTGCTTAGGCGCAATCTCTTTAATCTCTTCACGAATGATGTCGTTACACAGCTCAACGCACTCATCACAAATGAATACCGATGGTCCTGCAATTAGCTTTCTTACTTCGTGTTGGCTTTTGCCACAAAACGAGCAGTACAGTAATTTGTTGTCACCGTCACCGTTCTGTTTATCACTCATTACGTTTGCCTCTGCCTTGCCTGAACTGAAAACGAGAAGTGTGAAATCACACGTTCAGGATACTATAACTATACTACTTCGTAGTGGCTGCGTCAGATCGATTTGTTAGAACCTGATCAATAATGCCGTATTCTTTCGCTTCAGTCGCAGATAAAAAGTTATCACGGTCCGTATCCCGTGCAACGGTCTCATAGTCCTGACCGGTGTGCTGCGCCATCAGTCGGTTCAGCTTCTCTTTAATAGACAGGATCTCTTTAGCGTGAATTTCAAAATCAGACGCCTGTCCCTGGAAACCACCTAATGGCTGGTGAATCATTACGCGCGAGTTCGGCAGGCAGTAACGCTTGCCTTTCGCGCCACCAGACAACAGGAATGCGCCCATGCTGGCTGCTTGCCCGACACACACGGTACTTACATCAGGTTTAATGAAATTCATGGTGTCATAAATCGCCATGCCAGCTGTCACTGAACCACCTGGCGAGTTGATGTACAGGAAGATGTCCTTTTCAGGGTTCTCCGCTTCCAAAAACAGCATTTGGGCTACAATAAGGTTAGCCATGTGGTCTTCCACCTGTCCAACCAGAAAGATCACGTTCTCTTTTAAAAGACGTGAGTAGATGTCATAAGAACGCTCACCTTTGGAAGTTTGCTCAACAACCATGGGAACAAGTGCATTCATCGGATCAAACGGGGTATTAGTCATAGCTACCTTGAATTCTTAGCGTTAAAAACAAAAATGCTCGGAAGGCTCCGAGCATTTAAGCAGTTGCTGACAGGTTAAGTCAATCAGACAGTAAAAAATTACGCCTGTTTGTTCATAACCTCATCAAAACCTTTGTTGACTTCTTTAACCTTAGCCTGGTCAAGAACCCACTCAATTGCTTGCTCTTCCAGGGCAACATTTTGCATTTGCTGCATCAGTTCCTGGTTGTTTTTGTAGTACTCAATCACTTCTTGCGGATCTTCGTACGCAGACGCCTGCGTCTCGATCATGTCATTGACCTTAGCTTCATCCGCTTTCAACTCGTTCTGCTTGATGATTTCACCCAGCAACAAGCCAATAGAAACGCGACGTTTTGCATTGTCAGTGAAAAGCTCTGCAGGCAGTTCAGGCATATTCTGGCCACCGCCTTGCTGGCTGAAGCGCTGTTTGGCCTGTTCGCGAAGTGCATTCACTTCCTGATCGATTAGCGCTTGAGGAATATCTACCTCGTTAGCATCGATCAGCTTCGCAATCACATCTTCTTTGACCTGCGTTTTCAGTGTTTGATCCAGCTCACGCTGCATGTTCTTACGAACTTCAGCTTTAAGCGCATCTACGCCACCTTCTTCCACGCCGAACAGCTTCGCGAACTCATCATCAACTTTAGGCAGTTGCTGACCTTCCACTTTTTTCACTGTTACCTGGAATACCGCATCTTTCCCTTTCAGGGCTTCTGCGTGGTAATCTTCTGGGAAAGTCACTTCCACAGTTACTTCTTCGCCTGCTTTCGCACCAACGATTGGCTTTTCAAAACCGTCAATCATGCGGCCTTTGCCAAGCTCCAGCGTAAAGTCTTCTGCTTTACCGCCTTCAAACTCTTCACCGTCAATAGAACCAACGAAATCGATAACTACGCGGTCGTCTTTCTTGGCTTTGCGTTTCACTTCTTTCCACGTTGCGTGTTGCTTCTGCAGCGTTTCCATCATTGAATCAAGATCTTCGTCTTTGATATCAACTACCGGCTTTTCAATTTCCAGGTCGCTTACGCCCTTCACTTCTACTTCCGGATACACTTCAAAAGAGGCAACAAATTCGAAATCCTGACCATCTTCATCTTTGGTCAGTTCGAATTTAGGCATACCTGCAGGCTGCAGTTTTTCCTGTACCACCGCCTGATAGAAGTTTTGCTGCATCACATCGCCAGCAATCTCCTGACGTACAGCCTGGCCGTAGCGCTTTTTGATTACGCTTACCGGAACCTTGCCTGGACGGAAACCGTTGATACGCTGTGTTTTCGCCAGTTGTTGTAGGCGAGATTTAACGGCTGAATCTACCGAGTCAGCTGGAACGGTGATAGTAAGACGGCGTTCTAAACCCTGGGTCGTCTCGACTGAAACTTGCATTGTATTACCTCAACTTTGCGCCTTTACAGACGCTTTGTTCGCATTCCCCTCTCCCGCCTGCCAGTACGGCATATCACACCGGGGTAGAGGTCGATATCTCACGTTTACAACCGTTGGTCTCACCACTGTTTTGGCACCGGAAGCGCCAACGGCCTAACGCATTGGTTAAAAAAAGACGCGGTAGTATACAGCCAGCAAATTGCAGAGTCGAGGGCTAAAGCACACCTTTGGGGCTTTACTGGCGTTTTTATGAGCGTTTCCGGAACGAAACAGAGAAAATCAGGAAAAGATCTCGTTAAATCGCGCTCAACAAGCCATTTCGTGACGTCGTGAAAAAACTTCTGCTGATTACTGCGACCCGTGGCTTCGCCGCCATGGGGTCTTGGCTTTCTTCGAATATTTCTGGGATGACTTTCTAGAAAAGTGGTCGGTGAGACAGGATTTGAACCTGCGACCCCTTGGACCCAAACCAAGTGCGCTACCAAGCTGCGCCACTCACCGAACGATAGGGATATACATTGTATATGGTGCGGAAGGAGAGACTTGAACTCTCACGCCGTGAAGCACTGGAACCTAAATCCAGCGTGTCTACCAATTCCACCACTTCCGCGAAAAAGTGGGGTGGACGATGGGATTTGAACCCACGACAACCGGAATCACAATCCGGGGCTCTACCAACTGAGCTACGCCCACCATAGAGGTGCTGCAAGTCGTAATTAACTTCCGGTAAAGTATACCATCTGTTTTTTACGTTGACGATTCTTTCCATTAAGTCAGGTTGATTGCCCACCTGACCGCCAATGGCGCGCCCGGCAGGATTCGAACCTGCGACCCACGGCTTAGAAGGCCGTTGCTCTATCCAGCTGAGCTACGGGCGCCCGACGAATCATCGCTTGCAAAAGTGGTCGGTGAGACAGGATTTGAACCTGCGACCCCTTGGACCCAAACCAAGTGCGCTACCAAGCTGCGCCACTCACCGACTGTGTAGAGGTTGTGAACTTCACTACCGCTACGGGGGGCGCATATTACCGACTACCCCTGACCTCGTCAAACACTTTTTTCGACAAAATGCACAACCGCTCACAAAGCGCCCAATACTGTCTTTTTTTGTTCAAATTGAGCATAAGACCATCACTTTTACGGCACATATCTTCAAATAGAGAAAACGCTGTCGCTCACGTACCCAATGCAAATTCTGAAGTGCTGTTTGAACAATTAAGAAAGTTCGCTTTTTCTGTCATCTCAAAACTTAAGTAATACGTTGTCGATAAAAACCACACTTCAAAGCTCACTTTGCGCTGGTAGCCACATCCGCTTTTATGAAACAATATAGCGCCGTTTAAAAGACCGTGGATTTTACAAACTATGACTGCCCATTTGATCGATGGCAAAAAAATTGCCAAACAAGTCCGTCAGGATGTCGCCTCTTATGTATCCTCTTTGATTGAAGCGAAGAAAAGACAGCCCGGGCTGGCAGTTGTGTTAGTGGGTAGCGATGCCGCATCGCAGGTTTATGTCTCCAATAAACGCAAAGCCTGTGAAGAAGTGGGCTTTGTTTCAAAGTCGTTTGATTTGCCGGCGGATACCTCTGAAGAGGAACTACTCTCACTGGTTGATGAATTAAATACTGATGCCACAATCGACGGCATTCTGGTACAGCTCCCCTTACCTGCCGGCCTGAATGCCGAGAAAGTGCTGGAACGTATTCATCCGCATAAAGATGTCGATGGATTTCACCCTTACAATATTGGCCGGTTAGCGCAGCGCATACCGGCACTCAGGCCCTGTACGCCCAAAGGCATCATGACGATGATTGAAGCCACTAAGCGACCGGTTAAAGGCTTGGATGCAGTCATTGTTGGCGCGTCGAATATCGTCGGTCGTCCCATGGGGCTGGAATTGTTGCTGGCCGGCTGCACCGTTACCACATGCCACAAATTTACCAAGGATCTTCGCGCTCACGTAACCCGCGCTGATTTACTGGTCGTCGCAGTTGGGAAACCAAACTTTATTCCTGGCGACTGGATCAAGCCAGGTGCTATTGTGATCGATGTCGGTATTAACCGCGTGGCCGATGGCAGCCTGGTAGGCGATGTCGAGTTCGAAAAAGCCAAAGAACGGGCCGGATGGATCACACCGGTACCAGGGGGCGTTGGACCCATGACGGTAGCCAGCCTGATTGAAAATACCCTCGAAGCTTACGTAAAATTTCATTCGTGAAAGCCTTACAACAAATCGCCGCAACCAGACAATGGGTCGACGATGTCGTTATCGCCCATAATTTCTGTCCGTTTGCGCGATTTGTGCGACACCCTGAGAAAATTCGCTATTGCGTTGCCACCGGTGACGCCGGCGAATTACTGGAGTCGCTGTTTCAGGAATGCCAGTTGCTGGATGGTGATGACAGCATCGCTACAACACTTCTGATCCTCGATAACGAAGACGTGCAGTCTTTTGATGGCTTTCTGGATATTCTGTCGATGGCAGACAGGCTCATCGACGACTGGGGGTTCCGTGGTGTGTATCAACTCGCCAGTTTCCATCCTGACTATGTATTTGAAGGCGAGTCGCCAGACTCACCCACACACTTTACCAATCGCTCGCCGTACCCGGTACTTCATCTTATCCGTGAAGATGACATTGAGAGAGTTCTGGCGGATTTCGGCGATCCGGAAAAGATTTACCGCGATAATATCGATACCACAACGGAAAAAGGCGAAGCGCACTTCCAGACCCTACTGGCAGCCTGTAAACACGCCCAAAAAGAGTAACGTCTGTCTCGCCAAAGACAGAGCGGAAATACCAGAGCTTGTTCTGAAAGCCGGCGACAGCAGATATCAGTAATGTAAATAAGTCTGACGCATGCTTAGCCAGGCTTAATACGGATTGGTGTAACAGGTACCAGCGCTTATCGCCAACATCACATTCAGCCTTCAGGCTGCAGCAGCTGCTCACTGGTAATCTGAAACACGGACGCCTGATATTCGTTCAGAGTAAACACCCAGTCACTCACCCAGTGCGGGCTGTCTGGTGTACTAAACCAGATCTTGTGCAACCCTTCATCGTCCGCCTCAGTCATATAGGCAAAAATTTCACTGCCATCCCCCAGCGTAAAAACAATATCGCCTATCAGTACCTGCTGCTCCCACTGATGTTGTACATAAGGGGCCACATCAGTAAATTGCAGAGGCGTCATTTGCCCGATGGTCTGGGCAATAACACCGGGAAACGCCAAACTGCTGTCGCGTGGCTGTTGCTCCCATATCCAGGGCTCTGCAACATCTCCCTCACTGCGGGTTAGTGTCATTTCCGGTTGACGGTTAAATGCCACCACGACCTTCTCGATATCCTGATCGGAAAACGGCAATACCTCGTTTTCCAGCCAGTCAATGGAAGAACGCGGCAATGACAACGTGGTATCTATCAGGTAACTGACAGCACGACCTTGCTCACGCACGTACTGCCCCAGTCCGCTGCTGGCTGAATCACCCACAATTAAAGACCACTTCTGCTTGCCGGTCGCTAACTCAAGCAGCACACTCTGCGCATCGGGTACATCAAGGGCTTCCAGTCCCAGACGTGTGTAATTATCAGGGTTGGCAGTTTTCGGTTCAAGAACCTGCGCGTTCCGCAAGGCTCCCACCAGCTCTCCCAATGCCTGGCGGTCAACCGGAAAGCTTTGCATGGTATCCAGATGATTGGCCATCCACTCCCCATTTTGTTGAGACGCCTTAAAAATCACGCCCTGCGGGTTGCTGATTGTCACACTGTTTATTGCAGACGCCTGTTCAGAAAAGCCTTTCATCCATGCCTGTGACTGGATCTGACCCGACTCTTCATCTCGCTCCGAACCAAGCCAGTATGCGACTGAGCCTGATAGCGCCACCAATGTGGTCAATACCAGTACACGTATACTCATGAGGATGCCTCCTTCACTGCAGCAGGCGCACGCCGTTTACCAATCCAGAAGATAAGAAACAACAAAAATACCAGTGCCACAGGCGCGGCGGCGACATTGAGTAACTTCAGCCAGTTGCCTAACGCATCAATATCGCGTTCTAACTGGTAGCGAACATCTCTGAGTGCTTTTCGGATTGCGACACGCTGCTCAACGAACTCATCAATAGCGGTCTGCTGCTCATCCGTCATCACCAGTGCGCCCCCCTGAGCCTGTTGGGACTGCAGTTGTGCAAGCTGTGCTTCGGTCTGCTCTAGCTGGCTTTGTAAACGTTCTTCCTGCTCCCGGAATTTCGCTTCCGCTTTCATTTCAATGGCCTGTACCCGGGTGAACGGACGGGCAAAAGTTCCGCGACTGCGGACACTGATAAGGGCATCACTACCGGCCAGATTCTCGGTCGCGTTGGTAATGAAGTCGCCGTTATTCGCAAACGGCGTATACAGAGTTTGTCCGAAAAAGCTGCTCTGCTGCACCCAAAACTGATCTACCAACATATCAGCATCCGCCACGACCACGATATTAGCGCCGGCGGTGGACGCTTTAAACGTGCCCTCGCTGTCTGCCGGTGCCTGTGTATATGCTGAGGCCAGTTCACCGGTAAAACGCGCCGCCAGCGTGAACCTGTCACGTGCGTCCGGTTGCCCCATGAATAATGATGAGGGCTCTCGGTTAAGCGCATACTCCTGCGCATCAATCAACATAGCGTTGTCAGATGTCTGCATCAGCGCTTCCTGCTTTAGCGCACTGCTCTTATCCAGAATCAGCGCGCCGAAAGATGCCCCGTTGATCATTTCCAGATTTGCTGTGGTGACATCAGCGCGATCCAGGTTTTCAGCAGTAAGACCTAAGATCCCCGGATGCCTGACGATGCCCCCATCCTGACTTCGGATCTCTAGTCCCAGCTGTTCATCGAGAAGCACACCGCCTTCATCCAGTGAAATTCCCCACTTCTCCAGTAATGACATGTCTGACGGGTTAGCCTGCATAGCTCCCATCATCGCCATCTGGTCAGATTCAAAGTGTGGATCGACAAACGCCAGCAGGCGTCCCTGATTCATCACGAACTGGTCAATAGCAAAACTAAGTGGCTCGCTCAATGACGTGGCATGCGCCAACATGATTACGTCTGTATCCTGCGGTAACGACTCGGCTTCAGGATTCAGTAATTCCACATCGTAGAGTTGCGAAAGTTGCTCATAAAACACCATCGCCTGACTGTATTGCCCGGTCATTGGGTTTTGACCCCCCGTCACCGGAAGCGACGAGATAAGCGTAAGTTTCACGGGTTCAGGGTCGCTTAACTGATAGATAAGCTTACTGATGTCGTACTCCAGAAACTGCTCTTTCTGTGGATCGAAAAAGTTGATTGTGAACTGGTCATCCAGTGTATTGGTTCCCGCCAGTCCAAAATAGACCGCTTCCCCGATGCTGCCTATCGACGCGCCTGTCAGACCAAACTGCGACGCCTGATCTTCCGCCTCGGAAAACGGTTCGGGATCAATCACCTTCAGGCGTACCTTGCCGTTTGAGGCCTGTTCATACTCTTCCAGTAAACTCAGTACCCTATTGGCATAGTTTCTCAGGCTGGTCATGCCTTTTGATGCGGTATCGGAGTAGAAGAAATAGAGGGTAACGGGTTCATCTAACTCGCCGAGCACCGCTTTGCTGCCGTCAGACAATGAATACACCGCGTTCTCTGTGAGATCTGCACGGTATTTGCCTAACAGTTGGTTATTAAGTACCACCAGCGCGACAAACAGAAGTACCAACAAAGAAAGACTTAAAAATACTGACAACTTTCTCATGGTTAATCCGCCTTCTTCTGTTCGATAATCACCAGGCTAGCATAAAGCCAGACACCCATCGTAATGAGGAAATACCCCACGTCGTTGAGCGCAAGTACTCCCTTTGCCATCGATTCAAAATGGGTGAGAAAACTGAATGAGGCCACAGTATCGATAACGGCGTTGTCGGCCCAGTGCTGAAACGCGTCCAGCACGATGCCGGAGCCGCTGACCACAAACAAAAAACACACGACAATGGCCAGAATAAAAGCAACCACCTGATTTTTTGTCATAGCAGACATACACATGCTGATAGCCAGAAACGCCCCGGCCATTAACCAGCTGCCAACATAAGCGGCAATAATAATTCCATTGTCCGGCGCACCAAGATAACTCACCGTCAGCCACAGCGGGAATGTTAACGCAAGCGCCAGAGCCAGCACGCCCCAGGCAGCGAAAAACTTGCCCATTACCGCTTCGCCGACGCTCACCGGCAGTGTCATTAACAGCTCGATGCTGCCGGATTTACGTTCTTCCGCCCAGGTACGCATAGCAATTGCCGGCACCAGAAACAGGTAAAGCCACGGATGAAAGTTGAAAAACGGCAGTAAGTCAGCCTGACCACGCTCAAACAGATTGCCGATGAAAAAAGTAAAAATACTGCTTAACATTAGAAAAATGGCGATAAACACATAAGCCACCGGGGTGGCAAAAAAGCTGCTGAATTCACGTTTGGTTATTATCCAGATATTTCTCATCACACCGACTCCTTTGATGCTGTGATTTCTCTGAAAACATCATCCAGTCTTCCCTGGTCAACATGTAAGTCTTCTACCGGCAGCCGGCGTAACTGAATATGTTCCGCCACCTGCGGCAGGATGTGTGCACCAGGCTCAGGGAACAGCGTAACGCGGCCGGTTTTGCGATCCACTTCCATATCATCAACGCCATCAAGCTCAGCTAACCCGGATATGTCCGCCGCGTAACTCATCGTCAGACTCACTGACTGATAAAAGCGAGATTTCTGCTGTAGCGCGAGTGGCGTATCATCAAATTTCAGTGCGCCGTCAGCAATGATCATTACCCGGTTGCATACCGCCGCGACTTCTTCAAGAATATGTGTGGAGATAATAACAATTTTGTCTTCGCTAAGGCCCTGGATAAGCTTTCTGACCTGATGCTTTTGATTAGGATCCAACCCGTCCGTTGGCTCGTCCAGGATCAGAATTTTCGGGTCGTGAATAATCGCCTGGGCCAGGCCCACTCGCCGCTTGAATCCTTTTGATAAGTTATCGATTGGCCTGTCGAGCACAGCCTGTAACTCTAGCTGCGCGACAACTTCAGCAATTCTCTCGTGTTTTCGTTTTCCTTTCAGTTCGCGTATTTGCGCAATGAAAAGCAAAAACTGATACACCGTCATATCACCGTAAGCCGGGGCGCCTTCTGGCAGATATCCTATGATTTTCTGCACTGACTTACTGTGCTTGCTGATATCAGCGTCATTAATATGAATAGTGCCTTCTGATGCGGGTAAAAAGCCCGTCAACATTTTCATCGTTGTCGACTTGCCCGCTCCGTTTGGCCCTAAAAAGCCGACGATATCTCCGGCTTTTATATCGAAGGACAGGCCATCTACGGCTTTGAACTTATCAAAGTACCGTGAAAGATTTTTAACAGCGATCATAGTGTTCCTATTACGATCATCAATAATAGCGAATGCGGGAATTCAGGGATTATTCCTTTGTCTCTCCGCGAGAATTCTGTTTACGCAGTGCAGAGTGGATAGCTGCCCGCAACATAAAACAAACTGTTCGTTGTAAGCGGTATCTGTGCTTTATACATTCACGACATACTGAAGCCTGGCGAAAAACTTTCTGGCCGTAGTCTTGCCACTAAAAAGCCTGTTTGAACCGAAAGCAGCAAAGCTACCCATGACTTCACAAAAATGACACACGCACTCACAACGCTGGTGATGTGGATATAGTGACACATGGATGAATTTCAATCATCAGGAGATCGTCTTTCTGCGACGTTTTTCTGCAACCGCTTCAGCCCGCCTCACAAAATATGTGGTATGCGCAAAAAAGAAAAAAGCCCGCAAAAATAAGCGGGCCGAAAT
The DNA here is from genome assembly GCF_019249295.1 of Alteromonas antoniana. Lineage (GTDB taxonomy): Bacteria > Pseudomonadota > Gammaproteobacteria > Enterobacterales > Alteromonadaceae > Alteromonas > Alteromonas antoniana. Next base: position 65,389 of record NZ_JAESDH010000017.1, read on the forward strand.
GGGTTAATCCAGGGAACCATCAAGGCACACGGAGAGGCCTGGGATGGACAAGTAAAAAACTTGTACGGGTAAGTTACGTGAGAAATGTGAGACAATTATTACAACGATACACTTACATTTTGATTCAGGATGAACAGCACAAGTTTTACGGTCAGTGCCATAGGGCATATCTCCACGCCGTTCAGGCAGAAGTTTGCCATTCCAAGACAGTCTTCTCTGGCCCGGGCGAAAGGCGTTATTACCCTGACGCCGGAATTTACCAGCGACGCTGTGTTTAAAGGTCTGGATGGGTTTTCACACCTCTGGCTGCTGTTTATGTTCCATGAAACTCTGCCCAGAGGATGGAAGCCAGCAGTAAAAGCGCCGCGATTGGGGGGAAACGATACCCTTGGCGTTTTTGCTACCCGCAGCACCCACCGACCGAATGGTATTGGCATGTCACTGGTGGAAAACTGTGGCTGGGATCAACAGCAGGGCCAACTGCGATTGCATGTCGCCGGGGTCGACCTGCTAGACCAGACCCCCATTATTGATATAAAACCCTACCTCAATTATGCAGACAGCCGCGACAACGCCAACGACCCTCTGGCATCCTACGTGCCGATACCAGACCGTGACGTTACGTTTTGCAAAAGCACCATCCCGGCGTTGAAAGAAGCACTAACCCGATACCCGGACTTTGAGTCTCTTACCAAAAACATCCTTTCTCAGGATCCCCGCCCTGCCTATCGCCAGCACCATGATAATGATGATAAAACGTATAAAGTTATGCTCTATACTTACGATATCAGCTGGCAGGTACGTGACGGCACGGTAGAGGTGACGGCACTGGTATCAATCGCTGATTAGCGCTCCTTCAAGTCGTCGGCCACGCCGGATCTTGGCCAGTCGGTATAGCGAAATCATGAGGCTGAAACGTTATCGCTTTGTGCTATGGCATGTGCTTATCTGTTTACGGGTGTAAACTGCGAATGTGACCCCAACCGTCAGTTCGATATGCAGAGAAACGAAAACAGGGAATTTACACATTGTTTTTCGCTTTTGTTGACCGCCGACAACCGCTAGAATACGCGGGTTTAAAAAATTCGAATAAAGGAAGCTAGTTGTAATGCGCACGAGTCAATACTTACTGTCGACGCAAAAAGAAACGCCAGCCGAAGCGGAAGTCATCAGTCATCAGCTGATGCTTCGCGCGGGAATGATCCGCAAACTGGCTTCAGGACTTTACACCTGGTTGCCGTCCGGGCTGCGTGTGCTTAACAAAGTTGCCAATATCGTGCGCGAAGAGATGAACCGCGCGGGTGGCGTTGAAGTATTGATGCCGGTGGTACAGCCTGCTGACCTGTGGGAAGAGTCAGGTCGCTGGGATGAATACGGTCCGGAGTTACTGCGCGTAAAAGATCGCCATAACCGCGATTTTGTTTTAGGCCCGACCCATGAGGAGGTCATTACCTCTCTGGTGCGCAATGAAGTCAGCAGTTACAAACAACTTCCTTTAAACCTTTATCAAATTCAGACCAAGTTCCGGGATGAAGTACGTCCGCGGTTTGGCATCATGCGTGGCCGTGAATTTACCATGAAAGACGCTTATAGCTTCCATTTGGACGATGAGTGCCTGGGTAAAACCTATGACAATATGTACGGTGCATACAGCCGTATATTCGAGCGTATGGGTCTGGATTTTCGCGCTGTTATCGCTGATTCCGGCGCTATCGGCGGTAGCGTTTCTCACGAATTTCATGTCTTAGCAGCATCGGGGGAAGACGCCATCGCCTTCTCAGACAGCTCAGACTACGCAGCCAACGTGGAAATGGCAGAAGCCATTGCACCTGAACAACAAACACCGTCAGGCGTGGCTGCGAAAACGGTAACGAAAGAAAGTGGCTCAATGGATGATTTCTACGCTGCGCAAGGTCAATCAGCGTCTGATGCAGTAAAGCTCATCGTGGTGAAAGGTGCATCGGAAGAAGAGGAAGAAAAATGGGTAGCGCTGGTTCTACGCGCTGACCATACACTTAATGATATCAAAGCCGAGAAGCACCCTTTAGTTGCTTCCCCGCTTATGGAAGCCGGTGAAGAAAAAGCCACGCAGTTATTAGGATGTAGCCCGGTCTCTGCTGACCCAATGGCCTGTAACCTACCGGTTATCGTCGATCACAGTGCTGCTGCACTGACAGATTTTATCTGCGGAGCAGGTGAAGCGAACACCTTCCGTATCAATGCAAACTGGGACAACACACCAGAGTCTGTCGATATCCGCAACGTGGTTGCCGGAGATGCGGCTCCGGATGGCAATGGTACCATTGAAATCAAACGCGGCATCGAAGTGGGTCATATCTTCCAGTTGGGTGACAAGTACTCTAAAGCCATGAACTGCGGAGTATTGAGTGAGAGTGGAAAACATCAGACACTGACCATGGGCTGCTATGGAATCGGTGTATCGCGCATTGTCGCTGCAGCAATTGAGCAGAACCACGATAAATTCGGGATCATCTGGCCGGATCCGATCGCGCCTTTCAAAGTTGCGCTAATTCCAATGAACATGCACAAGTCCCAGCGTATTAAAGATACCGCTGAAGCCCTGTATCAAAAGCTGACCGAAATGGGTGTGGAAGTGCTGTTTGATGACCGTAAAGAGCGTCCGGGTGTGATGTTCAACGATATGGAACTCATCGGCATACCGCACAGCATCGTGATCGGGGAAAGAAACCTGGACAATCAGCAGGTGGAATATAAGAATCGCCGAACGGGTGATAAACAACTCTTGGATATTGACGCAGTTTGTGAGCATATTGGTTCGCTCTGAGTAAACGACGTCCTATCCGATAACAGGAAGTAACGGAGGAGACATGCAGTTAACGTTTTACGGTGTGAGAGGTTCTATCCCCACGCCGGGTGCAGATTTCGTCCGTTACGGTGGTAACACTGCCTGTGTTCATATCAGCCTGACTGATGGTACCGACATCATTTTAGATGCCGGTACCGGCATCAGATTACTGGGCAATCAGCTGGTTAAAAAAACCAGCCCTATTCATTTGCTGCTCACCCACAACCACTGGGATCATATTCAGGGCTTTCCTTTTTTTGCCCCCATCTATCAAAAAGACCGCGAGATTATTATTTATCCGGGGCAAACGGCGCTTCCCGAACACGATCAGATTTTACAGCAGATGCAGGGGTCTGTGTTTCCGGTACCTGCCAAAGCACTGACCTCAGATATCTCTTTACACGTTGTTCCCGACGGCCAGGATAGCTGGAAAATTGGTAACGCGACTATACGCCGACTGCCGATGAATCATCCCGGCAAAGGCAGCGCTTACTGCATTAACGACGGCAACTGCAAAATTGCCTATATCACCGACAATGAGCTCTACCCCCCTTACAAAAAAGAAACGGATTTTATGACTTTTGTCGATTTTGCCAGAGACGCTGACGTTATTATTCATGATGCACAGTATATGGTGGCAGACATGCCGGCAAAATCAGGCTGGGGCCACAGCGTCGCAGAAGAAGCAGTAAAACTGGCGATGGCCTGCAATGCTAAGTGCCTTGCGCTTTACAGCCATGATCCGGAACGTACCGACGATGATATTGACGCCGTTGTAGAGCATTGCAATCAGTTTATTCAGGTTGCAGAATCATCACTCACCCTGATTGCAGCGGCCGAGGGACAAACGCTGCAGTTTTAATTACTTATGCTTTACCATGGAGTTTTCAGTGAGCCATTTTTTTCAATGGTGCGCCTGCACCGCGTTCCTGTGTCTGCCGCTTTGTGTATCGGCGCAGGAAACCACCAATCGCACAGACACGCAGGCTGAACAGCAAAAGGCGCCGGGGATCCTCAGCTCACGTTTTGAAGCCGATCGTGAATCATTAAATAATTTGTTTTCGATTACACAACATCGCCAGAACTATGTTCTTCCCATCAGTTATGTGACAAATCCTAATTCTCTGGGAAATAGCGAACTCACGCCAGAGTCAGTAGATAACCGGGAAGCAAAGTTCCAGCTAAGTGTGAAACTTCCCCTTTATCTGCGTGAACAGGCTGATGGACTGTATTTCGGGTTTACTCTGACATCCTTCTGGCAGTTATATAACAGTGAAGTTTCCAAACCCTTTCGCGAGACCAATTACGAACCCGAGGTATTCTGGCAACAGGAAGCCGATATCACGTTTCTTGGCTACGATTTTAACGCGTTGCAGGTTGGCTTTAACCACATGTCCAACGGCCAGAGTGGCATACGCTCGCGAAGCTGGAATCGTCTTTTCGCATCGGTACTGTTTAGTGACGACGATGACCTGTATTACCTGAAAACCTGGTACCGTATCCAGGAAGATGAAAAAATCGACCCCGCCGACCCGACCGGCGATGACAATCCCGACATTCTGGATTATTACGGCCGACTGGAGTTTGGCTATGGCACGAAAGTCGGTAATTTTAAGCTACTCGCGCTCATGCGTAATAATCTCAACTTTGGCCATAACCGTGGCAGTATTCAGCTGAATCTTACTTATCCTCTGTCAGACCGCTACGAGGTACTGCTTCAGTATTTTAATGGCTATGGCGATTCGCTTATCGATTACAACCGTTCACAGGAACGTATTGGACTGGGTTTCCAGTTGATGTTCCTGTAGGCCAGTCGGTTACAGGTGATTCACCTACGCAATCACACCCGCGGCGCGATACAACTGTAGATGCACATCCACCAGCGCGGGAATATCGCGCTGGTAACCGCCACCAATCACACAGGCAGTGGGCACGCCGGCCTCGCGGCATAGCGACAATACCATGTTATCTCTTTGCAAGATGCCAGATGTCGTGATCTGCAAATGCCCGAGATCGTCATTCACGTGAATATCCACTCCGGCATCGTAAATAACGGCATCAGGCCGGTATCGCCAGGCCAGCGTCAGCGCCGCATCCAGCGCCTCAAGATAATCGGCATCGCCGGTGCCTTTTTCCAAAGGAATATCAATATCGGAGTGCTGTTTACGGTGAGGGAAATTTTTCTCGCCGTGTAATGACAACGTAATAATGCGGTCATCTTCTCTGGCCAGCCACGCGGTTCCGTCTCCCTGATGTACATCGCAGTCGATGATGAGCACACGGTCGATATCAGGCTCTGCCAGCATCCTGTTGGCCGCCAGATACAGATCGTTGAACAGGCAAAAGCCCGACCCAAAGGTATCAAAGGCGTGGTGATATCCGCCGGTCAGGTTTAGCGCAAGCCCATGCCTGACTGCCAGCTCCGCGGTCAGACAGGTTCCCCCCACCGCCGTCAGGCTTCTGTCGATAAGTTGTTGCGACCAGGGAAAACCAATCCGGCGCATTGCTTTCTTATCCAGCGTCCCTTCAAGTAAAGGCATTACATAGTCAGGATCATACGCCGTCGTCAGCAACTGAGTGTCGATAGGCTGAGGCTGATGAAACCAGTTATCCGGTATACCACGGGCGCTTAGCGCATCGCGGATCCCCTGATATTTTTCGATGGGAAACCGGTGCCGTACGGGCAGACTCAGTTGACTGTAAATGGGATGAAAGACCAGTGGTATCATGACACCTGCTGCATTAGGTAAAAAAAACGGCCTGTTATGCCAGACCGTTATGAATACTCTCAATGCCGCGTTAGCGGGTCAAGCTGTGCACCACTTTTTCGACATTCTGTGCCATGTTGCGCATAGAAACAGAAATATCATCGCGCTGAGACAAGGCGTGGTATCGCTCAGAGGACGCCACAACATTGCGGATAATTGCCTGTACATCGCCGAGTACCGTTTCCTGCTCATCCGCAGCGCGGTTCAGGGCCACAACCACGCTGGCCGTTTCCTGAATATCTTTTACCACTTGATTCAGCGTAGCAAGCGCAGTCTGGGCTTCTGCTGCGTTGGTTTCTGAAAGACGCTTACCTTCATCCATCGCACTTACTGCGCCGCGCGCCTCTTGCTCAAAGCTGCTTAAAATATTATTGATTTCTTTTGTCGACTGCTGTGTTTTCGCCGCCAGTGCGCGAACTTCGTCAGCTACAACCGCAAAGCCTCTGCCATGTTCACCGGCTCTGGCTGCCTCTATCGCCGCGTTTAGCGCCAGCAAATTGGTCTGGTCAGCAATTTCGTTAATCACATTCACCACTTTCAGAATGTTTGCACTTCGGCTCTGCAGCGCGTTTACGATCTCACTGGAGCTAGAAACCGTTTTTTCCAGTTGCTTAAAGCCCTGATTGGCTTTTTCAAAGGTGACATAGCAACTGTCGACATTCTTTTCCGAATTATTGGTAGCTACCGCCACCTGGTCAGTTATCGCAACCAGGCTTTGCACAATTTCACGGAGTTTGTCAGTACTGGTATCAAGCGCCTGAGACGCTTCTCGTTGATCATCGGCCCCACCCTGTATCGACTGGCTCACTTCGCCAAGGGTGGTTACCGCGGTGCCCATCTCACGCTCGGCCTCACGCAACTGATGCACCGAATTTTGCAATTTGGTTTATAATGAGCGAGCAGAATCTGCCAACACACCAAGTTCATGATGGCTCTGATACGTGATTGGCGTTTCATACCGGCTTTTAGACAAATCAGAAATTCCTGAGGCAATTTGCTTGATAGGAGCGATAACCTGAGAACGCAGACGGTAGACAACATACACCACCGACAGTACTGATAAGGCGATAGCTGCCAGTAAAATCATCCATAATGTACTTCGGGTATCATCTCGCAATGCGTCGAACGCCCCCGTAGCCTGGCCTGCAATTTCATTGGCAATTTCACTCAAAAGTTCTGCTGGTTCGCGGTCAATCCCCCTTACAAAACTGTCGCCGACTTTAGGGTCAAATCCAGCGTCAATAAAAGCCTGATACCCTTCGCGGTACTTTTCAGCCATTACCGCATGGGCTTTCAGAAACGCGCGAATATCCTGTTTCGCTTTATCGCTGACACTTTCATTAGCAAGCAATGCATTGATGGCACGGGTGATTTCTGCCTCACGCTCCTGAAATCGAGACCAGTATTTATTGCGGTCTTTCTCGTCATGACCACGCAGCAAAACATTCTTCCACTCCTGAACCTGTGTTTTAAACGTACTTAGCACATCATTAACATCACGCTCGGCCTGCACCAGGGTATTTTCCAGCTCATCAAAATGATTTAGCAGTGAGAAGGCTTTGGAAATGGATGCGGCATTGAGTAGTACAAGAATAAACAAACTGGCCAAAACCGGCGTCATGACCAGTTTGCTGATGCTGGTGTAATTCACGAAAAATAACCTTAGCAGTAAGCAGATAGAATAACGTACATAGTAAATGATATTTTTGTGACGGCACCATGACACTGAACGTATCAAAAGAGATACGCACTTATTACAACCTATACTTACGCGCGCCACACACAAAAAACGCCAACGAATGTGAGCCAGATTGAATAGCAACACATCAGATGGCGCTTATTTAGTATGGTTTACTTTGTCTGATATTCAATCACGTCCGCTACGCACGCGCTTCACTGTTTGTTTCTGGACTTCATCGCTTATCTCATTTCCGACAAACATCCCATTGCGCAAGCATAACCGGTTAGTCGTGAAGCCCCGTCAGTACCAGCTTACCGATTGCCTTTCCGGATTCGAGAATACGATGCGCTTCATACAGCGTTTCGGGTGAGAGCTTACCAATGCGTTGCTGCAGCGTCGTTTTGATGGTGCCGTTATCAGCAAGCTTCGCAACCTGATTTAAGATGTCATGTTGAGTCTGGATATCTTCGGTATTAAAAAGCGGTCGCGTGTACATAAACTCCCAGTGCAGCGACAGACTCTTTTTCTTCATCAGGCTGATATCTAACACGCCAGGGTCATCAATCAGCGCGAAACGCCCTTGTGGACGCAGTGCATTAACACTGGCTTCAAAGTGCTGGTCGGTATGACTGAGGCTGGCAACGTAATCTACCGGGCCCATTCCGGCCTTTTCAATTTCCTCATCAACAGGTTTCGAATGATCGATAACGTGATGCGCGCCCATGTCCTTTACCCAACGCTGAGTTTCAGGTCGCGATGCGGTGGCAATGATGGTCAATGAGGTAAGCTGACGTGCCAGCTGGATAAGCATCGAACCAACGCCACCGGCGCCGGCCACCACTAAAAGCGTTTTAGACGGCGCATTTTTATCCTGCGACACTTCCAGACGCGAAAACAACAATTCCCAGGCGGTGATAGTCGTTAATGGCAGCGCTGCTACCTCTGCATCGGACAGCTTCGCCGGCGCATGCCCCACAATACGTTCGTCTACCAGCTGATATTCTGCGTTACTTCCCTGACGGGAGATATCGCCGGCGTAATACACCCTGTCACCGGGTTTAAACAAAGACGCATCGTTGCCCGTGGCTTCCACGGTGCCCACCGCGTCCCACCCGAGTACTTTAAATTCATCCGCGTCAGGGTTTGCAGACTTACGTACCTTCGTATCCACCGGATTCACGGAGACAGCATTGATTTTTACCAGCAAATCACGCCCGGCCGGCGCCGGTTTGGCAATATTAAAAGACTGAAATGAATCCTGTCGTAGCTCAGGAGATGCCTGTTTGTAGCCTACTGCGAGCATGTATAACTCCTTACAGTGTCAGAAAAAGTGATCAGAGATAGGAATAGTGATGATTGTTATACATGTTAGGGCCACAAAATGATCGCCCTGTGCGGCAGAACACTCAACAATAAAGCGGAGTTGTCGACTCTCATCTAAGTAAAGGTGGAAAGTAAGAGGTGGAAGTGGAAAGTAAGAAGTAGAAGTGGAAAGTCAGAGAAAGACCGGACGACTTTTTCTTCAAATAAAAAGGGAGTCATATCGACTCCCCATTGACCTAGTACGTGCAGCTAAGAGTGAAAACTATTCCCACTCTATCGTCGCGGGTGGCTTACCGGATATGTCGTAAACCACGCGGGAAATCCCGTCGATCTCATTGATGATGCGGTTAGACACTTTGCCTAAGAAGTCATAAGGCAGATGCGCCCAGTGGGCTGTCATAAAGTCGATGGTTTCTACAGCGCGCAGTGACACTACCCAGTCGTATTTACGGGCGTCACCCATGACACCAACCGAACGAACTGGCAAGAATACGGTAAACGCCTGACTGACTTTGTGATACAGGTCGGCATTGTGTAACTCTTCAATGAAGATAGCGTCTGCACGGCGTAGCAAGTCGCAATATTCTTTTTTGATTTCACCCAGAACGCGTACGCCCAGACCCGGTCCCGGGAACGGGTGGCGGTACAGCATGTCGTAAGGCAGGCCAAGCTCCAGACCAATTTTGCGCACTTCGTCTTTAAACAATTCGCGCAGCGGCTCAACCAGACCTAAGTTCATTTCTTCTGGCAGACCACCTACATTGTGGTGCGATTTAATCACGTGGGCTTTACCGGTAGCAGAGCCTGCTGACTCGATGACATCCGGGTAAATGGTGCCCTGAGCAAGCCACTTAGCGTTGGTAAGTTTAGTGGCTTCTTCGTCAAACACGTGAACAAACTCATTGCCGATGACTTTACGCTTGGCTTCCGGATCTTCAACACCTGCCAGTTTGGCAAGAAAACGCTCTTCCGCGTCAATCTTAATAATATTCAGCCCGAAATGGTCGCCGAACATTTCCATCACCTGCTCACCTTCATTTAAGCGCAGTAAGCCGTTGTCCACGAACACGCAGGTGAGGTTTTTGCCAATCGCCTGATGCAGCAGCATTGCCGTCACTGAGGAGTCAACGCCGCCGGATAAGCCAAGTACCACTTCTTCATCACCGACCTGCTCTTTAATGCGGGCAATCGCGTCTTCAATAATCGCACCTGGCGTCCACAGCTTTTCGCAGCCACAGATATCCATTACAAAATGGGTCAGTAAGCGCTGGCCCTGACGGGTGTGCGTCACTTCAGGGTGGAACTGTACGCCGTAGAATTGCTTCTCTTCATTGTACATAGCCGCATGCGGGCAGGATGCCGTCTGTGCGATGGTTACAAACCCTTCCGGAATAGCTGATACCTTATCACCGTGGCTCATCCACACGTCCAGCAAGGCATTACCATTCTCGCCAATGGCATCTTCGATATGGGTAAGCAGCGGGCTTGGCTTAATCACTTCTACCTGCGCATAACCGAACTCGCGTTTGTCAGAGCCCAGCACGCCGCCACCCAGCTGGTGCGCCATGGTTTGCATGCCATAGCATACACCCAGCACCGGCACACCTGCTTCAAATACGTATTCAGGTGCTCGCGGTGAGCCTTCTTCCGGTACCGACTCCGGACCACCTGAAAGAATGATGCCCTGAGGATTAAATTCGCGAATTTGTGCTTCTGTGACATCCCATGCCCACAGCTCACAGTACACACCAATTTCACGCACGCGGCGGGCAATCAATTGAGTGTATTGAGAACCAAAGTCCAGAATTAGAATACGTTGTTCATGAATATTTGTGGTCATGGCGTTACCTGTAAATAAATAAACAAAAGAGGCTGGTGAAAACCAGCCTGCTAAAGGTAAGAGGTTGAGCGTTTAGCCCAGTCGGTAGTTAGGCGCTTCTTTGGTGATGCTCACGTCGTGAACGTGAGATTCACCCATGCCTGCCGAGGTCACACGCACAAACTGTGCTTTGGTGTTCATCTCTTCAATAGTAGCGCAACCGGTCAGCCCCATGGCCGAACGCAGGCCGCCCATTTGCTGATGAATGATCGTCGCGATAGGGCCTTTATAGGCCACGCGGCCTTCAATACCTTCCGGCACCAGCTTTTCGGCGTTGTTAGACTCCTGGAAATAGCGATCGGATGAACCGTGATTTTGATTCATTGCGCCCAACGAGCCCATACCGCGGTACGATTTATAATAGCGTCCCTGATAAAGCTCGACTTCACCTGGCGCTTCTTCAGTTCCGGCCAGCATGCTGCCCACCATCACGCAGGCCGCGCCTGCTGCCAGTGCTTTGGCGATATCACCGGAGAAACGAATACCGCCATCGGCGATAACCGGAATGCCGGTACCTTCCAGTGCATCAACCGCATCAGCGACCGCAGAGATCTGAGGCACACCACAACCGGTAACAATACGGGTAGTACAAATTGAGCCGGGGCCAATGCCCACTTTCACCGCATCCACGCCTGCATCTGCCAGTGCCTTAGCACCTGCTGCAGTGGCAACGTTACCTGCAATGATTTGTAAATCAGGATAGTTTTTACGAACTGTTTTTACCCGCTCGATTACGCCTTCAGAGTGACCGTGCGACGTGTCAATTAGCAGCACATCCACGCCAGCTTCGACTAACAGTGCGATACGCTCATCAGTACCCGGGCCAACGCCAACTGCAGCACCTACGCGCAAACGACCCAGAGAGTCTTTACATGCGTTAGGTTTGTTTTCAGCTTTCTGGAAGTCTTTAACCGTGATTAGGCCAGACAGCTTAAAGGCGTCGTCAACAACCAGAATTTTCTCAATGCGGTGCTCGTGCATCAGTTCAAGCACTTCTTCAGAGCTGGCGCCTTCTTTTACCGTTACCAAATCGTCCTTTTTGGTCATCACGCGATCGATAGTCAGTTCAAGACGTTTCTCAAACCGCAGGTCACGGCCGGTTACAATACCAATAAGGTTATTGTCTTTATCAGTCACCGGGAAACCTGAATAGCCAAGCTTTTTACTCAGGCTAAGCACTTCGCCGATAGTTGCATCCTTGCTCACAGTAACCGGATCTGACACTACCCCGCTTTCGTACTTCTTCACTTCCAGTACATGGGCAGCCTGGTCTTCCGGGCGCATATTTTTGTGAATGAATCCAATACCGCCTTCCTGAGCAAGGGCTATTGCCAAACGGGCTTCAGATACCGTATCCATCGCAGCGGATACCATAGGAATGTTCAGCGTCACTTCGCGCGTCAGGCGCGTTTTCAGGCTGGCAGTGTGAGGGAGAACGGATGAGTGGCCAGGAACCAGCAACACATCATCAAAAGTAAGGGCTTCTTGGACGATTCGGAGCATGCAACAACACCTGTTGAGTTGAGGGTTAATTGCGGCGCAATTGTAGTGTTTTTTATAATTCAGGTAAACTCTATTTCCATGGATCACGAGCTTTTTTTCGAATGATTACGACAAACCCCGGTACAACAAGACAAATTCTCACCGTTTCTAAACTCAATCGCCTGTCCCGAACGATACTGGAGAGCGAGATTGGACTGGTTTGGTTATCCGCTGAAGTCTCTAATTTTGTGGCCGCCGCATCCGGCCACTGGTACTTCACACTGAAAGATAATAAAGCGCAGGTACGCGCAGCGATGTTCAAAGGTGCCAACCGGCGAGTGCAGCAGCGCCCGAAAGAAGGCGACAAAATTCTGGTGCGCGCTTCTGTTGGGTTGTATGAACCCCGCGGCGACTACCAGCTTGTCGTTGAGCACATGGAAAGCGACGGTGAGGGCCGACTCAAACAGGCATTTGATGCGCTGAAAATGAAACTGCATGGTGAAGGACTCTTTAACCCTGCCCGCAAACGAGCGCTGCCGGAAAATATTAATACCATTGGTGTTATTACGTCCGCCAGTGGGGCCGCGCTGCACGATGTGTTATCGGTACTTAGGCGGAGAAGTCCGGCCACGCGGGTCATCGTGTATCCGTCCATGGTGCAGGGAGAGACGGCGCCGCAACAGTTAATCAACGCAATCCATACTGCTAACCGCCGACAGGAGGTGGATGTAATCCTGCTTACCCGCGGAGGCGGTTCGCTTGAAGATTTATGGTGCTTTAACGACGAAACGCTGGCTCGCACTATCGCAGAGTCGCAGCTTCCAATCGTCAGTGCCGTGGGACACGAAGTCGACGTGACGATTTCTGATTTCGTTGCTGACATGCGAGCCCCTACCCCCTCGGCCGCCGCCGAGCAACTCAGTCAGGACGTTTCCGGGCTTACCCAGCACATTCTTCAGACGCGTCAGCGATTACTCCGCGCCTGGCAAAGACACCGGGACGCTTCACGGCATCGCTGGCAACAGCAACATCAGCGCTTAACCGTGCAACATCCGGCAACGCGTATTGCTCATCAGGCACAAACGCTGGACCGCATGCAGCTGGCATTGACTCAGGCAATGCAGAGAAAGCTGTCACAGCTACAGCAGCGAACGCAACATACCGTAGCCAGACTGTCGCAGCAAAATCCGCAGCGAAAACTCAGTGTGCATAATGAACGTCTGCATGATCTTTCGCAGCGAAATCAGCGCGCCATGCAGCAGCAGCTGAAACAGGCCAGACATCAATTTGCAAACACCGTCCATTTACTTAATTCAGTCAGTCCATTGTCTACGCTCGCACGAGGTTACAGCATCACGCTAAAAGACGAACGGGCGGTTACCGATACTGCCGCGTTATCTCAGGGCGATGAAATTCGCACCCGTGTGGCGAATGGCGACATCATCAGTATTGTTGAGCGTACAGAACCCGCACCTCCGGGTACCGATGTCAAAGACGGTCATAGCTAAGCGATTGCGAACGTTATGTAATTCAACAGCCAAAAAAAGCGCTTGCACGCATAATTACTGCATCAACAGAGTATGCCGTGGCGCGTGACAGGAAGATGAAAAATAATTCACCCGGGCAGATTGTTAGTCCCGGTGATTTAGTTCACACTAACGAATGGAGTAAACACGTGTCGTTAAGCAGGCAACAGCAGTGAAAGCGTTTTGGGTTTTAGCAGGAATAGTCGCGCTAACAGGATGTCAGTTAAGTGCGCCGTCTTTCGTGGGCGATGAGCTTATTACTGCCAATCAGCAAACCGGACATAAAGTCCGGGCGCCTGTTGCCTTTTTCTCGACTTATCCCAGCAACAACGCGTCTGAAACCTGCCGCATCGTTAACAGGCAAAAGCAAGCCTGTATAGACGACCCGATTTCCCCGCAACAGTTTTTAGATGTTCTGTCAGAGCAGGACTGGTTTACCGCTGTGCTACCATCATCCTCTGGGAGTGACTACGAGCTGCTCATCTCGAATCAGTCAGCAACGGTTGCTGACGGCACGCCATGGCAAAGTACAATCAGCGCCCTATCTATGGGCACCGTGTCTACACCGGTCTATGTACGCAACTTTACCGAAGTTACAGTCCAGTGGCGTGGCGTTGAAATTGATACCCGGCTGCTTGACATCACCGTGCCTGCGCTGACCGAGCAGAACGCCCAGGACATCGCCAGAACCGCGCTTACGCGATGGTGGCAGGACGTCAGCGACAATGACGTGTTCAGTGCCCGCTACCTTTACAGTGCGCTGGATGCCAGCAACTACTTCGATAATATGCAGTTGCCAGCCCAGATTGGTGACTTCATTAAAGATGACACGCAGCTTTATCATGATCCCTTTAAAGGTGTTATCAGCCGCTATCTGCACCCACAATATGAGAATGCGTTACTGGATATCAGTGTCTATCCTATCTTATCGCCGTTAAGCCAATCGGATGACACGTTACTGCATTCAGAATTACAACAAGATCTGGCCCAGGCGAAAGACGTTGCCTCAGCGCGAGACATGACGCTGGATGATGATGGTGGCATCACGCCTTTTTCGATAGCCGGTTCTGACCGGATAGCGGAAGGTAAAGTCATGGCGTTAACCGCCACATCAGAGAACGCAGAAAGTTTGTTTGCCAGTACTTATGTTTTTCGTCAGCAGGATAAGATCATAAAAATCACCACAACATTTCCCCGGCGCGTCTCTGACTCGCTGGTACAGCAAGCCATGCCGTCAATTATCGTCCCTGAGCCATCAAAACTGATGGCAGCGATAAGGGAAATGCAGGCTTCTCAGCAGACGGCCGTACAGTAGCTACGCACACCAAAATCTGTTCATATTCTGCCATTTAAGCCTGCGCGTTTACCTTGCCATGTCATCTTTTGTAGTTGTCCTAACACACCCTCTGCAAGGCACCTCATCATTTGTTCAGGCTATCAAGATGTGTGCTCACACTTTTACGCATTGGGTTTGAGGCAACCAGACCGATTCTCTTGCAGATAAAAACAAAAAAGCGGACAGGTTTTGTCCGCTTTTCACACCGTCTTTGTTACGAAACCAACATTCGGAAAAATGTCGGGAAAAGACTGTATCGAAGTGCGAGTCGAAATACCTACACACTTACTTCGCCCTTTCCAGTTCGTAGTGATAAATCCGGTCGTATTATTTCTTCTTGTGGTAGTCCATCATCCGGCGGCGTTTACGCTGCTGGGCCAGCGTGAGCTGGTTCTTTTTGCCTTCAAACGGGTTGGCCCCTTCGCGGAATTCAATCCGGATTGGCGTGCCCATCACATCCAGGGCTTTACGGAAGTAGTTCATCAGGTAGCGCTTATAAGACGCAGAGAGATCATTTACCTGATTACCGTGGATCACAATAACCGGTGGATTATAGCCGCCGGCGTGAGCATACTTCATTTTAACGCGACGACCACGTACCAGCGGCGGTTGATGGTCTTCCTGCGCCATCTCCATGATTTGTGTCAGCATGGAGGTATTTATTCGTTTCGTGGCACTGTTGTAAGCTTCCTGCACCGACTCAAATAAATTCCCTACCCCTGAACCGTGCAGTGCCGAGATAAAATGCAGCCGGGCAAAATCAATGAAGCCCAGGCGACGGTCCAGCTCTCGCTTGAGCTCATCTTTAATATCCGTGTTCAGGCCATCCCATTTATTCACGGCCAGCACCAGTGAGCGACCAGAGTTGAGGATAAAGCCCAGCAGGCTGAGATCCTGATCGGAGATGCCTTCCCGCGCATCCACCACGAGCAACACCACATTTGCCTCTTCAATGGCCTGCAGTGTTTTCACAATAGAAAATTTTTCCACTGCCTCGGTAATTTTCCGACGCTTTCGCACCCCTGCGGTATCAATCAGGATGTATTCACGGTCATCGCGGGACATGGGAATATATACACTGTCGCGCGTGGTCCCGGGCATATCGTAAACCACCACACGCTCTTCACCGAGAATGCGGTTTGTCAGCGTCGACTTGCCAACATTTGGCTTGCCAACAATGGCTAGTTTAATCGGCAATTTTTGCAGGCGTTCAAGCTGTGACTCTGCGTCTTCTTCCGGCTCTTCGCCCTTAGGTTTCACGTGCATTTCTGGGAAATGCTCGGACAGCGGCTGTAGTGCATTGGTCATCAGCTGACTCACACCGCGACCATGTGCTGCCGCTATCTGATGTATATTCCCCAGACCCAGCGAATAGAACTCAGCGCTTTCACTGTCACCGTCGATACCATCCACTTTGTTGGCAACCAGAAACACCTCTTTGTCCATCCGGCGCAGATGGTCGGCAATTCCCTGATCCGCAGGCAGCATACCGGCACGGGCATCAACCAGAAATAACACCACGTCTGCCTCTTCGATCGCCAGCAGCGACTGCTGAGCCATGTGTGCATCGATACCCTCTTCGTCACCAGTGATACCGCCGGTATCTACCACGATAAACTGGCGTTGCTCGAAGGTCGCCTGACCGTATTTTCTGTCCCGGGTTAATCCCGGAAAATCGGCCACCAGCGCATCGCGGGTATTGGTGAGTCGGTTAAATAAGGTGGACTTGCCCACATTGGGGCGGCCTACCAGAGCCACTACGGGTAACATTGAAAGATCCTAATACAAAAATGAACAAACTGGCCGCGTACTTCTACGCGGCCAGTCCGAATTGAATAAAATTATACCTGCTTCACGCTGCTTCGTCAGCAGCGCAAACGATTCAGGTTATTGCGGGGTTTTAATGGAAGCGATTACGCCATCGCGGGTAACTGCGATAAGACGCTCGCCCACCTTGAGGGGCGTAGTGAAGACAGCTTCATCTTCGTCGTCTCCGCCTAATTCCAGACGCGCAACGATTTTACCATTCTCAGCATTAATCCAGTGCAGATAACCCCAGTTATCCCCTACCACAACATAATCGCCAACCGGCTCAGCAGACGTCAGTGAGCGTCCTTTCAGCGCGCTTTGCGACCACAGCTCTACGCCGTTTCTGCGATCAAGCGCATAGACGTTGGAATTATTATCGACCACAAAAAGCTCGTTGCCCTGCAACGACACATTGCGGTAAGCGCCGTACTCACGCTTCCAGATAATGCGGCCGCTGCGAAGCTCTACTGCAGCCAGCGTACCGTTGTAGGAAATCGTGTATACAATTCCGCCATACATTAACGGTGTGGTATCAATATCGACGATACGCTCAAGCTCTGTGGCACCTGACGGTGTCGCAATTTGCGTCTCCCAGGCAAGCACACCGGACTCAAGAATAGTGACCTGCAACTTACCGGTAGAGGTTCCTATCAGTGCGCCACCATTCGCAGCTACCGGCGCAGAAATGCCACGCAGCGTCAGCGGCGGCGTATCACCTTCATGACGCCACAGCTCTTCACCGGTTTCAGCGTTGAAACCAAACAGCACACCGGCACCGGTGTTCACTACCAGAATGCCTTCCTCCAGTGCAGGCGGCGCCAGGACTTCGCCGGGAATAGAGGCATTCCACAACGGCTCGCCGGTCTCAGCATTCAGAGCGAGAACCAGTCCATCTTCGGTTCCCACAAACATTTTGTTGTCACCAACGGCAATACCACCGATTTTGGCTGACTCACCACTGCTCCAGATCTTACTTATGCCGGAAAAGAAGCCCGTGTCACGGAATATCGCCAGGTCCTTTTCCCAGATCGTATCACCGGTTTCAAGCTCTAATGCGCGGATATCGCCATGACGGTCAGCAACAAACAGTTTGTCATACGCGTACACCGGACGCAGACGTGAAAAGTAATAATCCACCCCACTCCCGATGTCAGTATCCCACTCTACTTTTGGAGAGAACTGCGCCTCGATAGGCTTTAAAATTCGAATTTCCAGTTCTTCATCGTCAGCGAACCAGTTTGAGATAGTGGTACAGCCTGACAAGGTAAACGACATGGCTGCTGCCATGCCGATAGCGCGTGTAAGTCGACCCTTACGGTCACACGATTTCAGAGACAATTCGATTACTCCGTTATTATTATGAACCCGCTGCAACAGCCAGATTATCCAGCTTCATTTGCAGCAGTGGGTTATTCGCATTTTCTTCCAGTGCAGAAGTGTAAGCCATCCGTGCGTCGTCCATTTTATTCTGGCGAACGTACACGTCACCTTTTACTTCAGCGATCTGCGCAGCGAATGCGTCGTCGTTAATATCATTCAATGTCGACAGCGCCGCATCCAGTTGGTTCATTTCTAATTGCACGCGGGCAAGACGAATACCAGCAATAGACTTCATCTGTGGATCATCAGCATTGGTGATAACCATATTCAGGTGTGATGCTGCGGCATCCAAATCACCGTCTTCTACTGACTGGCGTGCAGCCAGCAGTGAGGCGATACCGGCATAGCCGCTGTCAGTATTCGCTTTAATAAACGCGTCCAGTTCTGCGTTAGCGCCTTCCTGCCCCAGCTTTTCTACCGTTGTCTGATACTCGGCAGAAGCCGCTTCCTGTGCCTCCAGTTGGCTGTCGGTATACCAACGCCAACCCCACAGGCCACCCAGACCAAGCACCGCACCCACAATAATTGCGGTACCGTGCTCTTTCCAGAATCGCTTAATCGCTTCTACCTGTTGTTCTTCTGTCGCGAATTGTTCCATCTTTTCCTCTCGAAATTCCTGACCAGCCTGTCGCTGGCGAAAGACGTATTAATTTAAAATCGTTGCCAGTGCGCTGCCGATATTCTCAAGCGCCACCGTTTCCTGTTCATTGCCGTCACGCAGTGGCTTTACCACTACCGTTTGCTGTTCTGCTTCTTCACTGCCCAGAATCAAAGCCAGTTTGGCGCCTGTTTTATCCGCACGCTTCAGCTGCTTTTTCAGATTGCCGCCACCACAATGCATCATTACACGCACCTCCGGGTGCTTATCGCGAAGCGCCTCAGACACCGTCACAGCGTAAGCCTGTGCGTCTTCGCCTAACGCGGTGACATACACATCAGCTGCCGAATCATCCTGCGCTTGTGGGTAGAGGGTGGTAAGCAGCAGCACCAAACGCTCCATACCCATCGCAAATCCCACCGCTGGTGTCGCTTTACCGCCTAGTTGCTCAACCAGACCATCATAGCGACCGCCGGCACACACGGTACCCTGAGCGCCGAGACTGTCGGTTACCCATTCAAACACGGTGCGATTATAGTAGTCCAGCCCGCGCACCAGACGAGGGTTGACTTCATAAGCAATGCCGGCTGCAGTCAGCTGTGAACAAAGCGTCTCGAAATGCGTCTTCGATTCGTCATCCAGGTAATCCATCAGCGACGGGGCATCCGCTATCGCTTCCTGTACCTGCGGATTTTTGCTGTCCAGTACACGCAGAGGATTGGTTTCAAGCCGGCGCAACGAATCGTCGTCCAGCTTATCAGCGCGGGCCTTCAAATAGTCCACGAGAGCATCACGATAATCCTGACGCGCTTCATTTGAGCCCAGCGTATTGATTTGCAACGTGACACTGTCGCTGATACCAAATGCCTTCCACAGGCGTGCACTCAGTAAAATGACTTCCAGATCGATATCCGGGCCGCCTAAACCGTAGGCCTCTACACCAAACTGGTGGAACTGACGATAGCGCCCTTTCTGAGGACGCTCGTGACGAAACATAGGCCCAAGATACCACAGGCGTTGCTGCTGGTTATAAAGCAGGCCGTGTTCGTTTCCCGCACGCACACAGCTGGCCGTTCCTTCCGGACGTAGCGTCAGGCTATCGCCATTGCGATCCTCAAAGGTGTACATCTCTTTTTCGACGATGTCGGTAACTTCACCAATTGAGCGCTTGAAAAGATCGGTGCTCTCGACGATCGGAGTGCGAATTTCCTGATAGCCATAGCTAGCGACAACCTGTCTCAATACAGATTCTACTTTCTGCCATGTGCCGGAAATCTCCGGCAGGCAGTCATTCATTCCACGAATAGCCTGGATAGTTTTAGCCACGTAAAAATCTCATACCGCATATAAATAAAAGCCCCGCATTATAGGGGCATTACGCACAAACAACAATCGCCGCCGCCCTCTAAGGTGAGGATCCTGCGGCGCAAGGTTACATTCGTTTATTCTTTAACCGAAACCGCAATTTTATTGGCTTCATCTAACCTGGCGGCTTTCGCCCGGATCCGGCTTTCCAGCTGGTCTACCAGATCATCGTTGCTCAGTCTTTCTTTCTGGCGTTTGCCATCAACATAGTAACCGCTCATATTTCTGGCACCGGTAAGTCCAAGGTCTGACACTTCCGCTTCACCCGGTCCATTCACTACGCAGCCGATAATCGACACATCCATGGGTGTCAGAATGTCTTCAAGGCGCTGCTCTAACGCATTCACGGTACCAATGACATCAAATTCCTGACGTGAACAGCTGGGACAGGCAATAAAATTAATGCCTCGCGAGCGAATGCGAAGTGATTTCAAAATATCGAAACCAACTTTGATTTCCTCTACCGGATCGGCTGCCAGCGATACCCGTAGCGTGTCTCCAATCCCTTCAGAAAGTAGCATGCCTAAGCCCACGGCACTTTTGACGGCACCAGCGCGCTGGCCACCGGCCTCGGTAATACCAAGATGCAAGGGCTGGTCAATTTTACTGGCCAGAAGACGATATGCGCCAACGGCTAAAAATACATCAGAAGCCTTTACGCTGACTTTAAACTGATCGAAGTTAAGTTTGTCGAGAATATCAACATGGCGCATGGCAGATTCTACCAATGCTTCCGGTGTGGGTTCGCCATACTTTTCCTGGAGGTCTTTTTCTAACGACCCGCCATTCACACCAATGCGAATAGGGATGTTTTTGTCGCGAGCACAGTCGACGACGGCACGCACCCTTTCCATGTTGCCGATATTGCCGGGATTAATTCGCAGACAATCCACACCGTATTCCGCTACTTTCAGGGCAATACGGTAATCAAAGTGGATATCAGCAACCAGAGGCACAGAGACCTGCTCCCGGATCTGTTTGAACGCTTCTGCGGCATCCATGGTAGGTACAGAAACACGAACAATCTCACCACCAACGGCAACGATCCGATTAATTTGATCGACTGTCGCTTTAACATCCGTGGTCTGTGTATTTGTCATTGACTGAACGGCAATAGGTGCGCCATCACCAATAGGCACACTGCCAACGTTAATGCGGGTAGATTTTCTACGCTTGATAGGACTTTCTGAAAACATCTTTATTCCTGCGTGGGAAGCGAGAGCCTGGCGGTTCGACCATTTTGATACGAAGACATGTCGACCGGCTCGCCATCAACGGTTATTTGCACATTATCCGGTGCGCCAAGAGTAACTTCAACCGGTGGTACGCCCTGTATCGACATCACCCGGCCAGCTTGTTTAACGCCGTAGGCAATCGCCTCGCCAGTAGCATCCTCGATATTCACCCAACAGTCTGAGCCGAAGGTAAATACCATGCTGATTGGTGCGCTAGTTGCTGATAATGTGTCGGCTTCTGCGTCCTGAGCGTCGGTAGCGGCAGACGCGTCCACCACGGTCTGGTTAGTGTCTGTAGCAGCAGAATCTGATGCCGCGGCTTGCTCGCCTGATTCTGGCGCGCTTGGAGTACTATCAGCCCCGGCAGCGTCATCAACCGGATTCACCAACTCATCCGGTTCATCGATTTCCGCCGGACTCGTATTCATGGTACCAGAGCCACCAAGCGGCTCGATACCGCCCAAGCCATCATCACTTACCGTATTATCTCCGCCCAGAGGCGTAGCATCGTCATCTTCATACACATCAGCCGTGTTTTCACTCTGAGATACCGATTCCTGCGTTAGCGATTCATCACCTGACTGCTGATACCACCAGGCTACCACGCCGCCCAGTAATAGTAAGGCGATAACCCAGGTGACCATCATCCAGCGATCATCGTGTGCCTGTTTAGCGACACGTCGGGAAAAGCTTTGCAATTTGGCAGACGATTTCGGGGTGTTATGACACCGCTCGAATTCGTCCACCACGTGCTGAGAGTCTAAGCCCAGTTGCTTGGCATAATTACGCACGTAGCCTTTGGTAAAGGTGACTGACATGCTGTCATCAAGGCGGTCATTTTCGATATCGTCAATCTGCGAGGCCTTTAAAAACAGCTTACTCGCAATATCCTGCTGACTCAGTCCCTGGGCCTCGCGCCCTTCTCGTAATAACTTTCCAGGACTTGCCTGTGGCGCGTCGCTGGTTTCCTGTACGTCTGTATTTTGTTCTTGTTCTGACACCATCAGACTTATTCTTCCTCCTGCTGCTCTGGTGGGATTAACCAAAGCTTCATTCCGGCAAAAATCGCGCCAGAATCATCAAGGTTGTTCCATTCCTTTAACGTGTCCATTTTCAGGTTATATCTCAGCGAGATACGGTACAAATTCTCTTTTCTCTGCACAATATGAAAACGCGTTTGCTGCGCTTCTGCTTCTTCCGGAGAGCCCGTCGTTTCGTTTGCGACACGTTGCTGGCTAGTTTTCGGTTTTGCCGGCGGTGTCTGTTCTGTCACCCGCGCGGTTTCAGCTGGCTGTTTTGACCCGGCCTCGTCTGAGGTATCTGTCATTGCTGGCGCGTCACTCGCGGTTTCAGATTGTTGCTTGCCGCCGTCAGCCTCGGCGCGCGCAGCGTCGTCCTGAGCGTCCTGAGCGTCCTGAGCGTCCTGAGCGTCCTGAGCGTCCTGAGCGTCCTGAGCGTCCTGAGCGTCCTCAACAGTTTTATCCATGTCTGGCTCAGCATCCACAACCACAACCCGGTTTTTCGATTTACGGTTCACGACCGGCGCGGGCAATGTCAGTTTTTGTTGTTGGTATGCCTTTGCCTGCGAACTGGTAGGGTACATGGTCATCAGCATATCACCGTAGCCTTTCGACGTTTCCAGATCGCCCTGCCCCTGAGCAATTTTCACTGCTAACCACAGGGACTCCGGACTGACACGACCGACTTTTTCCAACTTGCGCAGTGATGCTTTGGCTTCGTCCCATTGATTTAAGCCAACATAGAGTTCTGTCAGAAGAAATAAGCTTTTTGCCCGTGTGGGCTGATAGTTCAGCGCAGTATTGAGGTATTCAATCGCATCGTCAGTTTCGCCCTGACCTTGCGCGCACAGCGCCATATTTTCGTAGGTTTCAGCACTGTTTGAGTAGCGTTGGCTGTTGACCGCCTTCAGAAAGTACGATTTCGCATCATCGTAGCGGCCGGTCTGACATAAAAACGCACCGTAACTGTTGGCGATATCAGCATTGCGCGGTGCCAGATCCATTGCACTTTGGTATGCATCTTCAGCGCGCTGGTTTTCCCCGACCAACTGGTAGTAATACGCCAGCGAGTAATGTGCATCAGCCATGCGTGGGGCAAACTCCAGCGCTTTATCCAGATTCGCTTTGGCTTGGGAGTAGCTGCCATTTTTAAGATAGGTGAGTCCGAGGGAGATCCGGGTTTTTGCCGCTTCCTGTCGGTCAAAATTATCGTTGTATCGATTCCCAGGCTGCGATTGGCTCACGCAGCCCGCCATGAATATCACTAGCGTCAGCAATGCTATTCGCATACGACACCTACTCCTCGGTTCTTATTGATTATTGTGCCATTTTTACCGATATCGCTTCGCCCTTCATCTGTTTTTTCAACATTCTTTTGGTACGGTCGACCACATCACCGACTAATTGACCACACGCTGCATCAATATCATCGCCACGGGTTTTACGCACCATCACCGTATAACCATGCTCCATTAGTACTTTAGCGAAGCGGTCGATACGCGAGTTGCTCGAACAGGTGTAAGGCGATCCCGGATACGGATTAAACGGGATCAGGTTTATTTTACATGGCGTCTCTTTCAGCACTTTCGCCAGTTCATGCGCCTGATCTGTGCTGTCATTAATGTGAGACAACATAACATACTCTATCGTGACTTTGCCCTGATTTGCGCGGGATTTTTCAAGATAGCGACGGACGCCGGCAAGGAACGTCTCAATATTGTACTTTTTATTGATTGGAACAATTTCGTTTCGCAGCTCATCATTTGGTGCATGCAGTGAAATTGCCAGTGCCACATCTATCTGGTCGCCAAGCATATCCAGTGCCGGTACGACGCCTGAAGTACTTAAGGTTACCCGACGCTTGGACAAACCAAAGCCAAAATCGTCCAACATGATGTCCATCGCAGGCACCACGTTTTTCAGGTTAAGCAGCGGCTCTCCCATCCCCATCATGACGACATTAGTAACCGGACGCTTACTCGAGTCTTTAGACAAACCGCGGTGGGTAGCAACCCGCCAGACCTGACCGATGATCTCACTTACCGACAGGTTGCGGTTGAAGCCTTGCTGCGCAGTCGAGCAAAACGTGCATTCCAGTGCACAGCCAACCTGCGAAGATACGCACAACGTGGCGCGGTCGGTTTCCGGGATCCACACGGCTTCTACCTCTTGGCCACCCTGCAACGTCAGAGCATATTTAATCGTGCCGTCGCTGGCTTCCTGGAAATACGCAATTTCCGGTGCCACGATTTCGCATTCAGCTTTCAGCTTTTCGCGAAGCCCTTTATTCAGGTTGGTCATCTCGTCGAAATCACTGACACCCTGCTGATAAATCCATTTCATAAGCTGATCAGCTCGAAACGGTTTTTCGCCGATGTCTTTGAAGAACTTTCGCAACCCTTCACGATTTAAATTTAACAAGTTTGTCTTCGACATTGTCTGGATGACCTTACCTTTACCTTAGTTGACAACGTAATAGCACATTGTCCGAAAAATGGATTCACGACGCACGCCACAACGTCACTACGACTGTGGATATTGTGACAAGTGTAGCCCCTTTTTAGTTTCAGTCTGATTTGCTGATGCTCATAAAGAAAATCAGTGGCAACCGAAAATACGTGAGCGCATCATCAGGTTACGCTGTACCTGAGTGACGACTGTCCGTTCGACCCAGAAAGGCTCGATGCGTCTTTGTTACTGCTCAAAAATTGGTCGCAAATTCTATCACAGCACGCGTAACAGAGAAAGCAGGAAAACAGGCTCTGGCAATATCACAAGCCAGGTAAGACTCCCCACCACAGTTTTCTCCAGCGCGATATTCAAGCTCGATGAAGCGAGCGTGAACGTAAACAAAACCGCGGGCACAAAAAAAGGAGCCGTTGGCTCCTTTTTCATCTGCTTAGCCTGGCGAATTAACGCGTGCGAGGGCAGATTTCTTCTTCAGAGAAGAAGTAAGCAATTTCACGAGCTGCAGATTCTGGTGCATCAGAACCGTGAACTGCATTTTCGTCGATTGATTCAGCGTAATCAGAACGAAGTGTTCCCGCAGCAGCGTCTGCCGGGTTAGTTGCGCCCATGATTTCACGGTTTTTCACAACCGCATTTTCGCCTTCAAGAACCTGAACCATTACCGGACCAGACGTCATGAAATCAACCAGCGCACCAAAGAAAGGACGCTCTTTATGCTCTGCATAAAAACCTTCAGCCTGTTCTTTGCTCATGTGGATCATTTTAGACGCTACGATGCGAAGGCCCGCAGATTCAAAACGGTTATAGATTGCACCGATTACGTTTTTTGCTACCGCATCAGGCTTGATAATCGAAAAAGTACGCTCTAGAGCCATGCTTTTCTGTCCTCAATAAGTCGTGTAAAAATTTTTGGCCGCGAATTATAGGCAATTCTCATCCACTTGACCAGCGCCGATTGTGCCTTCCCTCGTAAGCAGTTGTTTATAACATGATATTTGTGTCAAACCGATGACAATGGCGCGAATGACGAGGCTGGTAAACCGGGCTGCTACTCTTGTGAACAGCCCGCAGATTCGGGTTTAAGACCAGAGTCAGTCTGTTTAGTAACGTAAGGCAGGCTTGCCTTTCACCAGACAAGTCTCTGATACTATTTGTTTTCAGCCCTACGCCTGACAGACTCAGTGAATTGCTTGTCGCGCCTGTTCCTGGATCTTCGCCACGATAGCGCGAAGTCCGTTACCGCGTGTTGGCGTAATGTGACGCTCTAAATCCAGCGCTTCAAAATAGCCATTGATGTCAAAGTCCAGGATTTGCTTAGGCGATTTATCGTTATACGCGGCCAGCACCAGGGCCAGCAATCCCTGAACAATCACTGCATCACTGTCTACATCAAACACAATCTTGCCGTCTTTGGTTTCGGAAATTAACCAGACGTTGCTTTGGCACCCTTTTACCAGGCGGTCAGGCGTGCGCTGGTCTTCGCTCAGGCCAGGAATACCTTTCCCGAGATCAATGATGTACTGGTAGCGCTGCTCCCAATCGTCAAAAAAGGCTAAATCGTCAATGATTTCTTCGCTGCTTGGTATTTGCATACTCTTTCCTGTAATTCGAACCAGGCTATTGTAATAGTTCGTGAACGGGACTTAAAAGAACAGACCCGCTTCCAGCTGTGCCTCTTCGCTCATCATGTCACGCGACCACGGTGGGTCGAAGACAAGTTCAACGTTTACGGCATCAACGTGGGGGACTAACCCGACACGATATTCGACATCGCCTACTAACACCGGACCCATGCCACATCCTGGCGCGGTCAGTGTCATATCGATATTCACTGCTTTTGCAGACTGATCAATTTCCACTTTATAGATAAGCCCCAGCGAAACCAGATTAATCGGAATTTCCGGGTCAAATATCGTTTCAAGTGCATCCCATACCTGCTGCTCGCTTATGTTGCCATCTTCAGGAGCAGGAAAGTCGAGCTTTTGTGGCTGACGACCTATGGCATCTGCGTCTGTACCGTCGATTCGATACATATTACCACGCCAGGTAACGGTATAATTTCCGCCCAAATCCTGCGTGATGTTGACAAACTCGCCTTCCGGGATAATTTTCTTATCACCGGCCGGAACCAGTCGCGCTTTACAGTCACGCTCGGTGACCACCATTTTCTGTTGCATAAAGACTGACTGTTTAGCCTACGTTAAAGCTTTCGCCACAGCCGCACTCGTCGACCACGTTAGGGTTATTGTATTTGATGATGCCGTTGACGCCTTCTTTGACATAATCAATTTCTGTGTTTCGCAGCAAGTCTGTTGCGTCTGCGGCTACTGCCACTGTGAGTGAATCCGACACACTCAACACTTCATCGCCGTCTTCAGCCGCATCGGCAAAGTCAAGCACATAGGCATAACCGGTACAGCCACTCACGCGGGTTGATAAACGAATAAGTTGCCCTGGTTTGTCAGCCAGTTTGCTCTCAAAATGCTTTACCGCACTGTCAGTGAGCGTAATCAACTGCGTGCTGGGGGTAAAAGTTTCAACTGTCATGTTACCTCCTTAGGCCAACATCATTTTTGCTTTCTTCAGTGCGCTGAACAGCATGTCCACTTCTTCAAGCGTATTGTATATCGAGAACGATGCACGTGCGGTTCCGGGGATCCCAAAACGCTTCATTAACGGCTGTGCACAGTTATCGCCGGTACGAATGGCTACGCCCTGACGGTCAAGAATAAACCCGACATCTGCAGGGTGTGCCCCCCCCAACATGAACGACAGCACACCCACTTTATCCGGTGCTGTACCGATAATGCGCATTCCATCCAGCGCCTGTGCCCTTTCCGTTGCTGCGGCAAGTAGCTGTTGCTCGTGCGCTTGCACATCATCGGTGTTCAGAGCGCGAAACCATTCAACGGCTGCGCCAAGGCCGATTGCCCCGGCAATATTGGGTGTTCCGGCCTCTAATCGGTTGGGCAATGCCCCCCAGGTGGCGCTTTGATAAGTCACATCGCTGATCATCTCACCACCGACCTGCCAGACTGGCCAGTCTTCCAGAACGTCTTTCTTCCCCCAGAGCACACCAATGCCGGTAGGACCGAACAATTTGTGGCCGGAGAACGCATAGAAGTCACAGCCAATAGACTGAACGTCGACACCACCATGGGCTATACCCTGAGCACCGTCTACCAGAACCCAGGCACCAACTTTCTTTGCCAGCCGGGTAAGTTCACCGATGGGGTTGACTGTGCCCAATGCATTGGACACATGTGGAAACGCCACCAGTTTTGTATTTTCAGTGAGCAATGACTCAAACGCATCCACGTCCAATTCACCACTGTCAAAAATCGGGGCGATTTTTAACGTCGCACCGGCTTTTTCACAAGCCTGCTGCCAGGTAACCAAATTCGCATGGTGTTCAAGCTCTGTGGCAACAACTTCGTCACCAGCGTTAAGCTTTTGCGCCAGGCCATTCGCAACAATATTGATTGCTTCCGTTGTGCCGCTGGTCCAGATAACTTCTTCACGCGTTCCTGCGTTAATGAAAGACGCCACACTGTCGCGGGCTTTTTCATAACGTCGTGTGGACTCGTCAGACAGATGATGCGCGCCGCGATGCACGTTGGCATTACACTGCGTGTAAAACGCCATGATCGCATCAATAACCGCTTGCGGCTTTTGCGTTGTCGCCGCGTTATCCAGGTAAACCAGAGGTTTCCCGTCTACTTGTTGCTCAAGAATAGGAAACTGCGCGCGCAGTGCCTGAACGTCCAGACTCATTTCACCTCCATCCGGGCGAAGCGCTCACTAAGAACCGGCAATAGCCATTCGCGCAAGGCGGCATTTGGCATTTGATTAACCAGCTCCTGTATGAAACCAAAGTTCAGCATAACCAGAGCTTTGCTACGGGTAACGCCGCGAGTGAGCAGGTAATACAGCGCGCTCTCATCAATTTCTGCCACCGTTGCACCATGGGCACATTTCACATCGTCGGCATAAATTTCCAGTTCAGGCTTGGTATTAATAAGTGCACGACGCGACAGTAACAGGTTGCGATTGTTAAGTTCGGCTAACGTCTTCTGCGCATCGCGGTGAATATGAATGCGACCATTGAAAACGGCGCGCGCGCGGTCGCCGATGACACCACGCGCATTTTCTTCTGTCGTACCGTTTGGCATGGCGTGCTCTATCGTGCTGTGTAAATCGAATAACTCACCCTCTGCAAGCAGATAGATCGCATTCATTTTGGCGTCAGCAAACTCACCGGCATGATGAATATCCACATCAACCCGCGATAACTGACTACCGTAGCCAACAAACGTACTGTTTAGTTCTGACTTGTCGTGAAGTTTAAAGTGACTGCCACCGAGTTGTGTTGCCTCGCCGGTAAACATCACGAATCGATAATGCTCAAGGTGCGCCGACGACGCGATGTCGTATTCTGCAAATGCCGTTGTCAGGCTTTGCGTATCGCCAGTACCGTGCTCGATAATTGTCGCTCTTGAGGATTCCCCAAGTCGAACTAACACTCGCGTGTGCGCATCCACGTTTTCGGTAGCCAGATTCACTATCCGGATGGGCGTTTCAACATTGGCATTCTCTGCCACGTCGATAAAGATACCCTGCTGGCATAATGCGTCATTTACCAACCCGAATAAGTGTCTGGCAGGCTTCACCTGTCCAAATACACTGGCAACCGCGGCCTCATGCTCACCCGCTTCAGCCAGCGTGCTGACACTTACGCCTTCAGGCCAGGTGATGTCACTCAGATCTGTCACGAGCTGGCCATTAGCAAAAACCAGATCGATAGCATTCAGACCTTCAACGTCTGGTGCCTGCGCCGCTTTCTGTGCGCCTGCTAACTGACTTTCGCGATCGGTCACTGCGGTCAGAGGTGTGAAACGCCAGGCTTCGTCACGTCGTCCTGGCCAGCCATCGTTGACAAGCGTTTGTAAGGCCTGTTGACGTACCGGAGCCAGATAATCATCTACCTGCTTCGCTTGCTCAATGACCTGATTTAGCCATTGACTCATGCTTCGGTCTCCTCATACGCTTTTCCCAGAAATGCGTAACCGCCTTTCTCAACTTCCAGCGCCAGTGAGGCATCACCGCTTTTTACAATTTTGCCATCGGCAAGAATATGCACAAAGTCAGGCTTGATATAGTCCAGCAGACGCTGATAGTGGGTCACCACGATGAAACTACGCTTGCCGTCACGCTGGCTGTTTACGCCATCCGCAACTACCTGTAAGGCATCAATATCCAGACCAGAGTCTGACTCATCAAGAATACACAGCGACGGTTCAAGCAAAATCATTTGCATGATTTCATTACGCTTTTTCTCGCCGCCGGAGAAGCCTTCGTTGACTCCACGCTTCAGGAAATCAAGCGGCAGCTGCACTTGTTTGCAGGCGGCTTTGGCTTTTTTCAGGAATTCAGCAGCCGTCAGGGGTTCTTCACCACGCTGTTCACGCATGGCGTTTACCGACTCTTTCATAAATTCCATATTGCTGACGCCCGGAATTTCTACCGGGTACTGGAATGCCAGAAACAGGCCTGCACGAGCGCGCTCTTCTACTTCTAACTCCAGCAGGTCCGCATCGTTCAGGGTAACGTTGCCGTCTGTGACCTCGTAGCCATCACGACCGGACAACACATAGCCAAGAGTACTTTTGCCGGCCCCGTTCGGGCCCATGATAGCGTGTACTTCACCTGGATTCACTTCCAGATCGAGGCCCTTAATGATGACCTTATCTTCTACGCTTGCATGTAAATTACTGATTTTAAGCATTATTACCCCACTGAACCTTCAAGACTAATTTCGAGCAGTTTGCCGGCTTCTACAGCAAATTCCATTGGCAGCTCTTTGAATACTTCTTTACAGAAGCCGTTAACAATCATGGATACTGCTTTTTCAGTATCCAAACCCCGTTGCTGACACAGGAACAACTGCTCGTCGCTCACTTTTGATGTGGTCGCTTCGTGTTCAACAATGGCCGACGGGTTGCGGCTCTCGATATATGGAAAAGTGTGTGCACCGCACTGATCACCAATAAGCAAAGAATCACACTCGGTAAAGTTCCTTGCGCCATCGGCTTTCGGCCCCATTTTCACCAGGCCGCGATACGCGTTGTTACTCTTTCCTGCAGAAATACCTTTGGAAATAATGGTCGAGCGCGTGTTTTTGCCCAGGTGGATCATCTTCGTTCCGGTGTCCGCCTGCTGACGGCCTCGGGTTAATGCCACAGAGTAAAACTCGCCAACACTGTTGTCTCCTTTAAGGATACAACTCGGGTACTTCCAGGTGACGGCCGAACCAGTTTCAACCTGTGTCCAGGATATTTTGGCATTGGTGTGGCAAATACCGCGTTTGGTAACGAAGTTATAAATACCACCTTTCCCATTTTCATCACCGGGGTACCAGTTCTGTACGGTCGAGTATTTAATCTTTGCATCGTCCATCGCCACCAGCTCGACAACCGCAGCGTGCAGCTGATTTTCATCGCGCTGAGGAGCGGTACAGCCTTCCAGATAGCTGACATGACTACCTTCATCAGCAACTATCAGGGTGCGCTCGAACTGGCCGGTATTTTGTTCATTAATTCGAAAGTACGTAGACAGTTCCATCGGGCAACGCACACCCTTTGGAATGTAAACAAAAGAGCCGTCGGTAAATACCGCGCTATTAAGCGCAGCGAAATAGTTATCGGTGCGAGGCACCACAGAACCGATGTATTTTTTCACCAGGTCGGGATACTTATGAACTGCTTCTGAAATCGGGCAGAAAATCACGCCGGCTTCTTCCAGCTTTTCACGGAAGGTAGTTACCACAGACACCGAATCAAATACGGCATCTACTGCCACTCCCGCCAGCATTTCCTGTTCGTGCAGCGGAATGCCCAGTTTTTCATAGGTGCGCAAAAGTTCTGGATCGACTTCATCCAGCGACTTCGGCTTATCTTTCATACTTTTCGGTGAAGAATAGTAAGAGATCGCCTGATAATCGATTTTTGGATAGTCCACATGAGCCCAGTCCGGCTCTTCCATTTCAAGCCAGGAGCGATACGCTTTCAGACGCCATTCCAGCATCCACTCAGGCTCCCCTTTCACTTCTGAAATGCGGCGAATTACGGATTCGTCCAGGCCAATATCAAACGTATCCGCTTCGATCTCTGAATAGAAACCGGCATCATATTTTCGCTCTAACGCCTGTTCGATCTGTTCACTCATGGTTGTGATCTCACTTTTTTGCCTGCGTTCACTGCTTTTTCAAACCCGGCCGTAACGGTCTTGCCGGAAGGATTGCCGAAGCTATGTGTTTCGGGCTTCGGAACAAAAGCAGTTCATAAAATTCTTAACGTATATTGTAAAATACCTGACTAAATTGCTCAAGTATTTAACCGCTCTCTGGATTGTAAAGAGACGGGCCACGCTTCGTATTATTGTGGAGGGCGTTCCGGTCACGTTTAAAGCGCGGCGGATGATGCCCCATTCGTCATTATTATTCAACGACTCAGGTTGAATAGTCCCTATATCAGACGTGCATATTATGCTGTTTCGCGCTGTTCTGATGCTGCGCGTAAACGGGTGACGACATCTGTGATTTTACTAATCACATAATCTATATCATCTTCTGTAGTGTACCTGCCGATGCTCATGCGAATACCTGCATGTGCCAGCTCTGCACTACGTCCTATTGCCGCCAATACGTAAGACGGCTCCAGACTTGCTGAGGTGCATGCTGAGCCGGACGACACGGCAATATCATTGAGCCCCATGATCAGGCTTTCCCCATCAACCCCACCGAAACTGATATTCAGAATACCGGCTACACGGTTTGTTGGGTGACCATTGAGATAAATATCATTAAGCTGACTTAACCCTGTCCAAAGCCTATCGCGCAAGGTCTGAATGCGCTGCGACTCGGTAGCCATTTTTTGTGTGGCGATGGCAAATGCTTCACCCATGCCGACAATTTGATGGGTCGCCAGTGTACCGGAGCGCATGCCTCTCTCGTGACCACCGCCATGAATTTGCGCAGCCAGCCTGACTTTCGGGCGACGACGAACGTACAGCGCACCAATGCCTTTTGGTCCATATATCTTATGCGCAGAGAATGACATCAAATCGACAGGCAATACCGACAGATCGATAGGGAGCTTACCGGCACTTTGCGCAGCATCGACATGAAAGAAAACGTCGTGATTGCGACAAACCTGGCCCAGTGCTTCGATGTCATGAACTACACCGGTTTCGTTGTTCACATGCATCAGACTGACTAATACGGTATCCGGGCGAATTGCGTCGTTAAGCTGTTCGGCGGAAATCAATCCATCTTCGTCCACATCGAGATAGGTAATTTCCCACCCTCTCGCAGCTAACGCGTCACAGGTATCTAACACAGCCTTATGCTCGGTGTTAGCCGTAATAATGTGACATCCCTTATCCTTATACGCTTCTGCGACACCTTTGATCGCAAGGTTGTCCGATTCTGTCGCGCCCGATGTAAACACAATTTCACGGGGATCGCTGTTGACCAGATCGGCCACCTGATTTCGCGCGATATCCACAGACTCCTCAGCTACCCAGCCAAAGCGATAGGTACGGGAAGCCGGATTACCAAAATTCCCCTCCAGGGTAAGGCATTCCGCCATTTTTTCCGCAACCACCGGGTCGACCGGCGTCGTCGCGGCATAATCCAGATAGATAGGTTTTTGCATTACAGTTGAATACTGACTTCGATATCGTTAGTAAGATGGGCTAAAGATTTGTTTTTGTCCTGACGACCCGCGACTTCTTTCACATCGCGCTTGTCCATCAGTTCGCCCAACGTAATTGAGTTAAGAAACACACTGATGCGGTCGCTTAGGTCCTGCCACAAGCTATGTGTCAGACAACGCTCGCCGCCCTGACAGTCTGACTGCCCCTGACAGCGTGTTGCATCAACGCTTTCATCCACTGCACGGATAACTTCACCTACAGCAATTTTTGTGGCATCCCGACCGAGCAGATAACCACCACCGGGCCCGCGCACACTGTCGACCAGCTTTTCTTTACGCAGCCTGGAAAAGAGTTGTTCAAGATAAGACAGGGAGATTTCCTGACGCTCAGAAATATCAGCCAGCGGCACCGGCCCCCGCGCAGAATGCAGGGCGACATCAAGCATTGCGGTGACGGCATAGCGTCCTTTAGAGGTTAATTTCATCACGTAGCTCCATCTCTTAAAGATGGCGTTATTGTTCCATTCCTGAGTAAATTGGTCAAGTATTTACCCCAGTAAACTAGTCAAGTATTAAGACGCCACAAAATATCGAAAAGGTATGGCAGGCAACAGCGCTGTTACACGGTCAGAAAGGCACAATTCACGGCGTCCACGACCTGAGAACACACACTAAATCTTGGGATCGAATGCTTCCTGCTGGTCTTTCAGGTTGTCGCGCACCACCGGCGAAATCCCGGTTTCTGCGAAATCTTCAGCAGTAATCGAGTGCAGGTTGTCCGTACACACTTCTCCACCCATCGACTGGATAACTTTGCAAAGCTCTTCCACTTTGGAATCCATCATATGCATGTGCTCCAGCATTACCCCCATCGCGTTGGCGACCGGGTCGGGGTTATCTACTGCCACGGCATACGCATCGAAGCCGTATTTTTTCGCTATCTTGTTGCGTTTGTCGTTGTCTTTTTCGGAAGTATTTTCTGCCGTTGCCACGATACGCCCGGGTATGCCCACTACCGTTGAACCGGCAGGCGTATCTTTCACTACCACAGAGTTAGAGCCAACTTTTCCCCCCTCGCCAATCGTAATGGGTCCGAGCACTTTTGCGCCCGCGCCAATTACCACATTGTTCTTTAATGTGGGGTGCCGCTTTCCGGCTTTCCAGCTCGTGCCGCCAAGGGTGACACCATGATAAAGGGTAACGTCATCACCAATTTCTGCCGTTTCACCAATAACCACCCCCATGCCGTGGTCGATAAAAACACGGCGGCCCAGCGTTGCGCCCGGATGAATCTCAATGCCGGTAAGCCAGCGGCTGAAGGTGGAAAGTGAGCGCGCCAGCCATTTCCAGTTCAGTTTCCATAACTTATGACTCAGGCGATGCAACCAGACGGCATGTAGTCCCGGATAGTTAGTCAGTACCTCAAAGGTGTTTCTGGCGGCCGGATCACGATGAAATACGCCTTGTATATCGTCTTTGATTCTGGAAAACATGGTCTACTCTTTTTTAATCGACTTATCGACAGAGGATAGAATACCGCGAAGAATATTCAGCTCCTGTGATTCAGGACGCGCTCGATTAAATAGCCTGCGCAGCTTCGTCAACACTACACCGGGATGATTCTCCACAATAAAACCGGTAGATTTTAGTGTCGATTCAAGGTGTACATAGAAGCGCTCGAGATCGTCGTTAAGCGGATACTCAGATTCACCTTCGGCTGCGACTTCACCTCGCTGTTGCTCCAAAAACGCCATACGGGTTTCATAGCACAGGGTTTGCACTGCTGCCGCCAGATTCAGCGAACTGTACTCCGGATTGGCCGGAATACATACGTGGAAGTGACACTGCTGTAACTCTTCATTGGTCAAACCGTTATTTTCACGCCCAAACACCAGCGCTACCGGATATTGACTGACTTCCTGGATCAGCTTCACGCCGCATTCCCGTGGCTCCAGCATCGGCCAGGAGTGCGTGCGGGAGCGCGCGGAAGTACCAATGACCAAACCGCAATCCGCTACAGCCTCTTCCAGTGTCGACACAGTTTTGGCGTTCGCCAGCACATCGCCGGCGCCTGCTGCGAGCGCACTGGATTTGCCATCTGGCGCTTGTACCGGGTCAACCAGGTACAGGCTACTAAGGCCCATGGTTTTCATTGCCCGCGCGGCAGAACCGATGTTGCCGGTATGAGAAGTGTTCACCAGTATGATGCGGATATTGTCTAGCATGGTCTTTTTCGCCACGTTACTTGTTTCAATGGTGGCGGATAGTAGCATATGGCGGTCTAGATGGCTATCTGCTTTGTTTCACCCTATGGCTTGCGCGTAGGTAGCGACTTACCCAAATTCCACTAAAAGTCCACTTAAGTACCCGGTTTTGATTTATCACTTTTTCGTGTATCACTATCGTGATGAAAAAAGTGGCAACACATATTGTCACGTATTTTATCAGCGCAGGAACCTGCCAGTTGAGGAATGCGATCCCAAGCGCAATCACAATAACATGATGAAAAAGGTATATTGTGTAGGATGCTTCGGATATCCGTCGTCCCCACGCAGAAGGATGCTGAAAGTACCGGTAAAAGACGGAAAAAATGAGAGCACTCATCAACCAGCTGAGCGATGTACTGAGATACACGCTTAGCACCTCGTAAACCATCGTTTCCTCAGTCAGAGTTCGCTCGATTACCGATTGTGCAGCAAACAGGCACACACACAAGATTGCTACTGGTAGCAAAGGTGCCGTAATCCATCTTCGGTACATTTCAGGACTATAATATATCGCCAGCCCAAACAGGAAATAGGGCAGGTAAAGCATTACCATGAAAACACTGACAGCGGAGAAAACCGTGGAATATAGCGGAAAGCCAACCTTATTCGAAGCATAGATGCCAAGTGTCGCGACGGGTAACAGTAACGCAAGAAGATATGCCGGCATGTGACTAGTCAGTGCTGCTATCTTTTTAAGAATGCTTTTTCCTGCCACCTTAAAAATTTGTGCCGCGGTGAGATACAGCAGCGTATATATCAATAGGTTTACCAAAAACCACAAATGCTGGAGATACTCTCCTGTAGTGAAAAAACTGATAACCGAGGCGTTTTCAGCGGTAAGCTGGCGTACAATAAAAAACTGCCCCAAATTTAGCGTGATTGCCGTTGCCACAAGTGGGATACCTAATCGGCTAAGACGCGCTTTAATAAATGCCTGCTTACCAACTCTGTGATAGAGAAACGCACAGAAAAATCCCGCAACGATGAAAAATGCAGGCATTCTGAAAACATGAAGCCAATAGGTAATCCAGGTTATTAATTCACTTTGTGATGTATCGGTAACAATCCAGTTACTGTTTACAGAGTAAATAAGGCCTGCATGGAACGCAATTCCCATCACCATCATTGCTGCCCGCAGCGTATCGAGATAATGCATCCGCTCAGTCATAACAAACCTTATTTAGCTCGAAGTGAAGCTTCAGATAACCTCTGACATTCAGGTGGATACCATCGCTGCCAAACAGTCTTGTGTCCCGAGTATTTGTCATAATGTTCAGTATTGATAGCGAGGGAACTTCGGTGGCCATTCTGGCAACCCGGGAATTAAAATCATTAAACGCTTCAAAATGATCAGCTCTGGCAGGGGAAGGCTTTATGAGAATGGCAAAAATATCCGCGCGCGGGTATTTCTCCGTTATTCGGCCAATTAAAGCAGAAAACGCGAGATAGGTCTCTTCCGCCGATATACCATACGCGATATCGTTCTCTCCGACATACAAAACAATTCTGCTCACGTTCTTATTGCGCGGCGCAAATGTTATATACCGCGTCGTATGCGATATTTTTGAGTTGCCGACAGCGCGGTTGGACCAATTAATACAGGACGGCAAATATTGCTCGTGAATATTAGCAAGTGTAGAGCTTCCCAGCAGTAATCCATTTGCATCTGTATTTTCAAGGTAGTCTTCAACAAGATAGGAAAACACCGATTGGTTTTCTTTCCCGGCAAACAAATAGGTAGCAGTACCTAATGCAGTCAAAAACAGTAAAAACAGTAGTCTTCCCATACCCTACCCGCTCTTTTGAGGCTTGCGTTACGCTACCCTATTTAAGTTGCAAATCAAAGCGCGTCTGTTACACTGCGCGCGTTTTGGAAAGGCACACAGTTGCCGTTTCTCATGATCTTTGACAATTGGTGGAATGACTATGCATCCGATGCTGAATATTGCGGTGCGCGCTGCGCGTGTTGCCGGAACTCTTATTGCCCGTGGTTTTGAAAACCGCAGCGAATTAGCAACTGAATCAAAAGGCAGTAACGATTACGTTACGCAAATCGATAAAGAGGCTGAAAAAGCCATCATTCATAAAATTCAGCAATCTTTCCCTGATCATTCGTTCTTAGGCGAAGAAAGTGGCGAGACGGAAGGCAAAGACAGTGATTTCCAATGGATTATCGACCCTCTGGACGGTACCACCAATTTCGTAAAAGGCATCCCTCATTTTGCCGTTTCTATTGCACTTCTGTATAAAGGCCGTCTCGATCAGGCGGTGGTTTTCGATCCTATTCGCGGTGAGCTGTTCACTGCCAGTCGCGGTAAAGGCGCGCAGCTAAATGGCTATCGTATCCGTGCATCCAAGCCGAAAGATTTGTCGGAAACCGTGCTGGCAACTGGACTGCCGTTTAAAGACAAAGCCCGTTTCGGCGAGTTTGCCTTAGGCCTGAATAAAATTTTCCACGAATGTGGTGATATTCGTCGCGCTGGCAGCGCAGCACTGGATATGGCCTATGTTGCTGCCGGTCGTCATGACGGATACTGGGAACGCGGAATCAAGCCATGGGACATTGCAGCAGGTGAACTTCTGGTTCGCGAGGCAGGCGGTCTGGTAACCGACTTTAAAGGCGGTAACGACCCACTATTCAAAGGTGAGATTGTCGCCGGCTCTGCCAAAGTGGTTCAGGGCCTGGTAAAACACCTCAAATAAGTCATTTCCCAGAGAGTGTTGACCTTTGTTCATTATTTATGTTGGTGACTAAAATGATTGAAAACAAGGCGTCGTTGACGCCGTTTGGCAATCCAAATAAGTCAGCGACAACGCAGTTAGCAGCCATTTTAGTCCCAACCCTTCGGGCAGTGGCCAGTTTTGCATCATACTGCTCACAAATTCGCTTATTTAGACCCACTAAACTACGCTCATTCGCGATTGTCTGATGCAAAACTGACCGACTGCATGAAATATGAAAAAAGGTCAACACTCTCTAAAAAGAGCGGCACCAGCCGCTCTTTTTCGTTCTGTACGCATCACAACAAAGTGTGCTCTCCCACGTAATCACCTTTCACAATATCAATTACGTATCACACTACTCTTACCATTCAGTTTCAACACGCTTCGGCTAAGCAGAGCGTCCATCACTGGCAGCCAACGCGTTTGCCGTTTGAGTACTGTCAGGCTGTATTACCTGTTTGGTAGCCGTACCTTTAAGACCAAAAAATGGTCTTAACCAGGAGAGTCTGCGCACGAGTTCGTAACCTGCGGCACACCCGGCAACCGTGAACGTCAGTATTAGACAAAACTCCAGCCATACCGGCAGTGTCAGCGGCATTAACCAATAAGCAAAAACCACAATTAACGTTTGATGCAGCAGATAGTAAGGCAATATCGCGGTGTTCAGGTAACGCGTCAGTGCACCGGAGTATCCCAAATACTTTTTACCGTAACCAAGAATTGCGGCAAGCCAGCACCAGTGATTTGTGACAACAACGACCGCTACCATCAACAGGAAGTCGGGGGAACTTTGCTCAGCCTCTGTAAGGCTTCCGAAGGCGTCATGCCGATACGCAATGATCACCGCATACATCGCCATAGCAATACTCAGCAGTACCCGACGACGTAGCATTAGTTGCGTCCAGATCGCCGGTCGACGGACAATAACAAAGCCGATCAACATCACAAAAAAGTACTTTGCATGGCTGTACCAGTCGTTTACCAGATCATGGGTAGTTGGATATTGCTGCCTCAGCGCCAGCCATATCAGTATGGTTAAGCCCACGGTGACTGGCAGAAAATAGCGCAGCTTGTCCATAAACGCAGGCCAGGCTGAAACCATCTTAGCAAGTAGCGGGTAGCAGACTGCGATGATAACGCTGTAGCAAAAAAGGTAAGGCAAAAACCACAGATGATTCCACGTTAAGAGCCCAATGATAGACTGGTGCTCCGGAAGCCAGTTCGTAGCAGGGTTAATATATTCAGCGTAAAACTGAAAGAAAGCCACATCAAAAATACCATTCACCGTTCCTTCTACATATACCTGCGGCGACACAATGACAAACATGCCGAAAAGTAACGGAAGCAACAGCCGACGCGAACGCTCACCGATGACAGACCACGGTGAGTAGCGTCCCAAAAGCACGCCAAGCACCATTGCTGATATCAGAAACAATAACGACATTCGCCACTGATTAGTCAGCAGCATGACATCCTGTAGCCAGCCGTACTGATTCTGACTCTTAATATGCCAGCCCCACTCAAGCACGTAGAACATCCCTATGTGGTACAAAATCAGCACCATAAACGCGAGCACACGCAAATTATCCAACGCATGAAACCGCTCTTTTTGTTTTCCAACCGCTAAATCATCTTGATCCATCGTTAAAACTCCGCTTGAATGACACTGCAAGCTTGCAGCGAGCATCGTCACTACGGCGAGGCTAAAGTGATGAAAAATAGGGATTAGGTGATAAGCGGTGGGCAGTTGGGACGAAAAAATCAGTCATTTTCTGAGACGAACTGAAAAGCACCACCTCTGGATGGCTATCGGGCTCGCGTTTCTGTATTTTATGACAAACAACACTGTGAATGCGGTATCTACCTGGACTGAATTCACCCGATCTGAAAATAATACCCACGCTCTGTGGGAGCCTTATGTCTGGGAATACACCAGTGCTGTCAGTACCACAGTCTTGCTGATACCACTGGTGCTGGTTTTCAGAAGACTCTCTGTGACGTCGTTACCTCTTTTCAGGCTTCTGCTCATTCACCTGACGCTGGCCACTGTGTTTTCTGTCTGTCATGTATTTCTGATGGTCATGCTTCGCAA
Source organism: Alteromonas antoniana (assembly GCF_019249295.1). Classification (GTDB taxonomy): domain Bacteria; phylum Pseudomonadota; class Gammaproteobacteria; order Enterobacterales; family Alteromonadaceae; genus Alteromonas; species Alteromonas antoniana. Next base: position 105,883 of record NZ_JAESDH010000017.1, read on the forward strand.
AGCGGTCTACCTGATGTCAGAGCGGAGTTACGAGTTTGGCCCGCTGTTACGGGAATTCTTTTACGAATACCGAAAAGACCTCTGGGGCTACATTACCATGGTGATTTTCTATTACCTGGTTCGTTTCGCCTACCGCCGACTTATCGGTCAGGCGCTCCCCGTGAATAAAGAGTATCCAGACGAAATAAGTGATCCGGAAGTCCTGCCCGAGAACCTGCTGGTGAAAAAGCTCAACCGCGAGTTCCTGGTAAAAGTATCAGACATCCACTGGGTAGAAGCCGCGGGGAATTATGTAAACCTGCACACCGAAAAAGGGGTTTACCCTCTACGTATGACGATGAAACGCTTTTGTGAGCAGGCAGGTAAACACCTGATTTACCGTATTCATCGCTCGTATGCCGCGCACGCCGGTGTGATTCGTGACATTCAGTATGAGGAAAATGGTGACGGCACTGTTACGTTAACCTCTGGCAACACGCTACCGGTTTCCCGTCGATACAGGTCAACCCTGAAGGCCGCGTTATCCCCCGCTACCTGAGTGGAGTAAAGATGATTTCGTTAAGACAAACCTGTTGAGTACACAGGCGCTGTGCTTTACGCCTGCATTGACGCGTTAATAGCCTATCGGACAACGCATCATTGTTGTATGTGGAATAGTACGCGGAGTCGCACATCTATGCAGTATGAAAATGACAACGTCTTACACTGTCAACGTGAATAATCACCATCGGTTGGACTTTGCAGTTTTCACCGCAAAAGTCGCTGGCGACAAATCACATCAAACGCCTGAATGTAAGGAAAAGTATTCCCTCCCCTTTTACGCAGCGCAGGCGCAGGCATAAAAAAAGCCGCATAAATGCGGCTTTTTTAAACACTGTGGCACAGGGCGGTTAAGGCATCGGATCTAAATCCGCGCCTTCTTTTTCCACCTGCGGCGGCATCAGATCTTCTTTACTGATACCTAATGCCAGTGCAACCGAACTTGCGATATAAATAGACGAGTACGTACCCACAATAACACCGAACAGCAACGCTGTGGCGAAACCGTGGATTAATGCACCACCTTTGTAAAACAGCGCCAGTAACACCAGCACGGTGGTCAATGAGGTGATAATCGTACGATTCAGCGTTTGGGTCAGCGAGATATTTACGATCTCTTCTGGCTCACCTTTACGGATTTTGCGGAAGTTTTCACGAATACGGTCTGATACCACAATCGTATCGTTAAGCGAGTAACCAATTACTGCCAACACCGCAGCCAATACGGTCAAATCAAACTCGATTTGCAGTACAGAGAACAGGCCCAGCGTCAGGATCACGTCATGCACCAATGCAGAGACCGAGCCTAATGCAAAACGCCACTCGAAGCGCATCGCTACATAAACCAGAATACAGATAAGCGCGACCAACATTGCAAGACCGCCCTGCTCCGTCAGCTCGTCACCGACATTCGGACCAACGAACTCGATGCGGCGCATGTCGACGTCGGTGCCATCGGCACGCAATGCCGCTAGTACCTGATCGCCAATCGTCGCCGCTTTAACGCCTTCACGAGGTGCAATACGAATGAGCACATCCTGACTGCTACCAAAGTTCTGCACAATAGCGTCTTCAAAGGTTGCAGCGTTTAATTGATCACGAATGCTTTCCAGCTTCGCGGCCTCTGGGTATCCAACTTCAATCAGCGTACCGCCGGTAAAATCGAGGCCCCAGTTCAGCTTGTTGATGCCTAAAGACACCAGTGAGCCAAGAATAAGAAGGGTAGACAGCACCATCGCAGGCATGCGAAGGCGCATGAAATTGACGGTTTCGGATAACTTTAATAATTGCATGGTGTTCTCCTTAAATCGCCAATTTTTTCAGTTTACGTCCACCCCAGACCGCGTTAACAATCACACGCGTTACCAGAATGGCGGTAAACATAGACGTTGCGATACCAATCATCAGGGTAATCGAGAAGCCTTTAATTGGCCCGGTACCCACAGCGAACAAAATCAGCCCCGCAATGAAGGTAGTAATATTCGCATCAAGAATGGTAGAAAAAGCGCTGTCGTAGCCATGGTGAATTGCCTGCTGCGGGCTTCTGCCGTCGCGCAGCTCTTCACGAATCCGCTCAAAAATAAGTACGTTGGCGTCAACCGCCATACCTACAGTAAGTACGATACCAGCCATACCCGGCAGCGTCAGCGTAGCGCCCGGGATCATCGACATGATACCCACAATCATCACCAGGTTAGTGATAAGCGCAAAGTTAGCTACCACACCAAAGGCTTTGTAGTAAATCAGCATGAAAACCAGAACGGCGGCCAGACCCCAGATAATGGCTTGCATACCCAGTTCAATATTTTCCTGACCAAGACTTGGCCCTACCGTACGCTCTTCAACAATCTGAATTGGCGCAATCAACGCACCAGCACGCAACAGTAACGCCAGGTCACGGGCTTCTTTCGGCGAATCCAGTCCTGTAATCTGGAACTTACTGCCCAGTTGGGCACGGATTGTCGCGACGCTGATGACCTGCTCATATTTTTCAAATACCAGTTTGCCATCTTCGTTACGTTCGTCGGTTGCCTTGTACTCGATAAACACGGTAGCCATTGGCTTGCCGATGTTGCCGCGGGTGGCGCGGGACATCTTATTACCGCCTTCTGAGTCCAGAGAAATATTAACATTAGGCAAACCGTACTCGTCCACACCACTGTTGGCATCCACGATGTGGTTACCTTTCAGCATGATGCGTTTTTCCAGCAACTGCGGCACGCCTTCCTGGTTATCGATAATTTGTGAGCCCGGAGGCACGCGACCATTCAGCGCATCACGGATATCATTCTTTTGGTCGACCATTCTAAATTCCAGCGTGGCCGTCGCGTTCAGGATCTCTTTTGCACGTGCAGTATCCTGAATACCAGGTAACTGCACCACGATGCGATCGGCACCCTGTTTCTGTACTACCGGCTCAGCCACACCCAGTTGGTTAACCCGGTTACGGATGATGGTTATGTTTTGTTTTACCGCGTTATCGCGGATTTCTGCCAGCTTGGCTTCAGAAAATACCGCACGCAGAACCAGGTCATCCATTTCAGTAAAAGTCAGGTCGCGGTTGCGGTTACGCAGGAAAAATTCTGCGCTCTCCAGCGTTTCCTGATCGCGGAATTTAATGTCGATGTAATCATCTTCCAGCGATACGGCACGATAGCGCAGACCTTCCTCACGAAGGGCGGTTCGGAAATCGCTTTGTGCATCTTCCAGAGACTTTGTCATGACCTCGGTCATATCCACTTCCATCAGGAAGTGCACACCACCGCGAAGATCCAGACCCAGCTTCATGGGTGTGCCACCTAACTCTTCCAGCCAGGCTGGGGTATCCGGTGCCAGGTTCATCGCAACGAAATAGTCTTCCCCTAGTGCTTCTTCCAGCACTTCACGGGCAACCAGTTGCGTATCGCCATTGTTAACACGAACCAGAATTTGTTCATTTTCAAATTCGATGCGCTTTGGTGTGATATTTTTTGCTTCAAGCGCTTGCTCGACCTGCGCCACCATCTGTTCAGTCACAGTGGCATCGCGGCCTGCGGAAATTTGTACGGCGTGATCTTCGCCATAGATATTTGGTAGGGCGTAAAGTGCGCACATGCCAATCACAATGATTGCCACCAACACCCTCCAGATTGTATTTTTGTTTAACACAGAATATTCCTTTTTGCCGAAAGCCGACGATTTGCCGGCCCCGACGCGAAGTGAGTTACAGTGACTTCATAGTGCCTTTTGGCAGCACAGCAGTAACAGAGGATTTCTGAACAACAATGTTGTTATCATCGTTCAGAGCCACTTCGATAAAATCCTTGTCGTCAGACACCTTTGTGATGCGGCCAACCAGACCGCCCTGGGTAAGTACTTCATCACCTTTGCTCAAAGATGACACCAGATTTTTGTGCTCTTTCACACGCTTTGCCTGCGGACGGTAAAGCAGGAAATAAAAGATCAGGCCGAACACAGCCAGCATGATCAGCATTTCAAAGCCACCACCTTGCTGTCCACCACCACTTTGTGCGTACGCATTAGAAATAAATAAACTCATGTTGCTCCCCAAATAACGTTTGTTATAGCGCCGGTACCGGCATGTTTTTTTGTTCGTAGAAAGTATTCACAAAGGCATCCAGCTCATTTGCTGCGATGGCATCGCGAAGCCCCTGCATTACCCTCTGGTAGTAACGCAGGTTGTGAATGGTATTCAGCCTTGCGCCCAATATCTCATTGCACTTATCTAAATGATGAAGATATGAGCGGGAATAATTTTTACAAGTGTAACAATCACAATTTTCATCCAGCGGTGAGGTATCGTTGCGATGTTTCGCGTTGCGGATTTTTACCACACCTTCGGTGACAAACAAATGGCCATTACGGGCGTTCCGCGTTGGCATCACGCAATCGAACATATCAATTCCGCGACGAACCGCCTCAACGATATCTTCAGGCTTACCAACCCCCATCAGATAACGTGGCTTGTCAGCCGGAATTCGTGGCGCGGTGTGATTAATGATGCGGATCATGTCTTCTTTCGGCTCACCCACAGACAATCCGCCGATGGCATAACCATCGAAGCCGATGTCTTCCAGGCCGGCAAGCGAAATATCGCGTAGCGGTTCATACATACCGCCCTGAATGATCCCGAACAGCGCTGACGGGTTATCACCATGCGCGTCTTTACTGCGCTTAGCCCAGCGTAATGACATCTCCATCGACAGGCGCGCTTCCTGCTCTGTGGCGGGAAATGGCGTACATTCGTCGAAAATCATGACGATGTCGGAGCCCAGGTCGCGCTGCACTTCCATCGATTTTTCCGGCGTCAGCAGAATTTTTTCACCATTGATAGGCGAACGGAAGGTCACGCCTTCCTCTGTAATTTTGCGCAAGTCGCCTAAACTGAACACCTGAAAGCCACCGCTGTCGGTGAGAATAGGTTTATCCCAGTTCATGAAATCGTGTAAATCACCGTGTTGCTTAATGATGCCCGTTCCCGGACGCAACATCAGGTGAAACGTATTGCCCAGACAGATGTGCGCGCCACTGTCGGTAAGCTCTTCCGGGGTCATCCCCTTTACGGTCCCGTAGGTGCCCACTGGCATGAAGGCGGGTGTTTCTACCACACCACGCTCAAAAACCAGGCGGCCACGTCTGGCGTTTCCGTCTGTATTTAACAGCTCAAATTGCATGTAAGTTTGATCCCATCGTTATGCGCTTTGCGCGTCGGGTCGACGATATAGAAAAAATTTGGCGGCGATTATACCAGTAATCGTCGACAGATCATGCCCTCAATCGCGAGATTCTTAAGCTCTGGCGCATTTATCCGCCACAGTGACTAAAAGAGCCAATCTTATAAGTACACTCTTACCAGCGCACCACACTGTTTTGAAGAATCGAAAGTCTCAGGCTTTCTCGATAAACATGCTGTCACCATAGCTGAAGAAACGGTATTCCTTCTCGATGGCTTCCTGATAGGCATTCATCACATTGTCGCGACCGGCAAACGCGCTTATCAGCATCATGAGTGTCGATTCTGGCAAGTGAAAGTTGGTAAACATGGCATCGACGACCTTAAACCGAAAACCAGGGTAGATAAAAATATCGGTGTCGGCGTAGAACGGCATAATAATATTTGCCGTCGATTCTGCAGCAACCGCCGCTGACTCCAGCGAGCGCACCGATGTGGTACCCACTGCAATCACGCGTTTGCCCGCGGCTTTAGTTGCGAGGATCGCATCGACAACATCCTGCGGCACTTCCGCGTACTCTGAGTGCATTTTATGCGTTTCGATATCATCAACGCGCACTGGCTGGAATGTGCCGGCTCCCACGTGCAGAGTAACAAACGCGAGATTTACTCCCTTCTGTTTTAAAACCGCCAGAATGTCATCATCAAAATGCAGGCCGGCCGTCGGTGCAGCTACTGCACCCGGCTTGGCGTTATACACCGTTTGATAACGCTCTTTGTCACTGTTTTCATCCGGCCTGTCGATATACGGTGGCAGGGGCATATGGCCGTGCTTTTCCAGCAGACTCAACACAGGCTCATCATGAAGAAAGTTAAGCAGGAACAGGGCATCGTCACGGCCCTTCACCTCGGCGTCGATAGCGTCTTCAAGACGCAGTCTTGTACCCGGTTTTGGGGCTTTGCTCGCCCGCACATGTGCCAGTACGGTGTCGTCTGGCAATATACGCTCTACCAGCACTTCTACCTGACCGCCGGTTTCTTTTTTTCCTAACAGACGCGCCGGCATAACCCGGGTATTGTTAAACACCAGCAAATCGCCCGGCTCGACCAGCTCTACCATGTCTTTAAATTGCCGGTGACTGGTGCGACCACTTATACCATTAAGATGCAACAACCGACTGTCGGCACGCTTTTCTGTTGGATACTTGGCAATGAGATGTTCAGGAAGCTCGAAGCTAAAATCTTTTAATTTCATTATGTACTTTAAAATTCAAAAACTTAAAAACAAAAACCGGGACACAAACACCCTGGTATTAATTTACATACCTACGGCGCAGGTTCTATACGCACAAAAACTAGGCAAGCCTAACTTAAACGGTTAAGCTTTAGTCAGATAGTGATGATGTTCTCCCAAACATTTCCCTTTCCTTTTGGCCCAACCCTTTGGTTGGGCTTTTTTATGCCCGTCATTCAAGGTCATTGAGTATCTCACGCAACGTTTCAGTGCTGAGCGGACGGGCATTTAACACCATCATTACCTGCAAAAGTAAGTCAGCGCCCATGATACCTTTATTTATTTTATTTCGCAGGTTGTCTGCGCTTTGATCGACTCCTATTTCAGCCAGCCGCTCGCTCAGGCCCTGATATTTTACGCCACGCATAGACATTTCAGATTTCACTACGCGCTGAACCACCTGTCGCCAGTCATTTTTACCCATTCTAAAAAACCCCATTTGTGACGTATAATTTACAAAGAAACACTTTTTTACACATAAAGAGCTTATTTGTTATTGACGATTATGTCAGAATAGTTCTACACTGCAAGCGTGAATATTGGCGTGCAACGATTTTGTGGTTACAGTGAGCACGACAATTTCGCTTCAAACGTAAAGGAGAGACGCTATGAGTTGGGATCTGGACAAGCTTGAATCCCTGTTAAAAGAGTACGACGACTATGTTGTGACTCGCGAAGAAGGTTGTTTACTTATTGCAAACCAGGACGGCATTGACGCCTGGCTGGCAATCAGCGGCGAACAAATTCTGGTAGAAAGCCTGCTGTTTTCTTCCACCCAGGTCGCCGACAAAGCCGCACTGGATCATGAGATCTTATCGACGCATATGGTATTTCCTCTGACCACGGTCGGGATATCAACCATAAACGGCGAAGAATACTACACCGCGTTTGGCGCGCTTAGTGCTCACTCAAAAGCAGAAAGCATTATTATTGAAGTTGAAACCCTGTTCCAGAACGTAGCCTCGTTTCTGGATGCATACGAAACCCATCTTAAATAAATCGGGTTAAGGAGAAGCGAATGTCAGTTTGGAAAAAATTAGTGACTGCAGTAAAAGGTGGCGCAAACGAAGCGGCACAATCTGTCGTAGACAGCCAGGCAATTCGGATCCTGGAGCAGGAAATCCGTGAAGCGAAGGAAGAACTGAGAAAATCAGATCATGCACGCACGCAAATACTGGCGAAGTGCAAGCTTTCGCAACAGAAAGTAGACAGCTATAACGCGTCTATCTCTGAATATGAAAACCACGCCAGAAAGGCTGCCGATACCGACCGCCAGTTGGCGCTGGATTGCGCGCAGAAAGTCTCTGAACTGAAAGCAGAGCGCGAACAGGAGCAAAACTACCTCGACCAGTTCAAGCAGTCTGAAAAACAGTTGTCTCACAATATTCAACAGGCGAAAGCCAACCTGCGTCGCTTAGAGCAGCAGGTTGATATGGTAAAAGCCACTGAAAGTGTTCAGAAAGCACAAGTGGCCGTATCGTCGCGCCATATGGGTGCTAACAGCAAAATGAAAACGGCGACCGAGTCATTAAGCCGTATTCAGGAAAAGCAGAAGTTACGTAATGCCGAGCTGGAAGCGGCGGAAGAGCTGGCCAGTGAAGAGTCCAGCAGCGACCTGGAAAAACGCCTGGCGCAAGCCGGTATCAAAGGCGGTCAATCGTCTGCGGACGATGAACTAAGCCGCATTCTGGGCAAATAGTCCTGAGCAAAGCCACCCACCGGGGCTGTCTCTTATACACAAATCCCTGCTAAGTAATTAGTGGGGATTTTTTTTGAACTCTATTTACCAAGCTTGATCAGA
>NZ_JAESDH010000018.1 GCF_019249295.1 Alteromonas antoniana
GAGCAGGATTTGAACCTACGACCTTCGGGTTATGAGCCCGACGAGCTACCAGACTGCTCCATCCCGCGTCTGAACTGATTGTAAGTAACGCTATTGTTACCTGAGTACTGACATCTTTGTCTGTACTTTTTGAAAGCATTTGCTTTCTATATAAAATCTGATTTATACAGATTTTCTAACTGGTTGCGGGAGCAGGATTTGAACCTACGACCTTCGGGTTATGAGCCCGACGAGCTACCAGACTGCTCCATCCCGCGTCTGAACTGGTTTGAAAGACTACAGGTTACTGCGTGGTGCCTCTCAAGTGGTGCGTATTATACATAGCGTTTTGCCCTTAGCAAGGGGTCTTTTCACAATTATTACCGTTTTTTGACTACCTGTTGTTTAATCCAGCAACCTGCGGTAATTTTGCACGAATTTAGCGGAATTTTTCCATTTTGTCTGCCAGCGTAAAATCCAGCTCACTCAAACCGTCGACATCGTGAGTCGTTAATGTCACTTCAACCCGATTATAAACATTAAACCATTCAGGATGATGTTTGAGCTTTTCCGCCCAAATGGCAATCTGACTCATCCAGCCAAACGCACGAATAAAACTTTTAAAAGTAAATGTTTTGGAAATCGTGTCACCGTCGCGCGACCATTTTTCATCGTCATTAAGTGACGCATTCAAAGAATCCAGTGCATCCTGTATCTCGGACTCTGATAACCGTGATGTCATTCTTTGCTCCCTTTTTTCATTGCTGCGATGTTAGTAGTAACGCTAACGCAGGTAAGTTAGATCATCCTCAGAGTACTCTGCTTGTGCGGCAGTGCAAGGTGACACACCAAAATCATATACCAGCAGCTGGTAGTTTGCGTTTACAAAAAAAGCCCGGTCATCACCGGGCTTTGGTTTCAAACTGATTTGGTAATCAGAATTCTACTGCCAGTCTCGCATACAGCTGGCGTCCGCGAGGATCGTGCACTTTTGAGTCAAACCCACTGTTAGTAAATACCTGAGGAGGCTCCTCATCAAAAATGTTAATGCCACCTAATGTAAGAACGTAGCTTTGCTCAGTATCAAAGAAAGCACCAACGTCGACATTGTATTGCGCATCGACTGTAACGTGGCTGTCAATCTCATAGAAACCGTCAGCACAGCCGCCAAGGTTCGCAGTGCCATCTGCACAGTTCTGATCATCGTCATATGATGAGATGTACCGAACAAATATATTCGCTGCATGGATATCGTTAGACCAGTTTAATCCTACGTTAACTCTGAGCTCAGGTGATGACACCCCAATGTTATTGAAATTACGACGTCCTGCACCATCGATAGCGCCTGCCTGAGGGTCAACCAGGTCGTACTTTGTCACATAAGTAGCGTTGATTGAGGGTGTAATGAAACCCAAATCGGTTTCCATCTTATAGCTACTGACAAAATCAATGCCCGATGTTTCCAGCGAACTTGCATTTACGAAGGTGTTATTAACCTGAATTAGCGGGCCCGTCTCCGGATCACCTGCACGCACAATACGGTCAGGATCTGACGGGTTGCTGTTAAGTACTGCCTGCGCATTCTCCTGGATGATCAAATCCTCAAACTCGAAATTCCAGTAGTCGAGCTCAATTGACAGATCCTGGAATGGCTCAAAAGAAAGCCCAAGGTTGTAGGCCGTCGACTCTTCAGGCTTAAGATTTTCATTACCCGAGGTACGCACTGCCACAAATGCCTGCGCTTGTTGTACTGGGTCGACCAGCTGTTGTAGTGACGTAGAGCCACCGTTTCTTAAGAACACAGTCGGGGCGCGGAACGAGGTAGAAATAGAACCGCGGAACGAAAGTGTATCGGACGCACGATAGGAAAATGCCAGTTTAGGATCCGTCGTACTGCCAATTGTGCCGCCGTAGTCCTCGTGACGAACGGCCAGTTGCACGTCCAGATCTTCGGTTACCGGCAATGCCAGTTCGGCAAAGATTGCCCAGACATCCAGCGATCCTTCAAAATCGGGGTTACCGATGACAAAGGTAAAGCTGTCCTGATTGGCCAGTTCGTCATAATCCTGACTTAGCTGTTCTTCACGGTACTGTGCACCGAGCGCCAACGCGGCAAACCCCGCATCCATTTCAAACACATCGAATGACGCGAAGCCTTCAATCACTTCCAAATCAGACTTGGAATCAATAACCTCACGCGCCGTAAACGAATTAACCACATAGTCTGAGTTTGGTGCTGTCGTGTAAGAGTTAGCAAACGGGTTAAAGTATTCGCAATCCCCTTCGCCGGCAGTCCCGGTTACCGGATTACATTGCGAACCACCAAAGCCCTGAAGTGCGAGTTGAAATTCAGTATTGAGTACATCCGGAACCATAAACAGGAAGTCATTCACTGCCCGGGTGTAACTGATCTCCCAGAAACCGTTCTCTAACTCGCCCTGTAAATTGGTGCTGAATCTGAATGTATCCGATTCAGTATTTGCCGGATCCCCGTCAAAGCCATTACCTTCTGCGCGGCCAAAGAACGCCACGTCCTGTCCGAACGGGTTGTACGGATGCGAAGCCGGTACAATTGGCGAGGTCAGAATAGGGAAGCTGGGGGCACCGCCACGCTCTGCGCGGTTTCTCGCATAGCCAAATTCAGCTGTCCAGGTAAGTGTATCAGAAAGCGCATAAGTCGCTTTGGAGTAGACATTAGTGCGTGTCTCATCTGGCACGTAAGAGTAGTAAGGCCCAAAGTCAAAGCCACACAATCCTACTTCAAGACCAGGGATAGTCCCGCTCGGTGCACGCAAATCCGGATAGCCGCCAAATTCTTCACACCCATAGGGGTCGATAATAGGTAAAGCCCCGACCCCTGGCACGTTAATGAAGTATGAGCCAGGATTACCGAGTGCACTGGTATCATCCTGAGGCCGGCTTAGTCTTCAATCGCTGATAAACAGTGGCGAACGATTTGTGTAACTGATGGCAGCCATGACATTACCTTTGTCGTTAGATGCCCCCCATAAGCCCTGCAGTACATATTCTTTATTGTCACCGTGCGCACCGTCCTGGTAATCCATCGTGACCATAGCGCCGTCATAATCACGCTTGGTAATAAAGTTAACTACACCGGCGACCGCGTCAGAGCCGTATAAGGCAGAGGCACCGTCTTTGACCACCTCCATACGATCTATGGCAATCATTGGTACCAGTGAGCTGGTATCGACGAAGTTAAGTCCCTCGTTAGTTTGCTGCGCATTGACTACCTGACGCTTATTATTAAGAAGTACCAGCGTAGAGGCCACGCCCAGACCGCGTAAGTTGATGTTTGACGTCCCGGCCGTCGCATTTTGGGTAAAAGCGTCCGGATTATTTTCAGAACCGGAGTTAATTGTCAGCGTTTGCGTTATATCTGCGATGTTTTTCGCCCCTATGGCATCTATTGCCACGCTATCGACCACAGCCAGCGGCGAGGGCGATTCAAAATTCTCACTGCGGCGAACAAAGCTTCCCGTTACCAGGATAAGTTCCATATCTCTGGTTTGTTTTTCTTCTTGTTCTGATTCTTCCTGAGCGAAGGTAAACGTAGGATAGCTGAACAGGCTGGCGCCGATTAAAGCAGCCAGCGCGGTTTTGCGGGTATTTAGTCTCATTGTAAAGTCCCATTGTTAGCTTATCACTACCAGCTATCACATCACTCTGTTAGCGACAGGCTTCTCTGTTCCAGTATGTGTTTTTGCTTTTCTTTTAGGTTTGATGATTTTTTCACCATCACACTGATAGTATGTAGGCCCCTGAGATTTGTAAATTTTTTGTTAGTAATAAGTTTATATAATTTACACGGATGGTCTGACCACTTGAGTTTAAAGTAGCGTGAATATCTTGCCGACACGGGTCGTAAATTTTTCCCGCTGACATTCTCTGATAGCACTCTCAAACGACACGGTAAACAAAAAGCCTTTTAAAAATAGAAGGTTAGAATACTCCCCGCACTTAATAAAGAGGTTGTGAAACCGGTATGGTTTTTGAAACGTTCTCGCTGATTAAGAATTTCAGATGGGAGAAGCATGGATTTTCCGGAGCTGGATAAGTTTTACAAACTCATCAATGAAAAGCTGGAAGGTTGGGTAGAGAGCGGAATTAAACACCTGCCAAACTTGGTAGTGGCGATCCTCATTGCCATTGCGTTCGGCATTCTGGCTAAAATCGTGGGTAATGTGGTAGGCCGGGTCATGCGCCGGGCTTTTGAATCTAAGCAGATTGCCGGGCTTCTTACTTCTATTATTAAAACCATCATAGCTGTCGCCGGTATTTTCATCGCGCTGGATTTTGTTGGTCTTCAGGGCACGGTGACTTCCCTTCTGGCGGGTGCCGGGATAGTTGGGCTGGCCATCGGTTTTGCATTTCAGGATATGACCGAAAACCTGATCGCTGGGATTGCCATGGGCATCAGGAAGCCTTTTCAGATTGGTGATGTCATCGAAGCGGAAGGGGTATTTGGCAAAGTAGAAGAAATTAACCTTCGCAATACATTAGTTGAAACGTTTTACGGTCAACTGGAAATAATTCCGAACAAAATCCTGTTCAGAAATATTGTGACGAACTATAGCATTCGGGGGCACCGCCGCATTGAAGTGCCCGTGGGGATTAGTTATGCGGATGATCCCCAAAAGGCTGCCGACGTCATCGTCGAAGCAATGAATGAGCGCAAATACGTCATCAAGCATGACGAAACCGCGGTGTATGCGGCCTCATTTGGCGATAGCGGTGTAAATCTGCTGGTCTGGTTCTGGATAAAATACCCCGGCGATCATGGCTTTATGCAGGTAAGACACGATGCGGTGGTAACCGTGAAACGGGTATTAGAAGAAAACGACATTCTTATTCCGTTCCCTATTCGTACTCTGGATTTTGGCGCCAAAGGCGGGGAAAAGCTAAACAGCATGTTATCTGATGTTCGTGATACATCGGAAGCGAAAAACAGCAATACCAACTCGAATAACTCCAGCGCCGATGCATCCGGCAGTGATGATGGCGCTGAAGGTGAGAGCAACTAATTTAATCAAACCAAATGGAGTGAATTATGAAATCACTATTGAAAACAAAACGTCTGCGTTCAAGTTACACTGTTTTAGTGCTGGCATTTTTGGCAAGTCTGGCATCAGGTTGCGCCACTATTGAAGGCGCAGGCGAAGATATTGAATCAGCGGGTGATGCGGTAGAAGATGCAGCTGACGACGCATCTTAAGGCTGCTCAATACGCTTATAAAAAGGCTGCGTAGTACGCAGCCTTTTTTATTTTCTACTGACGCACCAGGGCTAATACCAATCCGTAACAAAGTATGATCAGCCAGCCGGCACCTCGACTGCGAGCATCAGAAATGTACCTACCAACGCGGGTTTGTCACTTCCTTTAATCGAACATGTTGCCGATACATGAAAGAGCGTACCGGATGGCTTTGTCGTGCGCTCCGTCACTTTAAATGCAAATCGAATCTGACTGCCTACCCTGACAGGCTCAAGAAAACGCAGATTATCTATTCCGTAATTAATAACGGACGCAATTTTTTCACTGCTGCCAAGCACCGAAGAAAACGCCTGAGGCAACATGGACGCAGTCATAAATCCGTGTGCTATCGTCGTGCCGAACGGGCTTTCCTTCTCACAGCGCGGAACATCAATATGTATCCATTGATGGTCGCCGGTAGCGTCTGCAAACTGATTCACCGCATTTTGAGAAACATCAGTCCAATCTGGCTGGATTAGTTCATCACCAACCTGTAAGTCTATGAGGCTTTTCATATTATTTTCTTCTGTTTATTAAACCGTAACAAAAATGTACTATTGATTGGTTGAATAATTCAATTAACTTTTAATAATATGAACTTATAAATAAAACGCGTACACTATCGTTGCATTAACGCTCTGCTAACGGACTGTCAGACATGAACCTGAATCGAATTGATCTGAACCTCTTTGCTGTATTCGACGCCATTTATACGGCAGGAAGTTTAACCAAAGCCGCAGATGTGCTTTGTATTACCCAGCCCGCGGTCAGTAATTCACTGGCGCGATTACGCGAAATGCTGAATGACCCATTGTTTGTGAGAACGGGTCATAGTATGACGCCAACGCCTGTCGCGCAGAATATTATCGTACCTGCCAGACAAGCGCTGGCGTTGCTGCGTAAAAGCGTTCAGGAAAGCCATACTTTTGACCCGCTGACCGCAGAAAAGGCATTCAATTTTGCCAGCAGAGATTTGCTGGAAGTTAGCATTATGCCGCGGCTTATGGCCCGGTTACAAAACCTGGCTCCCAATATTAGTCTGACAAACTATGAAATTAACCGAAGCCAGGTTGTCTCAGCGATGGCGAGTGGGACCCTTGATTTTTTTGCCGATGCATCGACCTTCACCGACCCACACCTTTGCAAAGAAAGAATCGCTGAAGATCGCTTCGTAGTGATGGCCAGAAAGAATCATCCGGCGTTGAAGCACGGATTGGACGTAGATACATTTTTACGCCTCGGACACATTAACGTTTCGCATCGAAAATCAGGTGCAGGTCCCATTGATATTGCGCTGGACAAAATGGGCAAACGCAGGAAAGTCGCGATGCGCGGTCAACATTTTCTGACTGTACCCAGTACCATTGTCAAAACTGATTTGATAGCTTGTCTGCCTTATCATCTGGCCAAGCATTACGATCTGGCAATTTATGAAATGCCTTTCGACATTCCTCCTGTTGAATACTACCTGTATTGGCACGTCAGTGCCGATCATGATTACGCACATATGTGGATGCGGGAGCAAATTATGGAAGTTGCAAAGGCTTACAAACCACATTAACGACAGGCCTGTTTTTGTAAAATTTATTTTTTCACAAACAGTTACCTTCTCCGGGGTATAAAAAATAATACCCCGGTATTATTCAGGTTATTCTTCGATTACTTTTCATACGATTTACTTGCGCTACCGGCCGCCAGGTAACGCCGGAGTATGAGAGGAATTAATCATGTTGAAAAATGTTAAATACCCCCTGTTTTTGTCGCTAACCCTTGTCGCTTCGCCTTTCGCTGCAGCTGATGTGAATCAGGCACTCGCAAACATCTGCACGATTGTTCAGGCTGACGACAAAGGGGAATTAAGAAAGAAAATGCGAATGGTAGAATCAGACTATCGTATGAAGCTAAAAGACTACTATTCCGGCGTTAGCTGCAGTGGCAACAGCCTTATCCGAACAGCGGCATTAAACAATGCTATTGAGACAGGGACGCTACTGGTAAAGAAAATGCCACGCGGAGATCTGTCAGCACCTGAGGCTGATGGAAAAACCTTACAGGCCTGGTTAACCGAACAGGGGCTTCAGGATAGTCCGCTGGCAGCGGTGATTAACGAAAGAATGTAGCAGGCTTGCTATAGCGAGCAAAAGGTTATCAGAAATTTACCTGGCAACCGAATGTTATAGAAGCCGGTGATAAGCCGGCTTCGTTATCTGCCCCACGAGTCACCATCCTTTTATCTACACTGGCACCCTGGACATAAACCCAAGGTAAAATAAGACTCCTCTACGTTTGTGACAAAACAGCGCAATCATCAGCGATCGCTTTCACAAATGCGCGATACACACCCGTAAATGATTGTCTGTCTTTACTCTTATTTCAGGCGGTCACTACAGGGAACTGCAAAGCAGACTGCATGCCCTACCCTCGCGGCTGGTTTACGACTTGCTTTCCCGAACTATTCTGCGACTCGCCACGTACCTACCTTCCGGTATAACAATAAATCACGGGGTTGATGTCGGCTCATCGTAAATGCTCTTTATAGCCTGATGAACACCCTCATCACCGTTTCGGATATAAGGTAGAAATATGACAGATGAACAGCACGCTACACCTAAGCTTTTACTTGCACTTACGCCTGTTGTTCTGACACTTTTTATACTGGGAACACAGATATTTTACTTCGGCGTATTTGAACCCCACATTCCTCTGGCAATTGGCGTGGCGCTAATCAGCATTGTTGGCGTATATCTGGGTCTTACGTGGGAAGAGATTCGGGCGGGCATTTTCAAAGTTATCCACGTGGCATTGCCATCAGTCAGCGTACTGATTGTCGTAGGCATGATTATCGGTATCTGGATAGCAAGTGGAACCGTGCCCACCATTATTTACTACGGATTAAAAACCTTATCACCCGAGATTTTCCTGGCAGCAGGAATGGTGATATGTGCAGTGGTATCCGTGTCTCTGGGCACAAGCTGGGGAAGTGTCGGAACGGTCGGCCTGGCGCTGATGGGTATCGGTGAGGGGTTTGATATTCCCATGTACTGGACGGCCGGGGCAGTGGTATCCGGCGCGTTCTTCGGTGATAAAATCTCGCCACTTTCCGATACCACAAACCTTGCTCCTGCGGTGACGGGTACCGATGTGTTTTCTCACATTCAGAATATGATGGCTACCACCATTCCCGCCATGTTGATCGCGTTTCTGATTTATGTCGGCGTCGGCTTTTTTGTGATTGATACACAAAGTGTGTCGTTCCAAAAAATAGAAGGGATCACCAACGCGCTGGAAGACAATTTCTATATTTCTGTCTGGGCATTGCTGCCTGCTCTCGTGGTAATGGTGCTGGCGTTGATGAAGTTTCCGCCTCTTCCCTCGCTATTTGTGGGGGTTGTGGTAGGTGGCGCATTCGCCATGATTACGCAGGGTCAAGGTCTGCAGGCGGTGTTTGATTATGCAAACAACGGCTACTCGATTCAAACAAACATAAGTGAGATAGACAGTTTACTTAATCGTGGTGGCATTCAATCTATGATGTGGACCATATCTCTGGTGCTCATTGCTCTGGCTTTTGGTGGCGCGCTGGAAACCACAGGATGTCTGCGAAGTATTATTAACTCGATAAAGAGCAAAGCAAGGACGTTTGCCGGAACACAGGTTGCCGCTGTGGGCACAGCGTTTTCAACCAACCTGGTGGCGGGCGACCCTTACCTGTCGGTCGCATTACCTGGACGTATGTTTTCTCCCGTATACCGCGGCATGGGTTACTCGACCCTGAATTTATCGCGGGGAATTGAGGAAGGCGGCACCTTAATGTCTCCGCTTATCCCCTGGAACGCCGGTGGTGCTTTTGTCATATCAGCTCTCGGTCTGGGGATTTCTGGTGATAGTTTAGAAAACCTGCTCTATATCCCTCTGGCATTTGCATGCTGGACGGCACCAGTCATAGGCATTTTTTACGCCTACATGGGTTGGTTCTCGCCTAAGGCCACAGACGAAGAACGCAAGGAGTGGGAGTCATCAGGCGCTGAAATTGCAAAGTTTAATGATGATGGTACGCCGGTCGCCAATTAGGTAATCCCCGATACACCCACCGGCAACGGTGGGTGTAGTAGCCAGACCGCGTTTCTGGCTATACCCTGAGAAGTGAGCCCCTTATTTAAAACGTAATGACCACGAGTTGCTTTTGAAACTCGCTCACCTCCACGTCCGACAATTGTGCCTCCCCCCATTGAGCAATTGCTTTTTTATAACCCGAATGGCTATTACGGTTGTTGTTACCAGAGCTTGTTTATCTTTGTTCAGTGTTTATGCAGTGGGACACTGTCAACTGAGAGAGCGGGTTTTACAGATTAAAGTCCTCTCTTCAGAATCACCACGATTCTATTATTGAGGTAACACCTGAGCGGGCAGTGCCAGTAAATTGGGATCTCATCAATTCGTAAAACGCATCTAACAGAACGATCTGTCGAGCAGGTGTCTTTGTTACACGACATTTTTATCGATATCTATCGACATTATTTCTGTTGGAAACAGTAAGAAACCACAAAATAATGATTTCAACACGAAATGATCCTTTTTTATTCAACTTTAGTCTTAATTGCTTAACTGATTCTTTTGGAAATCACATTAGAAAAATTAAACCTTTAAAAACAAAAGGTTAAATTCAACCCAGAGTGCGAAATAGCACGTTTATTGCGCTAAATATGAGTATAAAAAAACATACCTTAGTATACGATGTATTATTTTTCATCATATTCATTTGTACTTGAATAGATTGCGAACAAACAAACACAACCACTAACCGAAGGAAATTAACCATGTTGAAAATAGTTAAAACTTCTATCGTAATCGCAGCTTCTACTCTGGCTTTCTCTAATGCAGCGCACGCTAATATCAATGACGCACTGGCGAATATCTGTAATATCGTTCAGGCAGACGACAAAGGCGAACTGCGTAAAAAAATGCGTCGCGTTCAATCAGACTATCGTTTGAAGCTACACGACTACTACACTGGTATCTCATGCAACGGAAACAGCCTTATCCGCTCTGCAATTGAAAACAATGCAGTAGAAGTCGGTACCTTGCTGGTTAAGAAAATGCCAAGCCGCGATTTGCAAGAGCCGGAAGCCGACGGCAAAACGCTTCAGGCGTGGATTGCAGAGCAAGGTCATCAGTCAAGTCCAATCGCAGTTGAACTAAAAGACCGCATTTAATTACAAAAACGCTATTCACACCATGTGAGACCATTTCAACATGGTTGCGGAGTCCGCCTCCGCACTCGTGGCCCCTCTCGGGGCCACACCCTTTTCCCCGCAACACCTGTATCAATACTAATACCTTAGTATAAACCTGCTGATAGCCGGCAAATTAAACTTCGGGTCTAATCCGCACCGTTAAGTCATGAGGTATGACTTTGTCGAGGATTATTACCATGTTGAAAATTGCGAAAATCTCTTTACTGGCTGCGACTCTTGGTCTGGGCTACACCACGACAGCGTCAGCGGATGTGTCATCTGCGCTGGCTAATATCTGTACCATTGTTCAGGCTGATGACAAAGGCGAGCTGCGCAAAAAAATGCGTGACGTAGAAAACGACTACCGCCTGAAACTGAAAGACTATTACACAGGTATCAGCTGTGACGGCAACAGCCTGATCCGCACTGCACTGCTGAATAACGCGGTTGAGTCGGGCACGATGCTAATCAAAAAAATGCCTAAAACTGATCTCAATACGCCAGAAGCGGACGGTAAAACACTTCAGGCATGGATTGATGAAAATGGAATGCAGGCAAATCCGATTGCACAGGCACTTTCAGAACGCATCTAATCTACTAAGTTAGCAGGGGCGAATCGTCCCGACCATGCTGAACGCTTTCAACATGGTATGTGGGTAACACCACACCTCAGGCGCCTTCGGGCGCCTATTTTATTTCTTCTGAAATACGAACAGCTACCCATTCAGGATACTCCCGGTGAAGCCAGTGACTGGCATCATCATGATATTCCAGTGTGAGGTCTGGCACCCAGGCCGACAACGCTTCCGTGACCTGCAGGCAAAATGCGGTATCTTTCTTACCCCACAGCAACCTGGTGGGTTGCGAAATGCGGATATCAGGAATATGCAACGTGACGCTTTCATCCTTATCGGGGATCGCCTGCGGAAGCATGCGATAATACGCGAGCATGGCATTGATGCGTCCGGGTAATGACCACGACTGTTTCAGCTTTTCAATATACTCTTCATCCGGTGCACGTGAGCGCAACATATGGGTCAGCAGCGCGTAATCAGAGTCGATAAGCTTCTTTGCTGCGTCGGGCGCTGTCAGCGTATGTATGTAGGCACTTTTCTCACGCTGCTCCACATTATTTTGCAACTCGCGGGAGAATGCGCCGGGATGAGCGGCATTGAGGATCACTAATCGGTTAATCAGCTTTGGATTGAACGCAGCCAACGGCCAGGCAATCACGCCGCCCCAATCATGCCCTACCAGAGTAACCGGTCTGTCACCCGCTACCTTTTCAATAAATTGCGACATTCGTGCAACCAGAGCCGGAACCGCGTAATCACTGTCATTATCTAACGGCTCAGAGTTCGCATACCCTGGCAGATCGGGGGCAATAATGGTCGCCGTTTCCGGCAGCAGTGCGATTACCTGCTCCCAGGCGAATCCGGCTTCCGGAAAGCCATGAAGCAGTACGCAAACAGGACCGCCGGGCTCAGAAGCCTGCCTAATCAGATACGACAATGGTTTGCCGTCAATCATGCATTCATTACGTTCCATGGCTTTCTCCTTTCGTTTTTATTTGTCACGATTCACGGACTAAATGCTGTCAATTCTGACTGTTTTCGACACAGGGTGGCTAAGCTCATCTACCTAAGCAGCATTGCCACCAGGACACTTCCACAGAGCTTGCCGCTACTTGAACGTTATGCAAAACACTCCGGGTAACTTCCAGCGACGTTGTGCTATGCGCAACACAAGTTCTCATGCGTATACAGCTAAACCGAGGGTTTTATAGTACAAAATCGAGCATAAAAAAAAGCCGGGAAAAGTCCCGGCTTCATCTTTATATCAGTAATTACTCAACCTGAAACATCGCTTCGGACATGTTCATCAGGTTATCTGAGCCTGACTGCATTGCCGAGACCAGTGACCGCGTGCGGGTAAGCAAACGATCAAAGTAAAACTGCGCGGTGTAAAGCTTAGCCTGATAATAATCTGTCTCAGTGCTGCCTTCATCCAGTTTTTGCTGCGCTACTACGGCCATTTGCAACCAGAAGTAACCTACTGTGACATAGCCTGAATACATCAGATAGTCCACTGACGCTGCGCCCAGCTCATCAGGATTTGTCGCCGCAGACTTGCCGATATCCTGAGTTATCTGTAGCCACTCGTCCAGATGCGAGGTCAGTGCATTGGTCCACACACTAAACTTCGTGTTTGAGCGTAAGCTGTCGCAATACTGACGTACTTCCTGGGCAAAGACATTAAGCAGCTCGCCTTTTGACCCCATGATCTTACGTGCCAGCAGGTCGATAGCCTGAATACCGGTTGTGCCTTCATACATGGTACAAATACGGGTGTCGCGTGCCAATTGCTCCATTCCCCATTCGGAAATGTAACCGTGCCCGCCATATACCTGCATACCATAACTGGTCGTTTCCTGCGCGGTTTCTGTCAAAAATGCTTTCACGATAGGTGTCAGCAGCGCGAGCTTCGCTTCAGCCAGCTGTTTGGCAGTATCATCGCTGCCATACAGAGTTTCATCGACAAGCTTCATGCAGTAACACGCCATCGCACGATTACCTTCGGCAAACGCCTTCTGCGTTAACAGCATACGTCTTACATCCGGATGCACGATGATCGGATCCGCAGGCGCATCAGGATTTTTTCGTCCCGTCAGTGAGCGAAATTGCAGACGATCCTTCGCATAACGCAATGCGCCCTGGAACGCGGCTTCTGAAGCCGCAAGTCCTTCAAGACCGGTACCTATACGCGCCATATTCATAAAGGTAAACATGCACGCCAGTCCGCGGTTCTCTTCACCAATCAGATAGCCTTTCGCGCCATCAAAATTAATGACACAGGTGGCACTCGCCTTAATACCCATTTTATGTTCGATGCTACCGCAAGACACAGCGTTGCGATCTTCAATCTCACCGTCTTCTGATACGTTAAACTTCGGAACAACAAACAATGAAATTCCTTTCGTGCCCTCAGGCGCGTCAGGTGTTCTGGCAATAACGATATGAACAATGTTGTCTGACATATCGTGTTCGCCGGCAGAAATGAAAATTTTCGTTCCTGTCAGACGATAGCTGCCATCTTCCGCTGGCTCTGCGCGGCATTTCAACATGCCCAGGTCAGAGCCACAGTGCGCTTCGGTCAGACACATGGTGCCCGTCCAGCTTCCTTCAATCAGTTTCGGCAAAAAGCGCTGCTTTTGCTCGTCACTGCCGTGTGCTTTCAGCGTTTTTATACACCCCTGACTTAAGCCCGGATACATCGCCCAGGAGTGGTTAGCGCCAGAGAACCATTCTGCCAGTGTTGTTCCCAGCGAATAAGGAAGCGCCTGACCACCAAACTCTTCAGGATGTGCCAGACCAGGCCAACCGCCTTCAACATACTGCTTGTAAGCCTCTTTAAAACCAGACGGTGTGGTTACTACACCGTCATCAAACTTACAGCCTTCTTTGTCGCCGCTGGCGTTGATTGGGGCCAGGCTGTTTTCAGCAAACTTAGCCGCTTCTGAAAAAATCGCTGACACTAAATCTTCAGACACATCGTCAAAGCCGAGTTTGGCGTAATGAGACTGATAGTCGAAGAGTTCTTGAGTGACGAACATCGCGTCACGCACCGGAGCTTTATAATCTTGCATAGTGAATACCTATAGGACTTCAAACAGACCGGCCGCGCCCATACCGCCGCCGATACACATGGTGCAGACAACAAACTTTGCACCACGACGTTTACCTTCAATCAGTGCATGTCCAACCATTCTCGCCCCACTCATTCCGTAGGGGTGACCGATGGAAATAGCACCACCATTTACATTCATTAATTCGTTAGGAATACCGAGCTTATCGCGGCAGTAAAGTACCTGCACAGCAAAAGCTTCGTTAAGTTCCCACAACCCGATATCTTCCATTTTCAGGCCGTGCTGCTTCAGTAATTTTGGGATCGCAAAAACAGGACCGATCCCCATCTCATCAGGCTCACAGCCAGCAACCGCGATACCGCGATATAATCCCAGTGGCGTCGCGTTAGAGCCTGCTGCGGTATGGTCGTCCATAATCACGCAAGCACTCGCGCCATCAGACAACTGACTGGCGTTACCGGCAGTAATACACCCGCCCTCTATCACAGGGTTCAGTGAGTTGAGTCCTTCCAGAGTCGTTTCCGGACGATTACCTTCATCTTTCGATAA
Source organism: Alteromonas antoniana (assembly GCF_019249295.1). Lineage (GTDB taxonomy): Bacteria > Pseudomonadota > Gammaproteobacteria > Enterobacterales > Alteromonadaceae > Alteromonas > Alteromonas antoniana. The sequence continues at coordinate 14,681 of NZ_JAESDH010000018.1, forward strand.
CGTCACTTCCTGCTCGCTGGTTTCACCGGTTTCTTTATTCACTATCACCTTATTGGTGGTGATAGGCACAATTTCATCGTCAAACAAGCCGGCTTCCTGCGCCGCAGCGGTACGCATCTGGCTTTGATAGCCATATTCGTCCTGTACATCGCGGCTGATGTTATAACGCTTTGCTACCACTTCGGCGGTTTGCAGCATTGGCATATAGACATCTTTGTGTTTGGCAATTAATGCCGGATCGGCAGCACGGAACGTGTTCATGTTTTTATTCTGCACCAGCGAAATAGAATCCAGGCCGCCCGCTACCATGACATCCGCTTCTCCACAGCGCACGTGCTTCGCGGCTGTTGCAATTGCATACATACCGGAACTGCACTGGCGGTCCAGGGTCATACCACCTACGGACACCGGCAGATCGCCAGCCAGCGCAGCCAGTCGACCAATATTCATTCCGCCACTGCCCTGCGTTAGCGCGCAGCCCATGATGACGTCATCAACTTTTGCAGGATCGACTCCCGCTCGGGCCACTGCGTTACGAATGGCATGTCCGCCTAGCGACGGTGCAGGCAGGTTGTTAAGCGCGCCTTTATAAGCACGCCCAATTGGAGATCTTGCTGTACTAACAATAATTGCATCACGCATCAGGCTTATCCTTTTTTCTGTAGGTCGGCAAACTTGCCGTCTTTGTCGGCCAATTCAGTTACAAGCTCGCTGGGCTGTAGCCAGGTTTTTCCGTATTCGCCCAGTTTGTCACGGTATTCACAGAGTTTGTCGTGCAGCGTTTTTACGCCCAGTTCGTCGGCAAACTTCATAGGGCCACCGCGGTATACCGGGAAGCCGTAGCCGTACACGTAAATCACATCGATATCACTTGGCTTGGCGGCTATGCCTTCCTCAAGAATACGCGAGCCTTCATTAATCAGCGTATACATGCAGCGCACCAGAATTTCTTCATCTGAAATGTCATCGCGCTGCGTGACGCCCAGACGCTGTGCCTCTTCTGCGGCAATTTTCAGTACTTCCGGATCAGGAACCGGTTTGCGGCTGCCCTCTTCGTAAAGATAAACACCTTTGCCACATTTCAGGCCAACGCGGCCCTGCTCTACCAGACGGTTGGCAACCGCACCATAGGTAGGATCGTGCGCTATATGTTCTGCGCGCGACTGGCGCACATAGTAGCCGATGTCGAGCCCCGCCATGTCACCCATAGTGAACGGCCCCATTGGCATACCGAAATCCGTCATCACTTTATCAACCTGCTCAGGTGACGCGCCTTCCAGCAGCAGCCGGTTAGCCTCACGGCCGTAAGGTTCGATCATACGGTTACCCACAAAGCCGAAACATACGCCAACCAGCACAGCAACTTTGCGGATACGCTTGGCCATTTTCATGCAGGATTTAATGACATCCGGAGCGGTATCATCGGTTTTCACCACTTCCAGCAACTTCATCACATTGGCAGGCGAGAAGAAGTGCAGGCCGATGACGTCACTGGGTCGTGACGTTGCTGTGGCAATCTCATTGATATCAAGCGTGGAGGTGTTCGACGCCAGGATCGCCCCCGGTTTACAGACTTCGTCCAATGCCTGAAAAACGGTTTTCTTCACTTCCATTTTTTCAAACACGGCCTCAATAACCAGATCAGCATCAGCCAGATCAGAATAAGACGTAGTGCCGGTTAGCAGCGCCATACGATCTTCCACATCCTGCGCACTCAGCTTGCCTTTTTTCGCCGAGTTCTCGTAGTTGCGTCGAATAAGCGCCAGCCCTTTTTCCAGTGCTTCTGCTTTCAGCTCGAGCATAGTGACAGGAATGCCGGCGTTGGCGAAATTCATGGCGATACCGCCGCCCATGGTGCCTGCACCAATCACCGCTACCTTGTTGATGTCGCGCTCAGGCGTAGATTTATCAAAATCTGTTACGTGTCCCGCAGCGCGCTCAGCGAAGAAAAAGTGCTGCTGTGCCCGCGCCTGAGGGGTGTTCATGCATTGCATAAACAATTCGCGTTCTGTTTGCAGACCTTGTTCGAAAGGCTGAGTGTAAGCGGCATATACACAGTCGATACACTTTTCAGGAGCAAAGAACCCTTTTGCTGTTTTGGCTACCTGTGCACGGGTTTGTTCAAATACCGTTTTTGTTTGGTCATCCAGCTCAATCTGAATGTCACTGGTACGTTTGATGCCATTTTCAGGCGTCAGCGACAACAGGTAGTCAGCGACGTCAGCCGGCAATGTCTCTGGTGAATCTGAAATAACATCAAACACGCCCTTAAGCGACGTGACCGGTTGTGGCTTACCGCTGACGATCATACCCAGCGCCGTAGCGGCATCGGTAAGTCGTGGCAGGCGCTGCGTGCCGCCAGCACCAGGCAGAATACCGAGATTAACTTCAGGCAGGCCAACTTTATTGCCTTTTACCGTAATCCGGTGATGACAGGATAGTGCCACTTCAAGGCCACCGCCAAAGGCAGGTCCTGGAAGCACGGCAACTACAGGTTTGCTTGCCTGTTCGATGGTATCGAGAACTTCAGGTAATGCTGGTGCAAGGTTACCCCCTTTAAATTCACTGATATCCGCACCGCCTGAGAAAAGCGGCAGCGCAGAAGTGATAACAATAGCTTTTACGCTGTCATCACTTAATGCCTGTTGCACACCATCCTGAAGCCCGACTCTTACAGCCTGAGACAGCGCATTGACCGGACCGCTTTTCATCGTAATAGTGGCGACATTGTCGCTAACCTGATAATCCACTACGGCGTTATCTGAACCTGTCATATCTTTATCCTTTCATTGCGATATGACCGGATGTTAGGTCAGCCTCTTCAATCATCCAAGTTTATTGGTCTTATAGTAAGTTATCAGAATTTTGAATACTTAGGGCTATGACGCAACCTGGCTAAGATCACAGCACTATCCATATAACACGGATGCTACAGGCAAATTGACAGAATTGTGCGGTTCTGTTTTGTTATTTCTAAAGACAATTTGTTTACAAAATAATTACAATCCACTGCGACCAATACCAAGAACTGGCAGCAGTACATGTTTTCACCAAAATCCGTAGCTGGATGCCAGTGCATAAACGTAGGAATTTTACACGCATCCCTGCGCGTTGATTACAACCATCAACTGGGTGAGCTTGCTGAGCCCAAAGACAACAATAAGGAATATAATATGGATCCGCTTCTCGACTTTACCGGCAAGACAGCGCTCATAACGGGCGCTGCCAGCGGCTTTGGCAAGTTATTAAGTGAAGGCCTCGCGACCCGCGGCTGTAGGCTTGTGCTCAGTGACATCGACGCTTCCGGACTACAAGCCACTGCCGAAGCATTGCAACAAGTTACAGACGTTCGTACTCTCGCAGGCGATGTGAGTGATGAAGACCACAATGCGGCACTGGTCAATCTGGCTACGGACAGTTTCGGACATCTGGATATTGCCGTGAATAATGCTGGCATTGCCCATACCCCCGGTCCACTGCATGAAATGACGGAAGCGATTATTGATCGTCAGATGGCGGTGAACCTTAAAGGTGTGATGTTCGGCATGAAATACCAACTGAAGGCTATGCTGGCTAAAGGTGAGGGTCACATACTCAATGTGAGTTCACTGGCAGGTCTGGGGGGCGCACCAAAGGGCGGCGCGTACGCAGCCGCGAAGCATGCTGTAGCCGGCGTTACGCGCACAGGAGCCATTGAATATGGCAGGCGCAATATCAGAGTCAACGCCATTTGTCCGTTCTACAGCCCCACTAACATTCTGAATGTGGATGGATACAATACGCAGGAAGCACGCACGCAACTGGCAGCGGGCTGCCCAATGAAACGCCTGGGTGAACCCCAGGAAATTGTTAATACCATGCTACTTATCCTGTCACCGCTAAACAGTTACATGAACGGGCAAACGATTGCTGTGGATGGCGGCGTTACCGCATGGTGACATCCCTTTGTTTTTAAAGGAAAAAGACAAATTAAGGTATTTTTTATCATACGCTTGTATACCCCCTTAGCTTTCACTATGACCAATACGGGCGTTTAATAGCTTTGAACAAACAAGCAAACCGACTGACGAAGCGGCAGCTGCCGCTTCTGATGTTCTCAAGGGTTCAGAACAATGATAAAAAAAGCCATTTTAACATTACTACTTCCCCTTTCGATGGTAACGCTGGCTCATGCTAATGAAGCTGGAGTCGCTTGTAATGACACATCGGTATCCTCAGACGTAGTCAAAAAAGAACGCTCTAATGAAGTCGTACCCGGTATGTTAAAAGCATCTCACACCGGTTGCGCTGATGTCGAACCTGAAAATTCCAGACCGGAGCTGACTGATTCTCACGACGCTTTGCTCAACCCCCGGTTACCAGGCACTTTACTGGCAACCCGTTAACCTTTTCACACCATTTCAACATGGTAGGCAGAGTGCGCTCTGCAACTTCGGACGGCTCCCTCGTGGAGCCGTTTTTTATGCGTTAGCAAAACATCTTGAGTTACGCTTTTTTGGTTCATGCCACCAGCACACGGCAAAAGTATAGAGGATAGGAAGTTTAAGGCTTTCAGGCTTTCAGAACGATAGATTACATCGGTCCAGCCACGATCCAAAGTTACAGGGGCTCGACAGCAGCCGCACAGGTATTTTTGAGAAGACAGAAAGCACTGTGATGCACTCTTGAGAAACAAAACGAGCCTGCAGATGCATTCTCAGTCGTTAGCAACATGTTTTCTGATGAAATAACGGAAGTATCACAGCGCGCTATGACTGACTGAGAAAAGACAGCCACAGCGACGTTGTCTGGCTATCCGGCGCTACTGGTTTGCCAGTAACACCATTTTCCCTTTCACTTCCCGGTTCATGACTTTATTCATCGCTTTAGACGCTTCGTGAAGTGGCAAGGCTTCATCAACCACCACTTTTACCTTACCCTGAACATACCAGCCTAACAGCTCTTTCATATTAGCGGCAAAACCAGCGGGATCGTGTTTAGTAAACGAGCCCCAGAACACGCCTACTACGGAGTAGCCTTTCACCAGTGCAAGATTTACCGGAAACTTAGGAATATCACCGCCGGCAAAACCGATAACCAGTAACCGACCTTCCCAGGCCATACTGCGGGAACAGGCATGGAATGTATCACCACCCACACACTCGTAGACCACGTCAGCGCCCTTGCCTCCGGTTTCTTCTTTAATGGCTTCTTTAAGATCGCGCTCTTTGTAATTAATCAGGATGTCCGCGCCATTGGCTTTAGCAAGCTCCAGCTTTTCCTGGGTCGAGCAAACAGCAATCACCGTGGCTCCCATTTGCTTACCAATCTGAACTGCGGCCAGTCCGGTACCGCCAGCGGCCCCGGTTACAACCAGCGTTTCACCTGCTTTAAGCTGCGCTCGCTGCTTTAACGCATGGTGCGCCGTGGCGTGCGCAGTCACCAGTGCGGCGCCCTCTTCGGCTGGTATCTCATCTGGCAACGGCATGGCGTGGGTAGCAGGCACACATACTTTTTCAGCATAACCTCCAAGACTGGTTAACGCGATGACGCGCTGCCCGGCTTTGAGGTGCTCAACGCCCTCTCCAACTTCACTTATCACGCCAGCAATTTCATTACCCGGAATGAAAGGAAAATCCGGCTGCATCTGATAAAGCCCCTGCACTAACAGACCGTCCGGAAAGTTTACGCCAGCAGCCTGCACATCCACTACCACCTGTCCTTTTCCGGCTACCGGGGCGTCTACATCACCGTACTCTAAGGTATCTACCGGGCCAAATTCGTTACAAATAATCGCTTTCATTATGCTCCCTTACTGTTGTTCTTCATGAATGAGAGACGTGGCCAGTTGCGCCAGCGGTCTCACCATTTTCCCCAGCTGCATCGCTTTGTCGCTGGAGGCGTTCCCATCATGAGCGCGTTTGACTACGCCCTGTAAAATGGCTGCCAGCCGAAAGAAGCTAAATGCCAGATAAAATGTCCAGTTGTGGATTTTGCCGATGCCTCGACGCTCACAATACTCCTGTACGTACTCCTGCTCTGAAGGAATACCAAGCGCGTCGCGGTCCAGACCGCCAAGCCCGGCCGCATGAGCCAGCTTGGATGGCAATCGCAACTGCATACACTGATACGCCAAATCGGCATAGGGGTGACCAAGCGTTGACAGCTCCCAATCCAGTACCGCTTTTACCCGGGCACTGCCATCAGACGGGTTATCAAAGATCATATTGTCGAGCCTGAAGTCACCGTGAACCAGTGAAACCTGACCATCGTCTTCAGGTTGATTCTCCTCCAGATACGTAATCAAGGTTTCAATTTCTTCAATATGTTCAAGCTCTGAGGCGCGGTATTGCTGCGTCCAGCGAGACAACTGGCGGGCAAAATAGTTACCCGGCTTGCCATAATCACTCAGACCTGCAGCGTCAATATCCACACTGTGCAGCGCCGCCAGTACCCGATTCATTTCATGGTACATCGCGCGTCGGGTATCGTTGCTGTCTATTTCCGGCAATGCACTGTTCCAGTATATATTGCCCTTCACGTAAGCCATCACGTAGAACATACTGCCGATAACATCAGGATCTTCACAGAGGTGATACACCTTGGGTACCGGCACATCAGAATCGGCCAGAGCACGAATAACCCGAAACTCACGATCTACTGCATGAGCCGACTTAAGCAATTTACCCGGGGGCTGCCTGCGAAGTACAAACTGCCCTGCCTCACTGGTAAGTAAGAAAGTAGGGTTAGACTGACCACCGCTGAATTTTTCTGTTTCCGTGATCACTCCCACCTGCGGACAATGTTCCGACAGATACGCGTTTAACGTGGCGAGATCAAAATCGTGCTGCGACACTGTTAGCTCCCTTTTCTGCTCTTCGCGACGGTATCTGCCACCAGGTTTTTACCCAGTTGCATCATATGCACCTGATCCGGACCGTCTGCCAGTCTCACCGTGCGGGCATAAGCCAGCATGGCAGATAACGTAAAGTCCTGACTGGTTCCGGCTGCCCCATGCATCTGAATAGATTCATCAATCACGCGACACGCCATGCTTGGTGCAACAATTTTAATCGCCGCAATCAGGTCGCGGGAGACTTTGTTACCGTAGCGGTCCATTTTGTCAGCCGCTTTCAGGGTTAACAGGCGAGCCTGCTCAACGTCGCAATACATCTTAGCAATGCTCTCGCGTACTGACTGTTGTTTGGCAAGAGGTCGACCAAACGCAATACGAGACTCTACCCTTTCACAGGCCAAATCCAGCGCTCGCTGCGCACAACCAATTAATCGCATACAATGGTGAATACGGCCTGGCCCCAAACGCCCCTGCGCAATCTCAAAGCCTTTGCCTTCGCCCACCAGCAAGTTTTCTGCAGGAACACGGACATCTTCAAACAGCACTTCCGCATGCCCTACCGGCTCATCGTAATACCCCATCGCTGACATGGGACGCACCACGGTGACACCTTTGGTATCCATGGGAACCAGGATCTGACTTTGTTGCTGATGTTTTGGCGCATCAAAATCCGTTTTCCCCATGACTACCATAATTTTGCAGTTTTCATTCATGGCACCGCTGGTGTACCACTTCCTGCCGTTAATCACATACTCATCGCCATCGCGTTTTATCGACGTTTCGATATTGGTTGCGTCACTGGAGGCAACGTCAGGCTCCGTCATGGCGAACGCGGAACGGATTTCCCCCTCCAGCAGTGGAATCAACCAGCGTTCTTTATGCGCTTCACTGCCGTATTTCGCGAGTACTTCCATATTGCCGGTGTCGGGTGCTGAACAATTGAACGCCTCAGCACTGAAAGGCACACGTCCCATAATTTCGCATAAAGGCGCGTACTCCAGGTTGGTTAGTCCTGCGCCATAAGGCTTGTATTCTTCCGGTAAAAACAGGTTCCATAACCCGGCAGCCCTGGCTTTTTCTTTCAGCGAGGTCATCAGCGCCGGGGTTTGCCAGCGGTTTTGCGCATTCTCTACAGTTTCTATGTACTCCATTTCAATGGGGTACACTTCTTTTTCCATAAACGCGTTGAGCTTTTCTATCAGCGCTTTGGTTTTATCGTTATATTCAAAATTCATAAAGACTCCAGTGGTTAACTGTAAGTAATCGCATGCTGTCTGTCGGCATGATCGAGATGGGGAATGTTATTAAAACTTCCTAAGTGAACACCCCGTGGATTCGCAAAGCATTGTGAAAAGCTTGCGTTTTTTATCTGCAAATTCATTTTAATGACGGTTTCTGCGTCGTAACCCAGAATATGGCGAAGCATCATCGCAATAGCCCCCCCTGAGGTGACCACCAGTACCCGTTTTGCCTCACTACTTACCAATTGATTCAGAACGGCTTTCACCCGGCCTTCAAACTCTTCCCAGCTTTCATTCACAAGCGCGCTGTCCAGCTCCCCGGCTGACCACGAGAGCATCGCTTTTTTCAGCAACCGGTAGTATTCAGCGGGTTTGGCACCAGGCGCGACTTTATCCTGAGGGTGATTGACCAGATGCGCAGCGGCTACCGATTGAAAGTCGAACTCATTCAACCCGTCAGCAACAGTAAACCCGGGCGTATACCCCATTCCCTCACAAATTCCATCGCCGGTTTCATGATGGCGACGCAAATCTCCCTTTATCATGCCGTCAAAATGAATATCCCTGGCCCGGAAATATTCTCCCAGCCACTTGGACTGCTGAAACCCCAGCTCACTGAGCTTGTCATAATCAGCCTTTCCGAAAGAGGCTTGTCCATGTCTAACAAGGTAAAACTCAGCCATACACGCTTCCGTTGTTACATTAATGTTAAGCATGGTAGTGAATCCCGCATCATAAGTTTAATTGATAATATTAATAGGTATTAATCAGAGTAACTCATGATTAAAGAAGTAAGGTGCACGCGGTTTCACCTTCATTTTTCAATGTGAACTGTTACATTTTACAGGTGAATTCATTGAAAAATTCATGCAGACTACCTGCTATCAAGACGCATAACGCTTTTGCCTGAGCGTAAATGAAAACAATAAAAAGAAATATCATTATGGAAAAGTCACTGTTTAATAACAGGTTTTCGCCATCTTTACTGGGCCTTGCCGTCGCGCTTGCGTGCAGCACAGCGACCGCGCAACCGCAAACAGAAGGGCTCGAACATATCGAAGTCAATGCGCAAAAGCGCACGCAGAGTTTGCAGGAAGTTCCTGTTGCGGTAACTGCACTTTCTGGTGAGGATCTGGCCGACACCGTCTCCCGGGACCTGTTCGATATCCAGCAATACGTTCCCGCATTTGCCGCGTTTCAAAGTCAAAGTGCCACAAACTCAAGTTTTTCAATTCGCGGGATTGGTACGTCGTCGCAAAATTTTGGATTTGAGTCATCGGTCGGCCTTTACGTTGACGGCGTATATCGCTCAAGACAAAACGCCGTTATTAACGATATGGTCGATATCGATGCGGTTGAAGTGCTGCGGGGGCCGCAAGGTACATTGTTCGGAAAAAACACGCCGGCCGGGGCTGTAGTCATTAACACCAATGCACCTGCTCACGATGCGGCAAATGGTTTTGCCAGCGCCACTGCTGGTACCGACAGTTTATTGCGGTTTGCTGCAGGTAGCTCATTCACTGCAATCGAAGACACACTCTCTTTTCGCGTTACAGGCTTCAGCACGCAGCGAGATGGCTGGATTAATGATATTGGCAGCGATACCACACTCAATAACCGGGACCGTTCTGGCGCCCGACTACAGGCGCTGTATACTCCCAGCGACAAATTGTCACTCCGGGTTATAGCCGATTACGCCGAACTCGACGAACGCTGTTGCGGTGCTCTGACATGGCAGGACAATCAACAGGCAAATGAGATCCCCGGTAAATTCGGTACGGATGCGCTGCTGATGATGCCGCCGTTTTCTGCGACTCTGTACACCCGTGATAATTTTTACGACTACGAAACGGCACTGTCAGTGCCACCGCGCTCAACAATGACCGACCGGGGCATTTCGGCGCAACTCGATTATGTCTTAAGTGACAGTCTGTCTCTGGTCAGTATTAGTGCATGGCGCGGTTTCGATTCCCTGGATATCGTAGACACCGACTTTACCAACGCAGATTTACTAATGACCAGTAATGATGCCCGGCAACAGTCTTTCTCGCAGGAAGTCAGGCTGCACGTTGATAAAGCGCGTGTCAGCGGCCTGATTGGTGCCTACTACTTTACCCAGAATCTGGATTTAGATTTTGCTATTACTACACAGGATCAGTTTCCGTTTTTCTTTGCCGCCAGCGCGGCAGAACTTGCGCCTCTGATCGATGGCATCAACGCCGTGAGCGCTGTCACGCAGGGTGTTATCCCACCTGCCGCGCCAGCCGCACCGGGTAACACCGCTTTTGCACACAGTGCCGATCAGCAACAGGATAGCATTGCCTTATTCGCACAGGCTGACTGGATGCTGACAGACTCGCTGACGCTGACAACCGGTATACGTTATACGCATGAAGATAAAACCCTGAGCGGACAGTACACTGAAGATGGTCCGGGGATTAACGGTTTACCGACAGCCCCTGACGCTATTCCCAATCCGTTGGCTGCGGGCATGGCGCTGCAAAACATCGGGGCGGCACTGGCATCCGGCATGTTTCCGGGCCAGAGCGATTTGGCGGCTATTGCGCCATTTCAACAGCCCGGTTGGGGCTATTTCTTTTTGGGTACGGCTTCAGTTCTTCCCCGCCCTGATTTAAATAAGTCCATCAGTGATGCGCAATGGACCGGCAGCGTAAAACTGGCGTGGCAACTTCATGACGATCAGATGTGGTATCTGTCTGGTGCCACAGGCTATAAGGCTGGCGGACTCAATACTGACCGTATTGCCACTGGGTTCGACCCGGTGTTTGATGCCGAAACTGCAACCTCTGTTGAGATTGGTGTAAAACAGCAATGGGACCAGTATAACCTGCGCCTGAACGTCGCCGCGCATACAACGCAAATCCGTGATTTTCAGGCATCCACGTTTACCGGTACAGGATTTAATCTTCAGAATGCCGGTGATATCAATGTGAACGGCTTCGAAGTGGAAGTGACCTGGTTGCCTTTCGCCAATACCGAACTGTCGCTCAACATGGCCAGAACCCACGCTGAGTTTGATAAATTTGAACGCGGTACCTGCTGGACCAGCTATCCGTGGCATACGGGTATGGGCGACCCGGGGCGTCCTGCCGAGGGGGTTCCTTATTGTTCCAAAGCCGGTAATCGTGTTGGCTTTGAACCTGAACTAGCGGGGTCTGCAACACTTAGTCAGTATTTCGATATCGGTGCCTACCCCTCGCGACTAAGCGTGGATTACCAATATGTAGGCGACGTATTCCTTGATGATTCCAACGACCCTTATAAATATTCACCGTCTTACCAACTGGTGAACCTACGCTGGATGATCACACTCCCCGAATGGGAAACGGACATTACTTTATGGGGCAGAAACATACTGGACAAAGAGTATGCCGCCAGAAGTGGGTTTGATGTACCGGTGCAAACCGGCAAGATCATGGCGTATCCAGGCCAGCCAGCATCATGGGGCGTTACGGTACAGACGTATTTCTAATCACGTTGCAAAGATCGCTTTCTGACAAATAGCAGAGCGCAACACACACCGGGCAAGATGTGATCACCAACTTTTTCGCATCTTCCCTGGTATTCTTTGCGCTCGATCAACTCCTGCAAAATCCTGTCGCGATACCCTTACCACGTCTTTGACTACCATGTTGCCCACGCTATGCACGACTTATTCGATCCGGCGCTATTAAGAAAATACAATATTAATGGTCCCCGCTACACATCCTATCCGACCGCGCTTGAGTTTACCGATATCTCTGATAACGCCATTCTGGATAAGGCCGCACAGCAATCAGGCAGTAACGAAATATCACTGTATGTGCATATCCCTTTTTGTCATTCACTGTGTTACTACTGTGGTTGTAATAAAATCGTCACCCGGCATCAGGACAAGGCAGACCGCTACCTGGATTATCTGGAGAAGGAACTGGAACTGCGGGCTGATATTCTTAAGCACCGTACGCTGGTTCAGTTGCACTTAGGAGGTGGTTCGCCAAGCTTTCTCACCGAAGTGCAACACACTCGGTTGCGCGACATGATTAACCGTGTCATTGCGATTGCGCCTGACTGCGAAATGAGTATCGAGATTGACCCGCGCCGCACTTCAACTGCTTACCTGACTCATCTTGGCGCGTTGGGCTATAACCGTCTCAGCGTTGGTGTGCAGGATATTGATTATCACGTGCAGGAAGCCATAAACCGGGTGCAGAGCACAGCACATATAGCCAGTCTTGTAGACCATGCCAAAACCGTTGGTTTTTCATCAATTAATCTGGATTTGATTTACGGCCTGCCTCATCAGACTACCGAAACGTTTGCTACCACACTGGCGGCGGTAAAAGCCATGTCAGCGGACCGGGTTTCCCTGTTTAGCTACGCGCATCTGCCCAGCCGGTTTGCTGCGCAGCGCAAAATTCACGATGACTGGCTACCTACAGCAGAAATGAAGACTGCGTTAATGAAGCTGGCGGTGAGCAGCCTCACGCAGGCAGGCTATATCATGATCGGCATGGACCACTTTGCGAAGCGGGGTGATGAACTCGCCGTTGCCCGGGCAAACGGCACCTTGCACCGTAACTTTCAGGGATACACGACCCGTAATGACCTGGACCTGCTGGGTGTCGGTGTCTCGTCTATCAGCGCCATTGGCAACACCTATGGTCAGAATCCAAAAACGCTGAACGATTACTATGCAGCACTGGACGGCAACAGACCCCTCACTGTTAGAGGGTATACGCTGACACAGGATGACATTATCCGCCGGGATCTTATCATGTCGCTGATGTGTAACTTGCAGGTGGACATATCGGCGTTCGAGAAAAAGCATGATATTGAGTTTGCGAGATATTTCGAGGACGAGATCCAGCATCTGATACCGTTTATCAACGATGAACTGCTGACGATTGATAACACCGGTATTCACATCGCCAGTCACGCCAGATTAGTCATCCGGGTTATCTGCATGACTTTCGATGCCTATCTGAAACAAACTCAGCACCTGAACCGGTATTCCAGAGTTATCTGATATACACAAGAATTCAGGCAAAGCGGGGGTTGACTTATCGCAGTTTAAACCTGGCTGTCACAGTCATGCCAATAGTCAGTCTGAGCCGCTCCACTGACAGTGTGCTGATTAACGCGTAAAGCGTGGTACTGCCGCGTTCAAGTGTGAGTAGTGCCTGACTTTCGTTTACCACTTCAAGCGCACAGATTTCGCATTCAAACGCATTTAAAATGCTGGATTGATGATGATGGGAAAGATCGATACTGACATCCTGCGCATCTACGGTGATTTTTCCGATCCCATTTTCTATTAATGGCTGACGACAATAAAGTCGCTGGCCTTCGCAATATATAACGTACAGTCCGGCGGACGCCCCCATATTGTCAGGCTGTGCCTGTGGGGTTTCTTTCAGGTTAGGTTTGTCCTGCCCAACTTGCTCTGGCGTGACTTTTTTATGCTCAGGCTTTTCTTGCGTGGTTTGTCCCTGCGTCACTTTCTCCTGTGTAACTTTCTCCTGTGTAACTTGCTCCTGCGCAATGTGCTCTTGTGAAATTTGCCCCTGTATCAGGGCAAACGGAACAGTATATAAAGGATCGGAGCCAGCCTGATGAAACAGCACTGTCTCTGGCGAGCCCGATGCCACAACGATCCCTTGCTGCATCACCGCAACCTCGTCACAAAGCAATGCCAGCGACTTCACATCATGAGATACCATAATCAGCACAATACCGTGCGTTTGGCAGTGCGCCTTTACAAAATACTGTACCTGCATTGCCAGGGCATTATCCATCGCACTGAACGCCTCATCGGTAAGTAACACATCCGGCGCATTTATCAACGCACGCGCCAGCGCTACGCGCTGACGTTCACCACCAGAGAGGCTTTGTACATCTCTGTCCAGCAAATGCCGGCATTCGCAACCATCGATGATGTTGTCGCGCGGTGGCGCTGACTGTGCGTACTGCTCAGCCAAGCCTAAGTTTTCTGATACAGTTAAGTGCGGGAACAGTAAGGCATCCTGAAATACCAGACCAATGCGACTGACCTCCCGACCCCAGTCAACCTTACAGACGTCCGCAGGGTGAAGGTTGGCTAACACTTTGAGTAAGGTGCTTTTGCCAGCGCCCGATGGGCCTGTTAGCCCCAAAATCCGGGTGTCAGCATGCGTGGTAAACGCGGTATTAATATGAAAGCCGGATGACACCGTTAACGCGACATTGATGTCCATGAGCCTCCGTCCTTTCGGTTTAACCGGTATAATCCGCTCAACAATACCAGTGAGAAAATCAGCAGTGCCGCAGCCAGGGTATGAGCATTGTTGTAGTCGAGTGCCTCCACATGGTCGTACAGGGCAATTGACAGCACCTGGGTTTCACCGGGGATATTTCCGCCAATCATCAACACCACGCCAAACTCCCCAATGGTGTGAGCAAAACTGAGACCGAAGGCCACCAGTATATGGGGTTTAATTAACGGCAATACGATATGTCGCCAGCGGGCAAATCGTGACATACCAAGGGTTTTCGCCACATCCACGTAGCGATTATCCAGTTGAATAAAGGCGGTGTATAAGGGCTGTACGGCAAATGGAAGTGAGTAAATTACCGAGCCAATCACCAGCGCACTGAAAGAGAACGCCAGCTGCGTGCCGGTGACCGATTGCCAAAGCTCGCCAGGCAGGCTTGAGGGCGAAAACGCCAGCAGTAAATAAAAACCTAATACCGTCGGCGGCAGCACCAGCGGTAGCGCAATTACAGACTGCACAATCGGCTTGGCTCGGCTTTGCCATTGCGACAGCCACCAGGCCAGTGGCAATGAAATCACCAGCAGGATCACGCTGGTGAGCAAGGCAAGTTTGAGTGTCAGACTGATAGCCAGCCAATCGTCAGGGGCTATCACTGCGTACTGTCATCCACAGGTTCATAGCCCCAGTCAGACAGGGTTGACTGCACGGCTGGACTGAGAACAAAATCAACAAACGCCCGCGCCGCAGACCGGTTTTCTTCACGGGCCGTGACGGCCAGCTGTTGTTCGATAGGACGATGCAGCTTTTTGGGGATCAGGAACACGTGAGCGTTGTCATTCACCACCAGCGACCAGGCGACCAGCGCTCTGTCTACATTCCCTGATGCATAATACTGATATGCCTGCAGCACGTTTTTTCCTTTCACCAGACGCGCAGAAAGTTGCGGCCACAGGGTTAATTGTTGCAGGGTATCCTGCGCCGCCTGCCCATAGGGAGCCAGACGGGGATTGGCGATTGCAATGCGCGTGCCCGGCGACAGCGCGTAAGTTTTCAGATCGTTAAGCGACGGCGATGTCTGCGAACGGTCCAGATAGGCAAGTCTGCCGAAGGCATAGGTGTGCACGTCTGATTGCTGCACTCTCCCCTTTTCCAGCAGCGCCTGAGGTCTGGCGCGGTCCGCCGAGAAAAACACATCAATGTCAGCGCCATGTTGTAACTGCGCAAACAATGTTCCGCTCGACGCCACAGTAATAGCACTTTTCACCGACGATTGTTGCTCGTACTGCGTAGCGATGGCGCGCAGTGGCTCAGCAAAATTCGCTGCCACGGCAAGTTTCAGCGATGGCTCACTCCACGCTGTCGGGCTGACAGCAACGATGGCGCTTACCAGCACTACCACAATCCATTTATGCATGGCTTAACGCTCTCCTTTTACTACATGTAATGGGGAGGTGTCTTCACCCAGCCACTTCATGGCGGCATTATCATCGGACGCCTTTGGCGCTACCCACGTTGCTTTACCTTCAGCGATTTCTTTTTTCCACAAAGGCACTGATTGTTTAAGCATGTCCATGATGTACCCTGCGGCATCAAAGGCGGCTTTACGGTGCGTGGCGGCGCAGCCCACCCAGACAATCTCTTCGAAATTACTGACTTCACCTACCCGATGTACGATGCCCGCAGACACCAGTGAAAACCGCTGCGCCGCTGTGGTCAGTAAGCTCAGCATCGCGTTTTCAGTCATACCCGGATAGTGCTCCAGTGAAATGCCGTCAATGTGCCCTGCTTCATTAAAATCGCGTACCAACCCGGTAAAGGTCACAATTGCGCCGCTCTTGCCAGCCGGTAACCCGCCCTTAAGCTGGGAGTAGTACTCAGACGGCTGTAATGGGGAATTGATCACTTCAGCAAACATTTAACCTCCGGTGACCGGCGGGAACATGGCCAGTTCATCGTCAGCATTGACCGGATGGGAATCAGCAACCACTTGTTGATTGCAGGCCATCAATATCGGCCCCTCGAACGCCTGGTGATTATCCAGCGAAAGCTTCAGCGCCGCTTTAACATCCGCCATAGTGGATGGCGGCGTAAGACTTACCGTAGTTTCACTGCAGTTAAGTTGCTCACGAAGTTGCGCAAAAAATTTTACCGTGACTTTCACTTTGCCTTCCCTGTCGCTTCACTGGCTTGCCAGTGGCCGGTTTTACCGCCTTTCTTCTCAGTAACATGAATATTCTGAAGATGCATTCCTGGATCAATGGCTTTACACATATCGAACAATGTCAGCAGCGCGACATTCACTCCGGTGAGTGCCTCCATCTCGACGCCGGTCTTGCCGCTGAGCTTGCAATAGCAGCGGGCAACAATGATTTGTGACCGGGCATTCACCTCAAACTGCACATCCACTTTTGATAGTGCCAACGGGTGACATAAGGGAATCAGATCAGCGCATTTTTTGGCGGCCTGTATGCCGGCGACGCGGGCAACGGCAAACACATCACCTTTGGCAATGTTCTGCTCGCTGATCCCGTCTATCACCGCTTTACTCACATGCAATTCGCCCACGGCGGTGGCTTCACGAACCGTAACGGCCTTGTCGCTGACATCGACCATATTCGCCTCGCCACCGGCGTTTAAATGGCTGAATCCACTCATTGTGCACTCTCTTTAATCAGGTGCTTAACGAAGTTACACGGCCTGAAGTCGATATCCAGCTGACTACGGATAATTTTCTCCCATCCTGTACGACAGGCACCCGAAGAGCCTGGCAGGCAGAAAATCACAGTATGGTTGGCAAACCCGGCAATCGCGCGAGACTGAATTGTCGAGGTACCAATTTCCACATAACTGACCTGACGAAACAGCTCACCAAATCCGTCTACCTGTTTATCAAACAGTACACTTAATGCCTCAGGGGTAGAGTCACGATGGGTAAACCCGGTACCGCCGGTAACCAGCACGGCATGTATGCTGTCATCGGCAATCCATTTTGAAACGATGGCACGCTGCTGATAAATATCGTCTTTCACCAGCGCACGTTCTGCGAGTGTGTGACCTGCGTCGGTTAACGCATCAGCAAGATATTGCCCGGAAGTGTCAGTGTCGGGCGTTCGGGTGTCAGATATCGTCAACACAGCGATCGACAACGGCGTACTAACAGCAGTCATAAGAATTCCTAAATACAGATTCGAAAACCGGGTTGGCTTTGATACAGTAATGTCCTGTGCTGCCTGTGGCAGCCGCGACGCCGCCAATCCGGCGTTGATGAGTCAATAAGAGTAACTATGCCAGATTCCATCAGTGTGTCACAAGCAATGCGATACAATCGTCAGATTGTGTTGCCACAAATTGACCTGGCCGGTCAGGAAGCACTGCTCAATGCCAGCGTTCTTGTTATCGGCGTTGGCGGCCTGGGTAATGCCGCGGCCATGAGTCTTGCCACCTCGGGCGTGGGCTCGCTGACACTGGTAGATCCTGACACCGTGGAAACCCACAACTTGCCTCGCCAGTGGCTGTTTCGCGACGATCAGACCGGCTCAAAAAAGGTGATTGCCGCCTGCGACACGCTCAACCAGCGTGCTCCAGACTGTCAGATTAACACTGTCGAACACGCCGCTGATGATGACGAGCTCAAAGACCTGATTCAGCACCATGACGTTGTGCTGGACTGCACCGACAATGCCCAAAGCCGGGACCAGATAAACCGCGTAAGTTATCTGGCCCGCAAGCCCTTAATATCTGGCGCCGCGATCCGCTTTGAAGGTCAGCTATTTGTTTGTCAGCCTGGTTCAGGCTCCTCCTGTTACGCCTGTTTACGAACCCTGTTTGAAGCACCGGACGTAAGCTGCACCGAGGCCGGAATTCTGTCTCCGGTAGTCAGTCTTACCGGATTACACCAGGCACTTCTCGCCATCAAACTTATCACTGGCGCAGGCAATATCCCTGTTGGCCAGCTCATGCTGTTTGATGCACTGACCTATGACTGGCAAACCTTTAGTGTGCCCAAAAAGCCTGACTGCAACGTATGCTCCGCTTCCGCTAATGTTTCAGAGAATAAATAAAACAATGACAACTACAGCCATCCATAAAGACTATATCGTGGTTGCCCAGAACGCCTCCGGGCGCAATATGCATGTGCCGATATACCGCCTGCGAGGCGAAAAAACGGGCCCTACGGTATACATTCAAAGCTCTATTCACGGCGCCGAGGTACAGGGCAATGTCGTGATTTATCAGTTGCTTCAGCAACTGAAACACTTGTCGATTTGCGGCGAAATTATCCTGGTTCCCAACTGCAACCCGGTGGGCACCAATATCAAAGCGGGTGAATACACGCTGGGGCGTTTCGATCCGGTAAACGGGACTAACTGGAATCGCGGCTACTATTATGATGAAGCGGCTGTCCACCAGTTCGCTGAAACCGTCACTGCTGAAGAGCCAGATGACACCATACGTGAGCGCTTTAAAGCTTACTGGGCGCAGGCTATTGCCGATAAGCTCGCATCGCCATGGGGACTTGGGCTGGCGCAACAGTTAAACCTCAAACTTCAGCAACTGGCTGTCAGTGCAGATTATGTACTGGATTTGCACAACGGACCGGTTTCCACGCGCCACATTTACGTTCCCGAATACGCCAGAGAATCGGCGACGCTGTTTAACTTCCCTCACTGTATTTTTATCCCGAATGTGTTTGCCGGAGCACTGGACGAAGCGACTTTCTGCCCGTGGTGGACGCTTCAGGATTTACTGACATCGCGCTTTGATAAAACCTATGACCTCGGCGTGGAAGCGTTCACACTGGAAATGGGTAGCCAGGAAGTGATCCAGTTCGCTGAGGGCAATGTCGATGCCAATAGTATACTGGGTTACCTGAATGCCAAAGGCGCGCTGGACAATGCCGACTTTGTGCCTGCAACAATGGAGCGGGTTGGCGTGTACCTGCGAGACTATAAAACCCTTTTCACCCAGTGGGGCGGCATGGTGGAGTACCTGGCTCGACCCGGTCAGCGCGTTACAAAAGGCGAACCTCTCGCCAGAGTGCTGAATATCGACCAGCTGGATAACGAGCGTGGTAGTTTTGAGGTCAATGCACCGTGCGATCTTATCCCTATTCTTCACTTCCCTTCGGCATCGGTATTAAGCGGTACACAACTGTATAAGGTTTTTACCAATTACTTTTCGCTGACCGACGGCGCGGACAGCTGAAAAAAACGCGGCGTAAGTCGTTACGCCGCGTTCGTGTACCTAATCATGGTGAAAACTGTCCACCCCTTTCGTGTCACCGGCGATTACGTTTTGTCGGTGATGCATAATGCCATCACCAACAAGTGCCGGCGGTACGGGTAGGAAACCGCCTTAGATCGGAGAACCCGGCGGTAACGGTTTTACTTCAAACAATGACGGCCATTCACCGGTTTCCCAGTAGTGATCGAGGCGGGCACGTAAGATATCCCGTTGTGGCAGCTTACTGTCATCATCCAGCCAGTCATCAAAGTCCGTCAGTGCTGCATCGATGCTGGCTTTCACTTCCGGCGCCAGATCCTTGTCCATCGCTACGCGCATGACGGCGTTCAGTGTGACATAACGCAAACGGTCATTAAGGCCGTAATTGGCTTCGCCTTTGCGGTACCAGTGTGTGTCCAGCAAGCGTGATACCAGTTGCTCAACACTCAGCATGCCCCGTACCTGACTGTGCTGCCAGCTCACGCGGTTAAGTCGCTCAGGTTGCAATAATAATTTGAGTGCATGATCGGCAGCAGATTCCGCAGCCGAAACCGGGTCCAGCATGCGGCCCATCCGGCCATTGAAATGCTCGCGGGTAATATCATCACCAAACGCCGTGGGCGGGATGAGAGATAATAACGACTCTGGCATGCGCAGGTATTCCGGCGTGGTTGCTTCAATCAACAGTGCCACTGCCTGTTTTTGAGTCTGCGCCGCGACTACCGACTGGCCCTGTGGCGAGGCGTTATCGCCTTTCAGCTCGTAGGTGTAATCTATACCACCGACTTGCTTCGCCACCGCTTCAAGCTGATAACGATGCAGCAGATAAACCGGGACCAGCGCATCTTCTAACGATGACAGGCTGTCACCTTTTTGGATGGTGTTTATTCCCAGACGCGACAGCGCCTTTTGTCGGATAAGAGAGATCTCCTTAAACGCGGCTATCGGATCTGCACCATTGTCCCACATGTGCCCGTCGCTTGATGCGTGATAGGACGCCCGCGTATCAGCATCGGTTTTGTAGTGTAAACCGGCAGTTCTGGCCTTTTCTATCTGTTGTGCCAGCCCCTGTGTTTCTGCCTGTTCAGAAACATAGTCCTGGTAACCATAAGCCACTGCGTGCAGATCCCATTCCCCCATTCCGGAATCGTACGCGTCGTTCAGCGTAATATTACCGTTTTCCAGCGTGATCTTCGGATGCGGGTAATCCATCACCGATTCACGACCGTTTTCGCTGGCAGCAAAATTATGCGCAATACCCAGCGTATGTCCCACTTCATGGGCTGACAGCTGACGAATGCGGGCCAGTGCCATTTCCTGTTGTGCTTTAGTGTCGGCGTTATCTGACGTGAACGGGCTGGTAAGCCCCAAAGCGATTAGGTAATCCTGACGCACCCGCAACGAGCCTAATGTAACGTGCCCTTTAATCAGCTCACCGGTACGCGGATCGATCACAGAAGAACCGTAGGACCAACCGCGGGTAGCGCGGTGAACCCACTGAATGACGTTGTAGCGCACATCCATAGGGTCAGCATCTTCTGGCAGCACTTTTACCTGAAAAGCGTTCTCGTAACCTATCGCTTCAAATGCCTGGTTCCACCAGCTGGCGCCCTCTTTTAAGGCTGACATTACCGGCTCAGGGATCCCCGGATCCAAATAATAGACAATGGGCTCAACCGGCTCGCTCGTCTTCGCTTCCGGATCTTTTTTCGCAAGCCGGTGCCGGATAATATATTTCTTTTCCATCGGTACGGAAATCGCAGTGGCATAGTCAAAATAACTGAACTTCCAGTAGCCGGAATACGGATGGAATGCCCGCTGTTGATAGCCTTCCTCGGGAAGCGCAATAAAAGAGTGATGCAAATGGACTGACAAGCTTTCAGGATCCGGTGCAACCTGAGACACATACTGCCCCGGGTTGCTGCCACCGAAGGTCACCATGGCCTCCAGTTCGGTATTTTTCACAAAGGCTTTGCTCTTAGGAAGATACACGCCGCTGCGCGACGCATCAGCTTTATAGCTGCCCTGCTTGGTACCTGACAAGCGCTTGGCAATACCGTGAATATCCGAGAGCAGATACGGCGTGTAGTCAATTAACACGGTATTATCACTGGCCGCGGCAACACTGAAACCGGCAATCACCGAATCGGCAAAGGCTTCATCAATACTCTGCTGTTCGAACTTATTATCACTTAACGCCCGGTAACGTGTATTCAGTTGCTTAAGCATCACTTTGTTGCCATAGCGTTCAAACTGCACCAGTCGTGTATCCCCTAACTGTCCCCGGTCAAGACCGATATCGTTAGAGCCAATACCATGCGGCAGGCTGCTTTGGAACAGCAACGGAGTGTCAAACCTGCTGATTTGAAGATAAACCCGGTCATTACTGCTGTCGTAGTAAAACGGAATAAAGCCAGATTGCTTTTCCATGTCTTGTGTGAACTCGCTGATATCCGGCATGGCAGCCCGGACCGGGCTTACCATCAGAATTATCAGACACAGGCATGCTCGAACCATGTGTGTTTCCTTCATTATTGTCGTTGTGTGGTGCAAATTCGTCAGTACGTGCGTTACCAAACCTAATCGAACGGATGTCATTCTGTTGTTATGTTACGCCCGGCTGCTGTCGTTAGGTCGCGATTTCCATGCTAAAACTGATACCTGAAATCCAGGTAATTCACCTAGATCCGGTACCACATGTTCCCTTGTAATACCCTATCCTATTGCCGCTACATTTGTCATATCACTTTATCATGCTGAAAGGTGCTCCACCGAAAACGTCGGCACAGGCAGCATTGAAAACAAGCCCTTGATCCACGTCAACAACGTCATTCGCCTTGTTTAATAAAGTGACGGTATTGATTCATCATCAGGTAAATCGCATGACACTTTCTGTCAGCCACCCAGTGACGCACACTGAAGGCTTTACATTTCTGAGTAATATCCAGTCAGAGCCAGGCCATTGGCGGAAGCTTATTAATAAAGCGCCTTCACAACCTGTGGTCTTAAGCATAAAAGGCACGCATCCAGGCTTACTGTGTCTGGTGATGCACAGGCATCCTGACACAGATACGACACTTCAACTGGCAGAGACGCTCATCCGGGGCTACCGGCAACTTTGTACAGAGACAAGAATTGTGGTGTTGCCAGCCTCAGATACCGTGGACGACGCTGAATGCCGCGCGCGCTTTCAAACCCTGGTTGACTGGCAGCCTGACGCAGTTATCGCCATTACCACTGCCTGCTGTCCCAAGCCTCTGACATTCAGCTACCGTCGTCAGGCCGGCAGTGCAGCCCTTGGCAGCGTATTTTCTGCCTATACCGTACATGGAAACTTCGCGCCTTTGGCATTAACCCGGTATCCATGGCCCTGTCCTTCGGTGGAACTTCTGCTTCCTGAGAGTGCGACCGGGGATACCTTACAACAGGTTTGTCAGACATTGTCAGAGCTAAAATTCGAGACAAACCGCGAGACTGGCCGTGAATGCTGGTTAGGCTCTGCGTACCGTCTAGACGCGCTTAAAGCCGCCAGCGTGACGTTTTCAGACCGGCCTGTTTTTGGCGTCAACATTACTTTGAACCTACCCACAGCGAAAGATGCCTTTGTGACGCTGCATCCTGGTGAGTCCATTGGCTGGCTCGACCATAACGGCCTGGACCACTTGCGTTTAAAAGGCGCATCAACCCACCAGAGCCTTTTCGACTACTTCGATGCCAGCGATAACCGACTGCGCGTTCGCGTGCCCCTGATCTGCTTTTTGATAGCAAACTCGGTAGATTGTCTGCGAGGTCAGGGGATCTTGCATTTTTGCCCGGTTAAATGCTAGAGAGTGTTCACTATTAATACCGGACGCTAAAACGCGTCTTTTTCGGCAAGAATCTGACGAAGCCGGTAAGATAAACCGGATACCCGATGTTGTTTTCTGGCAATAACCCCGGTCAGTACCTCCCTACTGCTAAGCAACAATACGCCCTTTTTGGCCCGGGTTAGCCCGGTATATAAAAGTGCCCGGTTATTCAGTGCCTGCGACTGTGCGGTTTCGCTTTGAGGGATCACCATAATTACCTGAGAAAATTCGGAGCCCTGAGATTTATGCACTGTCATGGCAAATACCGTTTCAACGCGCGGCAGCCGCGACAAACTCAGCGATCTCACTCCGCCGTCCGCATCTTCAAACCAGGCTTTTAGCTGACCGCTGTCATCAGGCCACAGTACGCCGACGTCGCCGTTAAACAGGCGTTGTGCGTACTGGTTTTCCACTACCATGACAGGCCGACCGGCGTACTGGCCTCCCGGCAGCACCGCGTAGCTTTCTGCCAGCGCCTGCTCGATCACCCGGTTCAGGTTTTCAACCCCAAAGGGCCCCTGGCGCAAAGGTGTCAGCCAGCGGCAGTCACGCAATGCATCAAGCGCCTGCTGCGCCGTATTGCAGGCAAATAAGCCAGCAAAGCTTGCCTTTGCCAGCGCTTTCAACGACTGCGGATTTTCCGGTAATGAAGACAACAGAACATCATCTTTGCCCAGTGCTTCCGGGGCAGATTCTATCGGTGTGATTAGCGACAATGCCTGCGCAGCATTTGAGCGCTGAATCGCTGCTGCCACTTCTGCCAGTTTGCCTCCGAAACGCTGACTTTTGTGCAGCGAGTGAACCCACGCATCCTTCTGTGTGCTTGCCGCCAACGGCAGCAGCGGCAAGTGAGGACAAAGCCTCGCTAAATGCGCACGCATACTTGACGTAACAGCAGGCTCCTCTGGCAATTCGCCAATCATCGACTCCAGTACATTGCCGGATTCGACGGCGGGCAGCTGATCGGCATCACCTATCAGATACACTCTGGCTTTTTGCGGCAGCGCTCTCATCAGACGAGCCATCAATGCTACATCTACCATTGATGCCTCATCGACGATCAGCACATCAACATCCAGCTGCGATAGCTGATCGCGCCGGGCACGAACACCAAAACGTGCCAGTCCCAGCAGCCTGTGCAGGGTACTGGCATCACGCGGTATGGCATTAAGCAGCGACTTATCCAGCTCGCTCTCCAGCTGTGTCAGACTCTGACTCACCGACTCGGTCAGGCGCTGCGCGGCTTTCCCGGTGGGCGCAGCCAGTTGGATCCGCAATTCCCCTCCAGATAGAGCCTGCAGTGCCAGCAGCAGGCGTGTCACCGTATAGGTTTTACCTGTACCGGGCCCACCGTTGATAACGCTAAAACGCTGAACCAGCGCACTGGCTACCGCTATCTGCTGCCAGTCAGGCTCTGTGCTTTGTGACACATCAAAAAGGCGTGGCCACACGTTCTCGCAAGCTGCGTACTCATCGTCAGTCAGTAATACCGGTTGCTGCCTGTCTGCAATGGCTTCTGCAATCGTATCTTCAAACTGCCAGTAACGCCGGGAATACAGGCGGCCTTTTTCGTAAATCAGCGCTACCGGCTCGCGGTATTGAGTCAGCGCTTGTCGCGTAAGCTGAATGAGTCGGGTAAGCGGAGGGAACGTGATCCCTGTCGTCGTCTCCTCATCGTGAAATAACGTTGTGTCGGCTATCAGTTCCAGCGACAAACAGGTATGACCCTGTCGCTGCATCCAGGACAATGCCAACAGAATGGAAAACCAGCACCTCTGTCCTTCCTCATCCAGTTGCACCTGCTCACAAAACGCCCGGGCAAAATAAAAATCAATCGCGGCTACGCCGGCCAGTTTGTGGTTGATATCGTCAATCGTCATGGACATTATGCTGAAGCTCCCGTGGTCAAAGCCTCGGAGGTACCAAAGGCGTCGTCGAGTGCGTGCAGCAATTCAGAAGAAAGCGAGGTATAAAATACGCCCTCCTGATGTTCGTTCTCAGGATGCATACCTCTCAGGTACAAATAATACACGCCGCCGAAATGCAGATTGGGATCGTAATCCGGTAACGCCTGAGACAGATAACGATGTAAAGCCAGTGCATAAATCAGATACTGCAGGTCGTACAGATGATGCTGATTATTGCGTAACAACGACGCTGGCTGGTAATCCGAGAACTGCGTCCCCAGCCAGGTTGATTTGTAATCCGCAACGTAATAACGCCCATCCACTTCGAATATTAAGTCGATAAACCCGTGCATCATGCCTTCCAAATCGTACTGGTGTAGCGCCGGTACCGGAGTCGGCAGGGCAATATCGGCCAGCTCATCCCGGTGAAGTCGTAACACTGACGCCAGCTTTGACCATTTCAGGTTAATCATCGGAAAATAAAACTCAGCCTCACGCAATGTCTTCGGCAGCGTCAACTCTGCCAGTGTGATACCCGCGTCAGCCAGCGGCATGTCCAGCGTTTCCTGCAGCCAGGCTGTGAATGCGGGTTTGTCTTCGTCGGTGAGGCCGAATCTGTGCATGGCCTCCTGCCCGTCCTGTTGCCAGTCAGGATCACTGAAATCGAGGTGCTCTAACACATCATGCAGTAAGTTGCCGGCTTCCGCCCCCTTGGTAAACGTGAACCTGAAGGGCAACGCCTGGTTTGCAGGAGGGAGCGCTGAAGCACCGGTATCCGGGACAGTAACTGACTCAGCATCACGTTCAGACTGACGGACTACAATTTGCTGTCGGGCCAGTGCCGAAAACGAATACAGTCGCCAGGCTTCTTCTACTGTTCCGGTGAACTCGCGGTACGTGAGCGTGTCAGGCAGTGGCATCTCATGTGTCGTGTCAGCGTCGTGGGCGGGCAACGCTGACGCCGATAGTCTGGTAGTGTGATCACCGCCCTCTTTTGTCACAGCATCAATCAGGGCTTCCCAGCCGGTATCGTCAGTCATTCCCAACGCCCTGGCCAATGCACTTTGCTGGTGCTGCCTGAATTCAGCCACGCCCAGATAACAGCGGTGTGCTGCGCGTGTCACAGCAACATACAGCAACCGCATTGCCTCAGCATCCCCCTCTGCTCTGACCCGCTCTGCTACCGGGTAGCTATGCCCCAACTGAATATTCAGGCGTTGTGAATCGGCGTCGTAATACTGATAGTAAGACGCCCACTGCTGGCCGGCCTTTGCCGGATCGCGATAGTCACTGGCGAAGGGAACAAACACAATGGGATATTCCAGCCCTTTAGATCCATGCTGGGTCACGATTTGAATAAGTGTTGCGTCACTTTCCAGCCGCTGAACCTGTTCAACACTGGCGTCGGGTTCGCTGATTTGGCGGTGTAGCCACAACAACAACTGATCTGGCCTTGCGTGTGATGCCGCCTCACGCTCCAGCACTTCCGCAAGATGAAGATAATTGGTTAGCGCTCGCTCTGGCTGGTCGCTGACGCACTGGTAATGGTTTTGCATCAGATACAACAACACGCTCATACAGCCCCGTTGCACCCACATCTGACGTAGCTGTATCACCCGCTCTGACAATTGCTCCCAGGCCGCATCATCCTCATGATGCAGAATATCCACAAGCTGCTGATGCGTGTAACCAAACAGTGGACTACTGAGGCTCGCAGAAAGTCTGGAGGTATGCTCCCAGTGCCAGATGCCATCCAGCACGCGATATATGTCAGCCGCCTGCGACGAGGCAAACAGGTTCGTTTTATCGCTCAGAAATACCGCGCTGACACCGGCTTTACGTAAACTTTGCCGGATAACAGTGGCCTCAGTGGTGCTGCGCACCAGAATGGCAATGTCACTGGGAAGCAAGAAACGCGAGCCAAGCGAGGCCTGGCTAAGCAAACGCTGGATCTCCGCGGTTACCCAGTCTGCCAGATTGCGCTGAAGCTGTGCCTTGGCCGGCTGAGTGTCGCCCTGAGACTCCGTGATGATATAGTTCATGGCGCGCCGCCCGTTTTCCGGGTCGTCAAGTGGCACATTTGCCGCTTTGGCGTGGGGGGTCGATTTTACTGGCTCGTAGTGAATATCAAAACCAAATACATCGGCCGGTTCACCCGATACCGGAGCACCGTAAAACAACCGGTTATAGGCCTCCACCATGGGCGCGACTGAACGCCAGTTCGTATCCATTACCCAATGAAAATCTGCCTGTTTTCCCGCCTGCAGGTACGTAAAAATGTCACCGCCCCGAAACCCGTATATCGCCTGTTTAGGATCGCCTATCATCATCAGGCACTGGCTCTCGCTGGCCTTGGGATACACGGTATCCACAATGGCATACTGGTTGGCATCGGTATCCTGGAATTCATCAATTAACGCTACCGGGTAAAGCAGGCGTAATTGCTGCGCTACGGCGCTGTCAGGTTTTCTCACCTGCACTGCCAGGGCGCTTATCAGGTCATCAAAATCAATCACGCCTACCCGCTGCTTTTGCTTGCGCACATGCTCGCGAATAAACGTGATACCGCTTAAAATCAGGGTCAGGGCAGGAATGGCCGCCAACTGCTGACTTCGGCTTTTTTGCATCTCCGACGCAATTTCTTTTACGTCGCTGATCAGCTGTTTTAACGGTGCAAACAAGGTTTTCAGGCTGTCGTTTCCCCGATAGCGGTTGCCATTAATAAATTTACCGATCTCTGGTGGCGGCTCCGCTACGGCCTTCTCATTTAGCCAGCCAAGCAGCACTTCCCACTCCTGCTGGCGCGACTCACGCTCATCTGCTTTTTTGGGCTTGTTAATCAGGGCGTCTGTGATTTCCGGTTCACTGGCCAGCAACTGTTCCCGTACCTCATCAAATACCGGCTTCAGTATGTCGCTCTGGGCATCACGATAGTGCTGAATACTGGCTTCCACCTGCTCTTCGGTGCTGACTGACGGTGTAATATCACTTCGTGCCACCCGCTCAAACTGCTGCAAAAGCACCTCGGGCTGATGCCAGCCCTGCGCTGCCAGCAGCTCAAAATTATCGGAATGTCGAGACTGCATGCGAAGCCAGTCACTGGCGGCGTCCAGATACATTTCCCGGGTATCGGTGGCCAGGCTTTGTGACATCGGCGCACCGCTGTCAAATGCCAGTTGTGACATTACTTTGTTGCAGAACCCGTGAATGGTAAAAACCGCGGCATCATCCAGCTCCAGTAACGCAGCGCGCAGGCTGGCAATAGCAAGCCGTGGCTCGCAGACCTCGTACAAATGCTGATAAACCGGATCGGCCTGTTGCGTACTGGCAGTGCCTGCCTCTGCATCAGTCCAGAACGCCAGGGCCTCACGCAGGGTGTCGGCCAGACGACCACGAATTTCTTCGGTCGCAGCATTGGTGAACGTCATCACCAGGATTTTCTGTACCGGTAGCTGCTTTTCTAACAGCAGGCGTAAATACAGCCGGGTGATGTTATAGGTTTTTCCGGTTCCCGCACTGGCTTCAATCAGGTGACGTCCATGCAGAGGCATAGCCGGAACGTTAAGCTTCTCAAACTTCATACTTTGTTGTCCCGGGAATGATTTTCTATCGCCAGACACAGGGGCTCTAACTGCTGGAAAGGCACGTCATCTGCCGTGAGGCCCCGTGGATAGAACCAGTGCACGTAAGGATCGTCATCCAGCCCCGAGGTAAATGGTGAGGCGCTGCTCATCAGATTTTTAAATGCCTGCTCGCCGTCGTCGGTGTACATGAAGGTTTCTAGGGGGTCGCCTTTGGCTTTTTTCACCATCTGCAGGCCTGCATCAATAAACGCTGCCAACGGTTGCGAATGAAGGCGAACGTATATCGCTTCCAAATCGGTTAACAGTTGCTGTGCCACATCACTGTCGGTGGCTTTATAGACTGTTTTTCGTACCTGAAATTCACCGCTGCTCCATTTGATATAGTAAATTTCCAGTGGCAATGCGATACCGGCAGCGGCAAAACACAACGAAGTAATAAGTTGCTCACATTTACGCTGACTGTGCTGACTACCGGCATGTCGCCATTTCAGCTCACCTCCGCCCTGCCAAGCCTGCGCCTTAATGGTAATGTGACTGCCCTGCCAGCGTACCTGCGCCGGGTCGGTATCGCGAAGCCCGATGGCATTAGTCAGTGCAACACCGGCTTCCTGCCATTGCTCAAGCACGGCGTCTGTCAGGGGGGTATCGGGCATATCGCCATGTAAGCGGGTGCGCGACACAATATCCCGCATGATGGCATCGTCCACCAGCACGTCTGACACCGCTTCTATTACCTGATAGCGGGTAAGATTATTTTGTGCAAAAGGTTCACGGTTTTCCAGTGAAGGCACCGACGGCTCAAGATAAACACCCAGTTGTTGATTGGCAAAGTAGCGCAACGGGTTAGCCAGGCTGCGCGCAATGTCTGCCGGCGTCACCTCATCCTGGGTTTTCGCATCTTCCAGTGCCGTCAGTGTGACATCTTGTGCCTGTGAGGGCGACTGTATTGCATTGGCAAGTTTGCACCACCCCGCTTCAAAACCTGGCTGAGGCATTGAAAAGTTAGCCGCGCTGAACGGATGCAGTGGGATCTGCTGGATCATGCTGGCCGGAGGGCGCTGATAGCCTCTTGCCATGACGTCCAGAAACTCCGCCAGCACCAGCGATGGCTGGCGTTCGCTGTTATCCTGCGCGCTGTTACCCTGATAGCTCAAGTACAGATGCTTTCTGGCAGATAGCATGGCTTCCAGAAACAGATACCTGTCTTCCAGCCGACGTGAACGGTCGCCAAGTTTTCTAGGCTGACTGGCCATAAGATCCACACTCGCAGGCGTGGATTGACGGGGAAATTCGCCATCGTTCAGCCCCAGTACCGCCACTACCGAAAAGGGAATACTACGCATAGGCAGCATCGAGCAAAACGTGACCTGTCCGGTCATAAAATGATTGCCCGCATCCGGGGAGGAAAAACGCTTCATCAGCACGTCCCGCACCTGGCGTAACGTCAACTCAGTCTCATATCCTGCCTCAGCACACTGCGCGGCGAGATCTGCCGAGGCTTTCCCCAGACTTTCCCACGTCTGGTGCTGGTCAGGCAAAGGCGCAAAACAGCTGTCTCTGAGCGTTAATAAATACTGATGCCAGTTCTCAGCCGTGCGGTTGGTATTCAGCTGTCTGGCGTGCTCACCCAGCATATCAACAATCTGCATCAGCTTACCCAGTGCCAGCGCTTGCTGGCCCTCGACATCCGGTAACGTCAGCAAGTTGTTACTGATAACGGGTTTATCTTCGTAGGCCATACCCAGCAGCAGACGTTTTAGTCCCCACCACCAGCTGTAAGTTTCTGACGTTGCAGCACCCTCGGTGACAGTGGCTTTATGTTCACCATCAAGCCCCCAATGCACGTGCGCCTGTTGCAGCCAGTACGTGATTATTTCGGTGTCTTCTTCATTTAAATCAAATCTGGCCCGCATAGCGTCAAGGCGCAACAGATCCATAATATCAACTACCCGAAAACGGCTGTCCGGCAGCGTTAACAGGTTAATGAACGCGGCCACCATTGGCTCAGCGTCCAGAGGAGCACGGTCGGCAATCGAACAGGGAATTCTTGGTGGCGTATTGTCCGATGGGCGGGGAGTCCCCACGCGGTGAAACACGGCATCAATTAGCGGCGCATATTCTTCAATCGCCGGACACATCACGACAATGTCAGACGGCGTTAGCGACGGATCTTCCTGCATCCATTGCAGTAAGCGATCGTGCAGGGCCTGAACTTCGCGCAGAGCCGAGTGAGCTGAAGCCACAATCACACTGTCATCATCTGATGCATGACGGACAATTTGGTTCCGCTCCTCAATAACCGGCGCACGTGCCTGAAGCACGTCATATTGAATATGCTGCAGCAAATGCAGGTTTTCGCTTTGCTCTTCTGGCCTGGGAACATCAAAGGCACTGACTTCAAAGGTATCCAACTGTGTCAGCAGGTTAAATAAGTCTCTGCCCTGCTTTCCCAGATTTCCCAGAAACGGGTTAGACTGTTCTTCCTGCATCCATTTTTCAACGGCGCCTTCACGTAGCGCGCGAGCCTGGTCACGGTCACTTTTTGCATCCCCCCAGTAGTTCACACTAGGGTTCAGATGGAAAATATGGATATCGGTGTGTTCAGCCAACGCGTCGAAAAACGCGACCAGCTGCGGCGCCATGGTATTGATGGCAAACACAATGATCCGCTCGGGTAAAAGACTGCCCGCATTGCCAGTTTTCAGCGCCTCGATAGCCTCACGATGCAACGATGCCGGATGCAATGGTTCTGATTCGCTCAATGCTCGCCACAACCTTGACTGCCAGCGCTCCATCGTGTTGTCAGGCGACTGAAGTTCGCCATTTTCCCAGGCTGAAAGCCAGTCTGGCCGATACAGCAAATACTGCTCGAAGACGTCAGCCATTACCGTTGCCAGCTGCAATCGCTGGGCGCTTTGTTCTGTGTCGCTGTCAATATGCGACCAGTACGCTTTCACCGGCGCCATGTCTGTAGAGTCAACTAATTGCGCATCTGCCAGCAAGGCATCAATACGCCACATCAACACTTCACGTCGGTACGGCGACTGTTTAGGCACTTTGTCTGCACCCAGAATCGCCCTGGCGGTATCCCACATGAACCTCACTGGTAATGGAAAAGACAGGTTCATGGCAATGCCCTGCTGCCGCGCCAGCTCCATGTTCAGCCAGTGCTGCATGCCGGGACTTTCAACCAGGATTGTGGTGGGAGCGAGGACAGACGAAGCGCGCTGTTTTAACACCGTGCCCAGAAGAAAACTTAAATGTTCCAGTTTGTTAGAGGGATAAAGCGCGAGCAACCGAAACGTCCTGTTCTTGGAATGATTTTTTAATATGGTACGGGATTCTGAACCACGCATCCAGACATCTGTACACGGCTTGACTCGACGCCATGGTCGACATGGGATTGGATAACAATTGACGGTATGTGTAGTGAAGAGAAAGGGAAACAAGAAAGAAAAAAACCCATACAGGCCTCAGGACACGAAAAACCTGTATGGGTAAGGTTACGGGCGACCCTGTGACAACCTGATTCTGGCGTTGCCTGGCACCGAATCAAGTTAACGCCACAACGTTGCGCAGTTAACACTTAAAGATATAGCACCAATGATGCCAGATTTTTTTATTATTAATATTCAATCACTTAACATAGATTTTACAGCCTTCCCACCTACTGAAAGTTGACCACATGGTGCAAGTGCACCAAAGATGCGCACCTTAAGAAGATTTTTGTGTTCACTGGCGGTGCGCTTCCTTTGGCTTCGAGGCTCATCTGACAAATAACAGCGTTCCGTTTGTCGGGCACGGAGGTCTTTCCGTTTTCTGAATATCAGAACTTTCCACACTCATTTGGATTATCAGAACCGGTAACATTTGCCCTGATTACCAGGGTAATAATCTGCGATAACCTCGACGACCGCTTTTCTGCGCATGTCGGATTCGTTACAATCCATGCTTCTTCAGAGCCTGACGATATCTCTGACAGCGCAGCCGCATTATGATCCGACAGTTTAGGCGTTACTGAGCGTAGGATACGGGTTAACGGTAATTTGTGTGATACCTGATTTTGGGTGTCGCGAGCCGGCGCTATGATGAATAGTACGTCAGACTGACTTACCGGCTGAATCAGCCCTAGTTTATGCAGGAATAGTAATGCTTACTCAACCGCAGCTTGCCACCATGCTGGCACTTCAGAATAAAATGAATACCAAAGTCAATCCTCAGTGGTTAACCGCAGGCTACGGCTATTTGCGGGCGGCAATGGTGGAATCCGTTGAGGCGATCGAGCATCACGGCTGGAAATGGTGGAAAGCGCAAACGAAAGATTTGCCGCAACTGCAGATGGAACTGGTGGATATCTGGCACTTCGCACTGTCAGCCTGCATTATCGATTATCAGGGCGATATTGAGGCAACGGCTGCAGCATTAGCTGCACAACTTGCTCAGGCACAGGCGCATGTGAAGTTCGATAACGTTGATTATGATCCGCAGCAGCAGGAATTACTGGATAATCTGGAGTTAATGGCTGGATTATGTGCTGCCAAGCGTTTCAACGTGCCATTGTTTATGCAGATTGTGAATCAGTGTGACATGACCGGTGAAGAACTGTATCGCCAGTACGTTGGCAAAAATGTGCTGAATTTCTTCCGTCAGGACAACGGCTACAAAGCGGGCACCTATGAAAAAACCTGGGATGGCCGGGAAGACAATGAACACCTGGTTGAAGTACTGAATTCACTGGATGTAAATGCGAAAGATTACAGCGACCTGATTTATCAGGGTCTTCAGGCGCGCTATCCGCGGGCGTGACATCTGTTACGCCGGGCTGTGGTACTGCAGCAGCCCGGTGTCTTTATCAATAACGTGATTACTCCCCGTCGAGCTCTGCGCGAAACGCCTCAGCCTGCCGCTCATATTCCTGACATGCCGGGGTTTGCGCCTCATCGCCCTCCAACTCTGCACAGCTTTGTGATGTCATTGAGTCGATGCAAGCCACGGCAGGATCCACAAGCTCTGAATACTGATCGATCTCTTCCAGATTCATCATGTTTTTGCACATACCGTCTATCATGCCTTCAATCATACTTCGCATCTGCGGCGTAAGGTTTTCCTCCTTGCCCATCTGTTCCAGCGCACAAACTTCCATTTTGTCGCAAAGTTGATTAAACGCATCGTTTAATTTATCTGCATCGCTGGCCAGCGCGGGCGCAGCGGCAACGGTAAATAGTGAGATTAATAATGCGGTAGTCAGTTTCATGGTTCTTCCCTGATTGGATTGATTGAAGTTTAACCAGTATAGAACCAATTTGGTTAACGACAAAGCCATCTGTTTCGACACCATTGTTTTGACTATCTGAAGCAGGTCAAAGCTTGTTTTACTTCAACAGATTTTCTTCAGGAAAATAAAAAAGGAAGGTTGGTTTTTTAGCATGGACGTGCAGGCCTGACGGGCTTTTTGGTTGCCTGACAACTACAGGCAGAGTGACGATAAACGGCCAGCTTTTGACCCGCGTTTTCCTGTCCCCATCCAGATGATGCGTGACCCCGGAAGAAAGCGGTGTGAGTTTTTGTTAGATTTCAACGATAAAAGGCCACTCTCGTGGCCTTTTCGTTAAACTGGTTTTGACTGGCGTGACTTAGAAAATGTAGTTAACCGCCACACGAACCAGTGTTGTATCATTCGCATCATCGATATCGTCGGTGCTTCGGCTGATATCAGCTTTCAGCGCAACGTTGGTATCGAAGTCGTAACGTAATCCCAGTGTCACCGTCGACGTTTCTTCCATTACGGCTTGCTGAACACCACCTACAATCATTGCCGCCGGGCCACGAACCTGTTCCGGAAGTGCAGCAACATCACTAAGGAACTTCACATCATCGTTACCGTCGAGCTTTTCATAGGTGATAGATGGCGTGAACTTACCATGGCGGATCCCGGCCGTGATGTAGTAAGCCACATCCTGCGGGTTGAAGGAGTCTTCGATGTCGATGCTGGTCCACTCTGCACTCACAAACCAGTCGAACTGATCGATTTCCACACCGATACCATAGAACGCACTTGAATCGTCATTGAATGCAAGCTTGTCAGCCAGTGGAGCTGAGATCATGGCCAGTTGGCCAATCAATGTATCGATACTGTCAATTGACAGCGACGACTTCGCAGAACCTGCTGTAGCACGTACCTTAAACCACTCATAAGTGGCTTCAATTGTACCCACTATGGCATTGTTACCTTCAATATCAGCGAAGGTTCCCGGGGTAATTTCATAACCTTTGTTTTCAAATGTCCCCGCTGTAACCTGAAAGTTGTACTCCCAGTCTCCGGCGTAATTGCTGTAATCCACTCTCACACCGTCGATATTATTAAACGGGACACCATAAACCGATTGTGGTGCCGCAACCCAATGATAAGAGTAACCCACATCCAGCGACGCAGAATAACGGAACAGTGGCAGGCGCAGACGTCCTGCTGACACGCTGACATTATCAGTGGCGGCATAGGTGAAGTATGCCCACTCGAAATCTACGTCATAATCATCACTGCCGCGAGCAACTAACTGTCCGGTTGCTGTCAGCTTGTCGTTAACATCACCGCTTAACTGAACTGCAAACAGGCTTTCCGGGCTTAGCGAGATATCTTCATCGTAGCCATAAAGCATGCCATCACTGCTGGTTTTACCGGCAATAAGATTGGCGAAGCCGTTGATGCGAACATCAGCATGAGCACTACCACAGGCAGCAAGAATAGTAAGGGCTAAAATTGTCTTTTTCATGTTCTGCTCCGCTGTACTAGTTTAATTGAATGACTTTAACGTCGCCGGTTACCGATGCTGAATCGATGTAACCAATAACGCTTTTGTTTTCTTTAATTAATTCAATCACAGCGCTGTCGCCGGACACCTCTTTAGGAGGAACGCCTTTGCCCGTGAATACCAGCTTCGACCAGTATGCTGCTACCTGAGAAGAGTTTCTTCCCAACACGTTCTGGTCAAAATCTCCACGAATGTCATTGGAAGTCTCCTGGTTTACCGGGATTGACTCGCGGCCATCGGGAAACTTTTTCTCTTTGCCCAGAAAGATTCTCTGAACGTCTTTTTCTGTGAGTGAAGCCTCGTTAGAAGGATGAACAACCACCACCACTTCGGCTAACACTGATGACGATAACGCTGTAGCTGCGAAGATCGCCGTGCCAAACAGAACACTTACCCATTTCTTTTGCATTTGTGCTTTTCCTGACTAAGTCATCGACAACCCAACGCGCCGATATTCTGACAACGCCATACCTGAAAAATAATGGTATATCTTTCAGGACATATTGTGCTTTTAGTGATAGTTCATCAATTGAAGAAAATCCAATTCACCAGTTCACACAGTTATCTGACGTGCATTAATAAATTCAGGCGGATGGTAGTGGCATTTGTGACATTTACCAACTAGCCAAAAGGTGTAAAAGGTATGTTTAAGGGTATCTTAGAATGCGTCTAGGTATGACCAGTAATACGTGGTTGTTCTGGAGAGAGCGTCTGAGCCCATCATATTGCGATGAAATAGGGCCACGGCTGGGATACCGTGGCCAGACTTATCAGGCTACGCGCACTACCGGCGCGTTGTACGATGCCTGGATCACATCGTGGAAACGTTCTTCCAATACATGGCGTTTCACTTTGAGTGTAGGCGTCAGCAGGTCATTTTCAATCGTCCACTCCGATTGCATAATCACCACGTGGTCGAGTACCTGATGGCTTTCCAGTCCGCTGTTAATTTGCGACAGCGTATGTGCAAGGCTTTCTTCCACTTCCTGCTTGTTTTGCTTTTGTGCCTCTTCACTAAGTACCAGAAGTGCAACAGGCTGTGGCAGGTTAGTTCCGGTGACACACACCTGCTCAACCAGCGGGTTCTCCATGAACTTTGCTTCAATTGGCGCAGGTGCCACGTACTTACCCTTCGCAGTTTTAAAGATATCCTTCAGCCGTCCTGTAATGCGGATATAGCCTTCATCATCCATTACGCCGCGGTCGCCGGTTCGAAGATAGCCATCATCAGTGAAAACCTCGGCCGTTTTTTCCGGCTCAAGATAGTATTCTTTCATGTTACAAGGTGCTTTTACCTGAATTTCGCCTTCGTCTGATATGCGAATATCTACTCCATCGTACGGCTTACCAATACAGCCAATCTTGTCGTGACGAAACGGCACGCTTGCCGTGCCATAGGCACTATTTTCAGTCATTCCCCAGCCTTCAGAGATATTGATACCGATTTTCGCAAACCATTCGATAACCGCCGGAGCCAGTGGAGCAGAACCGCTTGCCCATAAGCGGGCATTGTTCAGCCCGAGACCTTCCCGGATTTTCTTCGCAACAATACCTTTCAGAATTGGAATTTTCAGCAATGTATTGAGCTTTTTCTGCGGCATCTGCGCCAGTACGCCCATCTGGAATTTGGTCCAAAGTCGGGGTACGGAAATAAACAGGGTGGGCTGACAGGCTTTAACGTCACGCTGGAAAGTATCCAGAGACTCAACGAAATAAATCTGCCCGCCGGAGTAGAAACTCGACAATTCTACCAATACCCGCTCAGTAATATGCGCAAGCGGCAGGTAACTCAGTGTTCTGTCGCTGGTATCTATATTGAGTTGATTCAAAGAACGTTGTGCAGCCCAGCAAATCGAATAATAGGTGTGTACTACCCCCTTGGGTTGACCTGTGCTGCCGGAGGTATAAATAATGGTCATGGTCTGATCCATGTCCGGCACCGGTGAATCATCGATAGCAGGACAGTCGATAAATTCAGCCCACTGTTGCGTAGTAGACAAGTTTGGATAAGGAAACGCTACCGTATGGTAATTGTCCGGCACGGCTGCAACTTGTTCTGCGGTATTATCAAGTTTACCGATAAACAAGAGTTTAACGTCAGCATGCCTGAGCACATATTGAATAGTATCAGCACCGGCTGTCGAAAATATCGGAACCGATATGTGACCGGCCATCATGATCCCAAGATCAACGATAAACCATTCCGCAC
Source organism: Alteromonas antoniana (assembly GCF_019249295.1). Lineage (GTDB taxonomy): Bacteria > Pseudomonadota > Gammaproteobacteria > Enterobacterales > Alteromonadaceae > Alteromonas > Alteromonas antoniana. The sequence goes on from NZ_JAESDH010000018.1 coordinate 52,591, forward strand.
AGTTTTTAGAAAATATCCCGATTCGGCTTTGAGGCGGTAAATCCAGTTCCTGGAGTCGATATGCAATACGACGCGCCAGGTTGCCTATCTGCGACCAGGTGTAAGGCTGATATTCACCCTTTACTGGTTGCGTGAGATAGACGTCGTCTCCCCGCTCCTTTTCCCAGTGATAAAGCATACTGAGTGGAGATGATACATCGTGTTTTGTCGCGTCAGTTGTCATGTCTCGTGGCATAGGTCGCTCATATGTTGTATTAATGTAGACCAGGTTTACAAATCTTTCACAGGGCTATAATAATCACGATTTTTTACCTTATGACAAGCCCTTATGCTTCGATTAACAACGAAAACACGGTAAAACCGCGTGCTTCGTCGGTGAATTTAGTTTTTTTATAGTCTTACCTTGCCTTGCGTAATAGTGTGGAAGGGGAATCGAGGCCCCCGGTCAGACGCCATATGAAGCGTGACAGAATATCGGACAAAAACTAGACTTTACCGCATGCAGTTTGAATTAGCCGATATTCCATGCTGCTGTAATGATTAGCAATTGCGTAGGCAGGTTGCCGGAGGCGAGCGTAATTTGTGGTAGAAGAGACGATGGTAGCGGGAACACGGGTAGAAGTGGGCTACGATAAAAAGATTACTGGTGCGATATCGATTGGTCAGATATGGCGACTTTGACATCAGTTAGCCGATAACACATCCCTGTCCGCGCGCATTCAGGCAGCACGACGGTTAAGCCATAAATATTTTCAGCTGGTTAGTTACCCCGGCCAATCCGGATAGCGTTCAGGGCGCACCTGCCGCTAAGCTGGCAAAGACCGCAATATGCGCTGGACGGATATTTACGTTACGTGTTCGCTATGCCCTGCAAAGGCTGGATTTACACAATACTTTAATGGCATCAACTACAATAAACAGGCATCGACATGAAATTAAAAATAAATGGTGAGGCACGAGAGTACAGTGGCGATCCGCAAATGCCCCTACTCTGGTATTTACGTGATGAGTTACAGATGACAGGCACTAAATATGGATGCGGGATGGCGCTATGTGGTGCCTGTACGGTTCACATTGATGGCGAAGCCACCCGTTCATGTCAGTTGCCAATGTCTGCCATTGCAGGTAAGTCGATAACGACGATTGAAGGTCTTGATGCGGATAATCAACATCCACTGCAAGTCGCCTGGAAACAGCATAACGTACCGCAATGTGGCTACTGCCAAAGTGGCCAAATCATGCAGGCTGCAACCTTACTGGCAAAAAACGCCGCCCCCTCGGATACGGAAATTGATCAACACATGTCAGGCAATATCTGCCGGTGTGGTACCTACCCCCGCATTCGAAATGCAATCAAAGACGCCGCGAAAGGAGAAGCTTCATGAAAGATATTATTTCCCCTCAGCGCCGTACTTTTCTAAAACAAACCGCTTCCGCCTCAGGTTTTGCACTGGGCTTAACGCTATTGCCATCAATCAGTCCGGTGGCCGCAGAGGGGACGCACACAGAATCGCTGGCACCTAACGTATTTGTCGAATTCGATGCAAACGGTCAGCTATTTGTCACCTGTCATCGTTCTGAAATGGGGCAACAAATCCGCACTTCCCTGGCACAAATCATTGCTGATGAACTGGACGCAGACTGGGATCGGGTAACCGTGGTACAGGCTACGGGTCATCCCAAATATGGCGACCAGAATACCGATGGCTCACGCAGTGTCAGACGCAACCTTGAGCGTTTGCGCATCGCTGGCGCGACAGCGGCTGCCATGCTGCGTGAAGCGGCCGCCCGCGGCTGGAATGTAAGCCCGGACGACTGCATTAACCGCGAACACGGTGTTGTACACACTCCAAGCGGCAACCGGGTTGACTACAAGTCATTAATTGATGTGGCCGCAACCCTTCCCGTGCCTGAACCGGATTCAGTTTCACTGAAGCCCCGTTCCCGCTGGAAGTTCATCGGCAAAGTCATGACCAGCGTAGATATTGATGATGTGGTATCCGGAAACACGACGTTTGGACAGGATATCCAGCTTGATGACATGCTGGTTGCCGTGATCCAGCGCCCCCCGGTAATGTTTACGCACGCTGAGAGCGTTGACGACAAAAAGGCGCGCGACATCGCCGGTGTGGTTGATGTGATCAATTTACCGGAAGCGACAGCACCGGCCGGATTTAATCCACTTGGCGGTGTGGCAGTGCTGGCCAAGACGACCTGGGCGGCGATGCAGGGCGTAAAGGCGCTTTCTGTGAAATGGACCCGCAATGAACATACCGGTTACAACTCCGACAGCTACAAAGCGTCACTTATCGCCACGGCGCAACAGCCCGGCGAGGTCGTTAGAAAGCGCGGCGATGCTCCGAAAGCGTTGAAAGACAGTGGAAACGTCATCAGCGCTACCTATTATGCACCACTGCTGGCACAGGCGCCGATGGAGCCGCCTGCAGCCACTGCGAGAGTCACCACAGACAGTGCTGAGATTTGGGCATGCACCCAAACCCCGCAATCCACACGCAGCAACGTTGCAGCAGCCCTTAAGATGCCGGAAGACAAGGTGACCGTGAACGTTACTCTGCTCGGTGGCGGTTTTGGCCGCAAATCCAAACCCGACTTTTCTGTTGAAGCTGCTTTGTTGGCGCAGCAGGCGGGCAAACCGGTTAAAGTCATCTGGCGTCGCGAAGATGATATTCAGCATGGTTATTACCATTCGGTGAGTGCTCAGCATATCCAGGCAACCCAGGATGAAGCGGGCAACACGCTGGCGTGGCGACACAACACGGTATTTCCGTCAATTTCTTCAACGTTTAACCCGGCTGCCACCAAGCCCAGTAACGGTGAATTACGTCTTGGATTTATCGACAATCCGTTTGCTATTCCAAATATGCAGCTGGAGCGTGGCGAAGCCAAAAATCACGTGCGGATTGGCTGGTTACGAAGTGTGGCTAATGTTTATCATGCTTTCGCCATTCACTCCTTTGCCGACGAACTCGCGCATGCCGCAAATCAGGACAGCAGGGACTATCTGCTTTCATTAATTGGCGAAGACCGTCATATTGATCTGGCGGCAGAAGGCGCTGAGTATGACAACTACGGCGACCCTATTGATGTCTATCCGATAGACACAGCAAGATTAAAAAATGTCATTCGCAGAGTCACCGACATGGCTGATTGGGACAACCGCAAGGTCAACAACCGTTTTCTTGGTCTGGCTGCACACCGTTCTTTTTTAAGTTATGCAGCGGCAGTAGTAGAAGTTGAGGTTGCTGAAGATGGCACCTGGACGATGCCGAATGTGTATATGAGTCTTGATGCCGGTACGATTGTGAATCCGGAGCACGTCCGCGCTCAGTGTGAAGGCGGCATGATTTACGGACTAAGCTGTGCCATCGGCGAAATCTCAGCAACAGACGGCGCCATCGACCAGACTAATTTCCACAATTACCAGGTCGCCCGAATTCAACATGCTCCCAAACACTTTCATGTGGATATCGTAGAGAGCACGAAGCCGCCTGCTGGCGTAGGCGAGCCGCCCACTCCCCCTTTCGCACCTGCTCTTGCGAACGCCCTGTTTGCTGCAACAGGTAAACGAATAAGAGAGTTGCCTTTGCCGTTAACACTCAGCTAAAACAGCTTTAGTCAGGCTCACGGAGATGCACTTCTCCGTGAGCTTTTATCGCGAGAAAAGCTTCCGCTACCCTGCATCACGCAACGATACCGAATGCGTTGCTCAGTAGGAATATAGTTTGAAATTACTTCTGCCGACAGACAACGCAGGGCTGCTGCCCATGCAGTTTTAGTGGGTAAAGACAAAATAGCGATGAACTGAAATATCCTGTAGCAGGCACTACAGGCATACTTCGCTTCTCAGCAGGCTTCCGGCTGAATAGAGCCCGTATGTTTGCCGAAAAGGGTCGTACTATTACGGCTTGGCATTAACACATTACTGCGCTGAGTAACTAGCCCCTAAGGGGTGGTATTCTTTATCGACCACTTCCGCGCAAGTAGCTCAGGAACATCAGAACCCGGTACCGGCCTTGAAAAGTAGTACCCTTGTTGATAGTGACACCCCAGTTCTGCAAGATATTGCGCCTGCTCCAGCGTATCTACTCCTTCCGCAATACTTATCATGGACAGGCGTTGTGCCAGCGTGATGGTGGTAGATACCAGCGCGTCATTCGCATTTCCGGGCTGAATGTCATCAACGAAACTTTTATCAATTTTAAGCACTTTCAATGGATAACGCTTCAGATAGCTCAATGAGGAATAGCCTGTTCCAAAGTCGTCAAGTGCAAGCACGAACCCCTCATCGACAAAACGCTGGATCTCTGTCAGCGCATTGCCGGTGTTGTCCATTAAGACGCCTTCTGTGATCTCAAAACGCAGTGAGCTGGCCGGCAACGCGTATTCGTCTAATAACGCCTTCACCCCGGCAATATCAAACTCCGTTTTGAAGTGAAGCGCAGACAGGTTCACCGAAATATACCCTTCAAACCCTCGAGCGTACCAGTCGGCGAGATCAGCCACTGCGCGGCGCATAGCCTGGCGCGTGGTTTCAATGATGTATCGAAGTTCTTCAAGCACCGGTATAAACATATCGGGATACAACGGTTGTTCAGGCAACTGACACCGCATCAGCAGCTCTACACCTTCTGTTTTGCCGGTAAGCGTGTTCACAATAGGCTGATAATGATTGTAGAAGCAGTCTTCGGTAAAGGCCCGCTTAACCAGGTTTTCTACGTGCAACCTGTCGCGGGCGCGCTGATTCATTTCAGAGGTGAAATAAGTAAAGGCGCTGAGAGTATCTTTTTTCGCAGAATACATAGCAACGTCGGCATGCTTAAGTAATTCAGCAGGCTCCACCGCGTCGTCAGGATAGAACGACACACCGACGCTGCATGAGACCCGCAGTATTTCTTTACCTAGCGATATCGGAGTCTCTACTGACTCAATCAACTCGCCTACGAAATGGCTAAGATCATCGACTCTCTGAACGTCCTCTATGACAATAACAAACTCATCCCCGCCAAGCCGGGCAACCGTGTCCGCGCCGGAAACCAGATTACGCATCCGATTTGCCACTACACGTAGTAGTTTATCGCCATAATCATGGCCCAACGAATCGTTAATTCCTTTGAAGCGGTCCAGATCAACGAATAATACAGCAACCTTCGACTTGCTCTCCCTTGCACTTTCTACCGCATGTTCCAGACGGTCTAGCAGGAGACTACGATTTACCAGTCCGGTCAGGCTGTCATAATTGGCAATTTTTAACAGCTTTCTTTCCGCGTTTTTCTGCTCGCTGATATCGGAAATGACCAGCAGATAGTGGTCGGTCAACGCGGTATTGTCTGGATCGCTAATGGCAGTAATTTCGATTAGTACGTCATATGCCTTACCATCAGCCCCCTCCACGACATCTTCATCTTTCCAGAATTGTCCGGGCTGCAATGCAGCAAGTCGTCCGGACATCTGTCTTGCAAGCTTAGGGTAACGGAGAAATAACTGTTTAAAGCTTCGCTCAATATTGCCAGTTTCGTCGATACCAAAGGCAACGGCAAAAGCTCGATTTATCGCTACCGGCTGCTGATCGGCGTCGAAAATAACAACCCAGTCCCGGGTCTGCCTGAAGGCATCTCCAAACAATCGCACCTGTTGCTGCGCTCGTTGTAGCCGGTTTAGATGCTGATGGCGTGCATAAAAATACGCCAGCACGATGGCAAGGCTAAAAATCACATAAACCGTGTATGCCAAAGGCGAGCGCCACGGCGCATAAGGCACAAAAATAGTGATAGATGCCGGTAAAAATGTGTCGTCAAAGCTATTTGCGGTAGGTCCGACGGTAAACACATACTCCCCCGGCAACAGCGTAGCAAAAATAATCTTTGGATCCCGGGTCACGCCCTCGCTAACTAAATCAGGGCCACGATACAACGAATATTGATAGTTCTCTCCAGTTTTATCACTCATCAGCATGGGAGAAAACAGAATCGAAATGCCGTAATCATCGTGTTCCAGATTCACTGTTTCGCCAGACAGGTCCATCTTTGGCAATGATAAATCATCCCGCGAGTCCAGCCTGAACCCGGTAATAACCATCTTCCTCATCGTGTCCCGCTGGTGCTTTTTATCAAACAGTTTGGCGGGGTCAAAAAGCACGACACCGTTTGTCGAGCCGTACGCCAAACGACCATCGTCAAGCCTCGTCACCGCGCCCTCATTGAACTCAGAGACTGCAATTTCCTGACCGTAGCGATAATTGGTTATGTTAGCATCTGTAGTAGAATAACGATGAAGGCCGGAGTGCGAACTGAACCACAAACCGTCGTCGTCATCCATCATGAGTGAATAGACAATTTCAGAAGGCAGGGTATTGTCAGCGTTAACGCGCTGCTTTACTTCAAACGTGTCTGCATCAAGTGCCAGCAGCCCGAAACGAGGGAAAGCCAGCCATAACAGCCCCTGATGATCCAGTGCCCAGGACGATACAGACATTGTCGTATTGCGCTGCTCTGGCGGTAACTGATAAACCAACTCGTATTCCAGGGTGTCGGTATTGACTAACCAAAGACCATTGAGCATCGCCACAAACATTCGATTATCGTAATAGGCTGACGTGCCCAGAAAAGCGGAAAAGAAATCTGAATCAAAAACGTCCGGATCCAGTGCCAGCGATTCAACGCGATTGGTCGTGTGATCGAACCGGTAAAATTTATCGCTGCCAAAGTAAACGCGGCCCTTTTCATCTAACGCAGAGCCATAGTTCCACTGACTGAATATCTGTGCAGCTCCGCCTGCTGGATTAGGTTTGCTTAACGTCCCGGTCGTTTTATCGAAAACACTGATGCCGTTGTACGTCTGAAGCAACAGCGTGCCCTCTTTCCACGGCATGATTTTTTCAATCACAGAGTCGCCGTTACTGTCATCTTCGTCTTCAGAAACGAGGAACGCTTTGGTCTCACCGGTCTCCAGATCATACCGGTTCAGCCCGTTGTCTGTCCCAATCCAAAGCGCGTTATCGTCGTCCTGATATAATGTCCAGACGATGGTGTTACTGAGCGTCAGCACGTTGTCTGAGCGGCGGTTTTGAATTGTGGTGACATTAGCGGAAGATGGCATATAGTACAGCGCGCCGCCATACTCTGTGCCCAGCCAGATATTACTGTCGTTATCCCTCGCGATAGTCTTTACGCGCTTACGAGGAAGGACCGTATCGCCATAATCGGGGGTAAGCTCATAGACTGTTTCCCACTGCCCATTTCTATATGCTAATGAAAACAGCCCCTTATTTGTGCCCAACCAGAACGTGTTCTCTCCTGCCTCTGCTACCGTCCATATATTTCTGCCAATGACGATCGGGGTAAACGGATTGTTGCCTTTACCTTCCAGATAAACGTCAAGCTCACTAACCGGCGCCATGTACAGACCATCCACAGCGCCTACCCAAAATCGCCCCTGGGTGTCAGCCATCAGAAATTTCGCGTCATCTCGTTTAACGTTGCCTGGCAGCCCGTTCAGATAATCCAGTCGCTGAAAATCCTGTGGCGATGCGTCCACAGATTTGCTGTAAAGCCCCTTTGTGGTGGCTACAAAAAGCCTGTCGTTGATGGTTATAGCAAACCGTATACTTTCGGCATTATCTAACGCCTCGTCATGAAGACTAAAAATAACGCTGACGGAGTTTGTTTGAATATCATAGAGGATGACCTCCTCGTATAGCGAAATAACCAGTTGCGTTTTTGAATGCCAGTGAAAGTTATTTGCAGGTTGGATCCAGTCCGGCTGATTGCGATAAGGGCGTCTGACTTTGTTTTCCACCTGATTGCTCTCAAAGTCATAACGATAGACGCCGGAAGCAAACGTGCTGATCCATAAGCCATTGTCTGCCTCCAGACTTAGTCGGTTGATACTGTCGTTAGTAAAGGTATTATCAGGACCGTTGAGCGGTTGCGCCCGGTAACCATCCCAGCGAACCAGTCCCCCTTCTGTTGCTACCCAGACAAAACCGCTGTCTTCGATGACAATATGGTTGACAAAATCCTGGGTCAGGCCATTTTTTGTTGAAAGCACCTCAAAGTTCGGTGAAGGCACCCTGACCTGAGTCGCTGCCGCTAATGGAATGATAAAAAGAAAAAATACCGCTACCGCGAATTTGCTGATACTGCTCATATTATGGTTATCTTCTTGGGAGCAATCACTGAGCTTCCTCTCCAAACCCAGCTCTACATTAATGGAAACCTAACCGCGGTGTATCATTCATCCTCAGAATAATGAACCATGTGTAAGATTTCGCCTGGCTTCCATAAATCTCATTACGCATTCCCTGCCAGCTTTTAGATAATAGCAAGCATTTGAATTTGTTCATAACGTCTATTGGTATTAGACGCTATGCGTTGGTACCAAACCTTTAAAACGTTTTTCGATTCAGCAGACGTCATCTTCAGCCCACTTTTTTCGATTCGATACATCTTTTAGAAGCTGTCCACCGAGCAGGGCAACCACTATGTAGTTAACAAATGGAATCCCCTGCGTGTACATAACTTTAAAATAATCGGTTCCCGAATATTGTTTCTCGATGAAGCGAACCACTTGTAAGAGGCCAAGAAAACTGAAGATACCTAAAATGATTTTGGACGTGCTTTGAATAGGAGTGCCAGACAGTTTGCAAACAACAATTACGATAGTGACAAAAGCGAAGTCAGTTATTCCAAAGCCCAGATACCACGCTGCATATAACCAGCTACCTACCAATTCGAAGGCTGCAGGCTGGCTGAGAAAGGCATAGAGTCCCTGATGCAGAAACTCGATCAATATCACTCCGGTAATAATGATTGTATAACTGGTTATCCGACTCACGACCGCGACATAGCAAATCAATAAAAGAATATTCAACACCGTTGAAAGTGGTATTAAATCTAGAAGGGTATACATCGAATTCTGTTTATTATTCAGACCGTCTTTTGCTGACGCAGGCTACTGAGCAATGTAGTAACAATGAAGCCGAACAGCGTAAACGCAATAACAAAATTCAATATGGGAATGCTTTGAGTATAAAAATAAAAAGCGACTTTACTACTTACGATGAGTCTTTCAACGAGAGAAAATAACTGAATTACGCCAAGGAGCACATACAGAGATAATATTACCTTGCTGGCAATATCGAGCTTCAGGTGCGCATTTTTACAGATTCCCGCGATTAAGGCCACAAATGCAAAGTCTGAGAGTGCAAACCCAAGATACCAGCCGTAGTAGACGAGAGTACTTAAGGCAGGATCGTGGAAGTAGCTTTTAAGAAAAAACTCATAACCAACATGAAGAAAGTCAAGCAACAGTACTCCAACAATAACAAAGGAGAAGGCTGTTAACCTTCTCACAGTCAGTACGTGCAGCAACAATGCCACGAAATAAAACACTATTGCTATCGGGAGCTGAGGAAATACCGCTGTCATTTTTCCTTATCTTTAGGTTTCTTAGGGTCTGGCAGTGGTGGTGTATCGCCACTTCCGTTACCAAGTGTAGTGATAGTACAAATCAGGGGGGCCAAGCTGCAAGCCTCGTCTACGAAGGCGGTTGTTCCCTGAGATGTCACGGGTTGTGCTGAAATTGAACCTGATAATAACCCGATAACGCTGACCACTGCAATTTTTGCGAACTTTTTCATCTTTAATCCTTAAGCTTGATTACCTGAATGCGGCTGAACACCGCCGCCGTACTTGCTATCGGCAATTGACCTCAGGCCTTAAGTGAAAAAATGATTACCAGCTCCGGAATAAAAACCAGGTGAGCTGTTTCAAGTGTCTCGATACGGTATCGGCAACCGCGAGCGATGAGACTACTCAGAACGCCATACTGAATCTTATGTATGCAACGACGTGAAAGGAATGAGCTTGCTCTGAATGTGATCGTCAGACGCTAATCGCTCAGCAATGGACTTCTCATTGTCGATAGTGACGCAATAGAGCGATACGCTGCTGCGAACAGCGATGTGCTCGGATCACGTTGACGTGACAGCTATCCTTAAAAGTACCCAGCGTAGAGGTAACCTGCTCGGCGCCGGCTAGTCCTGCCTGACGGGGATCCTGCCCGTTTTGACTACATTACGACGAATGCCGGCTTGCGGTGCCAGACAGTACAAGTCGCCATTTTGACCCACGTAACCTTTCCTGACCCCCGTCTCTTTCGCGATAGCCACGTGGGCCTCCAAATGCTGATTCTCGCCGTGCACAGGGATAGCGATCTGCGGCTTCACCCAGTGATACATCAATTTCAGCTCTTCCTGACAGGGGTGGCCACTGGCATGAATAGGCAGCGGACTATCTTCGCTTTGCAAAGTATTTATCCCTCTGCCATGAAAGCGGGCTGTAAGGCGTTCGACCGCGTCTTCATTTCCCGGGATCACGATAGAAGAAAATATTACCGTATCACCTTTGTCCAGCGACAATGCAGGATGTGAATCAAGTGCAAGTCGATTTAATGCTGCCCTCGACTCACCCTGACTACCGGTTGCCACCACCAGAACTTCTTCAGGAGGCAGGTAGCCCATGTGATGAGCATCAATAACAGTCAGGTCCTGCGGCCAGACATCAGTTTGCCTCGCAATGCCGTACATATTGATCAACGAGCGCCCTAACAGGCCTAAGTAGCGACCGGTTTTCTCAGCGACCCGCGCCAATGTGATCAACCGGGCAATATTACTGCCAAAGCATCCAACAACTACCCTGCCCTTACAAGGTTTAATGGTGGCCAGCAAGCCGTCATAACAGTTACGTTCCGAGACAGAAAACCCGGGCTTGGTCGCATTAGTGGAGTCTCCTACCATTGCCAATATAGACTCATCGCGAAGTGCCTGAAACGCCTGGCGGTCAAAGGGCTCTCCGGTGATGGGTTGGGCGTCAATTTTCCAGTCCGCGGTATGAAAGACCGTTCCGACACGGGTCTGAATTAGCAACGCGGAGGGTTCCGGTATGGAATGGGTAATGGCCATCCATTTGAGTGTAAACGGACCAATTTGACAGGTAGCCTGTATCCCTACCTCAATAATCGGCACTTTATTCAGAAGACCTGTCTGTGCCAGCTTCCGTCGAAGGACTTCTGCCGTGAAAGGTGTGGTATAGACCGGGCAGCGGAAGCGCTGCCATAAATACGGCACCGCACCTACATGGTCCTCGTGACCATGTGTAATCACCAGGCCACACAACGCCGCTTTCTGATCGCTGATAAATGTCGGATCCGGCGCAACGACTGCATGTCGATGACTGCCAGCCTTACCGCCCCGATACTCAGGCTGCAGCGGCTCATCAAAAGACACCCCGCAATCTACCATCAGCCACTTTCCGTGATGGCCATACAGGTTGAGATTCATGCCTATTTCGCCGGTCCCGCCTAACGGCACAAACCAGAGATCATCTTCCTGTGGTATCAGAGCATGCTCCTTTTAAACCGAGAATAATTTCAGACATGTTATCGCAAGCAGCAAAACAGGCGAAGCAGAAACAGACCAACGTTACGGCTTTCGCGACCTAGCTTACACACATTCCATACGTTTCAGCATATCGTTACGCTCAATCAGAGAAGCGGTTTTTATGAATGTTGAACGCTATCTTTGTCATTTTCATGCGAAAAAAAAGGGCCGAAGCCCTTTTGTCAATAAAGCCGTCAGAACATGTTGTTCCGACAAGCGCAGACTACGCAGCGCTTATTTGGCGATTTTCATCTCTTCGATAAGATTCGTCGCGCCATCAACGTATTGCATTACCCACAACATGTAGCGAGTGTCCACGTGAATGGTTCTGGTTGTTTTTGGATCGAAGTCCCAGTCTGAATTGACACTCTCAAAGGTACCGTCGAAAAGCAGCCCAACCAGTTCTGCATTCGCGTTCAGCGTTGCAGAGCCGGAGTTCCCGCCAGTAGAATCCAGGTCAGAGAGGAAATTCACCGGCACGCTGCCAATATCTGGCAGAGCGTAAGGGCCGTATTTCTTATCTTCAATCAGCTGGAGTTGCTTCTTCGGCGAATCAAAAGGAGTGTCGCCCGTGTCTTTTTCGACAATGCCTTCAAGCCGCGTAAATGGCTCGTAAATCAGGCCATCTTTTGGTGATCCCCCAAGTACGGTTCCGTAAGTCACCCGTAGCGTGCTGTTCGCATCAGGATACGCCAGACTTCCCTGGGCCTTTTGCCAGTCGATAATGGCGCGCATATATTTCGGCTGAAGCACGGCTTCCTTACCTTCCAGCGCCTTTGATTTATCCTCGATTGCCATTTCGGTGTCGTAAAGCGCAACCGCCAGTTTAATGAACGGGTCGTCGCTGTCTTCAAATGCGGCTTTATCAGCGTTCAGCCATTTGAGGCGCATATCAGCCTGATCCAGTGCAGTTTTGCTGTACATACCCGTCAGTACACTATCCAGGCTGCCGGCATTGACTGCGTCATCCAGTCCTAGTGCGTTGTCAAAGGCGTTGATATGAGCGCTTTCAGGTTGTGCCATATACAGTGTAATAAAACGCTTCCAGACCGCTTTATCAACAGCTGCATCAAAACGACGGTCAAGACGCTGCATTTGCTCTTCCAGGCGCTTGTTATCGCGTTCCTGATAGCCAGGCTCGCGTTCTGCGTCGGGCCTCTGCTTCTCAATAGCGTTACGATAAAGCGTCTGCGCGGCAGAGAGTAACTGAGACCGGGTCAGGTTGTTGTACCAGAAGTTCTGCTTACTCATTGCCGCAGACTGCGACTTCACTTCATCGAGTTGAGCAATAGCAGATTGATATCCATTCGGATCTCCCTCTTCTTTTAACCAGGCATTCAGTGCTGTCTCACGACTAGCACGTCTGTCCAGCAGCCCTACGCGCTTCGCGCCAGCCAGCTGCCCCTTGGTATTTTTCAGAAAGTTATTCAGGCCTGCCAGTCGCGCTTCATAAATGATACGGGCATCGCTTCCTTCAGGTGCTGCCGTTTCAATCGCGTCAATCCAGTCAGTTACCAGATCCACATAGGTGGGATACAACCAGTTGAACATGTAGTCAACGGTGACCAGTCTTGCGTAGCGGTTTGTTGAGCCCGGATATCCCGCTGCCATCACAAAATCACCGGCTTCCAGGCCCGCTGCAGATACGGTTAATACATGCTCTGGCTGATAAGGGACATTGTCTTCGCTGTAATCAGCTGGCTTGCCATCCGGTCCGACGTAAGCGCGGTAGAATGAAAAGTCGCCAGTGTGTCGAGGCCACATCCAGTTATCAATATCACCCCCGTACTTGCCAATGGCATCTGCGGGTGCGTAAGCAATTCGCACATCACGAATTTCCAGTTGTTTGATCAGTTTGTATTCCAGGCCATCGTAAAAGGCCGGAACCGAGCAGCGGTATCCGTCTTCAGCTTCGCATTCTGCGATTATCGCCTTCTGTTTTTTCACAATAGCATCGTAACGGTCACGGCCCGTTACGTCGTCGCCCAGGTCACCGGTAACTTTATCGGTGACATCTGAGAAGCCCACGGTCACCCACATACGGGTTCCCGGCGCTGCCGGAAGTTCTTTATCTGGTGAGGTCGCTAAAAACCCGTCTTTAAGATAATTGTTTTCAGCAGTGGAGTTGTACTGTACTGAACCCCGTGCGCAATGATGGTTGGTTACCGCCAGCCCGGTATCAGAAACAAAGGACGCAGAGCATCCGCCAAGCGACACAATCGCTCCCATCGGGAAACCGGTCAGGTCACTCAGTGACTCCGGCGATAACGCCAGGCCTGTTGCTTTCAAATCATCAGAGATTTCCGGAAGCTGTTCCGGGGTGAACATCCCCTCTTTCGCAATCGCACTAAGCGAAGATATTGCAAGAGGAATTGCCAGGAAGGCATATAATTTACGTGACATTCTGTTTTCCTTGTCAGTAATACTTAATTACACTGCCTGTTATTACATAACTGTTGCATGGTGTCATGCACCGGCAGGTAGAACGGGTACTTTTTCGCGACAAAGCGTAGTGAAGTGTCAATTTTACTTGCCAGGGAATAGGCAAAAAGGTCTATAGTTGTCATCTGAAACTGCAGGAGAGTTGAGTTTATGTTGTCGTCTTTGAACGAAAAGGAAATCCGCATTATTGGCGTGCTACTGGAAAAGTCAGTAACCACACCGGAGCAATACCCGTTGTCGGTAAATGCACTGACAAACGGGTGTAATCAGAAAAGTAACCGCGCTCCGGTAATGCAGCTTTCGGAGACAGCGGTACGCGAAACACTTGATTCATTAAAAGCTAAGCGTCTGGTACAGGTATCATCAGGTTTCGGAAGCCGGGTTGATAAGGTAACTCATCGTTTTTGTAACACTGAGTTTGGCGATCTTAAATTAAGTGAACAGCAACTGGCAATTATCGCTGAGCTGTTCTTACGTGGCCCCCAGACACCAGGCGAGTTACGCGGAAGGTGCTCTCGAATGGCGCACTTTTCGGGTATGTCAGATATGGAAACTGCGCTGGAAAGTTTGCAGGCCTATCAACCTGACGCTTTAGTAGTGCCGTTGCCTCGTGAACCGGGAAAGCGCGAAATCCGTTATCAGCACTGCTTCAGCCACACCGATACCCCGACTCATCAACCGGAAGTCGCGCCAGAGCTACCGCCTCAAACACACGAAACAGCCTGCAGCTCCAGCGAACTGGATGTGGTTATGCAGGAACTCGAAGCACTGAGGCATTCACTCGCGGCCCTCTCAGCAAGAGTTGCTGAACTGGAAAAACAGAATACCCAATAAGTAAGTCAGACAATGTCGAAGGGAATGCAGTAGGAAGAAGATAAATACCGGTAAAAGAGGTCAACGGATATCGCCAGGTCTATACGCGTTGTATAACGATGTCGGCCCTCACCCTGATCGCAAACAGACGAAAAGAAGGCGCTGACACCTTCTTTTCGCATCCGCGCCATCTTTTCACAACGATAACTGCAGGCGTTAATTAGTCGTGATGTAGCTGGGCATTTAGCTGATCAATCACCTCTGCCCATTCTGCGTCATCCAGCAAGGCAGAGCGTAAAAATGTCGCTTGTGAATCGCTCCAGAACGGCGCTTCTTCGATATGGCGGCTATCATTCATGCCGCGATGCTTGGTAATAAACTGTTCCATCGCTTCATCACTGTTATCCAGTCCAAGCTGAGTAAACAAGTCTTTCATTGTAGGTTGCTCGGTGAACATCGCTTTCTCCATTTAGAATTTACCGGAACATATACAGGTAAACGAAAACTGAGAACTTTAAGATCACGGCTTCCACAGGGAAGATGGGAACCAGACAGCCAGCTGAAGTAGTCAGAGCAGCAGCCTTTCTGGCAATGCCCTTAACATGACGGCAATGCGACGCTGGCGTAAAATCGGGATGATTCAGACGATTATGAAGCCAGGTTGGCAGGTATAGAAAAGGCAGCACGACGTAGCGCCGGGCTGCCTTTTTTGGTTAATGCGCGAATCACCGGAATGCGGTTCAGGTGTTGAGACTTGCCCTCACTGCACTCTGTACGCGATAAGCGTCAGGTTTTACTGGCCCTTCTGTCAGGACAGTGACATTCCGATATTATCCCGCCTTTTACTCGCCTCTTACTCAGCGGTGCAGTGTGAAGACATTTAACTCAGCTGTTCCGCGAATTCCGCAGGCTCCATCACTTCACCTTCTTCACCGGGTACAGGGCAAACCATTACCAGTAGCTCATCTTCCTGCATGCCCGGCACCCACTTTTTAAACCAGTCTGCCAGTGAGATCTGTAAGGGTTCGCAGTGTGACCAGTCATCGGTGGCCCACAAACTTGCTATCCCCGCATCAGGCCAGACCGGAATGCCATCTTCGTCATCGGCAGTCAGCATAACGCAGCCATGCTCGTCGGTAAGGATCCACAGCGCCTCATGCTCTTTAATCGCCGTCAGCGTCTCATTCAGGCGTTGTTGTGCCGACACACTCAACAACGGGTGTGACATTCCACTCATGTTACTTCTCCGATTGTGTCGCTGGCAGATTCTCTACCACCGACAACTCTGTTTGCATTTGCTCAGGATCTCCTACCACAATCAACGACATCGTATTCAGATCCAGATAATTTCTGGCGGCTTCAGATACCGTCTCCGCGCTGACATCATTCACCAGCGAGATGTAGTTGGTTAACCGCGATTTTGGTAAACCATGAATGTTCAGATTTACCAGTTGCGCGATTACACCTGAACGCGATGAGTTTCTCAATACGAATAATCCTGACATGTAGTTTTTCACCCCCTGCAATTCCTCAGCAGGAGGCGGTGTTTGTTGCAGGCCGGCAATTTCCGATACAATTTCATTAATCGCCTCTCCGGTACTTTCCGCCTGAATATCGGCCGACTGATACCACACCGCCGCGCCGTCATGACTAAACACCGCGCTTCTGGGAGAATAGGTATACCCTTTATCTTCCCGAATATTCTGGGTTATCCGGCTGGAGAACATACCGCCAAGTAGCGTATTCATAACCTCAAGGGCCACGTATTTGTCATCTGCTGCTGGGATTGATCGCTGCCCTAACCTGACCGTAGACTGCACGGCGCCATCACGGGGTATCATTACCAGTTGCGAAGCAGGTGCAGGCGCCGGTGGCGCAATACTGTCAGTCTTCGTTCCCGCTGGCAGAGAAGCAAACGCACCGGTTATCGCCTGCTTCAGACTTTGGCTGTCAAACTGACCTGCAATATACAGGTGGGCATGACTTCCGTTTAAATAGCGTGAGGAAAATGCCAGAACATCATCTCGCGAAATACGGGTAAGCTCCTCATTGGTCGGAAAAATGCGGCCGTAGGGATGAGCCGGATACATCGCCTCGTAAAACGCCTCTACCGCCTGCCCCTGCGCTCTGGATTTTGAAACTTCAATTTGTCGCCACTGATTTGCGACAGCTCGTTCAAGATCGGCTTCTGAGAACTCTGAATTTCCAACCAGGTCAGCCAGCAAGGCAACAGCCTGTTCATTAAATTCGCTGAGTACGTCGATCGCGATGCGGCTGGTATTCATACCTGCGCTGGTAGTCACCTGTCCGCCCATAGACGCGGCCTGTTTGGCGATGTCAGACGCAGACAATGAAGACGTGCCCTTGTTAAGCAACTCAAAAGTGATATCGCTTAAGCCTCGTTTATCACCGTCATTTTCATTACCGGTATCAAAATGCAGCATCATGGTGCTTTTCGGTGTGGTGCCATAAGGGATCAGCGACACTTCCATACCATTTTCGAGGGTGAAATGTTCCACTTCAGGCAGCATGAAATTTTTAGGCGTCGCCGGTGCAGGCGGTTCAGAAGGAAATGTCGAGGCAACGCCTATCACAGGCAGCACACTTAGTACGACAGTCAGTGAAAGAGCTTTCGTTATACGGTTCATTTTGCTTCTCCCTGTGCATTTTCCTGCGCCATTGATTCAGGCATAACAGTAAAAATTGTCCGGTTCTGGGGCGTGAGATATGTCTTAGCCGTTTGCTGAATCAGTTCCGGCGTTACTGTGGCGAACGCCGACTCGATACGGTTTATGCGGGTAGGATCATCATCAAACAATGCAAATGTCGCAAGCAGATCGAGTTTTCCGATACCGCTGCCATCAATCGTGTCGTAAAGTTGCGAGCGCAGTTTGACACGGGCTCTGTCGAGGGTTTCCTCAGAAACCGGGGCAGTTTGTAATGAGTTGATAACCTCATCTATGGTTGTGGTAATCGAATCGTCAGTTACCACAGGCTCATGGATCATACCGGCAGTCCACAGCATCGGCCCCTGATAGTTAAACATGTTGCCCAGCATATTAATGCCGCCAAACACATTGCTGGAGATGCCCATTTCTTCAACCAGCTTCTGGTGTAACAGACTGTCATCACCCTGCAGCAGAATCTGGTCTATCAGTCCCATCGCATAATAGGCCTCTGAGTCGCGTTCTGGCATACGATACGCGACTGCATAGGCCGGTTTTGGCGCCAGCGGATCGACGCGGCTTGCTTTACGTTCTGCGGTCTGGGGTTGTTCAGAAATATCAGGTTGTGGCGCTAACTCTACCGCGGGGATGTCAGAGAAATACTGCTTCACCCAGGCCATAGTCTGGTCCACATCTAAATCGCCCGTAACAACCAAAACCGCATTATTTGGTGCATAGTATTGTTTGAAAAACGCATCCACGTCTTCGAGTGTGGCGGCATCCAAATCTTCCAGGTCGCCATAGAAATTGTGTGCGTTGTACCAGTTATCAAACGCGTGTTGTGGCAAATCGAGCCAGGGAAAGCCACCGTAGGGCTGATTCAGGACGTTTACCTTCACTTCGTTTTTCACCACGCCCTGCTGGTTTGTCAGTTCGGCCTGCGTGATATTCAGCCCTCGCATCCGGTCAGCCTCTACCCAGATAAACGTCTCCAGAGTATGGGCGGGCAGTATTTCGTAGTAATTGGTGAAGTCAAAACGTGTAGAGCCGTTGTTGATGCCTCCATTACCATTAACCAGCTTGTCAAATTCACCTTTGGGCAGGTTTTGTGAGCCCTGAAACATCATATGCTCAAATAAGTGCGCAAATCCTGTGCGGTCTTTTGGCTCAATACGAAAACCAATATTGTAGTAAACGCCTACCGCCACAATGGGCGCGGTGCTGTCTTCTGAAAGCACGACTTTCAGGCCGTTATCCAGTGTCTCGTAGTGAACAGGCACGGCCAGGCCACCATCGACGGGTTTACTTTCAGGAACTTCAGTGAGATTGGCAGACTGCTGGCACCCCGCCAGCATGCCCACTACGCTAAACGCCAGTATGAGCTTTTTCATTTATTTTTCCTTAAACGCTGCGCGTTACTTTGCTTGTTAAACCGCGATGAAGGTCGGTCTGGGGCTGATAGGTAATGATTGTTAATTGTATCTGTTGATCAGGCAGGTGCCAGGCTATCAATCACTTCCGATAAACCGACGCGCCTGACCGACTTCATGGAGTGCATGTAAACATTCACAAAACAGTCGTCGAGTGACTCAAAAAACGTTGCCGATGAAGCCGCAACCAGCCTTTGTGCAGTTTCCTGTGGCAGCACCGCAATGCCTCCCTCATTTTTAAGGGTAGTCAGCGCCAGTGACAACGAATTGGTTCGTAACTTTGCATCACGAAAATCAGGGAACTGTGTTAACACTTTATCTCTGACTTTGGCCCCCCAGTCTATAGTGACGAAGCCATTCGCATCCCCTTTCCCGTTCCCCGCGAACTGGCATAAAGTGAGCGCCTTTCGCTCCATGACATGGCTCACCACTTCTTCGGATTTTAGTACCTCAGTAGAGAACGCGACGTCAATCACCCGTTCATGCAGTTGCCTGGATAGATTATCCAGCGTTAGCACTTCGGCTTTTACAGACCAGTCGGGAAAGGCATTGTGTAAGTGTGTAAGTGCATCTGGCAATGTCAGTTCACTGGCAAGCTGGGTAGCTCCACAAACGACGTATTCTGCAGATTGGACCTGCAGTTCCTGCTTTGCCTCATTCAGCGTATCGCATAATTGCCTGGCATAAGGCAATAGCTTTTCTCCAGCCTGAGTGAGCTGAATACTGTTTCGCTGACGAATAAACAAGGTGGTGTGAAAGTATTCCTCAAGCAGCTTAATGCGAGCACTCACAGCCGACTGCGTAAGGTAAAGATTTTCGGCGGCTTTGCCGAAATGACGAGTATTTACAACTTCTATGAAAGTGGTAAGAAAGCGTATGTCCATGCTTTTTACATAACCGAATCGTAGTAGCTGCTAAGCTGTCACAGATTTCCGGCAATGTAAATACAATAGCTAAATCAGTGCATCACTGCGTGATGCACTGTCTTTTATGAAAGCGTGAGGTATCAGTAGCTTTCTTGATGAAGCCGGCGTTGCTTTTCACGACGCTGCAGGTCGCGCTTTTGCTTACTTTTTACATCATGATGACGGCGACCTTTTGACTTTTTATCGTCAAAATCACCATCCTCTACCGAGTCCCATTCTTCACGCTGGTAACGATAGTCTTTACTCATTACGATCTCGTTGTTGTTAACACAAGGCTATTATTGATTGACAGACGAAAATAGAAAACGATTTTTTATCATCGTATCGATAAGAAATTTTTGTTTTAACTTCTGTCAATTGGCATGAAAACTGACGTTGCCCTTCATTGTGACATCTCTAAGCAAAAAACGGTTTATCCCTGTCATATTATTGAAACATATCAAGGCATTAGACTTGGTTTTGCACCATGAGAAAACAACCAATATTTTTTATTCTCAGGAAAAAAATCTTTTGTTTTAACTTTGGTTCAAATTGGCTTAAAAGTCAGCCTGAAAACACAACCACTGTTGAGATGACCCATGCAAGCACCAAGCATTCGTGTACCACAAAAGGTTTTTATTGACCGCGCTAAGTTTCCGTACGGTTTCCGTAAGTCCGGTGACTTCAGTATTAGTGAAGCCGACTTGCTAACCAAATACGGTAAAACGTTGTTGGCTCTGGAGTCAGGAGAACTCGCGCCTGAATCTGCCGACGAGCAACATTTTGTCGATTTCGTGCAAGGTAACGTGCCAGCGGAAAACGCACTGGAACGTACCTGGCAAAAATACGCACGACTGGCGCGTGGTAAAAAGCACTTTTACACGCTGCATAGCTCAGCCAGCAACCAGGCAGATTATGACGATGACTATTCAGATGACGAATTTGACGTAGCCTGACGCCATTATCTGTTATTGCAGCCCGGTGAAGTTCTCACCGGGATGCGTGCTGTTTTATTTTCAGCCGGTAAGCACGGTGATCACCGTGCTTCAGCAGCACCTCATATTGTCCGCGCATTCTCGGCCGACGTTCTCCTGTGTTTTTATAATGTCGACAATGCGTTCTCCCTTATAGATCATGCAGGCCGGTCACCGCGCAACGCTTCTGACTGCAAACCGTTTTTCTCTGACTCGCGGTCTTCCTTCGCCATTACTCTTCGCAATTCCGCTTTAACACTTCATGCGTTGTAGTTTTGGTGATCTTTCCATGCCGGATCGCGTTACCAATAACATGTGCTATCACACTGATATTCCTTTAATTCAGGTGAAAGATGTACAAGCTTTCATTTGCGTTATCAGAACATGAGTGTGCGAAAGCTGTAAGATGTGACGGGCAAACAGTGGTGTGGTGACCAGTTTACAATCACGGACTGGGATTCAGGTGAGTGGATGGCATAAAAACGACGGGCCGAGCCTTAGTTTCTCACCCGCCAGCAGGATGACGACTGGAGGGGCACGCCCATGGCGTCGTAACAAGGTGTCTGGAGTGCACGGAATTCACGCTCACCCCCAAACACTTTTTGCGCTGCACATGCTTACATATTCGCACCTTTTTCAGTGCGGACTACACTTAGTATTGCCTCAGGCACAATTTGGAAGTTGAATCAGGAGGAACCGGATATGATGATTTCCTATAAGCAGTTAAAGCATTTTTCACTCCATGCCACGGACGATGACATCGGTGGATGCAAAGACATTCTTTTTGACGACCAGGACTATGTAGTGCGCTATCTGGTTGCCGATACCAACACTTGGTTACCGCTAAGCCGCAAGGTCGTTATTTCCCCAATTTCTGTCACAAAAGTCGATGTAGAAAACGAAAATGTGCATATATCGATGACGTCACAGACACTCAAAGACAGTCCGTCCATCGATGAGCACAAACCGGTCTCGCGCCAGTACGAAGAAACCTTATTTAAATATTTTGGTTACGGCTATTACTGGATTGGTCCTGGCGCGTGGGGAGACTTCGCTCACCCGACTGAGCTGGCTGATGCTGATATGGCAAAAGCCATGCAGGAAGAACAGGCCGCTAGTCCGGAAAATCATCTACGCGCATGTGGCGAAGTAAATGGCTATGAAGTGGCGACAACCGAAGATAATGTGGGCCACATTACGGACTTCATTTTTGACGCAAAAAGCTGGGCTATGAGAATGCTCATTATCGATACCAACAACTGGTTGCCTGGCGGCAAAAAACTGGTTGTTTTACCCGGAGACATAGAGAAGATTGACTGGTCCAGTCACAAGGTAAACGTGAAGCTCTCCCATGATGAGTTGATGGAGAAGCCAGAGATTGATCTGGATAAGTTGGGCGACGACAGCTACGTGCAGTCTCTACTGCAAAAGGCGCAATAACGATGTCTGACGTGCTATATCAAAAACAGACAGCGCTGGCGATAGAGAACTTTGCTATTGGCGGCCAGCCTATGCCGCCGGGGTTCATCCATGCTTTGGGCTTTGTGAAAGCGGCCTGCGCCTCTGTGAACAAAGAACTCGGTTTACTGGACGACAAGCGCGCCGAAGCAATCTGGCAAGCCGCTACTGAGGTTGCAAATGGCGAACACGATGACGCATTTCCGGTAGATATATATCAGACTGGCTCCGGTACCAGTACTAATATGAACGCCAATGAGGTGATCGCATCGCTTGCCAGCCGCGCAAGCGGGCTGGAAATTCATCCCAACGATCATGTGAATATGGGGCAAAGCTCTAACGACGTTATCCCCACCACCATTCATGTCAGCACGATGATGGCATCTCACAGCTGCCTGCTGCCGGCATTAAAGGCGCTGGCGGATACTATCAAGAAGAAGATGTCGGATGCAGAAGGGTTAATCAAAACCGGACGTACTCATCTGATGGATGCCATGCCTGTCAAATTCAGTCAGGAAATGTCTGGCTGGAGATCACAATTACTGCAAGCCATCGAGCGGTTTCAGGATACTCATTCCCGTTTGAGTCAGCTAGCCATTGGCGGTACCGCTGTAGGTACCGGGGTGAATACACACCCTGAATTCGGTGCGCGGGTGGCATCAGCGCTTACCCAACAGTTAGGACTGACTTTTTACGTGACAGATAACCACTTTAGTGCGTTGTCTGCTCAGGATACGGCGCTGGAATATGCCGGACAGCTCAACGTTCTGGCAGCGTCGATAATGAAAATCAGCAATGACCTGCGCTGGATGAATAGTGGACCACTTTCAGGGCTCGGCGAAATCAGTCTGACTAAACTGCAGGCAGGTAGCAGTATCATGCCCGGAAAAGTGAACCCGGTTATTCCTGAGGCAACCGCTATGGCCAGTGCTCAGGTCATGGGTTTACACACCGCTATTACGGTCGCCGGGCAGTCAGGTAATTTTCAGCTGAATGTCATGCTTCCGCTAATTGGTGCTAATCTGCTAACCGCCATCGGGTTATTAGCTAACAGCTGTGAGCACCTTGCCGACAAAGCCATTGCGGATATGCAGTTTAACGGCGAAGCCGCGGCACAGGCGCTGGCTAAAAACCCCATACTGGTTACGGCGCTGAACGCCAAAATTGGTTACGAAAAAGGCGCACAAATTGCTAAGAAAGCGTACGAGGAGAAACGCTCGGTTCTGGACGTAGCAAAAGAGGAAACCGACCTGACAGAAGAGGAATTAGCAGCGCTGTTAGATCCGGCAAAGCTGGTGTAGTGCCGGCTTAGCCGGCGCAAAAGAATTCGTACAGCAATTCGATTGTACGGCGTATACGTTCATCGGCAAGTCGATAGAAGATGACTTGCCCTTCACGCCGGGTTGCCACCATGTCAGATTCACGCAACAGTGCCAGGTGTTGAGAAAGCACGGGTTGTGTAACCGGAATATTGGTTAGCAATTCAGAAACAGAGAGCTCTCCGTCAAGCAGTGAACACATAACCATCAGGCGGGTTTTATTTGCCATTTGTTTCAAATAACGCTCAGCATCTGATGCATGTGCCAGCATTTCTTCGGGATTAATTGCTTCGGACGTTGCCATTCGTAATTTACACTTTACCAACAGGGCCTCTATTCAATCTAAATGATTTGCATTTCGCAAGGTGTTTGGTCGCAAAACCTAATTTTTAATAAGCATTTACGGAAAATCGCAATACCTGAGACGACCTTGTATGTCGAACAAAACGCCAGGTTGCCGTTCACTGTTCAATAGCGCCAGCAGCTATTTCCTAACCACAAGCTCCTTCCACAATGCGAACAGGGAAAAAGTAAACCGCAGCATGCCGACGCTCGTAGTTTGCAGTAATTGACCAAAGGTTTACTGAGGCGTCGACTATCAAAGCTGTTCAGGTTTACGTTAAAAGCGTTCACACGCTCTTCCCAGTGCTCCCTTGCATTATAGTAAATAACCAATATATTAGATATAACTTATACAATAAAATTCAAGGAATCCAACTATGCTTAAATCAATACAGGACCGACTAAATGCGATTAGTGTCCCTATTCGTAAAATTTCAGCAGAAGAAGCTGCTCAGGAAAGCAAAAAAAACAATGGGTTAATGATTGATGTGAGAGAGCCTGCGGAAGTTGAGAACTCGCCGACTCCGGGCACCGTAAATATCCCTCGCGGCGTATTAGAAATGCAAATGCTGGAGAAAGAGAAAGACGCCAGTCGTCCCATCTATGTTCACTGCGCCTCTGGTGTTCGTGCGCAGTTAGCTGCAGAGCAGTTATCACTAATGGGTTACGAAAATGTCACTGTTCTGACCTGCGACGTTCCAAAAATTCAGGCTGCATTGTCGTAGCGCGTAGTAGAGTTCATTCTCGCGCGGTTCCAAACAAGTTGCGAACCAATCCAAAATTGGCGACTGCCTCTATCGCCCCCCCCGGCACGACATCAGAAGCAGCGTAACGTCATTGCGTCTGATTAATCCTTATCGGGCGTGTCGCGTGACAATGCGACACGTTTCGAAAACCGTCTATTTCGTTTCACCCCATCGATTAACAGTTTTAACGTCGTTCTATTTCTTAAAACAGAGCGCGCGCTATAATGGTGAAATCATTCGACAATAACTGCTATTAACTATGCTTAAAGCAACGCTGGAACAATGGCGCATGTTCAAAGCCGTTGTAAACGCCGGGGGCTTCAACCAGGCTGCAGCAAAGGTTCACAAAAGTCAGTCAAGTGTTCACCATGCTGTTCAGAAGCTGGAATCTGCCATTGGGGTCACGCTATTTGAAAGCGATGGCAGAAAAGTCAGGCTAACACCCGCTGGCGAACTCATGCTTCGACGCGCAGAATTTTTACTCAATGAAGCGGCAAAGCTGGAGGCCGTTGCCAGCAGTTTGCAACAGGGAACCGAAACGCAGCTGCGCATTGCTGTTGATATTATTTTTCCTTCCGCCTTCTTGTACAACGTACTGAATAAAGTGTCTGAAGAATATCCCATGTTACGCATAGAAATTGAAGAGACGGTGTTAAGCGGTGCAAACTCGTTACTCAAAGCCGGAAATGTAGATATTGCGATCTCTCCTTTTGCGTACACGAATGGATTCAGTGAAGATCTTTGCGAAATAGAGTTTCTGGCAGTTGCTCATCCAGGTCATCCTCTTCATCAGCTGAATCGCCCGATAACGACGGAAGATCTTAAATCGCATCGTCAGATTGTGGTCAGAGATTCATCGTCTGAACGTAAAGCGGAATCAGGTTGGCTAGGAGCAGAACAGCGCTGGACGGTCAGCCATGTCAGGACATCTATTGACATTATATGTCAGGGGCTGGGCTTTGCCTGGCTTCCCCTTGCGATCATCAAACCGCACATCGACGCACATCAACTTATGCCACTCCCGCTTGAGCATGGAGGGCTGCGTAAAGCATTATTGTATCTCAGCTTCGAAGATGGCGATCAGTTGGGCCCGGCCGCACGTTCATTTATTGGCGAACTGCGATATCAGTCTATGCAGTTGCCCTGCTCAGAGTCAGTACTGGAAAACAATGATCAGCAGCGATTATAAGTTGGCTACGGGTCGACACGACTTCCACAGTCCCGTTGCTGAATCTGTTTTGCATGCATTGCCCGATTTTTAAATAACGTCATACCGTGTTTAGTCTGTATCGCCACCGGCTCAGACACAGGTAAGCCTGTAGCACACCGCAACGTTGCAGGTTCGTGTTATACGCGGTATAACAAGAGACATGCTTCGCCTGAAATAATAACAATAAGGAACAGGCAATCCATGGAACGCATTCTTCTGACAGAGTCAAAACGTTGCCGATTACGCTTTAGTCAATCAGCGGCTGAGCGTTTTGGTGATTTATCTGAACGGGGCAGCTATGCCCTGGCGTAATAATAAAGCTCTCTCCAGCACACAATTACGAAAGCGGTTGTTACTCGCTTCAATCAGCCTCTCACTGCTGGTTATTCTTACTTTCTGCTATGTAGGTTATGGGGTGGCTATTGGAATGGGCGAAAAAGTCGAAAGTCAGGCTTATTCGCAGCAGGCGGAAGCTATCGCCAATGCCATTGAAAGACAGCAACAGAGGCATCCTGATTATTTCGATACGCTAGGGCAGCGTCCTTTACCCGAATTTATCAACACAGCGGGTAAGCATCTTGTGGCGCTACATACAGCTAACCGCCACATCATTAAGGGCCCCTCTCCTCTTTTTATTCGTCACGAGAAAATAAACCAGCTGGCAATGGCCGAGGCCGATCGCTTTGTTACTCTGGATGACTCGCGTTTTTACGTTACCCGCAGCCACATTGGCAATCAGGGCGCATTAACGTTAATCTGGCGGGATCTGTCCGGGGTAAATTTGCCGACTCATATCTTACTGCGGATCGTGGTTACTGCGCTGCTGACTTTTGGTATAGCGGTATGGCTTTCGATGATAATGTCGGCGCGAATCGCCAGACGCTTTCAGTCTGCCAGCCATGCGCTGGAAGAGCTCGCAATGCGTGACAGTCTCACTCACCTGCCAAACCGTAACGCGCTAATCAGCAGCTCTCCTGAAAACGTCAGATGTGGCGCTTTGCTTTTTCTGGATATTGATCGATTTAAAGATGTGAACGACGCTTTTGGACAGGACGTAGGCGATAAGTTGCTTCACGCTTTTGCGCAGCGCCTGCTTAAACTGGCCGGTCCGGACAGTGACGTTTACCATTACCGAAGTGATGAATTTGTTGTGTGGATGCCATCGTTGCAGAAAGAAGAGGTAACGAATGCCGCGTTTGCCATGTTGTACGAATGTCGCGTGCCTCTTCAGGTAGATAACGCGTCATTTGAACTTGGATGCAGTATCGGGGCAGCTTGCTACCCCATACATGGACATCTTTTTGAAACCTTACTTCGAAACGCTGATACCGCCATGCATCGCGCCAAAGCGCGCCGCCTGGGTGTACAGGTATACGATGACAAGCTTGCATTTAACAGCACCATCAAAGTCATGTTGCGCAGCCAGTTGCGCTCCGCGTTACAACAAAATCAGTTTGTCCTGCATTATCAGCCAAAGGTAGTCATGGAAACAGGCACGCTGATTGGGGTAGAAGCCATCGTGCGCTGGCAACATCCAGAAGAGGGCTTACTGGGACCTGCCCTGTTTATCGATTTGGTAGAACAAAGCGGTATTATACATGTGTTCACCCGCTATATGGTTGAGTCTGCTATTACTCAAGTTCAGAAATGGTGTGATATGGGACATCAGCTCCCGGTTTCGGTGAACCTGTCTGCTTATAACCTTCTGGATACCGCATTTGTCCCTTTCGTTAACTCACAACTGGAAAAATCTGCTGTATCTCCATCGCTGTTGGAGTTTGAACTAACAGAAAGTGCAGCCATGATAGATAAATCGGCGAGTAAGCGCACTGTCGATGCATTACTTGAACTGGGCGTGAAAGTCTCTATTGACGATTTCGGTACCGGCATGAGCTCATTTGCTTATCTGCGCGATTTAAATGTAAACACCGTAAAACTGGATCGCGCATTCATTACCCACATTGTGGACGATATTAAAGGGCAAAAAGTCGTAGAGGGGCTGGTATCGCTGTGCAGAAACCTCGATCTTGAGGTGATTGCCGAAGGAGTAGAAGACAGAAGGCAGGCGGATTTACTTCAAAAACTCGACTGCCATATTGGTCAGGGTTACTTTTTCAGTCCTGCGGTAGAGGCTGATGCAATCAGCCAATTGCTGCCACAGCCACAGGCTTTTCGCTACGACTATGTCGCGAATAATTAATCCCGTTGCTTTGGCGCGGGCGTACGTGGGGGTCGCTAACGGCAGTAAAAGTAATTGGGCGGTTCGAGAATGATGCACTTCCGACAAGTAGATCTACGGTCGGACGAAGGATAAGTCCACTGGCGCATTTCTTCTCACGACATTGCGTTTTCGTTAGGCAGCTATCCCTGTAACGTCTGAAATATCTGCGCACCTCCCATATAAAAGCCAACCACCGCGAGGCTAAGGCCAAATAACGCGACCACGCCATCATCCGTCGTCATCCCGACTGCCATAATCAACACAGAAAATGCTGGTATCAGACCGAGAAAAGGAATGAGTTCAAGAGGCACCATCATCATTCCGCACATTGCGCAGGTCAGCGCAATCATTGCACGAAACACGTACTGACGCATGAAAAGCCACCGTGGGATCAGAAATCGGTCAACGTGCATCGCCGCCGGTTTAATCGAGCCTATTCCATTGTTTAACGATTCGCGATCGATGCCGATATCGCGAATTGCGCCAGGTAGCCAAGGATGTTTTTTAGCCAGTAAAATTTGCAAAGAGATGAGAAAAATAGTCACACCGGTAACTGTAGGTATTCCTGGTATGGCACCTATCGGCGTTGCAGCGATGAAAGCCGGGACCGCAAGCATCGGTCCGAAACCACGTTTTTCCATTATCTCAATGAGTTCTCCAAACGCCACTTTGTTTTCTGTATGCGTAGACTGCATGCGGCCTAACAACTCGTATAGCGTCATTGAACGTGCTAAAGTCTGGCTGTACATGACTCATATCCTTATCAAATTCGGAATGGGTGTTGCGAATACTGTGCCATATTCGGCTGAGTTTACTTTCTGCTGTTCCCAAAGCTTGCAAGACTTGCCCCACCGGCATAGATTCTGCATATTTCGGTGAAAATGATCCACTTAACGAGTAATCCGGTAAGTCATACATCGGGTACTCACAACAAAAAGGAACTTTTTAGTGCTTACTGTCCTATTGGTCGATGACGATCCTGAGTTTACTGATGTCGCTTGTACCATCATTGAATTCCTGGGCCATGAGGTTTTGACAGCAGCCAACCTCGCCGAGGCACGCGACTGGCTAACCAAAGAAACTTTTGACCACGTTCTGTTGGATTTTATGCTCCCGGACGGAAGCGGAGCTCATCTTTTTGACGAACTGGACGTACTTCCCAAGCGTCCACGGGTGACGTTGATCACCGGACATCCTTCAGTAAAAGGCATTATCAAAGGTCTTTGTGGCCCAAACATTGATTACCTTGTTAAACCCATTCAACGTGAAGAAATAGAAGCGGTATTAACTGGTAAGAAAAATCAGAAGAAACAAGAGCCTGGCCCAAAAGTCACGCGCCATTTCGGCCATCTTATCGGCGAATCAACGCCAATGAAAGAGCTCTACAAACTTCTCGAGCGAGTCAGTCGCACCAGCGCTAACGTGATGTTACTGGGCGAAAGCGGGGTCGGTAAAGAGGTGGTCGCAGCAGCGATCCACGCAGCCTCTGATGCAGAAGGTCCTTACATTGCAACTAACTGCGGTGCATTTTCCAAAGAGTTAATTGGCAGTGAATTATTCGGCCATGAAAAAGGCGCATTTACTGGGGCAGTAGGCCGCAAAGCGGGGGTTTTTGAACAGTCTGAAAACGGTACACTGTTTTTAGATGAGATCACCGAAATGCCTATCGATATGCAACCTAACCTGCTTCGGGTTCTAGAAAACAAGGTGGTTATTCGTGTCGGCGGCACCAAAGCCATTCCGGTAAATTGTCGTGTTGTATCTGCTACTAACCGCAGTATGGAAGAAATCGCAGAAAGTAAAGTTTTACGCGAAGACATCTATTTCCGGTTGGCGGTCTTCCCTATCACCATTCCGCCATTGCGCGAGCGCAAGGAAGATATTCCTCTGCTTGCCACCTACTTTATTGATGAGTTGAATAAAGAAAACGGCACCAACTTTATCTGGGAAGATACCCAGCTGGATACCCTTAAAGCCTATGACTGGCCTGGTAACGTACGTGAGCTACGTCACTTCGTACATCGTGCCGCGATCATGAGTGACCCGGAAGGCAGCGACATTGAGTTACCAAAAACCATCGAGTCTCCATTTGCTAAAAAGCAAAGCACCACACCCGCGCTTCAGGCCGGCAGAACCATTGAGGATGTCGAAAAAGAGCTGATTTACGCGACACTTGAAAAAGTGAATGGCAATAAGACGCTTGCTGCAGAAATGCTGGGGATCAGTACTAAAACACTTTACAACAGACTCCATGCTTACGGTGATCTGAGTAAAGAAGAATAACAATAAGTAGGTGTAACCATGACTGAATCAGAATTTGCGACACTGGCAACTCACGTGCATGATGCACGCAAGCCGCTAAACCGCATTTCAATGCAGGCCGAGCTCGTCAAAATGGCGCTGAACGGAGATGTTCCCGCAGAGAGAGCTATGGACGCCCTGGATAAAATTATCGCCAGTACGAAAGCATGCAGTGAATCACTCACTACCATGATGTCTGAACTGGGTGATTCACAAACGGACTAAGCAATGGTTCAAAAAATGTTGTCGTCACTATATAGCTGGGTAGCAATAGTGTCGATTGTGATCATTGTTATCACAGGCAACTCGTTTTACGTCGTAAGTACCCTCGATGAACTAGCCGCTCTGGAAGCAAGACTGTTTACTACCAACCGTGTTATCGGCAGCGTAAATAATTTGCATGTGGCGATTTTGCGCGCAGAGTCTGGCCAGCGCGGTTTTCTTTTAACCGAAGATGAAGACTATCTCGACGATTACAACGATACGCTGAATCAGATTAACGGCCTGATTGATCAGGTCGAAATAACAGGGCTGGCGTCGGACTTGCCCGAGCAAGTTAATCGTATTGAAACCTTGCTTGACTTAACGCGCGCTAAAATTAACGGCATGATTGAAGTTGTAGAACTCGCCCGGGCCGGCGAAATGCTTGATGCCAGCTCACTACTGAACAGCAACCGGGGCCTGATACTCTACGACAGAATTGAGACACTCTTTGAGCAGATTGACGATTCTGAGCGCGAGATGCAGGCGAAGCACCTGGCATCGCTGATGAAATTGAGAAAGAACTCTGTCAATACTCTGATTGTTTCCTCACTGACAACGGTGTTGTTGATTATTGCTATCTTTATTTTGTTGAAGATGAATGTGCGGGAAAGTCTTCGTCATCAGCGTACGCTCGAAGATATTAACTCTGATCTGGAAGATAAAATCGAGGAGCGCACACAGGAACTACGTGTCTATTCTGATGAACTGGCGCGCAGCAACCGTGAACTTGAAGACTTTGCTTTCGTAGCATCCCATGACCTTCAGGAGCCCTTGCGCAAAATCCGGGCTTTCGGTAACCGTTTGGAGTCGGGCTACGCTGATGTAATTGATGAGCGGGGACAGGATTTCCTCAAGCGCATGCTTAACGCCGCTGAGCGAATGTCACTGCTAATCAGTGACTTGCTGTCATTCTCACGGGTTTCCACCCGCGGCAAAGACTTCGTAGACGTGAACCTAAACAGTGTATTTAGTGAAATTCTCAGCGATCTTGAAATCGCTATCGACGAATCTGGTGCAAAAGTCAGCGTCGACGATATGCCCAATATATTGGGCGATAAGTCTCAGATTGAGCAGCTTATGCTTAACCTGCTGTCCAACGCATTGAAATTCAAAAACCCTGACATTGCTCCGGAAATTACAGTAAGCTGTTCGACGCCTACCGGTGAAGAACTGGTAAATGTGCTTCACGAAGAGCAATATGACTGGACAAAAATTACTATTCAGGACAATGGCATAGGGTTCGACCAGTCATTCTCAGAAAAGATATTTGCGCCTTTCCAACGCCTTCATGGCAGAAGTGAATATAAAGGCACTGGCATAGGCCTTGCCGTCTGCCGCCGAATAGTTGAAAGGCATAATGGCCAGATATCTGCGCTTAGCCAGCCAGGGAAAGGCGCACGCTTTACAATAATAATCCCGGTTAACGGGGAACCGTTCGCATCGACTACATCAGAGGGAGTAGTTAGCAATGACTGATAAACAATCACTACCCATAAATATTCTTATGGCTGACGACGACGAAGACGATCGTTTGTTGACCATCGACGCGCTGAAAGAAAGCCGCGTACTTAATAACTTATTTTGTGTTGAAGATGGCGTAGAGCTGCTGGAATACTTACGCCGCGAAGGTAAATATGCGGATCCAAAGGATTCCCCCCGCCCCAGCCTGATCCTGTTGGATCTGAATATGCCAAGAAAGGACGGCCGCGAAGCACTACAAGAAATTAAAGCTGATCCCAAACTTCGCTCAATTCCGGTAGTTATTCTGACTACATCGAAAGAAGAAGAAGACATGTTACGTGGCTATGACTTAGGCTGTGCTTCTTATATTACCAAGCCAGTCAACTTTGAAGGCCTGGTAGAACTTATGCGTGCATTAGGTCGTTACTGGATTGAATTCGTAGAATTGCCACACGATTGATGACGGAGTAAAGCTTTGACAGACGTTATTCGGGTTCTGTTGGTTGAAGATGACGAGGACGACTATTTTCTTACTGCGGACTACCTTTCCCGCTGTGAAGAGCCTCGCTTCAAAGTATCCTGGGTTACAAACAGCGCGGATGCATTGAGCGTATTAAAACGTCAAAGCTTCGATTTGTGCCTGCTCGACTACATCCTCGGCGCAGAAAACGCCATTGATGTACTGGATGTGCTCAAATCAAATCAGATAACGATTCCGGTGGTCATTCTGACCGGCCAGTCTGATACCAAAGTTGACGAAATGGTGATGCGGGCAGGTGCCGCTGACTACCTGACTAAAAGCGAAATTGAAACGCCACGGTTCATGCGTACCATACGATATGCCATGGTGCGTCGGGAAATCGAAAACGAGCGAATCGAGCGTCACAAGGTCGAGCAAAAGAACAAAGCCAAAGACAAGTTCCTTGCCCATCTCGGGCATGAATTGCGTACACCACTTACGTCAATTCTCGGCTATACCGAGTTGCTTTTGGATGAAAAGCGAAATGGAGATATCGAGCAGGAGCTCTCTATTATCCATTCCAATGGCAAGCACTTGCTGAGTTTGCTCAATGATATGCTGGATATGTCACGCATCATGGCAAACAAGCTGGAGATTGCGCCAAAAGAAGTGAACCTTTCAGGCTTTCTTACTGATCTTCATTCTCTTATGGGCCTGGCCGCAAAAGATAAAGGCTTGTCACTTTCTGTATCTGCAGAAACCAAGCTGCCCGAGTACATCGAAACAGACCCTACCCGATTAAGACAGGTGTTAATTAATCTAATTAACAACGCCATCAAGTTTACTGACAATGGCACGATTTCGGTTGCTGTTGAGACAGTCAAGCCACTATCAGCCAGTCAACCTGAAAAGCTTCTTTTCCGTGTGGAAGATACCGGTATCGGCATGCCGAAAGACAAACTCAGCAGTATTTTTCAGCCCTTTGAGCAGATAGAAGATGTGATGCGCGCTAACCATGGTGGCGCAGGGCTTGGTCTGGCGATATCCCGTGAACTGGTCCATAAAATGGGCGGAGAAATCTCTGTCGACAGTAACTTTGGTAAAGGCAGCGTATTCAGCTTTACAATCAACCCCGGCGACATTTCAAACCAGAACAGGGATATACTGGATCTGGAAAAATCTCAGGTTCGTGAAAGCAATGCGTTAAACCTGCACGTTTCAGGGCGCGTTCTGATTGTTGATGACTTACGTGAGTTGCGACGGTTAACCGGGCATTTGGTTGGTCAGTGTCACGCCAGTGTGGCGTATGCGGAAAATGGCGTGAAAGCACTTGAATCCGTGCTCATGGCTGAGCAGGATCAGCGCCCCTTCCATCTGGTATTGATGGATATCCACATGCCTGTGATGAACGGAATAGATGCCCTTAAAGCCATTCGTCGACATAACTGCAACGTTGCTGTTGTAGCCGTCACCGCTGCCAGTCGCAAAGGCCTGAAACAATCCTTGTTGGATGAGGGCTTCGATGGCGTTATTGGTAAACCCATCGACCGATTCGAATTAACCAAGGTTCTCGACCGTTATTTGATCCGTACCGAGGGGCCGGCGCCATCCAATGAGCAAGAAAAAGAGCGCGCACAAAGTCATCAGTTGCCTGAGGGTAAGAGTAAAAAAGTACTGGTTATTGAAGATGACCATGATGCTGCTGAACTGATTCAGCTCTTCATTGCGCATCAGGGCCATGACGTTTATATCGCAAACTCCGGTAAGCAAGCGCTTCAGACACTCAAAGAGATTGTGTTTGATGTTATTCTTATGGATTTATCGTTGCCGGATTATCACGGCTACGACTTAGCAAACGAGATTCATCAGTTACAGGTGGACGCGAAAATGTTTGTCGTCAGTGGCAACGAACCTGAGCCTGAACGCATGAAAGAGCTTGGCATTGAAGGCTCATTACTTAAACCCGTATCCAGAGAAGATCTAATTTCCCTGTTCGACAGCCTTTGACGCTGTTTAATTTCCCCGGTTATTCGACACGTCCACCACACTTACGTCCCCGCTAGTTTACGAAATTATTACATCCGGTGACTGCAATAATTACGAGACCGGAAGCCTTCAATTCATAACACCTTTAGAAAAAAACATACAACTCAACCACTTACTCCATGGTACATCGCTTGCAAGATATCTAGTGCATTCACAAAACCAAGGAGATAAATCATGGCGACGCAATCGCAAAATGTACCAGGTACAAC
This sequence comes from Alteromonas antoniana, assembly GCF_019249295.1. Taxonomy (GTDB): domain Bacteria; phylum Pseudomonadota; class Gammaproteobacteria; order Enterobacterales; family Alteromonadaceae; genus Alteromonas; species Alteromonas antoniana. The sequence goes on from NZ_JAESDH010000018.1 coordinate 87,316, forward strand.
GAAAGTGAAGTCGAATGGTATCGGTGAGTCAACGCATCCCGTAACCGATAAATTTCAGGAAACATTACATGCGTCTGTAGATAAACTGGCTGGTTCTGCAGGTGTAGCTGAAGAAAATCTACGTGATACTGCCGCCACCTCTAAGGAAAACATGGCCGCACGTCAGCGTCTGGCAAAACAGAAATGGCAAGCCTCTTCAGTACGCAAGTATGCAGTAGAAAACCCGCTGGCAGCTGCAGGCATTGCATTCGCAGCCGGTATGTTTCTTACATCAATCATGCGTAAGAAGTAATCATGCAAACGTATACACCCGATTTTCAACAGGCTAGCTATTCGCCTGAAACCGAAAATCTGTACTGCCCGACCAGCCACTCTGGTCGGGCAGATGCGTGTATGCAGGAAAAAACACTTCAGGATGACACCACACTGGATGAAACCATACAGGCCTTTAAGGATGCCTACGCCCAGAAACATGCAGAATGGCTGGATCTGGCGGATGTGGTTGCTGCAGAAAGTCAGTTGGTGAAGAAATCCGCTATCGTGACAGGGTTTGCTGCAGGTGCTGCAGCCATGTTCGGGTGTTTCTGCTGGCTCATCGTTAATATTGCCGGTGCGCTGGTTATGCATCATTTGGGAATACATTACCTTATCACGTGCGCCGCGTTGTTAGTCGTTAACGGTGTTTTTTCGGCAATAGCCTTCGCCATTGCTAAAGATGCATACAAGCACATCACATTGATGCCCGCATTCCATGCACTGCGTGGACAGATCCCCGATGGTTCAGATCGTAGCAGGAGTTCATCATGAAAAACCCGTTTTTAGAAAAAGAGAAGCAAACCGTAAGCCTTGCCCGAAAGCAATACCATGTAGCCCAGAGACGCACAGAGTATGCAACTGAGCGCGCTAAAACTAATGCCAGACTTCTGGTAGCGAAACCGTCGTCGTTGTTGACCTTTTTCGGCTTCGGTGCGTACAAGGGAGCAACGTCTGATAATCCGCCATCCCGACGGCGTCAGGCACTCGTTACTTTTGCAAGAACCCTTGCATTCAATGTTTTAGGCTAGGAAGTCAATATGTCGTTGTTATCTCGTACCCTCCATGCAAGCGTTGTTGCCTCTGTCCTGGCAGTTTTGAGCGCATGCTCGACCACATCAACACTTGCACCGACACCTTATCAGTCAGCAAAAAGCACAGAAGGCTATGGATTTTCCAGCACTCAACTTTCTGAAAATGAGTACCGGGTCATGTTCAAAGCATCAGAAGCAACACCTGCTGATCTGGTGCAACAATACACTGTATTACGCGGAGCAGAACTGGCTCAGGAGCACGGCTATAACTGGCTGGCTGTCGTTAAAACCGATATTGAAAGAAAAACGTCGGTTAGCAAGAAAGTGGTCAAGAAGGACAGCAACAAGGGTGGCGTTTTTCCACCGGAACAGCAATGCACGATGTCGGGCTGTCAGGAAGTCGCACAGCCTTTCCACGGCACCGATGGAGACGTTGAAGTTGAAGAAGTTCCGAGTAAAGACGTGTTCTATTCTGTTGTAATTCGCATGGCTAACAGTCAGCAGGCGATAGGCAAAAATGCACTTTCGGTTTCCCAGGTTCTGAGCGAACGCCCTCAAGGTAAAAGCTAATTTAAGGTGATATATGCCCTGAGTGTCGGGGTCAAAATAGCGGTATGACACAAACTCGAATGCGGTGATGCTTGCTACATTCACTCCACCTGAAGTGGAAATTCCGAACCGGTTCTCTGATGTAAGTCAGATGTATTCTTCCGGCGATTTACGAACACGACCTTAGTATTCAAGGGGGCACAATGTATTCTCTGTCTCCCGTGGGCAAAATCACGGACATAGTTAAAAAGCTGAAAAGCGGTATCCATTTTTACGCGACAGCAATTGAAAAGGTGTCAGCGCCAAACTGTCAGGCCATGTTCAGAAGAATGTGGGAGGAAAAGCAGCGTGCAGTTAAAACCTTAATACCGTTGTCTGAGCTGGATGCAGACGAGGCGGAAAGTGCCAGCAGCAATTGTATAGACTTTCAACGCATTTATACCAAACTGCTGGGCGCAATCTCGGATGATAAGGATTGCACCTACGTAAAACAGCTTATTGAAGTTGAAGAGACAATTTTACACACCATAGATGATGCGCTTAATGAAAATCTATCATCTGAAAATGCGTCATCGCTACGGCTAGTCCGCACACGAACCCAACAGTGTCACGATGAGATGCTATCGCTGTATAACGCATCCGATCCACGCTTAGCATGACACGCCCTGCCCGCAATACTATGCGATAGCCTGTCATCTACGTTACTACTCCCAGAAGGGTCTAAAACGCTCACAATGACTTCAGTTGTTGCAAGCATGTCACATACCGATAGAAACAGCATACATCGTGGGCGTTTTTGCAAATACAAACAGGGCTGTTGCCGCCTTTTTATGATGTAGTTATTACTTGTTTATGGTCGCTCAGGCAAGCTACGCAGCTATCTGGTGCGGCCTTTCGATGTGCTGCCGGTGCACCTCAACCAAGACTGACGATGAAAAGGTGTTTAGCTAACCGCCTTGCTTGACTAACTGCCTTGATGGCGCAACAACGGTTCGCTCTATGAGATGTACCTGTTATTGTACCCAGGTAATCAGCTAGTTCAGTTATCAAGGTGCATTGTATTGGCCCGCTCTACCCAGTCGAGATCGCGGGTTTGCTCATCCAGCGTCCCCTTCGCATCTTCCAGAAAGACTTTGCAGAAGTAATCTACGCAGGGCAACATTTCCCGATAACGGGAAAGCTGCACTTCCATTTCCTGCATCGCATTGGCGAATTCCGAATTGGACTTTGACAGTTCATAATCACACTTGAGGTACGCACATAGCACATCAGCCGCTTTCGCCAGCTTTACGTGTATATCTTCTTTGTCTTGCTCAATAAGCGGTCGGTACCTTGCCTGTAGTGGCTCTGGCACGGTCTGAATGAGCATCGCTTCGAATCGGCGCTCCAGTTTCTTTATTGCAGATGTGGTTTCCGGATCGTGATACTTAACCGGGCTGGGAATATCACTCATTCCGGCAATTTCGCTGCCTTCATGAAAAATTGCCATTGCTGCAACCCGGTCTGGCTGAACATCCTCTTCATAAATATCAGCCGCGATGGCACCAAGCATATGCGCTACCACTGAAGCTTCGTAAACATGGGTAGATAACATCTCCTCCTGAAACTGCGCCATTAACGGCCAGCGCTTTACGTTTCTGGCGCGCTGCATTAACCCGATAAATGCTGAGTGCGTTTTAGCCATAGTTATCTATCTCTGTCTGTTTCAAAGCTGCATTCTAACAAAATCCTGTGGATTCTCATGTTTAATCCAGATTTTCCAGAAAATACCTAGCCTGTAAAAAGTGCATAGAACATTGTAATAGTGATGAGAAATTATGACACAGCTTCGCAAGCTGCAACAATACTCCATAAATATCAGTGACTTAAAATTTGGCATGAATTGCGCATTATTTATTGTGACATTTAAGGAAGCGATAAGAGGAATATCTTATGTTAGGTTGGGCTATTACATTTTTTATCATTGCCATTATTGCAGCTGTTTTTGGTTTCGGTGGAATTGCCGGTGCAGCGACAGGCATTGCTCAATTCCTGTTTTTCGTATTTGTAGCACTTCTGGTGATTTCGTTAATTGCTAATGCATTACGCGGAAAATCACCGAAGGTATAACGGAACATAAAGGAATAAAGGAGAAGGATATGATGACATACAAAGCATTTTTGAAAACACTATTGGTTGCAGGCTTTGCACTTTCACTTGCTGCATGCGGCGATGGTGAAGCAGAGGACGCTGGCGAAGAGCTGGATGAAGTTGTAACAGACGCCGGCAATGCTGTTGAAGACGCCTGTGAAGATGTGAAAGAAGGTGTAGACGCAGAAGACGACGACTGCTAATCACTGATGTGTGTTCCCGGAAAGCCAGGCTTGATGCCTGGCTTTTTTATGTCTGGGTCACACGGCTGATGCTGTAAATACAGGAGAGGTTAGACTGGCAGGCTACAGTACGCACCGTCTCCTCCCCTATCTACGCTACACAGCTCTCCCAGTTATCCTAGTAATCCCGTTATCAGTTCATGTGGTAAAGCGTATTTTCGTACCTGTCACTCCCCCCTCCAATAGTCGACAAAACAAAAAAGCCGTGGATCTGGAAATCCAAAAGTATGACAACCCTGAAGTATTGAAGTATTGAAGTATTGAAGTATTGAAGTATTGAAGTATTGAAGTATTGAAGTATTGAAGTCTTGAAGTCTTGAGGTCTTGAGGTCTTGAGGTCTTGAGGTCTTGAGGTCTTGAGATCTTGAGGTCTTGAGGTCTTGAAAAAATTGTCCGGATAAAGCATGTCGTTGCAACACAATTCCCAGCTGTGTAAGTCACGTAAACAAAAACGGCCAGTAATAAACAAAACCCGATTCAGTATGAAATGCTGACATGGCCTTAATACAACCTCACCAGCTCTGTTTAACGTAATAAGCACGGCTTACTGTGTATTGATGCTTCCCGTAAAACCCCTTTACAAGGCAGCGTGCGAAGTGCTCCAAACAAGCACTGCAGCCGCTTTATAGCGCACTACTTATGTTGGTTAGGTGAGGATGAAGCCTGCCGGGTAGCAGGCGGTACACTTTTCTGGATAGCGGCTACGTGGGTTTTATCAGGCGGAATTATCCTGGGAACGCCGCTTGGTTACAAACAGCGTCAGCAGTGCCGGAAGCAATGTGGTGTCGGTGATTAATGCCATCAACATGGCCGTTGCCGTTAGTAATCCAAAATATACGCTGGGCAGGAAGTCTGAAAAACCAAATAATGAGAAACCAATTGCAATAATGGTCGTCGTGAAGAGTATTGCCAGACCGGTATGACCGAAGGCATGTTTTGAGGCAGATTGCGCTTCAGAGGTTTCAGGATTTCTGTCAGCACCTGCCAGCCAGGCATGCAGAAAGTGAATTGTGTCATCCACTGCTATACCCATCGCAATCGCAGCAATAGTGATAGTCATTATGTCCAGCGGAATTCCCAGCCAACCAATAATCCCGAGGATCCCCAGAGTGGTTAGCACATTCGGAACCAGTGCAATTAACGCCACTTTGACTGAGCGGAATATAGCAAGCAACACCAGACCCAGCACAACATAGACAATGCCAAGAGTTTTTACCTGGGAATCGAATAAACGGCTAAGAATATCCTGGTACAAAATAAACAGATTGGTCAACGAGTACTCTTGCTCACTCAAGCCCACTGTATTCAAATCCTGCTTAAGTTGTGACACGAATGTCTCACGATCCAATCCTTCGGTTGTATCCTGTATGCGGACAGAAATTCTAAGCTGCTCGTTCTCGCCAGAGAAATACGCGCCAACCAACTGGTTCACTACCTGTTTGTCCAGCAAATGGTATATCGAGGTTAATTCGTATTCTGTCAGGGGTTTGTCGTTGTTCAGGTCTCTGGCAAGTTCTGTGAAGTTAACAAGGGATGTCACACTGCCAGTTGCCTCAAAGGCTTCAACCGCTTTTTGGACCAGCTGAAGTTGATTTACCATGTCCGCGGTAAGAATAAGCTCGTCATTCTGAACGTTATCTGGAATCGACAAAATAATATCCAGTGGTGTAGATCCGCCAAACTGCTGATCAATAAAAGCCAGTTCCTGATGAACCTGGGTATCGGTGTCAAAATAGTCAATAAACGAATTTTCGACATCCAGTCGCACAATACCCGCAGCACACGCCAGAAAGACTAACAGACATAACGCACCAACTCGCTTTGGCGCGCCCAGTGTTAACCTGCGGACGCGCTCCAGAAGCGATTGCAAAAAACCGTATTCGTGGGTCTCTTCGGATTTTGGCACCAGACACAGTAAGGCGGGAAATAACAGCAAACTCACCGACATCGTAACCAGCATCGAAACCAGCATCATCCAGCCGAAATCCACAACAGGTTGCAGGCCACTGAATATTAGCGAGCCAAATCCAACAGAGGTTGTCAGCGTTGCGTAAAAGCAAGGCGACAATTTGTCGATGAGGGTTTCTGTTACCCTTTCCTTCTGTGAGTATTGAGATTCTTTTCTGGCAATATCACGATAACTGCCAATCAGGTGGATCATGACCGCCAGCGTCAGAATTAACTGTAGTGCAATGAAGTTAGCTGAGATAACCGTGGTACGCATATCCAGCATACCAAACAAGCCCATCGTGATGATGACGCTTACGCTACATGCCAACAACGGAAAAAAGACCCACTTCCATGATCGGTACAGCAGCGCCAGCAACAGCGCAATGACCACACCAATTGCAGTACCAAATATTTTCAGGTCTGACTTTATGATGTCGATGAGATGCTGGCCAACGACGTAAGAGCCACCCAAGTAGGTATCAGCGCGCTCACTCACTTGGTCGGTTATCTCTTCAATTTGCTGAATTTCTTTTTTACGCTGTGATGTCAGCGCTTGTCGAATCGGATCAGCTTTGGCCTTCAGAGTCTCTATTCTCGCCTGCTGCTCATCGGTAAGTTCGCCATCCAGAAGTCCGGACTGAATGTCGGTAATTTCTTTTTCTATTTCTCTGAGCTCAGCATTTTCCTGAAAAACAATTTGTATTGCGGTTGCGGTTTCTTCCCGGTTTATCAGCAAATCGGTAAATATCGGGTGCCCTGACACCAATGATTTCATAGTTTCAGGTGAATACTTTTGCTGCTGCCAGGTCAACGAACTGACGTCCGTGCCACCGGTGAGCGCCGATGCATCATCCACAAGTGGCACTGTGAGTATGGAGGTTACCGCTTTTACGCGCTCAAGTTTACGAATGTCTTCTGACAACGCATTAATGTCATTGAATGTGGTATTACTGAAGAGAGTATGATCTTTGGGCTGATAAGCCAGCAAGATGAATTCATCCGGGGAAAAAACCTCATTCGCCACCTGCGTGCGAATATACAGTTTGTTGTCCTTCACTAATAAGGTGTCTGCTGAGGCATCGATTCTGAACTGTGTGATGTAATAGCCCGCAATCGCAATAACGGCAATGAAAAGTGCAATTATCGCCCAGCGTGCAGCAACGATCCCGTTAGCAATCCCGCTAGTTATCCTGTTCGTTGTTGTCGTTTTCGAAGACTTCATCACGACGCTGTCCCTGTATGTATTGATTTCTAAAATAGAGGTATGGATCTTCTGCGTTATTGTATAACGTCTGGTAGGTTTCTGACTGTGAAGAGAAGTCGTCAAATCCGTCGAAAATCCGCAACTGATAGGACTCCGGCGGATCTACTAACTGATTAATTGGATGAATAAACCCTTCGGTAACGGTAGAAAATGCGCCGCGGGTATCACTTGAGCCTAACACAGGCAAAACCAGATAAGGCCCGGCCCGAATTTCATGTTTTGATAACGTGTCAGCAATGGTTTGTTTTTCTGCTTTCAAATCAAACCACGATTCCGCAGGGTCGAAAAGTCCAAATAACCCTACCGTGGAATTGATAACAAACCGCCCCAGATTGACTCCCGCTTCATCGACTTCTCCCGCAAAAACATTATTTAGCAGATTCAATGGCTCGCGAATATTGTCAAATGCATTCCCGATTTTATCTCTTGCGACAGCCGGAACTACAAACTGGTAACCATCTGCTGCGGGTATAAGCACGTAACTGTAAAGGTAATGGTTAAAGGAAAATATAGCCCGGTTCATGCCTTCCCACGGATCGTGGTAATAGACGGTATCTGTGACCTGATCCCCATCTGTTTGAGCCTGAGCATCAGTAATGGCCACCACAGTGGGCTCAACGCTGACTTCACCCTGACTGGTTTCAATGGTAACGGATTCACCGGCACTGAGTCTGGTTACATCGTCATTCGTATTGGACTGACTCTGCTCAACGCGGGTGTCAGCCACTACTTCCTTGTCGGGTACGCTGGCACAGGCTGTTAACAGCCCTGCCGCGACTACAAGCACATATTGCTTAAAGACTTGCATACGTACTGCTTTGCATCCTTTCGTGATGGCTCAGAATATTATTTGCTCGCTCCAACGCATCATCGCGGTTGTAATACCATTCGTGAGTGTCAAAGCGTCTGGCTTGTTCGAGATAATGCTCAATACGCTGTTTGCGTAGAAAATGATCTCGGTCTGCTAAATTAAAATCAGTTTCTTCCACTAGCCGCTCCATCTTCACAATCGCATCTGAGCGCGTGTTATCAACCGACGACGCTTGTGCTGTAGAGATAAAACCTAATAATGAGTCAGAGTGGCTGGTTGCAAACAGGATCATGGTAACCAGCGCGACAACAGTTGCAGATTTAATGAATTGCATGGCTATCACCTTAAAATTGTTACCTGTAATAGCTTATGCAGATGCCGTACCAGAAAAAACAGAAATGAAAAAGATAAGTAGCTGTTTAATATAATAAATTAAAATACTAAGTGGAGGTTTACGCGGTGAAAACAGAGAGCGGGCAAATTCTACATAATAACAGGTAGAAACTGCCCTGCCAGTGATATGATTAGCCAGCACTCTTTGCAAGCCAGTTTTCTTCTGTATCCAGATCCGTAGAAATAGTCGCTACCGCTTCTTTTTGATTATTTTCATATTTATCAAACCAGTTAAATACTGGTTGACTGCATAAGAACTCCTGAAATCGGTTTTCAGGCTTTGGCGGAAACTTTGGTTTTGAGAGCTTCATAGGATATTTTCCTTGCTATGTCTAAATCTGGTTCTTGCGAAACATATAAAGTAAGTTCATAGCTATTCAAGAAGCAGACCAGTTCCAGAGAAATGTGCAATGTGAGGTAGTACCTGAGATGGAGCGGCGTCAGCACGATTTTTTACCCGAAGCGATGAGTAAACGCATCGTCAGGTTTACCCATTCAGGGGTAAATATTACATACATGTAATACTTCATTAATTTGTTCGCAAATGGCAACGGGTAATAACGCGCTTCTGGCGATAACCAGGAATCGCACACAAAAAAAAGGCGTCACATGGACGCCTTTTTTACACAAGACCTGTATGCTTAGTTTTTCATAGCTGTCTGGGTCACGACAGTCAGGTTATCTTCTACATCCTTCACATCCGATGCATTTTTCGCAATTTCCACTGCGAGCTGACGTTCTGCGTCAGAGTCCACATTCCCAGTCAGGGTAACGTTTCCATCTTCGACATCAACGTCGATATCAAAACCTGAAATATCAGAGTCCATCAACAAACGGGTTTTAACCACTGTCGCAATTTTCGCGTCGGTCAGCGCACTCATGCCCTCTTCTGTCTCATCTTCAGCAGATTCAGCCATGTCGTCGATATCATCTTCGGCGTCATCTGCAGCTGCGGTTAGTTCCTCGCTGTAATCACGCTCATCAGTAATCGTTAACTGATTATCTACCGATGATACTCCATCAATGTTTGCTACCAATTCTTCAGCGAGCTTCTTGTCTACTGAGTTATCAACGCTACCTGTAAGAATCACCTCACCATTCTTCACATCGGTATTGATGTCAAATGAGTCAAGGTTGCCATTAAAGAGTAAGGTAGCCTCAGCTTTCCCGTCAATCCACGCGTCTTTCGCGCCTTTTTCCCACGAATTATCAGACTTCATGTCTCCGGCAAGTGCTGAAGTTGAAAGTGCACCTGCAATAAGTAGTGAAAGTATTGAACGTTTCATAGTAGCTTCTCCTTTTGTGAAACTAATTATGCTGATGCGAATAACTTGCCAAAACGAAAAAGACGATAAAAATCATAAATTTAATGAAAATCTGAACACCTTTTACACAATCATCCTCTGCAAGCTTTACTGGCAAATCAGAATTTTTTACTGTTTTTGAACTACAGTATCCTCTACCCGGAATGATTATTGTATAAACGGTTGTCGTACCCGGGTTTCCGGTCGTAACTGCTGAAGTCTTAAAGGAAGGTATAATGTTTGAAACATTGATTGGTTTAAGCGCCTTGTTTGTATTCACTACACTCGCGCCGCATATACCCGGCAAGCACTGGCTAATAAGAGTCTGGGAATTTCCACGCACGCAGCAGCTCACTTGTATCGCGGTATTGTTACTGTGCTGGCTGTTTTTACCGGTCCCTCTCTCTACCGTTTCTATTGTATGTATAACCGCACTGACTGTGTCTGGTCTTTATCAATTGCACTGGATCCTGCCCTACACGGCACTTTGGAAAGCAGAAGTTCCTCACTCGAAAGAGCATCCAGCGCATTCAATCAGCCTGATGACCAGTAACGTATACATGCACAATAAAAACAGCCAGGGATTGATTGACCTGGTGAACAAATATCAACCGGATATGTTAGTAACTCTGGAAACGAATCAATGGTGGGAGGATGCGCTTACCGAATTGCATGCAGACTACCCGCACCGTGTCGCCTGCCCGTTGGAAAACCTCTATGGGATGCATCTGTACAGTCGTTTACCCTTCACGAAAAAGGAACTTCGATTTGTCGTGGAAGATGGCGTTCCTTCCATTCAGGTTGATGTTCTGCTGGATGACATTCCGGTGACGGTGTACTTCCTGCATCCCAAACCTCCCAGCCCAACAGAAAACGAAACGGCGGGCCCCAGAGATGCAGAGCTGGCAATTATTGGCAAAGAAGTAGCGAAGTGCGAGCAGCCAACCATTATCGCAGGAGATCTTAATGACGTGGCCTGGTCGCCCACAACCCGTAAGTTCCGCCATCTAAGTCACGCACGCGATCCACGCATTGGTCGCGGCTTTTTCAACACGTTTCACGCAAAATATCCGCTAATACGCTGGCCTTTGGACCACGTGTTTCACAGTGATGATTTTACGTTGATTCATATTAAACGGCTTGAAGGGTTTGGTTCTGATCACTTTCCATTATTTACTCGCCTCGCTCTGACTGAGCACGTCGCTTCTTCATAGGGCCAGCAAACTGGAAAATAATGAACCCCAGCGTACACAGCACAATACTGATTTCGTAACGTCCGTAAGCCACCGTTACGCCAAGCGCACCGACCAGCCAAATACCTGCGGCGGTCGCGGTACCAGCCACCTGTTTGGAATTTTTCAGTATTGCGCCCCCGCCAATAAAGCCGATACCGGTAATAATGCCGTACATCACGCGTGCTTCGGCTTCTCCATCCTGGTAAACCTCACGTCCTACCAGCATAAAGGCACACGCAGATATCGCCACCAACGGAAAAGTCCGTAGTCCTGCGCCGTCTGTTTTATGTTCGCGGTTGTACGCTATGGGCAAAGACAGCACGAAGGCAATGCCGAGTTGGTAAAAGTGGTAGAAAACAAGTTGTAAATCAATATCCATATTCTTTCCAAGGCGTGCAAAAAGTTAACCTTGTTGTCGATACCGCTTTTTCAGGGCTATTGATCACCATGAAGCATGCGGTATCTGGTTGGATTACACCCATTTCTTCTGCTGGATATCCGATTAGTAGTCTGTGCTCATCAGCACAAAATTGACTCAGCAGCGTTCATATCGCCTTTCACTATTGCAGGAAGCGCTGAGGTTATTAATGTGATGTCTTTTTCCCACCATGCCAGGGTTTTCAGACGTGCAATCGTTTCACTGTTAAAGCGATGCCGAATTAACGTTGCCGGATTTCCCCCCACCACACTATAGTCAGGCACATCTTTGGTAACCACACTGTAGCTGCCAATGATAGCGCCGTCGCCAATGGTCACGCCTGGCATAATGACTGCGCCGGTGCCAATCCACACATCATTCCCTACACGGGTATCACCGCGATTCACGCCGGTGGACGTCACTGACGCCGTATGCTCCCATCCCTTTTTGAAGATAAAAAACGGGTAACACGACAAACCATGTGTGGCGTGATTCCCGCCGTTCATAATAAAAGTGACATTGTTGGCTATAGCGCAAAACTTACCGATGATGAGTTTGTCGCCGATAAAATCGAAATGGTAGAGCACATTTTTTTCAAAATTTTGCGCTCCATCCGGGTCGTCAAGGTAGGTATAATCGCCAACCTGAATATTCGGGTTGGTTACGATATTCTTTAAGAAAACGATTTGGTTAACCCCGGGAATGGGGTGTCCGGATGATGGATCCGGGCCCATAAGAACTCCTGAAAAATTACAATTGCAATCTATTGTCAAAAACTTTCAGCAGTTCTTACTTCATTGGCCCATCTCCTCTCATGTTGATTCAGGCTGTAATTGCCATCGCCTGTTTACGCGCAACAGCCTGACACCGTGCCACGACATCTTTGTAGTTACTTGGATCAGTTACCACGTCGTCGATGTCCGGGGCCACTTCAAGCGTACGGCTCTCGGCTGGCAGCTGCGTGTCCATCAATACCACAGATAGACAACATTTTTGCTCGTGCTTAAGCACCTTACACAATTCAGCGCCCTGCATATCTGGTAGCTGGGCATCTAACAGCACAACGTCATATCGCTGAGCGCGACCGAAATGCATAGCTCGCTGTCCACTGGCGGCAAAATCAACTGTCCACCCTAACCCACCAAGAAAACTGGTCAGTTGGCTGGCTACAACTGGATTATCTTCAACTACAAGTACAGAGAGTCTATTATTTCCTGACATACCTTTGTCTCCTTGCGGCGTCCCTCGCACGAAACGTGCGGTTATTCCGCACTCACAAAATCACGGTCTGCTACCGTGCCCACAATTATCCCATCAAGGAAATAAAACCCTTGTACTTACTTGTTAAGCACATCCCGCGCCATCGCTGCAAGACATCCAAACGCTGACATTTGGCTGCGGGATACTGTAAAAGACTACCAAACTGGAAGAAAAATGCGCAATTTGTTTTTTATATGAGGAAAAATTTACGCGTTGTTTTGTTATATGGACAGAGTGAGGGTCGCTTCGCCACAATAAACAACGCCATTTTACCGGTTCGCACCGTAATAGCATGTAAATGGCGACACATTGTGTTTTACAAGCAGTAAAAAGAAATCACAGCATGTTGAGGCGGGTGATAAGCATCTGGTGTTACAAACAAATTTTAACGGTTACCTCTTGATAAAAAGGAAGTTATCGCGATCAGGCCGATGCTGCAGGTCGCTTACCCATTTGATCAGCATTGCTTTTTTTGGGACTGATGTATTCCAGTACACGATCACAGGCATCTTCCCTGGATTTGAAATGTGCCAAGCCCAAAAGCTTGTCATCTCTGGGCCACACAGCCTGATTAAGCACTTCAACGTCCGACTCAGTAAGCTGCGACGTGTATAACAAAATAGCGACTGCTTTCTTGTTGGGTTTAATAAGCGTTGGCTCGACGTTTTTTATTCTCTCGACCGGCACACAGACAAACTCTCTGGCTTGCGGATCCCGAACTACCCCAATATAGTCGCCATCAGCGATTATTGCCGGCCATCCTTCAGCGATGCGACTTTGCGCAAACATTGCAACGGTGAAAGCAACCAGCACCAACATCGTCATTACGATAAACTGCAGGCTGAGATCCGGTGCAACAGCAACGATACCGCCAACGACTGCGGCAAAGAGGATCCATCCGCCAAACACTCTGCGCATCGCATTCGGGGATATACCTGTTAGCACCTGAATTTGTTTAAGCTGCGCTTTTGAGTAAGTTCGCAGAACAACCGGTTTATGGTCAACCATCCCGAACCTCGTAAGAAAATTAAGAGTCTAAAAATACCTTTATCTTTCTACGGTTACAACAAGACATTAGTTTAACAGGACAATTTACTGCTCTATCAGATGGTTAGCAGGTAGTTGCTGTTGCGTTTTATTGCAGGGTTGCGCCAAACACCAATAACTGATTGAGGGCGAGTTAATCAGACACTGTTACGTTCATTGTCATAATAGCCCGGAGAAAGCGACTGCCGGCAGGCGTATAACACGCAAGAGATGAGGCTACTGAGATTTATCGTGGGATGGCGATTTTATAGAAAAAATCAGGCCAGTCTGACACAGATGGACACACCGCATGTATCAGAAGATAGGATAAAGCAGCATTACCTACTCAGGCACTGACAGGTAACTCTTTCAGTAACTCGTTTACTTCATAATGCATGGCATCAGGATGAAGGGTCTCGTCCTGACGTAGTCTTGATAGCAGCGTGTCTGTCTGAGGACGGCCATAAAAATACCAGTCGCATATGTGACGACGCATACCACCTCCCCGCAACTGATAAATATGTGCGACAAACCGGTAGCCTTTGTCGTAAGCTTTGCGATGAGAGTCGGCTTCATCAATCACGGTGAAACCTCTTTCAGCATATTCTGTCAACGAGGTCACGCCAGCACTTTTAGACGTGAAATAACTACTGCCAAGCACACGAATGCGGTCTTTTGCAGCATTTACCACATCTTCCAGTGAGCAGTCCAGGTAGCCCTTGTCCAGCGTACCAAATGCACGACATGCGTTTGGACAACCTGCAGCCAGACCAATGGAAAACCCAGTGTGCTCTTTGCCTTCCCAAGGGCGTAGCCAGACGTACGGACTAATATGAACATAATATTCAGTATCATTTACTGATATTTGAAATACATCAGGGATCAATACATTTCTGACATTGACCAACTGATTGGGATTGCGCGGGTCAAATAACATGAAAAGCCTCTTTGTCTTATAGACAAAAGTATATAGGATGAGATTTCATATTACACGATTCATTGGGAATTGTCAGATCGATCCGTTCAATTTACATTCAGATCCGATGAAACAGGATGAGTTAAATAATTATACTTTGCCGTCAATAACGTTGGCGCAGCCCTATGCTTTTATAAAGCAGTAAACATTAAATTCTGGCAATCTTCGTCGAAATCCCCTCCTGGAAATACTGCTTTCAGCTTGAGATAAGTAACTTATCAACCAGGTAACAAGTTGCGTTACCTGTTATTACTCCAGCACAAGATTTAAACCAGGCAAAGCGACGATGAAACGAATGAACCTCTGGACCGTCGCCCTGCCTGGTATGTCATTGCCGGAAGCCACCCTCAGCGGCTTCCCTCCAGTTTGTTTTTGATAACATTATCCACAGAGATGCTGCCCGCTCCCTGAAAAGTCAGCGCCAGTGTTGCTGCAAACAGGGAAAGCGCAAACTCATAGCCGTTGTTCGACATAAACAGTCCGTTTTCTATATGCACACTGAAAATGGCAACTAGCATGGTAATTGCAGAAACCAGTGCAGCAGGCCGGGTCAACAATCCAACGATAAGCAGAATGCCGCCAAAAAACTCTGCGCTGCCGGCCAGAAGCGCCATTAATATTCCCGGAGCCAATCCGATACTCTCCAGCCACTGCCCCGTTCCTTCAAGACCGTAGCCTCCAAACCAGCCAAACAGCTTTTGTGCGCCGTGCGCGGTGAGAATGATCCCTACCGGGACGCGCAATACCAAAGCGCCTAACGTGGGGTTGCTGTTAAATATCAGTGATGTTAATCGATTCATAATTTATCTCCTCAACCGGCGGGATGCCTGTTTTGTGTTTATCACTTTACTCCCCTAAAGAAAGAAGATTAAGATGCCTGTTATTGGCTTATTATAAATACAGTATTGATAATAATGGACAGATTTACAGCGATGAGAACGTTCTGTGCAGTGGCAAAGTCAGGCTCTTTCAGCGCGGCTGCCGACCAACTGACACTCTCCCCCCAACTTGTGAGTAAATATGTTTCGCAATTAGAACAACATCTCGGCGTAAGGCTGCTTAACCGCACAACGAGACGAGTTCACATTACAGAAGCGGGAGAACGATATCTGGCCAGAGCACTATTTGTTCTTGATGAAGTTGAAGATATGGAGAATGCCGCGGGCGATTCGCAACAACAGGCGAAAGGTCGCCTGAGAGTCAGTGCGCCGGTTAGTTTCGGCATAAAGCATCTAAGCCAACTGTTTTATGATTTTCAGCAAGTCAACGAGGACGTCACTATTGATTGTCAGCTTAATGATCGCAAAGTGGATATTGTTGAGGAAGGTTTCGATATTGCACTTCGCGTTGGGCAACTAAAAGACTCATCACTGATTGCCAAAAAGCTGGCGACAGTGCGCTCGGTCATTTGCGCCTCCCCTGCCTACCTTAAGCACCATGGCATGCCGGCCTCACTGGAGGCGCTGCGATCACACAGGTATCTTCGTTACAGTTACCTGGAGCCCTCATCCGCATCGGCGGTTCACAATGCGCTCTCAGACAACAACCACAATAATTTCATCTGCAATAACGGTGACACCCTGGTACAGATGGCCGTGCAGGGAGCTGGTATTGCACTTCAGCCCACGTTTATTTGCGGCGAGGCGCTGGCAACCGGTGAGCTTGTAGAAATATTGCCGGAACTGGCTCCGCCGGATATGGGTTTGTTTGCCATTTATGCGCACCGTCAGCTACTTGCCAGTAAAGTCAGGGCGTTTTTGGATTTTGCCGACGGCTATTTCGGCTCTCCGCCATACTGGGACGCGTACTAGCCGTTAGCCGTTTTCAATAGTTAATTGCCCTTGTTTAAGTAATGCTTTGATGTTTGTAAGCCTTACGAATAATGCAGTGCGCATCCTGAAGTCCTAATCAATGTAACCGCTCCCTATAGCTCTGAAGGGAAGCTCCAGCCCCAGTTCAGGCACCTGCTGCCCAACCCACGCCGGAAAGGTATTGCTGTTTGGCCCGGGGAAAACCTTATATTCATCAGCATAAGGATAACGGTTTATCGCTGCCGTTACTTTCGGGATCAACTGCTGAGCCTTCGCCCCTGTAACCGACAGTATTTTGTCTGGCCGGGCACCGTACCAATAACGATCCGGCGTCTCTGTGGTGTACTCCCGAAGTGCAGGTAAACCTGAGTCCACACGCCAGCCAATCACCTCAAACACACGATATTCACTTGCATCCAGAGGCTTTACCGCAATCCACGTATGAACCGCAAACCATCCCCGCCAGCTAAACGCATCGGCGGCGTAGACCTCAATCACGGCATCTTTCGTCGTTGCAGGGTCCGGTGCAATACCTGCCGGCTCCCGACTCGCTGTTCGCCAGTCCGGACTTTGACAGCCACTAAGCACCATAACGATCGCAGCGACTAATATTAACGCTCTCACACTGTCTCCCTAAAAATGAATTGTAGAAGATGAGGCTGATCCCGGTGTCGATAAACCTCCTATCTACTACTAATAATTATCAGAGGGATAATACGTTGACGGGAAAAGGTTGGATTATTGCCGCGGTTTTAGGCACCTTCGTTTGGTTAGGGTATACGTACCGCACAGATATCGGTCTGTGGGGCATCAACAAGGCGGTAGTGCTTACCACAAACGCGTCAATTGAACGCAATGTCGCGTTTGGAGAAGCGCCCTGGCAACTGCTGGATATTTACTCGCAGCCACAGGCCGCTCCCGTTGTCATTTTCATTTACGGTGGAAGCTGGTCATCGGGAAAAAAATCTGAATACGCGTTTGTTGCCGATGCGTTCTATCGTAAAGGTTATACCGTGGTCATTCCTGATTACGCGAAATATCCGGACGTCACCTACCCCACCTTTGTGGAAGACGTTTCTGCTGCGATAGCGTGGACGTTCAAAAACATCGCAAAAGATACCAACCAGCCGCTATACCTCGCAGCGCATTCTGCCGGTGCACATTCTGCCGCACTGGTTTCATCAGACGCGGGGTACCTGCAAACGCATGATCTCACACCATCAGTGATAACCGCCTTTGCCGGTCTCGCCGGGCCTTACAATTTCACACCGGAAGATCCGCAGTACGTGAAAACATTCGGGAAAGACAATTTTACTGACATGAAGGCAAATACCCATGTCAGCGGAAATGAACCCTCAACATTATTACTGCACGCGAAAGGCGACGAAATTGTTGCAATGAAAAACGCGTTGTCTTTTGAAGATGCATTGCAAAAGGAAAACGTCTACGTTGAAACGGCCTTTTTCCCTGAATCTCTGAATCATATCGATATGGTATTACAGCTTCATCCGTGGTTTGAGAATGACCATCAGATCCTGGGCGCTATCGATCAGTTTTTTACAACGCAGACGCATAAGCACGATACGAACAGCCGGACTTCGAAATTGTAAAAGGACACACCTGCATTTCAGCATTGTACAAGATTCGCTTGAAGTGAACTCAGACTCCCCTGCTCAGCGTAACCGGGAATTCGATGACAAAGATCAATAAGTGTCGAATTATTAATGACATGAGAAACGATGGGTTCGACAAATTCCGCTCTGGTCGTTATCTTTAAAACATATCATTAATAGATACAGCGATAAGTGCACCGAGTTTAGCGCCTGAGATCCCTCGCTGTCACCACGAAAACGCAGTGAAAGTTATGTTCTGGAAATTGTATAACACTATCGAGCGCACGTTCTTTTATACGCTTACCCGCAAAATCATTGGCAACATTACTTTTTTATTTTTATTCCAGCTGGCCAGCTTCTATCTTCTGTTTGAGTATGCCGATTCGGATTCCGGCGACAATGAAAGTTTGAAAACGGCTACAATTGTCTTATTTGCCGGCAGTCTTTTGTGTTTTGGCTTTACCCTGTTTTACCTGCATTACCTGATTGTGCGCCCGGTAAAATCCTTGCTCGCCACGCTTAACAATATTAACCACACCAAAGGGGATATCAGAACGCACCTGCCTTCCTTTACCCGTGACGAATTTCAGGAACTGTCTGAAGCCTATAACCTGTTCGTCGATAATCTCGCGGGATTAATGACGCGGATCCACATGCAGGCCCAACAGGCAAGTCAGGCCAACCAGGAAGTGGCAAGTCTGGTGGGTACTGCATTCAGCGATGTCGATGCGCAAAAAACGTTGAGTCATAAGATGTCAGCGTCCAGTCAACAGATCAGTAAAAGTATCGGACATATTGTTGAGGCATCGGGCTCGGTAGCTGAAAACAACAAATCCAATTTAACCAGTGCAAATAACGCCAACAATGAACTGTCACAATCCCACAGCCAAATTGATAACATCAGTCAGTTGTTGTCGCAGTTCTCTAAAACCGTGGACGGATTGCAACAAAACGCCGGAAACGTCAGAAATATTCTGAAGATGGTTGTCGAATTTGCCGATCAGACAAACCTTCTGGCATTAAATGCGGCCATTGAGGCTGCCCGTGCAGGAGAAGCTGGCAGAGGGTTTGCCGTTGTGGCAGACGAGGTTCGGACACTGTCTGCCAAAGTTGCAGATGCCACACAGCAAATCAGTACCTTCCTCAGCGATATGGAAAAACTGGTTGATGAAACGCAAAACGAATCTTCCCGACTTATCGAAGAGTCAGAAGCTATGCGGGAAAAACTATCCTCAACGAATGCGACTTTCAATAACATGATTGCCGATTTTGAGCGCAACACGTCAGAGTTCACCAACATCACGCATGCTGTGGAATCGTTAAAGTCGCAATATCAACAGGCTGATCGTTCTGTTGCGGACATAACAGAACTGAGTGACAGAGTGAAACAGCAAATGGAACAGGTAGATTCACATGCTAAAGAGGCCAAATCACAATCCAACAGCACCAGCGAGCAACTGTCCCAGTTTGTGAAGTGATTCGCTTAGCTAACTCAGCCATTCCGGGTTCCGGGGCAGTTAGTTTATTTACTGCTTCTGGAGGTTTTCAGCGTTATTTATTCAAAGGTGAGAACGTTGGATCGTTCTGGAAAAGCGTATGTAATGAAATACGTCGTCAGGATGCAGAGCGAATCAGGAAATTTCTGGGGGCTGAAAGGAATGTAGCCCCTTTCGGGGCTACGATGCGGAGATAGGCTCCGCAACCATGTTGAACAGATGTCACATGGCGTGAAATTACGGTTAGATGCGGCCGCTTAGCTCTGCAGCGATTGGGCTATCCTGAAGACCTTGCTCAGCAATCCACGCTTGAAGCGTTTTGCCATCGGCTTCTGGCGCAGTCAGGTCACGGCTTGGCATTTTCTTAACCAGAAGCGTGCCTACTTCTACTGCGTTGTTTTTGATAGCAGCACGGATAAGGCTTTGTCCGTCGCACGAAATACCGGTGTAGTAATCGTGTAGTTTCAGACGGTAATCAGACTCAACGCTACGCATTTTTTTACGTAACTCGCCTTTGTCGTCAGCTTGTACAATGTTACAGATGTTAGCCAGAGCGTCGTTGATGTTCGCGTGTGCAACATTAGAGTATGCAAGAGTAGAAGCAGCAACGATCAAAGAAGTTTTAACAATTTTCAACATGGTTATTATCCTTGAGTTATTAGTTTTTTTGCTCACTGGGTGAGTACGGAAGCAATTAAACGGCATTTCAGGAGAAGAGAAAATAACCAGGACGATACTAAAGTATAATAACCCATACCATAGAGGCAGGAATTCCGCTCAAGACGTGCTAAATGCACGTTGATTCAGGAAAGCCCCTGCCAAATAGCGAGCAATAAAATCATTTTTAAATTAGATAGATAAGAATTGGCGACCTGGCTTATCAGAAGTATTTTTCGCCCTACACACCTCTGCTTATATCGCTCACACTACGCGTTGTCGCTTTTTACGTTTTGCAGTGAATGCGCCTACTCAGACTGTGATTACGCCAGAATGACTACAACCTTGCTCATCCGCCCACCCGCTTTTTGTCCGAATCAGAAAATGACAGGTTTGTACCTTCCCAAAGCAACAGACCGTACACTGCACTGATAATCAACCACACGAATGCAGTGATTAAAATGTGTTGTAACGGATTGTCAGCTTTAACTGTAATGGATTGATGCGATATCAGCATGAACAACAAAAATGACAGCAGTCCCCAACGACATATCCCCTGCTCGATGATGAAGCGGGCTTTCCCGCGCCTTTGAATTGATATCCACCTGGTTTGCTCAGCCACAGACCAATTCTGGTAAAGTGAACAGTATTTTTTAAGAATCTTGTTCATGTTATCCATTCCTTAATTATTGCATTTCCAATCCTTTATTAGTCCGACGACAGTCTTCAGACGCAGTGTATTGCGCGGTGTTCCGAATTGCGCCTGTCTTTAAGGCCGGAAATGATCCGTTTTCCGTCTTATTGCGCTTCGCTGAAATAAAATCGACAGGTAATTTGGTTCTTTGCTAATAAGCACGTAAAGTAGGATAAGTGCGATAACGAGCGGTTAAAATGCAAAACATACCATCAAACTCTCCGCTAACTGCGGCAAACATTCTACAAACAGATGGTTTGAAGGAGGTACGTCGTTATCGGTTGATGCAAATATGTTCAGCCACAGCGCTGGGCCTGCTTGCATCATTATTAGTTGCCAGAGGGATTACTTTTTATCTGTTCCTTGCCGGTCTTTGTTGTCTGGGCCTGGCACTTCTGTTGGCTTATAAACATAAAACCTCTGCATCTGCCTATATTTTACTGGGCTGTATGTCGGCAATGCTATTTGCATTCGCCATCACTGGCGCCGGTATGTTTGACCTTGCCATTCTTGGTTATCCCAGTATGTTTATTTTTGCGGCATTGCTGGGAGGCGTCTGGCTGTTTATTACCATGCTACTGTTCGTTATTGCACTATGCATCGCCATAGTCTGGCTAACGTTGCACGGTATTATTGATCCGAACATTCCCTACCTCAGCTGGACTCACTTACTGTTTATTCTGGTAATATTTATCGTTACCGGGTTCAGCGTTTTTATTCTGGTCAGGGATATCAAAACCCTGATGCATTCATTACAAGCTGAAAATATAAAAGTACAGCACAGCCGGGCGCAGATACAACACCTCGCCCACCATGACGTGCTGACTGATTTACCAAACCGGCTTTACGGGGAGAAGCTGTTTAATCAGCTTCATGATGTATGCTCTCAGGATAACCGGGAGCTGGCGATACTGTTTATTGATCTGGATAACTTCAAGCCGGTGAATGATGCACTGGGCCACGAAGCCGGCGACCGCTTGCTGGAGTTGTTAAGCAAGCGTTTGAATCAACAGTTGGGCCCACAGCAACACCTTATTCGCTTTGGTGGCGACGAGTTTTTGCTGATAGCCCCTATCAATGATTCCTTACGCGAGATCCACGCTCTGGCGAGCACAATTATCGACCTGTGCGCGAAAGAATTTATCATCATGCAAACCCGCATCGTTATTTCTGCATCAATAGGAATTGCCGTCGCTCCGCAACATGGAAACCAGTTTAAACAGCTTTGCCGGAAAGCCGATATTGCCATGTATCAGGCCAAAAAAGTGGGCAGGAAGACCTACCATTTTTATGATGCAGAGATGGATAAGGGAAGCGAAGATAAATTCGCACTTTTTCAACAATTACATCAGGCTGTCACATCACAGCAGTTTGCACTGTTTTATCAGCCGATTGTCGACTTGCGAAGCGGCAAAACGATTGCAGTAGAAGCACTTTTGCGCTGGCCGCAGCCTGACGGAAGTATGATAAGTCCGGATGAGTTTATTCCTCTGGCTGAGAGCAGCGGTGTTATTACCGAACTTGGCAAATGGGTAATTAACGAAGCCTGCCTTTTCTGCGCGGCTTTGCGCAACTCTTCGTCTCCTGATCTGAAAGTCGCCGTGAATTTGTCTGTGGTGCAGTTTGCCGATGGTAATCTCCAGCAAACCGTAGAATCAGCGCTGAACAATGCGAATCTGCCGGCAAACGCTCTCGAACTGGAGCTCACCGAGTCTCAGCTTCTGGATGATAAAGACCAGATCCAGTCACAGCTCAAGTCTCTGGACGAACTGGGCGTGTCAGTGGCTATCGACGACTTTGGCACGGGATATTCTAATCTTGGTTACCTGCGCCACTTTAATGCCAGAAAACTCAAAATAGACCGCTCTTTTGTCAGCGCGCTGACCACCGATGCAGACAATGAAGAAATCGTCAAAGCCATTATCACCATGGCCGATAGTCTGGGACTGGAGATTGTCGCGGAAGGCATTGAGGATGAAGCCACACTGGGTAAGCTGATGATGCTTGGCTGTCACGCCGGGCAAGGCTACTACTGGTCGAAACCGGTACCCGGCTCAAAACTGTCTCTCTGATCCCTTCCCCCTCTGTTTCACGATGTTAGGCGTGAGAAGCAATTTCAATAACCCCTGATAATTGCTAGTCTTCATGACTATAAAATGTTGTTTCGTCATTGCCCGGGCCGACGCTCCGGCAATGACGCTATTAATGATGAAAGGAAACTCTGTGACTATAGCTCCCTGTTTAAAAGTCCTCGTGATCGATCACAACCAGACACGACTTGCCAGTACCAAACAGTATTTAGAATCGGTTATGCATTCGCTGGACAGGGACGATTTAACGCTGGCGATTGTTACGGCGTCGTCCGCGGATGATGCGACAACCGAGCTTTATAGTGACGGCGATATACAGGCTGCACTGCTTAGCTGGGAAACCGAAGAGTCACTATCGCACGATGAATCCGTTATTGATGCGATTAAAGCTATTCGTCATGAGCTGCCAGTATACGTTACCGCAGAGGATGATATCGGCTTTGATATCGTAAAGCGTTCAAGCCGGATAGAAGCGTTTTTTGCGGTTAATGAAATAGCAGCAGATCCAGAATCAGCGCTGGCTTATATCGTGAACGACTTTGATGATCGCAGCGAAACGCCCTTCTGGACCGCTTACAAAAAATACGCGGTAGAAACCAATGACTCCTGGCACACCCCGGGACACAGTGGCGGTGCCAGTTTCAGAGGCTCCAGTTACATCAATGACTTCTACAAGTTTTTCGGTCGCAACATGTTTATCAGCGACCTGTCTGTGAGCGTCGATTCTTTGGGGTCGTTATCCGACGGAACCAACGCCATTGGAAAAGCGCAGAACCTTGTCGCCAGTACCTTTGAAGTTAACCATTCCTATTTTGTTACCAACGGCTCTTCCACGTCCAACAAAATCATTCTGCAAACCCTGTTGCGTGAAGGTGACAAGGTGATTGTTGACCGAAACTGTCACAAGTCAGTGCATTACGGCATGGTCCAGGCACGGGCATTGCCGCTGTATCTGGACAGCATTCTGGACCCGAAATACGGCATTTTTGCGCCCCCCTCTCTGGGCCAGCTCAAAACCATGATTGACGAAAACCCGGATGCGAAGCTTATTGTACTTACCGGTTGTACCTACGATGGTCTGCTTACCGATCTCAGACAAGTGGTTGAGTATGCCCATCAGCACGGCATCAAGGTATTCATTGATGAGGCGTGGTTCGCCTATTCCTTATTTCATCCGCAGTTCAGACAGTATTCCGCCATTAACGCCGGCGCAGATTATGTGACCCACTCCGCGCACAAAGTAGTATCAGCGTTTTCACAAGCTTCCTATATCCATGTGAATGATCCCGATTTTGATAAAGACTTTTTCAAAGAGATTTATGCCATCCACACCAGTACGTCACCGCAGTACCAGTTAATTGCCTCTCTGGATGTGTGCCGCAAACAACTGGAAATGGAAGGTTTCAAAATTATCAATAATTTACTGCGCCACGTGCAGGAGCTAAAAGAGCAGGCTGAGAAATTTACCCGGGTACGCATTCTGGATGCCGATGACTTCAAGCAGATGTTTTCACATTTTGAGTCAGACAATATCGGCCATGATCCACTTAAAATTCTTATCGATATTTCTGCACTGTCTTATTCCAATCAGGAGATACACCGTTTTCTGATGGACGAAGTCGGCCTGGAAATCGAGAAGTTTACCCACAGTACACTGCTGGTATTGCTGACGTTCGGTGGCATGCGTTCAAAGATTGTCAGGCTGTTCAACGCCTTGAATAAACTGGATGCCGGGCATGTCTCATTGCGCAAAAGTAACCGTCAGAAAGCGTTACCGGTAGCAATACCGCCTATACATCTGGCGACACTACCTTCCGACGCATTTTTTGGAAAACGAGAGCTGGTTGAACTGAAAAACAGTGTTGGCCGCACGGCCGCGGCGCTTATCACCCCCTACCCACCCGGGATCCCATTGCTGGTGCCAGGGCAAAAAATTGAGCAGGCCCACCTGGATTATTTAGATGCCCTATCCAGCCAGAAACTGACAATTCAGGGCCTGCACGACGGTGAGGTATATGTGATTGAGAACGAGGAATGATGCGGGTTGGCGTGATGGTTATCAGCAGTCGGGAAATGGTTTTGCTAACTTATACAAGAACGCATAAACGGTTTTCCCGCCAGACCTCAACAAATGATGGCTCTTCATCATTAACGGGGGACATCAGCATTCATTAAACTGATTTTGCGAAGATCATTTAATGGAGATAAGCCG